>CAWKKE010000007.1:0-440920 GCA_963850185.1 uncultured Acidimicrobiaceae bacterium
GCGATCTGGTGGGGCAGGAGGGCGATGTGCTGCACATCGCAGTACTCGACGACGCACTGCGCGAATTCGACGAAATGATCGCGCGCACCGCCGGCACAAGCCAGGACGGCGCACGGTGAGGGTCGCCATCGCCGGTGCGGGCAGCGTCGGCACTGCCATTGCGTCGGACCTCCACGCCAACGGCCACGACGTCCTCGTCCTGGAGCAGGACCCCGAATTGGTGGAGCGTCTCCGCCCGACCCTCGACATCACCTGGGTGGCGGCGGACGCCTGCGAGGTCTCCTCGCTCGACCGGGCCGGCCTGGCCACTGTCGACGTCGTGGTAGCGGCGACCGGCGACGACGAGGACAATCTCGTCATCTCATTGCTGGCCAAACAAGAGTTCGCCGTCCCACGCGTCGTGGCCCGGGTCAACCATCCGAAGAACCAGTGGCTCTTCAACGAGAGCTGGGGGGTGGACGTCTCGGTGTCGACGCCACAACTCCTGACCGCACTCGTGGAGGAAGCCGTTTCCGTGGGCTCGCTGGTCCGGCTGCTGCAGTTCAAGGGCGGCGTCGCCCACCTGGTCGAGATCACCCTGGCCGACGACTCGCCGGCCAACGACACGGCCATCGCAGACCTTGCGTTCCCGCGTGACGCTGTCGTCGTGGCCGTGGTCCGGGCCGACCGGCTCGTCGTCCCGCGGGGCGACACGACGCTCCAGTCCGGCGACGAGGTCCTCGTTCTCGTCACGGCGGATGCCGAGGATGCTGTGCACGCCCTGTTCATCGCCGAGCAGAAGGCGTAGCCGCAACCAACCGGCAACCCCCGCGACGCCGCAGTTCAGAGGCACCGGATGTTCGCGGGCCCGTCCTCCAATTTGTCACGGACGCTCAAGCCGGGGGGCCGGTCACCCGTACCATTAAAGGTATGGAGGCGGCCTTCTTCGATCTCGACAAGACGGTGATCGACCGTGCCTCCATCGCCGCCTTCGGACGACCCTTCCTCAAGGGTGGGCTCATCAACCGCCGGATGGTGGCGCGGGCCGCCATCTCCCAATTGATCTACCTCTACTTCGGCGCGGACGAGGAGCGGCTCGTCCGCGTCCGCGAGTCGATGCTGGCGCTCACCAAAGGATGGGACCGGGCCCAGGTCCGCCAGATCGTGCGCGAGACCATGCTCCAGACGATGGAGCCGATCATGTACGCCGAGGCGCTCGAGCTCATGGAGCTGCACCGGGCTGCCGGTCATCGCGTCTATCTGGTGTCCGCCTCGCCCGAGGAGATCGTGCTGCCGCTCGCTGATCTCCTCGGAGTCGACGGGGCGATCTGCTCGAGAGGCGAAGTCGACGAGCAGGGGTGTTACACCGGTCGCATGGCCTTCTACGCCTACGGCGACTCGAAGGCCACGGCCATGCGCGAGCTGGCGGAGCGCACCGGGCTCGATCTGGCGGCCAGCAGCGCCTACTCCGACTCGGGCACGGATCTGCCGATGCTCGAGGCGGTGGGTCGCCCGGTGGCAGTGAACCCCGACCGGGCCCTGGCCAAGGTGGCACGTGAACGCGGGTGGGAGGTGCGCAACTTCATTAAGCCCATCCGCCTGCGCGACCGCGTCGGACGCACCACGCCTGTCGTGACGACGAGCCTGGCGGTTGCCGGCGCGGCACTCATCTTGTGGCGTCGCGGCCAGCGGGGCCGACACGCTGCAGCGCGTTTGGCGGGACGCCCCGCCTAGGGCGGGGGCTTGTGGGTTTTACGCCTCGCGCAGGCGACGAGCGGCGAGAACGCCCAGGGCGACCAGGACGGCGAGAATCAGCAGCTTCTTCATGGTCGGAGAGCCTACGCGCCGTTAGACGGTGAGCAAATCACGCGCACCGGTGTCCGAGGACGGGTGGCGCAGCTTCGACATGGCCCGAGCCTCGATCTGGCGGATGCGCTCCCGGGTGAGATTGAAGTGTTCGCCGACCTCCTCGAGGGTGCGGGGCTCACCCCGGTCCAGCCCGAAGCGCAAGCGCAAGATCTCGCGCTCGCGCTCGTCGAGCGGAGAGAGCAGCCGGCCGATCTCGTCGGGCAGCAGGGACACCGCGGCCACCTCGAAGGGCGACTCGGCGGAGCGGTCCTCGACCACGTCCCCCAGCTCGGCGTCGCCGTCCTCGCGCAACGGCTCAGACAACGACAAGGGCTCCGCACGGAAGCGCAGGGCCTCGACGAGCTTGTCCTCGGGCATCTCGACCTCGATGCCCAGCTCGGCCAACGTGGCCGGGCGGCCCAGCTTCAGCTCCAGGCGCGCCTGGGCCTTCTGCACACGGGCCAGCGTGTCGCCGGCGTGCACGGGCAGGCGGATCGTCCGACCGGTGTTGGCGATGCCGCGGGTGATGGCCTGGCGGATCCACCAGGTCGCATACGTGGAGAACTTGAAACCCTTGCGCCAGTCGAACTTCTCGACGGCGTGCATCAGACCGAGGTTGCCCTCCTGGATCAGGTCCAGAAGCGGAAGGCCCGAAGCCTGATACTTCTTGGCGATCGAGACGACCAGGCGCAGGTTCGACTGCACGAAGGTCTGCTGTGCCTGCTCGCCCTCCATGACGGCACGGCGAAGCTCTCGCTTCTTCGCTGTCGTCAACCCCTTGGGCGCCTTGGCGACGTCCGCCTCGGCCTCGCGCCCGGCCTCGATGGCCTGCGCCAGCCGGACCTCGTCGTCCTTTGTCAGCAGTGGGTACTGACCGATGTCTGTGAGGTAGAGCCGGACGAGATCCTCGTCATCACGCTCAATTCGTTCCTTGGCCAAAATCTTCGCCAAACCTTCCGTCCCATGACCTCGGCAGGGGAACCTGGCCGGGCTGTCGCGCTCGTGATAGCGCAGCCGACGACCGTTTCGGGCGTACGAGGGCTGCCCAGACAGTGTAATGGAGCTGTCAAGATGTGTGTACAGCAGGGAAAACATCCGTTTCGTCAAACGCCCGTTCGATCAGGCGCCCGATTGCGGCATCCCTCGTCAGCCCCTCGGCCGATCCTTCCAGGAGGACCCGAGCACCGCTGATCTCGGCGGCCAGACCACGGTGGGCTCCAGTCAGGACCTCCAGAACCGAGGATTCGCTGACCGGGTTCGCCGTCTGCCGGTGGAAGCCATACACAGCCAGCAGGCGGGGGAGGAGCGTCTCGACCAAAGCCGCCAGGCCTACCCGGGGTTCGGATGCGGCCAGCGCGTCGAGCGCCGCAGCCAACGGCCCGGCCGGCGCGGCCACGAGGGCGCCCCGGTCGACACCGGCTCGCACCGGGAGCCGCTCGGCCCAAAAGGCCGCCACCAGTCCGTGACGCCGGGACACGCCGGCGCACCAGACCCGTTGCGCTGGTTCGAGCCCGGCCCACGGGCTGTCGTGTGTCCCCGTCGCCCAGAACCCGCTCAGCTCGAAGATCCGATTCTCCACCCAGCAGTAGACGCCGATCAGGCCGGCCAGCTCGTCGATGGAACGCCACCGTTTCGTGGCGACGTCCACCTCAGACACCGCCCGCCTCCTCGAACTCCCCGAGGGCCGAGGAGCGGTAGCGGTTCGTGATGGGCATGCGCCGGTCTTTGCCGAAGGCCTTCGTCGTGATGCGCACGCCGGGCGGCATCTGTCGCCGCTTGTACTCGGCGCCGTCGACCAGGCGCACGACCTGGTCGACCACCGCCGGCTCGAAGCCCTCCGCCACGAGTTCGGCCGCCGTGCGGTCGCCCTCCACGTAGCCCTGGAGAACCGGATCGAGTTCCTCGTAGGGCGGGAGCGACTGGTCATCCCGCTGATCCGGACGCAGCTCGGCCGAGGGCGCCTTGTCGAGCACGCTGTCGGGAATGGGACCGGGCAACCCTTCGAGCACGGCTTGTGTGTTGCGATAGCGGCAGAGCTCGTAGACGAGTGTCTTGGGCACGTCCTTGATCACCGCGAAGCCGCCGGCCGAGTCGCCGTACAGGGTGGAGTATCCCGTCGCCATCTCGCTCTTGTTGCCAGTCGTAAGGACGATCCACCCCTTGGCATTGGACATCGCCATCAGGAGCACGCCCCGCAGGCGCGACTGCAGGTTCTCGTCGGTCAACCCGAAGGGCTCGCGTCCGAGCAGCGGGGCCAACATGGAGGCGAACGCAACGTGCGCCTCCTCAATGGCGACCGTCCTGAGGTCGATGCCGAGCCGGTCGGCGAGCACGCCCGCGTCGTCCCTCGAGCCCTCGCTCGAGTAGCGCGACGGCATGGAGATGCCGTGCACTCGCGACGCGCCGAGCGCATCGACGGCGATGGCGGCCACCAGGGAGGAGTCGATCCCGCCCGACAGTCCGATGACGGCTTCGGAAAACCCGTTCTTGCCGAGATAGTCGCGCGTGCCGAGAACCAGGGCCGCGTACACCTCGGCATGGTCGCTGAGCGCGGGACGGGTCGCTGGCGGGCGCAGCGGTGGCCGGTCGGTCCGCCGCGATTCGGTCACGGGAATGCGCGGCAACAGCTCGGTAACGACACGCGGAGGGTGGGATCCGACGGGCAGGTCGACGACGACGAGGTCCTCGGCAAACTGGAGGCCTGATCCGATCAGCGTCCCGTCCGCCGCCATCACGAGTGAGTCACCGTCGAAGACCAGTTCGTCCTGGCCGCCCACCTGGTTCACGTAGGCAATGGCGCAGCCGGCCTCGGCCACCCGCCCCGACAGCATGGCGAGGCGCTCGGCTCGTCGACCGCGGTTGTACGGGGAGGCATTGAGGTTCACCACGACGTCGGCGCCGGCATGCCCGGCGTGCGCGACTGGACCCTCGTCGAACCACACGTCCTCACAGATGGAGACGCCCACCCAGGCCCCCGCCACGCCGAAGAGCGGTGGCGGCTCGTTGCTCGGCACGAACCACCGCTGCTCGTCGAACACGCCGTAGTTCGGCAGGAAGCGCTTGTGGTAGACGCCCGCCACCCGGCCGCCGGCACACACCGCGGCGGCGTTGGCCAGTCCGATCCCGCCGGGTGCGGCGCCGACGAACCCGACGACCACGGCGCAGTCCCCGGTTGCCGCGGCCACCTTCTCGAGGGCCGTCACGTTGTCGGCGACGAACCCAGGCTTGAGGAGGAGGTCTTCGGGGGGATATCCCGGGATGGCCAACTCGGGCATCACACAGATGTCCGCCCCCGCCGCCTCGGCGGCAGCCAACGCGGCGAGCACCCGGTCCACGTTGCCCGACAGGTCGCCCACGACGGTGTTGAGCTGCGCGGCGGCAAGGCGCAGAAGCGGCATCGACTCAGATTACCGGCGCGACCCGCACCGCCCGCTAGGAGCGACGGGCCAGCCTCCTGAAAGGACGCTGTCCCCGGGCGTGCGAAGCTTGTGCGGTGCAAAGCCAGCGGGATTACGTGCTCCGGACCGTGGAGGAGCGGGGCATCCGCTTCGTCCAGCTGTGGTTCACCGACGTGCTGGGGACCCCCAAGGGGTTCAACATCACCTCGGCCGAGCTGGAGAACGCCCTCGACGAGGGCATGACCTTCGACGGCTCGGCCATCGACGGCTTCAGCCGGGTACAGGAAGCCGACGTCCTGGCCCGTCCCGATCCCAAGACCTTTCAGCTGCTGCCGTGGCACCACGACGACGCACAGGTGGCCCGCGTCTTCTGCGACATCGCCAACCTCAACGGCACCTCCTTCGAGGGTGACCCCCGGCACGCGCTGCGCCGGACACTCGAGCGTGCCCGCTCTGCGGGCTTCACCTTCTTCGCCTCGCCGGAGGTCGAGTTCTTCTACTTCGCCGACGCCGACCCGGAACGGGGCCCCGTCACCCTCGACTCTGGTTCCTACTTCGACCTGTCCGTGGCCGACCTGACGAGTGACCTCCGCCGGCGCTCGGTGCTGATGTTGGAGGAGATGGGCATTCCGGTGGAGCACACGCAGCACGAGGACGCGCGCAGCCAGCACGAAATCGATCTGCGCTACACCGACGCGCTGACCATGGCCGACACCGTCATGACCACCCGCATGGTCATCAAGGAGATGGCGCGTCAAGAAGGCGTCTTCGCCTCCTTCATGCCAAAGCCGCTGGCCGGCGTGCAGGGTTCGGGGATGCACACCCACATTTCGCTCTGGGAGGGCGAGCGCAACGCGTTCGTCGACGAGAACGACGAGTACGGGCTCTCCGAGGTGGCGCGCCGTTTCATCGCCGGCCTCCTCTACCACGCCCGCGAAATCACCGCCGTGAGCAATCAGTGGGTGAACTCGTACAAGCGACTCATCGGCGGCTACGAAGCGCCGGTCCATGTCAGTTGGGCCCGTAACAACCGGTCGGCTCTGGTGCGAGTGCCCGTCGTCAAGATGGGGAAGACCGAGTCCACGCGACTCGAATACCGGGCGCCCGACAGCGCCTGCAATCCCTACCTCACCTTCGCGGTCATTCTCGCCGCCGGGTTGCGCGGCCTCGCGGAGGACTACCCGTTGCCGCCTGAGGCAGACGACAACCTGTTCTCGCTCACCCCCAAAGAGCTCGCGAAGAAGGGGATCGAGCAGTTGCCCTCGAGCCTGCACGACGCCGTCAACGAAATGGAGGGCTCCGAACTCCTGGCCGACACACTCGGCGACCACGTGTTCGAATGGTTCATTCGGAACAAGCGCGAGGAGTGGGACGCGTACCAGGCCCAAGTGACCCAGTTCGAGCTGGATCGCTACCTTCCGCTTCTCTGATCACCACGGACCGATGGACCCTCTCCTCTGCTTCCCAGCCGAACTTCCAGCCGAGGTGACCCTCGCGCTGCAGAACGCGGGCCTCGGGCACCAGTGCGTGACGGGCCCCGACGACATGGCGGCCGTCGGTCCCGACGGCCGCACGACCGGCTACTCGGGTGCGCTGGTCGTCGCTGGCGACGACATGACGGCCGCCGTGGCCTTCTGCCGGCACCTCCGCCTGCGCGAGGTACCGATGACCCCTCTTCTCCTCGCCATTGGGACCGACCAGGTCGGAGAGTTGTTGCTGCGCGACGACCTCTACGACGACTTCTGCGTGCTTCCATCCCGGCCCGAAGAGCTGGTGGCGCGCTTACAGCACCTCTTCTGGCGCACGGGCCAGAGCCTGCGGCCCGACATCATTGAGTACGGGCCCCTCATGCTCAACCTCGAGACGTACCAGGCCGCCGTGTCGGGCCGCGTTCTCGACCTGACCTACATGGAGTACGAGCTCCTGCGCTTCTTGGCGGGCCACCCAGCCAAGGTCTTCACCCGAGAGACGCTGCTGAGCCGGGTCTGGGGCTACGAGTACTACGGCGGCGCCCGGACGGTCGACGTGCACATTCGGCGCCTGCGGGCCAAGCTCGGCGAGGAGCACGCCCACCTGATTCAGACCGTCCGCTCCGTCGGCTACCGCTTCGGGCAGGTGGCCTGGCACCCCGGCGTGGCACAACGCAACGGCGGTGCGGGACCGACCGGGGCGCCCGCGGCGGCTCAGACGATCAGACGACTCAGAGACACGACCGGCGCGTAGGCCCAGGCTTCGACCTCAATCCGGGCGCCGATCGGGAGGGCAGCCACCGCGACAGCCGAGCGCGTGGGCCGGTTCTGGCTGAAGTACTCCACCCACACCTCGTTCACGGCGCTGAACTCCGACATGTCGAGGAGAAACACCGTGGTCTTCACGACGTCAGACAGCGACGCACCCTCGGCGGCGAGCACCTCCGCCACGTTCTGCAGTGCCTGTCGTAATTCGGGCACCGTCCCCCCCTCGACCAGACTGGCCGTGCCAGTGCTGTCGGTGGCCAAGCCAACCTGGCCAGAGGTGATGACCCAGTCACCAACGCGGCGGACAGGGGAGTAGGGACCAACGGCGGGACTCATGTGTGCTCCTCTCAGCCTCGTGATGGTGCCACGTCGTGCGCCGGCGTTCGTACGGCGTCGCGCCGTGTGGGCCAACGACCGGGCAACCCTTCGGCCACCCATGCGGCGGCCAGGGTGGCGACGAACACCGCATCAGATCCGTTGACGGGCCAGCCGTCCTCGTGGTGGAGCCGGACGGTGACCTCCGGCATGTCACGCGCGGCGAGGATGCCGAAGGAACGGATGGTCAGGTCGACCGGCTCGCCGGCGCCGTCGAGGGCGATCCCTTCGCTCCACACCATGCCCAGCGCCTGGTGCACCGCGCCCAGCGCGTAGGAGCGCAGCGTCACGGGACAGAGGACCTCGCCCGCCCATATGTCGACCTCGACCCGGCCGCGCGACCCGGCTGCGAGGTGAAGCTCGACGCGGGCCGTGCCCGCATCGGGAACGTCGACGCGTGCCTCGCCACGGCGCGAAGCGTCGGTGCGGTCAGTGGCGGCGGGAGCTTCGAGCACAACCTGCGCCGCGAGCACTTCGGCCCAGCCCGCTCCGCGCAGGTCGGAAGACACGGGAGGCCCTGCGACGTCGACCATTTCGACCTCCACGCCAGGGCAGCGTTTTCGCACCCGGGCCGCCAGCAATTCGAGGCCGACCGAACCCTCGGTGCGCCCGACCCTGACCAGGCCGGACCCATCGGGGCGGAGTGCGACGGCCAAGGGCGGACGCTTGGGCCCCCGGCGCACCACGTCTTCACGCCGCCACAGCACGCGCACCGCAGCACCGCTGGCGTCGGCGAGCTCCCGAGCGGCGTCGGGCACCGGGCTGTGGCGCTTGCCCCCGAACGCCCCGCCGTTGGCCAGCGGCGACGAGGGAATGCCGCCGGGGCGGGACCAACTCGCGTCGGGCTCGACGTACGCGGGCTCGAGCCAGGACGTCTTGAGTGTCAGTGCCCAGTCGCCGTCCGGCAGCTCGACGGGGTGCGCGAGCGGGACCGTGCTGTTCCTCCCTTGCACGCGCCCACTCCCGGCCCGAGCGGCGCGCAGGCCGGGGGCGAGCGCTCCACCCGCGCCCAACTGGACGAGCGCATCGCGGGGTGCCGAGTCGTCGGCGAAGCCGCCCCCGCCGAGGATCACGTCCGGGCCCGAACTCTGATAGGCCGGACCTTCGACCTGGGCCCGCCACGCGGCCAACAGCGGGTTCCGAGGATCGCCCGCGGACGGCTTCGAGCCACCCTCGATGCCCAGCGCGCTGCACGCGGCGTCGACGATGGACTGCCAGCCGGTGCACCGGCACAGGTGAGCGCGCAGGGCCGCCTCGATGTCGCGACGCGAGGGCGGCGTCCCCGCTCCCGCACCTTCGAGCGCGGCCAGCCTGAGGACGATGCCGGGGGTGCAGAAGCCGCACTGGCTCGCCCCGTGTCGGACGAACGCGGCCGCCCAGCGCTGGCGCAGTTCCTCCGGCGCTCCCTCGAGCGTGGTGACCCGACGCCCGGCGATGCGGCGGATGGGCGTCACGCATGCGACGCGGGGCGCCCCGTCCACCCACACCGTGCAGCATCCGCACTGACCTTGCGGGCTACAGCCGTCCTTGACGGAGCGGCAGCCGAGCTCCTCGCGCAGGGCATCGAGAAGGCTGATCCCGTCCTCGACCGCCACCTCGTCGCCATTGAGGACGAACGGGACGGATCTGGACGCGAGCGCGCCAGAGCCCGGGGGTCGCTCGGAGGTGGAGCCGGTTCCGCTCAGAGGGCGGGGTGCCCGAAGCTCAGCTGAAGGAGGAGCCACAACCGCACGTGCGGGTGGCGTTGGGGTTGATGATGTTGAAGCCGGCGCCCTGCAGGCCGTCGCTGTACTCGAGGATGGAGCCGGTCAGCAGCTCGGCGCTGGCCGAGTCCACGACCACCTTGACGGCGCCGAACTCGCGCACCACATCGTCGGCCATGACCTCGGTGTCGAAGAACATTTCGTAGCTGTAGCCGGAGCAGCCACCGGGCTTGACGGCGACCCGCAGCGCGAGCTCCTCGCCTTCTTCCTGGGCCAGCAACTCGGCGACCTTGGCCGCGGCATCGTCGCTGAGTGTCACCGGTGCCGGCTTCTTCCCGATATTGACGGAAGTGGACATCGTCGTCACTGGATCCTCCTCATTGCGCCGTACGCCTGGCGACCGACAGTCCGGGTGCACGGTGCGCCGCGGACTTGCCCATGTTACCGGCGCCGAGCGGCGCCGAGCACCCGACCTGGGTAGGGCCGGAATTCGGCGCCACGCAGGTACAATTCTTGATCATGACCACGCCCGCCACTCCGAGACCCCCCACAGAAGAGGGCGCGCGGGCGGGCCGTGTGGAGGAGGTCCGCGACTGCCTACGGGCGGTGGTGGACCCCGAGCTGGGAGACACCATCGTGGACCTTGGCATGGTCCGGGCGATCACCGTCGAGGGCGGCGACGTCATCGTCGACGTGGCCCTGACCATCGCCGCCTGCCCGTTACGCAGTCAGATCGAGCGCGACGTGGTGAACCACGTGCGGTCGCTCGACTGGGTCCGTTCCGTCGACGTGCAGGTCGCGGCCATGGACGCGGACGAGCGGGCCGCCGTGATGGCGCGGGCCCGGTGGAAGGCGCGTGAGGACGCTCCCGATACGGCGATCGCCACGTCCACCCGCGTGTTGGCCATCGCCTCGGGCAAAGGCGGCGTCGGAAAGTCGTCCGTGACGGTGAACCTGGCCGTGGCGCTGGCCTCACGCGGCCTGGTCGTCGGCATTCTCGATGCCGACATCTGGGGCTTCTCCGTCCCCCGCCTCCTCGGCATGGAAGGGGATGTCGAGGCCCGGGCCGGGAAGATGATCCCCCTGGAGCGCTCCATCGGGTCGGGCACGGTGCGCGTGTTGTCGATGGGCTTCCTGGCCGATGAGGAGCAGGCGATCATGTGGCGCGGGCTGGTCCTGACCCGGGCGGTGCAGCAGTTCCTGCAAGACGCCCACTGGGGCGACCTCGACTACCTCCTCATCGACCTGCCCCCGGGGACAGGCGACGTCCAGATGGGGCTGGCCCGCCTGCTGCCACGGACCGAGCTCCTCGTCGTCACGACGCCGCCCGTGGCGGCCCAGAAGGTGGCGGCGCGGGCGGCCGATATGGCGCGCCGCGGCTACCTGCGGGTGGCCGGGGTCATCGAGAACATGAGCGACTTCACCTGTGAGCACGGCACCACCTATGCGCTCTTCGGATCGGGCGGTGGCGCCCGGCTGGCCCATGGCCTCGGGGTGCCATTGCTCGGCTCCATCCCGCTGCACCCCGATCTGGCGGCCGGCGGGGACATCGGGGTGCCGGTGGCCCTGGCGAGCGAGAGCGAGCTCGGTGGAGTGTTCAAGGAGATGGCCCGGCTGATTGCCGAAGAGGTGGCCCCCGTCGTCGACGTGCAGGGCTGCTCGGCCCGCCTCATGGAGCGGGTCGAGGCAGCGGTGGCTCGAGGGGGCGACGCAACCGACTGAGACCCGGCGTGCTCCGGAACCCGGGGGGTAGGGAGCGGCTGTCAGACAGGCACCCAGCGGGTCTCGATGCTGTCCTCCACTCCGCTGGCGGCATCGGCCGGCGCGGCTCTGCCCTCCTGACCGAGCGCCCGTAGGTGGGCCCACAGCGAGTACCGGGCGACCGGCAGCTGCCGCTCGGTGACGTCGCCGTAGACGAGGGGGAGCAGCTCGTCGACCGTGCCCTGGCCGTCGCGCGTCAGACCGGTTGCGATGGTCTCGTGGCGTCCCAGTCGATGAGCCACCAGCGCGTTGATCACCTCGGGCACATGGTCCATGAGCCTTCCGTGCCCTGGCGCCAGCGTGTGGATGGCCGGCGAGGCGTCGCGGACGCGGGCCAGGCTCGTCAGGTACTGGTGCAGATCGCCATCCGGGGGACGGATCACGACTGTCGAACCGTGCATCACATGGTCACCGGTCAGCAACAGCTCCTGCTCCTCCACGAGCCAGCACAAGTGGTTCGAGGCATGGCCAGGCGTGTGCAGTGCCCGCAGCGTCAGATCGCCCGTACTCCCTGCTCCCGGACAAAGGAGAGTCCAGCCTTCGCCGGCGCGCTCGTCGGGTTCGAAGTCCTCGGCGGGCCCGAAGCCGACGACGCCGCGCCGGTGGCCGCGGCCAGGGCGGCTGCGCCAGGCGCGTGGTCGACGTGCGTGTGGGTGACGAGGATGGCGCGGACCGGGCCGAAGGGTGCGGCGGCCGCCACGATGGCGGCGGTGTGCGCGGCATTGTCGGGGCCGGGGTCGATGACAACGGGTTCGGTCCCGCCTACGAGGTAGGTGTTCGTCCCCGGACCGGTCATGAGGCCCGGATTGGGAGCGGTCAGCCGCAGGACTCCGGGGCCCACCTCGTCCACCCGACCCGGCGCGGGGGTGGGGCCGATGCCGAAGTCCGGCACCGCCGGGATCACGAAGGGTCGGTCGATTCTTCGCCCGACGGGCGCGGTCCGGGCGCGGTCTCGGGGCCCTCCTCGTTGGCCCGCATGGAGACCTCGCGCACGGCCTCGTTGAAGTCGCCACCGCGGCGCCGTCGCCCCCGGGGTCGGGCACCGCGCCGCGCTCGTAGCCGGGATCGCCCGGCAGCACGATGCGCATACCGTTGCCGTCCGGCACGACCCGTGGCTCGATTGCCGGGACTGCACTCGAGGCCTCCGCCGCTGCCCGGAGCAGCGCGGTGCTCGTGGCGAAGCGCCCGATGGCCTGAAGGTTGCGGATGGTGGGGAAGATGATTTCGATCTCGCCGGAACGGTGCCGAGCCAAGGCGTCGTGCGGCGAGATCCAGACGTCGGCGATCGTCTCTCCGGCGTCGTGCGCGGCGATCTGGCCCGGGGGCGCCGCCGCGACGAAGAAGCGGGTGTCGTAGCGCCGTGGTGCGCCCCGCGGGGTGATCCAGTGGGCGAAGTAATGGATATCGCCGGCAGAGAGGCGCAGGCCTTCGGCCCGGCACAAGTCGAGGAAGCGGCGGGTGCCTTGGTTCACCGCGGCGCGCTCGGTGGCGAAGCGGGACTCCTCTTGGGGATCCCCGGCCAAGAGGTCGGGGCCGTCCTTGCGCCGAGCCAGGAGGATGCCCGCCTCCTCGAATGTCTCGCGGACCACGGCAACCCAGTAGGCCAGCCCGCCCGAATCGAACCCCAGCAGCGCGCTGGCCCCCGCATCGGTGCGACCGGCGCAGATCGCCTCCGCTTCGGGACCCCCGTCCAGCGGGTCGACCGCACCGCCGGGGAACACGTAGGCCCCGCCGACGAAGTCGGAGCGCAGGTTGCGCCGCACCATCAACACCTCGAGCGAAGTCCCGCCCGAGGACGCCGGAGCGTCGCGTACCAGCATCACCGTGGCGGCGGGGCGGATCTCCACCGGTGCCGGAGCCGACCCGTCCGCACGGGCCGATGGTGGAGGGGGAGCCGATGGAGGCACGCCGGAGAGGGTACCGGCAGCCGGAGGCGGCGCCCCCGAAACAACGGCACCCCTTGACTAACCTGACCCGGTCCCATGAGCCTGCCCGCCTCCGAACCCGCGTCGTCGACCACGCTGCGCCACATCCCGCGTCGCTATCTCGCTCTTGGTCTGATCGTCGTCGCCATCATTCTGCTGGGCGCGCTGGTCCTCGTGCGGGACAACTCGGGGCCGAGCACGACCTCGACCGTGGAGACCTTCAACCCCGCCCCCTCCTCGCTCGTCTCCACCATGACGTCGGTGCCTGCATCGGTCTACGACACCGTGGGGGTGAGCTCGCCGGCCACCCCGGTGCAGGCCCCGCAGCCGACCGGGTCCGGGACCACTCCCCTGTGGCTGGACACCAACGGCGGCGCGGCGCCCAAGCCTGTGGTGTTCTTCTACGGGGCCGAGTTCGCGCCCTACGCCGCGGTCCAGCGCTGGCCCCTGATCCTCGCCTTGTCGCGCTTCGGCACCTTCAAACAGCTCGGTCTGATGCAGTCGAGCGGGAGCACGGCCTTCGCCGACCTGTCCACTTACACCTTCTGGAACTCGTCGTACACGAGCGACTACGTCCACCTCGAGACCGTCGAGCGCTACGGCTCGCTCAACCCCACCGGCGGGCGCTACCTCGCCCTGCAGCGGCCCGACGCCAAGCAGGCCGCGGCCATCGCGAGCTACGGGCAGACACCCGACACGTTCGCGCTGACCGACGTGGCCAACCGCTACGTCCTGAACGGCGCCAGCTTCGCCCCCGGCGTCCTCGCCGGTCTCTCACAGAGTCAGATCGCCGGTGTCCTCAGCACGCCTGCCAGTCCGCTCACCCAGGCCGTCGTGACGGCGGCCAACGAAATCACGGCTTCGATCTGCGCGGTCGACGGCGACAGGCCGAGCGCGGTGTGCGACAGCCACGCCGTGTCGGAGGCCGACCAAGAACTGAAGATCGCGCCCCCGCACTAAGCCGGGGGGTCGGGGGGTCGTCGAGCGGCCGGTTCAGCTAGCTCGACGGTCGAGCATGAGCTTGCGCTCCAGCTCGTTCATGCCGCCCCAGATCCCGTGGGGCTCGCGAATCCTGATTGCGTACTCCAGGCAGTCGCCGCGGACGCGGCACTGGTCGCAGATGGTCTTGGCTCGCATCTCGCGCGAGGCCTTCTCCTCCTTGCGTTCAGCGTGCGACGGGGGGAAGAACACCGCAGCCTGCGGTCCCCGGCACGCTGCCTTCAATTGCCACATGTCTTGTCCCTGGTGCATCAAAACCCCCCGATAAGGCACATCGGATCCCCCCGCTTCGGTCAAGCTACCGCCGGGGGTGGTCGCGTTCAAGGGGTGTGACCAGGATCTTTGGCCGGCGATCGATCTGCGGACGGGGCCCGGCCACTACGCTCGGCCCAGCATGGACGTGGGTACCTTCTGCGCACAGAGCCACGTCATCGTCGTTGCCGGCAAGGGTGGCGTGGGCAAGACGACGATGAGCGCGGCCCTGGCCAAAATGGCTGCCGGAGCAGGCAAATCCGTGCTCATCGTCGAACTCGAGGGCAAGTCGGGCATCACGGCCGCCTTCGGTCGCCCGGGGGATCTCGGCTACGAAGAAGTCCTGTTGGCACCGTCGCTTCCGGACGCGCCGGCCGGCCCGACCGGCGCCATCAAGGCCCGCCGGCTGACACCGGACGACGCGCTCGTGGAGTATCTCGAAGACCACGGCCTGAAGCGCGTCTCGAAGCGGCTGGCGCACTCCGGGATCCTCGACGTCGTGTCGACCGCCATCCCGGGCATCCGCGACGTCCTGGTCCTCGGCAAGGTCAAGCAGCTGGAGCGGGACGGCGCCGCCGACCTGATCCTGGTGGACGCTCCGGCGACGGGACACGCCATTACGTTCCTGACCTCGGCCAGCGGCCTGGTCGAGCGCGGCCCGGGGTGGGCCCCTGCGCACCCAGGCCCAGGACGTGGTCGACCTCCTGAGCGACCCCGCCCGCTGCCGGGTGATCCTGGTCACCCTGCCCGAGGAGCTGCCGGTCTCGGAGACCATTGAGTCCGCCTACACGCTCGAGGACACGGCGGGCGTCCAGCTGGGGCCGGTCATCGTCAACGCCTGCGACCCCGAGCCCGTGGGGCTCGAGCACTCCGTCGCCCAGGTGGCGGAGATGGCCGGCGCAACGTTGAAACCGGAACACAAGGCCGCGCTGGAGGAGGCCCGGGATTTCCGGTTGGCCCGCCACGCCGTCTCGGCCGAGCAGATCGAGCGGCTGCGACGAAACCTGCCCCTGCCCCACCTCCTGGTGCCGGCGCTCGAGGCGGACGCCATCGGGCCGGCGCAGACCCAGGTGCTGGCTGATGCGCTGGTGCAGGCGGTGGCGGCGCTCGTGCCCGAGGGGGCGTCGTGAGCACCACGGCCGGGGCGAACGGATCGGGTGGCGACACCCACACCAACCACGAGCCCGCGACCTTGCGCGGTCTGGTGGCCGAGCGTTCCGTCGTCGTGTGCTGCGGGTCAGGCGGTGTCGGCAAGACGACGGTGTCGGCGACCTTCGCGCTGGCGGCGGCCCGGGCGGGGCGGCGCTCCTGCGTGGTGACCGTCGACCCGGCGCGGCGGCTGGCGGACGCGCTGGGTGTGGAGTCACTCCCCAACACGCCCTCGGAGGTGGAGGGCGACTGGCCCGGCCACCTGCACGCACTGATGCTCGACTCGAAGGGCACATTCGACGACCTGGTGCAGCGCTACGCACGGACACCGGAGCAGGCCGAGGCGATCCTCGGCAACCGGCTCTACCAAAATTTGGCGGGCGCGCTCTCGGGCACCCAGGAGTACATGGCCATGGAGAAGCTCTACGAGCTGGTGAACTCGGGGGAGTTCGACATCGTGGTCGTGGACACGCCGCCCACCCGCAACGCGCTCGACCTGCTCGACGCGCCGCGACGTCTGACCCGCTTCTTGGAGAACCGCCTCTTCCGCGCCCTGCTGGTGCCGACCCGCATGTCACTGCGCGCCGTCGGCGTGGCCACCCAGGCCCTCTTGCGCACGATCGCCAAGGTGGCGGGGGCCGAGATCGTCCAGGACGCGGTCGGCTTCTTCCAGGCCTTCGAGGGGATGGAGGACGGATTCCGGAGCCGAGCCAGCGCGGTCCACGACCTCCTGGCGGACCCGGCGACGGCCTATGTCCTCGTCACCTCGGCCCGACCCGACGCGGTCACCGAGGCCAGCTTCTTCGCCGAGAAGCTGGGCGAGCGCGATGTCGCCGTGGCCGCCCTCGTGGTGAACCGCATCGCCCCCTCTTTCGGGAACGGCAGCGGAGGCGAGCCCGCCGAGTGCGCGCCGGAACTCCGTGCGCTCGAAGCCAACCTGGCGGCGCTCAACGCGCTGGCGGCTCGGGAGGAGCAGGCGTTCTCGGGGCTCGCCGCGCAGGTCGCACCGGCGCCGGTCGGCCGGATCCCCCTCTTCGGACAGGACGTGCACGAGCTGGGCGGGCTGCAGCGGGCGGCGGACCAACTCTTCTCCTGAGCCTTCCGTCGGCCGGAGGAGGACGTCGGCGGGTTTTCTGCCGCGGCGGCGGGTCCGATAGTGTCCCCGCGGTGCAGACCATCCTGGTCGCCAGCGACGCTCCCACGCTCCGCAAAGACGTGGAGGCGGTCATCAGCGGGCCCGACAGAGAAGTGCGCGCCGTGACCTCGGGTCCCGAGGTGGTTGCCTTCGTCGCGGAGGAGTCGCCCGACCTGCTCATCGTCGACATGCAGATGGGCAACATGGGCGGAATGGCGGTGTGCCTCGAGCTGCGACTCCAGGAGTCCTACGACGCTCTGGACCACGTCGCCGTCCTCATGCTGGTCGACCGGCGCCCCGATGTCTTTCTCGCCCGCCGATCCGATGCCGAGGGTTGGCTGGTCAAGCCGCTCGACCCGCTCCGGCTGCGGCGGGCCGTCACCGCACTGCTCGACGGCGGCACCTTCGCAGACGACTCGTTCACGCCCGTGCCGGTGCTGGTGGGCGGCGGACCCCAGCTGCAGGCGGGACCCGAGTCGCGACCCTGACCCGGCGTCGCCGTGTCCCACCCATCACGACGATTGTGGCGACGTTCCGGCGGAGCCGACGGGCCCGGCGCGGACCGGCAGAGCCCATCGCTCGAAGCCGAGGCGTCCGAGCAGGAGCGCTTCATCACCGAGGCGCTCGCCGACCTGCGCAACATGGACGTCCGCGAGGTGATGACGCCGCGGGTCGACGTGACGTATCTCACCATCCCCGTACAGGCCGAGGACATTGCCCAGGCGGTACGGACATCAGGGCACAGCTGCTTCCCGGTCGTCCATGACGATCTCGACGACCTGATCGGCATTCTGTTCGTCAACGACATCTTTCGCACCAACCGCCCCGATGCGCGCGCCGGCGACGAGTCCGGGGGCGCCACCGATCCCAGCCCGTTGGAGATCTCGCGCAAGGTGCGCCAGCCCTACCTCCTGCCGGAGTCGCTGGGCGTCCTGGAGGCGCTGGCGGACATGCGCAAACACCGACGGGCCGTCGCCGTCGTCGTCGACGAGTACGGCGGTGTGGCGGGCCTCCTCACCGTCAAGGACCTCTTGGAGCCACTCGTGGGCGACCTGCACGACGAGTTCGACGAGGTCGAGGAGCCCCACATCGTCCGGGTCGACAGCACGCGGTGGCTCATTGACGGGCAGACGAATGTCGACGACGTGCGCGATCGCATCGGCATCGAGATCCCAGACGGGGAGTACGTCACCCTGGGCGGACTCCTCTTCGAACGCTTCGGACACATCCCCACCGAGGGCGAGTCGGTCCGTGTGGGGGACTGGGACCTGCGGGTGGTGGAGATGGACAAGCGTCGAGTGGCACAGGTGGTGGCGACATTCGCCGGCAACGAACCCGGACCCGCACCACTCGTCGCCGACCCGAGCACTCCCACTTCGGACAACGGCACCGGAGAAGCGCCCGGCTGAGGCCGCGGTAGTGTGAGTCGTTGCTCCCCCTGGGGAGCGGACGGGCTGTGGCGCAGCTTGGTTAGCGCGCTGCGTTCGGGACGCAGAGGTCCCCGGTTCAAATCCGGGCAGCCCGACTCACGAAACGACCACTCAATGGGCTAGTGCCCCTGGCGGCCACGGCCCGCGTCAGCGAAATGGTGCCCGAACTGCCGCCCGATGACCGTCAGCCGAGAGCCGGGCCGAGCTTCCAATCACATCGTCGTCCAGACGGCCCCGAGGCGGCCGAGTCAACGCCACCGTGGTGGGTCATCTCCTCGTCATCGGCCAGGAGCAGGACCGAACTCGGGCCAGGTCTGCGGCAGCCGCCTCGACCACAACCGACCACCGTGGGAGCCGCCCGACGAGAGAACCGGGATCGCGTCCGAATACAACACCGCCCGGGCGTCGGCACACACTAGGGATCTCAGATCTGTGCAGGGCTACGCTCACCCGGTCGCTATGCGAACTCGATCGATACTTCTAGCTGGCGTCGGGATCTGTGCGGTCTTGGCAGCCTGGATCTTGAGTTCGCCGCCGATGTCGGGGCCGGACGAGGCTGCGCATCTCATTCGGGCCGTCTCGGCGGCGGAAGGGCAATGGACTGGTAAGCCCGTCCCTCCTGCGAGAATTCACAACATCGAGACGGCAAATACCCGCTCCTTCACACTTCCCGCTGACTTAGCCGTGGTCGACGCTTCGCCATGCTTTGCATTCAAGGCACTCAACCCTGCTTCGTGCAGACCCATCTACCGACTCGGAGCGACCACCGAAACAAGCTATGTCGCCACCTACTACCCCCTGTTCTACGTGCCGTTGGGTGTCGCGGCGCGGTTGGCGGGAAGTGTTCCCAATGCGATTTACGCTGAGCGCGCCGTCTCTGCGTTGCTCTCCGCGCTCTTCCTTCTCATGGCATTCGCCGTGACCTGCACATCGGCTTGGTCGCGGGCAGCGTGGTTCCTCGCCGCCGGACCACTGACTTTCTTCGTGGCCAGTTCCGCCGCTACGAACGGGATCGAGGTCGCGGCATCCATTTGTCTGATCTCTCTCAGCCTTGAGTTTTCGCGTCGACCTCCAAGGATTTCGCTGTGGCTCGTATGGACGATTGCTGGCGTCGCGTTGGCAAGCGCCAAGTCTCTAGGACCTCTTTTCCTCGTCTTTGACCTCGTGGCCGTCGTTCTGCTGACGCGCCCTTGGTCGTGGTGGTGGGACCAGCTCCGAAGAGTTCCAATAGCCGTCGGCCTGGTTGCGTTGGCAGCCATTGCGAATGTCGTGTGGAGTGTCGACTTCACCCGTGCACCGAATGCCTCCCCTACAACCCCCTACAGCCACTATTTGTCCGTGGCATTGCGCGAGGCGAAGGGGGATGTCAGGGGCTATTTCAGCCTCTTTGGTTGGATCAATGTCAATACCGCCGCACACCTGTGGCTCCTGGGGTCTGTGACAGCGATCATTCTCATCGGATCGGCGCTGATCAGGATGAGCCCGTTGGCTCGGTGGAAATACCTCGCCATCGTTCGCGGTGGCAGGTCTGATCACCCTCGCTGTGACGGTGTCAGAGATCGCAGGGGGATTTGAGTTCCAAGCTCGATACACCTTGGCCATCGTGGCTCCTCTCGGACTCCTCGCCGTCGCAGCACCACCGAGGGACGATGACAGGGCAGCCAGATCACCGTGGCACGCTCTCGCAGGCGGCGGTACTGGCCCAGGATGGAGGCGCTCGGCGCTCCCGCACCTCTGTATAGCTCTGATGATCATCGTCAATGCAGCCGCCCTCTACGGAAATGCGCAGAGATACGCGGTCGGAGAGCGCGGATCAATCTTCTTTCTGTCTGATGCGAAATGGTCACCGCCGGGCGGGTGGTGGTTCACAACCCTCGTGGCATTGGTCGGTCTCGGCACCTTGGCCATTGCGGGATTTCTCGATCCGCAGAGAGCGCCTCGATCACAAGAAGCAGAGTCGATCGCCGTCTAATCGCACGTAGTCGTTGCTCTGCGATTCGAGGATCGTGATCCGTCATGCCATCGTCAGAGCCCGCGGGCGAAGCCAGCACGGCGTGCGTGCCATGGGCTTCGCCGCTGTCTCGGGCCCGCGGAAGTGCCCTTTGTATACTCCGGGCGTTCACGCCGCTGGGTGGTGGACCAAGGGGGATCGCGACTTGACCGAGCGCCTGGAAGAGACCGCCTCGCCCGTGGCTGAGCCGCCACTGGTCCGACCCACCCCATGGCTGGCCCTCGCCATCATCATCGTCGCTGCCTTCGTCTACCGGCTGATCCTCGGCTACTACCTCCACGACTACGTCGGCGACTCCCAGAACTATTTCGCCCTGGCGCAGAACCTGGCGCACGGGCACGGCTACTCGGTCGGCTCCTACGCGCCGTACCTGGCCTCGGACACTCGGTGGCCGGCCTACCCGGCCTTTTTGGCCGCAGCCTTCGTCATCCACGACTCCCACTGGTCGGCCATCGTCCTCAACGCCCTTCTCGGCACCGTGGCCACCTGGCTCGTCTACCTGATCGCCCGGGCCCTCCGCCTCCGCGAGGCGCTGGCGCTCGCCGCCACGGCCGTGGCGGCGCTGTTCATTGCCACCGCTTCGTTTGCCGGCGATCTTGCGGCGGAGAATCTCTCCGTCCCCGCCGTGCTCGCCCTCGTGTACGTGGTCCTGCTCAACCCGCCCCGGCGGCGGCTCTGGCTCTTCGTCGGGGGGACCCTGCTGGCGTGGCTGGCCGCCCTCACCCGCCAGGAGTTGCTGGTCTTCGCAGTGATCGCGGCCATCCTCGCCGGGCGCCACCTCAGGTTGGGCTTCTGGCTCACAGCGCTGTTGGTGGCGTGCTTCCTCGTCGGCCCAGCGGCCTGGGTTGTGCGCAACGACGTCACGGTCCATCGACTCGAGTACACCGACTCCATCCAGGCCGACGAGGCCTATTTGGTGGCGGTCAACGACAACGAAGGTTCACCGCTCTATCGCGAGGGCGAGGCGATGAACCCGCGGTTCGTCCCCCCCTCGGTGCGCGACGCCTACCAGCACGCGGTCATCAAGTACGACGAGCACTTCCTCGAGCACCATTTCGCCACGTTCTTGGAGGACAAGATCAAGGCTGGCGTTGAGTACCCATTCATCACGCCCGTCTACGGCCCACGGTTCGACAGCGGCCTCATGCTGCTGGCTCGCCTGGCGTGGTCGTTGGTGCTGGCGGCCGAGTACGTGCTGGCCCTCATCGCCGCCTGGCACTGGTGGAAGGGCGGCCGGCGCTGGGACACCATCGCCATGGGCGTCTTCCCGGTGTTCGCGCTGCTGCTCATCGTGGTGGACAACCCCGAGCCGCGCTACTGGCTGCCCGCCGATCTGCTCCTCGTGCCGGCGGCGTTCGCCGGTGCCACCTTCCTGACGACCTTCCAGCGAGCCTTCAAAAGGCAGGGTGCGAGTCCGCCAGTCGAAGACCGACCAGGCCTGACCTGATCCGAATTGCAGCGCACCGAGGTGATGGGATCCGAACCGTGCGAGGATCGAACCAATTGCCCGTCCAGCCCGTCCAGCCCGTCCACAAGGACGCAGCGGGCGAGACTCAGCGACGGGTGGAGAGAAGTGCCTCCGCCCAGTGCGCCGGGCTGTAGCCGCTGGCGAGCTCGCTGCTCTTCCGACCCCACTCCCTCCGCTGATCGGTCCCCCCCAGCGACACCTCCGTCATCGCCTTAGCGAGACTCGCCGGATCGCCGGCGGCCACGGTGAAGCCGTTGGCCGGTGTCGCCAGGTCGGCTGCCGCACCACACCCGTCGGAGATCACGACCGGCAGGCCGGCGCTGCACGCCTCCAGCGCCACAACCCCCCAGGAGTCCAGACGGCTCGGAAGCAGCAACGCTCCGGCCGCGGCGAAGATCTCGGGCAGGGCGCCGGGCTGGACGAAGTCGCTCATGATCACCCCCGGGGTCGCGCCCAGGCCACCATCGTACGGACCGTGCCCGACCACCTGGAGCGGCCAGGGATCGGCGACACTGTCCCGGTAGATCCGGTAGGCCTCGGCCGTGACGTCCGGGGCCTTGTCCGGGACCAGCCGTCCGCAAAAGAGAAACCTCGGATCGCTCCACCGGCCGCAGCTCCCGGCGGCAACGGGGGCGAAGAGTGCCTCGTCGACCGTCAGCGACCCTTGGACCACGTCCTGCGGCGGGAAGCTCATCCTGTGGACATAGTCGGTGGTCCGTGCGCCCGGAACGAAGGCGCGGTCGAAAGCGTAGGGGCGAACAAATTTGAAGAGGAGTTGGACGGCGTGCTGGCGCGGGGTTCCGAGCCACAGGTTGTCGACGAACATCACCGTCACGGTGCCGTGGCGGCGCCGAGCCTGGTGCAGGACACGCCACAATGCCGGTGTGTGCCCGATGCTGCACGTGATGTCCGGTCGGGTTCGCTCAACCAGCTCCTCGAGCAATGAGTGCGACCACCGCCACGGGGCGACCTGCAGCTCAGCTCCGTTCAACTCCAGTGTGGAGTAGTCGTAGGGGGCGAGCGGGTCAGGCGGGCGAACCAGGATTGTCACGTCAGCCTGCTCGGCCAGGGCGCGCACTGCCGCCGCCCAGTACCCCGAGAGGCTGTGCCACAACATCACCACCCGCGGCCGCGACGACCCCGTCACGCCCACGACTCCGTGCTCCCGACGGGCGACCGATGCCGAACGTGGCGTGCCGTCACGAAGTGTGCGTTCACGAATGAAAGTCTGCGCGCGGTGACGCGACTAGGGAGCACTTCTCGTTCCCCACTCTCCTGCACGCGGGTGATTGCATGCCGGAGGCCTCCTGACGCGCTGGCCGGTGCTATAGATGCGCCACCAGCACATCCGGTCGGTGCCGCGAGGCACGCCCTGTGCGCGTGACGACGGAGGGCAAAGGAGGCACGACGATGACGAGCGGCGCGCAGAAGGACAAGACGCCTTCTCAGCTGATCGACGAGAGGATCAAAGAGCTCGACGACTGGCGGGGGACGATGCTCAGCAAGCTCCGCTCCTTGATCAAGGATGCGGATCCCGACGTGGTCGAGGAATGGAAATGGCGCGGCGTGCCGACCTGGTACCACGACGGCATGATCTGCACCGGCGAAACCTACAAGAGCGTCGTCAAGCTGACCTTCGCCAAGGGTGCGGCGCTGAAGGATCCTTCGGGCCTCTTCAACTCGAGCCTCGAAGGGAACGTGCGGCGCGCCATCGACTTCCACGAGGGAGTGAAGATCAACGAGAGAGCGTTCAAGACGCTCATTCGTGCCGCCATCACCTTGAACACGTCCAACGGCAAGAAGTAGCCACGGAGGCCGCTTTCCGGCACGGCTCACGATCCGACCACCCGCTGGTAGCACGCAGTCACCGAGTGCCCGAAACCGGCAGGGAGCGCAGGCTGCCGCACCCGGCCCCACGCTCCGGCCGCCTTGCTCACCAGCCGGTCGGTGGCGTGGAAGCCCCGAGAGGCGCGGACCGGGCGCTCATCGGTCCGACGGAGCCCCAGAGCGTCGAGAAACTTCTGGTGCAGATAGTTGGCCCGATGGTACGGAGCTATGTCGTCATGATGCAGCGAGACGAGCTTGAGGTCGAACTCCGACGCCACCGCGGCCATGCAGCGGTCCGACCATTGCGTGATGTGGTGCGGCGGCAGGTCGAGGATGCTGTTGAGCTCCTTGCCGATGAAACCATCGTGCGAGGGCACCGAGACAATGAGCCTTCCGTCGGGTCGGAGGCACTGCAGGCACTCCTGAAGGAAACGGCCCACAGCTGGGACGTGCTCCACGACCTGGAACGTCACGACGGCGTCGTATTCGTGTGGAGTCACAGCCAGATGTTCGGCCAGCGATTGTCGACGCACGTCGAGGCCGGACTTCACGGCCTGTTCGACCGCCGAAGAGTTGAGTTCCAGCCCGACGTAAGCGCCCCTGCCCGAGACCATCCGTCCGAACGCGCCTGCTCCCGCGCCGATCTCGAGGATCCGCTCCACGCCGTCGAGATGGCGAATCGCGACGTCGAACTCCGGCTTGCGTTCCAGGTAGTACCAGGGCAGCTGGTCCAACTTCTGGTACATCTCTTCAGGTCCCGCCAGGGCATCGTCAAAGTACCGCAGGTCGCACACGCCGCACCGCCGGTAGTCGATCGTCGGCATGGCAATCCACGCCTCCGGGTCGATGCCGAGATTCTGCATCCAGAGGGTTCTCAGGTCACTTCGCGTCAACCGGCCGATCACGGTGACGGATTCCGACCCACACAGGGGACACGCTTGCGACATCACGCATACCTTTCGGCACAGAGAGGACAATTCTTTCGCACAGTCGGGATCGTGCCCTGATCCTCGTGGCGCTCCAAGGGGGTGCGACCGCCCGATACGCCGGACCGTCGTCGGCGCTCCCGGCTCAGTCGCCGAGAGGTTCTCGTAGGCGGTTCACGGCCAGAGCCGGTTCCGAGCCGCCGCTGGCCATCCTTCTGGGCTCATCCCGTGCGTGCGCAGCAGACCCAGGGTGATGCGGTCGAGGCCGAACCCGAAGCAGCACGAATGGGCCACTTCTCCCTCTGCGGTGACGATCCCGAACGGTTCCCCGAAGTGGTCGAGGTGGCTGTTCGCCGAGGCAATCGCCGTTGGGTTCTCCGCAGAATTGATCGGCGTCACGATCTCGTACTTGAGCGTCTCCGACCTCTGGTTCTCGGCCAGGATGCGGCCGACCCTTCCGAAGAAGGGGTCGTTGGCTACCACCGTCTCGACGGTCAAGCCAAGCGAGTCGAGGATTTCCGCGCCGAGTTGCAGCCAACGGTCCCGATGTTCCCGCGCCTGCTCGGCGTCGCCGACGTAGACCAGGTCGTGCTGCCTGAACGACTGCATCCGCGCCGGGTCGACGCTCGGCTCACGCCGGAAGCACCAGCCCGATACGTCATAGCGCCGCCCGCCCTCGGGCAGGGTTCCGCGCAACGTGGGATAGAGGGGGTGGCAGACCGCGGGGCACAGGCTCACGTCGGCGGCTTCCAGGAACGACGTCCATTCGCCACCCGACTGCCGCGACTTCCATCAGCCGCTTGTGCTCGGCGTTGTCGCCCCGAAACACGGACACCGATCCGATCATGTCCGGAAAGGAGGACAGATAACCGGACTGCTCCAGCACGCTGCGCGGCATCACGGGAGGGAATCGGTAGCCCGCCGACCCTTCGGACGCGGCGGTGGCGTTCACGAGGCCTTCGAGCCCGGCCACAATGTCTTCGTAGACCGCGGAGCGTCCGTAGATCCCGTCACTTGCGGTCGGCACGAGGACGCCCGCAGCCACGAGCTCGTCGCGGAAGGTTGGTCCGTCACTCATGGTTGCCTACGATCATGCCTCCACGTTAGGAGCATTGGCACCGCGTGCCCCCATTCCATGGCTGCCAACGACGGCGGGGTCAGCTGGCCCTGGCCTGGATCAGTTCGTCGAGCGCCTTTCGGATCGCCGCGACGGACTCGAAGGTGCTCCTACGCAGCATCGCCTCGGGGAATTCGATTTCGAATTCGTCCTCCAACGCCAGCATGACGTTGACACTGGCATGCGAGGTCATGCCCACTTGATAGAGATCGTCCTCATCGCGGATCTTGTCCATTTCCACGGGGAGGTGGCCGTACTCGGCCAGGATCGTACGGATCGTCTCTTCCATCAGTCTTCCCATCCAATTTCTTCCGGATCCGACGACGTCCCGGATTGCCCAATCGATTCACTGTCGGAGTGACACAGCGCGACCACCACGGCCGCCGCAACGTCGCCTTCGTGGGTGAGGCTGACCGCGAGGTCTGTAATGCCCGCCTCTTTCGCCAGGGCCGCGGCCCGACCGCTGAGGACCATGGTGCACCAGCCGCCCGGGTCGCGGCGCACTTCGACCGAACGCCAGTCAGGTTGATGACCCACCGGCCGCAGCACCTTGATGGTCGCCTCCTTTGCCGCGAAACGAGCGGCCAGGCTCGCCGCCTCGACCAGTGGTTCTCCGATACAGGAGCTGATCTCGTGCTGGGTGTAGATGCGCTCGAGGTAGCGGGACCCGAAACGATCGACGCTCTCTGCTACCTGGTGAACCGCCGTCACGTCTGTTCCGACGCGGATTGCCGTTGCCGTACTCATGGAATTTCGCCCTCCTCCGCGTCGGGATTCCTGTTCAACCGCCATCTCATCGCTGCCCGGGAGCCCGCCCCCGTTGCCCATAAGGGCGATCGATCAAGGACGCGCTGTCGACTTCAGGCTCGGCCAACGACCTTCAGGAGGCATTCCCCTTCTGTAAACGGGGACCCACCATCTAAACACCGGATTTGCCTGCAGAAGGTATCGGCCACGCACTCAGGTGGCTTTAACCGAATCGGCCCTGGTCTCGAATGCCGGTCGAAACCTGCGATTACGCCCTGCTATCGGTTGCCCGCGGGTGACGGGCCCGTTGGCGGCGTGCCACCTGCTTCGCCTCGTACATGGCCTGGTCGGCCTGCTGCCTGAGCCGGTCGATGTCGCCGTTTCTCCCGCAGCATGCGTACCCGATGCTGACCGAGGTCCGCACGCCCTGCACCTTGACGCGCTGCACGGCTTCAGTCATGCGATCGGCCACGCGACGGGCGACTGACTCGTCGGCATCCGCCACCACGGCGAGAAACTCGTCGCCACCCGTACGGGCCAGGAGATCGCCTCCTCGCAGGACACCGGCCGCTGCGCGGCGCGACGGCGACGAGGACTTTGTCCCCGACCTCGTGCCCATGGGCGTCGTTGATCGCTTTGAGGTGATCGATATCCAAGACGAGGATGCTCATGGCGTTCAGGCGCCGCTCTCCGTCCAGGTACAGCGAGAGACCGCGCCGGTTCGAGAGGCCGGTCAATGGATCCGTGTTGGCCTGCATCTCGAGTTCCTGATGCGCGATGGCGTTGGTGAGAGCGAGCTCGACCACATTGGCCAAGGAGCGGCAGCGGACGAGCAGGTCCTCGGAGCCGACGGTGCCTTGGCTGTCGATCTGGAATATGCCATGCAACTGCTCGTTCACCGAGAGCGGGATGAGCACAGCGTCGGTGATCTCCATCTCGTCGGTGACCGAACGGAACGACGCACCCATTGCGGTCCGATCCACCCGGGTGACCAGGGCTTCGCCGGTGTCGATCACAGTCCTCACATACGGGTCGTCCTTGAGCAAGTAGCTGGTGGGGATGGATCCGCGGTCGTCGACCACCGCCTCCTGGGTAACGACGCCATCGGAGATCCGCAGGTAGGACGCGCCACGAAATCCGCTTCCGGCCAGTTCGAACATGGCCGCTGTGCCCTGGATGATCACGTCTTTCGGGTCGCGCAAAGAGGTCAGGGACCGGGTGGCGTGATGCATGAGGCGGCCCACGCGGGCGAGCTCAGCCGAGTCCCGGACCTTCCCCTCGAGGCTCAGGCGAAGGTGATGCACCGTCACCGCGACCACTGCCGCCACTGCCGTCCAGCCGAAGAAGCGGCGCAGGTCCGTTGCCGCGCTGCTGTGCACGGCCACACCGAATGCCGTCAAGCTGACCATGGAGGCAACGACGACGATCGCCGAGTAGGAGCCGGGGTAGTACAGGGCCATGGCGAGGACGGGCAGGAGGATCAGCGCCGAGAGCCCGCCGGACGTGCTCTGCAGGCTCGGGTTCGTGCCGCCCGAGATCAAGAGCAGGGTGACAGAGACGAGGTATCCGAGCGTCGGAATGAGAATGGCCCAGCGGGGAAACCGCGACCAGGGCAGCAAGATCGTCAGGGCGCAGGCCACGAAGACAGCCAGGCTGGCCCAATACAGGGCCAAATTGTCCGGTCCCGGGGGGAGCGCTGCGCTCGCTTGGGCGACGGCGGCGAGCCCGATGAAGATGGACGCCCTTACGAAGAACCGGTGTCGGCCTTGACGAACTCGCGCCCGACCCTCGTCCTTTGCCATGGCGTCTCCCGTTGGCGTTCGATCGTCCAGCCTTGTCTTAGAACGTCGGTCGATCACCAGATCCCCAGTTATAGAGCGAAAGAACTATTTGTGTAACAGTGGCTGCAGCACCAACTGGCGGTCGGCCGCCAGCGTCACACGACCGTGAGATGTTCGGTCAGTCCGGAGCCGGCGTGGTGGATCCCCGGTCGGATGGGCCAGAGGCGGGCGCAAGGGCTCCCAGCAGCGCATCTATGAAGGGGGCCTGCCCCTTCAGGAGCTTGCGCCGGGCCAGGGCGATCGAGACCCACTCCACCCGGTCGACCTCCGGAAACTCCTGCATCCTCCCTGATCCGCGGGGCCATTCGATCTCGAAGGTGTTGCTCGACGAGTCGGTGACGTCGAGATCCCCCTCGAGCGCCCATACGCTGACCCGCTTTCCGCCGGACTGGCGGAGCTCCCCGAGGAACACCGCATCGCCCTCGGGAGCCCTCAGACCGACCTCCTCTTCGAACTCGCGGTACGCGGCGTCAAGTGGGTCCTCGCCGACGACGTACTCACCCTTCGGGACGGACCAGGCAGCGTCGTCCCGGCGCGTCCAGAACGGCCCGCCCGGGTGTGCGATCAGGACTTCGACCGCACCCTCGGGAGAGATCCGGTACAGCAACAGGCCTGCGCTGGTCGCGACCATCGTCCGGCCAATCCTTCCACCGGGCCCGGGATGAGCGCTGACCCCACTCATTGCTCTGGTGCTTCAACCTGGGTTGCCGACAGCCCATCGATCAGACGATCCACGCACGACCCATGACTGCCGCGGCGCTGCAACCCTCGCTAGGCTGACTTCTCGTTCCGGCTGCCCAGGCCGGGGCCAACTCGGGGGCACGGGCGTCGACCGAAGCGTCAGGTCGCACATCTCAATCTGAACACTGCGCGATGAGTCCTCCCAATCCCGAGAACGATCCCGTCCAAAAGGGCCTTCACCAGCTCGGTCAGCAGATCGGCGGACCGGCGGCCGAGCCGGGCGCGCCCGAGGACCCGGCCGAAGACCCCGTCGAGAAGGGCCTGCACGAGCTCGGACGCCAGATCGACGAGGCGGCGCGCACCGGGAGACGCGGACGCCGCAAGAGCACGAGCGGCGAAGACGACAATGCTCGCCAGGGGCCGGCCCACGCCGCTCCGAAAGGTCGCTCCCGCAAGCGCACCGCGGCCTGGGTGGGGGGCACGCTGGCACTGGTCCTCGTGCTGATCGCCGGAGCGGTCGGGGGGTACGCCTGGTACCTCAACCATGAGATCCACCGCATCGACCTGAAGAACCTGACCTCCGCCCCGGTGAAGGGAGACGACGCCGGTACCGAGAACATCCTCATGATCGGTTCAACGGATCGGTGCGCCCTCAAGGTCCAGAACCCTGCCTACGGCTTGTGCTCCCAAGGTGTCAACGGCGTGAACAGCGACGTGGTGATGGTCCTCCACCTGAACCCGGTCAGCCACACGGTGTCGATCCTCTCCATTCCACGCGACCTCTTCGTCCCCAACGCCCGCTCTGACGGCGCCAACAAGATCGACGCTGCGCTGTACCAGGGACCGGACCAGCTGATCGCCGCGATCGAGGAGGACTTCGGCATTCCGATCCAGCATTTCGTCGAGCTCAACTTTGACAGCTTCATCAACGTCGTCCAGGCCCTGGGGGGCATCAAGATGTACTTCCCGGAGCCCGTCTACGACGCGTATTCGGGGCTGAACGTCCAGACCACCGGCTGCATCCAGCTGAACGGGACCCAGGCCCTCCAGGTCGTGCGAGCACGCCATGTCCAGTACAAGGGCCCAGGTGTGACCACGAACAACCCCGCCGACTGGCCCCAGGAGGCCCAGAGCGACATCGCGCGCATCCGTCGGGACCACGAGTTCCTGCGCGTGTTGGCAACGGCGGTCAAAGCGAAGGGTCTGAGCAACCCGATCACCGACCAACAGCTCATCGCCGGCGTCGCCGGTCAGCTCACCGTCGACTCGGGCTTCTCGGCCAGCGCCATGATCAACCTGGTATTGACGTACCACGACGTCGACGTGAACAGCGCACCGCAACTCACCGTGCCGGTCGCCGTGGACCAGTTCGGAAGCTACGTCTACCAGGGCGGGAGCTACGGAGACGTTGAGTTTCCCTCCCAGCCACAGGATCGCAACACGGTCGACCAGTTCCTCGGCCTCAAGTCGAGCAACGACGACACCTATTCCGGCGGGACGCTCCCGGCGCCTTCGACGGTGACGGTGTCGGTCCTCAACGGATCCGGCGCGTACAACCAGGCCACAGACACGTCCCAGAGCCTGCAGGCGTTGGGCTTCCATATCGGCTCGATCGGTGACAGCCCTCCGGTGGGCCGGGAAGCCGAGACGGTCGTGTACTACGCCTCCAAGACGCCGGCCCAGCTGGCGGCGGCACAGGCCGTGGCCAACTCAATGTCGGGAGCGGTGGTCATGGCCCTGGACCCGACTCAGGTGAAGCCCGGATCGCAGGTCACCGTCGTCACGGGCACCGACTTCACGGTCAACGCACCGCCGGCAACGACCACCACCGCCCCGGCGAGCAGTGCCACGCCCAGCACGACGACGACGACGACCGCAGGCAACTCGGGGTCCTCGGCGAACACGGGCAATTCCGGCGCGTTCCAAGCACCGACGCCATCAGTCGAGCCGCTGGCTCCGTGGGACCCCCGCGCGTGCACCGCGAGCGGAGGCGAAGGCACCTGAACCCTCCTGGGATCTGACCGCCGCGGCCGGTGGCGTCAGGCGAAGATCTCGCCTCCGTTGGTGTCGAGTGCCTGACCAGTCATGGCAGAGGAGAGATCCGAGGCGAGGTAGACGATGGATCCGGCAACGTCCTCGTCGCTCGGGATCCGGCCCAGGGGGACCCGGGCGTTCAACTCGTCGACCACCAGCTGGGCGGGGACACCCCGACCGGTCGACGTCATGTCGATATAGATGTCGACCGATGGCCCCGCCATCCAGCCTGGCACGACCGCGTTGACCCGAACCTTCGACGGGCCCAGCTCATAGGCGAGCACCCGGGTGGCCGTGAGCAGCGCCCCCTTGGAGATGGCGTAGCCACCCTGCGCCGGCTGGGGCTGCCGGGCCACCATGGAGGCCACCATCACGACCGAGCCACCGCCGCGCTCTCGCATGGCCGGCAGCGCGGCACGCGTCATCTGCAGCGAGCCGAAGAGGTTCGTGTCCATGATTTTGCGCCAGATGGCGAGGTCCACCTCCTCGAAACTCTGAAAGGCATCGAAGCGAAACGCGTTGTTCACCAAGACGTCGATGCCGCCGAACTCCGCCGCGCCGGCGTCCATCAAGCGGGCGCAGGCTTCGGGATCGGTGATGTCGGTCGGCACCGCGATGGCACGGGCCCCCAGCGAGCACACCTCGGCGAGGACGTCGTCCAGGGTGGACTGCCGACGGGCCGCCAACACGAGGTCGGCACCGTGCGACGCGAGTGCTCTCGCCGCCTGCCGGCCGAGCCCGGGGCCCACACCCGAGACCACGCACACTTTCCCCGACAACAACCCGGGCCGGGTGGCAGCCGCCTCTTCGCTCTTCACAGTCGTCATGAGGCGCAGCGTAGGACAGGGCGGACGGTTCTCCACATCCGCGCTGGTGTCACACAGGCCTGAGATGATCGTCGTCACGGCTGAACAAAGGAGGGTCATGGCCATTTGTTCGCAGTGTGGTGGAGAGATGACAGAGGGAATCAGCTGCCTGACTGACCCCATCATCATCAACGGAAAGGCCTACCCCCCGATCCCCTGGGGTCAGGAGCTTCGACCCAGACACCGCTACGAGCCGGAGGACTGCCGGGACTGCGGGACGCCGCTGGGCGGTATCCATCATCCCGGGTGCTGCATGGAGCGATGCCCGGCCTGTCACGGGCAGGCGATCGGGTGCGACTGCATCACCGAGCCCGAATGTGACTTCGAGAGCGGGAGAACCGCTCGCTGCCGCTCACATGCGATGCGACGCGTCGGCTGGCGCTAGGCGTCGGACTCGAGGGAACGGCCCCGAGCTCTTAGTGCTCGTCGCGTGGGCCTCCCAGTGGAGGTGAAGGGACTCGAACCCTCGACCTACGGCTTGCAAAGCCGCCGCTCTTCCAGCTGAGCTACACCCCCGGAGAAAATCGCAAGCGCCGGAGTCCTCATCCTTGTTGGCCGGACCATCGTAGGCCCATGGGGCGACCCGGCCGGGGAGCAAGAGAGCACCGGCCCTCGGTCGGTTGCCGGAGCGACGACCAGCGCCGGTAGGGTGCGGCCCCGTGGATGCACGGACCTTCTTGGGCATGGAACCCGACGGCGACGAATTGCATTGGCGTATGCGCGTAACGCCTCAGCTCACGACACCAGGGAACTTCCTGTTCGGTGGCTGTGCGCTCGGGGCTGCCCTCGTGGCGCTGGAGTCCGCATCGGGGCGCCCGACCGTCTGGGCCACGGGGCACTACCTGTCGTATGCCCTCACCGACGCAGAGTTGCTCTGGGACGTCACGCTGGCCGCAGTGGGCGGACACGTCACGCAGGGCCGGGCCGTGGGCAGCGTCGACGGTCGGGAGATCCTCACTGTCAACGCCGCGCTCGGGCAGGACGAGCTGGCTGTCGGGGGCGTCTGGGTGGTGCCCCCCGAAGTTCCTCCGCCCGACCAGTGCCCCGCTCGCTATCTCCCCGAGATGTTCCGCAACACGATCATGGACAGCGTCGAGGTCCGCTCGGCCAAAGGTCGGACTTTCGAGGAAATGGATGGCTCTCCCGGCAGCCCGGACTCCGCGTTGTGGGCGCGGGTGCCGGGCCACTTGACTCCCTCCGCCGCCACGCTGGCCATCTTCGGCGACTACGTCTCGGGAGCCGTGTCCCAACCTCTGGGCCGGCGCGCCATGGGACGGAGTCTCGACAACACGCTCCGGATGGTCCAACTCAAGCCGACGGAGTGGGTGCTCTGCGACATTCGCATGCACGCCCTCATCGGCGGGTACGGCCAGGGCATCGCCTTCTTGTGGTCAGAGGACGGAGATCTCCTGGCGACGGCGAGCCAATCGATCGGCGTGCGGCTGTGGCCTGAGGACGCGGTACTCCCCCGCTGAGAGGGGGTCCGACTTTTGATCGCTGCCCCAAGCGGCGAAACTGTGCACCATGGCCCGCCACGCGACCAGCCCGAAACGGCGGCGGCCCTCCGGGAAGGTCACGGCCGTCGCCGTCATCGTTGTCGTCCTGGCCGCGGTCACCGCCTTCGTCGTCCTCGAGACCTCCGCGACATCCACGTCGACGCATCACGTCTCGGCAACCCCCCGGCCCACCGCCTCCACCACATCCACCGCTCCGACGACCACCACGACGACCACCCGTCCGGCCGGCCCGGGATTCGACGTCGGCCACGTGACGGCCATCGGCGACTCTGTGATGCTCGACTACCAGGATCCGCTCCAGACGTTGATTCCCGGCGTCAACGTGGACGCGTCGGTAAGCCGGCAGTGGTCTGAAGGTGAATCGATCCTGCAGACGTTGAAGGCGGACGGCCTGCTCGGCGCGGACGTGATCGTCGCGCTCGGCACCAACGGGCCCATCAACGACACAGACTTCGACAACATGATGGCGATCCTCGGCGGCGCGTCCCGAGTGGTCTTCGTCAATGTGCACGTCGACCGACCGTGGCAGGACCCCAACAACGCCGTCCTTGCGAACGGCGCCAGCCGCTATCCCAACGCCGTCGTCGCCGACTGGGCGACGCTGGCCGCCCAGAACCCGCAATGGTTCGGGTCCGACGGTACCCACCTCGCAATCAACGGCCCCGGGGCTGGCGCGCTCGCATCGTTGATCGCATCCACGCTGACCAACGGGTGAGCCGGGAGGCGGTGCCCGGGGAGGAGCGCAGCACTGATAATTGCTGAGGTCGTTGGTGCGACGACCAGGGCGACAGGCGTCCCCAGCTATCTCTGTCGCTTTGCACTTTGCCGGCGACGCATCACCCTTGGAACGGCAACGCCGTCCCGGACGATCCCGAACGTCACTGACCCAACGGATGCTGCCCGGTCAGCAGGTAACCACCGGCGTCAGGGGTAGGCACCATGCCGAAGAACCGGTCCGAAGCTGAGAGGCCGGCGCGAGATCCGTGGAAAGGAGCGCCGAAGCAGAAGATCCCGCCGTCGGCCGCCACCTCCCAGTAGCCGTTCGCACTCGGGGTCGCCGCCATGCCCACGATCGGTTGGTTGAGCGGGGTCCCTCCCATGGAGCCGTAGAAGCGGGCATCGCCGAAGGAGAAGATCCCGCCGTCGGCCGCCACCTCCCAGTAGCCGTTCGCACTCGGGGTCGCCGCCATGCCCACGATCGGTTGGTTGAGCGGGGTCCCTCCCATGGAGCCGTAGAAGCGGGCATCGCCGAAGGAGAAGATCCCGCCGTCGGCCGCCACCTCCCAGTAGCCGTTCGCACTCGGGGTCGCCGCCATGCCCACGATCGGTTGGTTGAGCGGGGTCCCTCCCATGGAGCCGTAGAAGCGGGCATCGCCGAAGGAGAAGATCCCGCCGTCGGCCGCCACCTCCCAGTAGCCGTTCGCACTCGGGGTCGCCGCCATGCCCACGATCGGTTGGTTGAGCGGGGTCCCTCCCATGGAGCCGTAGAAGCGGGCATCGCCGAAGGAGAAGATCCCGCCGTCGGCCGCCACCTCCCAGTAGCCGTTCGCACCGTGGGCCGCCGCTCCGACAAGTGGAAGGTTGGACATCACGGGTGGTCCGGGAACGGGTGCGTTGCCGAACGCATAGGTGGCCGTGACCTGCGGTCCGAGCGTGGGCACACTCCCACAGATGGACACGAACGAGTACCCCTCCCCCCTGAGCTGGGTGATGATCTGCGGAAGTGCGGCCACTGTCTGGGACCGGTCGCCTCCGGCGTCGTGCAGGTCGACCACGGCGCCCGGGAAGGCGGCACCGACCACCCGGCTCACGATCGCCTGCGCGCCGGGCAATGTCCAGTCCTTGGGGTCGACGGAGTAGCTCATGGTGGTCAGGCCGCGTTGCGCGATCTGGTTCAGCACTCCCGCATTCCACGCGTCGTAGGGAGGACGCACGCACTGTGGCGTCGTGCCCGTCACGGCCTGGATCTCGGACTGGGTCATGTCGATCTGCGCGGCCACTCCGGACGCCTGCAGCGTCGTCAGGTCCGGATGACTCCAGGTGTGGCTCTCCACCGGATAGCCGGCGGCCGCAACCATTTTGGCGAACTGGGGATAGCGGGCCACCTCGTCGCCGATCTCGAAGAAGCTGGCGGGCACGCGATATTGCTCGAGAACCGACAGCACGGCCGGGGTGTACGGACCCGGACCGTCGTCAAAGGTGAGGGCGATCACTTTCTTTCCGGCCGTTGCTGCACCGCCAGGGGCCTGCGAGGTGTAAAAGGCGGGCTGGGCACTCGCCGCGGCCGCAGCACCGGAGGCGCCGGTCGCCAGGCCCACCAACGGCAGAGCCGACAGGAGTACGGCGCCGATCAGTACGCGCCCGAATTTCATGCCCTCCTGCCCCATCCCCCGCCATCACCGCACCTTCGCACTTCAGCCTGCCACAGCGGGCCCACCACCGTCTGGCATGAGAGGAAGCGCGGCGCACGAGAAGCCCTCGGGTCCGACGCGCCCGAAGGCTCGGAGAACCGGGCGGGACTCCTGGTATTGGCATACCTGTCGGCGAAAACCACCCCAAGAACGACCACGACCCGCCAGTCCGGGTCGGGATCGAACGCCGGGCTGGACCTGCTCACAACGTCGATGCCGAAATCGACTTGCTCGCCACGGTCAACGGACGATGGTCGAATGCCGAATGCCGAATGCCGAATGCCTCCTACAGACGCTCAAGGCCGGGGGCAACGCAGCAACGTCATCGTCGGGCTCGACCCAAACCGACCGACACCGGCACGGACATTGACACCATGGTGTCGATACTCGGGGGGGGCGTCGCCATGATGGAGCCGCCCTCACGTGCACGACCAGCTACGGGCTGACATGCTGCCGGCGGTCGCATTTGGTGACGACCGGAACTGAGGCGTCAAATGACGACATCGGTGGCTTCTACGCTGCACGAGAATTTGGCGAAGGGCGGCTACGCGGTTCTGGTCGGCCTGTTCGCGGCCTCTTCGTTCCTTGCCATGTCAACCATTTCCGGTCAGGCGACGGCCTCTGTGCCACATGTGGGCAGTACTTGTGTTCAGGCAGCGGCGTTTCCATACGGCAGCGCAGTCGCGGGCATCGCCGAGGCGACTGGCGGCGGCTATTGGATCGTCGCCAATGACGGCTACGTCGCAGCCTGCGGTGATGCTCCCTACCTGGGTCAGCAAACCGCTCTGAATTCCCCGATCGTCGGCATAGCTGCAACGCCGGACGGAGGTGGCTACTACCTCGTCGCCGCCGACGGCGGGGTCTTCGCCTTCGGTGACGCTGAGTTCCAAGGTTCGGCGGGCGGCATGCTGCTCAACACACCTGTGATCGGCATGGCGGTCGACCCGAAAACTGGGGGCTACTGGTTGGTGGCGACTGACGGAGGGATTTTCGCTTACGACGCTCCCTTCCTGGGCTCCACCGGTTCGATGACCCTCAACACGCCGGTCACCGGCATGGCCGCGACGAACGATGGAACCGGGTACTGGTTAGTGGCCGCCGACGGCGGGGTCTTCGCCTACGGCGTTCCTTTCCTCGGATCGACCGGGTCGATCCCACTCAACAAACCCGTGGTCGGCATGGCCGCCGATGCGGAGTCTCGCGGCTACTGGCTCGTCGCCTCCGACGGCGGGATCTTCTCCTATCGCGCTCCTTTCTACGGGTCGGCCGGCAGCATTGTCCTGAACAGTCCAATCGCCGGGATGGAGGCCGCCAAGAGTGGAAGCGGATACCGCGTCATCGGCACCGACGGTGGAGTGTTCACCTATGGGTCCTCGAGCTTTTCCGGGACTCCCGTGTTCGCTCCGCCGCCTCCGGCGCAGATCACCGCCGTCGGAGATTCGATCATGGTCGACTACCAGGACCCTTTGAAGGTTGACATTCCCGGTGTCACCGTTGACGCGGTGGTGGGCCGCCAGTGGACCACGGGCGAATCCATTCTGCAGGGAATGAGGAACAAGGGGCAGCTCGGGCGGGACGTGATCGTCGCGCTCGGCACCAACGGGCCCATCAACGACACAGACTTCGACAACATGATGGCGATCCTCGGCGGCGCGTCCCGAGTGGTCTTCGTCAATGTGCACGTCGACCGACCGTGGCAGGACCCCAACAACGCCGTCCTTGCGAACGGCGCCAGCCGCTATCCCAACGCCGTCGTCGCCGACTGGGCGACGCTGGCCGCCCAGAACCCGCAATGGTTCGGGTCCGACGGCACCCACCTGGCGGTCAACGGCCCCGGCGCTGGCGCGCTCGCGTCGTTGATCGCATCCACGCTGGCCAACGGATGAGCCGGGAGGCGGTGCAGGGGAGAGAAGGGTGGTGGTGTAGCCTCAAACGTCCTCCAGCCGGGACTTCGGGGGCTATAGCTCAGTCGGTTAGAGCGCAGCACTGATAATGCTGAGGTCGCTGGTTCGATTCCAGCTAGCCCCACCATCGATTCTGTTGGTCAACCCGTCTTTTGGTGGGTCGTGACCGTGTCCGTGTCCGTCACACCCTCAGGCTGCGCCAGCTTCGCTGTTCGGCTCGATCGACGACAGGAGCGCCAACTTCGGAGACGACGAGAGCCCCGACGATCGCTAGCCGAGTTCTCTGTCGGCGTCGGGGAGCGGATGCCCGTAGCGGTTGAGAGTGAAGCAACGCTGGGATACCCGCCGCGCCGGCCGAAGCAGTGGCTTTTGTCCAGCGGCCACTTTCCTGACGAAGTTGCGACTGTGCTGCGCCTCGAAGCTCGACACACCAGCGACCTCGCTGATTCGATCTGCGAGGAAGAGACGAGTGCCGAAGTATGTGCCGGGCTTTCAGGCCCAACGGTCTCTGCGGTACCACATGGAGATCAAATACGCTGGTCATGCAGGCTCGGCATGACTTGCCCGCTCGCCGATCGCAAAGACCACGGAGTAGCTTGGCGAGCCGATGACGACGTTGCTCGGGTTCGGGGAGAAGCGGCGTGCGTCGAGGTCGATCTCGATCATCATCTCTTTCGTGGGGTTGCTGACTTCGGTTGTTTTCGCCCCGACTGCCGCGCTCGGTGCGCCCTCCAACGCCACGATAAATGCACGATTGGCAGTGGCCGGCAATCCGAACTTCTACAACAGCTCCCTTGCCGTCATGCCGGGCTCGACCGTGGACCTGCATTGGTCCGGGGGTTCGACCTCACTGTTGCAATCGGGCGTCCACCTCCGGGTGACATCGACCGTGCCCGACTTCTCATCGCCGTCGACGGTGCGCTGGCCGTCGCACACGTCCCCGGCTCCGCACTGGGACGGCTCGGGCTGGATCACATCAGCCACGGCGATGAGCGTCATGATTTCGTCAACTGCTTCGCCCGGCTCGGCCTACGAGGTCGCGATGGTGTCATGCACATCGACGCAGTGCGTCCAACCACCCGTAACGCTGACTCTCCATGTCCCCGCCGCGCCGACGGTGTGGGCGGTGAAGTCATACCAGAACGACTTTTCGAGTGTCGCAACGCTTCCGGTTCCCGGTCAGCCTTTTTCCGCGGCGTTCTTGGCCTCGAACAACTCGATCTGGAACGCCAGTGAATACAGCCACGACGTCATAGAGGTCCCGAGCACGGCGGATCACAAGGCCAGGGTCCTCGCCGTCCCCACTACTCGCGCCGCGCCCGCGGCTTTTCGAAGGCCATTCGCATACTGCAATGCAAGCTTGTGTCGACCCGGGTCGAAAAGCGCGCTGAGTGAGCAGTTGACCGCTTCGGGCACATGGATCTGGGCGACCTTCGGCGGGTGGCGGGTGTACTCCAACGGTCAGCGGGACACCGGAAGCGACTCGGGCGGCCAGGCCTCTGTCGCGCACAACCTGCCGGTGGGAAACCACTCGGAGGTGGTTGGCTTCGACGCGGCGACGGGCCACTTCTGCACCTATTTGGTACCCGGCAACAACACCCAGGTGGCCGGAGTCGCTGCCGTGGGCGCGGCCCCCAACACCCAGATATGGTTCGTCGCCTCGACCGGACCGGACGGCGAGGGAAGCCTTAGTGAGTTCAATCCCTCCACCGTCGGAGGCGGATGCGACGGACAGAAAGACTCGTACGACGAGCTTCCCGCAACCGTCGTACGGCTCACATGGCCACATTCGGGGGCACAATGGCCCGTCCAGATCGCTGCCGACCCTTCGTCTCCGACGCTTTGGATCAGCAACTTCAACCCGTATGACGTCAACGGCACCCTCTGGTCCGGAATCGACCGGATCGACGTCTCGAACCCTGCGCAGCCAACATTCGTCCAGAGATACGCGTATCCGACCGTCAACAACACGGGGTACTTCGGCGCGAAACCGTGGAGCGTCGTCACTCCACCCGATTCGAAATATGTCTATGCGATTGACAACGGGGACGCCGAACTCATCCGGATCAACAAAGAGACCAATCAGCTCCAGGAGGTGCCCATCCCGTTGACCTCGGACCTCGAGAATGGCTTCGGCATCGCGATCTCCTCGGGACGGCTCTACTTCACGTTGGCGAACGACTACATGCAAAGCCAGCTGCGATTTGGGGGGGCCTCCACGTTCGGTTACGTTGACCTGTCCTCATGGCCCGATGACGGTCCACCTGCTGCCGGGGTCTTGTACACAGGACTCGCCGCCACGACCGATCCCGGGGCCTGGGCGGACTACAGGTCGATCGCGAGCGGTCCAACCGGTCAAGTCGCACTGACCGACAAGTCCTCCATGGTTCGCCTGACTCCTCGGCCTGCTGGCTGAGGAGCTGAGGAACACACGCCACGGCCCGTCGCGCTATTCGTCGATCCTAAGCACCTCGTCGGATCGAAGAGCTTTGGCGGGTAGCCCGTGACGGCGAGCGTTGACAACGTAGCGGTCGCTGGTTCGATTCAGTTCGCCCACCCTCACGTTCCAGCTGACCGCTGCCGCCTCCGCGGAGCCCGCCAGACCCCGGGCGCTGCCAACCCCCCTTGCCCGGGCCAGCAGGAGCGGCCGGCAGCGGGCGACAGGACCGGAGCTCTCGGGCGCGCCCGCGATGCAGGGGCGCCGCCTTAGCGTTGCGGCCATGACCGGCACCGGAAGCCCGGAGCACAAAGGTCCCGCCCACGCTCGCAAGCGCGCGCTGCCCCGGGAGAACGAGGCACGCCTGGCCGAAATCGGCCGGCAGCTCCCACCGCCGAGCGAGGAGGAGCTCGAGATCGTCGCGGGGCTGCGCTCGCAGCGGCGCCGTCGGCGTCTTGTGGGGTGGGGCATCACGTGCATCGTCGCCGTGCTGTGCGCCGGCGCCATCGCACAGTGGGTACGGCCACTGCCCGGCGGCACACTCGACACCCCCGCCGTGCGCCTCCCGGGGACGCCGCCCTCCTTCGCGTGGCCGAGCACGGGAGCCGCGGCGGCGTCCGTGGTCGGCGTGGGAGCTCTGGGCCAGGTGCGCGGGACCGAGGCCGTCCCGGTCGCGGGTCTGGCCGAGCTGTTGGCGGCCTATGTGGTCCTCTCCGACCACCACCTGGCACCGGGCGCAGACGGTCCGTCCATCCCCGTCACCGCCGACGCGGTCACGGCGTATCAGGCCGGGCAGGCATCGCAAGAGGCCGAAATCCCCGTCGCGGCCGGGGAGTCGCTCACAGAGCTCGAAGCTCTCGAAGGTCTGTTGGTCGACGCCGGAGCCGACATGGCGACAGTGCTCGCCGACTGGGACGCGGGAAGCGTCAGCGCGTTCGTGGCCAAGATGAACACGACGGCGAGCGCACTCGGTCTCACGTCGACGCACGTCACCGACCCGACCGGAATCGACCCCGCCACGACCAGCACCGCGCAAGACCTGGTCCGCCTTGGCGAGGCGTCGCTTTCCATCCCGGTTCTCCGCCAGATCGTCTCACTGGGTCAGGCCAGCGTGCCGATGACCACAGTCGTCTTCAACCCGAACTTCGACCTGGGGCAAGACGGCATCATCGGCATGAAGACGGGCTCCGACTCGAGCGCAGCAGGCTGCTTCCTCTTCGCAGCGCAACAAAGCGTCGGCGGCAAGAGCGTCACCGTCGTCGGGGCTGTGCTCGGTCAGCCCGGTGGGGCACTCGGCCCGACCACCGCAGCAGTCGACGCAGGCGACACCTTGGTGAAGAGCATCTTCGGCACCCTCCACAACTTCACGCTCTTCGCTCCGGGTCAGCAGGTGGGCCACATCGCTGCGGCTTGGGGTTCGTCGGCTCCCGTGACGGTGACGCGACCAGTCAGCCTGGTTGGATGGCCCGGGCTCACGGTCACGCTGGCCATTCGCCATGGCCGATTGGATCATCCGATCGCAAGCGGAGCCACGATCGGGACTCTGCACGCGGGCGTCGGGGGCGACTCGACGAGTGTCGCAGTGCGGACGGCGAGCGCGCTCTCGGGGCCGAGCGCGTGGTGGCGGCTGACGCGTTGAGCAAACCCGCCGGACGAGCCGTACATTCTCCTCCGTGCAGTTCAGCAAGGAATTGCGGGACGACGTCGCTGCCGGCGACATCACGTTGACGTTCCGGCTCTGGCGCCGACCTCAGGTGAAGGTCGGCGGGATCTACCGCGTCGGCCGGGCCACGATCGCCGTCGACAGCATGGATCAAGTCCCATTCGCTCGGATCACCGACGCCGACGTTCGCAGGGCCGGTGAGCACGACCTCGAATCCCTGCGTGCACGCGCCGCCCACGCGGGGCCGATCGCCCACGACACACTGCTCTACCGGATTGCGTTCCACGTGGTCGGGTAGTAGACGGGAACGGCGGCGGTGACCCGAGCGGGGCGTGCCACACACCAGACCAGGAGGAGCACATGCAGCAGCGTCCCATCGGCAACCGGACCGTCAGCGCCATCGGGTTGGGCGAAATGCCGCTTTCCATTGAAGGTCGACCCGACCGCCGCCAGGCGATCGCCACCATTCACGCTTCACTCGATGCCGGTGTCACCATCATCGACACCGCCGATGCCTACTCACTCGGTGTCCAGGAGCACGGCCACGGTGAGCAGCTGGTCGCCGAGGCTCTGGCGGCCTACGGCGGCCCGACCGACGACGTCCTGGTCGCCACCAAGGGCGGGCATCGGCGCCCAGGAGACGGGAGCTGGACCGTGCACGGAGACCCGGCCTACGTCAAGGAGGCCTGCGAGGCCTCGCTGAAGGCCCTGGGCGTCGACGCCATCGGCCTCTACCAGTACCACCGTCCCGACCCGTCGGTCCCGTGGGCCGAATCGGTGGGCGCTCTGGCCGACCTGCTGGACGAGGGCAAGATTCTGATGGCAGGGGTCTCCAACGCAACCGTGGCGCAGATCGACGAGGCGCAGCAAGTGTTGAACGGCCGCCTCGTCAGCGTCCAGAACGAGTTCTCGCCGCGGTTCCGCTCTTCAGAAGGCGAACTCGAGCACTGCGAGAACCTCGGCATCGTCTTCATTCCCTGGAGCCCCATGGGGGGCATCGGCCGCTCCGACCGGATTGAGGAGAACTTTCCAGCATTCGCCGACGTGGCGAAGGAGGTCGGCGCCAGCCCGCAACAGGTGACATTGGCCTGGATGCTGGCCAAGGGCTCACGGGTGATCCCGATCCCCGGCAGCAGCCGACCCGAAACGGCCACCGCTTCGGCCGCGGCCGCCGACATCACGTTGACGGCGGAGCAGGTCGCCCGCCTCGACGCCTCCTAAGCGGACGATCGGTCACCCCATCGCATGAGCAGCCTTCCCGGCAGCGAAGCCACGGGTGCCGACACCTGGAGCAGTGCGGACATCGGCGACCAGACGGGCCGCATTGCGCTGGTGACGGGGGCGAACAGCGGCATCGGGTACGAGACGGCCCGGGCGCTGGCCGAGCACGGGGCGCACGTAATCCTGGCCTGCCGCGACGATGAGAAGGCGCGCCGGGCCCGCGACAAGCTGGAGAGCGAGCTGGTGCGCTCGTCCCTCGAGGTGCTCCACCTCGACCTGGCGGACCTCGTCTCCGTCCGCATGGCCGCCGAGGAGGTGCTGTCCGGGCACGCCCGGCTGGACTTGCTTGTCAACAACGCGGGGGTGATGGGCACCCCCTACCGCCAGACGGCGGACGGTTTCGAGCTGCAGATGGCGACGAACCATCTGGGCCACTTCGCGCTCACCGGGCTGCTTCTCGACCGCATCGTGACGACCGAGCGCTCCCGCATCGTCACCGTGAGCTCGCACCTGCACCGGATCGGTCGGCTGCGGCACGACGACGTCGCTGGCGAGGCGTTCCACAGCACGTGGGTCGCGTACGGGACCTCCAAACTCGCAAACCTGCTCTTCACGGCCGAGCTCAGCCGGCGACTGCAGGCCGCTCGACTGCGCACGCAAGCCCTCGCGGCGCACCCCGGATGGACGCGCAGCAACTTGGCGGGAAGCGGTGCAGCCCTCGGCAACAGCCGCCTGCGTCGCAAGCTCGGCCGAATGGCTGGGTCCGCGCTCGGACAATCGGCCGCGGGCGGCGCCCTCCCCGTCCTCTGCGCGGCCACCTCGTCTTCGGTGCATTCTGGTCAATACATCGGCCCGTCTCGTCTCGGCGGGCTCTACGGGCCGCCGCGGGAGGTGCGGCCGACGCGCCGGGCGCGGAACCGAGAAGACGCCACCGTTCTGTGGGAGGCATCCGAGGAACTGACGGGTGTGCGCTTCTCCGTCGACGTCCCCGCCTGAACCGGGCGGGCCTGCCGCGCACAAGGCCCCATTCGCTCGCCAGGGGGAACGAGCACTAGACCGTAGCGATGGCCAGCATGGCGACCAGCGGGGGGCCTGAGCACAACAAGGCGGTGCACGACCTCGCCCGCTCGCCCACACGGACCGACACGACGGTCGCCGCCAACCTGCCCGAGAACCGCCGCTACCGCGTGAAGCGCGTGCTCCTCGGGCCGCCCCTGGTCAGCGAGGATCTTCATGGCCAGCGCTTGGGGAAGCCCACGGCGCTTGCCGTCCTGTCGTCCGACGTCATGTCCTCCTCCGCGTATGCGACGGAGGAGATGCTGCGGATCCTCGTCCCCATCGCGGGGCTCGCCGCATTCTCCATCGTCACGCCCATGACGGCGGCGATCCTGTCGGTGTTGGCCGTCGTGACCGTGTGTTACCGGGACGTCGTGCGGTCCTACCCCAAGGCGGGGGGATCGTATGTGGTCAGTCGCGACAACTTCGGCCCGAACGTGGCGCAAATCGCGGGTGCCGCCCTCCTCATCAGCTACACCATCACCGTCGCCGTCTCGGTGGCCGCGGGCGCCGACGCCATCGTCTCGGCGGCTCCTGCTCTGGGCAAGCAGGCCTGGGTGCCGGTCGCGATGAGCATCGCCTTCGTCGTGGTCCTGGCCTACGGCAATCTGCGCGGCATCCGAGAGGCGGGCCGCGTCTTCGCCATCCCGACCTATTTCTTCATCTTCAACATGGCCTTGCTGATTGTGTTCGGGCTCGTACGCGAGGCGACGGGGGACCTGCCGCACCAGGCAACCCATGCGGGCACGCTCCCGCTCGGGCATGCCAGCGGTGGGCTGATCCTCGGCGTGTCCGCCTTCTTCCTCTTGCGGGCCTTCGCCAACGGCAGCTCGGCCATGACCGGAACGGAGGCCATCTCCAACGGCGTCAGCATCTTCCGAAAGCCGCAGGCGCGTAACGCCCGCACCACCCTTGTCCTCATGAGCACGATCCTCGGCGTGATGTTCCTTGGGGTGTCGGCCCTGGCCGCCCTCACCCACAGCGTGCCCTTCGTGTCTGGCACACCGACGGTCGTCTCGGAGATCGGCACGCTGGTCTACGGCAGTTCCCCGGCGGGGCAGGTGCTGTTCTACGCGCTGCAGGCCGCGACGGCCCTGATCCTCATTCTCGCCGCCAACACGAGCTTCACGGGATTCCCATTCCTGGTGAGCTTCGTCGCCGAGGACTCCTTCCTTCCCCGCAAGTTGACCGTTCGCGGCCACCGCCTCGTGTTCTCCAACGGGATTCTGCTGCTCGCCGGCGCGTCTATCGCCTTGTTGCTGGCCACCGGCGCCAAGGTGGCGGCGCTCATCCCCATGTACGCGATCGGCGTCTTCACCGGCTTCACCTTGGCCGGCGCGGGCATGGTTGCGCATCATTGGCGCCATCGCGACCAGCATTGGCGAAAATACCTGGCAATCGACGGTTTCGCCGCCGTCGTCTGCGCCGTCATCGTCGTGGTCTTCGCCGTGGCCGAGTTCACCCAGGGCGCCTGGGTGGTCGTCGTGGTGATGCCACTCCTCGTCTACGCGCTCGTCACCATGAACCGTGAGTATCGAGCCGAAGATGCCGTCTTGGAAGAGGGGGCGGCTGTTGAAGCCTGCGAGGCGCCCGTCCTCCGACGCCACGTCGTCATGGTGCTGGTGGACCGGATCGACCTGGCAACCGCCCGGGCCATTCAGTACGCGCGTGCACTCACTCCGGACGACCTGCACGCCGTCCACTTCAACATCGACCACGACCGCACCGAGCTGCTGATCGAACGCTGGCAGCGAGTCGGCCTCTCCCGACTGCCGCTCGACGTGATCGAGTGCCCAGACCGCAGGTTGGGTCGGGCTGCGCTCGAGCTGGCCGCGGAACAGGCCGACGGTGAGACAGAGGTCAGCATGGTGCTGCCCCGGCGTTCGTACGGCAAGGCGTGGAGCCGCATCCTCCACGATCAGACCGCCGACCGCATCGTCGAGATCGTGAGTCAGTTGCCTCACGTCAACGCGACGATCATCCCGTTTCAGGTCTCAGCGGGCATGAAGGAACGCTCGATCGAGCTCGAGCGCATGCTCGGTCCTGAGGTGCTTCCCCCCGGGACTTCCGGCGAGACACACCGGAAGAAGCACGCCGATCGACCTGCTTCGAAGCCCGTGCCCGGCTCCCAGCCGATCGCTTCGCTGCACTGGCGCACGCGGGCCTGCGTGGCGGGCCGGGTCAAGACCATCCGGGTGCAGCCGCTCTCGGAGGTGCCGACGATCGAATGCGTCGTGGTCGACGACAGCGGCGAGGCCATCACCTTCGTGTTTCTCGGTCGACGCTCCATCGCCGGCCTGCGGAACGGGACCCGTATGGTCGCCGAAGGAATGGTGGGCAAACACAAGGGCAAGCTGGCGATGATCAACCCCACCTTCGAGGTGCTCCCCACGGGATCGGCAGACGAGGGCCCGTGAGCACCGGCCCGGCGCGGCAGCGTGGTCGAGCCTCGGCCTTCCTCGACGCGCCACTGGTCCAGTGGACGATCGCCGTCCTCGCTCCTATCGCGGTGGCGCTCCTCCTCATTCCCGCGCGCACGCATCTCGACAGCGCCGACGATGCGCTCGTGCTCGTGGTCGTCACGGTCGCCATCGCTTCGAGGGGGAGTCGCACCCGCGCCTTCGTGACCGCACTCGTGGCCGCCGCCTCGTTCGACTTCCTCCTGACCCGCCCCTACGGCTCGTTCCGCATCAGCCGCTCGGCGGACATCACGACCGAAGTGCTCTTCGTTGTGGTGGGGCTGCTGGTCGGCGAGCTGGCGGCGCGTGGCCGACGGGAACGGCTGGCGGCCGCCGTCGGTCGCAACGAGATCGCTCGGCTGCACGATCTGAGCCAACGCATCGCCGAGGGTGAGGACCCCGACTTCGTGCTCATCGCGGTGGCAGGGGAGCTGCGTGAACTCCTGAGCCTGCAGGACTGCCGGTTCGTGCGGGAACAGCCCTCGGGCAAGGGCGCCTGGATCGCCGCCGACGGCGCCGTGCGCCTCAACCCCTTGCGCTGGCCCGCCGGCTCGGTCGGCCTCCCGACGCAGCACGTCGAGCTCCCCGTGCGAGGCGGGGGCAGGGTCGTCGGGACGTTCATCCTGACCCCCACCCCGGCGACACCCATCAGCCACGAACAGTGCATGGTGGCCGTGGCACTGGCTGACCAGCTGGGCGCCTCAATGGCTACGCAGGGCATGGAAGAGGACTGATGAGTCCGGCCGCCCTCACACGCGGTGCTGCCGCAGGAAGTCGGCATGCGCGCCGAACCGCTCGGGTCGCAGCACGCGTCCGACTGGGGTGATCAGAACCGACCGGATGCCGGCGACATGGAGCGCGGCCGCGGCACTCTGCGCCCGGGCACCACTGACGTAGGTGTCGTCGAGCAGGAGGACCCGGGCCCCGCAGGGCAGGTCTCGGCCCGCCGCGCCCACGCGAAAGGCCGCCGGATGCGGTCGCATGTGCGCGACGGGCGGCGGTCTCCCGCGGGCGCCCGCGCGACACAGAAGGTCCGGGACCCAGCACGCCCCCGGCAGCGCACCGACGACCGCGGCTCCGAGCCCGTCCAGGCGGGCCAATGGAGCCGGGCCGGATCGGTGGGTCGACGGCACCACGCTCACGACATCGACGGGACCACCCAGCAGCGAGGCCAGGCGGGTGGCGCGGGCACGCATGAAGGAGGCGACAAGCGCACCGACGATGGCGCCGAAGCGCAGCCGGGCCTCGGCCACCGGCGATTCCTTGTACCCGAGGAGGACCGTGTAGAGCGGGCTCGGCAGCGGGCAGAGGTGCGCCGGTGCGACGGTGGCCAGCGGCAGTCCGAGCCGGCGGGCCACCACCCGGCAGGCGAAGCAGACACGCTGGTCGCCGAGCCCGGGACCGCGGCAGACCCGGCACACCCCGGGGCCGGGTTCGGGCACCCGGTACGGATCAGGCGGCGGGCGCGGGACCCGGACTGGATTGGGGGTCTGGCCGATGCAGGAGAAAGGTCCCCGTGGCCCGGCTAATCAACACCCCGTCGGCATCGCGCACCGTCGCTTCGCCGTAGGCGACCTGCTTGGCCATGCGTGCCACGTCGCCGCGCAGCAGGTAGACGTCGCCCTTCAGGGCCGGTCGCATGCACTCAGTCTTCATCTCGAGCGTGCCCCGGGTGCGGGCCCGGCCCGGCAGGGCGGCATTGATGGCGAAGTTCATGCAGGCATCGAGCACGAGGGAGTGGATGCCGGCCTGGGTGATCCCGTGGGGGTTGCAGGCGAGGTCGGTGGGCGTGAAGGTGCCGCCGACCCAGCCCAGGTCCTCCCCGTCGACCCCGTACGCCGTGAAGACTCCGCCTACGAGATCGATGATCGGCATGCCCCCGTCGCCCAGCCAGCGGTCCATGTCCTTGCCGGTGCGGCCCATTGGGCGCAGACCCTACCGGGCGGTCCGAGGGCCAACCCGGGCGAGCCGCCAGATCGCCCGCCGGGCCGTGCCAGATACAATGTCCTCCGATCTGAACCGGTGTGGCGCCGATCGCCGCGGCCGGGTTTGGGAGGAGACACCATGACCACCGCAGTGATCGTCGACGCCGTCCGGACCCCCGGTGGGAAGCGCAACGGGAAGCTCCGCGGCTGGCACGCCGTGGACCTGGCCTCCGAGGCCCTCAAGGCGGTGGCCGCGCGCAACAAGCTGGACCCGGCCCTGATCGACGACGTGATCATGGGCTGTGTCATGCAGGTCTCCGAGCAGTCGCTCAACATCGGACGCAACGCCGTGCTGGCGGCCGGTTGGCCCGAGTCGGTCCCCGCCACCACCATCGACCGCCAGTGTGGGTCTTCCCAGCAGGCCATCCACTTTGCCGCCCAGGGGGTCATCGCGGGGGCCTATGACATCGCCATCGCCGCCGGCGTCGAGTCCATGACGCACACCCCGATGGGCTCCTCGGTCGTCCGCGACTTCGGCTTCCCCTTCGGTCCTCGGATGATGGCGCGTTACACCGACGCCGAGGGGCACAGCCGGCTGAAGGGCCAGGGCATCGGGGCCGAGATGATCGCCGACCAGTGGGGCATCTCGCGCGAGGAGCTCGACGCCTTCGCGGTGCAGAGCCACCAGCGGGCGGCCCGCGCCACCGCCGAGGGCCGCTTCGAGAACGAGCTGGTCCCGGTAGCCGTCCACGACGAAGAGGGCAAGGACACCGACGAGATGTTCGCCACCGACGAGGGCATCCGGCCCGACTCCAGTGTCGAGTCGCTCGCCAACCTGAAGCCCGCCTTCAAGGAGGACGGCAAGGTCACCGCAGGGAACTCCTCGCAGATCACCGACGGAGCCTCGGCCGTCCTGATCATGAGCGAGGAGAAGGCGAACGCCCTCGGGCTGCGCCCGCGCGCCCGCTTCCACGCCTTTGCCCTGGCCGGCGTCGACCCCGTCACGATGCTGACCGGCCCCATCCCCGCCACGACGACCGTGCTGGAGCGGGCCAAGCTCACGCTGGACGACATCGACGCGGTGGAGATCAACGAGGCCTTCGCCTCGGTCGTGCTGGCGTGGGAGAAGGAGCACCACCCCAACATGGAGCTGGTGAACCCCAACGGCGGCGCCATCGCCCTGGGTCACCCGCTCGGTGCCTCGGGCGGCAAGCTCATGGCCACGCTCCTCAACGAGTTGGAGCGCACCAACGGCCGCTACGGGCTGTTGACCATGTGCGAGGGCGGCGGGCTGGCCAACGCCACCATCATCGAGCGGTTGGGCTGACCCTGCCGCCGCCGGACGCCGCGGTCAGCGGTACCTGGTGGCCAGCAGGAAGCCGGCGAAGATCATCACCAGGCCTGCGACCAGGCCCCACGGCGAGCCGTGGGCCGCGAACGGCAGATGGGCCAGGTAGTTCACCGTGATGACGGCCACGCCCCCGATGAGCAGGACCAGGATGAGCGCCCCGAACCAGGGTGGGCTGTGGCGCACGCTCTTGGGAATCGGCGCGGTGTAGCGACCGCTCTCCTCCGCCGTCTTGTAGCGGCCGACCTTGGCGGCGCGGCCCGTAGCGGACTTGCCCTTCTTGGAGGCGCCGCCCGGTCCTTTGGTGCTGGTGGCCACGGCCACAGAGGTTAGCCACGACGGACCGGGTGCTCCGGGCAAGGCCGGTACGATTGCCCGACCATGGGACCGCGGGTGCTCGTCGTCGACAACTACGACTCCTTCGTCTACAACCTGGTCCAGGAACTGGGCGAGCTCGGAGCAGATCCGGTGGTCTTCCGCAACGACGCCATCGACGTTGCCGGCATCAGGGCGGAGGAGCCCGATGCTGTGCTCATCTCACCGGGGCCGGGCCGGCCCGAGGACGGCGGCGTGAGCCTGCGCGCCATCGCCGAGCTGGCCGGGGAAATCCCGCTGCTGGGCGTCTGCCTGGGCCATCAGTGCATCGGTCAGTCCTACGGGGGCAGCGTGGTGGCGGCCCCGCACCTGATGCACGGCAAGACCTCGGAGATCCACCACGACGGTCAGGGGATCTTCGCCGGCCTCCCCAACCCCTTCGTCGCCACGCGCTACCACTCCCTGGTGGTGCAGCCCGAATCGGTGCCCGACGAGTTGGAGGTGACGGCCACCTCCACCGACGGCGTGGTCATGGGGCTGCGCCACCGCACCCTGCGCGTCGAGGGCGTGCAGTTCCACCCCGAGTCGGTCCTGACGGTGTCGGGTCCGGCCCTGCTGGCCAACTTCCTCGACCAGCTGGGCGTCGCCGTCGACACCTGAGCGCCGGCGCCGGGGCGCTCGGTCGCCCGGCTCACGCTCCGTTCTATCCGGGCGCTGAGGTCGAGGTCGTGGTCGAGGTCGACGACGTGGTCGAGGTGGTGGTGGTCGTGGTGGCCGATTGGCACACGGAGATGTTGACCGTGCTCCCGCTGTTCACCTGCGCGTTCGCCGCGGGGCTCTGGCTGTCGACGTTGCCCGGCTGAGCCCCGTTGGGGCACGACGTGTCGAAGGTGGTGTTGGCGACGAGGCCGGCGCCCATGATGTTCGAGGTGGCGGCACTCTGCGATTGCCCGACGACTCCGGGAACCGACGCGCAGCTCCCGCTGGACACGACGAGGTTGACGGAGGTGTTGGGCTGCACGTTGGTACCCGAGACCGGGTTCTGGGCGGACACCAGGCCGCTGGGCTGGCTCGAGCAGGCCGTGCTCTGGCTGCCGACGTTGAGCCCGACCCGGGTCAGGGTGGAGCCGGCGCTGGCGGGCGACTGCCCGATCACACTCGGCACGGGGACCTCGCTCTGCGTCCCTGAGACGGTCAGGGTTACCTTGCGCGTCGCGGGGATCTTCGTGCCCGCCGGTGGATCCTGGTTGAGGACGGTGCCCACCGACTGATTGCTCGTCACGTTGTGGACGGTGTAGCCGAGATTGGCGGCCTGGAGGAGCGCGATGGCCTGAGTCAGCTGCTTCCCCTGCACCGAGGGGACCGCGACGATGGGGATGTTCGGGCCGCCGCTGACGACCAGATCCACCGCGGAGTTCTTCCCGACCGACGCCCCCGCCTTGGGGTCCGTCGACAGGACGTTGCCCTTGGTGGTGGTGCTCGTCCTCACACTGGAGCTGCCCACGGTCAGGTTGTCGTTGTGGAGGGTCTGCGTGGCCTGGCCGGCGGTCAGGCCGACGACGTTGGGCACGGTCACGTTGCTGCCGAAGACCCCCAGGGAGCGCAAGAGAAAATACGCGATGACGGCGAGGGCCACCAGGAGGACGACCAGAAGGATGATCAGGTTGCGTGTGCGTTTCTTGCGCTCGAGGTCCTCTTGGCCGGGAGCCGGCCCGGAGGGAGGGACGGCCATGGTCCGGCCCGTCGTCATCGGCACGGCCTGGGTCGCTCCGACCGAGGTCATCACCGAGGTGAGACCGGGGTCCCCGGCCTCGACGGGCCGGCCGTCGGCGAAGCGGAGGAGGTCGGCGCGCAACTCCTCGGCCGAGCCGTAGCGGTCATCGGGGTTCTTCGCCATGGCCTTCATGATCACGGCCTCGAGTGCCGGCGGCACCGTGGGGTTCGCCTCGCGCGGCAGCACGGGCTGGTCGCGGACGTGCTTGGAGGCGACGGCCACCGGTGAGTCGCCCGTGAAGGGGGGACGCCCCACGGCCATTTCGTAGAGGACGACGCCGAGCGAGTAGATGTCGCTACGCGAGTCGACTCCCTTGCCCTCGGCCTGTTCGGGCGAGAAGTAGGCGGCCGTGCCCATAACGGCGCCGGTCTGGGTCAGGCTCTCCTCGGTGTTCATGGCCCGAGCAATGCCGAAGTCGGTGACCTTGACGTCCCCGTCCGGCGTGATGAGGATGTTGCCCGGCTTCACATCGCGGTGGACAACCCCGTGGCGATGCGCGAAGGCGAGAGCAGCGGCCACGCCGGCGCCGATAGTGGCGATCTGGCGGGGCGCGACGCGTTGAGGGTCGCGCAGCACGGCGGAGAGCGGACGGCCCTGGACGTATTCCATGACGATGAAATACGACCCGTCGTCCTCTCCCCAGTCGAACACCGGGACGATGTTGGGGTGGGACAGGTTGGCGGCCGCCTGGGCCTCGCGCCGGAACCGCTCGACAAAGGTGCGGTCGACGGAGAGCTCCGGGAACAGCACCTTGAGCGCCACCGGTCGCTCGAGCTGGCGATCCATGGCCCTGTAGACCTGGGCCATGCCGCCGCGGGCGATCAGATGGGTCAGCTCGTAGCGACCCGAATAGATGCGCGGTGTGTCGACCGGTTCCATGGCGCCCTGAGCCTACGCTGGGTGCTTTCGCCGACGCGGTACCGACAGCCCGGTCATAGCGCAGCCGTCGTTGTCGTCGTCGCTGGGACGGTCGTCGTGGTCGCGGGTGGCGGTGGCCCGATGACCCGGTGCGCCGGCAATGTCGTGGTCGTCGTCGGGACCGTCGTGGTGGTGGTCGTGGTCGTGGTGGTGATGCTGCTCACGTAGACCTGCGCGGCGTGCAAGGAGGGCCTCTGGACACCCGCCTTGACCGGCGCCACGGCGCTCGGGTCGATCTGTCCGGTTGTGAAGCCGGTGTGGTCGACCACCTTTGGATGGAACCACAGGACCCCACCGGGTTGACCTTGCTTCACCACGATCTGCTCGCCCTGCGCCGTGACGACCCAGTTGTCGTAGGCGTACCACTTGAGGACGTAATACGCGGCCACCGGCACCGCCGCCACCAGAATGACGAACCCGATCACCCGCGGGGTGACACGGCGCGGAATACCCAGACGGCGCCGGCGCGCCCCCCGGCTCTCCTTTCCCTCTGGCTTGTCCTTCGGCCGATTGCCGGGCGGAGGAGGGACGCGGGTCGTGGAGCGGGCCACCGGCACCGAGGCCGCGGTGCCCATGAAGAATTCGTCGCTGCGCGGGCCGGTCTCCGCCAGCGCGGCAGGCTCGTCGCCGAAGACGAGGCGGGAGCCGGGGGCCAGCGTCTGGTCCTGTCCGACAGCGGGCACCATCACCGTGTCGTCGGACAGCCCTGATTGGCCGCCCTCCTGGGGCCCCGGTCCGGGGTCGGACTCGGGACCTGAGACGGACGAGGTCGGTGCTTGCCCGGTCGTCGCCGCCTCCACCACTGGCACCGCGGCCGTCGCTGCCAAGGGGGCGGCGAGCCCGAGCGGCGTCGCCTTCGCCGAGGTGCCGTCATCCGCCTCCCCCACCTGCACGTCGACGAGAACGACGGTGATGTTGTCGGCCCCGCCGTGCCCGTTGGCCGCGTCGACGAGTCGCTGGGCCGCCTCGTCGGGGTCATCGACCTCACCGAGGATGTCGGCCATTTCGTCGGCTCCGACCTCGTTGGTCAGGCCGTCCGAGCACAGCAGCAGCGCGATCGCCCGTGTGCAGCTGCAGCTCCCACATGTCCGCCTCCACCTCGGCCGAGACGCCGAGGGCCCGGGTGAGAATGTGCCGCTGGGGATGGACGGCCGCCTCCTCCTCGGTGATCTCGCCGTGGCGCATCCGCTCCTCGGCCAGGCTGTGGTCGTCGGTGACCTGGGTTATTTCCCCGCCGGAGAAGACATAGGCGCGGGAATCCCCGACGTTGGCCAGCGCCAGCACATCGCGACCCTCCGGGCCCCCCACCAGCGCGACGGCCGTCAGCGTCGTCCCCATGCCTCGCAGGTCGCGGTTCGACTGACTCTCCTGCCAGACAGCGGCATTGGCCTCCGAGAAGGCCTCGCGCAGCCCGTCGACGGTCGGCGCCCGTTCGAAGGCGTGCTCGAGCGTCTCGACCGCCACCCGCGCCGCTACCTCCCCTCCGACGTGGCCCCCCATGCCGTCTGCCACCGCGTACAGATCGGGGCGGACGAGCGGCAGATCCTGATTGACGGTGCGGACCCGCCCCACATCGGAGGCGGACCCTGACCGCAGCACCGTCAACGGGAGACCTCGAAGACGGTGGAACCGATCTGGAGCAGGTCGCCCTTGCCGAGCCGTACGGCCTGCGTGATCTGCTCGGAGTTGACGAACGTCCCGTTGGTCGAGCCGAGGTCCTCGACCCAGAGCTGATCGTTGCGTCGGAACAGGCGGGCGTGCAGCGTCGACGTGTAGATGTCCTCGGGCATCGAGACGCCGCAGCCCGGTGAACGCCCGATGGTCAACTCGTCGTCCAGGTCGTAGGTGCGCCCCGCGTGCTCCGGCGGCTGGACCACCTTCAGGTAGAGCTGGCGGCGGCGGCTCGGGCGGGGCTGGCTCGGTACGACGGCCGCGGCCCGCTCCTCGCGGCGCTCCTGGCGGCGCATGGAACGGGGCTTGCGGATGGTGGCCGGGCTCATTTCCACCCAGACGGCCCGTAGGACACGGAGGAAGAACAGAAAGATGAGCACGATGACGCCCCACTGCATGATGCGAAGGACCGCATTGAGGTTCTGGGTGGCGACGAGGACCGCAATCGGATTTGGCGCGATCACGACATTTCGAAGACGAGCTTCGTCGAGCCCACGCTGATCTCGTCTCCACTGGCGAGGAGGTGTTCCCGGACCGGGTTACCGTTCACCCTGGTGCCGTTGGTGGACCCGAGATCGGTGACGAACACGCCGTCACCCTTCCGACGTAGCTCGGCGTGGCGCCGGCTCACGTTGGAGTCCGGCAGAACGACTTCGCACTCGGGCAAGCGGCCGATGACCAGGGCGTCGGAGCCCACCGTCACCCTTCGGCCATCCGGAAGCACGAGCTCGGCGAGGAAGCCGCCGTCCTCGCTCTCGTGCACCTCGGCCGTCACCGTGAAACGCCCCGCTTTCAGTCCGGAGCCTTCGAAGATCTCGACCTCGACCGGGCCGACGAACGAGTAGCCCTCAATCCGCGCGTGCTCCCGGGCGGCATCGGCCAGCTCGCGGGAGAGCGCTTCGACGAAATTGGAGAAGCGGCTCACGTCGGCCGCGGAGAGCGTCACCGCGAAGGCATTGGGCGCGATCAGGCCGCGCACCCCCACCCGCCGGTGGAGGTCCATCTCGCGTGTCAACCTGCGGCCGATTTCGACCGGCTGGAGGTTGCTTCGAAACGGCTTGGCCAACGTGCCCTCCACCAGACGCTCGAGTCGCTCCTCAAACTGCTGGAGTCCCATGGTCACCCAGAGATTACCGGGCCGCTGCGCCCAAGAGGGTTTCAAGCACCCGTCTGACCTGGTCACCTCGCCCACGCACGGAGATGGGGCCTGATTCCGGTGGCCAGCCCAGCGACTACTGTTGTCCGGTCACCCGGGCGAGTGGCGGAATTGGCAGACGCGCAGGATTCAGGTTCCTGTGTCCGAAAGGATGTGGGGGTTCAAGTCCCCCCTCGCCCACTGAGGGGTCTCGACAAAACTGACCCCCTCTCATCGACAAAACTCGTGCGAAAGCCGAGTCAGGTCCAAAGTTGGACGGCAAGGCCCGTCGAGTTGGGCGAATATGCCCGATCACTTGTCCGGGTCGGCCTGCAACGCCTGGATTAGGGCAGCCACTCGTGATCGGCACCGGTCTCGGAGCGCGGTGGAGCCTGAGACTGGACGGTTGAGGTTGGCTGGGCCTAGGTGTTCTGCCCATAGACCTTGTTGACGCGAAGAATCCGCTGATGAGGTGAGCCCTCAAGGCAATGTGGAGCTGTTGACACACCCACAAAGCCAGGAGGGGCTGAACCGCCCCGGGTTCCATGACTGCTCGGGTTATCGGGTACCCGCCTCTGCAGCGGGTTGTGTTTGACGGTAGTAGGTCGCTTCGAACTCTGCTGGTGTGAGGTAGGAGTTGTCGTCTGTGATCTCGCCGTGCAGGCGGCGGTGGTTGAACCAGTCGATGTAGCCCAAGGTGGCGAACTCGACGTCGTCGAGACCCCTCCACGGCCCCTGGGGGTAGATCAGTTCCCACTTGTAGAGGCTGTTGAACGCTTCGGCCATGGCGTTGTCGTAACTGTCACCGCGCGATCCGACGGAGGCGACGATGTCGTTCTCGTCGAGGCGCTCGGAATAGCGAATTGATAAATACTGAACGCCGCGGTCGCTGTGATGGACCAGGCCGTCGAGGACCTGGCCGTGACGGGTGCGGTTCCACACCGCCATCTCGAGGGCATCGATGGCGAGGTCTGAACGCAAGGATTCGGAGATCTGCCAGCCGACGACCATGCGGGAGAACACGTCGATGATGAAGGCCGCGTAGACCCAGCCGCCGTGCGTCTTGACGTAGGTCAGATCCGCCACCCAGAGCCGGTTGGGCTCATCGGCACTGAAGTGGCGCTCGACGAGGTCGGCCGGACGGTGCTGGCGCTCGTCGAAGCGGGTGGTGACCTTGTAGGCCCGGCCCCGGCGGGCCCCAGAAAGCCCCAGTTCACGCATCAGGCGCTCGACGGTGCAGCGCGCCACACGGATGCCCTCTCGGTTGAGCTGGGTCCAGACCTTGTCGGCTCCATAGACCTCGAGGTTGTCGACCCAGACCCGCGAGATCTCATCCTTGAGCTCCTCGTCGCGCACGGCTCGTGGCGACGGTGGACGCTTTCTGGCCACCCAATAGGTGTTCGGGGCGATCTTGCAGCCGTGCTCAGTGAGCACCCGGCAGATCGGCTCGACCCCGAACCTGTGGCGGTGTTCGTCGATGAAGGCGACTATTTGGGCGGTCGCGGGTCGAGCTCCCGCGCGAAGAAAGCCGAGGCCGCCTTCAAGATCGGCGGATTCCACCAGTCAGCGCAACGAGTCCTGTGAGATGAGCGAAAGCCGATCACGGGAGGATGTATGCAAGGACGTCATGGCCACCTCAGCGCTGAACAGAAGGAGCTGGCGTTTCGGCTCCGAGCAAAGGGCTGGCGACTCGTCGACATCGCCAAGGAAATCGGCTGCACGGGTGCCATGGTCGGGATCATGGTGCGCGAGGGCAGGCACCTCGAGGGTGCACCATTCGGCTGGGAGCCGCGGCCTGGTTGCTTGACGATCCGAGACCGTGAGCAGATCCTGCTTGGGATCGGAGGAGGTGATTCCCTCAGTTCCATTGCTCGTTCGCTCGGTCGGTCGCCCTCGACGATCACCAGGGAAGTGAACGCTAACGGCGGCCCAGAGGGCTATTCGGCCTGGCGTGCCCACGAGAGGGCTCGCCGACAGGCGCGCCGGCCCAAGCCCTGCAAGCTGCGCCGGGGGAAGCTCCTGCGTGAAGTCACACGGCGACTCGAACAACTCTGGTCACCCGAGGAGATCGCCCGCCGTTTACCGTTGATCTATCCCGACGATCCCGAGATGCGTGTGAGCCACGAGACGATCTACCAGTCGCTCTTTGTACAGGGCAGAGGCGAATTACGCCGTGAGCTGGCCCGTTGCCTGCGTTCAGGTCGGACGGTCCGTCGTCCCCGAGGACGCACCGAAAAGCGGGGTCGACTACCCGACATGGTCATGATCGCCGAGCGGCCCGCTGAAGTCGGCGACCGAGCCGTTCCCGGGCACTGGGAAGGAGACCTCGTCTTGGGCGAGGGTGGCCGCAGCGCCGTGGGGACCTTGGTGGAACGAAGTACCCGGTTCCTCCTCCTGCTCCATCTTCACGGTGATCGCTCGGCCGACGCTGTCGATGCCGCGATGCGCAAGGCCGTGGCTACCTTGCCCGAAGAGCTCTGTCGATCCATTACATGGGATCAGGGGGCAGAGATGGCCAATCACGTCAACTTCACTGTCACCACCGACATACCGATCTACTTCTGCGATCCGCACGCCCCTTGGCAGCGCGGTTCGAACGAGAACACGAACGGCCTCTTACGCCAATATCTGCCAAAGGGAATGGACCTCTCGACAGTCAGTGCAGCCGATCTCCGTCACATCCAACGCAGCCTCAACGGAAGACCCCGCAAGACCCTCGGCTATATGACACCATCAGAGAAGTTCACAGAACTCGTTGCACCCACCGGTTGAGCCCGCCATCTCATTGGCCCGGCGCAGCTCGAAGTTCTCCCTTTCGAGCTCTTTCATCCGAGCCCGCTCGTCGGTGGTCAGCCCAGGCCGCGCGCCGGCATCGGTCTCTGCCCGCCTGACCCACTGTCGGAGGGTCTCGTGATTGATCGCCAGCTTCGCCGCGATCGACTCGATGGCTTTCCACTGCGAGGGGTACTCGCTTTGGTGATCGAAGACCATCCGCACGGCCCGTTCCCGGACCTCAGGCGGATAGGGACCCCGTCCCGCCTTGCTCTTCTCTGGCATTGCTCCATCCTCTCAAGGGAAGAAGCAGTCACCAATCCCGGGGCGGTTCACTCCGGCTGCGACATTCAGCGTCGTGCTGGCCTCGGGATCGGGCCCACCTCGCCAAGGAAAGGATACGGACACCTCGTGAGACCCAGGCGACGTGGGAAAGAAGTGCCTTCCCCAGCCCCGGACTTCCGATCTCCCATCTATCGTCACCTTGGCCTTCACGAATAGGGGCAGTGGAGACAGCCAGTTGACTCGGCACCTGACATTGATTCCCGTTCCCGTCCGGTCCACGACTCCAACGTATCCGGCACAGTGCCCCACTCCGCCGGGACGGTGCGACTGTCCGGCACCCTGCCCTTGGGCGGTGGACGACTTAGCCTCGTAAGGACTCCGACAACGAGCGACCGCCGGACGTTCACCGCCGCAGCTCTGCGACCTCTTCTAGGTGTCCCAATTTGCTCGGGTTGCGCATGGCATAGATTCGACTGATCCGGCCATGATTGATGACCAGACTCACTGCGGTGACGTCACCACCCACTTCGAACCGAGCGCCGGGCATGCCGTTGAACCGAGCAGTGGTCGCCACCAAGCCTGAGAGATCCGCAACGCGAGCCAAGAAGGCCACCACAGTCTCGGCCCCGATGAGTGGTTTCCGTGCGGCCCGAACGAGTCCGCCGCCATCGGCAATCAACACCACATCCGGGGCAAGCATCTCGACGAGTCCACGCAGATCGCCGGAGGTAACCGCGGCCATGAATCTCTCGAGGACTGCCTCTTGTTGGGACCGGTCCACCAGCATCCGCGGCCGTCGCGCCGCCACGTGCTCCCGGGCGCGGTGCGCGATCTGCCGAACGGCGGCCGGCGTCTTGTCCACGACCTCAGCGATCTCGTCGTATGGCGTCTCGAACACCTCGTGCAGTACGAACACGGCTCGCTCGATCGGCCCAAGGGTCTCGAGCACCGTAAGGAGGGCTATGGAGACGTTCTCGGACAGCACGGCATCGTCGGCCATATCCGGATCCGTCAGCAGCGGCTCGGGCAGCCATTCCCCGATGTAGTCCTCCCGGCGGCGGGACACCGATCGGAGCCGGTTCAGCGCCTGCCGGGTGACCATCCGCACCATATAGGCCCGGGAGTCACGTACCTGGGCCTGATCCACCTCGACCCAGCGCAGCCAGGTCTCTTGCAAGACGTCTTCGGCGTCGGTGGCGGAGCCCAGCATCTCGTAGGCGACGGTGAAGAGCAGCCCCCGGTGGGTGAGGAATGGGTCCTCGGTCACGCCGACGAGGCTAGGGCGAGCGGCTTGAGGTCACAGGCGGCGGAGAACTCCTGGGACTCGATGCCCATGGCGACGTTGGAGCGGGCCATGAAGTTGGCCAGCGCAATGAACGCGGTGAGTTCCACCAGAGCGGCCGCTCCGAGTGCCTTGAGTAGCCGTGCTGACAATTCGTCAGTCACCGTCGGCGGTGTCTGCGTTATCGCTTCGGCGTACTCCATGACATCTCGCTCGAGCCGGGTGAAGACGTCCGACATCCGCCAGCGGGGCACCTCGCGGGCCTTGTCGACGTCGAGTCCCTCGTTGTGGGCGAAGAAGTATCCCAGGTCCAAGCAGAAGCTGCAGCCGATCAGGCTGGCGGTGGCCATGTGGGCGAACGACTTCAAGTTCTCGTCACACTGGTTCCACTTCTGGGCTTTGCGGCCGATGCTGAAGCTGAAGTTCAACACCTTACGGTTGTTCCACATCACCCCGATCGGTTCAGGCACCTCTCCGAACATCTTTCGGGACATCCTCTTGACCAGTGCGCCGTAAAGTCCAGTCACTTCTGTCTTGGGAATCCGCGTATTGCTCGCCATGACGCCTCCTATGGTGAATTGCTTTCACCATGAGACACCGGCGACGGCTCGAATGTGACAACCGAGTCGGATTTCGCGATGGGCCGGTCGACCGCTGAGCGCCCCCACATGGGCGCAAAAGATGGTGTCCAAGGGTCGCCCCGTACGCCGGGATGGTGGGATGCGTGCGCCCAGGCGAACGGGGGTAGGGATTCACAGGTGAACGCCAAGTACGAGGCAACATCCAGGCCAGGGTCAAAACCTGAACTCATGGGCGCCCTGCTGGCCGTCGTCGTCTTTGTTGTTGGCATGACGCTGGTTTCGGGCGGCTTCATTGCTCGGCTAATCGGTTCAGTAGTCGGAGCGGTCATTACCTTCTTCTTGGCCCGCTACGTCTACACGGTGCTCAACAGCCGACGCTAGAGCGACTGCCCAGTACGCCGGGAGCGTGGACACCGTTCGGCACCATTGGCGCGGAGTTTCCACCAACGGGGCCATACTTCTCGTTGGGCGAAAGGAACGGCAGGTGAGCGACGAACCGGGCTATTTCGATCTCAAATCGTTCAAAGACGAGGACGGGCAAAGACATTGGGTGGCCGCAGACGAAACCGCTGCAGAGCGCTTCTTCATGAACGTCGTACTTTGTCGCGTGCTCTACGCCCACACGCTGGTCGCAGCTCCTCGGCTATCCCTCTCGTGGGTCCGTCCGCTGGCCCCACTCCTTGGTGACCCGAGGCTTGGAATAGCTGGGATCTTTCTTCAGCTCTCACGAGTGCTTCGCGATGAATATCCGCTCTGTGGCGACGTTGACGACTACCTTTCCGACGAACTCAGCTTTGGCCGTCTCCTCGACTTCGGAATGATTGTGCCGCGGTTGCAGCAACTCTACGAGTGGTCTGCCTATGAACTCAGTGCTCCTGGACTCCTCGACTGCGCCCGCGACGGGAGCCTTGTGTACGCCTGGCGATATGAAGATCGTGGGGTCTGGCACCCGACGAGTTCGCTCCCTGTCCGGTCGGTTCGTCGACTGCTACCTGCTGAGCGCTCTTAGGCCCCGTCATCTCGCCGATGTCAGATGCAGCTCACAAATGTTCGTCCCCGTCCCGGCGTTCTGGGGCAGGCAGCGGAAGCTAAGAGCAGCAATACCAAATGGGGGTAGCATGTGTGGCGCTGACCGATCCCCTGGCATCTAGCCACCTGCAACCTTCGGCGGAAATGACGTCGCCGTGTTGCCCGAGTTCAGCATCACCGTTCGTAATCTTCCTGACCTCCATGTCGTGACACTTCATGGCGAGTTGGATGTCGCATCAGCCGACGGCCTGTCTAACTCGCTGGTTGAGCTAGCTGGCTCGACTCTCGTCGTAGATTTGTCGGGCCTCACGTTCATGGATTCGAGCGGCATTGGCGCTGTCGTGAGGGCCAGGAATCGCATCAAGGCCGAGGGACTGGGCGAACTGGTGCTCACGAGACCGAGTGCGCTCGTCCACAAGGCATTGGAGATCGTGGGACTCGATTCATGGATCGTGGATTGGTCGTCGAGCTGGGATCGCGATTCTCAAGGCTGAAAGAGATCTGCTGTAACTGGAGGAGCCATGTTCCGGTTTCCGAGTTCGCTTCATGGGTAGATGCACCTGACCATCAAGGAAGGGCACCTAAATGAGCGAGAACAAGGACACAGGTCCCGAGGCCGCCGTCAAAGGGGTTGTCGAGGACGTCAAAGGCAAGGTCAAAGAGGCGGCTGGGGCAGTTGCCGGCAAGGACGAACTGCGTCACGAGGGCAGAGCACAACAAGACAAGGCGGCGGCTGAGCGCGATGTAGCCACAAAGGAAGCCGAAGCCGAAAAGGCGCGCGCCGAAGCTGAAGCGCATGAAGCTGAGCAGCGCGCCCACCAAAACTGAAGTGATCATCCAAGGAAGGGATGTGCAGTGAACGACCCGATTGTCCAGTTAAAAGAAGACCACCGCGAAGTGGAGTCGCTTTTGAAAACGCTCGCAAAGAGCAAGCCGGGCGCCCGACGACGAGCTGCCGTTGACAAGGTCGAGCGCAAGCTGGAGCTTCATATGCGGATCGAAGAGCGTCTCGTCTACCCACTGGTTCCCAAAGTGCTCGGCGACGAGGCGGCCGAAGAGGCCGAAATCGAACACGGGCTCGCCCGGAAGGGCCTGGCCGAGCTGAAGAAACTCCAGGACGCACCGGGCTTCGGAGCGTCCGTGGCTATGTTGACCGCCGGTATCAAGCACCACGTGAAGGAAGAAGAGCACGAGGTCTTCCCGAAGTTGAAGGCCAACCTCGATCGGACTGAGCTCTCAGAACTCGGCGCCGCTGTCCTCAAGGAACGGTCCGGTCGTTCCGGCCGACGTAAACCACCACAGAAGAGCTAAGGGCGATGGCCACTCAATGGGAGTACAAGCTGGAGGAGAGTCCCACGACAGACTTCGCTCAGTTTCTCAACGACGAGAGCGGAGAGGGCTGGGACCTCGTAACAGTGATAGCTGGCGACGGCGGCGCCTCCATAAATCGGCTGGTCTTCCGCCGGGAGGTAACGAATCCGACCTGGGCGCAATAAAGGCGAGCGATGCCGTCCGGGATAGTTAGTCCTTGACCACCTGGTAAATCCCATAGATCACACCCGGAATGTGACCGAGCAACTGAAGAAGAAAGGCCCAGAGCACCTGAATGCACAGCCCTTTCTTTATGAGGACAGCGAGGAAGGGCAGTATCAGACACAGCAGTATCAGCAAGACCTTGACCATGTCGCCAAGCTAACGCGAGTGCCGCCCGAACTCCTTGATTGCCCGTTAGGCCCGCGAAATGGTCGGCGTTGTTCCAGACCCGCCAGTAGGTCGCGGCGTCCCTGCGCGACTACCAGCGGCGGATCGGGGTTCCGAAGACCGAGATTCCTGAGTAGTGCAACTGCATGGGTCATGCCCTATGACTACGCGGCCACTCCGACCAAACGCTCGACCGCGAAACCACAGCGTACTGGCCGCGTGCTCAGCGACCGCCTCCCAGGGGCCGCCTAGGGCAATGGTGAGTAGATCCCGAGAAAAATCCCCGATAAATCCCATCTTCTACATCTCGGCCGAATATGAACCCGCGGGTCGAGCGCCCCTGCCCTATGCACCAGACGCGCCGACCAACATTTCAATGGTGGCGGGGGGAGGATTTGAACCTCCGACCTTTAAGTTCGGAACCCGAACCTTCAGCTGGCGCGGAGCTTGCCCTTTGCAGACGCCCAAGTGTTGCCCTTACTCGATGTCGGCGCTTGTGCTTCAAAGACCAAAGAAACCCGACAAGCTCTCAGGGTCCTATCCGCAACATGCGGCGGCACTGGATCATTGGTGTGGGCCTAGGCGAACCCGAGACGCGTGAGCCGTCTTCAGCCCGCGCCCCGTCACAGCGAGAGTCTGCCTACCCGGGGACTTGTCACAGTCTCAGATACGGTTCTTATACCAGTTCACAGTTCCGTGTACGCCGTGCTGCTGCTTGACGACACATCCATCTAGAAACCCTCGATCCGGACCGGTCGGAGCAGCGGCTGTGGCTCCGCCACTCCGACCTCAGGTGTGGTTCGAGTGGACTGATGTGTGTCGAAGGTCAGGCGGCCGATCCGTAGAAGGGCATGTTCTCGTTGGACGGGCTGTAGGTGAAGACCCCACCATCAGAGGCCACCAACCAGTAGCCGTCGTACGAGTTGTTGTTGAAGCCCCCAACAACCGGCTTGTTGAGCCTGATGCTGCCGGCCGAACCGTAGAAGGGCGCGTCGTAGGAGAACACTCCGCCGTCGGATGCGATCAGGCGGTAGCCGCTGCCGTCAGAGACCGGAGCCATCCCAACCACCGGCTTGTTGAGCGCGATGCTCCCGGTCGACCCGTAGAAGGGCGCGTTATAGGAGAACACTCCCCCGTCCGAAGCGACCAACCAGTAGCCGCTGGTGGCACGATCGAGGCTCATGCCCACCACTGGCTTGTTAAGTCGCAAGCTCCCCGTAGAGCCCTGGAACGGGGCGTTGAACGAGAACACCCCCCCGTCGGAAGCGACGAGCCAATACCCGGTCCCATTGAGCGTGGTCGTCATTCCAACGACCGGCTTGTTAAGCGTCTTGCCGCCCATCGACCCCAGATAGGGGGCATTGAAGGCGAAAATGCCACCGTCGGAAGCGACCAGCCAGTAGCCACCGGTGTTCCTGTCGACCGCCATCCCGACGATCGGCTGGTTGAGGTGCGTCCCGGTCAGGGCGCCGTAACAGGTCGCCCCGCCGAAAGCGGCCACATCGCCCTTGGCATCGGTCTCGTAGTATCCGCTGCCGTCATCGAGGGCGGCACCGCCGACTACGGATCCCGACGGAAGAGTCGACATGCAGTTGGTCTGGGTCGGGCCCGGTGTGGGCGAACTCCCACCAGGGAGGGTCTGGAACCACAGGTAGGCGTTGGTAGGCACTTCACCTATGCCGTCGACGCCGATCCCACTGCCCGAGACGTTCTCGAGGGCCTGCACCGACGCGTAGCTCTTGGCGCTCTCCACCGAGGCAAGCCCGGCTGGCGAGGTCACCGGGATGACGATGACGTTCCACCACTCAGGCTGATCGCCGTTGCGGGTGGTCAGGAGATGATCGTGTCCCGGCAGGCCGACGTTGTCCAACGAGGCTGCCGGCACACCGAGCACCGACGCCAGTTGCGAGAGGTCAATGGTCGATGGATGGTCGATGCATGTGTTGGCGGCAGGGCACTGGACATAGGGCACAGGAGGACTGGCATAGAGCGGGACCGGGATGTACAGCGGATCGATCTGGCTGTTGGTCACGGTCGGGGTCGGGGGGATCGTGTCAGCGACACCGGGCGGAACCGACGTCGGATCCGAACCAGCCTCGCACCCAGTTGAGGAGTGGACCGCCACTGAGGTTGTTCCGCAGTAGTACTGCTCCGTGTAGAGCGCCTCGACATCCTGTCCGTCGATCCAGTCGCGGCTGATGCCGACGTTCTGGCAGTTGGGCGCAGTGGCTCCGCAGTCGTTCATCAGATTGTTGAAGGTCGTTCCGGGCTCGACCTGGCTCGCTGGCGGCGCGCCGGGCGCCGCCGGCACGGCCGCTCCCGGAGGAGCGGCGGCGGTCAGATTGGCCGCCATGGACGCCGACAACGTCCCGGGCAGGATCTGGAAGAACAAGAAGGCATTGGTCGGTGCGGTGATCGCGGTCCCAGCCGTCACGGCCGCATTGATGCCGCTGACGCTGGTCAGCGTATTGAAGGTGGCGGGATCCGTCGTCGCGACGACCTCGACGTTCCACCATTCGGGAGCGCTACCGTTCCGGGTGCCGACCACGTGGTTGTGCGCGGGAATCGGGACGTTCGACACGCTGCTCGGCGAGGGGCTGCCGGGGAGAGCACTCGCGATGCGTGACAGGTCGATGGTCGGAGGGTGGTCGATGCAGGTAGCAGTCGCCGTGCACTGGGTCGGGGGCGGATTACTGAAAAGAGGGACCGGGATATAGAGCGTGTCCCCATGGGTTGTATTTCCGAGGGAAGTACCCGAGTTCCCGGCCGAAGTGGCGCTCGGCGTGGGTGAGGCGCCCGCCCCAACTTCGCAGCCCGACGTGGCAGCGGAAGAGACGTTGGCGTCGCAGTAGTAGTTCTCGCTGTAGAGCAGGTCGACGTTCGTCCCGTTGTAGTAGCCGTTGGACTCTCCGACCTGGCCACACGTGGGCGCGTCGTTACCGCAGTTGTACTGGAGGGGGTCGATGGTCGTCCCGTTGTCTCCGTTGGGGGCGGGATCCTGGACAGCATGGGTCACGGCCGGAGCCGCGGCTGAAGCGCCAAGACCCGCAACAGCGACGATCCCGAACATCGAGATGAAGAGAGCAGACAGCAGTGCCACCCCGATTCTGAACTTCGTCCCAAGCTGCGTTTTGTTCATCTCAGTCTGATCCCTTCGACTTCGGACGCCCATGCGCGTCACTTCTCCGTGCCCTTCATTCGTCACTGCGGCGCCAACAGATGCCATTTCTAAGAATCTGGTCAACATTTTTTCCGCAGAACCTGATCATCTCTAGAGACCTCGGTGCGGACTCATGGCCACAACTCCCGTTTCCCGCAAATGTTTGTCAGAGAATCCAGTTTCCCGCTCGGAGACATCGGTACTTCCGAAGGGAAGGAGAAGAGCCCTTCTTTTTTGCGGTACGAGAGGATCAGGATCTCTGTGGCATTGATCCCTTTTTATGGTGTGCGGAAGTTACAAGCGAGGGAGTTACCGCACGTCGGACTCCTCTCTCAGCAGCACACTGGTTTTCGGCTGTCGAACCAGCGATTCGTATCGCGAGCTGGTCGCCGAGGTCGACACCGAAGCGCTGGTCGAGGCTTTCAAGGGCGCGATTGCCTAGTTGCCGTAGCCCACCGTAGGTAGCGGCGAAACGGTGGCACGATCCGTCCATCGCGCCGAAGACATGGTGTTTCCAGGGCCTAACGGAAACACCGTTGGTCAGAACCCTGGCCCACTAGTCCGAGACGCCCGACGGCTTAGCGGCCGGGCAACTTTCCGATTGCTATCGAAACGAAAAGGAAAGATTCTTTTTGGAGCTGGATTTGCAGTGCATCTTTTGTGGATAGCAGCGGCCATATTCATTGTCGTTTGGATCGTCGGGTTCTCCCTTGGCCGAGGCGAGGGTGCCGGCAGCCACCGCTTCTATCGGTGGTAGTGGCTCGGCGATAAAGCGGGTGCGATCGATATGGAAGATTCGACCCCCTTCAGGGGGTCGAATCGCGCCGCGCACCTGACGTATACGGTTCCGCGCTGGACAATCACGTCAATGCCGTCTGGTGGAACCGGACAGGTCTTTCCAGCAGGTGTGCGGGGCAGGCCGACACTCAGGAAACAGCGATCGGCTGGAGGTTTTAGCGCCTTACAACGCCAGAACTATCCGCCAAGGTAATGTTGGCCAAGCTTCTCGGCACAAGTGATGCATCTGGTGGCGGTCAGCGATGCGTGAAAAGGGCAATCTTCAGATGCACCTTTAACGGTCACGCCGCACAGCGTTGAGTGGGCTCGCGTCCCTGCCCTGTCTACAGGTACGGCATGCACCGCGACCAACTGAACTAGGTCACGCGATCCACTCGAGCCCCTGCTCTCAGCCTTACGTGTTTCTGGCCACGCGAGAAGTGGCGTTGCCATACCAAATGCCTTTCCGCAAGCCGAGTCACCAAACCACCCGAAAGAGTGATCCAGCATCATCAGGGGTGGGAACGTAGCAGACGCTCGACTGAGGCATTTCTGTCACGGGACGGGGTAGAAGACGCGGGAGCGGTGGCCCAACGATGAGCGAGATCCTCAGGCGCGCCGCCCCGACATTCCGATGCTGGCCATTCAGCTGAGGTAGAGATAGAGCCGATCGGATGAAACGGGGACAACGCCCCGACAACGCCGGCGCGAACCACCAGCGACGCAGGTCTACCTCGATAGCGAGGGGCAGCGACGGCCGGATCTACCGCCAACACAGCCGCAACTGACCCCCGGTCAAGGATCCTGACGGCGCGGCTCACGGCGGAGTAGAGCCGACCGGCCCTGGCGAGCACAACGGAGAGGCAACGCGGTTAGCCCGTCCGCACGAACTCGCTGACACGCATCAGGTGCTCGAGCCGATGGGAGACGCCAAATCGCGGTCATAGCATCGGCTGATGACGAAGAGCATCGAATGTCGTGGCAAAAGAGGTAGATCCGTCGCTTGCTGATTTCAATTGGCAGCTATACCTGTGATGGGACCCGCGAGATGCAATCCGGTAAGAGCGCCCAAGAACGCGGCGTCCCCGTACGAATAGAGAGACCCGTCGCTGCCGACTAGCCAGTAACCACCTCCGTCCGGGGTGGTGACCACGCCATCGATCGGTACCCGACTCGCAATACCCTGCCCCGGAACCGACCCGAGGAAGGTCGCATTCCCGAAGAAAACACCCCACCATCGGAGGCCACCAACCAATAGCCACCACCGTCGGGCGTCGCTGCCATGCCCACGATTGGTTTGTTGAGCGCCATGCCCCCGGTCGAGCCGTGGAACTGCGCATTCCCGAAGGAAAACACCCCACCATCGGAGGCCACCAACCAATAGCCACCACCGTCGGGAGTCGCCGCCATGCCCACGATTGGTTTGTTGAGCGCCATGCCCCCGGTCGAGCCGTGGAACTGCGCATTCCCGAAGGAGAACACCCCACCATCGGAGGCCACCAACCAATAGCCACCACCGTCAGGCGTCGCTGCCATGCCCACGATGGGTTTGTTGAGCGCCATGCCCCCGGTCGAGCCGTGGAACTGCGCATTCCCGAAGGAGAACACCCCACCATCGGAGGCCACCAACCAATAGCCACCACCGTCAGGCGTCGCTGCCATGCCCACGATGGGTTTGTTGAGCGCCATGCCCCCGGTCGAGCCGTGGAACTGCGCGTTTCCGAAGGAGAACACCCAAGGAGAACACCATCTGTCGCGGTCATCCACAATCCCTGCCCTTGACTTGGCGGGATCGCGAGCTGCTCGATCAGAGTCTGCAGCGTGGTGTTGTTGTTGAGGCTGTTCGCTGAAAAGCCGGCGGCAAAACAGCCACTTCCCCGCACACAGCTCATTCCTCCGAGGTAGCCAAAGGCCATGACGTTCGGGCTTGGCTGGACTGACCAGCCTGCGCCATTCCAACTTTCGATGTACGGCGTCGGCGTCTCGTTCTGGCCACTGGCTGAGTTCGTCGCTCCGGTAGCCCAGCACTGGGTGCTCGTGAGGCACGTGACCGAGGTCAAGATGTTCGCAGGTGTCGTCGGATCGAGAGAGGCGGTCGGTGTCCACGTCGATCCATCCCAGTGCTCAACGAGGGAGGAGGACGGGTTGCCGTTCGAATCCATGGAGGATCCAACGGTCCAGCAGTTCGTGCTGTCAGTGCAGGTCACCGCCGTCAGGTACTGACCCGAACCCGGAGGGCTGCTGTTCGCCGCCACTGACCAGACTGTTCCGTTCCAGTGCTCGATGAGTGCACTTGCTCCGACGACGTTCGGGGCGATACCTGGCAAGAAGTTGTACTGGATCTGGTTCGGTCCGGCCGATCCCACCGCCCAGCAATCCGAGCTGTGGGTGCACGTCACCGATTCGAGTTGATCGTAGGTTTGCCCCGATGGCGGAGCGACGACCTGGGACCACTGCGAGCCGTCCCAGTGGTAGATGATGCCGTTGAGCGGATTTCCTTGGGCATCATTACTGTCGCCCACGGCCCAGCAGTCCGCAGAAGCCGAGCAGGTCACTGAAAAGAGGTAGCCGGCGACGGCGGGCGTCGGTACCACCGACCACGTCGAGCCGTCCCAATGTTCCGCCAGAGTCTCCGGACCTTGCTGACCGATCGGTTCTTGACCACCGACTGCCCAGCAATCCGACGCAACAACACACGTGACGCTCCAAAGCAGAGATGCATCAGTTCCGGGAGGTCCCGCCGCTGACTCGATCGACCAGGTCGAACCGTTCCACGAGTCGATGAGAGCGTTGGGTTGTGAATTGCCACCTAGCGAAGGAATGACCCCGCCGACCGCCCAGCACTTCCACGCATTCGTACACGTCGTGTCCATGAAGAGATTGGATTGCGAGGGATCTGTATTCGGGCTTGTCACGATGTTCCAGCCCGAGGGCGCGACACCCACGGCCGGGCTTGCTGGAGCAATCGCCAGCGCAGCGAGAACCGCTCCGGCACCGACCCAGCCGAGGACCCGACGCCTGGTGGAAAACGTCATTTCTCATAGTCGTCAATTTCCTAACAACCTTTAGTGACCTCGTCCGACGATCTCAGCGTGCTGGCGACCTTACGTACCGTTCCGAGCGAGCCGACATTCCCACCAATGGACGAGCTGGCACGTATCGCCGCCTCTCACGACCTCAAACCGATCGGGCCACCAATGAGCCGCGAAGACAGCGATTCCATCTTGGAGGGCGCAAACTGAGCGGCGTCAGCAACGAAAGGAAGTCACCATGCACGTGCAGGCTCGCGGCTACGTTGTGCTCAAAGTCCGTGACCTCGAGCAGTCCGAGGTCTTCTACGCGGCCGTGTTGGGCACGCGAATCGTCTCGCGGATCCCGGACCCGCCTATGACATTCTTCAGATGTGCGACCTCGGAAAACCAGCACGACCTTCGCCCTGATGGAGCTGAGTCCAGATGCAGCATCAGCGCCAGACCAGAACGCCCGCCATCGGTCTGGCGCACGTGGCCTTCAAGATCGGTCGTTCGGCCGAGGAGCGTCGCCAGGCGCGGCTCGCTTCCATCGCCTCCGCCACGCTGCTGGTTGGACTCCGGTAGCCCATAAGTGCCGGAGTGTCCCACCCTCCCGGCGTTCGGGGACAGTCACGCGCAACCGGGTCAGGGGATGATGGAGTCTGGCTACCCCTCGATTCCTTCTGAGAAGACCCACATCGGATTGCCCTCTCGAAGTGAGTCCAGGTGTCTCCTCCACTTATGGTCGGTCAGGACCTCGATGTCGCCGAGTACCACGCTGGTTCCAGTGTCTGTGAAACCCCATGAGAACCCCACAAGTGGTACGACACGGCGAGCCTTCAACTGCGCAACCTCGTCGAGGGGAGTCGTTGCCAGAAAGCTGTGCGCCACCCATTCCAGAGGTTCTCGGACCGAACGCGATCCGTCGAGCGACCGACCAACCCACCCGAGCATTGAGCGGTAACCCAGCGCTCAATAGTCGACGGTTGCGGTGCAGACGGGAAAGCCCTCTGCAACCGGCCACCAACATCCATAGAACTCAGGGTCGGCGTTCGGAACACATTCGACGTGGACCGTCCTGCCTCACCTCGCCAAGAAAACGGCGCGTCCAAGTCTTTGGCACCGGTGCTCATGACAACATTCTCCACGAATCGAGACCCTGCCCCAATCGTGCCCAGCGGTGGCACCCGTCCCGGCGGTATGGGGCAGGTCTATTCAACGTTCTCTTAGGGCGCCGACATGACCAAGCGGTTGGCGCAGACGGCCTGGCTGCGCAACTGTGCCACCCCTGCCTGGAACGCGGCGATCTCTGCGGGGGTGTTTAGCGCCCAATCCCATAGGACGCCGTCGACCGTCTTGTTCTCGTCGAACCAGGTCACCTCGACGACGCGCTTGAAGTCAGTGCTGGCGATCGCGGCAAACGCATCGGTAATCCACTGCGCCTTATCTCCTCCGTAGGAGGTGCTGGACATCTCGGCGATGCCGATCGGGCGCGACGACATGTCCTTGACCTGGGTGTAGGCATCCGTAAAGTTGCCGCGGAAGGTTTCCCAGGACGTGTGGTATTTGTCGGTACCGTCGCGGTTGTAGGTCGTGATGACGTTCATGTCGACGTAGCTGTCGCCCGGGTAGAAGTCCTTGAGAGGCGTGGTCTTGTTGAGGCCGTCGTACTGATTGATGTCGAACTCGAACTTGAACCTCCCACCTCCGGCACGCAGCACCTTCACGACGTGCTGGAACGCGTCGATGTACAACGCCGGAGTTGCATTCGGGTCGGCGTAGACCCCCCATGGGTACCAATTGCCATTGCCCTCGTGTAAGGGGCGGATCCACAGCTGGCGGCCGTCGGTGGCGGCGGCATGGCTGAACGCGGTGAGATATGAGTCGTACTTGCCGGCGACGATGTCGCGGAGGTTCGGGTGGTCGTCTTCGAACTCGATATTCAAGATCACACGCACGCCCGCGTCCAAGAAGGGGGTCAGCTTGCTCAGGGCCAGGTCTTGGACGGGCTGGAATTTCAGCACCTCGTCGAACCTGACACCGAGCTGCGCCTCGGTACCGGCCAGCGTCGACGAATCGGGGAAGAAGGCTCCGACCTGTACGCACTCGCCATTGGGCCAGTAGGGGGATTGGGCCTGGGCCGAGCCGTCGACCAGGAACACCACGGACAAGAGCGCCAGGGGGATGGGCGCAATCCATCGCCACCTTCGCTTCGCACCGCGTCGCGCCATCGGGGTCTCCAAGTGTCAGCCGTGGGCTTGCGGTCCAACGTATGGCGGATCCCATCTGGGATCAACGGGTGATTGGAAACCAACCTCACCGGCAGCCCTGCCGGAAAACCAGCTCACCCCCCGCCCTGGCACCAACCCGACGTGACCGAGGAGCAGGGAGGACAAGACCGTCCTCGCGAAGAGGGAGCCGACATGGCGATCGACCCAACCCCACGCGTGCCGACCGGGGACAGGGCATTGCCGTGGAGCGACAACGAAGCATCCGCCCCGAAGGGCGGCCACAACCCTGAGCGGTCCTCACCCGGCTCAAGCATGCCCCCAACGGTCCCACTTGGCATTCTCCGTGGCACGAGGAACTCACAATCACCCGATCGGAGACTCAGCGAGAATCGCCCAGCATGGAGCCGAGTTCGGAGGCCCGCCTGATCACGAAGTCCACACCGGTTTCCTCGGCTGCTCGACGGGCAGCCTCGGCTTGGCGGGCCGCCTCCGCGGCCCGGCCCGCTCGGGCAAGTGCCTGCGCGTAGGCCAGGCGCGTCTGCGACGTCAGGGTCGGCGACCCGAAACGCAGCTCGAGGTCGACTGCCTTGGCGAAGGCCTCGAAGGCGAGATCGAACCTCCCGAGCAGTGTGTCGTGCATTGCCAGGTAGCGATCGGCCGCCCCGAGCGCGGCGATGTAGCGCATGGTGACCAGGCGCCCCGCCAGTGGCGCCATTTGCATTCGAAGTTGGGCGGCCAAGTCCGAGTCGTCCAGCGCGTACACCGCCTCCGTCATCACCGCGAGAACTGAATTCGTGTAGGTGTCGTCCCTGAGGCGCAGGACGCCGTCGGGCGCGAGGGACTGGAGCGCCGACACGGCGCGAGCCCTGTGGCCCGACGCCGTGAGCACGAGAGCCAGGGCAGCGCGGAGCATCAAGGTCCGGCTGTGCCCGCAGCAAAGCTTCGTAGGAAGCAATGCTGACGTCGAGCCGGTCACGCCACCAGAGCACGATCCCGAGCTGACCAGCGGCCTCCCCCAATCTAGCTTCCTCTATCCCCTTGAGAGCGAGGCTCTCGGCGACGTCGAGGTGGTCGAACGCCAGCGCCCGGAACGTCTCGAAACGCAGCTCGTCACATTTCGAGACTTCGGCGCGCAACGTTTCGCCGTCTCCTGCTTCGGCCGCCAGTACGGCGAAGTGGCGGTGCGCGATCACTACATCCGCCCTCGAGCCCGTCAACTCCGCCAGCTGTAAGAACTCTGCGGTCCACTCCGAGCGCGCCGGGATGGGCTCTCCGATGCACGATCCGAGGTGTGAGCCCAGGGCGTGTCGGAGGACGATCGAGTCGTTGAGCCGCCGCGCGAGCTGCAGCGCCTCGCCGCTCAGCCGCCGGCCCTCGGTGGCCTGGCCCGCCGAGTGTGCCAGGTACCGGCCACGTGCCGCGAGTAAGAGCGAGCGTTGAGCGGCTTCTTCAGGGCTACCCGCCAGACGTGCTAGGCACCGCAGCTGCTGGTCCAACAGCCGCGTGTCGCCGCTGGCCGTCACGGTTTGCCCCGAGAGCTCGATCACCGCTCGTGTCGCCCGCAAGATGTCGCCCGCTTCCTCAGCGAGGTCGACAACCGTCCACAGGTCGGCAATCCCGCGCTCCCAGTACATTGCACCCGCCGCTGCGCCGGCTCGCCCTCGCTCAAAGAGCAGGTCCATGCGGATCGATACGTTCTCGTGCACCATGTCGTCCAAGGTTGCGAGGGCGGCGTCCAATTCCTGGATGGCGGCCTCGAAGGCGAGGCGCTGCCACGCCAGCTCTCCAGCTGCAAGCGTGTAGTCGATGCCTTTAAGCTTTCGATCCGCATCGAGAGCCCGCGAATAGTGGTAGGCAAGGGCTGGTAGTTTCGAATCGGACGTCTGCTCACGCTCTAGCGCGTCGCCGATGAGTCCGTGGTAATACGCGATCCGACTCGCGCTTAACTCCGAGTAGATGGTCTCCCAAACGAGGTCGTGGGTGAACCGGAAGCGGCCGGGCCCCGTCTCCTCGATGAGTTGCGCCCGGACGCACTTCTCCACGACCTCGAGGAGCTCCGCGACAGTGAGACCCGTAACGAACGCCAGAACGTCGAGCCCGAACTCGGAGCCGACGACGCACGCTGTCGCCAGCGCCGAGCGAGCCAGTTGCCCCAGCGACGCCGACCGGGCCGCCACGAGGTCACCGACGAGGTGCGGGCGATCACTAAGGTCCGCGTCCCCGGTCGTGAGCATTTGGCGCAACAGAAACGGATTGCCGCCGGTCAGATGGTGCAGTGATTTCGCGTTCTCACCATGCTGGACGATCAATTCGGTCACATCGTCCGTACTCAGACCTCCCAGGTTGATCCTCCGCACGTGCGGGGTCTGCTGCAACGCCCAAAGCGCTGTCTCGAACGGACTGGTCCGTTCCACGTCAGCGTCGCGGTAGATCACAACGATCAGCGCCGGGAGCGGGCTACCACTGTGGGTCAGCTCGCTCAGGAGCTGCACGCTCGAGGCATCAGCCCACTGCATGTCGTCGAGCACGAGGAGCATGGGAGCGGTGGAGGCCACGACGGAGAGCAGCGCAGACAGGCCCTGCAACTGGTGGAGGCGGTGAAGCCCGGGCTCGGAAACCGGCGGCAAGGGCTTAACGCCGAACCGGGTTACGAGGTCGGGCAAGAGTCCCGAGAGGTAGGAGCCCCACCGATTCACTATCCCGCCCAGATCGTCGTCGGATGCGCTTGCCGTCCAGCGCGACAACGTGTCAGCGAACGACTGATAAGGAACGGTAAGACCCTTGCGGGAGCGCCCGTAGAGGACCGTGGCGCCCTCGCCATAGACACCGGTTGCCAGACGCCCCACGAGGGAGGTCTTGCCGATGCCCGCCTCTCCGGCTACGAGTGCCGCGCCCATCCGGCCGGTCACGTGACGTATGCCAAGCCTCCGCAAGGACTCCACCTCAACCGAGCGGCCAACGAAGAGCTGGGTCGCGAGCTCGCTGGGGAAAGCTCCGGTGAAGGGCGGAACGCCGCCCGGACCGGAGGGAAGTTGACCTGGAGATGGTCGTGGCGGAGCTGGTGTAGGTCCATGGCCGATCGACGTCCTTGAGGAGAAACGTTCCCAGGTTCCAGGTTTTGGCACTGGGTACCAGAGAGGCGGTGCGCGTCAGAACAGGACTTGTCCGCCGTGTGCGGCCGACATGATGCGTGCCGCCTCATGCACGGTGAGACCCAAAAACCCCTCGGCGACATCGGGTACTGCGGGACCGGTGTGAATACCCACGCGAACCCGAAGGGCGGTTCCGTTTCCTAGGTGGATGTCCGCAAACGACCGCTGCGCTTCCAGAGTGGCAGCGATAGCCTCGTCGGGCTCCGAAAAGGCCATGAACATGCTGTTGCCGTTCGTTCCGAGCTCGTCGCCGCCGTGTCGACGCAGCGCATGGCGTAGCACGGCGAAGTGCTCGTTCACGACGCGCCGGTACCGGGCCGGTCCAAGGTCCCGCAGAAGCTCCGTAGACCCCTGATGTCGGTGAAGCAGCAAGTCACCTCGACCCACTCCGCGTCAGTGGTCACGAGGTCAGAACTCTACCGACGCCCCACGTGGCTTTTGCTCCGGGTGGACCACGAGACGGCTGCCCGCGGCCGATCAGGCGCGGCCGGCCCTCTGGCGGCGAGGTCCCCCCCAAACTCAGCCGGCGAAAGCAGGGCCCACCCCGAGACCACCGTTGGGAAAAGCCATCCGACGTCCATGAACTGGTCCTCTTCGCAGCCTGGTGCATCGACCACAACGCCGAAGAAACCTCGTCCGGCGTCGGTCGCTTCAGCCGAATGCCGAGATTCGGGGTTGCGGCCTCGTTCTAGTCGAGCCCCAAATCGCCGCTCAGGAGAGGCGTGGCTCCAGGTCGGAATCCTTCGGAGTCCCCGGGACGAATCGAGGAGGCGAGAACCAGCATCCGTACCCGTTCGCTGACACGTGTGACTCCTTCATCGCCAACGTTGGCTCTGGCTCTGGCCGCCACATCGGCCCAGTCGATTCGTCGAAAATCTGCAGGTCTCACGGGCGCGGACGGACGTCCTTTTTCATCACGTCACCCGACCGTGACTTGCCTTGCGAGGCGGCCGGCGCTGCCCCCGAAAAGGGTGAGGGGACTACGCCAGCCGCACTGCGTCCCATCCAATCTATTTCGCTTGGGTTATCGCAGAGCAACCGGAACGCGAAGGATTGGGAAACGACGGGTGACCGCGACGCGGCGGCGCGATCTCCTGCCCCAGTAAGAGCCGGATTCCGCTTCGGGAGGTGCCTTCCGACGAAGACTTCGACCGACCTGGCAGATCGCCCTTCACACGAGGTCGTCCGAAAAGATTGTGGCCTTGCTGATCCGTCGAAAGGATCTCGTTCCCGTCGCAAGTTGTCAGCATGTTGTTCATCTTCGGCCTCTACCGTTCCACGAATGTTCTCTTTGAGAACCCCCTCTGGCCGCGGAAACCGCCCTTTGGCCAGTGGTGGGTGTTGCTCGCTCGCCTCGCTGGTTGGCGGCGTCGCAGCGGGCTCGTACGTGGCTCTAGGGCTTCTGGGCAGTCCTGCCGCGCTGCGGGGTGACTCTCGGTGGGCCCGGCCGAGTATTACAGCGAATACGCGACCAACGGTGTCTCGCAATCCTCCGACACTGTCGCCGGACTGGCCGCCTACGGCGGCCCGAGCAATTCGGTGTCCGGGCTCCATGGGGGGTCCGCACTCACCCCATCGGCCATCAGTCTGGTCCTGGGGGCTTCGAGCACAGTCAACAACACGGTGCTCGTCAATGGAAGTGCTCAGTACGTGGGCACCCTCAAGCGGTGGAAGCGGGAACTCCGGCACCTTCACTCAGGAATCGTCCCAATCGTCGCTGCCCATTCAGTTCGGCCCGGCCCAGACCTCCCTCGGAACCGCCGTCACCAGCCTCGCCGCACCGACCGCAACCGACACGGCAACCGGCTCGAGCGCGCCCACCCCTACCTCGTCGGGAACGGGGACCGACGTGTTCGACCTCACCGCAACCCAGCTCCAGAACGCCTCAAGCATCACCATTACGGCGCCCCTTGGAGCCGTCGTGGTGGTGAAGGTGTCGGGAACGAATCTCGCCCTTTCGGGCCAGAGCGTCACACTCGCTGGCGGCGTCCGCCGCGGCCAACGTCATCTGGAACATGCCGTCGGGCAGCTCGACTTCCAACTCCTACTCCGCTGTGACGTGGGCCGGGACCATCATTCAGTCGGCGGGATTCTTTTCGATGAGTGCCAGTCACGTCGACGGGAGCATCCTCACCGGTGCCACGTCCCCTTCGTTCAGCGCCAACACCGTCAGCCTCGACCTCTTCAACGGCTGCAACCCCGGCACGGGCACTCCAGAAGCCCCCTTCAGCCTGCTCCTGCCGGTCGCCGGCGTCGGCCTCCTCGGAGGAGCGTTTCTCTACCGCCGGCGTCGACTGGGCAGGATCCAACTGGCCCAGACGGAACTCTGAGCTTGGGCGGCTTTTCGCTCGATCGGGATCATTCTCGGCTCGCTGCAGCGTCCTCGGTTTGCTGGGAGGGTGCGCCTCGCCACGGACATTCCGGTGGATCGAACGTGACCAAGAGGTCCGCCAGCGGCGCGTTGTTCGGGCTGTTGGGTGCACCCGCACCGTGATGCAACCGACCCAACCATGGGGGAGGACACAAGCCTCGGATGACCGAAACGATGATGTTCGCTGCCGCGAATGCGAACGACGGGGAACGATTCCCTTCCAGCGGTAACGCAACACAGATCGGAAACGCCACGAAGTCGGGCTGCCCGCCAAGCCGGCGTTCAGCCGGCGATCGCCCCGGCCACCGCCGCCCACGAAGGCTTCTGGCTGCCATCCGTGTTGAGGAGGCCGAACCAGTCCTCGTCGGTTGTGGCATCTCCACCACTGTCCTCGTAGGTGTACAGGTAGACAGCACCGACCCACGGTGATTGCTTGGCGCTGTCGATCGCCTGGGTCAGTTCTTTGGCCTGACCCGCGGTCCCCACCGAGTCGGGTCCCCCGCTTGGCGCGCCGACCTCGGTGATCCAGATCGGCTTGCTGGAGGTCTCCGTTCGCGGCCATCACGCTCTCGAGCGAGGTCGGGGTGGTATCCATCTGGGACCAGCCCGACCACAGTTCGTATGTGTCGGGAAGTGCCGGATAGCTGTAGGGATGATCACCCAGGGCGTCGAAGTACCCCTCAGCACCGTCCGCGTACATGTCCTGGAGGAACGTGATCTCGTTGATGTAACCGTTAGCGTTGTTCTCCGGTGCCAGCCCGCCCGTGATGACCACGGCGCTCGGGTCAACGGCCTTTATGTCGGTGTAGGACGCCTGGAGCACCCGGACGTACGCCGCGGGATTCGGCGCCGGCCGCCAGAACACCGTGTTATTGGGCTCGTTCCAGATTTCATAGTCCTGCACCCCTTCGGGGGCGTAGCGCTGCACGACCGCCGCCGTGAACTGTCCGAATGCCGCTGGGTCAGCCGGTTGTGCAATATCGGTGCCCGAGACGCCAGGCACTGCCTCCCACGACGGGGTGCCCGTGATCACCATGTCGACGCTCATGCCGGCGCCGCGAATCAAGGACACCTCCTCGTCGAGTTGGCTCCAGTCGTAGGTCCCTGGCCCGGCATAGGAGATGTCGGCCCAGTCGGCTCCCGTGCGGACGGAAGTGATGCCGATCGACTCGAGATTGGCCAGCCATGCCTCCTGGGTGGCCGCCGGCTCGCCGAGGAGGGCGGGGAGGCTGACTCCGATGACCGGCCGATTGGTTGCCGGTTGGTCACTGGCGGTTGTCGGCGTTGGGGCGGTCGAGTTGTCGACGGAGATAACGAGGCTCTGCTGGGCCTGAACGACGCCTCCCACGCTGGCGCTCAACTGCACCACGTTTTGACCGACGTCTCCGCCCCGCGGACTGCCGCTAATGAGGGCCGTTCCATCATGGTCGTTGTGGAGCCGCAGGCCGCTTGGCAGGTTCGAGGCTTGGAGGTGGAGTGGAGGGGACGCTGATGTTTCGCACGTCACAACCTCGAAACCGAAGGGCTCTCCCGCCACGGCCGAGACCGTCAATCCGCTCGAGAAGCTCGAAACGCAATCAGGAGCGAACTCGATACTGGCTGGGACCCCCGTCGACGCTGCCGCCGGCAAGCTCCACGTCGTGACGCCAAGTGCAATCCAAACGAGCGTGGCACCGACCAGCGTCACCGCATTGCGTCGACGAAACACTTTCCAAAGAGGCACGTGCGGTCCCCGTGGTGTAGGAGGAGCAGCGATCGCGGTGTGCCGAGTCGCCACTCCGACGTGTTGTGGATCCGTCGACACTGTGACATACCTTGGGACAAGCGATCTAGGTGGTTCTCTTTCCGGTCACGTACTGGACACGCCAGGTTCGATCAGATCCGGGAATGTGCTCGCGGTCACCGCCGGCATCCCCCGCAATTTCGGCGGTTGATGGCCATGGCCAGCCACATTCGATTCGGAATCCCGTCTCGATCGAGCTTCCGCGACCGATCTTCTATTCGGCGCTGTCGGGCGCCTTCTGCGCCAATGCCTGCAACTGGTCCGGTGTGGCCGCAGTGCCGGTGACCTCGATCATGACCCCGCCTTGGCGCGCCACAACCGTGGTGGTGGTGGTGCTCCCCACCGTGTGGCCATAGACGAACGCCTGCTCGCCGATGCCTGACACGGCGGTAACCGAGCTTCCGAGGTTGGCGATGGCGTCCCGCTTCTCTGCGAAGGAATCCGGCGTGGCCGACGTCGTGTACCCGATCGCGACCCGGTTCGACGGGTTGGCCGCTCCATAGAGGCACTCGGTCGATTTGCCCTGGAACACCGACCGTGGTGCGCTGGCCGATCGACGAGGTCCTGCCATGGGTCCGTAATGCGATTCATAGGAGGGTCTTACGGAGTGCGCGTAGGGTTCCATCAGTGCTCATCCGATTCGGGACTGTGGCATGACGACGCGAAATGGCCCCGCTCGGGCTTCGGGCGGGGTCACTTCGCGTCAAGGCGCGCGTGGGGAAGCCCCTCTTCAGCTTGAAAAGTCGACCCGGGCGCGCCAATTCCGGTCCTGAACATCGCTTGGAATCCGGGCGTCCGGCGGCTCCACTACCGTTTCTCCCAGCGCCTCGCCGCTACGAAAGATGCCGCGGTCTCCTAGGAAGTGTTCGTCGCCCTGCCCCGTACACCGAAATCCAACCCGCAATACCCGGTCCGAGTCGTCTACTACGTCGAGGGCTATTCCTTCGGCGGTGTCGAGCGCCACCTTCTGGGCCTGCTGGACGACCTCGACCGGCAGCGGTTCGAGCCGACGGTGATCGGCGTCATGGCGGACGAACTCGAGCAGGAACTCAGCTCCCGGCATGTTCCGGTCGTTCGACTCGGACGCATTCGCGGCAACTTCGACTTACCGGGGTTCTTCCGGGCCTTCCGAGCGCTCCGGAGAGCCCGCCCAGTGATCTTCCATGCGATGCTCTCGCATTCCCATGCTGCGCAGTACGCGATCATGGCCGCCATCGCCCTCCGGACCCCGGTGGTGATGACCACAGCACATCTCCCGACCCAATCGGAAAGTCAGATGCGGCGGCGCCTGGGTCAGTTCATCCTTCGGGGGGTCGACATGCAGGTCCTCCCCTCCGAGTGGACGAAGGCCGAGCTCGTACGGTTGGACGGCCTGCACGGCTCTTACGAAATCGTGGCGAACGGCATCGCTCTGCCGGCACTCCTCTCTCGCCAGGAGGCCCGGGGGCAACTGGGGATCGCCAACGGCGCGAGGGTGATCGGCGGTTCCATGCGGCTGGTCGACTGGAAGCGTCCCGACCTGATCATCGACGCCGCCCGCGAGCTCCCCGGAACCGTCGCCGTCATCCTGGGCGAGGGGCCCGAAGAGGATCAGCTGCGCTCGTCGGCGAAGGGTGTGGACCTCCGTCTTCCCGGGTTCCGCCTCGACGCCGTCAGCCTCCTCCCCGCGTTCGACGTCTTCATGCATCCCTGTCCCATCGACAACCAACCGTTGGCCATCTTCGAGGCGATGGGCGCCGGGGTGCCCGTGATCGTCGCCGACCAGGGCGGCGCCGCCCTGATGGTCGACGACGGGAGGACGGGTTTGCGTGCGCCGGCCACAGCGGAGGGCATGTCCGGCGCCGTGTCCCGCCTGCTGGACGACCCGGCGGTGGCCGAGCGGCTGGCCGCGGCCGGCCGGAACGAAGTCCTTTCGCGTCTTCACCACGGAGGCGATGACGCGGCAGCTGGAGAATCTCTACGACCGGCTCCTCGCCGCCCACGCCCGAAAGCCGAGCCGGTAGCAGGGCGAGAACCTAGAGCCGGTACAACTTGGCACCGTTCTCCCCCGGGACCTTGCGCTGTACCCTCGGCGGCGGGGGTGGGTGAGCGGGCCGGAGGGCCGGAGGGTCAACCCACCGCGACAGGTTCGCGCTCCAGCTTGGCCAGCTCCTCGGTGACCATGTCCTGGTGCGCGGTGAGGTCACGACGCGCCGCCCGCGGGCTCCAGCGTCCCCGCATGAAGAAGATGAGGATCGCGAAGACGAACTCCCCGATGAGGCACACCGTCCACCAGCGCTTCCACTCGCCCGGGGCGGTCTTCTGCGCCGGGATCAGCTTCTGCTCCGCCATCAAGAGCTTGGCCAGATTCGGCGAATACTTGGCCACCCCCGCGATCTGGGCCGCCGTCACCGGCTTGCCGTTCTGAATGTCCAGCGCGAGCGGGTTGAATGCATTCAGGCCCAGTACGTGGGGGTTGGTGATGCCGCCGGCCGCCGAGAGCGCCTTGAGCAAGTTGTGGGTGCCGTTGCAAACCGTCAGGATGGTGGCAAGGGCGTTGAGCTCTGGTCGCGCCTCCGTCGTCGCCTGCAGATTGCTGATGAGGTCAGTCGGGGCGGGCGTCGCATTGCATTTCAAAGTAGAAGTGTTGGGTGCGTAGGGCTGCACTGCTTGGATCGCCTGCAGGGCCGGGGCCGCCGTCTGGTTGTCGACAAGCACCGTCGAGGTAGTGATCACGTAGGGCAACACAAGGAACGAGAGCGCCACCGTGATGCGCAGGATCCATCCCCACACCGCCAACCCCGAGGCGGTGAGGGCAGGGTTGTGAGACTCGACCTGCTCGGTGTAGTTCGCCATCCACGGCGCGTAGGCGATGGAAATGGAGACCGCCAGCAGGACGATGACGAGGACGTTGGCGTAGTAGCCCGTGTGCGGGTGGCCGGTCTGGACGATGAGGAAGCCCAACATCACCATGCTGGCCACCGCGCCGAAGAGCATGAACGGCTTGCGGACCCTCGCCAGGTCCGAGAGGAAGCCGGCCACGACGAGCCCTCCGGAAAGGAAGGCAGCCAGCCAGACGTTGATGCCGTTCGCCTGGGGCGTCGAACGGTTGAAGATGACAACCCAGTAGATGGTGAGGACGCTGACGGAGGCGAAATAGAAGAGGAGGGAGACCGAGATGGCAATCGACGAGGAGATCAGGTCGAGCCGCATCATTGAGCGGATGGGGTGCGCAGTCGCCGCCTCGACGTCGATGCCCTTTGCCCGCGCCTCGACGAGTGCCCGTTCGCGCTCGCTGACCATGAGCTGGTCGCGCAGCTGCGGTGAGAGCTCGCGGAGGAAGAAGAAGGCGATGATCACCACACCGAGGCAGACGAGGCCCGAGATGATGAACTGGTCCTGCCAGGGCTCGAGGTGGTCCAGCGTGTGGGTGGCCACGAGGCTGGCGCACAGCGCGCCCATCGTAGGACCGAGCGCCCAGAACCCCATGGCCAGGCCACGACCCATCTGCGGCGAGAAGTCGCGCATCAGTGCGGGTGTCGAGACCAAAATCACGCCTTCGACGAACCCGATGACGCAGTAGGAAGCGGCGAAACCCCACTCACTGTGGATGTGAGGGATGGCGAGAAGTTGAACAAGCGCGACGACGAGCGTCCCGTAGATGGTGAGGTTGGCCCGTCCGATTTTGTCAGAGAGCCCGCCGATGAACGCACTGAAGGCACCAATGGCGTTGGAGACGACCAGCAGGTAGAGGAAGAACTGAAACGACATGTGGTAGTAGGGCAGCAGTAGCGGCGTGACCGCCCCCTCCACGTAGTAGAGGTAGTACAGCATGATCGTCGTCAATACGACGATGGCCAAGTACCCGATCCGCGGCCAGGTGTTGGGGTACGCGTAGAGCTGCCGCTTCCCGATGGCGTTCGCCAGCCCTCGCTTGGGGACCGTTGCGCTGGGCGCTGTCGTCGTCATTTTCGATCCCCTTTTCCGCAGGTCATCGTGGTCCGGAGTGGCCGGTCCCGGGACCCGGAGGCACCCGGCGCAGGTCCGATGCTAGGACCAGGATCGACACCCGTGACGGGTCCAGGGCGACGGCTCTGAGTCGAGCCCCATCCTCAGGTCGGTACGGGCCGCCCGGACAGCGCGGCGGCATGCTGCGCCACATAGGCGCCGAACAGCTCCGCCACACGGTCGTGGCTGGTCCGCTCGAGGAGCGAGTGATCCAGGTGGGCGACGGTCTCGACGCGGACCTCCCCCTTGGCGATCAGGGCCTGGAGGCGGTGCTGTTCGCCGCGATACACCCGCTTTGCCTCGTTGGTGCCGCACACGAACAGGACATCGACGCCGCTCTGACCCAGGCGTTCGAGGGTCCTCACCGGGCTCCCGGTCATCAACCACCGTTTCGCCATCCACCAGAACGGGGTCGGCATGTACCGACGAATCGTGTGCTTGTGCGGCGCGACCAGCGCCATCGCACGCGTCAGCAAGGGCCGGGGCGCACCCCATGTCTGGCGGTCGACTGGCGCCGGAGCACCTTCCTCGACCGGGTTGGCATCCTTGCCGTCCCCCCACCGCGCGTAGGAGAAGGCCGGATTGATCACGCAGAGAGCTGCGACCGGTGCCGCCAACGCCATTTCGATGCTGTGATCGGCGCCGGAGCAGACGCCGACGAGCATGAGCTCGGCCCCGTCCTGGGTGACGACTCGCCGGATGTCCTCCATGTCCTCGGGGGCGTCATGCGGGAAGCCGCGCAGCTCGGCGCGGCCCGGCCGCGCCGGGCTGTCGCCGATGCCGCTGAGATCCACCCGCAGGCAGCGCACGTTTCCGGCTGCCGCGCACGCCCGCGCCAATTCCACCCAGAGCCGGCCCGGTCCCTGGTGACCGATCAACCCGACGTTGAGAAAGATGACGGTCGGAGCCGACGAATCGATGCCGTCCTCGGGCTCGCTGAACACGCCGAAGAGGCGCCCCGGACCGAATTCCGCCGCCCGCTCGCGAACGGCGGGCCGGCCGGTCGCCCGGTGCACCGCGGTCGCCTGGCCTTTGGGCATCGTGAGCCGCACAACCGGCCCACCGGGTTCTGCGAACCACGAAACGATCCGCTCCAGTGTCGGCACCGGCGTCGCGGGCTTCTCAGCGAAGAGCGCTTCCTGCCCGACGATCGGAGAGGACTCGACGCCCGGCATCGTCAGACGCTTCGTCACCGCCCTCTCGACTCTCCTCTCCTCTCTGGTCAACACGAGCTCCCGAGAGGCGGGGCTCTGATCGCTCCAGGCGACCGCCAGCGGGTCGAGGTCGGCCGCGGTGGCAGCGGAGAACACGATGCCTGGCGCCTCGACCAAGCCGTCCTCGCTCGCCTCCGCCGGCGCCGCGACCTCTCCCTCCGGCATGGCCCCCAACTCGACCGCCATCTCGCGCCGGAAAGCGGCCATGGCGCGCTGCTCCCGGAGAAAGGCCTTGCCTGTCGCACACGGGTCCCACAGCACCAGGTCGTCCACGGGACCGCCGCGGGCGAGCTCGGCCGCCGCCAGCGTGGCGCCGAGCCGCAGCCCCACCACCCCGACGCGCTCCGCGCCGAGGGAACGCGCGCAGTCGATGGCGAGCCGGATGTTCCCGAACCACTCGGTCACGAGATCAGGATCGGACCATGTACCCACCGAGTCCCCCGTCGCCGCGTAGTCGATGCGAAGAGCGGCCCAGCCGGAACCGGCCAACCGATGCGCCAGTTGACGCAGCGCACGCGTCGAGTACGCCGCCTCCAGACCCATGCTCGGGCAGATGACGACGGCTCCGGCGACGAGATGGTCGTCGGGCACGTCGAGCCAGGCGAAAATCGGTCTGTCCGGTGATCCGATCCACAACGGGACAGACTCCACCGCCGTGACGGGGGGCGCCTCCGTCGTCAAATTGCGCGGTCCGCGAGCCACGTCACGCCGCTGCACTCTAGTGCAGCCTGGCCAGGGCTCGGCCCCTTACACCCCGCACGCGACCGAGGGCGACCCGTCGCTCCCGTCCGGGAAGAGCCACCAGAAGCAACGCATAGAACACGGCCATCAGCGCGACGCCCGCCACCACGACGCCGACGAACCCGACGATCCGGGCATGCTCGTCCACAAAGAGGTAGAGGGGCCCGCCGGCCCGTCCGACCAGCCAGGCGAGGGCGCCGGTGACCACGAGAGGCAAGCCCAAGACCCGGGCCATGTAGAAGACCCGCCGCGGCAACGAGTCCCCGAGCTGCCGGTACACCAGCGGGAGCATGAGCATCCCCTCCAGAAGGACCGCGCCGATCAGCGCCGCTTCGGCCATCCCGATGGCGCCGTACCGGCTGGAGAGCACGATGCCGAGGCCGACATGGACCACGGCCTCGCCGCCGTAGAGAATCGATGCCAGCCTCGGGCGGCCGGCACCGCTGATCGCCAACGAAATGGCCTGCCCCCATGCCTGGACCACGGCGGCGATACACAACAGTCCGATGCACGCCGCCGCCTCCCGGTAGAGAGGTCCGACCCAGACCTCGACGGCGGGACCGGCCAGGAACCCCAACACGATGGCGGCCGGAATGCTCAGGTAGCGGACGAACCCCACGACCTGGTCGGTACTGTCGCGCAAGCCCGACCGGTTATCACGAGCAGCGAGCTGCCCTGCCTTGGCGAACAAGAGGAACGCCCGCGGTTGGACGACGCGCTGTGGAAGGAGGGCCAGTCGTTGCGCGACGGCGTAGATGGCAGCCGCCCGTACTCCAGCGAAAGCCCCGACGATCAGGACGTCGGAGAGATTGATCACCGCTTGCGAGACCTGGGCCAGGGAGTACCAGCCCGTTGCGAGCGAGAAGCTCTTCAGAATGACGCGGTCGAAGCGACGCAGCGAGAGCCTGAACCACGGCATCAGTCGGTGCGCCATGATCAGGCGAGACAGCTGACCGACCAAGCTGATGGCGACGGTGACGATACCGAGCGCGATGAGCCCCCCGTGCAGCCACAGGACGATGACCCAGGCGACGGCCTGGGCCACTGTCACTGCGATCAGGCTGTAGTTCAGGAGGTCGAACCGTTGCAGTGCGTTCAGCGCGCCGCCGAACGTGTCCATGGGTATGGAAAGCGCCATGTCGAAAGCCAGGAGCAGAAGGAGGAACTGCGCCTGTCCGACCAGGCTCTTGGGGATGGTGGGGATGATCTCGGGCAGGAAGTACGCGAAGACCAGCACACCCGCAAACGCAATGATCCCGAGCACCGACAAGCAGAGGAAAGACGTGTTGAGCGTGCGCCCCACCTGCTCGTTGTCATCCATCTCGAGATGCCGGCTGACGAAGGCCACCGTGGCATTGGCGAAGCCCAGCTCGAGAATCTCGAGGAACGGAATGAGCGAGCCGATGAGCGCCCAGACCCCGTAGCGGAGGATGCCCAGCTGATGGGTGAGGACGGGCGTCGTGAGGAATCCGACCCCGGCCAGGACGACGGCGCATATGTAACTCGTGATCACATTGCGACGATGGCTGGGCTTCCTCGGCGGCTTTGTCCGCGACGCTTGCACCGGCTCCGCGGGCGCGGTCGATCGGCTCGACGCCGGCCTCGCGTAACACGTGACCCCGGTCTACTGAGCTTTTGGGCGGATTTTCTCCATGGGGCTGTCCGCCCCTCGGGTCTGAGCCGGCGCCGTCGTAGCCGTAGACCGGGCCCATCTTTCGCCAGCGCACGCGGTTGAGCACGATGCCGACGACGTTCGCTCCCGATGCCCGCAGGTGGGCCAACCCCTGCTCCAGGGTCTCAAAGGTGAACTTTCGTGCGTCGACCACCAGGATCACCGCGTCTACCTTGGTCACCAAAATGGTCGTCTCGGCGACGCCCATGACCGGTGGGCAATCGAGCACGACGGTCCGGTCCGACTCACCCAACGCGCGGAACAGCCGCGGCACGTCCGCCACCGCGATGTCCGCCGGATGCCGGGTGGGGACGCCCGCCGGAATGACCTCCAGATAGCGATTCCCCGTCGGGGCCATGAGCTCGGTCGGGCCGGTGGCGACGGGGATGTCGCTCACGCCCGGCGACAACTCGACCCCGAAGATGTCCTGCAGTCTCGGCTGGCGGAGATCAGCGTCGACGGCGACCACGAATTGGCCCGAGGTGGCGAGAGCCCACGCCGCGTGGGCGGCGACGGTGGACTTGCCCTCCCGGGGATCGCAGGATGTGAACGCAACCACCGGGTGCGTCTCGTGGAACATCACGTGGAGGCGGCTGCGCAGTTGTTGGAAGGCCTCCAGCCCGCGTTCGTCTCCGCCTGATTGGAACATGTCGGCCGGATCTGCACCGGCTCGCGCCAGGCTTGGTACCTCTCCCAAAACCGGAATGCCAAGCCGGTCCGAGATCTCGTCGGCGGCGACCAACCGCCGGAGTGCTCCGGCCGCGAGGGCCGCGAACACCGCGGCGATGAGGCCGAACGCGAGTGACGCCAGCGCTACCGTGGCGCGCGGATTCGTAGGAGTGGTCGGGAGTTCGGCTCCACCGAGTTCGGAGAGGACCAGGAGTGATCCCCCACCGTGGTTGGCCACCTTGAGAACGCGCGCCGCAGTGGCGTTGGCGTAGGCCTGGGCGGCGGCCGGGTTGGTGCTCGAGGCATTGATCGAGACCGTGTTCGACGACGGATCCGCGACCGCCGTGATAGTCACCGGCACCGACTGGAAGCGTGCAGGGACCTGGGCTCGTGCTTCGTCCTGGATCGTCACGTTCTCTGCTTCGACCGCGATCTGGGGGATCTCGATCTGAATCGCACCGACATCCTGGCCCGGCTGGCTGGCGCTCGTCGGGGGCTGCGCCAGGAGGACCACCTTGGCCTCGTACTTCTTTGCGGGCAGCACCGCATACGCCCCGCCAATGAGCACGCACACGAGGAAGGTGACGACGGCCACCACCCAGTGGGCACGAACGGTGCGTATGATTTGTCTCAGATTCATTCCGGCCCCTCTGCTCGAAACTCCACGGCGGCCGCCGCGAGCAACCGCTCGCCACGACGGTCGGGTGAGAAGTGATGTTGTCCGCGAACCCGGCCTCGGCCGGTCGACCTCCGCTTACGATGCTCCCAGCCTACGAGGCGGCCCAGGCCAGAGGCGGTCATCGGGGGCCTCCGGTCGCAAACCTCGACGCGGCGATCGCCAAGGGCCCCCTCGGCAGTCGAGGCCGTTCGTTCATGGATGTGACGCAGGCACGCAGCAACCCGAGACATACGCCGAACAGCGTGGCGAATCGATATTCGTCGAGCAGGGGCTCGAGGAGCCCCGTGGCGAGGAGCCCAGTCACGAGGCCCAGGAGGACCAGTGCAAAGGAGGCCACGACCCGGTCCGGATTTCGCCGCCACACCCGCACACCCCCCTTGATCGAATCCCCGAAGGCGAGGGCGAAGAGCACCAGTCCGATGAGACCCAGCCGGAGCCACAGGTCGAGCACGATGTTGTGCGCGTACGGGATGGTCTCCACCGTGCGGGTTCCCGCTTCGTAGAACTGGAACTCAACTCCGTATCCCCACCCGATGAGCACGTGCTGGGGAATCAGCTTCTCCACCTCCGAGGCCAAGTCAAGGCGGTCCTGAGCCGATTCCGCCTTCGCCTCGTTGTGGAACAGGCTCTGAGTCTCCGAGGCGAGCGGAAGCTTGGCTGGCTGCCGGTTGACCGCCGCCGGTACGGCCACGAGGAGGATGCCGATGGCGACCACCGCGAGCCCGGTCAGGACCAGCTGGCCGCCCGTGACATAGAGACCGCGTGGAATTCCTCGCCGCGGTCCGACGATGATCCCCACGATCACCACCAGCACGACCAAGCCGAGGTTGACCAGCACCGCGCGCTGATCGGCCAGGAGCACGTTGCCGACGACGGGCACAAGGGCAAGGACGTGGATGAGCCGGACCGGTCCGGAGGCCGCTCTCACCAGGAAGCACATGGCCACGACGGCGAGGTACAGGGCCGCAGTCTCAGCGCCGACCGTTCCGAACGACTGCAGAGGGAGCAGCGGCAGGTTCGTGTTCACCTTGACCCCGCTGAGCGTCATGAGGTCGATCACGGAGGCGCAGACGACGCACAGCGTTCCGAGTTTGTACAGAGCTCCGGTGTCGATGTACTTCCGGATCGGCACACCCGACGCCAGCGCGTACGCGCCCACGATGTAGAAGATGTCCTTCGCCTCGTAGAGGTCCTGGGACAACCCGTTGCCGTACAGCTTGCCCTCCACGGCGCCGACCACCATCCACGCACAGAAGGCCAACCAGAGTCCAGCCGGCAGGCCGATCCGGACCGGCCTGCCCCGCGCGATGAGGCGGGCGATCAGGGCGAAGGTGATGTAGATCTCGGGCAGCCGCAGCTGGGTGGCGCCAGACCCGGGATGGAACAGTCCACGCGGCACCGCATTCGGGTCGGGGTAGATCGTGGCCTCCACTACCAGCATTCCGAGCAGGACGAGCGGGACGAGATGCTCCTTGCCCTCGCGTTCCCAACGGACGAACAACTTGATGACCGCCGTCACGACCGCGATCAGGACGAGCGCGATAAGCGGGATCAGCGCGATCAGCACGAACGCACCACCTCGAGCAGCGGCGCCAGCGCGGCGTCCCACGTGTGCCCGGCTGCGACGGCTTCGTGCCCCGCCCGGCCCAGCGCAGCTGCGTGGGCAGGGTCGAGGAGGAGATCGGCGATCGCCTCCGCCTGTGCCGACTCCGTGTCCGCCACGACCACGCCTCGGCCCACGAGGTCGTCCATGCCCTCGCAGCCCACGGATGTGGCCACGACAGGACGCCCGACGTCGAGCGCCTCCATGATCTTCAGCCGGGTGCCGCCGCCGGCCCGCAGGGGAGCAACGACGACTCTGGCTCGGGCCAGGAACGGATTGACGTCGTCAACCGTTCCCGTCACCTCGATCCGATCGTCGGCCAAGGCACGCACGGCCGGCGCCGGGTCCCTGCCGATGAGGAGCAGGCGAGCCTCGGGGACTCGGGCGAGGACCTTCGGCCAGATCTCGCGCCCCAGCCACACGGCGGCGTCGACGTTGGGGGCCCATCCCATGGTGGCCACGAAAGCCACGATGGGCTCGGATGCGTCGGGCAGTACGGCCGACGGCTCCCGGCCGTTCGGACACACCAGCACGGAGCGAGCGCCCGCCGGGAGTCTCGCTTTTTCCTGGTCGCTCACAACCAGGACATGGTCGAAGTCCCCGATCGTCCGCCGCTCCATCCGCCGGAGGGCGACGGCCTCGGCGCGGAACACCAGGGCGGAGGGGCCACTGCGGGCGCGGGCATAGCTGTCTACCAGGGCAGACTCGATGTTGTGGAGGTCGAGGATCGACTTCTTCGCCGGGATATTCTGCACGAGGGGCACCAACTGCTGATATTCGACCTGCAACAGGTCGATAGCACTTTCGTCGGCAGCACCGCGAACGGCCTTGACCATCGCGGGGCTCCAGAACCGCCCCGCCGAGACACTACGTGCCGCCAGGGCCCCCCTGGCCGCGCTCGGCGGTGTCAGCCGCCGAGGGACGGCGCGGACGTCAATGCCCAGCTCACGGAGACCGGCTTGGTCGGCGCTGCCGTCGTCGTAGCCGCACAGCACGAGATCGCCCAGCTCCGCCAGCCGGCGTGCGATGGCCAAGGAGCGCTGTTTCCCGCCGTTGTTGTCCGGCAACGGAAGGAACTTCGTCACCATCAGCATCCTCACGATGAGGCTCCGGCCCCTGCCGGCCCGGCGGCAGCGGCGTTCCGCTCCGGGTGTCCACGGGGACCATCGACCGACACGGGTGTCCAGCCTGAAAGAACGAGGTCACGGGGCCGGAGGCCCTGACCGGGGTCCCGCCGGCTCGCCGTGCCATTCATCGCTCCACAGTCGACCACATGGTCGACCGGTCACCGCGCACATAGCGCGCCATGCCGCCCAGAGCGACTCCCTGGAGGAACATCACCTGCCCAGCTCCCGCCGACGCCGTGACCAAGAGTCGCCGTGGCGCGGCTCCATCCGGGGCGTCCTCAGTCGCATCGCCGGCCCGCGCATTCACCACGAAGCCTGCACTCGCGGCCAGGTTGGCCAGCAGGAACGCCCGGGCCACTGCGCTCGAGCGCACCTTCGACACCGCCATCACCAGGAGGATCAGGTGGGCGATGGGGCTCACCGTGTAGCGGCTCAAGCGGTGCCCCCACAGCTCGGCGGCCACGAGACCCGCCGAGGGCCGCAGTTGACGACGGCGCCGGACCATGATGTGCAGCGCGCCGGACACGCTGCGGATCCGTCGCTCCCACGAGGCCGAGAGGGACGGCGCGGGGGGGTCGAGCGCACGGGCCCTCGGCTCGTAAGCGATTCGGTAGCCCTGCTCAATGATGTCGAGGGCGGCCCAGAAATCGTCGGTGGCGACGTCACGGGGTATCGGGCGCCACGCCTCGGTCCGGATGGCGGAGATCTCGCCCACGAGGCCTATTGTCGTGCCGAGACGGTCCTCACGCTCCTTGAGCCAGGACTCGAACCTCCAGTACAAGCTCTCCCCCCTCCGCCGTCGTCTTCGAGCTTCGCACCGGCGACTGCACCGACCGCCGGGTCGGCAAAGTGTTCCGTCAATGCGGCAAGCGCGCCGGGTACCAGGCGGTTGTTGGCATCGCTGATCACGACGACGGGCGTCGTGGCCTCGGCGAAGCCCCGGTTGAGCGCCTGCGATTTGCCAAGCCGCTCCGGGCTGGTCAGCGCCCGGGCGCCGGCCCGCTGCGCGGCCTCCGCTGTCTCAGGATCCCCGTCGGCCACCACAAGTATCTCGAGTGCTCCGGGGTAGCCGTTTGCCCGGAGGTCGTCGACCTTGGCGCCGATCACCCCCGCCTCGCGATAGGCCGGTACCACGACGGTCAGGTCGGGCGAGGCCCCGGGTCCCGCTCCGCTCGAAGCACCCGTTCCCTTGCCACGACCGCCCCGGGTGTGCCAGGCCAACCACGCCGGGTACAGCACGTGTCCCGCGGTTGCCGCGGCCAGCAGGCCGCCCACCACCACGCTGCTCCCCAGGCGCAGCCGGCTCATTGCCGCACCCTCGCGGTGACCTCCGCCACGCCATGCGAGGAGCGACCGGTCGTCGCGATCGGGTGCCGACAGTGCTGGGACCTCGAGGTCGCACGCTCAACGACACCCCGCGCGTACGGCACGTTTCCGTCGAACGCCAACGAATCCACATCCCACGCGGTCGCCCGGTACACGGTCTGCACTGCGCACGCGACGCTCGGTCTCTGGGCCATGACGATTGGAAGGGTACGCGCTCGTACGGGTGGAGAATGACCATGCCGTCGTCGGACTGGGAGGGCCCAGGAACTGCGACACTGCATCGGTCACCAGCATTTGTGACGGAGCAGACAGCGTTCAAGAGCCGTGGTCCGACTGTTGTGCGGTGCTCCCCCCCGGCATGCAGGGACGCCGGGTGATCGGGCTTACTCCCGAACTTGCTTGATGACAGCTCCAGCTGTCCGGGCGAGAATCACCAGATCACCCGCAACCGACCAGTTCTCGATGTAGTGGTTGTCGAACCACGCCCTGTCCTCAATGGACGTGTCACCGCGCAGCCCGTTGACCTGAGCCAAGCCGGTCAGTCCCACCGGGACCCGGTGCCGATCGCCGTAGCGGGGCACCTCCTGTTCGAACTGCTCGACGAAGAAGGGTCGCTCAGGACGGGGGCCCACCAATGACATGTCCCCCCGCAGCACGTTCCAGAGCTGAGGCAGCTCGTCGAGCGATGTCTTGCGCATGATGCCGCCGATCTTCGTGACGCGGGCGTCGGTGTTGACGCTCCACTGCGTGTCCGACTCAGCGTTCACCCGCATCGAACGGAACTTCAGGATCTCGACCTCGCGTCCGTTCTTCCCGATGCGACGCTGGCGGAAGTAGATCGGACCAGGGCTGGTGACTCTCACGGCCAATGCGAGCGCACCGTAGAGCGGCGACACCAGCAGCAGCATCAGCGCAGCGATGCCCGAGTCGAAGGCCCGCTTGGCCACGCGGCCCGAGGGCCGCATGGTGGCGCGCCGTAGCCGCACGAGAGGAAAGCCCCACACCATGTCGACGTCACGCGGCGCCGCCTGAAGACCGAGCTCGAAGAAGCGGGGAATGGTGTACATGTCCACGGCCGCGTTCTCACAGGAGCGGACGACGCGGACGAGGTCGGGGTCGCGGTTCACGCCGAAGGCGATCACCACCCGATCGATGCGGTGGTCCTTGAGGACGCGGTCGAGCTCGTCGATCCCACCGAGCACGGGCCGGGAGAGCTTGTCGTCGGCGCAGTCGTCCAACAACCCGATCGGGTGCAGTCCGTAGCTCGGATTCAGCTCGAGAGCATCGGCAAAGCGTTCGGCCACCGGCCCGGCGCCGACGATGAGCACCCGCTGCCCGAGGGCCCCCTTGGTCCTGGCGCGCCGGATGCCGATGTAGGCGATGGCCCGGCCGATCAGCAGGAGGCACAAAGTGGACAGGCCCACCAGCACGAACGGGCGGACCTGCCGGCCAAAGCCGTCAAAGGCGCCGATCACCGTCAGCGGGACGGCTACGGCCGCCGCCAAGGTGCCGATGTCCTTGCTCACATTCAAGGTGATGCGCGAGGCGTACTGACCCCGTAACGCGCACACGCTCAGGACGCCCAGGATGAAGACCGCGACCGGCCATTGCAGCACCGCCGGTGCAAAGGCGGCGACGACAATCGCCAGGACAACGAGGTCCGTGCCCGCAACGATCTCGCCGCTGGTGCGCGTCGCGAATCGCCGACGCACCCCCGCGACTGGTCCTGAATCAGACCCTGGGTCGCCCCACCGCCAACTCTGTACATCTCTGCCGATCGTGACCGACGACATTCCGATTGCTCCTCGCCCGAGCGTTTTTTATAAGTGAAGTCAAGCTGTCCGGCGCCGGCCTCGGACGAGCACGGCCCCCACGCCGATCGCCACGACACCAATAATCGCCATCTCTTCGATGTCAGCACCCGTGAACGCCAAGCCACTTGACGTGGACGGTGCAGTCGAAGTCGTCGCGGCCGCCGTCGTCGTCGCCGGACCGTCGGCCGGCGCAACAGCCGGCGTGGTCGGTGTGATCCCGGGGGTCGTCGGGGTGCAGCCCGTGTAGCACTGGTTGGCCTGGTCTGCACCGGCCGCACCGGCGATGAGCCCGCCTACCGGCACCGCCAGCATCAACCCCAGAACCGGACCACACACTGCAGCACGAACCCGCTGTGCCTTTGTCCTTTTCATCTTGATCTCCTCCACTGGTTCCGCTCCACGAGCGGGTCGATCCAAGAGCTACTTGCTACCTCGACCGTTTCCCACGAAACCTTCAGCTCGAGGGCGCCAAGCCGCCGCAGTCATCATTCCAGGGAATTCGGTCAAGGGGACAGAGCCAAAGGTCACAATGCCCGAGCACACAGACACAACAACCGCACAATTCCCCGCTGGCGCCCCATTTCAGCGCGCTTTTATAGGGAGAACACCCGACAGACACCCCGTGACGCCAATGTTTAAAGCCCACAGGACTGTCGTGGGGTTGCGCCAAGAATACAGGGCCCCCGCAGTACGCTCCCTGCGGTGAAGAACGGCGAGCCGGACGGACCGGCCTCCGACCTCACTGCCGGGAGCAATCCGACCGAGGCACCGGTGCGTCGGCGCCGCAGCAGGCGATGGAGGATCACGGCCGCCGTGATCGCCCTCGTCGTGATCTGGGCGGTGGCCGCCGTGATCGACGTGGTGATCGCCGCCGACCACATCCACCACGGCGAGGCTGCGGTCCAATCGGCGCGCCAGGGCTTGTCAGCTGACGCAATCTTGTCCGGTGCTCCGGTCGCATCTCTCCGTTCCGCCCAGTCGAGCTTCAACAGCGCGCACGGGCTCTTGTCCTCGCCCATGCTCTGGCCGGTCGACGTCCTCCCGGTGGTCGGACGCCAGCTCCGCTCGGTCCAGGACCTGTCCGGGGCCGCAGAGCAGGTCGCACAGACCGGCATCGGTGCGGTCGGCCAATCCCAGTCGCTCCTGCGCCTCCCCCACTCGGCTGGCCCCCAGCGCGTGGCGGTGCTGCAGCAGCTCGCCACGCTCGCCGCTTCCACTCATCGCTCCCTGGCCGGGATCAATTTGGGCCCCGTACAGGGCCTCATCAGCCCGCTGCAGCATGAGCGGAACACCGTTGCCGGCGACCTCGCCCAGATTCAGACCACGCTGGCGCGGACCACCGATGCCGCTTCCTCCGCCGCCACCATTTTGCAGGGGCCTGCGACGTACCTCCTCCTGGCGGGCAACAACGCCGAAATGCGCTCTGGTTCCGGCGCGTTCCTCGAGGCCGGGACCCTCACCATGGGAGGCGGCGTCTTCCACCTGTCGGCCATGGTCCCGACGAGCACTCTGAGCGTGCCCCCTGGCGCGGTCCCGGTGACCGGGGACCTGGCAGACCGCTGGGGCTGGCTGCTCCCCGGCGTCGATTGGCGAAACCTGGGACTGACGCCGCAGTTCGACGTGAACGGGCCCCTGGCCGCCAACATGTGGAAAGCCAGCACGGGACAGTCCGTGGACGGGGTCATTTCCATCGATGTCCAGGGTCTCCAGGAGCTCCTCGAGGTGACGGGACCCGTCACGACGTCCACGGGCCAGGTCGTGAGCGCCAGCACCGTCGACCAGCTCCTGCTCCACGACCAGTACGTCGGCGAGACCTACACCTCCAACCCGGCGAACCGGATCGACGAGCTTTCGACACTCGCCTCCGCCACGTTGCACGCGCTCGAGGACCAGCCCCTGAAGCTGCACAGCATGGCCGATGCGCTCTCCGCCGCTGCGGAGGGCCGCCACGTGCTCCTGTGGTCCTCCGACACGCGGACACAGGCGGCCTGGAGCGGTGCCGGCGTGGCGGGCCAGTTGCAGCCCTCCTCCCTGATGGCCGACATCATCAACCGGGGCGGGAACAAGCTGGACCAGTACCTCTCGGAGAACGTCTCTCTGCATCTCACCCCTCGCGGGAACCAGACCGACGGGAGCCTCACCATGACGTTCTCCAACCACACGCCACCTGGGCAGTCTCCTTTCATCGCCGGCCCCTATCCCGGTCTCGGCACCACCTACGGCGAATATGTCGGGATCGCCACCGTCAACCTCCCGGGCTACGCGCGGGACATCTCATCGCCGTCGGCGAGCTCCGTCGTTGCCAGCGGGGCCGAGGGGCCGACGATCCTCGAGGGAGCCACTATCGACATCCTCGAAGGCGCGACGCAGCACATCACGTTCAACTTCGTGCTCCCGGAGGCACACGGCTCCATGGCGGTGGTGCCCAGCGCGCGGATTCCTGCGGCGACCTGGCAGGTCGTCGACGCGACGGGCAGCACGACGTTCGACGACGCCGCTCCGCACACCATCTCCTGGTAGCTCCCAGGGTTGGCCATCCGGCCGGGACCGACATCTTCGGCGCTCCTGACTTCGGGTAGTCGGCCCGGATGGAGCGCCTGGCGCCGTCGCCATTGCGAGGAGAGGCCTGGTTCGCGTTGTTTCAACTGCACCCAGGCGCAGAAGCCCTCGTGGAGCCAGGATTGTCTCCGCACAACGCCCCTGACTGCGCTCGACGACGCCGAACCCTGCGAGTGGAAGCGACCGAATCGGTCGCGACCGGCGCCGTGTCCGGTCCCCCGGGGCCGTGGTCCGTGCCGGCTCGCGCTGCCACGAGCGGGTGCGCGTCTCGCTGATCGGGCCGGCCAGGGCGAATCCCACGGCCCCGTCGCCCCGTGTCTCCTTGACGGGTGGCTTCCGGACGAATGGCCCACAAAGGACGTTCTGCGCGGCGCGAGCGCTCTCGGCCCTTTCTTCGCCTCTGTCAGGCGCCGATCACCCCAGATCCGCTGAGAAGGCAGCCAGACTGTTGGGGAACGAACCGCCGGTGATCTGCGAGTTGACGCCGCCGCTGTCGTAGTCGAAGTAGCTCTCGTAGACCACGTCGTTGGAGGGGTTATGCATCCACGCCACCATCTGGTTGACGTAGTTCGGGTCGTCCCCCAGCCCGTGGCCGTCGTCCCGGATGGCCACGCCCCATTCCGGGAATGCCAGCGGCTTCCCGTGTGAGGACGCGAACTGCTCGGCGTACGTGAGGTCGGGCAGGAGCGTCGCGGTCCAGGCATTGGCTGGCGTCTGCGGCGTCGCCCACGACTGGTCGTAGGCATCGAGGCCGATGACGTCGACGTACGCATCGCCCGGATAGGCCGCCGCCACCGAGTAGGGGTAGTCGTTGAAGGCGGACGCGTCGGGATTCCACACGAAGCGGAACGCAGCCCCGGGCACGGACCGCATGGTCGTGACGATCTGCTGGAAGTAGGCGGCGTAGCTGGCCTCGGCGCTCGCCGTCTTGGCGGACCACGCGTCCCATCCGCCGTCGAACTCGAAACCCAGGCGCAGGTACGCGTTGGCCTGACCGCCGCCGACCAGGGCCTGGGCCAACGTGACGTAGTAGGAGTTGTAGGCACCCGTGGCCCCCTGGGCCAACGTGGCGACAGCTGATCCGCTGGAATTGGTCGGGATGATCGGCACGCCCAAAGAGAGCGTGTAGCCGGTTCCCTTCCAGGGGTCGAGGAGCCAGTCCAGGCCTCCGCCTGCGCCGTCCATGCCCGACCAGCCGCTGCTCGACGGCAGGTAGTCGCTGGCGATGTTGGGCGATGTCCCCGTCTGACTGGCGAAGGACGCGACTCCCGATGGGTCCGCCGCCCCGACATAGACCCCTTGCTGGAGGCCATTGGCCGACAGTGCATACGGATTCTGCCCGGGCCCGAAGAAGGCCGACGAGCCGTCGGCGGTCACCAAGCCATAACCCGTATTGGCCGGGTTGACGATGATGCCGTAGGCGTACACGCCTCTGCCTCCCGCCGAGCCGTAGAACGACGCATCGCCGAAAGTGAAGATGCCGCCGTCGTACCCGACGAGCCAGTAGCCGCGGCCGTCGGGCGTCGGGGCCATGCCGACGATCGGCAAGTTCAGGCGGATGGCACCCGTCGAACCGTAGAAGGTGGCGTCGCCGTAGCTGAAGATGCCGCCGTCCGAAGCCACCAGCCAGTAGCCGTTGCCGTCGTTCGTCACGCCCATGCCGACAACAGGCTTGTTGAGCACGATCGATCCGGTGGAGCCGTAGAAGGTGGCGTCGCCGTAGCTGAAGATGCCACCGTCGGAAGCCACGAGCCAGTACCCGTTGCCGTCGTTCGTGACGCCCATGCCGACGATGGGCTTGTTGAGGTGGATGCCGCCGGTCGAACCGTAGAAGGTGGCGTCGCCGTAGCTGAAGATGCCACCGTCGGAAGCAACGAGCCAGTACCCGTTGCCGTCAGCGGTGGCTGCCATGCCGACGATCGGCTGGGCGAGCCGCAGATTCGACAGCGCGGGCGACCCCAGAGCGGGGGCGGTGCCATGGGTCGTGACCGCACCAGCCGGCGTCACGGTCCAATAGCCGCCATTCGGATCGGCGGCCATCATGATGCCTCCGCTATACGCGTTCGAGGGGTGCGCGCTCGAGGCGCTGGCCGGTCCCGTGCCGGTCGAGAACGCTGTGGCCAATCCGAGGGCAAGGGCAGGCACCAACGCCATGGTCGCGATCGCTCGCACCAACACGAGTGGGAGCGCCCGACTCCGCCGGGATTGCCGCATCGTCTTTTCCCCCTTCGACCCGCAGACGACGGGTCGCGAAGGCGACGAGCAGCGCGCTCATTGCAGTTTCGGCGGCCCGGCGAACTCGAACGAGTCCCGTAGCTTTGCGTCCCTCCCTCACGGGAGGTTTGCCTTTGTCGTTATGAACAAACGATGATCAAGAAGTCGGCGTCGACACAAGGGACCTTGAGAAACTTGCGCCAGCGTTGTGATTGGGAATTGTGCGTTTCGTGTGTCTCGAGGCCGCCCCCCGACACGCGGCCGGCTCAGATCGCGGGAGATGCTCCCGTTTCGACGGGGTCGATCGGCACGTGCCACGTCAGTCGGGTCCCACCTTCGTGGGACGTCCCGAGTTCGACGTCGCCACCCAGGCGCTCGGCCCGCTGCCGCAGGTTCTTGAGACCGAGCCCGGCCGCCTTCGCATCCCTGATGCCCACCCCGTCGTCGGCGACCACGAGGCGCAGTTCCTCGCCGGCGGCGATCGTGATGACCACCTGGGAGGCGCGGGCGTGCTTGCCGACGTTGGTCAATGCCTCCCGGAGGACAGCGAGCACTTCCTCGGCGAGCGACTCGCTCACGACGGTGTCCACCGGGCCGCTGAAGGAGACCTGTGGAAGAAGGCCGAGTACCGGGCGCAGTTCGTGCACCAGGTCCAGGACCTTGGGATGCAGCCCCTCCCTGCTGATCGTGAGCTCTATGTCGAAAATCGCCTTGCGCAGCTGACGGATCGTCTCGTCGAGCTTGTCGATCGCTTCCCCGATCCGCATCACCGCCTCCGGCCGCTCGACCAGGCGGGCGGTGCCCTGGAGCGACAGACCGATGGCGAACAGGCGTTGAATGACCGAGTCGTGGAGGTCCCGGGCGATCCGGTCCCTGTCCTCGGTCAGGGCGCGGTCGCGCACAATGCCATGGAGCCTGGCGTTCTCGATGGCGATCCCCGCTGCCATCGCAAGGGCCAGTACCAGTTCCTCGTCATCCTCGGAGAACTCCGAAGCCGTCCGCTTGTTGGTCAGGTACAAAATCCCGTAGACCTCGCCGTGCACCTTGACTGGCACGCCGAGGAAGGAGGTCATGGCGGGATGCCCCGGCGGGAACCCGAAGCTCTCCGGGCTCTTGGCCAGGTCGGCCAGGCGGAGTGGCTTGTCCTCTGCAATAAGGGTGCCGAGGACGCCCCGCCCGGTGGGGCGGGGGCCAATGGCCAATTCCTCCTCATGGCTGAGGCCGACGGTCAGGAACTGGTCGAGGGCCCGGCCGTCCTCGGTGAGGACGCCGAGCGCGCCGTACTGCGCATCCACGAGGTCGCGGGCCTCTTGACTGATCCGCCGGAGCACCACCGGCAGGTTCAGCTCGGCGTCGAGGATGAGGATCGCCTGGACCAATCGGCGCAGCTTGGCGGGATCGTCGATCCTGTCGAAGGGCTGCACGGGAAGTCAGGATAGAGGGGGACCAATCGATCGTGCGGCAGGGCAGGGTGCAAGCGGGTTGCACACCTCCGAAGGACCGCCGAACTCGCACGGGGGCGTGGCACTATTGAGCAGATGACGATTCGAGTGTTCCTCCTCGACGACCACGAGCTGGTGCGCACCGGCCTGCGCACCTTGCTCGAGTCCGAGGAGGACATGGACGTCGTCGGCGAGGCGGGGACCGCCGGAGACGGGCTCCGCCTGATTCGCCAGATCATGCCTGACGTGGCGATCCTCGACGTCCGTCTTCCCGATGGAAACGGCATCGAAGTGTGTCGCGAGGTCCAGTCCCTCACGCCTCAGGTCAGGTGTCTCATGCTGACGTCGTACTCCGACGACGACGCCCTTTTCTCCTCCATCATGGCGGGCGCTTCGGGCTACGTCCTCAAGGAAGTGGGTGGCGGCGACCTGCTGGGAGACATCCGCCGGGTCAGTCAGGGCATGTCCCTGCTCGATCCGGTGCTGACCCAGGAGCTCTTCGACCGCCTGCGCAAGGACCAGGAGGCCGAATCGCGCCTCACCGTTCTCACCCCCCAGGAGCGCAAGGTCCTGGAACTCATCGCCCAGGGCCAGTCGAACCGCCAGATTGCGGAGCAGCTCTTCCTGGCCGAGGCCACGGTCAAGAACTACGTCTCGAGCCTGTTGTCGAAGCTCGGCATGCGCCGGCGTACCGAGGCAGCCGTGTACGCCGCCGTTCTGGCCGAGCGCAAGGCATTCAATCCCAGGTCCTGACGAGAGGGATCTGCTTCCCCGTTCCTACAATTAGGCGACCCTGGCCCTGCGATTGTCGTCGAGGGTCCTGAAATCCACACCGACCTCTCTGAGCCGGGCCTCGAGCCGCTCTCGCTCGACCAGGGGGTTCGCAAACCGGCCCGGTTCGGACTCAATGCCCATGGCGCTGCAGAGTCGGAGCAGCATACGGTCATGATCGAGCTCCAAGGCCAGGTCCTCGGCCATGATGTGCTCGCCTTCCTCTCCCTGGCCGGCCATGCGCCGGCGGCACTGCAGGAGGATCACCACAAGCTCATCCCGTGAAACGGGCAATGGCAAGGGGTCCACGTCCGCACACAGCCCGGCGAGCAATTCGCTGTACATAGACATTGACCATAATTTTGCCGGAATTGGGTTCCACCAATAGGGCCGATACTCCTCTTTCAGATAGGGCCGTAACTCCCTATCGGACCGGTGCCCGACTCGATAACGCCCGGGCCGCTCTAGCGCCGGCCGACCCGGGTGGACCGGTCAGCCCGGGCCAAGACGCCCTCGGCCGATTCGGAGTCCTCAGCCACGGCGACGCCCAGGGACGCCGTGAGGCGAATCCCCCGGCCTCCGACCGTCACCGGCTCGTCGAGCGTGCGCTGCAACCTGCGCATGAGCGGTCCCACGGCCTGCTCGTCCGTCACGGCCAGCACCACGACGAGCTCGCTCCCCCCCACCCGGCCGATCGTGTCCTCGGCCCGCAGCACCGACGTGAGCCGGCGGGACATCTCGCTCAGAACGGTGTTGCCCGTGGCGTAGCCCAGGTCGAGGTTGATCTCAGCCAGGTTGTCCAGTTCGATGTGGCACACGACGACCTCGCCCCCGTGCCGCCGGCGCCGGACCAGAGCTTGGGTCAGGCGGTCGAGCACCAGGAGCTGGTTGGCCAGGCCGGTGTGCGGGTCGGCCATGGAGAGCTGCCAGAGCTGGTCGTACTTCCCCCGTGGCGGCCCGCCGGTGATCGGCGCCTCGGCTCCGACCGAGCTGAATTCGCGCAGCATGGACTCGACGCTCTTGGCAGCACCCGTCCGTTCATCCACCGAGACCTCCTGGCCCCCGTGATCGGACGGAACCGCCGAGTCCGCCGCGCCCTCGCCGGAGCTGACCTCGCCAAGCTGCTTCTTGGCCTTCTTCACACTGTCCCCCTCCGACACGGACACCTCACTCTTATCGGAACGTCGGGGGTCGCAACAGAGCCGTAAGTCATCAGGTGGACACCAAGCGTTGCCGTCCCAACAGGACAACAATGGTGAAGCGGTTCCCAATTCTACCCGGGGCCGACATCCCGACCCTGGCGCTCGGGAATGGTCCGCCGACGTCGACACCCTTTCTGACCAGGGAAGAAGACGCGAGATCGAATCCGATGACGCGCCGTCTGCGCTATCGTGACTCGGCGACCGTCGCCGGCCCCCAGGGTTCACCGGCGTAGCCGACTCAGCTGCTGGGCCACCCGGTTCGGCGCCACCGAAACGCGACGAGGCCGACGCTTTGAGCCACCCTCTCCAGCCGTGAAGACGAGCGCCCGACGGTGTGGGTGGACCCAGGTGAACGCAGCGCCGACCATCGTGGTTGACACGGCGGGGCTCGAGGAGCTGGTGGCCGAACTGTCGGCGCAGAAATTCGTACGGCTTCGACACTGAGTTTCACACTGAGCGCACCTACGTACCCGATCTGGCGCTGATCCAGATCGCCTGGGCCGACAAGATGGCGCTCGTGGACCCGCTCGCGGTCGATCCGGCGCCGCTGGCCACCCTCTTCGACGGGCCCGGGGTCGCGGTGGCGCACGCGGCGTCCCAAGATCTCGACGTGCTGATGGCGGCGTGCGGAGCCGTGCCCGCCACGGTCTTCGACACCCAAATCGTCGCCGGGTTCCTGGGTCTCTCCACGCCGTCGCTGTCCCGCCTCGTGGACCAGATGCTCGGCGTCTCACTGCCGAAGGCGGACCGGCTCTCGGACTGGCTCGTCCGGCCGATCTCGGACCGCCAGGTCACCTACGCGCTCAACGATGTCGCCCACCTGCTCGAACTGCGTGACGTGCTCACCGAGCGACTACGGGCACTGGGCCGCCTGGAGTGGGCCCTCAGCGAGTGCGACCAGGTACTGGGGGACCGTACGCCGGCGCGCGTCCCCGAGGAGGCCTGGTGGAAGCTCGGTGACATACGCGGCATGTCCCGTCGCTCGCGGGCGGTGGCCCAGGAGGTGGCGGCATGGCGCGAGCGCACGGCCGCAGAGTCCAACCGGCCCCGTCGCATGGTGCTCTCGGACCTCGGACTTCTCGCCCTGTCACAGCGCCCGCCGCGCAGCGCCGACGAGCTACGTGGCACCCGAGGGGTCGACGGGCGGCACTTGGCTCAGGGGCGGGCCGCCGAAATCATGCAGGCGGTGGCGCGTGGCCTCGACCTCCCAACGGACCAGATCCGCATGCCCTCGGAGGGTCGCGACGCGCCGGCTCCCCCGGCTGCGGTCGCCGTGTGTTCGGGCGTGGTGCGCCAGATCGCCGACGACCTCGATTTCGACCAGGGCCTCCTCGCCACGCGCGCCGACATCGCACAACTCCTCTGCCGCGAGCCGAGCCGGCTCGATACGGGCTGGCGCCGCACCATCGTGGGCGACCCATTGCGCCGGTTGATCGCCGGCGAGGTCGCCGCCGCCTTCGATCAGCGCGGTCACCTGGTGATGGAGGAGCGTTCCGGGAAGCCCCTGCCGCCGGCCTCGTCGACGGGCTCATCGAGGGGCTCATCGAGGGGCTAGTTGACGAGCTTGTCCCGGCCCTCCCAGTAGGGCTGGCGGAGTTTGTACTTCTGCAGCTTCCCTGTCGCCGTCCGATCGAGCGCGTCGCGCCACTCCACGCTGGTGGGTGCCTTGAAATGCGCCAACCGCTCACGACAATGGGTGATGAGCTCCACCTCGGTCACGCTCGACCCGTCCCGTACGACGACCAGCGCCTTGATCGTTTCGCCCCAGCGCTCGTCGGGCACGCCGATCACGGCGACCTCGGCCACCGCCTCGTGCTGGTACAGGCAATCCTCGACCTCGATGGACGAGACGTTCTCGCCGCCGGTGATGATCACGTCTTTCTTGCGATCAGAGATCACCAGGTACGCGCCGTCGAGGTGGCCGCCGTCGCCGCTGTGGAACCACCCGCCCCGCAGCGCGGCCTCCGTCTCGACCGGCTGCTCCCAGTAGCCGGCGAAGACGTGATTGGAGCGGGCCAGGACCTCGCCGTCCTCGTCGAGAGCGATCTGCACGCCGACGGCCGGGGTGCCAGCGCGGCTGAGCAGCTGCGACCGTGTCGCCGCGTCCAGGCTGTCCCACTCCGCCGGCGCACGGTTGATGGTCAGCAGCGGCGCCGTCTCGGTCAACCCGTAGATCTGCACGAACTCCCACCCGAGCTCGGACTCCACGCGCTCGATCGTCTTGGACGGAGGAGGCGCTCCTGCCACGACGATGCGCACGGTGCCGTTTCCGGGCGCGGACCGTCCCTCGGCCGCCCGGGTCTCCGCCGCGCCGAGGATGGCCGCCACCACCGCCGGCGCGCCGCACAACACCGTCACGCCATATCGCTCGATGCGCGACAGGATCTCCTCGCCGTCGATCTTCCGCTGGACGATGTGCATGCCGCCCATGCCGGTCACGGCGTAGGGCATGCCCCAGCCGTTGCAGTGGAACATCGGGAGCGTGTGCAGCAGCACGTCCCGATCGCTGACGCCGGTGTGCCACCCGAAGGTGACCGCGTTCAGCCAGCAGTTGCGCTGGGTCAGCAGCACACCCTTGGGACGCGCCGTCGTGCCCGACGTGTAATTCACTGAGCAAGCCGCGTCCTCCTCGGGTTCCCAGGCCCGCGGCGCGGCGCCCCCAGGCGCAGGCGCGAAGAGGGCGGCATCGTCGACGCCGTCGAGGCGGAAGCGGTGCGCCACCTTGATGGAGCCGACCTGATCGGCGACATCCGGGTCGTACAGGAGAACTGACGCTCCGGAATGCTGCACGACATAGGCGATCTCGTCTGCTGTCAACCGGAAGTTGATCGGGACGAGCGTGCGGCCGAACCCGCTGACCCCGAAGTAGGACGTCAGGAACCGCGCGGAGTTCGGGCTGACGATGGCGACCCGCTCACCATGGTCGACCCCGAGATCGTCGAGCGCCAGGGCCATGCCTCTGGCCCGGGCTTCGAGCTCTCGGTAGGTGAGCGTCCCGCAGGAGCCGGGCACCGCAGGCTCGTCGACCACTGCTGTGCGGTTCCCGTAGACCAACGCGGCCCGGTTCAGGAAGTCGGCCACCGTGAGTGCGACCCGCATGCCACCCCCGATCTGTGTTGCTTGGCTTCACCCGGCGCCGCGACCCTAGCGGAGGACCCGCGCCCTCCTCCTAGAAGTGCCCCAGCACAGGGTGGGGCACGTAGGGCTTCTCGAGCGAGGCCATCTCGTCCTCGGACAGGTCCAGTGTCTCGGCGGCCAGGGCGTCCTTCAGGTGCTTCTTCTTGGTGGCGCCCACAATCGGCGCCGACACCCCCGGCTTGGCGAGCAGCCAGGCCAGCGCGACCTGCGCCGGCGGGACATCGCGCGCGGCAGCGACCTCCACGACGGCATCGACGACATCGAAGTCCGTGGGCTGGTCGTAGAGGTAGTCCGTGAAGGGGTCGGTGCTCGAGCGGGTCGTGTGCCGCCCGCCGTCCCTGGTCCGAGTCCCCGCCAGAACCCCGCGCGCCAGGGGGCTCCACGGGATGCATCCCACGCCCTGGTCGAGGCAGAGCGGAATCATCTCGCGCTCCTCCTCGCGGTAAATGAGGTTGTAGTGGTTCTGCATAGAGACGAACTTGGTCCAGCCGTGCGCCTCCGCCGTGTACTGCGCCTTGGCGAACTGCCACGAAAACATGCTGCTGGCGCCGATGTAGCGCGCCTTGCCGGCCCGCACGACGTCGTGCAGAGCCTCCATCGTCTCCTCTATGGGCGTACGAGGATCCCAGCGATGGATCTGGTACAGGTCGACATAGTCCATATTGAGGTGCGCGAGCGATGCATCGATGCCGGCGAGAATGTGCTTGCGACCCAGGCCGCCACCGTTCTCGCCCGAGCCCACCGGCATGAACACCTTGGTGGCAATGACGGCTTCGTCCCGCGTCAGGTACTTGGGCACGAGCCGGCCGGTCGCAACCTCACTGGCGCCGCCGGAGTAAGCGTCTGCGGTGTCGAAGAAGGTGACGCCGCCCTCGACGGCAGCCCGCACAATCGGTTCTGCGGCATCCTCGTCGATGACCCAGGGTCGGTCGCTGCCGTTCCCAAAGCCCATCATGCCGAGGCAGACCCTCGAGACCCGCAATCCGGACGTTCCAAGATTCGTGTAGTTCATGGCTGACCTCGCTCGTGCCAAGACGCACCAGCGGCGTCAGCCGCATGCTTACCAGCCGGCGCCCTCGGTTCGTGCGGCCCGCGCCGACGCTGCTATCGGTGCAACCGACGGCTCAATGGCAGCAATTCGAGCTGGGCCAGTGCCCCCAGCCGTCGCTGGTCCCGTGCCCACCGGAGTTGCCGGTGCCCTGCCCGGAGTCATCGGAGTTCCCGGTCCCGGTGTTACCCGTCCCCGTGTTGCCCGTGTCGCCAGTCCCCGTGTTGCCGGTATTTCCGGACCCAGTGTGGCCACTCCCGTGCCAGCCACCGGAGGTGTCTCCGCTGCCACTGCCGCCGCCGGTACAAGTACCGGTGCCGGTGCCGGTGCCGGTGCCGGTGCCGGTGCCGGTGCGTGCCGGTGCCGGTGCCGGTGCCGGTGCCGGTGCCGGTGGAACTACCGCCGCCAACCGGGGCGGCACCACCCGTGGCCGACGAAACGGGAATCGACGTCGTGGTGGTCGTCGTGCTCGTCGGTGTTGTGGGCGTCGTCGTCGTAGTCGTCGTCGGGGACGCAGTGGATGTGCCCGTTGCTCCCGGGGCCGGAGCGGGAGAACCCGTCCCCACCACCGTCAGGGTGGCCGCCGGCGTGGAGCCCCCGCTCTGTGTCGGGCTGCCGGCGACAATGGCGGCCGTCGGGGCCGTCGGCCCGCTCCCACCGGAGACCTGCGACGCTGCGGTGGACTGATTGCCCGTTCCCGCCGTGCCCGCGACCGTCGATCCAGCCGGCGTGCCACCGGTAGGACCGGGAACGCCGGTCGTCGGCGTGGTCCCGAAGTCGGGAGCTGCTGGTGTCCCCGAGTGCGCAGAGAGCAAGGATTGGCCCACCGGGGTGCCGATACTCAAGCCCGCCACAACCGACAGCGCGGCAGCCGCGACAGCGCCTGACGCAATGAAGCGGTTCCGGCCGAAGAAGAACCGTGACGCGGCAGCGGCCTCTGGCAACACCGGAAGCGGTGGGGTCTCCGGAATGGGCTGTCCGAACGAACGCGATTTGAAGACCTCTTCCAAGGTCGCGTTATCGTTCACCTCACCCCAATCGGGATTCGACCCCCCCAAAACGACCCTCCACAACGCTCGTCCGTTAGGCAGAGCCCGAACCTCTCGGAGTACGGACTCCGAAGTTGAGATGCCCCCTCTGGTTAAACCATATAGGTGGAGTCTCGGCGTGAATACCAGGAACCTGGAATCTGTTGGGAATTAGTTTTGAACCGTTGTTTTCACCTGAAAAACAAAGGTTTTTCGGCACGCCCCGCGCATCAATCACGCGGTCGTTTCGCGCGGTTGTCGGAACGTTGTTTGGCGCGTCAACTGCTCGCGTGATTCACTCTTCCGCGCGGCCGCGGACACCGGACGCGCGACGCGCTTCGGCCGCAATCCGACAGCAACCGAACAGCAATTGACCGTTGTTATTGGGTCGACGCGCTGACCGCCTGACCGAGGGTGTTCACGACGCCGTTCACGACGCCGACAGTCGATGCGGCCGCCGGCACGGAGCTCCCGAGTTGCGCCGCGGCGGTCGCGACTGCCGACCCGACGGCGCTCACCGTGGTCCCGTCGGGGGGCGCGGAGGGGGCGACGGGGTTGCTGTTGCCGGGAGGCGCCGGAGAACTCGTGGTGCCGCCGCCCGGCGAGCTACCGGAAGCCGCGGGTGGGGCCGGTGTGCGGGTGTAGGTGGCAGGTCCGACAAGAGTCACCTGCCCTCCGGGCGCGTTGCCCGAACCGAGCCCGTTGTGCGCAGCCGTGCGCGACGACGGGCCGCCAGACCCTGGCGCGGCTATGAGCGACCCGCTCGGAGACACCGAGCCCGGTGACACCGCACCGGGTGCCGGAAATGCCGTCTGCGGCGGGGCCGTGTTGTGCGTTCCTTGTGCGAAGACACCTGACCGCGGATGGTGACCCGTTCCCGCCATGATCCCGGCTGCCACGAGGGCGCCGAGCGCGACGACAGAGGCGATCGTCCCGTACCGAGTGGGGTGTCGTTTCGACGGTGCCGTCGATGGCGACTCGGGGTGCTCCGGACCTAGCGCCGCAACACCATTCGAGGGCTCGACGCGTGGCGGCTCCTCCGGCATCTCGGTCTCCTCAACTTCAGCTCCCTCCCCGCCCGGCGAGAGCTCGCGCTGCGGTTCGCCTTCGACGTCGCGCGAAGGGACGGCGGTCAACGGCCAGCCGAACCTCTTGCCGAAGAGCCTGTCGGCACGACGAGCGGGATCGGCCGCCCGTCGACCTCCCGTCGCGCCGGTCGTCGCGCCCGAACTCGTGCGATCGAAAGACCTCCTCGAGGCTTCCGACGTCACAGGCATCCCAATTGGTGACCATTGACCCTCCCCCTCTCTGCTCTTTCTCGCCGCACCGAGGACGGGTGCGCCTTCACGAACGTGCTCCTAGTTGCCAAGGACCCGGTGACCCGAACGGCGACGGGCAGACCGGCTGATCGCCAGGCCCATGGCCAGCGCACCCAGCCCTATCAACACCTCGAGGAGGAGTGGCGCCCCCGTCGAGGCCAGTGATGAGGCGCCCGAGGCCGCCGTCGCCACCGTCGGCGTACTGGGCGGCGATGGGTTGGTGACCAACGACGCCGGAATCGGCGTGGACCCTGTCGGAGAGGACGCGGGCGTTCCGGAGGCCGAGGTGGGTGTCACCGTTGATGCGGCCGTCGTCGGTTGCGGGCACGACGCGTCCGCGCTGCCGCTCAGCGCTCCCTGAATGCCGCAGACGGTCACCGGAAGAGTCGCCCCGCTCCCAGGACTCCCGGCGGTGCCGATGGGAGCAAAGGTCGAGCCCGCACCTTCGCACGTGCCGCTGGAGTCTCCGTCGAGAGCGGCCGTCACGGCGCAGATCGTCACCGGCGCGGCGACCGCTGCCGCGCCCGTCGTCGAGGTCCCGACGTGCGAAGGCTCACATGAATTGTTCGCGGTGCCGTCCACCGAAACGACGACACTGCACGCGTTCACGGGGACGACACCGTCGACCGGAGCGCTCTGGCTGGCGTCGGTCGTCGGCAGATCGTTGGCCAGCGGGAACCCCGCGTCGGGCATGCACATCCCGTTCGCCGAGCCGTCGATCGCGACGACCGCGCCGCAGGCCGTGACCGGGAGAAAGACGTCGGCCGCCTCTCCCTGTTGGGTCGCTGGGTCAGACTGCTGTGGACAGTTGGACGAGCCGCCGCCGTCTATCTCCACAATCACGTCACAGACGCTGACGGGGACTTCGGCGTCGACCGCACCCGTCTGGGTGCTGGCACCGCTTGTCCCGGTGCTGTCGCAGTCGCTCGATGTGTTCGCGGCGAGACCGACGTTGACCGAGCAGATGCTCACCGGCGCGTCCGCGTTGACGGCCCCGTCCTGGGATGTCGAGGCAGAGGACTGGCCGCTGGTCAGCCCCAGTGCAGTGGCCGCTTCGTTCATCAGGCCGATGGCATTGTCCTGCGCCGTGATTGGGGCATTGGCGTCCGCCAGGCCGCCCGGCTCGTTCACCCCGACCGAGGTGGTGGAACAGCTGCTGCCGGCATCGGCCGCGACGCCGACGGAGAGCGAGCAGACATTGATCGGTGCATTCGCATTGGCCACCGGAGACGATTGGCTCGTCGAGTTTGTCCCCGTGGTCGAGTCCTGGCCCGGCAGCGCCGTGTCGCCGAGCTCGTTCGAAAGGACCGAGATCGGAGCAGCAACTCCCGCCGGAACCGGCGGCGGAGTCGACGGTAGCGGAGTCGACACGGGAACGGGTGCGGTTGGGACGGCCCCAGCGGTCGCCTGCGCGGCCGCGGCGGCGGCGTCCTGCACCGCTTGCACTGTGGACTGCAGATCCGTCGGCGACGATGCTGCGCTTGCCGGCATTGCGCCAATCACCGCGCTGAAGGCAAGAGCCAGTCCGCACGTCACTACTCCAATGAAAGTCAGGTTCCGCCTCATCGTCTTGCTCCTTTTCTGCGGGGGATGGACACCCCTGCAGCCGCGGCTTGCGTCATACCCGTCGAAACGAGCTTCTCCTGAGATCCGTGCGGAGGTGCGCAAGAATTGTCCTTGCACATGGGCTGCACGGGCCGCGGTTGACGCTGTGTGGTGAGTTGGCGTGCAATGCGACCCTGCCCTGGCGCAGCCGATCGCCGGTTCAGTCACCCGGCTCGGTCGGTGGGAGGTGGCGGTGGTGGCCTCGTAGAGTCCGCGGCCTAGGCGCGTGAACGGCGAAAATACCGGCTCAGCGTCTCTTCTTGTTGTTGATAGGACGAGCCGATTCCGGACCCGTAGAGCGAAGTCGGCTCCTCGAGCATTCGCTCGAAGGTGAGCTTGCACACCGCTTGTCCGTTCTCGACCATGAAGGGGACATCGTGGGCGCGCACCTCGAGCGCGGCGCGCGAGCCGCGGAAGCCCCCTGTCGGATCGAATCCGAACCCCGGATCGAAGAACCCGGCGTAGTGGGTGCGGAGTTCGCCGCTGGTCGGGTCATAGGCAGTCATTTCGGCAGCCAGATTCGGGGGGATGCTGACCGCCTCGTTCGACATCAAGAGGTAGAAGCGCTTCGGAGACAGGACGAGACGATCACCGTCCTCGCGGAAGACGGGATCCCAGAACGGCATGGGGTCAACTTCTCCGCCCGAGGTCAGATCAAGCAGGGGCGCACTGTCTCGGGTGCTGTGGCCAACCTGACCCCGCTCGTCGCCGCGCAGATCGAGGCCCAGGAAGAGCCCGTTCGAAAGAACGAGGTCGTCGACGGGCACCGGCGTGCCCGCCTTGTAGAGGATCGGCTCTTCCATGTGGGTCCGTCGGACCTCGTCATCGGTGAGCCACGGACGCCCCAGCGAAAGGCGGAGTTGGTTGAGCGTCAGGTCCTCCCGCACACGAACGGCAAACGAGAGGGGGACGACCTCCAGGTAGAGGGGACCCTGGTAGCCCGCCGCCACCTCGTCGAACCGGTCACTGTGGTCGGTGATGACCCTGGTGAAGACGTCAATTCGGCCAGTCGAGCTCTTGGGGTTGGCCTTGCCGCGCAACCCGGCGGGGAGATCAAGTCGCTCCTTCAGCTCAATGAGATACGGACACCGTGCTTCGAGCATGGCGCCGTCCCCACGGAGGTCGATCTCGTCGAGGACGTAGTCCTTCAGCTTCCGCTCGACCGAATCGCTCCCCGGCAGGAAGCTGCAGCGAATGCGCAGCGCCCGCTCCCCGAGCCGGAGGTCGAGGCTGGCCGGCTGCACGTTCGCGTCGGGAATGTTGAAGCGCCCCGCATCGATGTAGCCGGCGCGGATGGCCCGCTCCAAGAGCTGGCCCGGCAGGACCCCTTCGGACGTTGGTTGGAGGTTCAGCACCACGGCACTCACCGAAGATGGCGTCGTCTATTGCCGTGCACAGACAGAGCAAAGCACGTGGCGTCCTGTCGCGAAAGGCCCTGGGTGGGGACAGGGTCGGGCACAGCCTGTGGATGACTTGGGGAATCCTGGGGAGCATTGGGGATACACGGGGGTTCCGTAGGAAGGAATCGTCGTCCACAAGCCGATCCTCCCGAAACCCTCGCTGCGCCTGGCGATCCAGGCCGGCGACGTCCTCTCGTCAGGCTGGCGTCCACCAGCCATCCCGGTTCTCGTGGTAGAGATCAGGTGAATCAGGGTCGGCTCGAGGAGCCCGCGTGGCGGAGAGGGGAGTGTGACCCGGTGCCTCCGACAGACGCGCACGCCAACAGCGACCATGAGGCTGGGTTCTCGCTGCGGGAGCGTCCGATCGACCTGATCGACATCGCTCGAGCCCTCGGCGAGTCCTCCAACATCGAGCGGCTGGACGGTGCCGCCATCAGGGCCTGGAGGGACGATCTCACGCTGATCCGGGAGTCACTGAGCTATGCCCTGACCATCCTTGCCGCCGATGTGGCGATCCTGTCGCAGACCCGTTCGGAAGCGACGACTGCAGGGCCCGACGTCGACGACGATCTCCCCGGCAGTCTTCCGCTAAGCCGGGACGAGGAGCAATGGTCGGCCGAGGACCTCGAGAATCTCGAAGATCTCGAGGTGGCCTTCGATGAGGGGCTCTTCGCCCGCACCGACCAACTCCTGCGGGCGCACCGGGAGATGGCGCGTGTGGATCTGTCCTCAGCCGCCGCGACTGCCGGCGCCCTGGCGTTGGTGGAGGAGCAGCTGGCGATACTGACCGAGCGACACGCAGCGGTTGAGGCCCGGCTCCAGCAGATCAGGGCAGTGATCATCCGCCGCTACCGACAGGCGGCTGCCCCCGCCCGGGACAGGCCTGCGTGAGTCAGACGCCCTGAGCCCTCCCCGCGCCCCGCTCCCGAGCTTCGGGCGCCGGATCCGCAGTAAGCTGACGGGTCGTCAGATTCTGCACCCGGCGACAGCCGCCCGTGCCCGCTTCCGGAGGTTTCATGCTCGACTACGTCATCCGATCCGGCACGGTCATCGACGGCAGCGGGGAGCCCGGACGCCTGGCCGACATCGGGATTCGCGACGGCCGGATCGTCGCCATCGGGCAGATCGACGAGGCGGGGACCACCGAGTTCGACGCCGGCGGCCTCACCGTGATCCCCGGTGTCGTCGACCCGCACACCCATTACGACGCGCAGCTGTTCTGGGACCCCCTGGCTTCTCCCTCCAACGTGCACGGCGTGACGACCGTCATCGGGGGGAACTGCGGGTTCACCCTGGCTCCCATCAATGCCGAGGACGCGGACTACATCCGCCAGATGATGGCCAAGGTCGAGGGCATGCCCCTCGCCGCCCTGGAGAACGGCGTGCCGTGGAATTGGTCGACCTTCGGGGAGTACCTCGACGCGCTGGACGGGAGACTGGGCGTGAACGCCGGGTTCCTGGTGGGGCACTGCGCCCTCCGGCGCAAGGTCATGGGCGCCGAGCGCGGGGAAGAGGTGGCGACCGACGACGAGGTGGCCGCCATGCGCGCTCTGCTCGCCGACTCCCTCGCGGCGGGGGGGCTGGGTTTCTCCTCGTCCCAATCCCGCACCCACTCGGACGGCGACGGACGACCGATCAGCTCGCGGTTCGCCGACCGGCGCGAGATGCTTGCATTCTGCGAAGAGGTGGCGGGCCACGAGGGGACCACGCTCGAATACATCACCAACGGGTGCCTGGACTCCTTCTCGCCCGAAGAGGTCGACCTCATGACGACCATGAGCGTCACGGCCCGTCGTCCGCTGAACTGGAATGTGCTCACCGTCGATGCCCGTTCGGCCGACCGCATAGAGCACCAGCTCTCCGCCTCGTCGACCGCCGCCGCCGCCGGTGGTCAGATCGTCGCACTGACCATGCCGACACTCGTCCCGATGAACATGAGCTTCCGCACCCACTGCGCGCTCTTCCTGATTCCCGGGTGGGGTGACGTCATGGGTCTCCCCCAGGCGGAGCGGATGCGCCAGCTGGCCGACCCGACCGTCCGCGCGCTGCTGGACGAGCGGGCGCACAGCAAGGAGGCGGGGGTCTTCCGCGGGTTGGCACGTTGGGGCAGCTACGTGATCGGGGACACCTACGCACCGGTAAACGAAGGGTGCGCCTTCCGCACTGTCGCCGACATCGCGGCGGAACGGGGCACCGCTCCGTTCGACACGCTTCTCGACATCGTGCTGGCCGACGACCTGCGCACCGTCCTGTGGCCCAACACCGACGACGGCGAAGAGGCCACATGGGGACTACGCGCGGAGATCTGGAGCGACCCGCGGGCCATGGTCGGGGGCTCCGACGCGGGCGCCCACCTCGACCGCATGTGTGGCTCGAGCTATCCAACCGCCTTCCTCGGGGACTGCCTGCGCGGCCGGAAGCTGGTCCCGGTCGAGAAGGCGGTGCACATGTTGACGGCGCAGCCGGCACAGCTGTTCGGTCTGCGGGACCGGGGCCTGATCCGGGAGGGATACGCAGCCGACCTCTTCGTCTTCGACCCCGGGACAGTCGGGTCCGAGCCGGCACGGCTCGTGCACGACTTGCCCGGTGACACGCCAAGGCTCTACGCCGGGTCGCACGGTGTCGTGCGGGTCCTCGTCAACGGCGTCGAGACCATCCGCGATGGCGCTCCCACGGGCGCACTGCCCGGCACGCTCCTCCGCTCCGGGCGCGACACGGTTTCGGTGATCCCAGCTCGGGCCTGAGCCCCGGGCGCCTGCGTCGCCGTCTAGCCTGCCTCCGGTGACGCCCGACCCGAACGATCCGGTGCTCGCGGTCGAGGAACCGCCTCCGGCGGACCCTCCGGGTGTCGTGAGCCCCCCCGGGCCGCCGCCCGACGATCCCCATCCGCGCGCGCTGGATCAAAGAGGCGGTGGTCGTCGTCGTGATCGCCGTCCTGGTGGCGGTCCTCCTCCGTGCCTTCGTCGTCCAGACCTTCTTCATCCCCTCGGGTTCGATGGAGCCGACTCTGCAGATCGGCGACCGCATCCTCGTGAACAAGCTGAGTTACCACCTCCACGGGGTCGACCGGGGCGACATCGTGGTCTTCTCACGTCCTCCTACCGAAAACTGCGGTGGGCCTACGGTGAACGACCTGGTCAAGCGGGTCATCGGGCTCCCCGGCAACATCGTTTCTGTCTCGGGCGGGTACGTCTACATCAACGGGAAACGCCTCGACGAGAGCTGGCTGCCGGCCTCCGAACAAGGGGTGACCGTCGCGGGGCCCGCCGGCAACAGCTGGGACCTCGTCCAGCCCTACCGGGTCCCGGCCAACGACTACTTCGTGATGGGCGACAACCGTACCGACTCGTGTGACAGTCGGTATTGGGGGCCGATCAGCAAGTCATTGATCGTCGGCAAGGTGGAGCTCCGCGTCTGGCCTCTCTCGTCGTTGCACATCTTCTGACCGCCGGCGGGCGGCCGGTCGCTCAGCCCTCTTCGGTCTCGGCGTTGACCCGCGCCACCGCGGCGACGCTCTGGCCCTCGTCCAGGTTCATGACGCGGACGCCCGTGGCGTCACGCCCTTGTGAGGCGATCTCCCGGGCTTGTGTGCGAATCACCACGCCGCCCGAGGAGACCAACAGGATCTCCTCGTCGAGCGCAACCATGAACGCCGCCACCACGCTGCCGCGCTTGCCGGTCAGCCGGATGCCGCGCACCCCCTGCCCGCCCCGGGTCTGGCGGTTGAACCGCTCGAGCTTGGTGCGCTTGCCGTAACCGGCATCGGTGACGATCAGAATGTCGGTGTCGTCCGCCGCCACATCCAAGGACACGACAGCGTCCCCGGCGCGGAGGCGGATGCCCCGCACGCCGGCGGCGTCACGGCCCATGGCGCGCACGTCCGCCTCGTTGAAGCGGATGGTCATGCCGTTGCGCGTCACCTCGAAGAGGTCGTCGTCGCCCGATGTCGCCACCACCCGCACCAAATTCGTCGCCGTCGCGCAGGTTGATGGCGATGAAGCCCTCCCGGCGCGACTTGTCGTACTCACTCAGGGCTGTCTTCTTCACCTGGCCCAGGGCGGTGGCAAACACCAGGAATTGATCGGGTGAGAATTCGCGCGTGGCGATGATGGCCGCGATGGACTCGTTCGGCGCCAATGGCACCAGGTTGATCGCGGCAGTCCCCCGGGCGGTCCGGTCCTTCACCGGGATCTCGTGCCCGCGCAGGCGGTAGACCTTTCCCTGGTTCGAGAAGAGCAGCAGGAAGGCATGCGCAGAGGTGTGCACGACCTGGCTGACCAGGTCCTCCTCCTTCAACCGGGCCCCTTGCACCCCGCGCCCGCCCCGGCCCTGGGTCCGGAACGCAGCGGCCGCCACGGACTTGATGTAGCCGGCCCGAGTCATGGTGACCACGATCTCCTCGTCGGAGATGAGGTCTTCCACCCCCATCTCACCAGGGTCGTGCGTAATGATGCTCCGGCGAGGGTTGTCGTACTTGTCGCGGATGGCTGTCATCTCGGTCTCGATGACCCCGCGCAGCTTGGCGTCGTCGGACAGGATGGCTTCGAGCTCGGCGATGGTGGCCCGCAACTCCTCCATCTCGGCCTCGAGCTCGGACCGACCGAGGCGCGTCAGGCGCCCGAGCGTCATGTCGAGGATGTGGGTGGCCTGCACCTCGGTGAACGAGAACGGCTCGGCCATCAGCGAGGTGCGCGCCTCGGGCCGGTCGGCCGACGCCCGGATGGTCGCGATGACGGCGTCGAGCATGTCGATGGCACGCAGGAGGCCCTCGACTATGTGCGCCCGGTTGCGTGCCTTCTCCAGTCGGTATGCCGACCGGCGCTGAATGACCTCGATCTGATGATCGATGTAATGCGACAGCGCCTGGGCGAGGTTCAGCGTGCGGGGCACGCCGTCGACGAGGGCCAGCATGTTGACGCCGAAGCTGGTCTGCAGTGGGGTCTGCTTGTAGAGGTTGTTCAGCACGACGTTGGCGTTGGCGTCGCGCTTCAGGTCGATGATCAACGACGGCTGCTGGTTGGCCGACGCGTTACGCATCCCGCTGATGCCGTCGAGGTCGCCGCCCCGCACCAGCTCGGTGATCTTCTGCTCAATCACCTCGACGGAGGTCTGGTACGGCAGCTCGGATACGACGATGCGGTCCCCGCCGCGCCCTTCTTCGATCTCGGCGACGGCGCGCATCTTTATGGAGCCTCGACCGGTCCGGTAGGCGTCCAAGATGCCCTGTCGGCCCAGAATCTGCGCGCCCGTCGGGAAGTCGGGGCCCTTGACGAACTCCATCAACTCGTCGGGTGTCGCCTCGGGGTGGTGCAGCACGTGGATCGCGGCGTCAATGACCTCGCCCATGTTGTGCGGAGGGACGTTGGTCGCCATGCCGACGGCGATGCCCTGCGAACCGTTGACGAGCAGGTTGGGGAAGCGGCCCGGCAACACGACCGGCTCCTGGGCCGAGCCGTCGTAGTTGGCGATCATGTCGACGGTCTCTTCGTCGATGTCGGCCATCAGCTCCAGCGCGAGCGCCGCCAGTCGGCACTCGGTGTAACGCATGGCCGCCGCACCGTCGTCGGGGCCGCGGCCGCCGAAACTGCCGTGGCCGTCGATCAGCGGGTAGCGGAGCGAGAACTCCTGGACCATGCGAGCCAGCGCTTCGTAGATCGCCGAGTCGCCATGCGGGTGGTACGTCCCCATGACCTCGCCCACGACCTTGGCGCACTTGCTGTGCGGCCGGTCGGGACGTTGCCCGTTGTCGAACATCGAATAGAGGATCCGGCGGTGGACCGGCTTGAGGCCGTCCCGCACGTCGGGCAGGGCGCGCGCCACAATGACGGACATGGAGTACTCGAGAAACGAGCGCTCCATCTCCTCCTGGATCTCGATCGGTTCGATCGAACCGCTCGGCGGCTCCTCGGACTCGGGCGTGTCGTTGCCCCCGCCCGAACCCGCCCTCCCGCGGCCCGAACCGCGTGTCGACTGTGGCATGTGCTCCCTACTCCCGGTCCGCTGGCTCAGATGTCGAGGAAGCGGACGTCTTTAGCGTTCGTCTGAATGAAGTGGCGTCGCAGCTCCACGTCGTCGCCCATGAGGATGGAGCAGACCTCGTCCGCCGTCGCCGCCTGCTCGACGTTGATCTGCAGCAGGGACCGCTTTCCCGGGTCCATGGTCGTGTCACGCAGCTCGGCGTAGTCCATTTCCCCGAGGCCCTTCAGCCGGTTGAAGTCGTGCTTGTGGTCCGGATGTTCGGCCAGGAACGCCTCCCGGGCGGCGTCGTCCTTGAGGTAGATCTTCTCTTTTCCGACCAGCGTCGAGTACAGCGGGGGCTGGGCCACGTAGACGAAGCCCCCTTCCACCAGCGGCTTCATCTGGCGGTAGAAGAACGTGAGGAGGAGCGTGCGGATGTGGCTGCCGTCGACGTCGGCGTCGGCCAGGAGGATCACCTTGTGGTAACGGATCTTCTCGACGTCGAACTCCTCCGCCAAGCCGGCGCCGATGGCAGAAATCAGCGCCTGGATCTCGGCGTTCTTGAGCATCTTGTCGATCCGGGCCCGCTCGACGTTGAGGATCTTGCCCCGGATGGGCAGGATCGCCTGGGTGTGCGGGTTGCGCGCATCCTTCGCCGAACCGCCGGCCGAGTTCCCTTCCACAATGAAGATCTCCGACTCACGCGGATCGCGTGACGAGCAGTCGGCCAGCTTGCCAGGGAGCCCGGCGCCGTCGAGTGCCGACTTGCGCCGGGTCAGGTCCCGTGCGCCCTGGGCGGCGAGGCGCGCACGCGCCGCCTGCAGCGACTTGTTGACTATCTGACTCGCCTCGCGCGGGTTCTCTTCGAGCCATTCGGTGAGCTTCTGGTTCGTCGTGCGCTCGGTCAACGATCGGATGGACGTGTTCCCGAGCTTGGACTTGGTCTGGCCCTCGAACTGGGGGTCGCGTAGGCGCACCGAGACGATTGCGGTCAAACCCTCGCGGATGTCCTCGCCCTTCAGGTTCTCCTCTTTTTCCTTCAGGATGTTGCGGGCGCGTGCGTAGCGGTTCACAACGTTCGTCAGCGACTTGGAGAATCCCTCCACGTGCATCCCGCCCTCAATGGTCGAGATGCCGTTGGCGAAAGAGTGGATCGACTCGTGGTACCCGGCGTTCCACTGCAGTGCGATCTCGACCTCCTGCCCCTCCTCGGCCTGCTCGAACGACGCGACCTTGCGGAAGAGGGACTCCTTCGAAGCATTGAGGTGCTTCACGAAGTCGACGATTCCGCCGTTGTACTTGTACGTCGTCTTGGCGACCGGGTCGCTCCGCTCGTCCACGAAGCGGATCTCGAGGCCCTTGTTCAAGAAGGCCATGATCTGCATCCGCTCGACGATCGTCTGCGCGCGGAACTCCGTGTCCTCGAACACGGCGGCATCCGGCCAGAACGTGACCGTGGTGCCCGTCCGCGGCTCGCCGGTGGTCCGGTCCTTCGGGGCGGGACCGGTGGCGCGGATCTTCTGGACGACCTTGCCACCCTTCCCGAACTCCGCCTCCCAGTGCTGCCCGTCCCGGTCCACTTCCAGCCAGAGCCGGGTGGACAGCGCGTTCACCACCGAGATCCCCACGCCATGGAGGCCCCCGGAGACCTGGTAGCCCTTGCCGCCGAACTTGCCGCCGGCGTGCAGCGTGGTCAGGACGATCTCCGCCGTCGACTGCTTGGGGTACTTGGGGTGCGGGCCGACCGGTATCCCGGCCCCGTCGTCGCTGACCCGGACGCCACCATCGGCCAGTGTCGTCACGTCAATTCGGGTAGCCCGCCCTGCCATGGCCTCGTCGACGGAGTTGTCCACGACCTCCCACACCAGGTGGTGCAAGCCGGTCGGGCCCGTCGAGCCGATGTACATGCCGGGGCGCTTCCGCACGGCTTCGAGCCCCTCGAGGATGGTGATGTCGTCTTCGGTGTACGACGCACCGGCTCCACCAGGTATCTCATCCACCTTTACTGCCACAGGCGCGCCCTTTCAGAACAGAGTTTTCGAAGTGCGTATCGAATCCCCGAATTGGTGACTTCCGGCCTTTCAATGCGAACACACCATTCTACCCGACATCCGCTCCAATTCGGCGCCTCTGAACGGTCTGCGCGACCGCTACGCATGTGTCGCTCAGGCGCGCTCGACGACGACCTCCAAACGGTCGATGGAGGTCTCCCCCAACTCCCTGAGACGGGCCAGAATCTGCCCCGACTCCATGCGGGCTCGGGTCGCCCACGCCGGGTGTTCCACCGCCACCACGAGCACGCGCCCGTCGACACGTTGTGGCCGCAGGTGCCCCCCCAGCTCGGCGCCGACCAGCTCTTCCCAGCGGGTGAACACCGCTTCCATGACCGCTGGGGTCGGGGCCGATCCCAGCCGGCCCAGCACACGGGGCATGGACTCGCCCACTCGCCGCGGACCGCTGTCGCGTCGCCATTTCGTCATCGGGCTTCCAGGCTCTGCACCGGGAGCAGCCGAGCGACCTCGATCCCGTCGGGCAGGGGCGCCGCCGTGGTCAGGATCGACTGCCCAGGCGGCAACTCGTCCACCAGGGCGCGACTGCGGGAGGGGTCCAGTTCGGAGAACACGTCGTCGAGAAGAAGGGTCGGGATCAGCGGGTGCGGGACCGAATCAGCTCGTGCACGCCCAGCCGTAGGGCGAGGGCTAGGCACCGTTGTTCGCCCTGCGAGGCATGGGTCCGGGCCTCTCTCCCGTCAACCTCGAGGGCGAGGTCGTCTCGGTGCGGCCCTACCGTGTTGACGCCCCGACGCAGGTCGTCCCGACGAGAAGCTGCCAACGCATCGAGAAGGTCGCCGTTCCAGCTGCGCTGGTAGCGCTGCACGACGACAACCCGGCTTCCCGCGCCGGCCAGGTGCCCGTAGGCGGAGGCCACGAGCGGGTCGAGGGCGGTCACGAGCCTTTCGCGTGCGGTCACCAGCACTTTCCCAGCGTCGGCCAGCCGCTGGTCCCACACGTCGAGGGTTGCCGCGACTTCGACTCCGGCCCGGCCCCCCGATTGCCGGAGCAGCGCGGCGCGTTGACGCAGGACCCGGTCCGTCTCGTCGGCGGCCCGCGCTCCTCTGCGTCGAGCACCGCCAGCGCGTCGTCGAGGACGTCGCGCCGCCCCTTCGGGCCGCCACTGATGATGACAAGGTCGTCAGGCGAGAAGATGGTGCATGGGGCGGCGGCGGCCAGCTCCCGCCTCCCGCTGACCGATTTGCGGTTCACCCTGGTGCGGCTGCGCCCAACCGGCAGGATTTCCGCCTCCACCAGTGTCGGACTGTCGCGCCCATCGAGCTCCGCCGCGCACGATGGCGCTCTCCGCCCCGGTCCGCACCATCGCCTCGGGCGGGGCGCCCCGGAACGACCGCCGTGTCCCCAGGTAGGCCAGGGCCTCGAGGACGCTGGTCTTCCCGGTGCCGTTCGACCCGGTGATGACCGTCGTTCCCTCGGGCTCGAGGTCCAGGCTCACGGTGCGGAAGATACGAAAGTCGGCCAGCTCCAGGTGCCGGACGCTCACCGCGACCGCGGTCCGCTCAGGAGACCCGGACCGGCATCAGGAGATACCGAAACTCCTGGTCTTCCGCGCCACGCACCGTGGCCGCGCGCGAAGCGTCGGCTGTCTCGACGATCACCTCGTCACCGGCGACCGCCTCGACACCGTCGATCAGATACGACGGGTTGAACGCGATCACGAGATCCTCGCCGGTGTAGTCCCCGTCCACCGCCTCCGCCGCGTCGCCCACGTCCTGGCTCTGCACACTCAGGTCGACGCCGCCCTGACGCATGGAGAGTCGGACCGGCGTCGTGTTGTCGCGCACCAGCAGCTGGACGCGCCGCAAGGCGGAGATGAAACTTTCCTTGCCGAGATGCAGGCGGTTCGGGTAGTGATCCGGGATCAGCTGCTTGTAGTCCGGGTACCGACCCTCGAGCAGGCGCGTGCTGATCTGGACATTGCCTTGCCAAAACGTGATCTCGTTGCTGCTCGCGGCCACGCCCACGCGATTGGTCTCGGAACCCTCCGCGATGGTGCCAGTCGGCAGGCGCTGGAGCTCCGACAGGGCGCGAGCCGGCACCAGCAGGTCCTCTTCGCCCGGAATGGTCTCCGAATCGGGCAGATCACGCATTGCCATGCGGTACGAGTCCGTGGCCACCATGCGAATCGACCCGTCGACCCTCGAGACAAGAACACCGGTCAAGAGCGGCCGGCCGTCGTCGTGTGATGCTGCACGAACGACCTGACGCACCGCCTCGCCCAGCGCGGTCTCCGACAGCTGCGTGGTGGGCTCGTCTGTCTTGCCCACCGGCGGAAACTCCACAACGGGGTACGTGTGTAACTTGAAGGTCGACCTTGCCGCGCTGATGGTGATGTGATCTCCCTGGTCGGCGAACGTCACGGCCCCGGGCTCGAGCCGGCGCACAATGTCCGTCGACAAGCGCGCCGGAATGACACAACTTCCGTCATCGATCCCGATGACTTCGCCCGTCACTTGAATCGTGAGGTCCAGGTCGGTCCCGGTCACGGTCAACGAGTTCCCGTCACACGTCAGCAGCAGGCCCAGCAACACCGGGGAGGAGCCGCCACGACCTCCCACGGCACGGCTCGCAGTGGCCAGCATGTCGACGAGTGCATCGCGCTCGGATCTGAACTTCACCGCCGCTTGTCCTTTCGGGAGTTTTCCCAGTCCTTCATCGTGGAGGGAGAGGTATATGAGGTTGGTAGAGGTAATAAGGGGTGTGGATTGTGGATGAGATGGTTCCGCACCTGCTGGGGGCCTGCAGCGCCGTCCCCATGGCCTTGTGGGCCGGGCGCGGGTCTGATGCTACGCGCGGTGCGGCCCGTCTCGGCCTGGGGACGAGTACTGGGCTGGTCCCCAGCGATGGTGGGGTTCGTCCACAGTCTTTGCCGTTGGCGAACCACAGCGGGGCGGTGAGCGACGGGGAGAAGGAAATGGTCAGGCCGAGCCGGCACGGATTTTCTGGATCAGCTCGGTGACCTGCTCGTAGATCTGTCGCCGTTCTTGCATCTGGCCGGCGATCTTGTCGACGGCGTGGATCACGGTCGTGTGGTCGCGATTGCCGAAGACGCGCCCGATGGCTGGGTAGCTGTAGTCCGTGAGTTCCCTGGTCAGGTACATGGCGACCTGGCGGGCGGTGACGAGAGGCCGGGTTCGGCTCGGGCCGCAGATAGCGTCGATCGAGAAGCCGTAACTGGCCGAGGTGGCCTCGAGGATCGTCTGTGGGGTTATGCGGCGGGGCTCGCCGGCCAGGATGAGGTCGGACAGGACCTTCTCCGCTTGGGCCAGCGAAATCGGCTCTTTGTTCAGGTTGGCGAACGCGCAGATGCGGGTCAATGCGCCCTCGAGCTCCCGGATGTTGTCCTTGACATGGGACGCGATGAATTCCAGGACGTCGTCAGGGACCTCTTGATGTTCGCTGAGGGACTTCGAACGGAGGATGGCCAGGCGGGTCTCGAGGTCAGGAGGGTCGATCTCGGTGATGAGACCGGAGAGGAAGCGACTGCGCAGTCGGTCCTCGAGGGTCTCAATGGACTTGGGCGGCCGGTCGGAGGTCAGGACGATCTGCTTGGAGGCGCCCTTGAGGTCGTTGTAGGTGTGGAAGAACTCCTCCTGGAGTCCCTCTTTGCGCTCCATGAACTGCACATCGTCGATGAGGAGGACGTCGCAGTCCCGGTATCGGCGTTTGAAGGTCAGGGTGGTCGAGGTGCGCAAGGAGTCGACGAAGTCGTTCATGAAGGTCTCGGTGGTCACGTAGAGGACCTTGCGGCGGGGGTAGTTCTCTGTCACGTAGTTGCCGATGGCGTGGAGCAGGTGGGTCTTGCCCAGCCCGGAGTCGCCATAAATGAAGAGGGGGTTGTAGGACCGGCCGGGCGTTTCGGCCACGGCCTGGGCGGCGGCGTGGGCCAGGCGGTTGGACGACGCGGCGACGAAGTTCTCGAAGGTGAATTTCGGTGTCGAGCTGGACCGCAGGCGACTCCCGGCCCGGTGCGGCCGGCTGCACCGGGCTGCGTTGGGGCTCGGGAGGCAGGCCAAAGACCTCTTCGGTGGTCGGCTCGACGGGGACCGCGGCAGGCTCGGGTTCTTGCACTTCGAGACGGCCGCGCACAGGCCCTCCCACCTCGTTGGCCAGGGTGTCCTCAATCATGGGCAGGTAGCGGGACTCCACCCGCTCGCGGATGAGCCCGTTGGGGACCGACAGGACGAACTCGCCGTCGGAAAAAGTCACCGGCTCTATCCCCGAGAGCCACAGCTGCCACGTCGTCTCGGATACCTGGTCGCGCAGGGACCCGGTGCACCTTGTCCAAAGATCTCCGGCTTGGGTCACTGCGAGTTCCGAACGCCCCTTCTCCCGCCTCGGTGTCCAGCCAGCATGTTCGGAACGATCCTCGGTATGGGTAATTGGATGAACGTACACCGTGCCAGGCGGTGCGACTAGAGGCCACCGGCAAATCGCGCCTAACATGGGCGGACTCGCCGCCGGCGGCCGGAATCGACTCGAAGGCCGAGGCATGGAACCTGCGACGATCGGCTCCGGATTGCCGTACGGCCGTTGCGAAAGGCTGAATTGACGTGAAGCGCACTTATCAACCGAACACCCGGAAAAGGGCTCGCACCCACGGGTTCCGCAAGCGCATGTCCACGCGGGCCGGCCGGGCAATTTTGAAGTCGCGGCGGCTCAAGGGGCGCCACCGTCTCACCGTCTGAAGGCCTCTCGTGCCCCCACGGACGGTCGGACGCATCACCCGCCGCGCGGCCTTTGCCGAGCTGCAACGCTCCCGGGCGCGTGGGGCCAGCGGACCGGTGCGTGTGACGTTCCTTCCTGTCGCCAGCGAGGAGCAGGGGGTGTTTCCCCAGGTGGCGTACGCAATTGGTCGTCGCTGCGGCGGCGCGGTTGTCCGGAATTCACTCCGACGGCGTGCCCGGGCAGTCGTGCGCTCCACGGCACCGCACCTGGCCCGTGGCACCTATCTGGTGCGTCTGGAGCCTGCCGCGGCCGTGCTCGAGCCAGCGGCGTTCCGCGTCGACGTAGAGGCGGCACTCCTGAAGGCCGGCCAGGACAGGGTGCGGGCATGAGCGGTACCGAAGCCAGCAACAGCCTGCCCGTGCGGGTGGCGGTGGCCCTGCTCACGGCGTATCAGGGCGCGGCCTCGGGACGGATCTCGCCCTGCCGTTTCTATCCGAGCTGCTCCACCTACGCGGTGGAGGCGTTCACCGTCCACGGCTTCTGGCGTGGCCTGGCCCTGAGCGCCCGACGGCTGCTCCGTTGTCGACCCTTCGGTCCCCACGGCGTGGACCTGGTCCCTGTGCGCGTCCACGCCCATGAACGGAGCCACCCGTGCTGAGCCACCCCCTCCTGGCTGAGAATTCCCTGTTCAAGCTGGTGGGAGAGATCTTCCACCCGCTCTTCGAGCTCTTCGGCCTGATCCTGGCGGGTCTCTACGCCGTATGGCCGAACTACGGCTTTGCCATCACAGGCCTGACGATCATCATCATGCTGGCTCTGACGCCGGTCACGGTGAAGAGCACCAAGTCGATGCTGGCCATGCAGCGACTGCAGCCCGAGATGAAGAAGCTGCAGGCCAAGTACAAGGGCGCAGAGAATCGGGAACTCCTCAATCAGGAGATGATGAAGCTCTACAAGGAGAACGGGACGAGCCCCTTCGGGGCCTGCCTCCCCAGCCTCCTGCAGATGCCCTTCCTGATCGTCTTGTACTCGTTGATCCGCGGGCTTTCCTATATCGTGCCGAAGGGTCAGTCATATACGAACGCCGCCGGGCAGACAGTCAAGTGCGTCGCAAAGGCTGGATGTGCTTCGCCTCGTTACATCCCAACTGCTTCGCAAATGCACGAAGCATTGATCGCCAGCAATGGTCAAATGCACTGGTGGTTCGGGATGGATTTGTCATCCCTCCCCTTCTCCCATCATGCCACCCCGGGGAGTGCGAGCCAGGCCGTATTAGTTCTGCCTTACCTGGTGCTCATTGGCGCTGCAATGTTCCTGCAGTACTACCAAATGAAGCAGATGAATAGTCGTAATCCGCAGGCCGCTGCGGCCAATCCGCAGATGCAACAGATGCAGAAGTTCTTCCCTATTATTTTCGGAGTCATTTACCTAAGAGTCCCCGCCGGAGCAACCATTTACATGGTTGTCTCTTCGGCAATGCGGATCGGAACACAGGAATTCATGTTCCGGAGCGGCATGGTCACGCCGGTCGTGCACGAGCGCGAGATCGGTGCGACCAAAGAAAAGGAGAAGGAGAAACCACCCCCGAAGGCGGTGAAGAAGACTTCGAGCGCCACCGACGGGACGGCGGCGGCCAAGGCGACACTGCCGCCGGCGAAGAACGCGGCGAAGACCAATGGCGCCAAGACGAATGGCCGGGCCCCCGCCAACGGGAGGAAGCCGGCCCCGAAGCGAGCGACGAACGGCAAAGCGGCGAACACCGACGACAACGTCGAGGACACGTCGGCCTCCAAGGCCCATCCGCGGTCGCGCGCGAAGCGAACAAGAAAGGCTCGATAGCGCGTGGAGTGGGTTGAGGTGGCGGGGAAGACCGTCGAAGAAGCGACTGAACAGGCACTGGACCAGCTGGGCGTGGCCGTCGGCGATGCCGAGGTGATCGTGGTGGACGAGCCGAAGACGGGGCTCTTCGGGCGTGTCCGGGTTGAGGCCAGGGTTCGGGCGCGGGTTCGTCCAGTCGGGGCCAGGCCTCGGCGGGAGCGGTCTCGTCGCAGCGGCGGGGGCAGATCGGGCCAAGGGGGGCAAGGGGGCCAGGGCGGCCGCCAGGGCGGCGGCCAGCGGTCCTCGGCGGGTGGCGACGGCCGGAAGAGCAACACCGACGATGCCGAATCGGGCAGTCCAGTGGCCGCCAACACGAACGGGTCAGGCACCACGACGGCGGGTACGGGCAATGGCACCAGCCGTTCAGCCCGACGCCGACGCAATCGCAGCAAGTCGACGTCCACCGGTGTGGCGTCGGCCGCAGGCTCGAGGAACGGTTCGGGGGGGCCGACCCGCGAGAAGGCTCCGCAACGGAGCACCGAAGCAAAGGAGACAGAGGATATGGCCGAGGGAATGACGCTCGAGGAGCAGGGCGAGGTCGGGCGAGCGTTCGTGGCCGACCTCCTGAGTGAATTCGGTATGGAGGGTTCAGTCGAGACCCGCCTGCTCGACGAGGACACGGTCGAGATCGCCGCCCTCGGCGAAGATCTCGGCATGCTGGTCGGCCCACGGGGATCGACCCTCACCGCCCTGCAGGACCTGACCCGGGCGGTGGTCCAGCGTCAATGCCCATCTCGCACCGATCGGATCCTCGTCGATGTGGCGGGTTACCGGGAGCGCCGCTCGGCCGCCCTCAAGCGGTTCAGCACGCAGATCGCGGAAGAGGTCCTGGCCTCGGGCCAGGAGAAGGCGCTCGAGCCCATGAGTCCAGCCGATCGCAAGGCAGTGCACGACGCCATCAATGAGATGGCGGGGGTCGAGACTCGCTCGGAGGGCGAAGACCCCAACCGCCACATCGTCATCGCGCCAGCAGGCTGACCCGGCGCCGGTGCCCGGCGCCGACGAAGGGGGCCTCTCCCCCACTCCTTTACATGAGCTCCTGGCGGAAGCGCGCGCCCTGGGCTTCTTCGGCCCCGGCCCCCTGGACCCGCAGATCCGTCACGCCCAGGGGTTTGCGGCCATCGCCCGTCGCTTGGCGGAAGGTCGTGCGGCGCACCAAGCGGAGCGCCTGGTGGATCTCGGCTCGGGGGGCGGGCTGCCGGGTCTCGTCGTGGCGACGGACTGGCCGGAGGTCACCATGGCACTGCTCGAGGCGAACGGCCGCCGGGCCGCCTTTCTGCGCGGGGCCGTGGAGCGTCTGGGCCTTGAGCCTCGAGTCTCGGTCCTGGAGGAGCGCGCCGAGGTATGCGGACGGCAGCCCGGCTCGAGGGCAGGCTTTGACGGGGTTCTCGCCCGCTCGTTCGGCCGGCCGGCCGTGCTGGCCGAGTGTGCCGCCCCCCTCCTCAAGGTGGGCGGCTGGCTGCTGGTGTCGGAGCCCCCTCGTTCGCCCGACGGGGAGGATCCCGCCCAACGCTGGCCGACGGAGCCGCTGCGCCTCCTCGGCCTGGAGCCCGCCGAGATGATCCATGAGGGTTTCGGATACCGCGTGCTGCGCCAACGAGAGCTATGTCCTGACCGCTTTCCCCGGCGCAATGGCGTCCCCGCCAAGAAGCCGTTGTTCTGACCATCGCCCCGCCCCTCCCTCGCCGGCAGCGAGGATGCGCATGAGGGGTTGCTCCCAAGAGGTGGTGTGGTACGGCCGGCGCCTTGCGACCCGGTCCGCCAAGACGGCCGCCTCCGCACCTCACCTCTCACCCGCCCCGCGGGCCCGGCCGCAGGGAAAGAAGGGCCTCGGGCGGTGCCATGCTCGGCGGAGCAGGTCCGACCAGGCCAGCGGGCCCCGGGCTGCTCTTTGGCCTGCGTCCCTGTGCCCTAGGCAAAGGAATGGGTCGGGCACAGGTGACGCCTGCAGATGGTGACGGGAAGATGTTCCACGTGGAACGGAAAATGAAATGCACCCCGAGTTGTGTGGTTGTTGTTTCACGTGGAACAACCTCAACTCTTGACCTTGGGGCTCTGGCAGGCCAGGATAGGCGCCGTGCGGTGGCGTTTCGGAGGTCCTACCTGATGCGCATTCGACGCAGGGACAAAGACCCTGCAGAGACCGCACCCTCAGGGCAACCCCGGGTTGCCCCGTACGACTACGACGAGGACGGCGCTCCTGCCGTTGACCCAGTCACCAGTACGATCCCAGGACCCGCTCCGGCCGAGGAGGCGCCCGCTCCTCTCCAGGGCAATGGAGCCGCCGACCCCGTACCCGTTTCCCAGGCCCTTCCGCCGCAGCAGGTGACCGCTCCTCCCATTGCTGAGCCCACCCCAGCGTCCGCGGTGGAGCCGACCCACGTGCCGGGCTCCGCGCCGACTCCCCCATTGGTTGAGCCGGCGGCGCCCTCGGCCGAGACGCCCGAGCCGGAGAACCCTGCTCCGCCCTCCCCCGTTGCCTCGACACCGGCACCCGGCCGGCACCCGAGGCACCGGCACCCGAGGCACCGGCACCCGAGGCACCGGCACCCGAGGCACCGGCACCCGAGGCACCGGCACCGAGTAGCGCGAGGCTGTCGAGGCCACCCCGTCCGCCCCCAAGCACGCCATGCGGGCGCCCTCCATCGGGGGCGAGGCCACGGACTTGCTCAACGGGTCCAAGCCGGTCCAACGGGAGCTGCCCCGGATCATCGCCATCGCCAACCAGAAGGGCGGCGTGGGCAAGACCACGACCACGGTCAACTTGGGCGCCGCTCTGGCCGAGCTCGACTACCGCGTGCTGGTGATCGACCTCGACCCCCAGGGCAACGCCACCACGGGGCTGGGTGTGGAGGCACGGAACTTCGAGCTCTCCATGTACGACGTCATCATGCGGGACCAGCCGCTCGAGGACTGCATTGAGCCCACGAGCGTCAAGAACCTCTTTGTGGCTCCCGCCACCATCGATCTGGCCGGCGTCGAGATCGAGCTCGTCCCGGCCTTCAGCCGTGAGATGAAGCTGAAGCGGGCCATCGACACCGTGGTGGACGACTTCGACTTCGTCCTGATCGACTGCCCCCCTTCGCTCGGGCTCATCACGGTCAACGGACTGGCCGCGGCGGACGAAGTGCTCGTCCCCATCCAGTGCGAGTACTACGCCCTCGAGGGTTTGAGCCAGCTGCTCCGGAACGTGAACCTGGTCTCGACCAATCTCAACCAGACTCTCGAGGTCAGCACAATTGTGTTGACCATGTACGACGCCCGGACGTGTCTGTCGGTGGATGTGGCCAACGAAGTCCGCGAGCACTTCTCCGAGCGGGTCTGCCGCGCGGTCATCCCGCGCACGGTCCGCCTCTCCGAGGCACCCTCCTTCGGGCAGCCCATCACAGTGTTCGATCCGACCTCGCGGGGTGCCGTGGCCTACCGCGAGCTGGCCAAGGAGGTGAGCAATGGCGCGCCGCAGCGGTCTCGGTAAGGGCCTCAGTGCCCTGATCCCGAGTGAGGCGACGGGGGAGACCGACTCTCTTCTCCGGGTCGTACCGATCTCACACATCCGGCCGAACGCCTATCAGCCCCGGAGCCACTTCGACGAGGAGTCGATGGGGTCGCTGGCGGCCTCCATCCGTGAGGTCGGTCTGCTCCAGCCGGTCCTGGTGCGCCAGCTCGAGGATGAAGAGGACAGTTACGAGCTCATCGCGGGGGAGCGGCGCTGGCGCGCCGCCCGCCGGGCCGGCCTGCAGACCATCCCCGTGCTGGTCCAGGTGGCCGACGACGTGGCCAGCCTGGAACAGGCCCTGGTCGAGAACCTCCACCGCGTGGACCTCAACGCCCTGGAGGAGGCCGCCGCCTACCAGCAGCTCATCGACGAGTTCGGTTTGACGCACGAGCAAGTGGCGACCCGCATGGGCAAGGGCCGGGCCACGGTCACCAACACGCTGCGCCTGCTGCAGCTGCCGGCCGGAGCGCAGCGCGCCCTGGCGGAGCGGACCATCTCCGCTGGACACGCACGGGCACTGCTCGGGACGCCCGACCGGGCCCTGCAGGAGAAGATGGTCGACCAAATTGTCGAGCAGGGGTTGACAGTTCGGGCGGTGGAGGAACTGGTGCGCCAGGGGGGATCCGAGCTCCGGGTGGTGCCCGACGCGCCCGAAACGACCGAGCCTGAACCCCCCACCGACGGTGTGATCTCAGGTGTTACCCCTCCGGCCAGCCGGCGGCCGGCGGTGCGGAAGCTGCCCGAACCCGGGGTCCTGGAGCTCGAGGACCTCCTTTCGACCTACTTGAACACCCGGGTCAAGGTCGATATTCAGAACCGGCGGGGGCGGCTGGTGGTCGAGTTCGCAACCCTCGAGGACCTCGAACGGATCTACCGGGCCATGGTTGGTGACGGGGTCGTCACGTAGTTCACACAACTGTGAAGGGGCTGTACAGCTTCATCCACAACCTGTGCATGACGTTGTGGATTGTCACCTGGTTCACTTACCGGCAGCTTTGATCGCGTAACCGTCGCCGGGGTCGCGGGGCTGCCAGATCGACACCTGGGTGGCCTTTTCGTGCGTTGTGATTACCTGTAATACGCGCGATTAGTCCCAGGAAGCGTCGGCCCAGCGCCCGAGCGCGGCGGCGAGGGCGGCGGCGAGGGCCGGCGTACCCTCGACCACGCGGCTGGCCGGCCCCACCTCGATCAGCACTGCAGGCATGCGCGTTTCGCGCAACAGAGGCACAGACATGCCCTGCACGCCGATATCGGTCACCCCCAAGGCCTCGGGAACGGCGGCCTGGACCAGTTCGGCCAGCCGGCGCCCGCCGAGGGACTCGTCGTGACGCCCCGACCAGAAGGCGGTCCGGCAACCTGAGGTCGAGGGATTGAGCCGGAGACCGACGAAGACGTCGGCCCCGAGCTCGTTGGCCTCCCGGGCCTGGACGGCGTCGTCGGGATGGTGCAGCTCGGTGACGCGGATGCCGCCCCAGGTCAGGCGACGCCGGAGGGCGCCGGTGACACTGCCCAGGCCTCCGACCTCACCAACGGCGATGTGGCGGCCCCGCAGGGTGGGCGGAGCGTCACGGAGCGCGGCCCGGGCCCGCACGGCCGAGACCAGCGCGGGCTCGTGGTGCCGGCTCTCGAGACGCAGCAGCTCGAGCAGGGTGGCGCCGCCGACGATTCCGTCGACCGGGAGGCCGGCGTTGCGCTGGAACTCGCCCAGGGCCTGCACGGTGGCGTCCCCGAAGATCCCGTCGACGCGGCCGGTGTCGAAGCCGAGGGTGCACAGGCGCTGCTGCAGCTCCGCCACGTCGTCACCCCGCAGCATGGGGGTCCGGCGGTAGAGGAACCGGTCACCCATCCGGAAACCGGCTTCCACCAGGGTGTTCCAGGTCTGCGCGCCGCAGACGCCGTCGACGCGCAGACCGCGCAGCCGCTGAAAAGCCTCGAGGGCGGCCCGGGTGCCCGGTCCGAAGATGCCGTCGGCATCGACGGGGGTGCCCGGCAGAAGAGCGGCGAGGCGGTGCTGCACATCGGAGACCGCGTCACCGCGGTCACCGATGGCGAGCGGCAGGCCTACAGGAAGGCTGAGATCTCCTCGAGCAGCTGGCCCTTGGGCTTCGCCCCTATCAGGCGTACCGCGGGCTCCCCGTCCTTGAACAGGATCAGCGTCGGAATGCTCATCACGTCGAAGCGACGGGTCACGTCCAGGTTGTCGTCGATGTTGAGCTTGCCGATCCGGATCTTCCCGGCCTGCTCCTCCGCGATCTCCTCCAACACCGGGGAGATCATTTTGCACGGGCCACACCATTCCGCCCAGAAGTCCACCAGGACGGGGACATCCGAAGCTTTGACATGCTCGTCAAAGGTAGCGTCGGTCAGGGTCTCGATCTTCTCACTCATGGCAATCTCCTTGTCAGAGGGTGCAACGCCCACCCGCCCGGTTCTGTTCCCGGCTTACTCGCCCCGCTCCTCGAGCCAGCGCTCGGCATCGATGGAGGCCATGCAGCCGGACCCGGCCGAGGTGATGGCCTGGCGGTAGTAGTGGTCCTGCACGTCGCCGGCGGCGAAGACCCCGTCCACGCTGGTCCGGGTCGTGCCGTCGAAGGTGCGCACGTACCCGTTGGCCTCGAGCTCGAGCTGCCCCTTGAACAAGGAGCTGTTCGGCTCGTGCCCGATGGCCACGAAGAGACCCGTCACATCGAGCTCGGACTCCTCGCCGGTGACGGTGTCCCGCAGTTCGACGCCACTGACCTTGGTGTCGCCCAATACCCCGGAAACGACGGAATTCCAGCGGAATTCGATCTTCGGGTTGGCGAAGGCGCGCTCTTGCATGATCTTCGAGGCGCGCAGCTCGTCGCGCCGGTGGATCACGGTGACCTTGGAGGCGAAGCGGGTCAGGAAGATCGCCTCTTCCAGCGCGGAGTCGCCGCCACCGGCCACCGCGATGTGCTGCTCGCGGAAGAAGAAGCCGTCGCAGGTGGCACACGTCGACACGCCGTAGCCGAGGAGGCGTTGCTCGTTGGGGCAGCCGAGCATGAGAGAGCGGGCACCGGTGGCCACAATGAGCGTGTCGGCCAGCACGGTGGGCTCGTCGGCCTCGGGGTCGCCGATCCAGACCTCGAAGGGCCACGGGGCGAGGTCGACGCGGCTGACCTTGGCCGTGCGCAGCTCGGCCTCGAAGCGCAGGGCCTGGGCCCGCATCATCCCCATGAGCTCGGGGCCCATGACCCCGTCGACGAAGCCGGGGTAGTTCTCCACGTCGGTGGTCAGCATCAACTGGCCGCCGGGCTGGTCGCTCGTCGACGAGGGCTCGCCTTCGATGACCAGAGGCTGGAGCTGGGCCCGCGCCGAGTAGAGGGCGGCGGTGAGGCCCGCCGGCCCGCTCCCGATGACGACGACCTTGCGGCGCTCAGGCATCGGGTGGCACGCCGCGGCGCGAATAGAGGACGGCGCCGACCGCGCAGAAGATGAGCCCCAGCACCAGGTAGGAGGCCCAGATCCGGTGCCCCGCGATGGTGGTCAGGCGGATGAAGCCGACGCAGAAGAGCACGACGACGGTGATTCCGATGACGGCGATGACCACGCCGAAGACGATGCCGCGCGCAGCCACGATGGCTGGCCGGATGGCCTTGTCGTTGACGGTGGCCACCACCGTGTCCACGGCCTCGAGGGCCCGGTCCGACAGCGCGTCCGCAAGATCGTTCTCAGCCACGGCGTGGAGACTACCCGGCGGTCCCGGGTGCCCTGGCAGGGACGATGTAACAGACGCCCACCGTGTTGGGCCCGGCGTGCGTCCCGACCACCGGGCCGAGGTCGACCGCGACCAGTGCGTGCTCGGTCGCGATGTCGCTCATCCGGGCCAGCACGTCGGCGAAGTCGTCGCAGGCGCCGTCGGCCACCGCCAGCCGTTCGAGGGGCGCATCGGCCCGGACCTTCTCGCTCATATAGGCCAGCGCCTTGTTGCGGGTGCGCTGCTTGGACTCCTCGGCCACTTCGCCGTCCTTGAGCTGGATCACCGGCTTGATGTTCAGCAGCGAACCGAGCAGCGCCCGGGCGCCCCCGACGCGGCCGCCCCGCTGCAGGTGCTCGAGGCCGCCCAGCACGCCGTAGATGCGGGTGCGGGGGATGCGGTCCTCGGTGGCGGCCACCAGCGCGCCCAGGCCGGCCCCGGCCGCGGCCTCCTCGGCGGCGGCGATGACGAGGAGCCCCTGGCCCATCGTGAGGGAGAACGTATCGACGACGCGGACCGGCACCGTGGTGAACGTGTCGGCCGCGGTGACGGCCGAGCCGTAGGTCCCCGAGACCTTGGAGGAGATGGTCAGGCAGAGGACGGCGTCGGCGCCCTCGTCGGCGGCCTGCTGGAAGGCGGCCTGGAAGGCGCCGGGGGAGGGGGCGGCCGTGGAGGGCAGGTCGCCCTTGCCGCGACAGCGCTCCCAGAACTCGGCCGGCGTGAGCTGGCGCCGGTCCTCGAGCTCCTCGTCGCCGAAGCGGATCGACAGCGGCACGACGATGACGTTGTGCTCCTTGACGAGCTGGTCGGTCAGGTCGCAGGCGCTGTCGGTGACGATGTGGACACCGGGCATGCACGAGTCTGCCACGGAGGGGCGGTGCGGCCCAGGGAGCGGGTCAGGCGAGCCTGGGCAGCGCGTCGGAGGACTCGGGCGCCGATGGAGGGACCGCCTCCGCCTCCCGTGACGACGCGACGCGCCGCGTGGTGCCCGCCGGGCCGAGCGGGCGGACGGAACCGAGGGGCGCGGCGGGCCCGTCGGGACGGGTCGGGCGAGGGGGCCCCGGGGGGCCATCGGGACGGTTCGGGCCGACGGGACGAGACGGCGGGCGCCGGTGCGTGTCGTGGCGCCGGCCCAGCCAGATCACCACGGCGCCGAAGGTCAGCCCGCCGGCGACCACGGAGCCGACGACCCGTGCCAGCAGACCGACGGTCGTGGTGGATGCGGAGAGGTTCGAGACCAGGAGGACCACGATGCCCATGGGCACCGAGGCGATGATGACGCGCAGCAACGGCGCCCAGGTCTCGCGCTCGGCCAGGCGGCCGAACCACTGGCGGAAGACGGCGAAGGCGAGGAGGGCGGCCACGGTGTAGGCGATGGAGAGGGACAGGGCGAGACCACGCACGCCGAGCGGGTGCACCAGCAGGAGGGCGAGCGCGATGTTCAGGGCATTCTCCACGAGGTAGAGGTAGAAGGCCACCCTGGTCCGCTGCATCGACTGCAAAACGCGCACGAAGTACAAGTAGGCGCAGAACCCGGGGAGGCCGAGGGCGAACATGGCCAGCGCGGCGCCCGTGGTGGCCGTCTCGGCCGGTGTGCTGTGCCCGACCCCGAGGAGCAACGCGACGACCGGCCGGGCCAGCAGCAGCATGCCGACGGCGGAGGGGATGATGAGCGCCAGGACGGCGCGCAGCCCCCCCGTCATGCGGCGCAGGAACGCGGTGCGTTGCCCGGTCGACCAGCGCTCGGCCAGGTCGGGCGTCACCACTGACATCACGGTCACCGCGACGATTCCGTAGGGCAGTTGGAAGAAGGCGTAGGCGTAGGTGTACGAGGACACGGGGTCCGGGCCGGCCACGCTCCCGGCCAGCACCGTGACCACGAAGAGGGCGATCTGGTTGGCCAGCACGAAGCCGAACGTCCAGCCCCCGAGGCGCGTCACGGCCCGCAACGCGTCGTCGTGGGGGTTCCAGTGCCAACGCAGGAGCCCGAGGTCGGCCCGGCGCAGGCTGGGCACGAGTGCCGCGCCCTGCAGGACCACGCCGAGCGAGGTGCCGAGGCCCAGCAGGACGAGCTGGGTCTTGTGCTGCTCCACGCTGGCCAGCGAGGCCCCGTGCCCGGCCCACAACCCGAACCAGACGAGGACGCCGATGCAGACGAGGTTGTTGACGATGGGGGCCCAGGCGACGGCGACGAAGCGGCGGCGCGTGTTGAGCAGCGCGGCCCCCAGCGCGAAGAGCCCGTAGGCCGCGATCTGAATCACGAACCAGCGCAGGAACCCGGTGGCCACCTGACGCTCGAGCAGCACGCGGTGGATCTGGTCGGGGCCCGAATGCGTGTCGAGCACGGTGAGGGCGTCGATGAGGAACGGCGCGGCCACCAGTGCCGCCAGGGTCGTGACGCCGAGCACCACCACCGAGACGGTGAGCACGGCGGAGATGGAGTCGAAGGCCTCGCGCTCGGACTTGTTGGACAGGCGGTCGACGAAGACCGGGATGAAGGTGGCCGACAGAATGCCGCCCAGCACAATGTCGTAGAGCATGTTGGGCGTGGTGTTGGCCAGGTTGTAGGAGTCGGCCAGCGAGGTCTGCCCCAGCGCCCAGGCGAGGGCGACGAAGCGGAGCAGGCCGGTGACCCGTGACGCGCCGGTCCCGGCGGCGACGTAGGCGGCCGACGTCCGCAGCGCCAGGGTCCGGGCCCGGCGGGGGGAGGCCACCGTCAGTGGGCCCGCGGGCGGGCGCGGCGCGCCCGCCGCCAGGTGCGCCCCCACCAGACCAGCAGCACGGCGGCGGCGAGGACGGTGAGCGCGACACCCACGAAGGAGATCTCGGTCGAATGCACCGTGAGCACCGTGTGGGCGATCATGACGTGGCCGTCCGGCGTGTGCAGGGTCACCTCGATGGGCAGGTGGTCCCCCGAGGTGCGGGCCTGCGCCGCGAATCGCCACGAGGTGGTCGGGCGGTTGAGCAGCAACTGGTGGCTGTTGCCGTTGGGGAAGGTGAACTTGTCGCTACTGAGGGTGACGACGACGGTCACCGGGTACGGGGCGGACGACAGCACGGTGACGGGGATGTCCGCCCGCTGCGACGTGAAGGTGACGGTGCGCTCGGTGGCCAGCGTGACCTGGCCGGTCGTGCCGGCGAAGGTCTTGGCGTACGCGCCCAACGCGGCACCGCGCGCCGCCGCGCTGAGCCCGCGCTGTTCGGTGGTCAAGAGGTTGTCGCCGAGGACGGTGAGGTCGGCGGGGTGGCCGCCGACGGCCAGGCTGAACGACGACAGCTGCTGGCGGTCGAGCGCAATGCGGTCGGCCGCGCTGCGGGTGATGCCGTGGTCGGCCGCCCCGGCCTGCAGCTGGCGCACGGCGGGCTCACGGTTGCCGCCGGCGGGCACCTGGGAGAAGAGCGTGCCGAGCGTCACCGGGCTCAGGATCTGGTTGCCCGAGAGCCCTTCGAGCAGCGCGTCCATGAAGGAGCCCGAGGGCCGCCACCCCGGCGGCGGCGCGACGACGACCCCGCGGGGCGTGCTGAAGAAGGGGTTCTCGAAGTGCACGAACGAGAGCTCGGCGAGCAGCTGCTCGGCGCCGAGGACCGGATTGGCCTGGTCGGCGGTGAAACGTGTGCTCAGGGAGGAGTTGGCCGCCACGGCCGCCACGGTGGAGCCGTGCCCGAGGTCGAGCGTGAAGGGTTGGGCGAAGGTCTGGTTGGTCTGCCCGTCCGTGGCCAGGTCGGCGTCGCTGACGACGGCCTGGGACGCCCCGGCCAGCTGCAGGCCAGAGGCCAGGCTGGCCGCGTCGCCCTGCGCGAAGTCCGAGGCGGTATCCACCCACGGCCCGCCGTCGGGCTTGAGCCCGGCGCCGCGCAGCACCTGATCGCCCCGGTCGACCTGCGCGCCGATTTCGTTGCCGATGCCGGACTCGGCGAGTGCGACGACGTTGATGGGGACGTAGGGCTGGTCGAGCATCTGATCGCCGCTGAGCGCGGCGAGCTGGTCGAGCGCGTGCTCGCCCCCGTGCGGGCGTGACGTCTCGAGCGCGCTCACCGCCAGCGGGCTGACGGCGAGCGTGGTCGCCACGTCGCGGTGCTGCGTCAGCGCGTCGGCCATGGTGGTCACGCCGCCGGCCGTGACGGGGACGACGACGCCCACACGCAGGGCACCGCCGGTCGACGACATGGCGTTCGGTTGCTGATAAGTGAGGAACGTGGTGAAGCGCGAGAGCGGGGACGACGAGCCCGACCGGACGAGCGCGACCGAGACGGCGTAGACGCCCTGGCACTCGTCGCTGGACGGCGTGCAGCCCAGGGTCACCGTGCCGCCGGGCAGGCCGGCCGCGCAGGCCCCGGTCCCGCTGGAGGGTGCGCTCGCGCTCGAGTCGGGCAGGACCGTCACGCAGGCTGCGGCCGTGAGGGCTCCGGCCACGTCGGTGACGGGGACGCCGTCGACCCGGGACAGCGGCGTGCCCGAGGGCGTGCCCGACAGCGCCTGCTGCAGGTCGGAGCCGTCGTCGAAGCGACCGTAGAAGGTCAAGTTGACCGACAGGCTGCTCGCCGCGCCCTCCGACGCGGACACGCCGAGCGCCAGGTTGAACCAGGGCTGGGCCGCGTTGACCCAGGGGGTCTGGGAGACCAGCACGAGCGCCGCACCGCCGGCGCGCGCCGGCGCCGCTTCGGCCGCGGCGGCGCCGCCCAGGGTGCTGACCAGGGCTGCGACGGCCACCGCAAGCGTGCAGAGGGCGGTCCTGGCCCGGCGCGTCGACACAGGGAGAGGCTAGAGGGCGCACTACCGTGGGCGGGTGCAGTCCACGTCCGTCCCCGAGCGGTTCCGCCCCTACGTCGAGGCCACCGGAGAGGTGGCGCGCCGCTTCGCTGCGGCCGGGCGGAGTCTGTCGCTGGTGGGCGGCTCCGTGCGCGACGCCCTCTTCCCCGGGCCCGCCGGCACCGCCACCCCGCACGACCTCGACCTGACCACCGACGCCCTCCCGGCCGAGACCGAGCGCCTCGTGCAGGGCTGGGCCGATGACATCTGGACGCAGGGTGAGCGCTTCGGGACCATCGGCTGCCGCAAGGGCGAGCAGGTCTACGAGATCACGACGTACCGGGCCGAGGTGTACGTGCCCGATTCGCGCAAACCCGAGGTCACCTTCGGCGACGACCTGACGGTGGACCTGTCGCGCCGCGACTTCACCATCAACGCGCTCGCCCTCCGGCTGCCCGACATGGAGTTGATCGACCCCTTCGACGGGCTGGACGACCTGGCGGCCGGCCGACTGCGCACGCCGCTCGACCCGGAGCTCTCGTTCGGCGACGACCCGCTGCGCATGCTGCGCGCCGCCCGCTTCGCGGCGCGCTTCTCACTGGAGCCGGACCCGGCGTTGACGGCCGCGGTCGAGCGCATGCACGGCCGGCTGTCCATCGTCTCCGCCGAGCGCATCCGCGACGAGCTCGACAAGATCGTCATGGTCGACGTGCCGTCGGTGGCGCTGTGGTTCATAGTGCGCACCGGTTTGGCGGCCGAGTTCCTGCCCGAGCTGCCGGGTCTGGCGCTCGAGCAGGACCCGATCCACCGCCACAAGGACGTGCTGGCGCACACGCTGGCCGTGGTGGACAAGACGTCGCCGGACCGGCTGCTGCGCCTGGCCGCGCTGTTCCACGACGTCGGTAAGCCGCGCACGCGGGCCATCACCGACGGCGGCGTGAGCTTCCACCACCACGAGGTCGTCGGCGCGCGCATGACGCGCACGCGCATGGAGGCGCTGCGCTACTCCGCCGCCGACACGGACACCGTCGTGCGACTGGTCGAGCTGCACCTGCGCTTCCACACCTACCGACTGGGCTGGACCGACAAGGCTGTGCGCCGCTACGTGCGCGATGCCGGTCCACTGCTGGACCGGCTGAACGAGCTCACGCGCTGCGACTGCACGACGCGCAACGCCGCCAAGGCCAGGGCGCTGGCCCGGCGCATGGACGAGCTCGAGGCGCGCATCACCGAGCTGGGCGAGCAGGAAGAGCTGCGCTCGCTCCGCCCGGACCTCGACGGGAACCAGATCATGGAGCTGCTGGGAATCGGGCCAGGCCGCGCCGTCGGTCAGGCCCTGAACTTCCTGATGGAGCTCCGCCTCGACGAGGGCCCGTTGGGCGAGGAGGAGGCGGCCCGCCGCCTCCGGGCCTGGTGGGCCGAGCAGCAGTAGCGTTTCGGACATGACGAAGATTGCGGCACCCGAGAGCGGGATGGGCGAGCACATCGACTGGGCGCTGCTGCGCCCGGAGATGGCGGCGGGGATGGGCAAGCTGTCGGCGGCGGTCTACGGCAACTCGCAGCTTTCGGTGCGCGAGCGCGAGGCGGCCCGCTGGACCATCGCGTTGATCAACGACTGCGCCGTGTGCCGGGATACCCGCGCCCGCGACGGCGAGGCGGTCGGCGCCGGCGAGCCCTTCTACGCCGAGGTGACCGACTGGCGTGCCGCCACCGGGCTGAGCCGGCGCGAGCGGTTGGCCGCGGAGTTCGCCGAGCGCTTCGCCATTGACCACCTGGCCATGGACGACGAGCTCTGGGCGCGCCTGCACGAGGCCTTCTCCGAGGACGAGTTGGCGGACCTCACGATCTGCTGTGGCTGCTTCCTCGGCATGGGACGCGCGCTGGCCGTGGTCGGCGTGCGCGCCCCCGAGGAGCGCATCCTGGTCTGACCCGACCTCAGTCGGCGGGCCAGCTGTCCTGGGCCTCGCCGGCAGCGAACTCCTCGACGAGGGTGTGCGCCATGTCGTCGTGGTACTGCACGGGCGGCGACTTCATGAAGTAGGCAGACGGGCCGAGCAGCGGGCCGCCGATGCCGCGGTCGAGCGCCAGCTTGGCGCAGCGCACGGCGTCGATGATGACGCCGGCCGAGTTGGGGGAGTCCCACACCTCGAGCTTGAGCTCCAGGTTGAGCGGCACGTCGCCGAAGTTGCGTCCCTCCATGCGGATGTAGGCCCACTTGCGGTCCTTGAGCCACGGCACGTGATCCGAGGGGCCGACGTGGACGTCATCGGCGTCGAGGACGTTGTCCTCCAGCTGGCTCGTCACGGCCTGGGTCTTGGAGATCTTCTTGGACTCGAGCCGCTGGCGCTCGAGCATGTTCTTGAAGTCCATGTTGCCGCCGAAATTCAGCTGGTACGTCTCGTCGAGGGCGACGCCGCGGTCCTCGAAGAGGCGGGTGAGGATGCGGTGCACGATGGTCGAGCCGACCTGGCTCTTGATGTCGTCGCCGACGATCGGCACGCCGGCGTCGCGGAACTTGCGGGCCCATTCGGGGTCCGAGGCGATGAAGACGGGAATGGCGTTGACGAACGCGACGCCGGCGTCGAGGCAGGCCTGGGCGTAGTGGCGCTGGGCCTGCTCGGAGCCGACCGGCAGGTAGGAGACCAGGACGTCGGCCTTGGCCTCGCGCAGCGCCGCCGCCACATCCACCGCCTCCACCGGCGACTCTTCGATCAGCTCGCGGTAGTAGAGGCCGAGCCCGTCGAAGGTCGGCCCCCGCTGCACGGTGACGCCGACCTCGCCGACTTCCGCGAAGCGCACGGTGTTGTTCAGCCCGGCGTGGATCGCCTTGCCGAGGTCGGTGCCGACCTTGGTCTGGTCGACGTCGAAGGCGGCGACGGGCTGGAGGTCGCGCACGTGATAGCCGCCGAGCTCCACGTGCATGAGGCCCGGGACCACGTCGTCGGGGTCCGCGTCGCGGTAGTAGGTGATTCCCTGCACGAGCGAACTGGCGCAGTTGCCGACGCCGGCGATGGCGAGGCGGATGGGGCTGGGCATGGAGACGGCTCCTTCGGGTCTGTGAGGCGGGGTTTCGTCAGGCCACCGGCTCGGTGGCAAGGTCGGCGCGTTCGGACGCGATGAGGCTGTCGAGCCAGCCGATGTCGCGGGCCACGCCGTCGGCGGTGTGCTGCACGACGGAGCGGGCGTACACGTCGAGGTCGGTGTGGGCGGCCTCGGCCTCGCCGAGGCGCTGGACGAGCTGGGCGCGTCGCCGCTCCAGGAGGGCGAGCCGGGCCTGGGGCGCCAGGTGCCGGGCGAAGGCCAGGCGGAGCCCGAAGCTGCGGGCGTCGTCGGTGGCGCCGCTGCCTGTGAGCAGCTCGACGAAGTGGGCGCGGCCCCTCTCGGTGATCCGGTAGACCTTGCGGCCCCGCCGGGCCCGGGTCGGGGAGTGTAGGCGGGCCCGCAGGACCGCCCGCTCGCCGCTGAGCGAGCCCGTGGGCCGCGCCGCCGCGGCGGGCGTTGCCGTGGACCCGGCGCCCTCGGTGGCCACCACGGCGCCCGACTTCTCCAGGCGGGTGAGGGCGGGGTAGATGGAGCCGAACGAGACGTTGGCCAGAAGGCCCAGGTGCTCCCGCAATTGGCGCCGGATTTCGTACCCGTGCAGGTCGCGCTCTTCGAGGAGGCCCAGAATGGCCATGTCCAACATGACGGATGAGTATATCGGAGCGATATAGCGATGCAAGCATTCGCGTCACACAACCGTCGCGTACGTGCCTGATTGGGCCACAATTGATGCCCGGTTTCCGGGCGCTGAGGGGTAGCCTGGCCGCCGTGAGCGTCACCTCGGACCCGAGGTCACCATCCCGTGCCGTGAGTCCTGACGTCACGGCCCAGGTCGAGTACCGGATCGTCCGCAACGGCGTGGTCCGGGAGGTCGACCGGGGCAAGCTCCTCAAGACCGACGTCTGCGACGCCCACCCCGAGTTGCTGCGGGCGGCCCGCAACGTCGGCCGGGCGACCAAGGAGGTGTGCCCCATCTGTGACGACGGCCGCCTCGTCACGGTGACCTTCGTCTTTGGGGCCAAGCTCCCGCCGGGCGGGCGCTGTCCGGGGACGGCGGCCGAGCTCAAGGCGCTCACCCGCCGGGAAGAGCCCGTCCTCTGTTACGAGGTCGAGGTCTGCCCGGCCTGCGCCTGGCACCACCTCATGCGCAAGTACCCGGCCGGTGGCCGCACGCCCCGCCCGAAGAAGGCGGCGCCCGCCCCGTGAGCGACCGGCCCGTGAGCGACCGGCCCGTGACAGTCCCCTCGTTGCGGGCGCGCAAGCGGCGCAACGGGGACACGCCCATCGTGATGGTCACGGCCTACGACGAGCCGGGCGCCCGCATCGTGTCCGATGCCGGCGCCGACATCATTCTCGTCGGCGACTCGGTGGCCAACAACGTCCTCGGCTACTCCGACACCCTCCACGTCGACATCGACGTCATGGCCCACCACACGGCCGCCGTGGCCCGCGCCGCGCCGCGCAGCCTCATCCTCGGCGACATGCCGTGGATGAGCTACCACCTCTCACCGGACGAGGCGGTCCGCAACGCCGCCACCCTGATCCGCGCCGGGGCCCAGGCCGTCAAGCTCGAGGGCGGGCGGGCGCGCCTGCCGGTGGTCGAGGCGATCATCCGGGCGGAAATCCCGGTCATGGGGCACCTCGGACTCACGCCCCAGTCTGTCCTCGCCATGGGCTACCGGGTGCAGGGCAAGAGCGCCGACGCCGCCAGCGCGCTGCTCGATGCCGCCAAGGCCCTGGCCGCCGCCGGCTGCTTCGGCTTCGTGCTCGAGGGCGTGCCCGACGTGCTGGGGGCGGCCGTTACCGACCAGCTGGACGTCCCGACCATCGGCATCGGGGCCGGGCCGGACTGCGACGGTCAGGTCCTGGTCTTCCACGACCTGCTGGGACTCGGCAAGGACAGGCCGCCCAAATTCGTGCGGCAGTACGCCGACGTGGGCCGCATCGCCACCGAGGCCATCGCCGCGTTCGCCGACGACGTGCGGAGCGGGAACTTCCCGGGCGACGCCGAGACGTATCACGCGCCGGCGGGCCTGGGCGATGCCCTGAGCTAACGCCCCGAGCCGGCGGCGGCTAGCATGGCTCCCCGCAACAGACCCTGCTCCTGACCGTCAGGGGCCCGGGCTCGTCCCGGTCCAGAGGGAGGTACGCCGCACATGCGGCCTTACGAAGTCATGGCCATCTTTGAGGCCACCACCGAGCCCACCATCATTCAGGGGGTGCTCGACCAGGCCCTCGAGGTGATCCGTTCCACGGGTGGCACTCCCGGCGCCATCGACCGCTGGGGCAAGCGCACCCTGGCCTACGAGGTCAACCACAAGCGCGAGGGGTACTACGTCGTCGTGGAATTCGCCGCCGAGCCGGTGACCGTGGCCGCCCTGGACCGCATGCTGGGCCTGGCCGACGAGGTCATCCGTCACAAGGTCGTGCGCCTGCCGGACCACAAGGCCACCGCCGCCACGGCGCAGCCCGCGGCCAGCTGAGCGCCGGGCGAGAGGAGCAGAGATGCCGTCAGACAACAGCGTGACGCTGGTCGGGAACGTGACCCGCGACCCCGAGCTGCGCTTCACCAACACCGGGCAGGCCAACGTGACGTTCGGCTTGGCGGTCAACCGCCGCTGGCAGAACCGCCAGACCCAGGAGTGGGAGGAGGCCACCTCGTTCTTCGACGTGGTCTGCTGGCGCGAGATGGCCGAGAACGTGAGCGAGAGCATCACCCGGGGGTCCCGGGTCATGGTGGCCGGCCGCCTGGAGCAGCGCAGCTGGGAGACCCAGGAGGGTGACCGCCGCTCCAAGGTGGAGGTGGTGGCGGACGAGATCGGGCCGTCGCTGCGCTGGGCCACCGCGCAGATCACCAAGAACGAGCGTCGCGGCCCCGGTGAGTACAGCCGGGGTGGCGGCGGAGGCGGAGGCGGTGGGGGCGGCCGTCCGGCCGCCGCTCCGCCGGCACAACCCCAGACCGCGCCGGACGCCGGCCCGGGTTACGGATTCGACGAGGAGCCCTTCTAATGGCACGGAACAATCAACGCGGTGGGACGACGTCACGGCGCGCCCCCAAGGATCTCGGACGCCGGGTCAAGAAGAAGCCCTGCGCGCTGTGCCGGGACAAGACCGAATGGGTGGACTACAAGGACGTCCCCATGCTGCGCAAGTACATGAGCGACCGGGGCAAGATCCGCTCGCGCCGGGTGACCGGCAACTGCGCCCAGCACCAGCGGGCCCTGGCCATGGCCATCAAGACCGCCCGTGAGCTCGTGCTGTTGCCCTACACGCAGCGCACCGTGACGGAGCGCCCGGGTGGGCGCGGTGGGCGCGACCGGGGCGAGCGCACGCTCGATTCGGTGCCGACCGAGGCCCCGCGCCACCGGCCCTCCCCCGACGCCCCGGCCGAGGCCGTGGCGGATGCCGAGGCGGTGGCCGTCGTCGAACAGGCCGTGGCGGATGCCGAGGCCGCCGCCGTGGTCGAGGTCGTCGTGGAGCCAGCCGAGACGGGAGCCGACGCATGAAGGTCGTGCTGCGAGACGACGTCGCCGGCGTCGGCCGCCGCGGGGACATCGTCAAGGTGGCGGGCGGCTTCGCCCGGAACTTCCTCCTGCCCGAGGGCCGCGCCATCGTGGCGACCGACGGCGTGGCGGGTCAGGCCGAGCAGATGCGGCGTGGGCGCGACCAGCGCGAGGCGCAGGACCGGGGTGCGGCCGAGTCCCAGGCCACCATTCTGGCCGGCGCCGTGATCCCGATCAGCGCCCGGGCCTCGGGCGCCGGTCGCCTCTTCGGCTCTATCGGCCCGGCCGACGTGGTGGAGGCGATCAAGGCAACCAAGGGAATCGACGTGGACCGCAGGCACATTCTGCTGCCCGAGCACATCAAGGAGACGGGGTCCTTCGAGGTGACCGTCGAGCTGTTCCACGACGTGGCCACCATCGTGACGGTGGAGGTCTCCGCGGCCTCCTGACCAGGGCGGACAGAGCGCACTGCCCGAGCCGGCATCCGCGCGTTGTCACACCCGGCTGCCCATCATGGGGGCGTGCCGATTTGCGTTCTGAGCGGTCCCCAGGAGCCGACCACTCGTGCACGGCTTATCCACACGCAGGCCTGCCTTACCCACACCTATTGGGGCCTTACGTTCCCCAGACCCCGACCGGCAGAGTAAGTGAGCCGTGGTCCAAGCCTTTGACGACACCCGCCCCCGTCCTCTGCGGACGGCCCCCTCCCCGCTGCCGAGTGGCACACGGGTGCCGCCTCATGACGTGGAGGCGGAAGAGTCGTTGCTCGGGGCCATGCTCCTCTCGAACGACGCGGCGTCGGTCGGGATAGAGAAGTGCTCGTCGGCCGACTTCTACAAGCCGGCGCACGGGCACATCTTCGGCGCCATCCAGGCGCTCATGGAGCGGGGCGAGGCCATCGACGCGGTGACGGTGACCGACGAGCTGAAGCGCTCGGGGGTGCTCGAGCAGGTCGGCGACCGCTCCATCTTCATTTCGCTGCTGGCCAACACGCCCTCGATCGCCAACGCGCGGCACTACGCCGAGATCGTCGAGGAGCACGCTTTGCTGCGCAAGCTCATCGGCGTCGCAGGGGACATCGCCGACATCGGCTACTCCGTGCCCGAGGACGTCAAGGCGGCGGTCGACGAGGCGGAGCAGATGGTGTTCAACGTCGGCGAGCGCCGGACGGTCGACAGCATGCGCCCGCTGCAGACGCTCCTCGGTGAGGGGCTGGACCGCATTGAGGAGTTGGGCAAGCGCGGCTCGGAGATCACGGGTGTGGCCACCGGCTACCACGAACTGGACAAGATCCTCCTCGGCCTCCAACCCTCGACGCTGAACATCGTTGGCGCCCGCCCGGGCATGGGGAAGACCAGCTTCGCCCTCGGCGTGCTGGCCAACGTCGGCCTGCACGTCCAGCGCCCGGCCCTCCTGTTCTCGCTGGAGATGGGCCATCTCGAGCTCACGCAGCGCATCCTGGCCTCCGAAGCCGAGGTGAACGGACAGAGCCTGCAGAACGGCCGGATCCGCACCCAGGACTGGGCCAAAATCGGCGTGGCGGTGACGCGGCTCTCGAACGCGCCGATCTTCATCGACGACAACCCCAACGTGACGGTCATGGACATCAGGTCCCGCGCCCGCCGGTTGAAGAAGTCCGAGGGCGACCTCGGCATCGTCGTGGTCGACTACCTGCAGCTGATGACGGGCCGGGGCCGGGCGGAGAACCGCCAGACCGAGATCGCCGAGATCAGCCGGGGCCTCAAGATCCTGGCCCGCGAGCTCGAGGTGCCGGTGGTCGCGCTGTCGCAGCTCTCCCGCAACCTCGAGTCACGCACGGACAAGACGCCGCAGCTGTCGGACCTGCGCGAGTCGGGCTCGCTCGAGCAGGACGCCGACGTCGTGCTCTTCATCTATCGCGAGTCCGAGTACAACGACGAGGTCCCGATCGACCGGGCCGACGACGCGCTCGTCGACGTGGCCAAGCACCGGAACGGCCCGACGGGCAAGGCCAACCTGCTCTTCTTGAAGCAGTACGCGCGCTTCGAGAATCACCGCGGCGTCTAGGAGGAGGCCGCCGGCAGCACGAAGTGCTCCACCGCGTAGGCGAACCCCTCCTCCTCGTTGCTGCGCGAGATCTCCGTGGCTGCTTCCTTCGCCTCGGGGTCGGCGTTGCCCATGGCGATGCTGAGGCCCGAATGGTCGAACATCAGGATGTCGTTGGGTTGGTCGCCGATGGTGGCGATCTCCTCGGGCTCGAGCTTGTAGCGCTGCGCCAGGTCGAGGGCGACCGCTCCCTTGTTGGCCTGGGGGTGGGTGACGTCGAGGTAGTACGGCTGAGAGGCCGCCGCCGTCACGTGGTCGCCGAACCTCTCGACTGCGGCCTCGGCGGCCTTGTCGATAGCGTCGTGGTCGTCGCTGACGCCGACCAGCTTGACGACGCCCTCGGTCAGCCCGTCGAGACCCCGCTTCATCACCTTGGGATCGAACTTGACCGTCCAGGCCTCCCGGTCGACGTGGGGTCCCTTCGGATCCGGCACGTACCAGTCCGCGCCGCGGTAGAGCCACACGGCGAGGTCGAAGGACTCCATGAGCTCGGCCATCGGCACCACGAGCTTCTGGGGGATCACACGCTGCTCCAGCACCTGCATGTCCTTGTTCACGAGCAGGCCGCCGTTGAACGCCGCGATGGGCGTGTCCAGCTGAAGGGGGTCGACGAGCATCTCCATGCCGCGGGGTGGGCGGCCGCTGGTGATGGCGAAGAGGACGCCGGCCTGGCGCAGGCTGCGCACGGCGGCGACGGCATCGTCGGTCAGGATCTTGTCCTGGGTGACGAGCGTCCCGTCGACGTCGGCGAGGAAGAGCCGGATGGGTCTGCGGTCAGAGGGGATGGGGTGATGGTAGGCGCCGTCCCGCCGGCGCGCATCCTTCGCCCCGCTGCGGGTATACGCAGGGCATGGCCCACAACACCGTCCCCGACAGCCACCGCGACCTGCTCGAAGGCCAGGTGCTCACGCTGGCCACGGCCGGCGTGGACGGCTACCCCCAGCTCTCGGAGGTGTGGTTCGTGGTCGAGGACGGCCAGATCGCCCTGTCGCTGAACAGCTCACGCCAGAAGGTGAAGAACATCGAGACCGAACCATCCTGCACGGCGTTCCTCCTCGACCTGCAGAACCCGTACCGCTACCTGGAGATCCGGGGGACCGCCGTCGTGAGGCCCGACGAGGACCGCGCGTTCGCCGAGAAGGTCGGCGCCAAGTACCACGCCGACCTGCGTGAGCACGATGCGCCAGGCGACCGCCGCGTCGTCGTGCGGATCGTGCCGGTCCGCGTCAACGCGGTGGACATGAGCGGCTGATTCAGGACCGGGCCGTCGCCGGCACGCGCCGGCGCAGCCGGCCGCCCGCCGCTGCCACCGCGAGCAGGACGAGGGCCAGGGCGACCAAGGGCGAGAGGACTGCGGCGAAAGCGAGCGCGACGGCGAGTTCGCAGACGACCACGACACCGAGCACGACGGGCCCGGCGCGGCTGAAGCGCCGGTGGAACGCGGCGAGGGTGGCGGGGCTGACGATGCCGCGGCCGAGAAGGACGGCCAGCCCGCGCGTCAGCCCGAACAGGGCGCCGATGGCCAACGCCGTGACGGGACTGGCCGTCAGCGCGGCCAACGCGATCATGAGGTACAGCGCGGCCGTCTTGATGTAGGTGACGAGGCCGGCGCCGATCTGCCAGCCGAACCCGGCGCCGTAGACCCAGGGGCGGAACTGGTCGAGCCAGCGCTCGTTGACCTGCCGGGAGTGGAAGGGCAACCGGAATCCACCGAGCCGGGTGTCGCCGGCCGCGGCGAGGACGGCGACGGCGCAGCCGACCACGGCGACCGCGAGCGTCGACGGGTGGACGGCGCGCACACCGAAGGCCAGCGCGGCCATGACGAGGCCGAGCGTGGCCCCTCCCGCCGTGCCCCCGGCGATGAACCAGGCCGCGGTGGAGCGGTAGCGGTGGCCGCGGCCGCGCTCGGCCAGCGGCGTCATGGTGGCCAGCATTGAGACGCCGCAGGGCGACCAGGTCGAGCGCGCCGCCGCGGCCACGGCGACCACGGCCGACGCGAGGGTCACGAGCACGTGCATGGGTTCTCCCTTGCGGTCATGCCGGTGAACCGAGGAAGGGTGCGCCGCCGAAGGCGAAGATCCCCCCGTCCTTGGCTACCAGCCAGTAGCCGGCGTCGTCGCCGTAGGCCGCGATGGCGACCACGGGTTGATTGAGGCGGATGGAACCGGTCGACCCGTCGAACACGGCGTCGCCGTAGGCGAAGATCCCCCCGTCGGCCGCGACCAGCCAGTAGCCCTGGCCCGACGGCGTGGCCGCGATGCCCACGACCGGTTGGTTCAGGTGCTGCCCGCCCATGGAGCCGAGGAACTCCGCGTCCCCGTAGGCGAAGATCCCCCCGTCCGCCGCGGCCAGCCAGTAGCCGTGGCCGCTGGGCGTGGCCGCCATGCCAACGACGGGCGCATCGAGCAATTGCCCGCCCATTGAGCCGTAGAACAGCGCGTCGCCGTAGTCGAAGATCCCCCCGTCGGCGGCCACGAGCCAGTAGCCCTGACCGCTTGGGGAGGCGGCGATCCCGACCACCGGTGCATCGAGCGGCTGCCCGCCCATGGAGCCGAGGAACGGGGCCCCGCCGTAGCCGAAGATCCCCCCGTCGGACGCGGCCAGGAAATAGCCCCCCGTCCTGCAGGTCGCGACCCCCACGATCGGGGCGTCCAGCGCCAGCCCCGAGGCGTCGCCCTCGTCAGGGAAGTCCCCGTACCCGAAGAGCCGGCCGAACGCCGTCAACACGGCGTACCCGCCCCCGTCGGCACTCGGGTCCATTCCCACCACCTGGCAGTTCGTAGCCTGTGACGTGCACAAGGGGGCCGGCGGGGCCGTCGTCCAGCACGGCTCGTTCTGCTCCGCGGTGCCGTTGTCGACGGCCACGGCGGTGGTGCAGGAGGGATCGACCGTCCAGGGCGGCACGCAGGCGACGACCCGGCAGACGATGCGCCCCATGCAGGCGACGTCCTGGTTGCACTGTCCGTAGCGGAACTGCAGGCACCCGGTCAGATAGGAGTCGCAGCCCAGCGGGCCGCAGCCGCAGCCGGTCCCGTCGCAACCCGTCTCGCAGAAGGGGAACCCACCGCCGCAGCCGCTGTCACACGAGCAGGTCGCGTTGCAGTCCATGTAGTAGCGGGGGCCACCGCAGTACGACGAATTGTCGGCCACCCACCAACCGCCCATGATGGTGTTCTCGGGACAGAAGTTGGCCCCGCTCACCGCGCAGCAGAACTCGGAGAACCCCGAGCAGCACGTGCTGCCGCAGCCACAGCCGGCGTTGCCGCACTCGCAGATCGACCCGTAGGCCGTGCCCGGCCTGAGGGCGAGGTCCAGACCGGACCCGACGGCCACGGCGCTGCCCACGAAGGCCGACCGGTTGATGAGGCTGCGGCGGGACAGCCGTCCCTCGAGGGCCCGGGCCGTGCGCGCGACCAGCGCGGTGGAGATGCTCACGACCGCACCGGCAGAGGTCGGGCGAGCCGGCGCGCCGCCGTGAGCGCGGCCAGGGCGGAGAGGGCCAGCGCAGTCAGCCAGAGTCCGACCGCGCTGGCGAAGAGAAGCGGGAAGCCGGCCCACGGCTGGTGGGCCAGTTGGGTGACCAGCGTGCCCCGGGTCGGGGCGCCCGCAGCGAGGACCGCGGCGGCGCCGGCCAGCACGAGGTCGATGACCAGGTGCAACGCGGTGGGTGGCGTGTCGGGGCGGCCGAAGCAGCCGCAGGTGGCGAGCGGCCCGCCGCGCCGGCGGGCGTGGGCCACGACGCCGAAGAAGCAGAGGTAGGAGGCGGCGACGAGCGCCGCGGTGGCCGGGCGGGGGAATACCAGGGCGACGGCACCCAGCGCGGCCTCCGCCAGCGCACCCAGTCGCACGACGCGCCGCAACGGGGGAAGCGCCGGTGATGACGGCAGCAGGACGCCCAGGGCGCGGGCGGTGTCGTCGGGCCGCGCCGCCTTGGACACCCCGGCCACGACCAGCAGGCCGGCGGCGATCAGGTAGAGGCCGATCAATTCCATCGGGGCCTCGCAGCAGGGACGTCCGCAACGGCAGCCGGGCTCAGCGTCAGCGAGGACAGCAGGGTGTTGACGTGCGGGACGAGCGCCGGGCGCAACGCGTGGCTGCCGAGCACGGCGTAGAAGGAGAAGGGCCGCCCGGCCTCGGTGAAGAACCACTGGGTGCCGGACTGGCCGGGAATCCCGCGCCGCAGCGTCATGGGGGAGAAGTCCGTCTCGGAGAAGCCGGCAGGCCGCCCCTGCTGGGCGAACAAGGCGGTGCCCAGGCTTTCCGGGCCGTACTCGAACAAGGTGGCGAACACGTCGGAGGGCCCCATCAACGTGACGGCCCCGCTGCCGAAGTCGCCGATGTCGTCGGGAATGGGGAACGTGGCGAACTGGCCGACCGGGTATGTCACGCCGATGGTGGCCGGGCGCACGAAGATGCGGCCCTCGAAGCCGTTGGGGAGCCGAGCCGTGATGCCGTGCGCGCCGATGGTGGCCACTACTCGGCAGGCACGGCGCGGCCGTGGGGGAAGACGTCCTCGAGCGTGCGCGGGTAGAGGCTGGGGTCGCCCGGCAGGATCCCGGCCGCGGCGAGCACCTCGTCGGCCGCCGCCTCGCGGGCCGGGCCGGCAAGCGCTCCGTCGCCGCGGCCACGACCGCCGCCGGCGCTCCGGTCGTGCTCGGCCCGCCGGACCAGCTCGGCCAGCTGCCCCACCTGGCGGGCCACGCCCTGCCCGACCTTCCGCCCGGTGGTGCCATCGACCAGCACGAAGAACGGCGAGCCGGGGACCTGGTAGTCGACCCAGGCCTCGGTCGACATGACGACCGGGACCCGGCCGGTCGCGCGTGAGCGCACCTCGGAGGGCACCTCGCGGTCGGTGCCCTTGGTCACGATCACCACGCGCGTGCGGTCGGGCAGCTGCAGGCGCCCGGTGTCCTGCAGCGCATCCCAGAAGGTGGCGCAGCCCGTGCAGCCCGAGGAAAGGAACGCCAGCAGCGTCAGGTCGTCGCTGTTGTCGACGGCCACCGCCCGGGCATCCCCCGTTGGGGTGAGGCCGGCGACCGCGGGAGCATGGCCGAGCGGGGGACTGGATGCCGGGGGGCTCAGCGTGATGGGGTTGGGCGCGTCGACGACGGGAGAGGCCGAGGGGTCTCCCACACCCACGCCGAGCTCGTGCAGCGACCGCAAAATGTCGGCATGGCTGCGCAGCAGGCCCGCCACCAGGATGCCGAGCACCAGAACCACGAACGTCGAAACGATGACCAATGCGACCACGCCGCCTCCTTTTCCGGGTCGGTCCCAGTATCCGTCGGGGGCGCGTCCAGGTGGTGGCACTGTCGCCGCAGCGCGCCGGAGATTCCTCGGGCATACTCCGGTTCGTGCCGGCTGATGATCTCTTCCTGCCCGAGCCCGAGCCGCGCCAGGTGCGCTACACCGTGATTTCCGTGGACGACCACGTGGTCGAGCCCGCCCACACGTTCGAGAACCGGCTGCCCGCCGCGCTGGCCGAGGGAGCTCCGCGCATCGTCGAGACGCCGGAGGGACATCAGGTGTGGGAGTTCGAGGGCCAGCGGTACACCCAGGTGGGGATGAACGCGGTCGCGGGTCGGCGCCCGGAGACCTACGGGCTCGAGCCGTTCCGCTTCGACCAGATGCGGCCCGGGTGTTACGACGTGGACGCACGCGTGCACGACATGGACATCAACGGCGTGTGGGCCTCGGTGAATTTCCCGTCCATGATCACCGGCTTCTGCGGTCGCGTCTTCTTCGACGCCCGCGACCGCGAGCTGGGCCTCGCGTGTGTCAGGGCTTGGAACGACTGGCTCTTCGAGGAGTGGTACTCCGCCCACCCCGAACGGATCGTCCCGCTAGGGATCACCTATCTCGCCGATCCCGAGCTCGCGGCGGCCGAGATCCGCCGCAACGCGGCGCGGGGTTTCACGTCGGTGACCTTCCCCGAGCGTCCACACGAGATCGGGCTGCCTTCGCTGTGGGACCGGTCGCACTGGGACCCGATCATGGAGGCCGTCGTCGACACCGACACCGTGGTCTCACTGCATGTCGGGAGTTCGGGCCTCACCCCGGCGCCACCGGGAGCCGGCATGGACGCCCTGCAACTCGGCGCCACGCTCTTCGGCCAGCTGTCGCTCATCGCCTGCACGGAATGGCTGTGGTCCGGCTATCCCTTGCGCCTCCCCACGCTCAAGGTCGCCATGAGCGAGGGAGGCATCGGGTGGGTGGCCATGCTGCGCGACCGGCTCGAGAACATCGTCGATCGCTCCCGCTACGGTCTCGGCTGGGACGTGCGCCCGGCCGACGTGCTGCAACGCAACTTCTGGTTCTGCACCCTCGACGACCCGTCGACCATCGACACGCGCCACGCCATCGGGGTCGACCACGTCATGGTGGAGGTCGACTACCCGCACGGCGACAGCACGTGGCCCGACACGCAGGCTGTCATTGCGAAGTACTGGGGCCACATTCCGGCCGACGAGCTGCGCGCCATGTGCAGCGAGAACGCGGCCGCGCTCTACCGCCACCCCCTGCCGGATCCCGTCCTGCCGCGTTGAGAGGAGCCCGACGCATGTTCACGCCGACCGCCGAGAAGCTCATCCCCGATCTCACTCCGCGCGAGGAGCTGGTGGTGCTCGCCCGAACCCTGTGGCGTGAGGGCTACAACGACCACCTGGCCGGGCACATCACGGTGAACCTGGGCGACGGCACGCTGCTGTGCAACCCGTGGCTGCTGACGTGGGCCGAACTGCGGCCGTCCCAGGTGCTGCGCATCGACCTCGCCGGGCGCGTGGTCGAGGGGGACTGGCCCGTCCCTCTCGGGATCCCGCTGCACCTCGAACTGCACAAGGCGCGCGCCGACGTCTGCTGGGCGGTGCACAACCACCCACTGTTCGGCACGGTCTGGGCGGACATCGGCGAACTGCCCCCGATCCTCGACCAGAGCTCGGCGCTGGGCGGGGGAATGCTGGTCGTGGTCGACGAGTACGAGGGACCCGTCAACGACGCCACCAGCGCGCAGTCCGCGGTGCAGAAGATGGGCGATGCGTCCATGGCGCTCCTGGCGGGCCACGGCGTGTTCGTGCTGGGCGGCTCGGCACGAGCCGTGCACCAGCGGGCGGTGGCGCTCGAGCAACGGTGCCAGCACGCCTGGTACCGCGCGGGTCGCCGGCGCAGCGAACGGCTCCCGGGTCCCGCAGTCGTTCATCGACCTGGTGGCCCAGAGCGATGGCGAGGGCTTCATCGGCTTTTGGGAGGCGTCCGTGCGCGCCGAGTTGGCAGCCGACCCCGATCTGCTCGACTGACTACGGCGAGGACGTTCCGCCGAAGACCTCCTGCAACTCCATCGGCACCGGCGTGTCCAGCTGGTCGTACGTGCACGACACGGGGTCACGGTCGGGGCGCCAGCGCACGAAGGATGTGGCATGGCGGAATCGGTCCTGTTGCAGGTGGTCGTAGGAGACCTCGCACACTGCGTCGGGTCGCAGCGGCTCCCAGGTCATGTCCTTCCCGGCGTTCCAGCGGTTCCCGGCCCCCGGCGCCCGCCCAGCAGTCTGCGCTTCGGCCCAGCCCGCCCAGGGGTGACCGTCCAGGGCGTCCCGCTGGAATGGCTCGACCTCGGAGACCAGCTCGCGCCGGCGCGCCACGCTGAAGCCTGACGCCACGCCGACGTGGTGCAGCGTCCCGGAGCGATCGAACAGGCCCAAGAGCAGCGAGCCCACGCCGGCACCGTCCTTGTGCGTGCGGAAGCCCGCCACCACGCAGTCAGCGGTGCGCTGGTGCTTGACCTTGACCATCGCCCGCTTGTCGGGCTGGTAGGTCAGCGCCCCGTCCTTGACCACGACGCCGTCGAGCCCCGCACCCTCGAAGCGTGAGAACCAGTCCCCCGCGACATCGGGGTCCGCGGTGACCGGCGTGACGTGGATGGGCGGGCGGGCCTTGCGCAGCGCCGTCTCCAGCGCGGCGCGCCGCTCTACATAGGGCGCCTCGAGAAACGAGCGGTCGCCCTCGGCCAGCAGGTCGAAGGCGACGAAGGAGGAGGGGGTCGACTCGGCGAGCAGCCGGATGCGCTTCTCGGCGGGGTGGATGCGCTGCGACAGCGCGTCGAACTCCAGGCCGTGGGGACCGACAATGACGATTTCGCCGTCGAGCACGCACCGCTCGGGGAGCTCGCGGCGCAACGCGTCGACGAGCTCGGGGAAATAGCGCGTCAGCGGCTTCTCGTTGCGGCTGCCGAGCTCGACGTCGTCGCCGTCGCGGAAGACGATGCAGCGAAAGCCGTCCCATTTGGGCTCGTAGAAGAGTCCGGGGCCCCGGGGGAGCTCGCGTGCCAGCTTGGCCAGCATGGGTGCGACCGGGGGGCGGACGGGGAGCATCACCTTGGGTCAGCCTGCATGGGTTCCCGCCCAGGCCAGGAGGCCTTCGACCGGGCTCCGGTTGACGATGCGCTCCCGTGGCACGTCGGCGTCGACGGCCTTGGCACAGCCCCGGCCGAGCCAGCCGAGCTGACCCGGCGCGTGCGCGTCGGTGTCGATCGCAAAGGAACAGCCCAGCGAGACCGCACGGCGAAGCAGGTCCTGCGGTGGGTCCTGGCGCTCGGGCCGCGAGTTGATCTCGACCGCGGTGCCGGTGCGGACACAGGCTGTGAACACCGCATCGGCGTCGAACGTCGATTGTGCCCTCCCGCGCCCGGTGATGAGGCGCCCCGTGCAATGGCCCAGGATGTCGGTGTGCGGGCTCTCAATGGCCGCCAGCATCCGCTCGGTCATGGCCGGCGCCTCCATGCGCAGCTTGGAGTGCACGCTGGCGACCACGACATCCAACTCGGACAAAAGCTCCAGCTCCTGGTCCAGTGAGCCGTCTTCGAGGATGTCCACCTCAATGCCCGTCAGGAGGCGGAACGGCGCCAGCTCCTCGTTCAGGTCGGCCACCACGTCGAGCTGGGCGTGCAGGCGTTCCGCGTTGAGCCCGTGCGCCACCGTGAGCCGGGCGCTGTGATCGGTGAGCACCAGGTACTCGTGTCCGAGATCCCGGGCCGCTTCGGCCATTTCGCGGATGGGGCTCCCGCCATCGGACCAGTCGGAGTGCGAGTGGCAGTCTCCGCGCAGCGAGCCCAGCAACTCCTCCGCCGGCACGTCGAGCACCACGTCGTCGGGCGTCTCCTCCAGTTGCGTCAGGCGCTCGGGCACCTTGCCGTCGAGGACCTCGGTGATGACCAGTGCGGTGGACTTCCCGATCCCCTCAATGGTCTGCAGCCGCCCGGCGGCGGCCAGTGCGCTCAGCGTGGCGGCGTCGATGTCGGCCACGGCGCGCGCTGCGTTGCGAAACGCGCGCACCTTGTAGGTGTCGGCTCCGCTGCGCTCCAGGAGGAAGGCGATGCGATTGAGGGCATCGAGGGGCTCCACCGCTCAGTCCTTCTTGGCCCGGCTCGGGGCCACTCGGGGTGGCTCGTCGGGCATCTTCGGGTACTGAGGCGGCCACGGTGCGTCGTGCAGGCCGGCCTCCTTGTCGCGTTCGGCCAGCGCCAGTAACGGTTCGATCGACTGCGGGCGGGCGGCGATGTCGTCCCAGGGGTCACCGCGCCGGCGCACCAGCTCGGGCACCGTGCGGATGGTGAGGTCGTTGGGCACCACCGACTCGACCTCCTCCCAGGTGAGTGGCGTCGAGACCTGGCCGCCGGTGCGGGGTCGGGCGAACCAGGCACCGAAGACGGTCTTGTGGGGCGCGTTCTGGTTGAAGTCGACGAAGACGCGGCTGCCCCGCTCCTCCTTCCACCAGTTGGCCGTGATCAGATCGGGGAAGCGGCGCTCGAGCTCGCGGGCCAGGGCGACCGCGGCAGCGCGCACCTGCACCGAGTCCCAGCGCGGCTCGAGCCGGAGGTAGACGTGCAGGCCGTTGTTGCCCGTCGTCTTCGGATAGCCCCGCAGGCCGAGCTCGTCGAGCACGTCGCGGCAGAGCAGGGCCACCGCGCGCACCTCTTCGAAGCCGATGCCGGTCGTCGGGTCGAGGTCGATGCGCAGCTCGTCGGCGTGGGCGGGATCAGCGGCAAGATAGGGCCACAGGTGCAGGCCGAGGCAGCCGATGTTCACGGCCCACACGACATGGGCGATGTCGGCGACGACGAGGGCGTTGGACGTCGTCCCGTTCGGTGTGGAGACGGTGGTCGACTGCAGCCAGTCCGGCGCGCCCGCCGGGATGCGCTTTTGGTAGAAGGACTTGCCCGTCGCGCCTTCGGGGAAGCGCTGCAGCATGGCGGGCCGCCCGCCGGCGGTGTTCAGCAGGTGGTCCGCCACCTCGAGGTAGTAGGAGACCAGGTCGAACTTGGTGGCACCGAGGGCGGGGAAGTAGACCTTGTCCGGCCGTGAGACACGCACTTCGCGTCCGCCGGCCTCCACCGTCCGCTCGTCGTCCCCTGGCACCGCACCCGACTCTACCGAGGGGCCGCCGGCGCGGACGTCCGGGCGTCGTCGCTGAGCGTCCATGCCAGGCAGGCGGCGATGGCCACCAGGCCGAGCGAGATCACCAGGGCCGTGTGGAACCCCGTGAGGAAGCGGGACCGTTCGGCCACCAGCGAGCCGAACACCGCCACGCCGAGGACGCTCCCCGCCTGCCGGCTCGAGTTCAGGGTTCCCGCGGCGACCCCTGAGCGGGATCGGTCCACGGAGCCCATCAGCGTGCCGGTCATCGGGGGGACCAAGAGGCCGAGGCCGCCTCCGAGCAGAACCAGGGGCGCCACCAGGTTCGACAACGGGGTCGTGCGCGCGGTGACGAGCAGGCCGGCGCAGCCGCAAGCCATCCCCGCCAGTCCGATGAGGATGAGACGGCGGGCCCCGATCAGCGGCTGCAGCCTGCCGGCGCTGACGTTGGTCACGAGCACGACCGCCGTCATGGGGAGGAAGGACAATCCGGCACCGAGTGCCGAGGCGCCCTGCACACGCTGGAAATAGAGGCTGAGGACGAAGATCAAGCCGTAGAACGCGATGTTGACGACAAAGCCCAGCAAGGCGGGAGAGGCGAAATCCGGCCGTCGGAAGAGGTTCAGCGGGAGCATGGGTTGCGGCGCACGGCGCTCCCAACAGACGAACGACGCCAGCGTCACGGCCCCCGCACCGAGGAGCCCGAGGACCAGCGGGTCGGCAAACCCGAGCGACCCCCCTTCGATGAGGCCGCCGGCGAGAGCGGCCAGGCCGAACACGGCGGTGGCCTGGCCGATGAAGTCGATCGGATGATCGTTTCGTGGCGTCTCCTGCACGTGGCGCACCATGAGGTAGAGGGCCGCGGCCACCAGCGGCAGGTTGACGAAGAAGATGCTGCGCCAGCCGAAGCTGGCGATGAGGAGGCCGCCGACGATCGGCCCGGCGGACAGCGCTGCCGAGGCGCCGGCGGCCCACAGGCCGATAGCCCGCGTGCGCGGTCCAGGCTCGGTGTACGAGTGGTTGAGGAGCGCCAGTGAGCAGGCACCGATGAGCGCGGCTGCGGCGCCTTGGAGGCTGCGGCCCGCGACGAGGACGCCAACGTCGGGAGCGACGCCGCACCCCACGGACGCTGCGGCGAAGAGCACGAGGCCGACGACAAAGGTGCGACGGGCGCCGAAGCGATCCCCGAAGGCACCCGCGGTGAGGATGAGCGCGGCGAAGAAGAGCGTGTAGGCCCCGACGATCCACTGCAGCGCGCTGGTCGTGGCGCCGAGCGAGCCTCCGATCTGCTTCACGCCGACGTTCACCACGAAGACGTCGAGTTGGACCACGCCGAACCCCAGGCTCGCGGCAATCAGCGTTGTGCGTGCGCCATGGCTCCGACCTTCGCTCGGGCCGCCGTCAGATTCGACGGACGGCGAGAGAAGTGCCACCTTCAACCCGTACCCGCGATGTTCCCACCGCATTCGGCTCGCGGTTCGCCATCGTCAGGCGCGGCCCATCAGCCGCACCGCCAGACCGGCAACGTCTATGCGTCCTGGAGCTGCAGTGGGGGAAGCAATATGCCGCGGCGCAAGAGCTCGCGCTCCAGTCGTTCCCGCTCGCGCCGGGGGCAGTCGAACCATTCTGGGGTGGCGCGGACCTCGAGGGACTCGCAGAGTCTGATCAATGCGCCGTCGTAGGAAAGTTCCCGGGCCAGCGCTTCGGCCACCGGGGCCGTACCCGTCACCTGGAGCCTGACCCGGGAGTCCACGAGGTCCGCCAGCAGCAGGTCGTCGGACCTGGGGCCTTCCTCGTCACTGCCGAGGGCCCGAGTGAGGAGTTCGCTGTACATCACCACCCATACATGTTGCACCGTCGCTGCGAGCACCGGTAGGGCTGAACGTCCCGGTTTCTGCGGGTAGCGGGTGCTTCCCGAATCTCAGCTGAGCAGGGAGTCGACGGCTTGGCCCAGGCCGTCCGTCCAGTCGGCCACGTTCGCCGGCGAGCTCAGCTTCAGCGGGGAGGGCGCAGTCAGCACCGGCAGCGCGGTGAGGCGCGTCGTGCGCTCCCGAACATGTGCCGAGAACAGCCTGCCCAACCGGCGGTTCCGCGTAGACCCCATGACGATGGCGCCGGCGGATCGCTCGAGCGCGGTCGTCACGATCCGTTGCGGGACGCGTCGGTACGGCGCGACGCACACCGACCCCCCGGCACGGACTCCGGCGTCGGCGAGTTGTCGCACGGCCAGGGAGACCAAGTCCGTGGCTTCCTGGCGTGAGCGCAGGGCCACTCCGTTGCCGCCGACGAGCTGCTCGTTGACATGCAGCACATGGACGCTCGCGCCGGTGCGACGCGCCAGTGCGGCTGTGAAGAGCGTGGCGACCTCGCCGCCAGGCGAGTCGTCGAGGGCGAAGAGGAGTCGATCGAACATGGGCATTCCCGGTGCGTAGCCTCGAAGAACGGCTTGTTTCAGCCATGTTAACGCAGCCGCTGTCGCGCTCTGGTATCCGGGTAGCACGTCGGACCCGAGCCATCACGGGCCATCGGTGCTGCACTGGCCTGCGCCAGGATCTGCACTGGGCACCGTCGGAGCCGACGGCCCCGAGGTTCGTTGGTCGAGGCGGGGTTGCTGCCGACACGCGATAGCGATCCGCTCTTCGGAGGATCCCCGCCTCGCCGGCCGGTGTTGCACTGGCTGGCCGCGATGCAGGACGCCATCGGCGCGTCAATCGCTGCTGTGGCTCCGCTGGCGTGACCTGGTCTCCGACGGTTTGCGGACGGAGCGGGGGGCGAAGGCGCCGAACCGACCCGGGGTGGATCTCGGCCCGGTTTCGCCGATATTTCTGAATCGTGAACTCTGGCAAAGTCCCTTGCCTCTAAGGCAACTTCTGCGCACACTCAACGGATGGAGCTTGACGAGGCCCTGACTTCGATCGCCGAGGGCTTGCGCGAGGAGCGCGCCCGGGCCGGCCTCACGCTGGAACAACTGGCGCAGCGCGCCGAGCTTTCCATTGCCCATCTCTCACGGCTGGAGTCGGGCGACCGTCAGCCCTCCGTTGCGGCGTTGATCTCGCTGTCGAGGGCGCTCGGGGTGTCGATGAGCACATTGCTCGGTGAGCGCCGGGGCGAGCCGGCCATCGCGACCTACCAGCCGGAGCGGGCGAGTCAGGAGGCGAACGGGCTCACCATCGCGTCGTGCAGCGGGTTCCCCGGTTCCTCGACGCTGGAGGCATTGCAGATCCGCATCAGTGCGGACCGCGCACCCTCGGAGCCGGCCCGTCACCGGGGCGAGGAATGGATCTACGTGGTGAAAGGGCAACTGCGACTCGAGTTCGACGGGCAGGTGCACCTTCTCGACGCCGGCAGCTCCGTGCATTTCGACGCCAACCGCCCGCACCGCCTCGGCACGGCGCGCGGCACCGTCGAGGTCATCGTCGTGGCGGCCGAGGCACCCAATGACTTCCGCAACCACCCCCTGTTCAGCGCATCCATCAGCGACCACTGAGGAGACCCACCATGACCATGCTGACCGAGCTCGAGGGCACCGGGGAGAAGTTCTCCCTCGACTCCTTGCTGGAGGTTCGGACTCGCACTCGCAGAGCAGTGCACCTGATCGCCGACCAGGTGCAGCCGGGCATGTCGGAGGACGAGGCGAAGGCCGTCGCCCGAGACATCCTCAAAGGCATGGAGATGCGGCGCGGATGGCACCACATCATCGTGAGATGCGGACCCAACACCACGAAGGACTTCATGGAGAAGTCGGAGCCAGGTGTGGTCTTGGGCGACGACGACATCTTCTTCGTCGACATCGGGCCGATCTACGGCGACACCGAGGGCGATGCGGGTGACACGTTCGTCTTCGGGTCGGATCCCGACCACCTTCGGGCCAAGAGGGAGGTTCGGCAGATCTGGGACCAGGTGCGCGAGGAGTGGTTCACCAACGGCAGCACCGGCAGGGAGCTCTATGACTACGCCACCTCGGTGACCGCTGCGTACGGGTGGAAGTTGAACATGGACCTGTCGGGGCACCGTTTGTCCGACTTTCCGCACTCCGCCCATTACGACGGACCGCTGGCCGAGGTCGAATTCCGCCCGAACCCCAACCTGTGGGTGCTCGAGATCGCCATTGCCCACCCCGAGCGGAAGTTCGGCGCCTTCTACGAGGACCTCCTCCTCGAGGACCAGTCGTTCCCCGAGTAGGTCCCGCTCCACTGGTCACCCTCGCCGGCCAGCGCCACACCCGATTCCGATCACGCCGTATCCGTGGGGGGCCACAGAGAGGACCAGCAACACATGACGACACAACCCGCAGTCGCGTCGACCGCAGCCGTGAAGAAGATGATGGGGCTGAAGACCAACGCGCTCGGCTTCTCGGCGCTGTTCGCGCAGGGAGTGGCAGCGATCTCTCCGACCATGACCGCTGTCCTGATCATCCCTCTGGCCTTTGCCAGCGCTGGCGCCGGCACGTGGTTGGCCTACGCCTTCGCGACCGTCATGCTCCTCACGGTGGTGTTCTGCTTGAACCAGTTCGCCAAGCGGTCCTCCTCGGCGGGTTCCATGTACGCCTATACAGGCAGGGGTCTCGGACCGCGGACAGGTGTGATGTCGGGATGGACGTTGATCTGGTCCTACTTCTTCATCGCCGTGGCGGGTATGTGCGGCTTCGCCGTCTTCAGCGCCCAGCTCCTCTCCGCCCTCGGCTATCACGGATCGATCCACCCGATCTTCTTCTTCGCCATCAGCGCCCTGCTCTGCTGGGTCATCGCCTACAAGGACATCCGGGTCTCGTCCATCCTCACTCTGGTCCTCGAGGGTGCGTCGGTCGCCTGCATCCTCGCCCTCGCCTTCGTCATCCTCTTCAAGCACGGCTTCAAGGTGGACACCGGGCAGCTCTCGCTGAAAGGGGTCGGCCTGCACGGTATGGGGCTGGCCGTCGTGGCCTGCATCTTCTCGCTTGTCGGCTTCGAGAGCGCCACGGCGCTCGGCGGCGAGGCGCGGGACGCCAAGCGCACGGTGCCGAAAGCGGTCACCGCCAGCCTGATCATCACCGGCCTCTTCATGGTGTTCATGGCCTATGTGGAGGTGGGCGGCACGAACAACCACGGCGCAGACTGGGCCTCGGCGCCTCTCAACTACTTGGCGGCGGCCTACAACGTGAGCTGGTTCAAAATCCCCATCTCCATCGGGGCCATGGCCAGCTTCTTCTCGCTGTCACTCTCATGCCTCAACGCCGGGGCACGGATCATGTATCCCATGGCGCGCCACGGCATCTTCTCGGGACATCTGGGCCGGGCCCACGCCACCAACCGAACGCCGCATGTGGCGGTAACGGTCTACATCGCCATGATCTTCGTCTTTCCCTCGGTCCTGATGATCTGGACCAACCCGCTGACCGCCTTCGGCGACGCCGGCACCTTGGCTGCCTTCGGGTTCCTGCTCGCGTACTACCTCATTACGCTGGCCGCGCCCATGTACCTGAAGAAGATCGGCGAGCTCCGCCGTCACCACGTGGTCATGGTGGTCGTCGCCCTTCTCTGCTTGTTGGTGCCCACCATCGGCAGCTTCTACCCGCGGCCTCCGTACCCGGTGAACCTGTTCCCGTACATCTTCTTGGGCTGGATTGTGGTCGGTGCCACCTGGCTGTTCATCGTCAACCGCCGCCGGCCGGGGATCCTCGCGGACATAGAGGCCGACCTGGAGCGGGCACCAGAGCTCATGTCCGAGGAGGGCGTGGAAATCGGCGAGATGGCGCCACAACCTGCCATGGCCTGACGCACGGAGGGCGTCTGCCAAACCGGCCCCGCAGCCGGCCCGCCCGACTCCCCGGGCGGGCCGTTGCGCGCCCGGGATCAGATGAGGTCGGCCATGCCTTCCCAGCCGGCCGGTGGTGGCGCCAGGCGCCAAAACTGCTCGGGGACGCGACCCTCCATGCGCGCGCTGAGCGCATGGTCCTGCTCGAGCGGGGGGATCTGCGACGTGTAACACCAGATGGCGCGGCGCTTGCGCTCCTCGTCGGGCACGTGCGGAATGATGGCGGGCGTCGGCCAGGGTTGCGAGCGCAGCAGCTTGGCCACGCGCCAGGCCAACAACCCCGGAATGTGCTTGTAGCCGTGGTCCTCGTAGCAGAACCATTCACAGTCGGGTTGCTCTTGGCGCACCAGGAGGCAGGCGTCGTGCACCATCACGTGATCGGGGTTGCCAAGTCCCATCGGGAAGAAGACCGCGCTCGGGTCGAATTCGGCGATGGTGACCGCGAGGACGGGCGCCACGTCCGACGGAGTCGGCCGGTCAGGAGGTGCCAGGTACTGGTGATCGGAAAACTCGAGCCACTCGTACCCCGATTCGAGGACCTCCATGGCCGCCGCGTCCTCTTGGCGCCGGACGGCCACCACATCGTCGCCGGGGACGAAGCCACCGAGGGCGTCCCACTCCGAGGGCACGTCGGGATACGCCGGCGGACGCCCACCGAGCACGGTGACGACCGTCGTGTCGTCATAGCTCGCGAGCAGATGACCCGCTCCCATGGCGGCGTCGTCGAAGTGCGGGGAGACGACGAGGATGCGGCGCAGTGCAGTGGGGTCGACCTCGCCCCATGTCGGTTCGGCGAACGTGGTGCTCATGGACGGATCATACGGGTACGTCGTCGATCTCACCGGCGACGTGGCGCCGGAAGACAGGCAACAAGGCGCCGATGACCGCAGCACCGACGATGCAGGCCAGGCCACCGGAGACAACGGAGAACTCAATGCTCGTGAGCGTGGCGACGGCGCCGGACTCCATGTCACCGAGGCGAGGGCCGCCCTGCACCACGGCCATCTGAATGGAGGACATGCGGCTGCGGAACCGTTCGGGTATGGAGCTCTGCAGCATGGTGTTGCGCAGGACGGCGGAGATGACGTCGGCCCACCCGGCGACGGCCAACAGGAAGAGGGCGACCCAGAGCGTGTCGGTCAAGCCGAAAAGGGCGATGGCCGCGCCCCAGACACAGACCGCCACGATCACGGCCCAGCCCTGGCGGCGGAGGTTTGCGACCCACCCCGTGGTGGCGGCGCCAATGACCGCGCCGACGCCCGGAGCGGCGTAAAGGAAACCGAGGGTGATGGTGCCGCCCCCGAACACGGCGCCCGCCATGGCGGGAAACAGCGCCCGAGGCATGCCGAACACCATGGCGTTGATATCGATCAGGTAGACACCCTGGAGGGCCTGGCGCGAGCGCAGGTAGCGCAGGCCCTCCCTGGTCGACTGCCAGGGAGAGAGTCGGGCCGCATCATGGGCCGGTGGGATCGGGCGCAGCATGGCCGAGGTGATGGCGGAGACCACGAACGAGGCGGCGTCCAGCCCGAAGACGAGCGGGAGTCCGATGCCGAGGAGCAGGCCCGAGAGCGCCGGCCCCACGATGACGCCGACCTGGAAGACGATCTGGGTCAGGGCGGCGGCTGCGGCCAGGTGCCGTCGCTCGACCATGCCCGGTACGGCCGCCGAACGAGCGGTGCTCGAGAAGCCGAAGAGCCCGGCTGCCAACGCGCTGACGACGTAGAGCACGGCGAGCGAGGGGTGGGCAATCGCAGCATTGACGGCCATGGCGCCGCTCGTCAGCACCATGGCCAGTGACGTCCAGACCATGATCCGGCGTTTGTCGACCGAGTCGCCGATGGGCCCGGCGGACAGGGCGCCGGCCAGGAAGGGGAAGAGCTGGGCCAGGCTGATGGCGCCCACCTGCAGGGTGGAGTGCGTCATGGAGTACACCTGGTACGGAATCGCCACGACCGTCAGCTGGGTCCCGATGACCGAAATCAGCTGACCGGTGAAGAGGAGGCGAAAGTCGCGGCTCTCGCGCAGCGGCGTGGTGTCCACCAGGATCCGACCCGGCACGGCGATCAGCCTACGGTCGGGTGCGGCGAGGTCGCGGCGTGATCAGGAGAGCTGTTGGCCGAGGTCGGCGACGGAGATGTCCCATGGCGCCGGCCAGTCATCGGTGCGGAGGAGCGCGTCGCTGCCACCGTCGCAGAACACCACCGATCCGCAGAAGAAGGCGCCGTCGGGACCCAGCAGAAGGTCGACCACGGCGGCGATCTCTTCGGCCCGGCCCGGCCGGCCCACCGGGATGGGCAACATGTCGAGCATCGGGCCGGCCTTGGCGTCTGCCCGCATCCCCGCCACCATGGGTGTGTCGATCATGCCCGGGGCGATGGCGTTGAGGCGCAGGCCTGACCCGGCCCAGTCCGGGCCCGTGGCGTTCCGGCGCACCCAGTGGGCCACGGCCAGCTTGGTCGCGGGGTACGTCACGAGGGAGCCGCGGGCGTCGGCGATCTGTGCACTCAGCTCCTCGTCATGGCGCAGGCAGGCCTCGACGAGGTCGGCGGGGACGGCGGGCTGCACGGTGGTCGAGTTCGAGCTGATGGCGACGGCGGCACCACCCGGGGCCAGCAGCGGGCGCAGGCCCTCGAGCAGGTCCACCGTGCCGAAGTAGTTCACCGCAGCCAGGAGCGAGCCGGCCCGACCCGGTAGGGAGGCGAGCCCGGCACAGGTCACGATCCCTGCCAGCTCGCCGCCGCTCTGCTCGGTCGCGCCCTCCACGGCGCGGCGGCGCCCCTCGGGGGCGGACAGGTCGGCGACGATGTCCGAGGCATCTTTGTCGATGCCGATGATGCGCCAGCCGGCGGCACCGAGCCGCGCCGCGGTGGCGGCGCCGATGCCCGAGGCGGCGCCCGTGATGACGACGGTCCGGTCAGGCAGCGGGTCGCGCCTTGAGGAGGGCGAGCGCCTTGTCGGCGTGCGAGCCCATGGAGACCTCGGAGTGGATGACGTCGAGGACGGTCCGGTCGGTGTCGATCACGAAGGTTGACCGCTTGACCTTGAGGAAGCTGACGCTGCGCTTCACGCCGAAGAGCGCCGCCACCGTGCGGTCGGGGTCCGAGAGGAGGGGGAAGCCGAGCGACTCCTTCTCGTCGAATTGCTTCTGCTTGTCGACGGTGTCGGCGCTGATGCCGACCGGTTGGGCGCCGACGGCGGCGAACTCGCCGGCCATGTCCCGGAAGTGGCAGCTCTCCTTCGTGCACCCGTACGTCATGGCGGCCGGGTAGAAGAACAGCACCACCGGCCCGTTGGCCAGGAAGTCACTGAGCGTGCGCGGTGCCCCCGTCTGGTCGGGCAGTGTGAAGTCGGGAACAACGTCGCCTTTTTGCATTCGCTCAATGTAGGGCGAATGCGGCGCGTCGTGCCCGACTACCCCTCGAAGCGGAAGCCGACGCCCCGGACGGTGACCAGATGTCGAGGATTGGCCGGGTCGGGCTCCACCTTCCGGCGCAGCCGCTTGATGTGGGTGTCGAGGGTGCGGGTGTCGGTGAGCTCCTGGTCCCACCAGAGCCGGTCGATGCACCAGTCACGGGTCACGACCTGGCCACTGTGCGACATGAGGAGAGCCAGTAGGTCGAATTCCTTGCGGGACAGCTCGACGGGGACCTCGTCCACCGTCACCTCGCGGCGGCCGGCGTCCAGGCGCACGGGACCGACGGCGAGGACCTCTTCGTGGTGCTCGGCGACGGCCACCCCCCGGCGCAGCACGGCCCGCATGCGGGCGACGAGCTCGCGGAGCCGGAAGGGTTTGGCCACGTAGTCACTCGCGCCCAGCTCGAGACCGAGCACAATGTCGACTTCGGAGTCGCGCGCCGTCACCATGATGATCGGCACGGGTTTGAGGCTGCGCATCTGCTGGCAGATCTCGATCCCGGACTGGTCGGGGAGCATGACATCGAGCAGGACGAGGTCGGGGTGCACGCGATGGAAGAGCCGCAATGCTTCGTGCCCGTCGCCTGCAGACTCGACCGCGAATCCCTCGCGCGTCAGACCCGACGCCAGTGCCTGGCGGTAGGACTCCTCATCGTCGACCACCAAGACCAAGGGCCGGTTGTCCCGGGCCGGGCCGGGGAGAGGGGGCCGGCCCATCGGAGCCGGTGCGTTTGCGATTGCCACGCTGTGTTCAGTTTCAGGCAGCGTCGTGGGGGGCCCGTGGCGAGCGGAACAGGAGAGGAGCAGGCGACGTCGGTGGACGGGGGGTAGATCGCACCGGCGTCGCCTGAGGACGCGGGGAGGCGAGCACCCGCACCCAGGTGACCAAAGATCCGAAGAGCCCATTGCCTCGAGGAGGCAACGGACGGATCGCGATGATCTGAGCCAGGGGTTCCTGGCCGCGCTGGCGTCCGGCCTCGGGAGAGGGAGAGAGGCCCCGGCCGGGGTGATCGATCTGCCGATCAAGGTTCGCCATATGCGCTCACGCTACGAAGCCGAGGTGAACGTGCCGTGAAACAGCTGTAACCAACAAGTGTGCTGGAGATGAACTCTTCACAGCCTGCGGTCCAGCTCAGAGGATTACGCTCCGTGACACACGATCGGGAGGTAGCGAATGACCGAGGCCATGGGCCACGGCGTGAACCAGCGCAAGGCCATACAGATGACGCCCGCCGAGGTGGAGGCCTTCCTTGCGGAGCGGCGGAACATGACGATGTGCTCTCTCTCGCCCGACGGCTCCATCCACACGGTGGCCATGTGGTACGGGTTCTTGGACGGTTGCGTGACGGTCGAGACGAAGGCCAAGTCGCAAAAGGTGCAGAACCTCCGCCACGACCCGCGCCTTACCTGCCTCTTCGAGGACGGCGCCTACTACGAGGAGCTGCGCGGTGTGGAGCTGGTCGGCCGGGCGGAGATCGTCGACGACCCCGACGAGCTTTGGAAGCTGGGTATCAGCGTGTACGAGCGTTACAACGGTCCGTACACGGAGGACCTCAAGCCGATTCTCGAGATCATGCTGCACAAGCGAGTGGCCGTGAAACTCAACGTCGAGCGGACGGTCAGCTGGGACCACCGCAAATTGGGGCTGCCGTCGACGCGACCAGCTACGTGAAATTCGCCATCCGGCAGGCGGTCACGGCGCCGCCGGCCCGGGCGATGGCGGCGTACGGCTCCCCTGCGTTCTACGAGGGGCGTCCGGCGCGCGACGACATCGCGGTGCGTGACGTCGTCCACCATGAAGCAACGGGCGACCGCATTCTGTTGGAGGTGCGGTTCGCATTCACGGGCTCAGTCTCGCCCGCCGTGCGGGCCGTGGTCGACCCCGGGAAGATGTCGTGGATCACCAAGACCGAGATTTTGCTGGACGAGGGCCGTTCCAGCTGGGTGGTGCTGCCCGACCACTACCCCGACCGGCTGAGCGCGAATGGGAGCTACCGGTTCGAGGAGGGCGACGGCGGCCCCGGCACGTGTGACGTCGCGGTCGAGGGCGACCTGAAGGTCCGGGTGCCCCTCGTCGGGCGATCGGTAGAGAAGGTCATCGTCGGCGACCTGCGTGCGTACATCGCCGACGAGGTCACCGGCATCGCCGGCTGGGAGGGGTGACCGTCAGCGACCCGGTTGTTCGCAGACCTTCAGCATCTGGGTCATGCCGTCCTCGATGCCCCCGGCGAGGATGTCGATGTCCGGGGTCGAGTCGAAGTCCCCGGTGATGCCGAAGTTGACCTCGCCGTCGTAGGAGAAGATGGCAATGCCGAGACGCATCTGCCCGCCGAGCGGCACGTAGGGAAAGGCCCTGATCATCCGACGGCCGGCCGCGTACAGTGGGAACTGCGGGCCGGGCACGTTCGTGGTGATGGTGTTCACGTTGCGCTGGCCCGCCCTGGTGGCGAGGCGCATACCGAGCGCCAGCAGCATGGGGGGTGCGAAGCCCGACATGGAGGTCAGGGCCTCTCCGGCCACCGCCTGGCTCGAGTCCTTGAGGTCTTTCATCTGCTCGGTAATCACGTGCAGGCGGAGCGCGGGGTCGTCGATGTCGACCGGGAGCTCGGCGAACATGGCCGAGACCTTGTTCTCGTAGGTGCCGTCGCCCACGGCCTTGCCGGACGTGTCACGCGGCCGCACCGAGACGGGAACGAGCGTGCGCACCACTCGGTCCACGTCCTCGTCACGTGCAAGCAACAGCTCGCGGAATCCATTGGTGATGCTCGCCAGCACCACATCGTTGAACGTCCCACCGAGAGCCCGGCGCACCCGCTTGATGTCGTCGACCGACGTCGTTGCCCAGGCGTAGCGCCGATGGGGGCCGAGCGGACCGTTGAGGCTGGAGGGGGGGGTGGGCCGCACCAGGCCCGCGAGGGAGAAGAGGCCGCCGGCCACCTCGAGCACGTGGCCCGCCATGCGACGGAGCGCCCGCGTCTGCGCCCGCGCCGCCCGGACCTGCTCGTAGGGCGACTGCACCACGTTCTCGAGCGCATCGATCATGAGCTGGAACGCGGAAGGCTCAGGACGCGGCGTCCACTGCGGCGGCTCCGTCCGCACGGCGTCAGGGCTCAGGTCCATGATCACCGCCAGCAGGTCGGTGCCGGAAACACCGTCGACCAATGCGTGGTGCGTCTTGGCCAACATCGCCCAGCGGCCGTCCTCGAGGCTCTCGACCACCCAGATCTCCCACAGCGGCTTGGAGCGGTCGAGCTGTTGCGCCATGACGCGACCCACCAGCTTGCGCAGCTCGCTCTCGCCGCCGGGAGCGGGAAGAGCCGTGTGGCGCAGGTGGTACTCAATGTTGAAATGCGGATCGTCGACCCAGACCGGTCGCCCCAGCTCGAACGGGACGGAGCGGACCTTCTGGCGGTAGCGTGGCACGAGGTCCAGCTTGGCCTCGACCATGGCGACAACCTCGCCGAAGGGCGGCGGGGGTCCCTCGAAGATGGCGACCGAGGCGATGTGCATGTGGGACACGTGGTCCTCAATGTGGAGGAACGACGCGTCCAGCGGGCTCAGGCGATCAGGACTCGTCTCGACCCTCCCTTCGGCGCTGCTCTCGGAAGCAGACTACCCCTGCGCGGTTTCGCGTTTCTCGGGGTCAGCCGGCCGATGCAGCCGAGGGTGGGTCGCCGAGCGCGGCGAGGGCGGGCGTCGCGAGGATCAGCTCGTTCGTCTCCTCGTACGCCGCCTCAATGACCTGCGGGCTCCGGTCCTCGGCCATGGCGCGCAACCCCATGGCGTGACGTGCCGCGGGGCCCGGCTCCAGCCTGATCACGAGGACCCCGGCCTCCTGGAGCCGGGCGATCTCGCGTTCCATGCGGCGGTGGACTGTCCGCCGGAGCCAGCCGTCCGCCCCGTTGGCGCTGCCGCGGGCCGCCGACATGGAGGAGACGACGACCACCACGTCGAGCCCCTCGGACCGGAGCACGTCGGCGTTGGTGGCCGAATGCACGCCGCCGTCGACGTACTCGGTACCCCCGATGTCGACCGGTTGGAAATAGCCGGGGATGGCGCACGAGGCCAGCACCGCGGCGGCCAGGCGCGCCGGTGGGGCGCCGGCCCGGCCGAAGACGACCCGGGCTCCGTCCGAGCGGCGAACGGTGCAGATCCGCAACCCGTCCGGCCAGCGACTGCCGATGTGCTCGTCGAGGCCGCGGGCCCGCTCCGAGATGTCGATCTGCCCTTTGGGGAGGAGCGTCATGGCCGCCACGTCGGGCCGGAAGGCCAGCGGCCGGCGAGCGACCCGCGTGATGAGCGCAGGGGACGGGAGGTTCCACGGCCGCAGGAGCGAGCGGACAGACGGGGTCGGGAGCGGCGCCACGTCGGCCGGCAGGATGCGCCGCAGGATGTCCCCGCCCCGGCGCGACGTCGGCACCCCGTAGAGCGATGCCGCCAGGTCCGTGGCGGGTACCCCCACGCGGAGCGCAGCGCCGGTGACCGAGCCGGCAGAGGTGCCGACGATGATGGCAGCCTGGCGCGGGTCCCAGCCCGCCTCGCGTTGGAGGGCCGAGAGGACTCCGGCCTGGTAGGCCTGGCCGACGACGCCTCCGGCGCCGAGCACCAGTCCGATGGACGGAGTCCTGCGGCTCCCGAATCCCCCACGGATCACCTTCATCACCCATCTGTCTACCCGCCGGTGCATTCGTTTGCACCGGCACCACGCAGGATGCCGGCCCTGCACGGTGGGTTGCAACCCGCCGGCACCGGCGCCTCAGTCAGGACTCGAGGAAGCGGAGAACGGCCAGGACCCGGCGATGGTCCTTCTCGGAGACCGGGAGATCGAGCTTGGCGAAGATGTTGGCCACGTGCTTCTCGACCGCGCCCTCGCTGACGACGAGCGCGTGGGCAATGGCGGCGTTGGAGCGTCCCTCGGCCATGAGGCCCAGGACCTCGCGCTTCGCGCGTGGTCAGGACGGAGAGCGAGTCGGTGCGGCGCGTCGCGCCGAGGAGTTGGGTGACGACTTCGGGGTCCAAGGCCGTACCTCCTACGGCGACCCGTTCGAGCGCTTCGACGAAGTCGCTGACGTCGGCGACCCGGTCCTTCAACAGGTAGCCGATCCCGGCGGCGTCGTCCGCCAGCAGGTCGGCGGCGTAGCGGGTCTCGATGTACTGGGAGAACAACAAGATGCCGAGCCCCTCGTGCCGGGCGCGCAGCTCCAGCGCCAGGCGGAGGCCCTCGTCGGTGAACGTCGGCGGCATGCGGATGTCGATCACCGCGACGTCGGGCGGGTTCTGCGCCACCGAGCTCCGGAGGGCGGCCGGATCCCCGACGGCGCCGGTGATGGCGAAGCCGCGGTCGACGAGGAGCTGGACGAGACCGTCGCGCAGAATCGCGGAGTCCTCGGCGATAGCGATGCGGAGCGCGCCCACCATCAGGAGCTGAGCGGCAGATCGACGGTGACGACAGTGGGACCACCCAGAGGGCTGACGAGGTACAGCTGCCCGTCGACGGCGCGGACCCGGTCGGTCAGGCCGGCCAGCCCGCTCGACGAGGACCCGATGGTGGACAGCTGCGCTCCACCGGCGCCGTCGTCGCGCACGACGAGGCGCAGCCAGGATCCCTGTTGCGTGCAGAAGATCGACGCCCGGGAGGCCTGTGCGTGCTGTGCCACGTTGGCCAGGAGCTCGGCCACGCAGAAGTAGGCGATGGCCTCTATGGCGGGCGTCGGCCGGGCTTGCAGCGTGACGGAGAGCTCGGTCGGCACCGCGCTGCGGGCCGCCAGCGTGGCCAGCGCGCCTTCGAGGCCGATGTCGAGAGCCGGTGGATGGATGCCACGGGCGATGTCGCGCAACTCCGCGATGGCCTCCTTGGCACCGCGGTGCGCCGCGTCGACGAGCTCGCGCACTCTGTCGAGGTCGACCTGCTCGGAGTCGACCTCCAGCTTCTCCTTGGCCATGCCCAGCCGCATGGCCAAGGCCACCAGTTGGGCCTGGGTGCCGTCGTGCAGGTCACGCTCAATGCGGCGCAGCGTGGCGGCCGAGGCGTCGACCGTCTGGGTCCGGGCCTGCTCCAGCGAGCGCACCCGCGCCGCCATCGGATCGGGTCCGAGCAAGCCGCGGATCAGCAGCCGATCGACGTTGACGAAGCCGCGCATGACCCAGGGCGCCGCGAAGAAGAAGACCCCACCGAGAATGAAGATGGCCACGTTTTGCAGAAAGCCGGTCGGACCGAATCCGAAGTCGCCCGCCGGGAAGAACGCTCTGGCCAGACCCCATATCGGCGGGCCGCCTCCGTTGCGGCCGAAGAGCGGATGGAGGAGGCAGGCGAACGCATCCCACCACAGGCTGACGGCCACCAGGACACCGAGGATCGACCACGGGACCTTCAGGGCGAGGTAGCCCACGGCCCGCCAGGCCACGCGGTCGCGCAGGCATGATTGGAGCCAGCCCAGGAAGCCGTGCCGCCCGGCGAAGGGTAGGGGGTCCTCCACGACCTCGTCGAGCATGCTGCGCGCCAGGCCACGCGCGAAGCCACCGATGCCGCGCGCGCTGCGGAGTGACAGCGCCAGCACGGCGAGACCGAAGAACGTGATGGCGAGGAAGAGCCCGGCCACCATGGTGAACGAGACGAAGGCCAGCCCGGCGCCGGCGAGGGCCGCGCTCAGAAGGAAGAAGGCCAACTCGGACCACACCCGTTTCGTGAACGGCTCGTGCAGAGCGGTCCGTGCCAGCTCGCGGGCCCGGTCCGCCTGCTGCTCGGTCAGGGCAAACGAAAGCTCGCGGCCGCGGACCCGCACCCGGACCCCGCTGTCCTCGGGCTCGTCCGGTGTCATGCATCCCTCCGGGTCAGCACGAACGCTCCCAGTCCGAGTGCGGCGGCGCAGTAGGCGACCATGAGCACGACCCCGATTGTGGCCGACAACGCGTCACCCGAGCGCACGACGGCCGCCACGGAGTTGGCGAAGATGAACTCGGGGGCGAAACGGGCGATGCTCTCCGAGATCGAGGACAGCAGGACGGATGCCAGCAACGTGCACCCGGCGAAGCCCGCGATGGCGCCCGCCGTGTGGCGGATCACGGTGCCGATACCCAGCCCGAGGAGCGCGAAGAGCGCCAGGAAGGCCCCGGACAGGGCCACTGCCCGGAGCACGCCCGGTTGACCGAGGGAGGCCGTCGGCGCGCCGCCCGAGAGCACGGCCTGGCCCTCGAAGAACAAGACGAAGCTGAGCGCCTCGCCGAGAAGGAGGGTGCCCAGTCCGACCAGGACCACCTTGGCCGTCAGCAGCAGGCCTCGGCGCGGCATGGCGGCCAGGGACGATCGGATCGTCCCCGTGCCGTATTCGCCGCTGATTGCCAGCACGCCGAGCACGCCGAGGGTGAGGGAGCCGATGGCCAGGCCGGCCAGGGACTGATTGGTGGGATCGAACCCGCGATACCAGTCGCGGGAATGGTACAGGGCGCCGTGGGTCGAGAGGAACGTCACGAGGAGTGCCCCGACGACGGTGATGAGCAAAGTCCATTTTGTGGAGCGGAGCGAGACGAGCTTGGTCCACTCGGCCCGCAGGGTCTGGGGCAGACCGGCGCGCCACGGTCCGGGTTGGGCGGTGGCACCGCCTGACGTCAGACGTCCGGCGGTGAGGGGAAGAGAGGTCATGAGGGTTCCTTTCAGCGAACCGGCAGGGCGTCGTGCGCCGCGGCATCGTCGACGGTGTGGGAGCGGTACTCGACCGAGGTACTGGTCATCTCCATGAAGACGTCCTCGAGCGAGGCACGCAGCGGCGTGAGCTCGTGGACGGTGAGCGCCTGCTGGGCGGCCAGCTCGCCGATATCGACAGAGGACAGGCCCGAGGCGACAATGGCGCCGTCGTCCTCGACGGAGGGCCGGGCACCGGCACGCGAGAGCGCGGCCACGAACCGCTGCGGCGTGGGCGTGACGATGCGGACGGCGTCGCTGTGATGGCGGGAGGTGAAGTCGTCGACGCTGGTCTCGGCGATCAGCGTGCCGCGGCCGATGACGACGAGGCGCTCCGCGGTCAGGGCCATCTCGTTGATCAGATGGCTGGAGACGAGCACCGTCCGGCCCTCCGACGCCAGGTCCCGCAGCAGGTGCCGCACCCAGCGGATGCCCTCGGGGTCGAGGCCGTTGACCGGCTCGTCGAAGAGCAACACGCCCGGGTCGCCGAGGAGCGCGCTGGCGATGCCGAGCCGCTGCCCCATGCCGAGCGAGAACTTCCCGGCTCGGCGGTCGGCCACCGCGGTGAGCCCGACGATGTCGAGCACGGTGTCAACGCGTTCTTGGGGTATGTCGTTGGTCTGTGCCAGCCAGCGGAGGTGGTTGCGGGCGCTCCGCCCGGGGTGGAACGCCTTCGCATCGAGGAGGGCGCCCACTTCGCGCAGTGGCCACGACAGATCGGCGTAGTGGGAGCCGTTGACGTACGCCGAGCCGGCGTCGGGCACGTCGAGCCCGAGCACCATGCGCATCGTCGTGGACTTCCCGGAGCCGTTGGGCCCGAGGAAACCGGTGACGACACCGGGGGAGACGGTGAAGCTCAGGTCGTTGACTGCGACCGTCTTCCCGTACCGCTTGGTCAGCCCGCGGGTGGCGATCATGGGCCTCCTTCCACACACTGGGGCCCGGAGTCTCCGTGCCGCCTCACCCAGCATGAGACGTCGTCGCCGCGCGTGGAATGCCGCTACCGGGCGTCGGGGCCTGGGGCTAGCACCAGTGGGTGGTGCCCGCACGCCCACGGCGGCGGCGCGCTCAGCCGCCGCCGGCCGATGCCACAGGCGAGCCCGGCCAGGCCGGGTAGGAAGGCGGGCGGTCGGGCGGCGTGGTGTAGCTGGTGACCGAGCCGGCCACGGTGAACATCGGCACAGGTCCCGACGGCACGGTGCCCGACTTGAAGCGGGCGCCACCGTTGACGTAGCGCATGAGCCCGGTGCCGTTGACCCCTTCTTCGTCGGGGCCCTTCGCCGTGGCGTCGTACCAGAGAAAGGTGTAGTCGGCGGGCGAGGAGTAGCTGGGGCGCGGTGCGGCACCCTGGTAGCCGTAGGCGGCGAGAGGGGAGGTTGGGCCGCCGCCCGTCGGCGGGGCGCGGAACAGGCCAGTGGCGAACGTGTCGGGCGTCAGGTCCGGCCCGGCCAATTGGACGCCCAGGAAGAACTGCTGGATCGGCGGGATGATGGCGGGTGCGGCCAGCGAGGCCGGGGTGGCCTTGGGCCCGTACCACCAGTGGTACAGCCGGTCCGCATCGCCTGCAGCGAGCGGCACCGGCACACCGAGGCTGCTCACGCCGAAGGCGTGGGACCACTCGCTCTGGTTGTAGTACCGGCCGAGGGCCGCGGTGTCGGTCAGGACGATGCCCGTGATGACCCATTCCGGGAAGTAGCCGATACTGGCGCAAGCCTTCGTGAGGTAGATCGGCATGATGGGATCGCCGGCAAAGATCACGCTGGTGGCGCCCGAGGCCTTGAGCTTCTCGGCGATGGTGGCCGCCTGGGTGGGCAGCGTCGTCAGGTCGAGCGTGTACGACAGCGTCGTCGGCGAGGCCATGTTGGCGTGGCCCACGGTCAGCTTCTTGGTCAGCGACGCCGTCAGCTCGGCGTACCCCGGGGCGGGCGGCTCGGAGGTCTCGCTCACGACGATGAACTTGCGCTTCTGGGTATGCAGGGCGGATTCGCCCGCCCAGATGGCGTCCTTGCCGTTCAGCTTGGACACGACGTAGGCGACGGTGTCGTAGAGGGAGGTGTCCGCCGTGGGGAGGTTGGCCCATTGGTACGGGGCGTTCTGCTGAATTTGGCCGTTGGTCGAGGAATCGCCGCACGCCATGCACAGAACGTGCAGCCGGGCCAGCTCGTCCTCATAGGCGTTTGTCTCGCCCGGACCGTTGATGGAGGCAAAGGCGTGGAGTTGCTGGGCGACCGTGATGGCGTCGGCGTGCGCGGCCACCGGATCGGTGTCCGCCCCGGAGGCGGTGAAGGGGATGAGGTTGATGTGCCGCCCGTACAGCTCGTAGACCTGGTTGAACATGGCCACGTAGGCCTGGGCGGTGGCGAGTCCCTGAGCGTTGGTGCCGGCCGCCGCCGAGATGGTCGACGCCAGCCCACCGGGCTGCATCTGGTAGTAGACGACGTTGATGGAACTGCCCGTCACGCCACTCGAGGTGGCGTTGCCGTTCTTCGAGCCGGCGGCCGGAACGGGCACGCAGGGCGGCGAGTAGACGCTCGGGATCTTCAGCCGTCCCGTGTGGTGGTCGCACTCGGTGCCCCAGTTGTAGTCGGCTGTCTTGCCCACCTTGGCGGCGGCGGCGTAGGTGAGCGGCACCGTCGTGTCCGCGATGTGGCGCCCGCTCGCGGTACCCGCTGCCCCGGTTGCCGCGTTGCCCTTGTTCTCGTGCACGGTGGCCGAGACGCCGGCCGCCACGAGCGCGGCGACGATGAGGACCACCGGCCCCGCCCGGCGCAGCAGGCTGACCCGCGGCCAGGGCCGCCCGGCGCGCTCCGCGCCGGCATCGGCGTCACTCATGCGGGTCCACCTCCGTGATCGTGATCGTGGTCGTGGCGCCCGAGCGCGAGAGGGTGAGCGGGTCGGAGCCGAGGAAGGCCTCGCCCACCAGGGGTGACTCGAGAACTTCGCGCGGCGTCCCACTGACGAGCACGGCGCCGCGGTCCATGGCCACCAGGCGGTCGGCCAGCTCCGCAATGAAGGCGATGTCGTGCTCGACGACGAGCATGGTCGCGTCGAGCCGGTCGCGGACGTTCCTGAGCAGGCCGACCATGGCCTCGACCTCGCGCTGGGCCACGCCCGACGACGGTTCGTCGAGGAGGACGACGGTCGGCTGCTGTGCCACCACGGCGGCCAGGTCGACGAGCCGCCGGGAGCCGGTGGACAGCTCGCTGACCAGGTTGTCGCCGAAGGCGTCGAGGCCGAACATGTCGAGGAGCTCGTCGACCCGCTCCGTGACGGCGGCCTCGGTCCGGACCTGGGCCGGCAGCCGCAGCATGGCGTTGAAGGGGTCGCTGACGTCGGTGAAGCGTTCGAGCGAGACGGCGAGCGCGTCGCGGACGGTCAGTCCGGCGAAGAGTCGCGAGTCCTGGAAGGAGCGGCCCAGGCCGAGCCGGGCGCGGGCCGAGGCCGTGCGGTGCGCGATGTCGACCCCGTCGAGCTCGACCCGTCCCGCGTCCGGGTGGAGGAACCCGGAGACCACGTCGAAGAGGGTCGTCTTGCCGGCGCCGTTGGGCCCGATGATCCCGACGACCTCCCCGTGGTCGGCGTGGAGGGAGACCTCGTGCAAGGCGTTGTTGCCGCCGAAACTGAGGGAGATCCCGCGCACGGCGAGCGCGGCGAGTCCGTTGTCGGCGGCGGCCACAGCCGGGGCCGGGGCCGCCATCGTCTGAGATGCCTTCTCCACGTAGACGGACCAGAGCAGCTCCGGGTGGGCGGCCAGCTCCGCCGCCGATCCCGAGAAGCGGACGACGCCGGTCTCCATGACGTAGACACGGTCGGCCACCGCCACCGCGACGTTCATCGACTGCTCGACGAGGAGGATGGCAGTGCCGCCCTGGCGCATCGACTCGATGGCGCCGAGCAACTGCTCGACCACGATGGGCGACAGGCCGAGCGAGAGCTCGTCGATGAGGAACAGCTTGGGGCGGGTGATGGTCGCCATGGCCAGCGCCAGCATCTGTTGCTGGCCGCCCGAGAGGTTGGCCGCCCGCTCGTCGCGGCGCGTGGCGAGGGTGGGGAACGCGGCGAGGGCCTCGTCGATCATGTCAGCGTCGCGCTCACCCCGCCGGCGCCCCTGCCAGGCCGCGACGCGCAGGTTGTCCTCGACGCGCAGGTTGGGGAAGATCCCCTCGCCACCCGGGACCTGCGCCACACCGAGGCGGGCGATTTCGTCGGGCGGCAGGTGCGTGATGTCCCTTCCGTCGAAGACGATGGCGCCGTGGTCGGCTTCGACCACCCCCCCGATGGCCCGGAGCAGCGTCGACTTGCCGGCGCCGTTTGTGCCGACGAGGGCGACGATCTCCCCTTCGCCGACCTCGATCGCCATGTCGGTCAGCACGGCGACCCCGTCGTAGCCCACGCTGAGCTCGCGCACGGCCAAGAGGGGCAACCGGCCGGCCTGGCGGTCGGCCAGCATCTGGGAACGGGTGCGCATGGAGTTCCAGACGTCCTGCACGTCGCGCTCGATCACACTGCCTGCGCTCGACACAATGAGGCCGCCGATGACGAAGATCGGCACCAGGATGAGCAGCCCGTAGCGGAATCCGACGGCGTCGCCCACTGCGCCGACGACCGGCAGGACCAGGAGCCCCGGCAGCACGAACAGTGCGCCGATGGAGAATCCGACCGACCGCACCCGGGGTGGGATGGCGATCGACAGCGAAGCCAGCACGCCCGGTCCCACCACGGCCAGTGCGGCGACGATCCCGGCATTGCCGACGAAGGCGAGCGGCACGTTCGGCGCCAAGGCGAACAGCACGGCGAAGGCGGCGGCGATGACCGACGCCACGGCCAGCATGCGGAACACGAGACCGATGTCCCGCTGGGCCAGGCGCGTGGCGATGACCGCTCCGGCGGCGAGCCCCAGGATGTCGAACACTTCGGTCGGCGCGATGAGATAGGCCCGCTCCACCGTGTCGAGGTGGAACGTCTGCTGGTACTGCAGCGAGGCGAGGGAGGCGAATCCGGCGATGGCAGCGGCGAGGAACGGCAGCGCAATGAAGATGCGGCGCAGCACGCCGATCTTCCACACCGTCCGCCAGGACTCGCCCAGCGACGGTGGCGGCTCCACGGGGATGTCCTCTGTCGCGGGTAGCGGGGTGTCGGCCAGGGGGAGAGGCTCGCCACGCTCGGAGGCCACCATCTGCTCGCTCAGAGCCAGTTGCTCGTGGCGACCCCTGGGCGGTTCGCGGAGACGCGTGCCCACGGCGACCGCCAGCACGATCGGCACGGCGAAGAAGAAGAACGGGGCCCGCCAGGTGAAGAGGGCGGCGAGACCGGCCCCGAGGAGGACGCCGATGATGATGCCGAAGCTGATACCGGAGCGGTGGGCCGAGTACACACGCGGCCGGGCCGGCACGGGGTAGTAGTCCGCCAGCAGTGAATTGTGCGTGGGGAAGATGACCGCCTGCCCCATGGAGATGCCCACCAGCATGATGGTGGCGACGACGATCCCCTGGGCGAAGCCGAGGCCGATTGAGAACGCGGCGCCGATCAGCGCTCCGGCGAGCGCGATGCGCACCCTGTTCATGCGATCCGCCAGCACGGCGACCGGCACCGTGCAGGCCAACGCGGCCGCGCCCGCGATGGCCACGATGAGCAGGATGCCGGCATTGGTCAAATGGAATGCGTCACGGATGTTCGGCGTCAAGATGTTGAACGCGCTCTGGGTGGCCTGGTCGAGCAGTTCAATGGTGAAGAGCACTCCCAGGGGGAATAGGGAGGCGCCACCAGCGAGCTTGACGAACCGGTTCACGGCGCCAGCGCCCCTTCGATCGGACGTGCGACGCCCGTTCCACGGTTGCCGCGTCGGCGGGCCAGCCCCTCGAGGGCCCAGTCGCGCAGGTCGTAGCACAGGCCGGCCAGCCCGCGAGGGAAGAGGATGAGGATCAGGAGCACGCCGAGTGCGGAGGGAAAGAGCTGCCAACTCGGCGGCAGGTACACCGCACTGCCCTCGACGATGGCGGCTCCGAGGATGGCGCCGAAGGCGGATCCCAACCCACCCACGGCCGTGGAGGTGAACACGATCAGACTCACCGGGACCAGGAACGACGTCTCCTCGTACTGCTGGTTCACCACGAGCAGAAGGCACCCGGCCAGTCCCGCGATGAAGCCGGAGACGGCGAAGGCGGTGAGCTTCGCCCACATCACGCGCACCCCGTACCCCGCGGCCGCCCGCTGGTTGGCGGGCAGGGCGCGCAGGACGCGTCCGGTTCGGCTGTGGCGCAGCCCGTGCAGGGCAATCAGTACCAGCACGAGGACGCCCAGGCAGAGCTCGAACACGGCCGACTGTGAGGTGATGGCGATCCCGAACAGGTAGGGGGTTCCGAGCTGGGCCTGGGGGATCCAGGAGAACTCCTCGCGCACGAGGAGGTAGCCCGAGGCGGCCAGGCTGAAGGCCAGCGTGGTCACGGCCGCGAACATCCCGTCCAGCCGCAGGGTGGGAATGCCGACCACCACCGCGACGACGCCGGCCGCGGCTCCCGCCAGCAGGAGGGTCAGGCTCAGGTCCCAGTGCCAGTCGACCAGCGCGACGGCGCCCACGGTGGCGCCGACGGCGGCGAAGGACATCTGACCCAGGCTTACCTGGCCCGACCATCCGGTGAGCACGACGACGGAGCAGCCGACGATGGCCAGCGCGACGAGCGCCGACCCGCGGATCAGCTCGCCCGGGCCCATCCACAGTGGCAACGTGGCGACGGCGGCGAAGGCGATTAGCGCTCCGACGGGAGTCCCGACGCGCACCTCGGTCAGCTCGCGCAGCGACGCGGGCAGTGCGCGCACCGTACCGGTGAGCGCCAGGGACGACTCGGCCTCGCGGTCGGTGCGATTGGCCAGCAACTGGCGCACGACAATGGCGGCGAAGACCACGCCGGCCAGGACGGCCAGGCCGAGGGCGGGGTTGCTCGGGTCGTCCCACGCCACGCCCTGTTGCAAAATGCCGAGGGCGACGGCGGAGGCGGCAATGACGGGGAGCTCGGTGAAGTTGCCCAGGGCCAGCGCGGCCAGCGCGGTGACCAGCGCAGTCAACCCGTAGGTGGGGTCGAGCGGCAGGCCGAGGATGGCGGCCTGGAAGAAGATGCTCACGAACGAGAGGAGGCCGGCCACGACCCAGGTCACCGACTGCAGTCGCCCGACGGGGATGCCGAGCATGGAGGCCCGGTCGCGGCGGTCGCCCACCGCCTGGACCGCCAGCCCGATGTCGCTGCGCGTGAACCAGAGGGACACCGCCGTCAGGCAGGCCACCGACACCACGACGGCCACCAGGTCGTCGGCGTCGAAGACGACGGGCCCGATGTGCCAGGCGAAGTGCCAGGGGAACGAGACGGTCGCACTGGCGATCGGGGTCTGACCCCAGATCCGGGGGATGAGCAGGCTCAGGACCACCAGGAGTTGGGACAGCCCGATGGTGGCCACGGTCAGGATCGAGCCGCGGCGACCGCCGGAACCGCCGCACCACGACGATCTCGACGGTCGCGGTCAGGAGCAGGCTGGCCACCAGGCCGGTGGCCAGGCCCAGGAAGTAGTTGACGCCCGAGAAGGCGACCAGGCCGACGGCCAGGACGGCGGGCGCCGTGCCGAGGTCGCCCTGGGCAAAATTGATCACCTTGTTGAGGCGGTAGGTCAGCCCGAGGCCGACCGCCATGAGGGAACCGAGGAGGCCGAGCACGGCGCCCTGGAGCCAGACCCCGAACGGGACCGGGAAGAGGACCAGCTGAATGACGAGCACTGCACCGACGGACGCGACGGCCGCCACTGCAGTGGAGGTGCGCCCTGGCAACCGCAGGTGAGTGCTCAGCGACTCAGGCCCTTCCTCATGGCGTCATGCCGCATTGGCGAACGTGCCCCCCCGGGTAGCTCACATGCCTCACCTGCTGGTGCGCGCTCAGGGTAGTGGTCCGTCGTGGCCCGTGCCCGAAGTGGTCGGCGTCCGGCGTCTGCTCTCTGTCAGGACGCCGGGGGCGGCGCGGTTACCGTATGTCGCGGTCGCCCGCGGGAAGAGATGGGCACCGACCCCGAATCCTCCGTGCACCCCTACCGACGAATCGAGGCATGGTGACGCCCACCGACACAGCACCGGCAGCGCCACGCCTCGCCTCGCCGGAAAGGCGTGAGTTCGGCCTCGCCATCAGGGGGATCCCTGAGTTCTTGGTGGTGCGTTCGGGGTCGGACCAGGGTCATGCCGGATTCACGGTCGGGCCCGGCGCCGTCACACTCGCCGTATGGAGTCCGCCGTCCATCTGACATCGAAGAAACGAGGCAGCGTGGCGCTCACCGAACAAGCACCGGCAGCACAACGTCCGGCTTCGCCGGCGGCGTACGCCGTCGGTCTCACCAAGACCTACGGGACGGGAGAGGCGACGGTCCATGCTCTCGCCGGTGTCGACGTCACGTTCGAGCGCGGTCGCTTCACGGCGGTGATGGGACCGTCCGGATCGGGAAAATCGACCCTGATGCACTGCATGGCCGGGCTCGACCGTCCGACGTCGGGGCAGTCCTTCGTCGGCGACCTCGACATCGGGGCCCTCGACGACGGCGGATTGACGCAGATGCGGCGCGACCACATCGGCTTCGTCTTTCAATCCTTCAACCTGGTCCCCACGCTCACGGCGGCCGAGAACATCACGCTGCCGGTGGACCTGGCCGGGCGGAAGGTCGACAAGGAGTGGTTCGACTACCTGGTCCACCAGCTGGGGATCGTCGACCGGCTGTCGCATCGGCCCGGGGAGCTGTCGGGGGGCCAGCAGCAGCGGTGCGCCTGTGCCCGGGCCCTGATCAACCGGCCCGATCTCGTCTTCGCCGACGAGCCGACCGGGAATCTGGACTCGAATTCGACGACCGAGATGCTGACCTTCCTGCGCCGTTCGGTGACGGAATTCGGTCAGTCGATCGTCATGGTGACCCACGACCCTCACGGCGCGTCGTACGCGGACCGGGTGGTCTTCCTGGCCGACGGCAACATCGTCGACGACCTCTCTGGACCGACTCCCGACTCTGTGCTGGAGCGGATCCGGACCTTGGGGACCTGACATGTGGCGGGTGACCATCAAGGGGCTGCTCGCGCACAAGCTCCGCCTGGCGCTCACGGCGCTGTCTATCGTCCTCGGCGTCACCTTCATCGCCGGCACATTCGTCCTCACCGACACCCTGAACAAGACGTTCGACACGCTGTTCTCGAACGTGTACCAGAACATCGACTTCCAGGTGCGCGGCGTGGCCCAGCTCGGCAGCGGCGCCAACGCGACGCGCAACAACATTCCCGAGTCGCTCGTGGCCACGGTGCAGGGCGTGCCGGGCGTCGCGGCCGCCGGGGGCTCGGTGACGGGTATCGCCCAGTACATCGGGCCCGACGGCAAGGCCATCGCGAATGGTGGCGCCCCCACCCTCGGATTCTCGTTCGACCCCGACCCACGGATCTCCGCCCTCCGCCTGGTCCAGGGCGCGCCGCCGACCACGCCGAACGACGTGGTCATGGACCTCGGGACGGCGCAGAAGTACGGCTTCAAGGTGGGCCAGCACGTCAGGATTCTGCTCAAGGGACCCACCCAGACGTTCACCATCACGGGCATCGCCGCGCTTCGGGACGGCCAACAACCTGGCCGGAGCGACGCTCGCCGCCTTCGAGACCCCGACCGCGCAGCGCCTCTTCGGCGACGTGGGTCAGTTCAACGACATCAACGTTGTCACGCAACCGGGTGCGGACAAGACGACCGTGCAGCACGACATCGCGCGGGTGCTGCCGCGCGGCGTCGAGGTGGTGACCGCCCAGACCGTCGTGAACGAGGCGACGAGCGCCATCGGCAGCGCGCTGGGCTTCTTGAACACGGCGCTCCTCATCTTCGCCTTCATCGCGCTCTTCGTGGGTGGGTTCACCATCCTCAACACGTTCTCCATCATTGTCGGGCAGCGCACGCGTGAGCTGGCCCTCCTGCGCATCGTCGGGGCGAGCCGTCGCCAGGTCTTCCAGTCCGTCCTGGGCGAAGCGGCGGTCGTGGGCCTGGTGTCGTCGCTCATCGGCCTCGGTCTCGGCGTGCTGGCCGCCCTCGGGCTCGAGAAGCTGTTGAGCGGGTTCGGGGTCACGCTCCCGTCGGGGTCGCTCGTTTTCGAGGCCCGCACCGTCATTGTGTGTGTCGTCGTCGGTGTCGGCGTGACACTGGTGTCGGCCATCGGCCCGGCGCGGCGCGCCGTGCGCATCGCTCCGGTGGCAGCGGTTTCCGAGCAGCAGGTCGAGGAGGACATTCCCCTGCGCCGGCGCTTCATCCGGGGTGGTGTCATCACGGTGGTCGGGATCGCTCTGTTGGCGGTGGGCCTCACGGCGCCGGCCATCGCGCTGGTGGGCCTGGGCGCCGTACTGATCTTCGTCGGGGTCGCCATGCTGGCGCCGGCGGTGGCGCGGCCCATGGCGAGCTTCATCGGACGGCCCGGGGCGCGCCTGCTCGGCATGTCGGGCCGGCTGGGCCGGGAGAACTCCATGCGCAGCCCGCGGCGCACGGCGCAGACATCCTCGGCCCTGATGGTCGGGCTGGCCCTGGTTTCGGCCATCGCCGTGTTCGGCGCCTCGTTGTCGCGCTCCGCCACGAGCAGCGTGGACAACGCCATCAGCGCGGACCTGATCGTCACGAACACGAACATGTCCGGCGGCCCGGGGGGCTTCAGCACGACCGTCCCGCTGCAGGCCGCCCGCGTTCCCGGCGTCACCGCGACCTCGACCGTCTACGGCGGCCAGTTCGAATTCCGGAACTCCCTCGAGAGCATCCTCGGTCTGGGGACCAAGAACCTGTCGAAGACCGTGATCCTCGACATGACGGCGGGGACCTCGTCGGCCTTGGCGGCCGGCGACCTGCTGGTCGACACGTCGACCGCCAACTCCGACCACCTGACCGTGGGCGAGCCCGTGCCCGTGAAATTCGCGCTGACGGGACGCACCACCATGCGCATCGGCGGGATCTACCAGCCCAATGCCTTGGCCGGGAAGTACATCGTGAGCGACTCGTTCTTCCTCGCGCACTTCCAGAACCCTCTCCCGGGCGCCGTCCTGTTGAACACCGACGGGAGCACGGGCGTCCAGCAGTCGGTGGCCCGCGTGCTGAAGGCCTACCCCAACGTGCAGGTCCAGTCCGCGCGCCCAGTTCGAGGCAGAGCAGGCCAAGCAGGTGAACCAGTTGCTCGGGTTGGTCTATGCGTTGCTGGCGTTGGCCGTGCTCATCGCCCTGATCGGCATCGTCAACACTCTGATGCTCTCGGTCTTCGAGCGAACCCACGAAATCGGGCTCCTCCGCGCGGTGGGCATGCGGCGGCGCCAGATCCGCGCCATGATCCGCTCCGAGTCGGTGATCCTGTCCGTCTTCGGAGCCGTCATCGGCATCATCGTGGGCACCGGCCTCGGCCTCGCCCTCGTCTCGGCACTGCACTCGCAGGGTGTCACGAGCACCGTGGTGCCGTACCCGAGCCTGGTGATCTTCTTGGTCCTGGCCGCGCTGCTCGGCCTGCTTGCCGCCACGTGGCCGGCACGGCGGGCGGCCAAGCTCGACGTCCTCGCCGCTATCGCGGCGGACTGACGTTCGTCAGTTGGTGAGGCGCCACTTTATGGTGACGCGCTCGTACGGCTGGTCGGCGACCACGGCCACGGCCCGGCGCAGCTCGGGCTTGAGATCGCCGAGCGTCTCGCCGCGCGAGCGCGCGTAGACATCGACATAGAGGACGTCGCCCCACCCGTGCGTCGCGACGGTGTGCGTCACCTGCAGCCGCTCGTCGAGATCCGTCGCCTCCTGCACGGCTCGCCGCACCGCACTCTGGGTCGCACTGTCGGTCCTCGTTGTGCTCATCTTGTCAGTATAAGAAAGACCAGGGCAGGGTCCCCAGGCCGTGCGAAACGCCAGTTCGGTACAGTAAAACCATGACGACGACAGCGAACCCCAAGCAGCCCGGCACTTTCCGCCTGCCGGGTTACACCATCGCGGTCGGGCCCTTCACGCACGTGGCGGCGGAGAGGGATCGCCTGGCGACACTGCGCTGGCGCCACTTCGAGGCACGCCAGCTCGGTGCGACCGTCGGAGCAGAAATCAGCGGAGTCGACCTGACCTCGGCCCTCCCGGACGAGGTGGTGGCCGAGCTGCGCCAGGCGTTGCAGGACTACAAGGTCATGTTCTTCCGGGACCAGGCGCTGACGCCGCACCAGCATGTCGTATTCGCTCGCCGCTTCGGGGACCTGGAGGTCCATCCGTTCCTCCCGTCCAACACCGGTGAGCCCGAACTGGTGCGCTTCGAGAAGACGGCGGAGGTCAGCGGGTACGAGAATTCATGGCATCACGACGTCACCTGGCGGGAGCGCCCCTCCATGGGCGCGATCCTGCACGCAGTGTCGGTGCCTGACAACGGTGGCGACACGCTCTTCTCCGACATGTACGCCGCCTACGACGGGCTGGATCAGGCGACGAAGGATGAGATCGATCAGCTGCAGGCGGTGCACGACTTCACCCAGACCTTCGGGCACGCCATGTCCGATGAGGAGCGCCGGAAGGCCCAGGAGCAGTACCCGCCGGTGCGCCATCCCGTGGTGTGTACCCACCCCGCCACCGGCAAGTTGCACCTCTACGTCAACCGTCCCTTCGTCAGCCATATCGACGGGCTGGACCGCGAGTCGAGCCTGGCCTTGCTCGATCGCCTGTGCCGACAGGCCGACGCTCCTGAGCACCAATGCCGCTTTACCTGGAGCAACGATGCGGTGGCGTTCTGGGACAACCGGGCCGTGCAGCATTACGCCTCGAGTGACTACTGGCCTCAGCGCCGTTCCATGGAGCGAGCCTCGGTGATGGGGACGGTGCCGACCCGCTCCTGAGGGAAGGTTCATATCGGGGAACCCCCATTTCGGGACCGGCCGGTCGTACACTCCGGCCATGCCCAGAGCGTTGCGAACGTGGTCGATCCGTCTGCTGATCCTGCCGGCCCTCGCTCTCACGCTCGCCGCGTGTTCGAGTAGCCCGTCGTCCTCGAACGCGCCGACAACCACCACCTCGTCGGTCGCGACGACCTCGACCACGTCGAGCTCATCGTCCAGCACGACCCCGAGCACGTCCCAGACCTCGGGCACGCTGTCCCCGCAGACGGCAACGATCACCGAGTTCTACTCACCGTCGAAGAACATCAGCTGTGAGATCGACAACAACGTGGGGACGAGTGCCACGACGGGCGCGCTGTGCCTCACCATCTCGCCGCCGAAATCGGTGACGTTGAAGACGGACGGCACGCTCGCCGAGTGCACCGGGGTCAACTGCCTTTCCAATGCCGGCACGAATACCCCGACGCTGGCTTACGGCCAGTCGATCACGCTCGGGCCCTTTACCTGCACATCGTCGACCGCCGGCATGAAGTGCACCCTGGCGAGCGGGGACGGCTTCCTGATTTCGAGCGCCGCCACCACCGCGCTGGGGAACGCCACGGTGGCGACCGGCTCGGGCTGACCCCGGAGGCACTTTCTCGGTCTTTCTAAAGCAAAATTGAGAAAGCCGAGAGGCCCGAGTCAGCTGGGCTGTGGCTCCTTGGAGGAGATGTCGAGGGCGTCACCGTTGCGGTGGCCCCCCGGGTCTTCCCGGACCGCGACGGCCGCCGGGTCCGCCGCCGCCCGGCCGCGTCCGGTCGAGGTGACGACCTGATCCCGGCCCCCGGCCTTGGCCCGGAGCAGAGCGGCATCGGCCAGTGCGACGATCTGATCGAAGTCCGGCGCCTGCTCCGATGACGCGAGACCGAAGCTGATGGTGAACGGTGGCAGGTCGGCGACGACGATCCGTTCGGCCAGGCGTTCGCGGACCCGTTCCAACACCTGTCGCGCTTCATCGACGGGGCATTCGGGAAGGACGATGACGAATTCCTCGCCCCCGTAGCGGCCCGGGACGTCGTTGGGCCGGAGCGAGTCCCGGAGCACCTGAGAGAAGGTCCTCAAAGCACGGTCGCCGGCGGCGTGCCCGAACGTGTCGTTCAAGTCCTTGAAGTGGTCGAGGTCGCCGTATGCCACCGCGTACGGCGTGCCGGTGGCGTGGAGCTCCCTGACAGCGCTCTCCAGGCTCCGCCTGGTCATGAGGCCCGTGAGCGAGTCGCTGTTGGCCTGCGTCTGGGAGACCTCGAAGGCGCGCAGCATCGCCAAGCGCTCCGATGCCCTCCGGGCCACCACCTCGACGTCCTTCTCCACCGTGTCCGACGGAGGTGCGCCGTCTTCGGTGGTCACGTGGAAGACCCCGACGGAGTTCCCCCCGATGCTCATGGGGACGCACAGCGCGGAGCAGTGCCGGCCCCGGAGGTTGGGGCAGGCGTCGAGAGCCGTGCTGTCGGCAAACACCATGTTCCGCGAGCTCAGTGCTGCCGGGCACTCGTCTGGAGAGATGACCCCACAGCCGATGGTGTCGCTCTGTGTCGAGCTGACGAGCACCTGGCGAAAGTGGGCCTTGCTGGAATCGGCCAGAAGAAGCTCGGCGCGCATGTCAGGGGCAGCCTGGCTCAGTGCCTCGGCCACGATGTCGAACACCGACGGCTCCGCCCTGGACATTTCCAGCGCGGTCTGCAGGCTCGATCCGAAAGCGATTCTCTGTGCGATGTCCGACTGCACGGCATCGTTCCTGGCTTGCTCGTGCTCTACCCGCAGCGCGTGCCGCGTGATGACTGCGACTGCGGTGCCGGCGATGGCCACGCCGATGGCGATGGACCACAAGAGCTCGTTTCGGGCGCGAGCAGCGGCGGCCTGCGCCTGTTCCGCTGTTGCGCTCAGTCGCGCGCTGACGGTGTCCTGCAGCGAGGCGAGCGACGCGTCGAGGTTCGCCTGGGCCTCCTCCTCGACTTTGGCGAGGTGCGCGGTCTGTGGCGTCAGCGGGCCGCCGGCCAGGAACGCGCCCAGGTTGTTCTGCGCGGCAACAAAGGCAGCCATACGGCTCGCCAGGTGTGGCGCGAGGTCGGCGTCGCCCGGTGTGCTGAGGAGGTGTTCGAGGGTGCTGAAGGATTTGTTCGCGTTCTGGGCGTCGCTCTCGGCCGGGCTCACGAGTGCGGCGGGAGACGCCGAGTCGCTGAATGCCTCGGCGGCGAGGACCTGGAACGCCGCCGCCGATCCCCGGAGATCCCGGATGGGAGCTTGGAGCACGAGGTACCGCTGCGACATTTGTGCGGTCAGCGATTCGGCCTGGGAAACGTTAGCCACCCCGAGAAAGGCGCCCGCCAGCGCGATCAGCGTCACGATGATGCCGACCAACACGATGGCCCGGTGGGGTTTGTACCAGTTCCAACGTTCCTTCGTGGTCGGGTTCTGGTTCCGGGAGATGGCGTCGGACCCAGTGCTCACGGCAGTACATATCGGCGCATTGGGGCCCTTGCATGAGGTTCGGCGGGGTTGTCCGGCCGCACGGGCCCGACGGCCGAGGTCACATCGCTATTGCGGCGCCCGCCCATGCGGGCGCCCGGACAGCCATTCCGGCTGCCATGCGATGATGACCGCATGGCAGAGAAGAAGAGAGTCGTCGTCTGGGGCACGGGATTCGTGGGGAAGATGGTGATTCCCGAGGTGCTCCGCCACCCGCTCTTCGAACTCGTCGGGGTCGGTGTCAGCGACAAGGACAAGGTGGGGCGGGACGTCGGCGACATCTGCGGCATCGGATTCACGGGGATCGTCGCCACGGACGACCTGGACGCGCTGGTCGGCCTGCGCCCCGATGCCCTGGTGCACTACGGGCCCACGGCCGGGTTGGCCGACGCCAACATCCGGGACATGGGCGCCTTCCTGCGCGCCGGCATCGACGTCTCGTCGACCGCCATGACCCCATGGGTGTGGCCGTTCATGAAGCAGAACCCGCCCTCGTGGATCGATCCCATCACGCAGGCCTGCGAGGAGGGCGGCGCCACCTGTTTCACCACCGGCATCGACCCCGGCTTCGCCAACGACCTCTTCCCCATGACCCTCATGGGCCTGTGCGCCGAGGTGAAGAAGGTCAAGGCCCTCGAGATCCTCGACTACCTGAACTACACCGGTGCCTACGAGGACGAGATGGGCATCGGCCGCCCGCCTGAGTTCACGCCCCTCCTCGAGCACACCGACATCCTCGTGATGTCGTGGGGTGGCACCGTGCCGATGATGGCGTCCGCCGTCGGCATTGAGCTCGACGAGATCACGACGACGTGGGACAAGTGGGTCACCGACGTCCCGATCGTCACCGCCAAGGGCGTGATCAACCCCGGCGAGGTGGCGGCGATCCACTTCACCATCAACGGCATCTACAAGGGCGAACCCCGCATCTGCCTGGAGCACATCAACCGGGTGGGCACCGACGCCGCACCGGACTGGCCGCGCGGCACCCAGGACGACGTCTACCGGGTGGAGATCGAGGGGACGCCGTCGATCACGCAGGAGACGGCCTTCCGCTTCACCGATGGCAGCGGTCGCGATGCTGCTGCGGCCGGCTGTCTCGCCACCGGGCTGCGAGCCCTCAACGCGGTGCCGGCGGTGAACGACCTCCCATCCGGCTGGGCCACCGCCCTCGATCTGCCGCTCATCCCAGGGGCGGGGACGATCCGCTGAGCGATCCGCCCTCTCGTCCGTTCGAGCCAGCGTCGGTCTCCATCCGGCTGTACCCGCACAACGAGCTCCCCGCCGACCTCATCGTCAGGGAAATCTGCACGCAAGCCGGCCTCGCCCTCGACGGCGGATTCGACGGAGTGATGACGAGCGAGCACCACGGGGGCTTTGCGGGCTACATGGCACAGCCGCTGCAGATGGCCTCCTTCATTCTGGAGGAGCATGCACGCGGCTGGGCTGCCGCGGCTCCGCTCCTGCTTCCCTTGCGACCGACGGCGCTCGTCGCGGAGGAAGTCGCATGGCTGCACGCTCGTCATCAGGGACGCGTCGGCCTCGGGGTGGCCGCGGGGGCCCTGCCCCTGGACTTCGAGATCGCCGGCGTCAATCAGAAAGAGGCCGTCGACACGTTCAAGGAGGAGTTGCCGCGGCTGGTGGCGATGCTGCGCGGCCAAGCACTGGGGGATCTGGACGGTGACCCCGCTCTGCTGGCTTGCCGACGGGCGCCGGTACCCGTGCTGAGTGCGGCGGTGTCGCCGGCCGCCGCCGTTCGAGCGGCCCACTGTGGTGCCGGCATCCTCATGGAGGGGATGTCCTCGCCGGACAGGCTCGCCCGCGTGGCCAGCGCCTTCGATGAAGCCGGAGGGACCGGCTCCAAGGTACTGATCCGCCGGGTGTGGTTGGGCCGTGTGCACTCTGGGCTCGTCCAGAGCCAGCGAGCCGTGTACGAGAGCTATGCCGCCGGCTCGTTCGGCGCGGATCAGACCGTCGCCTCCGATGACCCCGGCGAGGTGACGGAGCAGCTGGCCGCAACCATGCGCGAGATCGGCGCCAATGCACTCAACCTGCGGGTGCATCTCCCCGGCATGTCGCCGGAGCAGGTGCGCGAGCAGATCGGGCGGATCGGGTCCACTGTCGTGCTGCCGCTGCAGCGAATCCTCTCGGTAGAGGGATGGGCAACCCCGCCTTCAGCGGATCGGCGTCCACCCGCTTGAAAGATGGTTGCCACCGTCGACGTCGAGGGTGATACCCGTGATCTGCCGCGCGTCCTCGGACAAGAGGAAGCACACCGCCCCAGCGATGTCCTCGGCTTCGGTCAGCCGTCCGAGCGGAAGAGCCGATCCCGCTGCCGCGCCGGCGTCCGATTTCCAGATGGGACGAGTCGCCGTGGTGCGTACCAATCCCGGGCTCACCGCGTTCACCCGCACCCCGCGGCCGGCCAGATCGGCCGCGACCGTACGCGTCATGGCGTTCAGGGCCGCTTTCGCGGAGGCGTACGAGACCATCGACGATGTGGTCTTGCGCGGTGAGCCACTCGAAATGGCCACCACCGAACCGCCGGCATCGCCGAGACCGCGGGCGAGCGCCGCACGGATGAGCGCAAGGGTCGGCCAGGTGTTGAGTCGGAACGTCTCGAGGAGTTGTTCTTCGCTGATGGTGTCGAACGGCAACGGGTGCGGTGCGCCGCCGACAGTGCTGACGAGGAGGTCGATACGACCGAATGCCTCCAGGGCCCGGTCGGTGAGCAGCGAGACGGCCGGTTCGGTGTCCATCGACCCGGTGACGGCCACAACGTCGAGACCCTCGGAGCGGAAGGCCGACTCGGCCGACGCAACCCGACCCGCATCACGGCCGTTGATGACGACCGAGGCGCCCTCGCGTGCCAGGCGGAGAGCGCACGATCGGCCGATGCTCGGATCCGCGGTGGATCCGGTCACGATGGCGACCCGACCGGAGAATCGCTGCCCGCCTGCAGATGTCGTGGGATCACCTCGGTCGGCACGATTCCGGTCGGTTGGCCCCACCGTCGCATCTTCTCCCACGATGTGACCGGTGTGCCAAGTGATGCCGAGAACGCACCCGAGTTCCCACGCGGCCCCTTGCCGGCGGCTCTCCGTTATAGCGGATAAGGGTCCTCGACCAGCGACGTGCCGCGTTGGAGTGCGGCCAGCGAGAAGCCGGCCGTGGCGCGGTACCGTTCGGTGACTTCGGCGATCTCTTCCGGAGTGATGACGTCGCCGATGTCGGCGAAGCCGTCGGGCGCCCGCTCCTCGACGAGTTGCATCGGAAGCTCGGGACCCAGGCCGCGGTTCGCCCGCACAATGGCCGCGGTGGCCGGACGCCGCGTCGCCTCGTAGCGCCCCAGGGCCTCATCGACGCTGTCACCGTGCCGGCGGATGCAGCCAGCTAGCACACGGGCGTCGAGGATCGCCTGGGAGGCGCCGTTGGAACCGATGGGGTACATCGGGTGCGCGGCATCACCGAGAAGCGTGGACCGGCCGAAGGTCCATCGCGGAATCGGCTCGCGGTCCACCATGGGGAAGAGGAAGGTCTCGTGCGCCGCCTCGACGATGCCGGGCACATCCAGCCACCCGAAGTCCCAGCCCTTGAACTGGGGCAGGAAGTCGTCGAGCGAGCCTCTCCGATTCCAATCCTCCGAGTAGGCGAGGTCGGAGTCGGGGCGCCGCAGCTCGGCGATGAAGTTCAACTTTTGCGTGCCTCCGGGCAGGTCGGCGATCGGATAGCCCACGAACTTCTGTTCGGGATGCCCGGCCCAGACCATGGAGCGGCCGTCGAGCACGGGGAGCACTTCGGCGATGCCCCGCCAGAGCAGGGAGCCGTTCCACAAGAAGCGCCCCTCGTCGGGGTAGCGCTGCGCCCGGGCCGCGCTGTGGATGCCGTCGGCCGCGACGATGAGATCGGCCTCGACGTCCCCGTCGTCGAGCTCCGCCACGGGCCTCTGGTCGCTCCCGCCGACCCGAACGAGGCGACGTCCGAGGTGAAGTGCCTCTTCCCCCAGACGCTCGATCACGGCGACTCGAAGCACCTCTTGCAACATGCCGCGGTGGAGAGACAGCTGCGGCCAGGGATAGCCGGCGGCCATCCCGCGGGGTTCCCTCCAGATCTCCTGTCCCCTCTTGGTGCAGTAGACGAGAACGGAGGGCGCGATCGCATGCGAACGCAGCTCCTGGAGAAGGCCGAGTGCATCGAGCTCGCGCACAGCATGAGGGAGCAGGTTGATGCCGACGCCAAGGGGACGCAGCTCGCTGGCCGAATCGAAGACGTCGACCTGCATGCCGACCTCGTGCAGGCTGAGCGCTGTCGCCAGGCCTCCGATGCCGGCGCCGATCACCACGCCGCGTAGAGCCGAGGCGGCCGAGCTCACAGGACCTCGTGCACGTGGATGCGGACGGTGTTCCGGTCGCGGTCACCCGTCGAGACGGCGATGAGATCGTTGAGCCGGCTCAGGCGGGGCGCCGCGGTCGAGAGCCGGACCAGCGTGCGGAAGTAGTACTCCTCCGGAGCGACCGGGTCGCCCCGCAGCAACCGGCCAGTGACGGACTCGGAGGCCTTGCGGACGCCCTGAGACACGACCTCGATTGCCTCGTTGTCCTCGGTCTGCAGTGTGTAGTGGGCATCGATCTCGAGCACCCCGTCGGCTCGGACGGTCTGCCAATCGACGCCGCCTTCGAGGACGACGCCGGACAAGCCGTCGCTCCCCTCGAACGTCCCGCCGTCGAAGGCAACGTACCGGCGGCCGCCGCCGAGGTCGACGATCGGGCGGACCTGAATCGTGATCAGCATCAGTTCGCGTAGTTCGACCGACCTCATGGTGACTGACCACCCCTCGCTCACTGGGTCCGGGCGGTGCATCGGCGAGTCCGTCCGGCTGGCCCGGCGATGGTAACAGCGGCCCTGTGCTCGTCTCGATAGGTTGACGCCATCTCCCCCGACGCACCGCCGCCACTCCGCACACGCGTTGCCGACCTTCTCGGCGTCGACTACCCGCTGCTGCAAGCCCCCATGGGTTTCATCGCTCGCGCGCAGTTGGCTTCGGCCGTCTCGAACGCCGGCGGCCTGGGGATCGTCGAGACGTCCTCCGGCCGCCTCGACGAGGTCCGGGACGAGATGGTGGCGATGCGCGATCGGACCACCAAGCCATGGGGCGTCAATATCGCCCAGATGTTCGTCGCCGACGCCGGCATCGTCGACTTCGTGGCCGAGCAGGGGGTCAGGTTCGTGACGACCTCCGCCGGGGACCCGGCCCGCTACACCGCGCAGCTCCACGACGCGGGCATCATCGTGTTCCACGTCGTGCCGTCCTTGCGTGCCGCACAGAAAGCGGCCGACGCGGGGGTCGACGGGCTTGTGGTCGAAGGGGGAGAAGGCGGGGGCTTCAAGAGCACGAAACCCGTTTCGACGATGGTCTTGCTGCCGCAGATCTGTGGGGCGTTCGACATCCCTGTCGTCGCCGCCGGCGGGATCGTTGACGGCGTCTCCATGGCGGCAGCTTTCGCGCTCGGAGCCGAAGGCGTCCAGATGGGAACCCGCATGGTGAGTGCAGCGGAATCTCCCGTGCATGACAATTACAAAAGGCTTGTCACGGACGCCGATGCGACGGACACCGTCGTGCTCAGTGCCCACTCGAGCCCGGCCTATCGGGTCATGCGCACTCCTTTTAGCGAGAGTCTGGAGCAGGAGCCGTCGGTCGTCATGGGTCGGACTGTCGGCATGGAAGGCATCCTGAAGCTGTACTTCGAAGGCGATCTCGATGCGGGCTTCGCCTTTGGCGGCCAAGTGGCCGGCCGCGTGGGGGAGATCCTGCCCGTCGAGCGGATCGTGCACGAAACGGTGCGCGACTTTTACGCAGTGTTGCAGGCTCTGGGAAGGTTCCTTCCACAGGAGTGACGCGGGGTCGGCAGCTGCCTATTCGGAGTTCCGGCTGAGAAATCGAAAATGGAAGCCGACGATGTCGGTTCTCGTCTCGGAGAAGCCTGCGGCTGCGAGGCGGAATTTCATTTCGTCGGGGTCGACCGGCGTGAAGGTGTCGTCCGCGTGGGCGGCGCGCATGGAGTCGAGGTCCAAGGAGTCTTGGCCCACGAAGATGCCGCCGGGACGCAGGACCCGATGCAGTTCGGAGAACAACCGGTCCTGGTCTTCGGGCGAGGGCATGTGGTGCAGGACCGAGAAGCATCCGGCAGCAGAGAAGTGATTGTCGGGTAGTCCCGCCTCGGTCGCGTCGGCGATGATGACGTCCACATTGGTTCCGGCCAGACGACGCTGTAGGGGTTCGCCCAATGTGGGATCGATCTCCACCGCGGTGACCCTCTGCGCCCGCTGTCGGAGCAGGTCGGTGGTCAGGCCCGGTCCCGGGCCGATCTCGAGGACGTCATCGCCCAGATCACCCGCGGCCTCTATCCAGGGCAGCAGTTCTGCCTCGAGCATCTGGCGCCACTCAGGGCTGGCAAGGAACTGCAAGTGGGATTCATTCATGCCCTCACTTGTACGATGAGCGGTGCATGGCCGTCTCTGCACAATCGGACAAGGTTTTATCTTTCCCGGCCAAAGCCGCGCAGGTCGACATGCGCTCCGGCGGCCGGCTGTCGGCCGGCAGCTACGCCTACGAGGGCGACGAGCTGATCACGACCTGGCATGCCCATGACCTGCACCAGCTCGAATACGCCTTCCACGGCACTGTCGAGGTGGAAACCACAACGGCCCATTTCCTTCTGCCGCCCCAACAGGCCGCCTGGATCCCCTCAGGAGTGGAGCACCGGACGACGATCCGGACGGCGGTGCGGACGATCTCCGTGTTCTTCGAGTCCGACCTGGTGCCCGATGCGGGCGGGCGGGTTCGCATCTTGGCGGTGCCGCCGGTGCTGCGAGAGATGATGATCTACTCCGGACGCTGGCCAATTGGCCGACGAGCCTCGGACGATGTGGCAGACGCGTACTTCGTCGCATTGGGCCGGTTGGTCTCCGAGGCTCTCGACAGTGAAGCGCCCTTGTTCTTGCCCACCTCGAGTGATCCCGTCCTGGCGGCTGCCCTGACCTGGACCCGAGAGAACCTCGACACCGCACGCATGGGAGAGGTCGCGCGTCACGTCGGCCTCTCCGAGCGCTCACTCCGCCGACACTTCGAGGCGGGGCTGGGCATGTCGTGGCGGAGCTACGTGATGCAGGCTCGCCTGCTCGGCGCCATGGCCCTCCTGGCAGAGTCCGGACCTTCGGTCCTCCGAGTGGCGAACGTCGTGGGGTTCGAGAGCCTGAGCTCGTTCAATCGGGCCTTTCGAGAGAAGACCGGAATGACGCCCTCGGCCTACCGCAAGCAGCGGGCGCGGCAGCGGTGAAATGGCGCGCTGCGCCCGGAGCCGAAGACGGGCGACCCACTGGACTGTCTGTTCGAACTGCATAATTTCAGGGCTGCGTACATGAAGGCGGGCTGGCTCTTCCGCCAACACTTCCTGCACGAAATACGCTTGAACAATGCCAACGCCGAATGCAGCCAAACGAGGAGCGGTTCCCTGGTTGCGAAATCGGATTGCTCAGGCAACGGAGCGCGCCGCCCAGAAGATGGATTCGGATCCCGAGTCGGCTCTTCAGTCGGCGCAATCCACCCTCGACTGGTCGATCCGTCATCGGGGTGCCGACTCCACAATGACGCTGAAGGCCAAAGTCGAAGTTGCGGAACGAATGGAACGCGTTGGTCGTTACGAGGAAGCAGTGGAGCTCAGGGGGGAGTTGTTGACCCACATTCGGCTTCTGCTCGGGCCAGACGACCCCAGCACGCTGACGGCGGAGGGGTTCCAGGCACTCGACTTTGTTCGCCTCGGTCGGCCGGAGGAAGCCCTTCCCATTTTTGAGCATGTTCTGGAAGGTCGAGCGGATGTGCTGGGGCCGGAAGATCAGCAGACCCTGCTGGCCATGGAATGGGTTGGATGCACTCTGAGAAGTCTGGGGAACCTTTCGGCGTCGCGTCACCTACTCCAAGAGGCTGTCGATCGATACGAGAATAAGGGTGCCGGCGAGAGCGAGGAGTGCATGAAAACCACTTCACACCTGGCCGCAACGTTGTTCGACATGGGGCAGGTTCCCGAAGCGTGCGAGCTGCGCAGGCGCGTTTTCGATGTCCGAAATCGAACGTTGGGGCCTGATGACCCGACGACACTGAGCTCACTCGAAATCCTCGCCAATACTCTCCGACGGGCCGAATCAGAGGACTAGTTCGGTTGACGATAGATCGGTTGCCGATATAGCGTCGAGTCATGAGCGAACTCACTCCACTCGATGCGGCATGGTGGCCAGACGACGCAGACGCCCGAGCGGGACGGGCCGTCCGATGGGCGCTCTGGTTGGCCGTCCTCGTTCTCGCGATTGGCGTGGGCCTGTTCGTCGCGATTCTGCACCTCGCGCCCTCCGTCGGAGCAGCCGGCGGGTGCGGTGGAGCGTGACCGACCTCGGTCCCGGCGCGACGCGGGGCGCAGTCGGCGTGCAGTGAACGGCTCCCCAGATTGGTGCAGGGGTCCGGCCGATCTCTGGCTCGGGGCGTCGGTCGTTCTCACGTGCGGAGCGCTGACGACGGGCATCGTTCTCGCGCCGCAGGCCGGGGGCTCTCCAGACATCGGCCTCGCATGGCTGCTCTTCCTGGGTTCATCTGTTCACGTCGCATCAACCGGCTGGCTGTTCACGAACTCCGATGTTCGTCGCTTCGCGTGGAGGCAGCGCGGGCGATATGTCTGGGCGCCTCTCGGCCTCGTGGCGACGGGGGTGCTCCTATCCGGAATCGTTAGCCCGCGGTTTTTGTCATGGGCGGTGCTGCTGGTTCTGGCCTGGCAGCTCCATCATTTCCAAAAGCAGAACATCGGCCAGGTCGTGCTGGCTGGAGCGTCACTTGGCCTGGCACCGGTGTCGCGCTGCGAGCGCACTGCGATCTGCGCCACGGGTGCAGCGGCGATAGCGGCGGTCTGCGCACACCCCGCACTTCTCCAGCTCGACGTGCAGCCGCCGCTCGCTCAGTACGTTGCCTTCTCGGCGAGAGTGTTCCTCTTTCTCGGTCTTGCTGGCGGAACGCTGGCCCTGGCTAGTCGCCACCGGTCCGACCGGCCACCGAGGTTCTGCGCCATGTACGGGTTGGCGCTTTTCTTTCCGCTTCCCGTCTTCGTGTGCAGCTCTCCGTACGCCGCTGTCGCGGGCATGACAATGGCGCACGGTTTCCAGTACGTGCTCCTCATGGGTCTCGTCGCTGCGGGCAATGCGCCCCGGAAGCGGCGGGGCGGGGTGGCCGCGCTGTGCGTGCTTGCCGTCCCGGGCGGGATGTTGCTGAATCTCAGTTCTCATCTGCACGGCGATGGTCAGCCGTTGCGACTGTTCTTCGGGGTCTATCTCGGCCTCCTCGCCGCTCATTTCGTGGTCGATGCCGGCATGTGGCGCCTCCGTGAACCGTTCGTGCGAGCGTTCCTCTCCGAGCGGGTCGGCTACCTGATCAGTCCGGTGGGACCGCCCGACGTCAGAGTGTCGCTTGCCGATAGATCGGTTGCCGATATAGAGTCGATGCATGGCTCGAGCATCGCGGCAGGAAGCAACGCAGACTGAATTCAGCGGGTTCGGTCGCTACGCCGGCCCGGCCACGCTGATCCTCTCGAGCCTGGCCGACGGTCCGAAGCATGGGTACGTGCTGACGAAGGACATCGAGGCCTTCTCGGGTACGCGGCTCGCCCCGGGCACGCTCTACGAGGCGCTCAGCCGGTTAGAAGGACAAGGGCTCATAGAGGCGATCGAAAGCGACGACCGCCGCCGGCCGTACCAGCTGACCGCGCTCGGGGCGAGAGCGCTACGGTCACATCTGCTGGCGCAAAGGCGAATCGCTGACCTCGGGCTCCGCCGGTTGGGCGGCGCATGGGGCGCCGCATGACCGAGTCGCACGACAAGGTGGCTCACCGGGCCGAGAGGCTGCTGCGCTGGTACCCGAGAGAGTGGCGAGCCCGCTACGGCGACGAGTTCGCCGAGCTCCTCATCTCCGACATGTCGGAGCAACCACGATCGTTCAAGAGGCCATTCGACGTGGCCCTGAGTGGTGTCGTCGCACGCCTCGCCTACGCGGGGCTGAATCCGAGCAACCTCGAGCACGCCGAGCGAACCCGCCGAACGCTGCTCGCCTTCGGTTGTGCTGCCGCCGTCTTCGTGACCTTCGGGCTCGGCATGTGGGCGCAGCTGACCATCGGCTGGCAGTGGTCCGCGCCCGACACCGTCGCAACCTCCGCCGCCATGGTCGTGATGTCCTGCTCGGTCCTCGCGCTCCTCTGCATCGGCGCTCTCGCAGTGGTCCCGCTCGCGTGGACCTCCATCAGGAGCGCCCTTCGCCGGGCCCGACTGCTTCGACCGTTGCTTCTCGTGGTGGCCGGAGCCGGAGTCTTCATCCTCGGCTGCCACCATTTCGAGAACGGCTGGCCCGGAACCGGTGGTCACCCTTGGGCGCATCAGGGACTCGTGCCAGGAGGAGCGGCCGCCTTTGCGTGGGCGGCAACGCTCTTCGTCACGGCGTACTGGGCACATCCCGCGAGCCTGCTCTCGTTCCCCGCCCCCGAGTTGGCATGGATGGTGGTCAGCCCGGCCGCCCTGCTGTGGTTCGGCATCGGCGCCGTCCGATTGGTGCGAGAGATGGAGCTCTCTCCCAAGCTGATGCGATTCGAAGCCCGTCTGGCCCAGCTCGGCGGCGTGGTCATGGTCCTGTTTCTCGTCGGGGCGAGTCTTTGGGTCGTCGACGGAGGGCCCGGACCGCGCGATCTGTTCCACGTCGGCGCCATCGACATCGGCAGTATCTGTGTGATGGTTGCCGCGCTCGTCACCGCCGGGCGAGCTCTGCAGCTGATCGGGCACACCCCTGGTTCTGTGGCGACTCGATAGCGCCCCGGATGAAGTCGAGGGAGGAGCGGGACAGTCCGCCCCCGCATGCAGCGCCTGTTAGCCGACGATGGAGCCGGCGGAAGATCCTGACCCTTGGCGCAAGCGGTCTGGCGGCGGTCGTCGCTGTCGGGGTCATGGGCACCGAGCTCGTCGCCCACGGCGTCGTCCCCGGACAGCAGGAGTTGGACAGGCTCGATGGCGCGTGTTCCGTGGCGAGCCGTCCGCTCAGGTTCTCGAACCTCGGAGCGTCGATCTCCGATCAGTTCTATTCGAGGAATCGGCGGCGCACTGTCGGCTACACGGTGGCCTGGCCGCTGGGTCACCGGCTGGGCGACCCGCTCCCCCTTGTCGTGATGCTGCACGGGGAAGGCGGTAGCCACACCGACGCACTGGCCGGGATGTCGCCCGCTCAAGCGGTGGCACTGCGGGTTGGCGGCAGCCCGCTTCCGCCGATGGCCCTGGTCACGGTGGACGGTGGTCGCGGCTATTGGAATCCACATCCGGGAGACGATCCCTTGGCGATGATCGTCGATGAGCTCATTCCGCTCTGCCAGACCATGAATCTGGGTCGACCGCCGGGCCGGATCGGCATGATGGGCATTTCGATGGGCGGGTACGGAGCGCTGCTCGTTGCCGAGAAGCGTCCGGAGCTCGTGGCCGCGGTGGCGGCAATCAGTCCCGCCGTCTGGACCAGCTACCCGGAAGCGTCCGCTGCGAACCCGGCCGCATACGCCACCGCAGCAGATTTCAGCACTGACGACGTTGTGACCCATGCAGCAGCGCTTGCCGGCAAGCCCGTGCGCATCGCTTCCGGAGTCGACGACCCTTTCCATCCGGGCGTCCTCGCCCTCGGTCGGGCCCTCCCCGCTGGTGCGATCGTGAACATTTCGAGGGGGTGCCACACGGGGGACTTTTTCGTTGCCCAAGAGCCACCGTCGCTCGAGTTCTTGGCGCGACACCTCTAGGGGCGCGTCAAGAATCCATTCACGGTGGCGGCGAAGGCGCCCGGATCATCGACCCAGGGGAAGTGTCCGGCGTGCGGCAGTACGGCCACTTCAGCAGTGCGCAGAAGTGTGGCCAGTTCGCGGACGGCCGCGCACGTCGGCCAGATGTCGTACTCGCCGGCCACCAGCAGTACCGGTGCCGCCATGCCCGCGAGCTGTTCCGGAAGCGTGGGGTCCGCCGCGAAGCCGTCGTAGAACCCTTCTGAGGCTGCTTGCGTGAACTGAGCGGGCTCCGCTCTGGCCTGCTTGCGAGCCGCCGCGTCCCACCGTCCGTACAACAGTGGCGCCGCCAGCCAGCGCAGGTGCTCGAGTTCCTGCGGCGATGCGGCTTCCGCGTGGAGAGCGGCAAATGCCTCGTCGTACCACGGCTCGTGCGCCCTCAGGGCGAGCACATCGTCGACGCCCAGATCGGACTTCATCCCGACGACCCGCAGCGACGGGTCAACCAGCACGAGATGCGCGAGCCGCTCTGGATACCTGGCCGCGTACAGAAGACAGGTCCCGCCACTGGCCGAATGTCCGAACAAGTCCATCCGGTCGAGCCCAACATTTACGCGCAGTGCCTCGACGTCCTCGACGAGCCGGTCGACTCGGTAGGTTGCGGCCTCCAGCGGTGCCTTTGATGCACCGGTTCCGCGGTTGTCGAGCAAGATCAACGTGCGGTGTTCGCTGAGTCCGCCCAGGTCGCCGAGATATTCGGCGGCTTGGCCCGGACCACCGGGGATGCACACCAACGGAGGCCCGGAGCCGATCACGTGAAAGGCGAGCTCGGTATGGTCCCAAGAACGAAAGCGGTCCATGACGACCGAGCCTGTCACGTTCGCACGTCAGAAGAGGCCCGCGGACTGCCGACCGAGGCCCAACGGCAGGGCGTCCCGCAGGCTCGCGGTTTTAGGCTCTTCCGTCATGGCAACTCATGACGTCACCATGAACCTCTCCCACCCGATCACCGTCAAGAACGTGGACGTCGAATTCGAGGTCCGCTCTGACGGCGAACTGTTGGGGAAGGTCCAGATCAGTCGAGGCGGTATCGACTGGATGCCCTTCAAATCGCATCCGCGCGCTGCAACCTGGGAACAGTTCGCAGCCTGGATGGAAGGCACGGCATAGGGGGCGCCCCGGTTGCGAACAGTACGCCGGCCGGGGCAAGAGACCCCGGCCGGCGTGCCACAACATGAGCTCTCGAGTCCCGAGGACTCATCGAGCGACTCCTGACTAGCCCGACGTCGTGACCCCGACGGCGGAGGCGCCGACGACAGGCTTGTTCAGCTTGAGGTTGCCGGCCGACCCGTAGAAGGTGGCGTCGCCGTAGGAGAACACGCCGCCGTCAGACGCGGTGAGCCAGTAGCCCTTGCCGTCTGGCGTCGACTGCATCCCGACGATCGGCTTGTTCAGCTTCAGGCTGCCGGCGGAACCCTGGAAGACAGCGTCGCCGTAGCTGAAGATGCCGCCATCGGAGGCCACCAACCAGTAGCCCTTGCCGTCGGGCGTCGCTGCCATGCCAACGATCGGCTGGTTCAGCTTCATGCCACCCGTCGAGCCGTAGAAGGTGGCATCGCCGTAGCTGAAGATGCCGCCGTCGGAGGCCACCAACCAGTAGCCCTTGCCGTCGGGCGTCGACGTCATGCCGACGATCGGCTGGTTCAGCTTGAGGCTGCCGGTCGAGCCGTAGAACGTGGCGTCGCCGTAGCTGAAGATGCCGCCGTCGGAGGCCACGAGCCAGTAGCCGAGGCCAGCCGGCTTGGCCGGCGCGCCACCGGCGCCCGGCACGTACGGGGTGGCGGCCATGCCGACGATCGGCTTGTTCAGCTTGAGGCTGCCGGTCGAGCCGTAGAACGTGGCGTCGCCGTAGCTGAAGATGCCACCGTCAGAGGCCACCAGCCAGTAGCCGCCCTGGTCCTGCGTCGAGGCCATGCCGACGATCGGCTGGTTCAGCTTGAGGCTGCCGGCCGATCCGTAGAAACCGGCGCTCCCGTAGTTGAAGATGCCGCCGTCAGAGGCCACCTGCCAGTACCCGGTTCCGGGAATCGGCGTGGTGTAGATGGGGGTACCGCCCTGCAGCACGCTGATCGTGTTGGCGGGGGTCGTCGTGATGCCCGTGACCCCGCTGATCCAGATCCCGTAGAACTGACCCGAGATCGAGTTCTGGGCGACCGTGGTGTCCGTGATGGTGGCTGCCAGTGCCGGCGGGAGCTGGTCGACGCCCACGATGATCCCTGCCGTGGTCGGCGGCCCGTTGGTCTGGCCCCAGTTGTTGTTCGGCCCGACGGTGTTCCCCGTGATGGTGACGCCCGTCACGACGTCGTGCGGGGCGTGACTGTGGACGATAATCCCGCCTTCGAAGGAGCCGCTCACCGTGTTGTCGGTCACCGGCACGTTGGAGAGCGTCGCGCCCGCCGACGCCGTGGCGACGACGATGCCGCCGACGTCGGGGCCGGTCGCGTGGAAGACGCCCACATGACCGGTGATGGTGTTGTCAGCGATGCCGCCGCCCGTGATGGAGCCACCCGAGTTGTGCGTGGCGTACACGATGCCGCAGTTCCCGTAGTTGCCCGAGATCGTGTTGCCACTGACCGTGTTGTCGGTCGCGGGAGTGAGCGGTTGGATCCCCGCGGTCGAGGTCCCGGGATCGACTGGGCCGTTGTCGTTGACGAAGAAGCCGCCGCCACCGTTGTTGATGACGGTGTTCGCACTGGCCGCCGCGTCGTCTTCCCCGGCCAGGACGACGCCGCCGAAGGAGATGATCCCGGACCCGGGGTTGATCCCGTTGCCCTGAATCGTGTCGTTCTCGACGATGAGGCCGCTGTTGTCCTCGGCGAAGATGCCGGTGTCGTTGGCGCCGCTGATAGTCATGCCGTCGGAGGCGGCGTCGGCGCCACCGATGAGTGACGTCGTCGATGCCGGGGCCGACGTAGATGCCGATGTCGCAGCCCGTGGCGTCGATGTTGCCCGTTGGTGCGCTGTCAATGGTCTGCGCCGCTGGTGGCGACCACCGCGGCGGTCATTCCGATGGAGGGCACCGTCGTGCAGGGCACCTGCTGCGGCGGCCGGAGTTGCCGTGAGCAACAAGGACGATGCTGTGATGCCCGCGGCGCTGACCGCTCCGAGCGTGAGACCTGCTGCGCCGAACAGGCGCAGACTTCGACCCTTCTTCATTCGCATTACTCCTCCATCCCCATTGGGACGAGACGTGGAAACGCCGCCGGCCGGGTGCCGAGCGAGTATTGGGCGAGTGTAGTGAACGGATCCGCCGGGGTAAACGACCCAAGAGCGGAATGTTGCGCTCCGACAGGCGGCGTAGTGCGACGCGAAATCAGTGAATGTGACGAATAGGGTCACAGACCTGCAGTGCCGGTTGATCAACAGCGCCGCGCTGCGTTGCCGTGAAGTTCAACGGACCAGGCGGCCTTTCGCAGGTCCCTTTAAGGATACGCGCAGGCCCCTCTAAGTGCACACGCCGACGCGGTCCGCACGCTGCCGTCAGAAGTCGGTCAGTTTGCCACGGTGACCGTCACGCCCGGGCTTACGCCGGAAACCCCTCCTGCATAAGAGGCCACACTCTGCAACGTGTAGGTACCATCTGGGACGTTCTGCGAGTTCCACTGAGCCAACCAGCCGTAATAGGTCGGACTCGCGGTCGCGATGACCGAGTCCGTCAATGATCCTCCGGTGAGCTCGTATCTGACCTGACTGACGCCCGACGATGCGCTGGCATCGAGGGTCACGGCACTGCCCTTGACCGTCGAGCCGCCTGAAGGAATCACAACGGTTGTGCTTGGCGGCGGGTTGTTGACGATAAGAGTGACCCCACTGCTGTACGCACTGAGTCCTGCCACGTCATAGGCCTCGCTCTGCAATACGTAGGTCCCATTGGGAACCGTGGTCGTATTCCACGCGGCGAGCCAACCGTAAATGGTCGGCGTTGCAGTCGCGATAAGGGCTTTGTTCAAGGACCCGCCGGTGAGATGAAACTCGACTTTCGTCAGAGTGCCGTAGTCAGAAGCAGACGCGTCGAGACTGGTTGATCCGGCAACAGAGGCACCATTCGAGGGGAGAACCACGGTCGTGGTGGGCGGATTGTTCACGAAGAGGGATGCTGAAGCGGTGTTCGTGAGGGGGATTCCGTCGAGGGCCGCCGTCAGCGTGACGTGGACCGTCACGGGACCTGTCACGGTGGACGGAACGGCAAAGCTCCCTGTGAGGGCGGGCGGGGTGAAGACTCCATTGTTGTACGATGCTGGCACTGCCTTTGCGTTGGAGACGGCAGAGACCGATCGGTTCTTCGAGTCAACGACATTGACTGTTACTCCCGCCGAACCGACGCTCCCCCCCAGAGCGCCCTGGAGAACGTTCAGTGTCGACAACCACCAGTAGGTTGTGGCTCCGACTGCGTCGGAGATTGACACGGACTGTCCCGGCGTAGCAGTCGTCGCGGAGAGCGCGACCGTTGGATTCGGCGGGAACAACGGAAACCCCGAGTACTCGAAGAGGGCGCTCCCCGCGCCCACCGGTGTGAAGCTGCTGAGGTCGATCATCGCCAAGGCACATCCGAGCAGACCCGAGTTGTATTCTTGTTGCGTTGGAGGACAGGAGGCATTCGGGTCGACCGCCTGGAAGGTCGGCACTGTCCACGTCGTGCTCAAGGTCCCAGAGAGGCTCGAGGTTGCGGTTGCGGCCGACGCGAGGTCGATCTCCTTCAGTGCCGCCAACAGTGACATGAGTCCCGCCAGCGAAGCCACCTGACCAGAGAAGAGAGGGGCGGCAGCCGGGTCCAGGGGCAACACGAGGCTTGTGCCCACCAACATGTAAGGGTGCAGCGCCGGTAGTCCCGTGCAGCTCACCGCTATCTTGCTGCCCGCTGACACTCCGGTCAGCAGCGGCACGGAGCTTCCGTTGAACGTGCACTGCGGACCTGTGCTCGCGGTGGCGGTCGCCGCACCGCCTGAAGGCGCGTTGAGCATCAGTCCCGCACCTCCGACTCCTACCGTCAGTATCGATGCGGTCAGCAGCACTCGCACGAAGCGGATTCGAAACATCGTTGCCCCCGATCCCCCCTGAGCGCTACTACCCCTAACAAGCCCAGGTCGCCATCCTTGCGATCGTCACCTACCCCCGTTTTCGGGAGAGCAAACAAGTCCGATCTGATTATCGCCCGCCCACGTAGGAGGGGACGGTGAATCAGCGGGCCCTGAATGCCACGGGGATTGCAACGGGAATGACACACCGCTACGCTCCGTCCCCACGACGCGGCGCCCTTTGCGGACGGGCGAAGCGAGGAGGTTCTGGCATGGGGCGGCAACGAACACTTTCGGGGATCGCGACACTCGCACTCGGCCTGATTCTGGCGTGCTCCGCGGCGTCGGCGGCCTCCGCCGGGCAACGAGGGGTGACCCACGACAGCCACGCAACAGCGCACCCCGGACTTGCTACCGAGATCGGAGAACTCAATGGCGTTGCCGCGACGCGGGGTGGGGCCTGGGCCGTGGGCTACTCGGGCAGCGGTTCGGACTCTAAGGCCCTGACGCTCTATTGGAACGGAACGTGTTGGCAGCACGAACCAAGCCCGAGCCCTCAGGACGCTGTGCTCCACAGTGTCGCCGCGACGTCCCCCACCAATGTCTGGGCTGTCGGCTCCAGCGGTATTTACCCGGCCCCCTCCAGGACCTTGATCCTGCACCGGACGGGAAAGAAGTGGCAGCAGATGCCGAGCGTCCCGGGCTCGCTCAGCGCGGTGGCATCGACGTCGCCCACCGATGCCTGGGCAGTCGGTTCGACGAACAACGGAGGCGCGCTGATCTTGCACTGGAACGGCAAGGAGTGGCGTCAGACGCCGAGCCCCGCCGGCACGCTTTCCGGGGTGGCGGCGACGTCGCCGACCAACGCATGGGCTGTTGGCGGGACATCGAGCGGCGACACTCTGGTCCTCCATTGGAACGGCAAAACGTGGCAACTGACTTCCAGCCCAAGCGTGGGGGGCGACCAGGGTCTCTCGAGCTTCCTTGTGGGCGTGGTGGCCTCGCCGCACCGTCCGGTCTGGGCTGTGGGCGACGGTGACAGCTGTGGGTGCGGTCCCGGAGACCCCTTGGTCGAGCGGTGGAATGGGCACATGTGGAGTCAAGCCTCCACATCCAAACTCCAGGGCGGCATTGAAGTCGCTGCGGTCGCATCTCTCTCGTCGAGCAGTGGGTGGGCGGTCGGACAAAGCGGTTCGGGCGACGGCCCGACGAACGGCGTGATTCTCGAGTGGAACGGCTCCGCCTGGGTACACAGGCCCGTTCCAGGTCTCGAGGCTGAAGTAGGCGGCCTCTCCGGTGTAGCCGAGGCATCTCGTTCCAACGCCTGGGCAGTCGGATGGGTGAGCCCGCTCAGTGTCGCGAGCGCCAGCGCGAGCGCCGGACCCGGTGACTACGGGACCCCCGAGATCTTGATCCTGCACTGGAACGGTTCGGCGTGGACGCCCCAGACCACCCTCGGCCCGACCAAGGCGCCTGCAGTCGCGACGTCGACGACAACGACGACGCTCGCGCCTACGACGACGACGTCCGCGCCGACCACGACCACCACATCGCCGTCCACCACGACCACTTCTCCGTCGACGCCGGCTGCCGGGGGGCCCCTCCTCGGAAGTGCGGCGTGGGGCCAGGCGCTGGGCTCCTTCGCCGGAATCAGTGGCTTCGGTGAGGTGGCTCCTGCCAACATCACTTTGGGAGCGACTCTGCCGGCCCCGCAGTTGGACTCCATCGCGTGGTCGAACTGGGGCGCTGCCGAGGCGACCGGCCAGGGACAATCCGTCGACGGGACGAATCAGAGCGGACCTATGTCGAGCTGGCCGCTCGAGCCCGTCACCGTGGTCGCGTTCGACCTCGGGAGTTGTAACGGCGGTCCGCCGGCATACGAGCAGGTCGAGTGGTACTTCCCCGGTGACGGGCAGACATTCGACGCGAGCAACGCCACCAACGCCTGCACCGGGGATTAGGAAAAGAGGCCGTCTGAGTTATTTGGGGGCCCACGGATCTCGCCGGAGGAGGCAAAAGAGGCCTCGAAATCGGGTTGCAATGGCTCGAATGCCTGGGGGCGGAGTGAATGTTCGAAGCTGGTTGGTACAGCTCCGTCCATCTCGGTGCTTCGAGCGCGGAAGTGGAGGTCCCGGAGCCTGAGCGTCGAGCAGCTACAGGACCAGCAAACGACGTGCAAACTTTTTTCGAGAGCGGGCGACGGGAATCGAACCCGCGTTCTCAGCTTGGGAAGCTGATGTTCTGCCTCTGAACTACGCCCGCGAGAACTCCGCAAATCTACACGCTGGGCAAACGCGAATCGCCAGCGGCGAGCACATCCAGAAGCACCCACAGGGGGGTCCGGCAGACATGCCTGCATACAGTTCCGCTTTGGCGTGCTTTGGAGTTCCCACAAGCGGTGGCCAAGATGGGAGCCCACCGATCTGGCCCTCAAATACCCCCTGATGGCGTGGCCCCACTATCCTCTGAGCCGCATCGAAATCCCAGGTGGCGCTCGCACTCCGTCACCGTTCCGTTGGACGATCTGAGATAGGCGAGGAGCATTCGTGCCCGTCAGAATCATCATTGGACTTCTCGTCACAGTCATCGGCTTCGGCATCGCCGGACGTCGGTTTCACTGGCTGTCCAAGCTCATCCGCTCCGGGAAGAAGGATCCCAACCGGAAGCGGGGGCCCATCAGCCGCAAGGTGGAGGCCGAGACGGTCGAGGTCGCCGGGCAACGCAAACTCCTCCAGTGGACCGTCCCCGGCCTGGCCCACTTCTTCACCATGTGGGGCTTCACCATTCTGCTGCTGACGATCATCGAGGCCTACGGAGACCTGTTCAACAAGTACTTCCACATCCCCGGGATCGGGACCTGGAACTGGGTGGGCTTTATCGAGGACTTCTTCACCGTGGCGGTCCTGCTTGCGCTCATCACCTTTTCCATCATCCGCCTGAAGAACGCCCCGAGTCGGCTCGAGCGCAAATCACGCTTCTTCGGATCCCACCTCGATGCCGCCTGGATCACGCTGCTCATGATCGCCGGGGTGATGATCACCCTGCTGCTCTACCGCGGGGCCCAGGTCAACACCGACCCGACCCAGTTCCCCTACGGCTGGGGCGCCTTCGCCTCCCACACCGTGGCCAAATTGCTGCACCCGCTCGGTGCCGGTACCAACTCGGTGCTGGTGACCGTCTTCTTGCTCCTCAACATCGCAATCATCTCCGGCTTCATCGTCTTCGTTTCGTATTCCAAGCATCTGCACATCTTTTTTGCGCCGATCAACATCGCCTTCTCGCGGCGCCCCCGGGCCCTTGGCGGTCTTTACAGCACTCCGGACATGGATATGGAGAACGTCGACGAGGACACCGTGTTCGGTGTGGGAGAGATCGGCCACTTCACCTGGAAGCAGATGCTCGACTTCTCGACATGTACCGAATGCGGACGGTGTCAGTCGGCCTGCCCCGCCTGGACGACGGACAAGCCGCTCTCACCGAAGCTGCTCATCATGGGTTTGCGCGACAACATGTTCGCCTCGGCCACCCCGCTCCTCACGGGGGAGGGTGAGCAGACCGCCCTGGTGCCCAATGTCATCGATCCAGACGTCCTGTGGGCATGCACTACCTGTGGCGCCTGCGTCAACGAGTGCCCGGTGGACATCGAGCACATCGACGCCATCGTCGACATGCGTCGTTACCAGGTGCTCATGGAGTCCGAGTTCCCGTCCGAGGCCGGGCTCATGCTGCGTAACGTCGAGAACCAAGGGGACCCCTGGGGCCTTGGTCAGAACAAGCGCACCGAGTGGACCGAGAGCCTCGACTTCGAGATCCCGGTCATCACCGGGACCATCCCCGACGACATCGAATACCTCTACTGGGTCGGGTGCGCCGGCGCCCTCGACGAGCGGGCCCGCAAGGGCGTGCAAGCGACGGCGCGCATGCTGCATCGGGCCGGCGTGACGTTCGGCATCCTCGGTCCAAAGGAATCGTGTACCGGCGACCCCGTGCGGCGTCTCGGCAACGAGTACCTGTACCAGGAGCAGACGAAGATGAACATCGCCACTCTTGACGAGGCAGGCGCCAAGAAGATCATCGCCAGCTGCCCGCACTGCTTCAACACCATCAAGAACGAGTACCCCGCCCTCGGCGGGAACTACGAGGTCATCCACCACGCCGAGCTGCTCGAGCACCTCGTCCGGTCCGGCATGCTCACGCCCGGCTCGGGCTACTCGGGCAAGGTCACCTACCACGACCCCTGCTATCTGGGCCGGCACAACCGGATCATCGAAGAGCCGCGCTCCGTATTGAGCGCCATCCCCGGCGTCGAACAGATCGAGATGCGACGTTGCAAGGAAAGAGGTTTCTGCTGCGGAGCCGGCGGTGCGCGCATGTGGCTCGAGGAGAACATCGGGAAGCGGATCAACATGGAGCGCACCGACGAGGCGCTGGGCACCGGTGCCGACGTCGTGTCCACGGCCTGCCCTTACTGCATGATCATGCTCGACGACGCCGTGCGCGCGCGCACGACAAGCAAGACGACGTACGCGTGCTCGATCTCTCCCAACTGGTGGAGGAGTCGCTCGGTCAGGCGGCATCCGCCAGCCAGCCCGCCGCATCGAATTGACTGGAGATCCGACCATCGCCGAGGCGAAGCCGGCTCGCGCGGCAACGTGGTGGTCCGATTCCGCCGCGTGGGGCGTTCTGGTACTCAGCGGGATCGGCTTGTCAGCACTGTTTGGAGGCCCCGTCGGAGCCGCTACCACCTCACCGCTGGCACCCTTCCTGCTCAAGTCCCATGAGGAACCGGGCTTCACGGTCAGCGGCAGCGCGACCACCATCGCCAAACCGTCCGCGCTGATTGCGAGCGGGTCTTTCACCAAGAGCGAGAGCAAGAGTTTTGTCAGCACGCTGCAAAAGGCTGGATTCGTCGCGGCCGTTGAGGAGACCACGAAGGGTTCGGGCAGCAACGAGGGGCTGTCCCTGGTCATTCAGTTCAGCGACCCGGCGGGGGCTCAGGCGGGCGCGGCGCTGTTCCTGCAGGTGGCCAAGTCGGGCCAGTCCGGGACGAAGCTGTTCAGTGTGGCAGGTGTCCCTGGAGCGAGAGGTGTCACAGTGACGGGCGGGGCCGGTGGGTCCGCCAACGCATACTGGTCGGCGGGCGACTGCGCCTTTGGCTCCGGCGTCTACGAGGGTCTTGTGACGTCAGCGAAGGCCGCAGCCGCGCCCGTGCAGGCCGGTATCAGGGCCCAGTCGAAGCGCGTCGGCACGACTTGCCCGTAGTCGGCGACTCGCGGTCGCGGAACGATGTCTAGTTGCCGAGAATCCCGTAGGCGCGCTCGGGTCGCAGCGTGAGTGCGAGCCGCTTGTCAGCGATCATCGCGGCCCGGTACTCGTTCCAGTCGGGGTGCGCGCCTGACGCCGCCTCGTAATAGCGGATCAGCGCCTCGACGGTGGTGTCGTGCGGGTCGGCCGCCACCGGTGAGAGCTCAGCCGCAGCCTCGATCACCACGTATTGGTAGAAGTTGTCACCCAGGACGTAGAGGGAAGCGCGGGGGTCGCGCCTCAGGTTGGCCGTCTTGGCCCTGTCGTCGGTGATCGAAATGAGGAAGGTGTCGCCCTCGTCGGGGACGTACGCGATGTTGGACAGCTGCGGGCGCCCATTGGTGCGGATGGTGGCCAGTACTCCCTGCCTACGATCTCGGGCGAATGCCAGTGCCTCGGTCAATTCCATGGACCGACCGTAGCGGGCACGTGACGACGGGCTACGCCGAGGCGGGCTCCGGCTTGAGGGGCTCCACCACGATTTCGTCCTTAGAACGGTCGGCGATGACGAGATGGATCACCGCCGCCACGATGGCTCCCACCAGGGGGGCAATCAGGAAGAGCCAGACCTGGCTGAGGGCCGTGCCGCCCACGACGAGGGCCGGCCCGAGGCTCCGAGCCGGGTTCACCGACGTGCCCGTGAGGGGTATGCCGATGAGGTGGACGATTACCAGGCCGAAGCCGATGGCCACGCCGGCAGCTCCTTGAATGGCGGCCTTGTGCGTGGCGAACAGCACGATCATCACGAAGATCGCCGTCAGCACGACCTCGATGAGGAAGGCGCCACCCTGGCTCACGAACAGGTGCGATTCCTTGCCGTACCCGTCGGTGCCCAGTCCCTGGATCGACTTCTTGTAGAGCGGGGACGTCGTGAACATCCAGTAGAGGAGGTAGGCCCCCGCGATGCCGCCAATCACCTGGGCCACGATGTAGGCGACTCCCTCGACCAGCTTCATGCGGCCCGTCGCGATGAAACCGAGCGTCACTGCCGGGTTGACGTGGCACCCCGAGATCGGCCCGATGGCATAGACGAGGGCAACGAGCACAAGGCCGAAGGCCAGGGCCGTGGCAGCCACGCCGGCGGCATAGCTGAGACCGAACAGCTTGAAACCAAATGTCTCAGTGGCAACGCCGACAGCGACAACGACGAGGATCAGCGTCCCGAGGAATTCCGCGGCGAGCTTTCGGGGCTCCAGATTCATGGCCATGACCTCCTGTGTCCAGGCGAGGGAATTGGACACAGGAAGTTTCGCAGCGGATGTTGACCGAGGCGCGGATACCCAGAGTGAACTCCCAGCTCACAGGGTTGACACAGGCGATGCGGTGCCAAGCGCCCGTTGGGTTCCTAAATGGCGGCCATCGCTTTCTCGTCGGCTTCGCGCAGCCGGGTGGCCGTAGCGGCCAGCATCTTGCGCGAGAGTGCCGGCACCGCGTCGAGCACGCCGTTGAACTGGCGCTGGCCAAGTACGAGCAACGTCATGTCGGTTTCCGACGTCACCGTGGCCGAGCGTGGCCGTCGGTCAAGCAAGGCCATCTCGCCGAAGTACTGGCCCGGTCCGAGTGTGGCCACCTTGCGATTGTTGCGGCGCACGGCGGCCTCCCCCTTGACGATGAGGAAGAACTCGCGCCCGATGGTGCCCTGCTCGCACAACATCCGGCCCGGCGGCACCGTCACCTCTTCCAGCGCGCGCTTGATCGTGCGCAGGTCCTTGGCCGAGGAGGTGGAGAAGAGCCAGATTTTGGACAGGTCGAAGTTGTCGCTGCTCATGGCGCAAACAGTACCCCTGACCCCTCCCACGTGCTCGTTTGCGCACGCCCGAGCGCACGCGCAGGCATGCTCAGACGGCGTCGGCCCCGCGCTCGCCCGTGCGTACCCGCACTACGGTCTCGGCCGGAACGACCCACACCTTGCCGTCGCCGATCTTGCCGGTGGCGGCCGAGGTCACGATGGCGTCGACCACGGCCTCGGCCTGGTCGTCTTCCACCAGCACCTCGACCCGGAGCTTGGGGATGAACTCGACCGTGTACTCGGCGCCCCGGTAGTTCTCGGTGTGCCCCTTCTGGCGGCCGAATCCCTGCACCTCGGTCAGGGTCATGCCCGCCACACCCATGTTCTTCAGGACGTTCTTCACGTCGTCGATCTTGAACGGCTTGACCACCGCAACCACGAGTTTCACCGTCGACTCCTCACGATCCGGCGGGCCTCCGGGCCCTCACAGAGCACGTTAACGACCAGGGGGACCCGCCGCCCCTTCGCTGCTCAGACCGCTGCCGGCGGGCTGGCGCGCCGGCGCCGGAGCCCCATTCACCGGTTGTTCCGGTGTGGGACCGAGGGAAGCAACGCCCAGGGAGTTGTAGCCTTCCCCGATGCCCTCGAGCCCCGTTGCCGGCGATCCGGGAGGAGACGACGAGCCCCGGATGACGTTCTGGCAGCGCCTGAAGTACTCCATGGTGCGCCCGGACGACGACCCGCAGGAGGTGGTGAAGCAGGAGATCCGCCCCGTCGAGGAGATCGAGGCGGACATCGCCCGGTCCAACGACAAGGAGCGGGCGATCGGCCTCGTGGCGGCCCCGGTTGCGGCCATCATCGGCCTGACAATCAGTTCGGCCTCCATCAATTACGCCAAGACCCACGGCCTGAGCACGTCTGTCTACGAAAAGCTCACCTATGTCCTGCTCGGGCTGGCCATCTTGGTCCTGGTCACCTCGTGGTTGCGCAAGCGCCTGTTCCAGGGCATCACCCTCGCGCTCTTCGGCCTGGCCATATTCCAGCTGCACTACACCTATTTCGGGTTCGCCGCCCCCTTCCTGCTGGCCGGCGCCTGGTATCTCATACGCGCCTACCGCCTGAATGTAGAGCTCAAGCGGGCGGAGGCCGCGGGCCCGGATGCTCCTCGCCCGAAGGGGAACCAGGTCGCCGCGCCGAGGCCCCGCCGCAACAAGCGGTACACGCCGCCCTCCTGATTCGCTTCTGTCAAGGAGCGGGGAAGGAGTCCCGCGCCGACGCCGCCCGACGCCGGCGAGGAAGAAGCAGCAGCAGGGCGCCGAGGAGCAGGAAGACGACGCCGAGAATGGCCGGCAACACAAAGACGCTCGCCGACGAGTGCTGGGCGGCCACAATGGAGGCCGGCGAGATCAGCGCCGCATCGCCCGGCACTGCGACGGCGGCGACCGTAGACCCGGGCCGGTGGAACGAGTCACCCGGCAACTGCTCGTCGTAGGAGTGACCGTCGAGGGTGTACGTGCCGCGGCACGCGTACCCGGCCGCATTGCTCCCGCTCCCGCCGAGGAGCCCCATGCAGCCCGTGACGGTGAAGGTGACCGGCACGCCGTCGTTGTGCAGCCGGTCGTCCTGCTGGTTGGTGTGGACCCCGACAACGGTGAAGACGATCGCCAGGATGGCCAGAGTGGCCAGCACGATCCCGAGCGCCACCTGTCCGACACGCCGGCCGTCCACCGACACGCCAGCGCCGCGGAGCTGCCCGATCCGATCGCCGAGCTCGCCTGCTGCATCGTCGTTCCCGGGCACGGGAGGGTCGGGGTCGGTCATCACGATGGCAGGATCGTAGTGGGGCCTGCCACCGAGCACGCTGGCGCCCCTTCGGCAGATTCGGGGCTGCCTAAACCCCGGGATTGCGCCGAGAGGGTGGATTAACAAGCCCGAAACACACGCGTGACCATGCGGAAACTCCTGAACTGCATTGTGTCTGCGGCGGGGTGAACCGTCTGCAAAAGCAGTAGCCGTACCCGGTGTTTAGTCACGCTCTGGCCGCAGAGCGGGGTGCTGGGGCGGATGACCGTTAGGAGAGCTTGAGTGATCCATCTGATAGGAGCGGCTTCGTACGTTCCGTATCCCAGTTGGCTCAATCCGGCTGACAACACGTGGCAGATAACCGCTGCCACCTTCGTCGGCCTGATGAGCCTCCCTGGCCTGGCAGTGCTCTATGCGTCCCTGGTCCCCAAGAAGTGGGCCGTGAACGTCCTCGCCATGATGTTTGCCGGATTCTCTCTGGTGATGGTGGCGTGGTTCCTGTGGGAGTACAAGCTTGGCTTCGGCGACACGTCCATCGGCGGCGGCGTCCATCTCGTCAACGGGGTGGTGACGCAGACGCAGAACGCCGGCACGACCGCGACCTTTACGCACTTCTTCGAGAACTTCTGGGGGAAGCCGGGTCCGATCACAAGCGCGTTCGGTGAGCAAGCGCAAGCGAGCTCCGCGGCCAACACGATCATCCCGTTCCACTTCCCAACCTCGACACTGGCGTACTTCCAGTTCGTGTTCGCAGCCATCACGCCGCTGCTGTTCATGGGAAGTGTGCTCGGCCGGATCAAGTTCAGCGCCTGGGTGCTGCTCGTCCCGCTGTGGTCGACCTGCGTCTACACAGTGGACGCCTTCCTTCTCTGGGGCGGCGGTTACTTCGCCCAGGAAGGTGCGCTGGACTTCTCCGGTGGGTACGTCATCCACATGTCGGCCGGAGTGTCCGGCTTCGTCGCTGCCTGGTGTCTCGGACCGAGACTCCTGCGAGATCGACAGCACGCCTTGCCCAACAACCTCGTGATGGCGGCAGTCGGTGCCGGCATCCTGTGGTTGGGCTGGAACGGGTTCAACGGTGGTGACCCCTACTACGCCGGCGCCAGTGCCGCTGCCGCGGTGGTCAACACGAACCTCGCCACGGCGACCGGCGTCCTGGTCTGGATCGCCATGGATGCCTGGCTCTCCAAGGAGAAGAAGCCCACCTTCCTCGGTGGTGTCAACGGCATGATCTGCGGTCTGGTCGGGATCACGCCGTGCGCCGGGTGGGTCAATGGCCTGGGTGCCATCTTCGTCGGCGCCATCTGCACCGTCGTCGTCTGGATCGCCTGGAACTACCTCTCCAAGGTGCGGCCCTTCTCGAAGGTCGACGACGCACTGGGTGTCATCTACACCCACGGCATCGCAGGATTGTTCGGTGGGCTGCTGTTGGGCATCTTCGGTGACCCGAACATGATCGAGTACGGCTGCGGTCACCTGACCGGGTCCGGGCAGGTCATCGCAACCTCCCAGGCGCAGTACCTCACGGCGAAGGGGACATGCGTGCCCTTCGGTGTCAACGGCCTGATGTACACCGGGTCGGCGCACCAGCTCTGGGAACAGTTCCGAGCGGCTATCTGGGTCATCTTCTGGTCGGCCCTCGTGACCTTCATCCTGATGAAGCTCATCGGCTTGGTTCTGCGTGGCGCCCGTTACAAGGACGAGATCCTCGAAGTCGGCGACCTCGCTATCCACGGCGAGGAGGCCTTCCCTGAGGAGACTCTCGCCACCCGCTCGGACGGGGCCTTCGCCATGGCCGGCCTGGACAAGGGAGGGAGCGGCGCAGCAGCGGCCGCAGAGGATTATCCGGTCCCCGGAACCGATACCGGCGGCGGGTCTTAGGCCCGATCACACAGGACGAAAGGAGATCGACAAATGAAGCTGATCGTGGCTGTCCTCAAGCCGTTCAAGCTCGATGACGTCAAGGAGACTCTGAAGAACCTCGGGGTGCAGGGGATGACCCTGACCGAGGCGCAGGGTTTCGGACGTCAGCGGGGTCACACCGAGGTGTACCGGGGTGCGGAGTACGAGGTGGACTTCGTCCCCAAAATCCGTGTTGAGGTACTGGTGGACGATGGTCAGGCCGACGAGGTGGTCGACGCCATCGTGTCCTCGGCCTCCACGGGCAAGATCGGTGACGGCAAGGTATGGGTCATTCCTGTCGAAGCCGTGGTGCGAGTGCGCACCGGAGAACGCGGGCCTGACGCGTTGTAAGGCGCAGCAGTCCTGCAGACAGTCGGTTAGGCCGGGGCGCGGCGAGGTGCCCCGGCCTGCCGCTGTCCGGGGGCACGTCTCGGCGCGCCCCTCGACAGCGGTTCAGTCGGATGCCGCCGCCGGCGGCCGACCCCGCTTAGGGAGCGGGGCCGCCTGCTTGGGCATGCGCCCGGCGTCGCTGAGCGCCCGGCGCAGCAGCATCTCGATTTGGGCGTTGACGCTCCGCAGTTCGTCGTTCGCCCAGCGCATCAATGCGTCGTGCACGGCCGGATCGATGCGGAGCAGGACCTGCCGCCGTTCACTCACGTATGGAGCCTGCTCACGTATAGAGCGAACCCGTGTTCACGACCGGCGAGGGCGGCTGGTCTCCACACAGGACCACCATCAGGTTGCTCACCATGCTGGCCGTGCGTTCCTCGTCGAGGGACACGACGCCGCCTTCGTTGAGGCGGCTCAGTGCCATCTCGACCATGCCGACCGCACCTTCGACGATGCGCGAACGTGCGGCCACGACGGCGTTGGCCTGTTGGCGACGCAGCATCGCCTGCGCGATCTCCTGGGCGTAGGCCAGGTGGGAGATCCGTACCTCGACGATCTCGAGGCCTGCGATGGAGACTCGTTCAGCCACCTCGCGCGCCAGCTCGCCGGCGACCACGTCGGTGGAGCCGCGTAGCGAGGTCCCGGTCCCGGTGGTGTCGTCGTAGGGATGGCTCACCGCCACGTGGCGGAGAGCGGATTCGGCCTGTACCGAAATGAAGTCGACGAAGTTGTCGACGGCGTAACTGGACTTCGCCGTGTCAGCGACCTGCCAGACGACGATGGCGGCGATCTCGACGGGGTTGCCGTCCGCATCGTTCACCTTGAGGTGCCCGGTCTCGAAGTTGCGCACACGAATGCTGACCCGGCGGCGCGCCGTCAGCGGCGCCACCCACCAGAACCCCGAACGGCGCGCCGTGCCGATGTAGCGGCCGAAGAACTGGACGACCGAGGTCTGACCCGGGGGAACGATGACCAGTGAAGTGGCGATCAGGACGAAGACCAGTATCGGCAGCCACAGCCACTTGGGGGAGTTCAAGCCGGCGAGGATCATCCCGCCCACGCAGACGGCGAGCGCGAGGACCCCGAACCAGCCGTTGACCGCCAGGACCGGGCGTTCGGTGATGTCGACCCGGGCTCCCTGATGCCCGACTGGAGTGGCGTTGATCGGCGACTCGGCAATGCTCATGGTGACTCCTCCGACATTAAGTGATATCCAATAGATATCACTTTCTTTCCCCGTTGCCTAGCCCCCGAATTGCGAGGGCGGGGGGAGCCGGCCGGTCAGTCCATCGGTTGGTCGGCCTGGTGGGCCACGGCAGCGGCCGCGGCAGCCGCCGCCTCGGGGTCGCCCAGGTACTCGCCCGAGTGCACCGTGAGGTCGTCATTGAGCAGCATGCGGAAGGGGATGCCGGTCGGCACCTCGAGCTCGGCGATGGCGTCGGCGGGGATCCCTTCCAGGTGCTTGCGCAGGGCCCGGATGGAATTCCCGTGCGCCGCCACCAGCACGGCACCGCCACGCGCGGCGGTGGCCCGGAGGTCGGGCACGATGGCGGACTCCCAGTAGGGGACCGTTCGCGCCACGACGTCCTTGAGGCACTCGGTGCGCGGGATGTCAATGGGATCCAGGTCCTGGTAGCGGGGGTCGCCTGCCACGTCGAAGGGGCTGCCTGGGGAGAGGGGCGGGGGCGGAGTGTCGTAGCTGCGCCGCCAGAGCTGCAGTTGCGCGGCGCCGAACTCCTGCTTAATGGCCGCCTTGTTCTTGCCCTGCAGATCCCCGTAGTGCCGCTCGTTGAGTCGCCAGTCGCGGCGGACCGGGAGCCAGCTGCGCCCGGCGGCGGCCAGGGCGAGCTCGGCGGTTCGAATGGCCCTGGTGAGGACCGAAGTATGGAGAATGCGCAGATCGAGCTCGTCCGCGGCCGCCAGGAGCTCGCCGCCCGAGCGGGCCTCGTCCTCTCCGGCCGGGGTCAGATCGACGTCGACCCACCCGGTGAAGAGGTTCTTGGCGTTCCAGGCGGACTGTCCGTGGCGGATCAGGACCAGGTCGAGCACGTCACCAGAGTAGGTGGGCACCGCAGAACGAGGGAAACCACCAGGTCAAGGTGGTAGCCGATTTTGCGTCCGCACCTCGGACCAGCGGTCGTCGTCCTGGTCGAACAGGGCTGGCTGATTCTCGGCCGGACGTCGCGCCTGGTGGCGTGGTCTCGACCTTTGGACTCGTGACGAGCTGGCCGGGGCGGCGGATACCTCTCGGGAGCCGATTGGAGGCATTGGACGACTGGATGTCGCCACGCTGGCCGAACCTCCTGAAACACCAGGCCGTTGGGCGCGCTGCATCCTTTGAGCCAGGCGCCCATTGATCGAAGCCTCCTCGGCCTGCATCATCCTCCACTGATCTCGGTCGTGCTCCAGGTGGTGCCGGCTGTCCTCGAGGCGCTCGATTCGAGCGGCAAATCGCCTGATCGTTCTCGTGTCCCGGCGAACTCTGGTGCGCTCGACGCGCCATATGTCGAGTGCGGCAAGGAAGACCACCAATAGGCCTGCTGCCAGGAGGTACGGGCCGACGCCGTGTCGGTGTTGCAGAAGCTCCTGGACGGTCGTCACGATGCCGATCACGCTCAGAAGACCGCCCACGGCCCACGCCAGCAGGCGGATGCCAGCCCCTCGGGCGTCCTTTCTCAAGGCTCCGAGAGGGGGCTCGTCCTCCCCCCGGACGGGTTCGGTTGTCATGACTGCACCATTGTGATTTGCGACGCCCGGGGAAGTAAGGCCCCAAATGGGAGTGGAGGCGGCCCCCCCGGACCTCCGGGCGAGGTTGATCCGGACCACTCGGTCAGGACGAGCCGGCCGGGGCAGGGCCATTGGCACGAGAATGCCGTCCGCCCTGGTGATCACAAGGGCCCGAGGGGGCGTGCAGTGGTCCGTCGCCTGTCGCCGAATAGCTTCTGAACAGGGAATTCTTGGTTCAGGGCCGCGGCGAGATCACAGGCACGTTCTTGCCTCAAGAATCTTGACAAACATGGACTCAACTTTGCTACACTGGTGCACAGCAACAATGACTGAGCGCACCGAACCAGGTGCATCGGGTGCACTCGACAGGTGCATGGAGAAGGCACAGAGGCGCCGGACGGAACCGGCAGAAGAAGCGACGAGCGGAAGGAACTACAGATATGGCCAAGGCCGTAGGAATCGACCTGGGAACCACCAACTCGGTGGTCAGCGTGTTGGAGGCGGGCGAGCCCGTCGTGATCCCGAACGCGGAGGGTGGCAGGACCACCCCGTCTGTCGTCGGCTTCTCCAAGACGGGCGAGGTGCTGGTCGGTGAAGTGGCCAAGCGCCAGGCCATCACCAACCCCGACCGGACCATCCGTTCGGTGAAGCGCCACATGGGCACCGGCTGGACCGTCGATATCGACGGCAAGCCGTACACGGCGCAGGAGATCTCGGCCCGTATCTTGGGCAAGCTCAAGAGGGACGCCGAGTCGTATCTCGGTGACACGGTGACCCAGGCCGTCATCACGGTGCCCGCGTACTTCGACGACGCGCAGCGGACGGCCACCAAGGAGGCCGGGTCGATTGCGGGGCTCGAGGTGCTCCGCATCATCAACGAGCCGACGGCCGCCGCACTGGCCTACGGCCTCGACAAGGAGGGCGCCGACCAGACCGTCCTCGTCTTCGACCTCGGCGGCGGGACGTTCGACGTCTCTGTACTCGACATCGGCGAAGGCGTCTTCGAGGTCAAGTCCACCTCGGGCAACACCAAGCTCGGTGGGGACGACTGGGACGACAAGGTCATCGAGTGGCTCGTGACCGAGTTCAAGAACACCGAGGGCGTCGACCTGTCGTCGGACAAAATGGCCATGCAGCGCCTCAAGGAGGCCGCCGAGAAGGCCAAGATCGAGCTGTCCTCCGTGCAGGACACCCAGATCAACCTGCCCTTCATCACGGCCACGTCCGAGGGACCCAAGCACCTCGACCTCAAGCTGACGCGGGCGAAGTTCAACGAGCTCACCGCCGACCTGGTCGAGGATCTGCGCGGGCCGTTCGACGCCGCCATCAAGGACGCCAACCTGAAGACCTCCGACATCGACCACGTCGTCATGGTCGGCGGGTCGACGCGTATTCCTGCGGTGCAGGACCTGGTGCAGAACCTGACGGGCAAGGAGCCCCACAAGGGCGTCAACCCCGACGAGGTCGTGGCCATCGGCGCCGCCGTGCAGGCCGGAGTGCTCAAGGGTGAGGTGAAGGACGTCCTGTTGCTCGACGTCACGCCGCTCTCCCTGGGCATTGAGACCAAGGGGCAGGTCATGCACCGCCTCATCGAGCGCAACACCACCATCCCGACCAAGCGATCGGAGATCTTCACGACGGCCGAGGACAACCAGCCGTCGGTCGAGATCCACGTGCTCCAGGGTGAGCGTGAGATGGCGATGTACAACAAGACGCTCGGCAAGTTCCAGCTGGTGGACCTGCCGCCGGCGCCACGGGGCATCCCGCAGATCGAGGTCACCTTCGACATCGACGCCAACGGCATCGTCCACGTGTCGGCGCAGGACAAGGCCACCGGCAAGGCGCAGTCGATGACGATCACCGGCCAGTCCTCTCTGGCCAAGGACGACATCGAGCGCATGGTCCGCGACGCCGAGGCACACGCCGAGGACGACAAGAACCGGCGCGAAGAGGCCGAGGTGCGCAACAGCGCCGACACGCTGGTGTACCAGACCGAGAAGCTGCTCAAGGATCAGGGCGAGAAGTTCGAGGGCTCCGAGAAGGAGGACGTCGAGACCGCCCTGCAGGGCGTGAAGGACGCGCTGGCCGGCACCAACCTGGAGGCCATCAAGGACGCCACGGAGAAGCTGGTCGGTGTCTCTCAGAGCTTCAGCCAGCGCCTCTACGAGCAGGCCTCCGCATCGGCTGCGGGTGGCGGTGACGCCGCCGGGTTCGGTGGCGACGGCGCCCCGGGTGGCGACGGCTCCAGCGAGAGTGCGTCGGACGACGACGTCGTCGACGCCGAGATCGTCGATGAGCAATGAGCTTCGGCGACCAGGCCGTGCCCGAGGAGGAGCCTGTCTCCTCCGAGGGTGAGGCCACACCCAACACCGGGTACGTCGGGCGTACCGGGAGACGGCAATGACTCGGTGGCACCCGCCACCGAGTCGGCCGAGCCGGGCGAGGAGGCCGACCCGCGGGAAGTGCTGACGCGCGAGCGGGACGAATACCTGCTCGCGCTCCAGCGCACCCAAGCCGACTTCGAGAACTACCGCAAGCGGATCGCCCGCCAGCAAGAGGAGCAGGCAGCGCGCGCCTCGCAGCACTTGGTGGACAAGCTGCTGCCGGTGCTCGACGCGCTCGACCTGGCCGAGAACCACCTCCAGGCTTCGCTCGACGTGGGCGAAGGCGCCAAGGCGCTGCACGCGTCGCGGGCAATGCTGATGGACATCCTCTCGAGGGAAGGCCTCGAGCGGGTCGACCAGCCCGAGGTCCCCTTCGATCCAGCGGTGCACGACGCCGTCGCGCATGGCGACGGCGAGGGTGGCCCTGGCGGCGAGACCTTGGTGGACGAAGTCATGCGTTCCGGCTACCGCTGGAAGGGGCAGGTGCTGCGTCCCGCCATGGTCCGCGTGCGGGGGTGAGCTGACTCGTGGCCGCACAGCGGGAATGGTTCGAAAAGGACTACTACAAGGTGCTCGGCGTCGTCTCGACGGCGTCGGACAAGGAGATCACGCGCGCCTACCGGAAGTTGGCGAAGGAGAATCACCCCGACACCAACCCGGGCTCGGAGGAGCGCTTCAAGGAGATCAGCGCCGCCTACGACGTCATCGGCGACGCCGACAAGCGCAAGGAATACGACGAGGTCCGCGCCCGCGGGCCGGTCGGTGGCTTCGGTGGCGTGCCCGGTGGTGGGGCTGGTGGCACCTTCCGCATGGAGGACATGGGCGACCTGGGCGACCTCTTCGGGGGTCTCTTCGGTGGTGGTGCCGGCCGTACGCGCACGACCCAGCGTGGCCCGCAACGCGGGGCGGACATGGAGGCACAGCTCCACCTGTCGTTCCAGGACGCGGTGCACGGTGTCACGACGTCGGTCAACGTGCCCCAAGAGGTGCGGTGCTCGAACTGCCGTGGGAGCGGGGCCGCTCCCGGCACGTCCACGCACACCTGCCCGCGCTGCGGGGGGACGGGGAGCCTCAACGACAACCAGGGGTTGTTCTCCCTCAGCACGGTGTGCCCGGACTGCATGGGTCGAGGGACGCTGTTCGACACGCCCTGTCCCGTGTGCCACGGCACGGGTCAGGAGCACAAGGTGCGCGCCGTCAAGGTCCGCATTCCAGCCGGAGTCGAGGACGGCCAGCGCATCAGGGTCAAGGGCCGGGGTGCGCCGGGACAGGGCATGGCGCCGGCGGGCGACTTGTACGTGGTCGTCCACGTGGCCAAGCACGACGTCTTCGGGCGCAGCGGGCGCAACCTGACCATCACGGTGCCGATCACCTTCCCGGAGGCGGCGCTGGGAACAACCATGACGGTGCCCACGCTCGACGGCAAGGTCACGCTCAAGGTGCCGCCCGGCACGTCGTCGGGCAAGGTCCTGCGCGTGCGCGGCCGCGGGGTGCCATCCGGGTCCGGTCGCAACGCCAAGAAGGTGGGCGACCTCCTGGTCAAGGTCGAAGTGGTGGTGCCGACGGAGCTGAGCGACGAGCAGAAGGCGGCAGTGGAGTCGCTGGCCGCGGTGACGGAGCCGGCGCCGCGGATCGCAGTGGAGGGGTAACTCAGTGAGTTCCGAGAGTGCTGGAAGTGGGGTGATGAACTGATGGCAGACCGCGACAACAACCAGGCGGTCTACGTGATCTCGGTGGCGGCCGAGCTGACCGGGATGCACCCGCAGACGCTGCGCATCTACGAGCGCAAGGGCCTGCTCGATCCTTCGCGGACCAGCGGTGGCAGCCGGCGCTTCTCGGATCATGATCTCGAGCGCCTGCGTCACATTCAGGAACTGACGTCGACGGGCCTCAACCTCGAGGGCGTGCGCAGGGTTTTGCAGCTCGAGTCCGAGCTGTCCCGCCTGCGCGAGGAGCTGGTCCAGGTGCGGGCGCAAGCGCTCGATGCCGTGGCGGCCACGCACAGGCACTACCGGCGTGACCTCGTGCCGCTGCGCCAGACCCCGGTGCCGTACCGGCGGACAGGCACGGCGGGGGCCTAGAGAGCTACCGGACAAGACGGACGAAGAAGACGCACACAACGACGAATGTGCACACCACGAGGCGCGACATGAGAAAGGCGAGCCGGTGCCGATAGATCCCGAACGATGGACGAACAACACAAAGGCCGCTTTCAGTGCGGCGACGGGGCACGCCGCCTCGTCGAATCATCCCGAGCTGACGCCCGCACACCTGCTCGACGCCCTGCTGCAGCAACAGGACACCATGACGCGTCCGTTGTTGACCCAGGTGGGCATCGATCCCGATGTGCTGGCCGGCAAGGTGCACGAGCAGCTCTCGCGACTGCCCCGTGCCGAAGGCGGCTCGGAGCCCGGGCTCTCGCGCCAGGCCCGCGAAGTGCTGGAGGCGGCGGACCAGAACCGACGCGACCTCGGCGACGACTACGTGTCGGTGGAGCACCTCGTGCTGGCGCTGGCCGACCAAATCGGCGTGACTCGCGACGCACTGCTGGGAGCGTTGCGCACCGTGCGGGGGAACCACCGCGTCTCGACGCCGGACCCCGAGCAGACGTACCAGGCCCTGGCCAAGTACGGGCGCGACCTCACCGAGGCGGCCCGCGAGGGCAAGCTCGACCCGGTCATCGGCCGGGACGAGGAGATCCGCCGGGTGATCCAGGTGCTGTCGCGCCGCACGAAGAACAACCCGGTCCTCATCGGCGAGCCCGGTGTCGGTAAGACGGCGATCGTCGAGGGGCTGGCCAACCGCATCATCGAGGGTGACGTGCCCGAAGGCTTGAAGGGCAAGCGTGTGATTTCGCTCGATCTTGGTTCCATGGTGGCCGGCGCCAAGTACCGCGGGGAGTTCGAGGAGCGCCTGAAGGCTGTGCTCAAAGAGATCACCGACGCGGAGGGCGACGTCGTCACCTTCATTGACGAGCTGCACACCATTGTGGGAGCGGGCGCGGCCGAAGGCGCCATGGACGCCGGCCAGATGATCAAGCCGATGCTTGCTCGCGGCGAGTTGCGGCTCATTGGCGCCACCACCCTGGACGAGTACCGCACCTCTATTGAGAAGGACGCCGCTCTGGAGCGGCGCTTCCAGCCCGTGTTCGTGGGCGAGCCCTCGGTCGAGGACACCATCGCCATTTTGCGCGGGCTGTCGGAGCGCTACATGGCGCACCACAAAGTGCGCATTCAGGACGCCGCGCTGGTGGCGGCGGCCGTGCTGTCGGACCGCTACGTCACCGGGCGCTTCCTGCCCGACAAGGCCATCGACCTCATCGATGAGGCGGCGTCGAAGTTGCGCATTGAGATCGACTCCATGCCCACGGAGCTCGACCAAATTTCTCGGCGCATCCGGCAGCTCGAGATCGAGAAGCTGGCACTGGAGAAGGAGACCGACGACGCGTCGAAGGAGCGCCTGGGGCGCCTCGAGCGCGAACTGGCCGAAATGACCGAGCAGCGCGACTCCATGGCCGCCCACTGGCAGCAGGAGAAGAGCTACCTCGACGCCGTCAGCCAGTTGCAGGAGGAGAAGACGTTCAAGGAGGAGGAAGCAGGCCGATTGGAGCGCGACGCCGACCTCGCCGGCGCCGCCGCCATTCGTTATGGCGAGCTGCCCGACCTCGAGCACCGCATCGCCCAGGCCAACGAGGACCTCGCCAAGTTGCAGGCTGGCTCGCGGTTCTTGAAGGAGGAGGTCGACTCCGAGGACATCGCCGAGGTGGTGAGCCGCTGGACCGGCATCCCGGTGTCGCGGCTGATGGAAGGCGAGATCGAGAAGCTCGTGCGGCTCGAGTCCACCCTCCACGAGCGCGTGGTGGGGCAGGACGAGGCGGTCTCCGCCGTGGCCAACGCCATCCGGCGCAGCCGGGCCGGGCTGAGCGATCCAAACAGGCCCGTCGGTTCGTTTCTCTTCCTTGGACCGACCGGCGTCGGCAAGACGGAGCTGGCGCGGGCGCTGGCCGAGTTCCTCTTCGACGACGAGCGGGCGATGATCCGCATCGACATGAGCGAGTACGGGGAGAAGCACACCGTGTCGCGCCTCGTGGGCGCGCCCCCCGGGTATGTCGGCTACGACGAGGCAGGGCAGCTGACCGAAGCGGTGCGGCGGCGGCCCTATTCGGTCGTGCTCCTCGACGAGCTGGAGAAGGCCCACCCCGACGTCTTCAACATTCTGCTGCAGGTGCTCGAGGACGGGCGCCTGACCGACGGTCAGGGGCGCACGGTCGATTTCACCAACACCGTGCTCATCATGACGTCGAATCTCCAAGGCGAGCCGGCGGACTACTTCAAGCCCGAGTTCATCAACCGCATCGACGAGATCGTGCGCTTCAAGCCGCTGAGCCGCGACGACCTGGCCATCATCGTCGGCATTCAGCTGGGCCGGCTGCGGTCGCGCCTGGCCGAGCGGCGCCTCACTCTCGTGGTGACGCCCGAGGCGGAGCAGTGGTTGGTACACGCCGGCTACGACCCCGACTACGGCGCCCGGCCGCTGCGGCGAGTGTTGCAGCGCTCCATTGAGGACCCGCTGGCGCTGGCCTTGCTCGAAGGCCGCTACGTCGACGGGACGACAGTCACCGTCGAAGTCGAAGACGACCAGATCGTGCTGCACTGAACCTGCGGACCCGCGGGCTTGGACGTCGGGTTCGGGGCCGCGACAGCAACACGGCGATTGCGTTCGACAATGGAGGCGCAATGACGTCGTCCAGACCCCGATTTCGTGAGTTCCGCCCAGTAGGATTTCCCGGAATCCACGCTGGTCGTGAACCGGGAAGGCGGACGAATGCCAGAGACTTTTCGCGTATGGCGGTGGTTTGGCGCTCTCGCGCTCATTGCCATGGGTCTCGTCATGGGCGCCTCGGTCGCGGGAGCACAGGACGCGCAGGCGCAGTGGCCGGAGTCGGGACACGCGTTGGCTTCCTCCCCGTCGCTGCACACCGGCCCCGGCCACTTCGTGACACCGCTCACGCCGCATGTCGCGGGGAGTTCGTACGCGGCGCACTCCACCAACTGGTCCGGCCAGATCTCCAGCGGGACCACCTACAGCGGCATTCAGGCCAATTGGGTGGTGCCCACCGTGCAGGCCACGCCGTACAGCGGGGCATCGGCCACCTGGATCGGCATCGACGGTGGCCCCGCCTCGCCGGGCTCCATCATTCAGACCGGGACGGTGCAACTGACCGGCGGCGGTGCGACGCAGTACTCCGCCTGGTACGAGCTGTACCCAGCACCGCCGGTCACGATCGGTGGCGTTTCTCCGGGCGACACCATGACGGCCTCCATTCATCAGGACAGCGGCAGTGACTGGACCATCATGATCGCCGATGTCACCACGGGGAACTCCAGGACAATTCCCGTCACCTACAACGGTCCCGGAGACTCAGCGGAGTGGATCGAGGAGTTGCCCACCGCGGTGGGCACTGCGCAGCCGACCCTTGCGAACTTCGGATCGGCGACGTTCACCGACATGAGCTACAACCCGGCCAACCTTGGCGCCGCCTACCTCTCTCCGATCGACATGATCGACGAGAGCGGCAATGTCATCGCAACGGCGGGACCGACATCTTCTCGACTCGTTCACCGATAGTTACGTGCCGAGCGCACGGGGCTACTGGCTCGTCGGATCCGACGGCGGGATCTTCTCGTTCGGCCAGGCCCAGTTCTACGGATCCACGGGGAGCCTGCACCTGCAGCGGCCGGTGGTGGGCATCGTGCCTACGGCTGACCACGGCGGGTACTGGCTCGACGCCTCCGACGGCGGGGTCTTCAGCTACGGCGACACGCAGTTCTACGGCTCGATCCCGGGCCTGGGTCTCCATCCCGCCGGTTCGGGGCTCTCGAACAGCCTCAACGCGCCCATCGTGGGCATGGTCCCCTCCAATGACGACAACGGCTACTTCATGGTGGCTTCTGACGGCGGGGTCTTCGCCTTCGGCGACGCCCACTTCGCCGGCTCGTGCCCGGGCATCGGGGGCTGTGCGGGCGCCGCGGTGGCCGTCATGCCCGACGCCAGCGGGCGCGGCTACTGGCTCGTGACCTCGACGGGGAACATCTACACCTTCGGTGACGCCGCCTACTTCGGCGCTCCGGGCCATGGCACCGTGACCTCGGCGGTGGCCACCCCCGACGGGCTGGGCTATTGGATCCTCCTCGCCGACGGCCAGGTCTTCGCCTACGGCGACGCCGTGGGGCAGGCTCACCACCGGCGGGGGCCTTCGGCGGTCTCAACGCCGCCACGGCCATCTTCAGCACCTCGGACGGGGCGGGCTACTGGGTCTCGTCGGCTCTGGGGTCGGTCTACAACTTCGGCGACGCGCCCAACGACGGGGGCATGGCGGGGACGCACCTCAACGGGGCGATCATCGCCGCCACCGGGTTCTGATCCGACCAAGGCTCATTGGCGTGTAGCGCCAGGCTCTCTTGGGGTACCGAGGAGTTCAGCCTCCCGCGTAGTGCCGGACGTTGGCCGGCAGTGGCCGCACCAACGGCACCGGGCTGTCGGCATGGGCTCGCTCTCCCGAGAGGTCGAAGAACGCCTGCAGGGTCGGGGCCCCATCGGTCGCCATGCCCACCACGGTGCCGATGTTCGTACCGGCCGAGGCTCCGAAGAAGGGTGCGGTCCCGTAGTTGAAGAGCCCGCCGTCAGCGGCGCTGAACCAATAGCCGCCTCCGTCGGGCATGGCCGCCATGCCCACGATGGGTTGGGCGAGGTGGATGTTCCCGGTCGAGCCGTAGAACTGCGCATCGCCGTAGGCGAAGATGCCACCGTCGGATGCGACCAGCCAGTAGCCCCCGCCGTCCGGCGTCGCCGCCATGCCCACGATGGGCTTGTTGAGCTGCAGGCTGCCCGTCGAGCCGTAGAACTGCGCATCGCCGTAGGCGAAGATGCCACCGTCGGATGCGACCAGCCAGTAGCCCCCGCCGTCCGGCGTCGCCGCCATGCCCACGATGGGTTTGTTGAGCGTCATGCTCCCGGTCGAGCCGTAGAACGGCGCGTCACCGTAATCGAAGATGCCACCATCGGTTGCGACCAGCCAGTAGCCCGCGCCGTCGCTCGTCGGGGCGATGCCCACGACGGGCTTGTTGAGTTTGAGGCCGCCGGCGGACCCGAAGAACCCGGCGTCGCCATAGTTGAAGATGCCACCGTCGGACGCCGCCAGCCAGTATCCACCGTCGTCACCGGTCTGCGCGATGCCGACGATGGGCTTGTTCAGCGTTGTCCCGGAGAGGTCACCGAAGAAGGCGGCGTCGCCGAAATGGGCGACGGTGCCCTTGGTGTTCACCTGGTAGTAGCCGATGGTGCCGACCCCGTTGAGGGCGAGCGTGACGCCCGAGTTCAAAGTGTCCGAGATGTTGACCGTGGCAGGGCGTGCTCCGAGCGCGCCGGGTATGAAGAAGGTGTCGAGGGTGCAGGTGCCGGCCGGTGCCAGCGTGATGTCGCCTTGGAGGTCGGGCGAAGGGCAGTTGTCCGGGTCCGGCAATGCGAAGTAGTCGTTGGCGCCCGGTCCCGAGACGCTGGTCAATGTCGTGCTGATGGTGTCTTCGACGTTGCCGGTGTTCGTCAGCTGGAAGGCCTCGGGGCCGACGACATCGCCCAGCGTGACCGAGCCGAAGTCCAGGCTGGTCGGCGTGACCGTGAGCGGAGCTGTGCTGGCACCGGCACTGCTCGAGGTTGCGGCCACGCCGACGAGCGAGAGCCCGCCGCACAAGGCGCTGCACACAGCCAGCGACGTCCACCGCTGCACTCGGGTCCTCATGTCCTGCCCTCCGGTCCCCGGGTGCCGTCACCCGTCCTTCCGGATGCTACTGAACTCCTCCTCGCGCGCAGAGACTCATTCGCGCGTTTGTCACGTTGTAGCGAAACGAGGAACGGGTCAGACGAGCACCTCGGACGGCGAGAAGGCTGCGGTGAGCTCGCGGCAGAATGCGCTGAGGTCGTCGGGCCCGCGGCTGGTCACCAGCGTGTTGATACCCAGCCGACACACGACGACATCACGGTCGACCCAGTAGGCACCGGCATTACGCAAATCGGTTTGCAGGCTGGGCCACGAGGTGAGGGTACGGCCCGCCACGAGATCTCCTTCAATGAGGGTCCACGGCCCGTGGCAGATGGCCGCCACCGGCTTGCCCGCCTCGAACATCGCCATGAGGAAGTCCACCGCCGCCGCGTCGGTCCGGAGGTGGTCGGGATTGGCCACGCCGCCGGGCAGGACGACGGCGTCGTAATCTGCCGCGCTGGCCCGTTCGGTGATCTGATCGACCGGGAAGCGGTCGGCGCGGTCGAGGTGCCGCATGGTCTCGACCATTCCGGACTTGGGTGCCACGACCTCCGCCGACCCTCCGGCATCGACCACGGCCCGCCAGGGCCGCAGGAGCTCGATCTCCTCAATGCCCTCATTCGCCACCACAAAGGCGACCCGCACGTCCAGTAATTGATCCCTCACCGTCACTGCCTCCCTCGAGCCCCCCAGACGCCCCGGTCGTTCCGGGGGGTCCACCCCTGCCCTCGCGCGATACCCCGTGCTTAGGGGCCGAAACGCCAGCATTTTGCGACCCCGATTTCGCAGAGAGCTACACTGTTGCGTAATCCGAGCGACAGAGCGAACGGAGAGGCGCGTGCCCGCAACCGTTGTGGTCGGGACCCAGTGGGGCGACGAGGGGAAGGGCAGGTTCACGGATCTCCTTGCCCGCGAAATGGACCTGGTGGTGCGTTACCAGGGCGGTCACAACGCCGGCCACCGCATCGTCGTCAATGGCGAGGCATTCTCTCTCCAGCTGGTTCCGAGCGGCATCCTCTACGCCCACATCACGCCCGTCATCGGCAACGGTGTGGTGGTCGACCCCGCGGTCCTGCTCGAGGAGCTCGACACTTTGACGGCCCGGGGCATCGACACCAGCCGCCTGGTGGTCAGCGGGAACGCCCACCTGATCATGCCGTACCACCAGGAGCTGGACCGGGTGACCGAGCGCTTCCTCGGCAAGAACGCCCTGGGCACGACCAAGCGCGGCATCGGCCCCGCCTACGCCGACAAGGCCACCCGCGTCGGCTTGCGGGTGCAGGACCTCTTCGACCCCAAGATCTTCCGCGAGAAGCTCGACGTCGTGCTCAAGGAGAAGAACGCCGTCCTGGCCAAGGTCTACAACCGCCTGCCCATGGATGCCGGGGAGATCGCGGACCGCTACCTCGGTGAGTACGCGCCGCGTATAGAGCCCATGGTGGGCGACACGGTCGGCATGGTGCACGACGCCATGGACGCCGGGCGCCAGGTCCTGCTCGAGGGTGCGCAGGCCACGTTCCTCGACCTCGACCACGGGACCTATCCCTTCGTCACCTCCTCGAACCCCGTCGCCGGGGGAGCCTGCACCGGCTCAGGCCTCGGTCCGCGCGACATCGACCGCGTGGTCGGCATCGCCAAGGCGTACGTCACCCGGGTCGGCGCCGGCCCCTTCCCGACCGAGCAGGAAAACGACATCGGCGAGCTACTCGTGGAGCGGGGCCACGAGTTCGGCACAAACACTGGTCGCCGGCGCCGCTGCGGCTGGTTCGACGCCGTCATGCTGCGCCAGGCGGTGCGCCTGAACTCCATGACCGAGGTGGCCCTCACCAAGCTCGATGTGCTCGACACCTTCGAATCGGTCAAGGTGTGCGTCGCCTACGAGGCGGACGGCATTCGCTACACCCACCTGCCCTACCACCAGTCCACCTTCCACAAGGCCAAGCCGGTCTACGAGGAGCTCCCGGGCTGGCGCACCGACCTCAGCGCGGTCACCGCGCCAGGCGACATGCCGGCGGCCGCCCGCGACTACGTGGCCTTCCTGTCCGAGCAGATCGGCGTGCCCGTTCGCCTGGTCGGGGTGGGACCGGGCCGCGAGCAGACCGTTTCCTTCGCCACCGCGTGAGGGTCTGCATCGTCGGCAGCGGCGCGCGTGAGCACGCGCTCGCCCACGTGTTGGCGCGGACGGCGGACGTCGTGGTGACACCGGGCAACCCCGGCATGGCCCCGCCCATCACCGTGACCGACGACGAGTCGGTCGAAGACATTGCCGCCGATCTCTACGTGATCGGACCCGAGGCTCCGCTTGTGGCAGGCCTGGCCGACACCCTGCGGGCGCAGGGCCGGGCGGTCATGGGCCCCGGCGCCGACGGCGCATTGCTGGAGGGATCCAAGGCCTTCATGAAGGAGGTGCTCAACGCAGCGGCGGTGCCCACGGCAGCCTTCGCCAGCTTCGACGCCCTCGAGTCCGCCGCCGCCATGGACTACCTGGAGTCCCTGCCCGGGCCGTGGGTGATCAAGACGGACGGGCTCGCCGCCGGGAAAGGCGTCCTGGTGGCGCAGACCCTGGACGAGGCGCGCCGGGACGTTGCCGCCAAGCTGTCGGGATCCTCGTTCGGCGACGCTGGGCGCAGCATCGTCATTGAGGAGGAATTGGTCGGCGAGGAATGCTCGCTGCTCGTGCTGTGCGACGGCGCGCACGCCGTGCCGCTGGTGCCCGCGCAGGACTTCAAGCGCATCGGCGACGGCGATACCGGCCCGAACACCGGCGGTATGGGGGCCTACGCGCCGATGCCGCACGTGGACCGGCAGGCGGTGGACGCCATCATGGACACGGCCGTCCGCCCACTGGTCGAGGAGCTGCGCCGCCGGGGTATCGACTACCGCGGCGTCCTCTATGCCGGCCTCATGCTGACCGCGGCCGGCCCCAAAGTCATTGAGTACAACGTGCGCTTCGGGGACCCCGAGGCCGAGGTCGTGCTCCCGCTGCTGGACGCCGACGCCGCCGAACTCTTCTTGGCCGTGGCGAACGGAGAGCTCGAGGGGGCGCGCCCACCGGCGTTCTCGGACGATGCCGCGGTCTGCGTCGTGCTGGCTTCCCAGGGCTACCCCGAGAGACCGCGGACGGGGGCCACCATTGAGGGCCTGGACGCCGCCGGCCAGTCGGTGGCGGCCGTCGACGGCGTCACGGTCTTCCATGCCGGCACCCGGCGCCACAGCCCCGACGGACCGTTCTACACGGCAGGGGGTCGCGTGCTGGCGGTGACCGGGGTGGCGCCAACCCTGGAACAAGCCCGCGAGCGCGCCTACGCCGCCACGGCGCCTATTGACTGGGAGGGCATGCAGGTGCGCCATGACATCGCCGCCCGAGTCGCGGGTTCGCCGGTCGGGGCGAGCGAGGGGACCCGGTGATCCCGCGCTACGCACCGGCGGACATGGCGGCGCTGTTCAGCGACACGGCCCGCTTCTCTCTCTGGCTCGAGGTCGAGTTGCTCGCCACCGAGGCCCAGGCCGCACTCGGTGTGGTGCCGGCCGAGGATGCCGCGACGTGCCGAGCCAAGGCGCCTACGGTCGACGAGGTCTTCGTCGCCGACGTGCTGGCGCGCGAGAGGATCACTGACCACGATGTCGCCGCCTTCGTCGATGTGGTGCAGGAGCGCATCGGTGCGCCGGCCGGCTCGCACATCCACTATGGGCTGACTTCTTCCGATGTGGTGGACAGCGCGCTCGAGCGCGACCCTCACGCGAGCTGCGGACCTGCTGCTGGGCGATCTGGACGCGTTCGTGGCCGCCCTCAAGGTGCGCGCCCTCGAGCTCCTGCACGTGCCGGTGACCGGCCGCACGCACGGCATGCACGCCGAGCCGACGACCTTCGGGGCCAAGTTCGCGCTGTGGGCGCTGCAGGCCGACCGCGACCGTCGCCGCATGCGGGCGGCCCGAGACGGCATCGCCGTGGGCAAGCTCTCCGGAGCGGTCGGGACCTATTCCAACATCGATCCCGCCGTGGAGGCCAGCGTGTGCGCCGCCCTCGGCCTGACCCCGGTGCCCGCCACCCAGGTAATCGCCCGCGACCGCCACGCCGAGTACTTCTACGCCTGTGCGGCCATCGGCTCGACCGTCGAACTGATGTGCACCGAGATCCGCCATCTGGCCCGGAGCGAGCTCGGCGAGGCGGAGGAGCCGTTCGGCGCGGGGCAGAAGGGCAGCTCGGCCATGCCGCACAAACGCAACCCGATTCTCTCGGAGCGCCTCTGCGGGCTGGCGCGTTTGCAGCGCGGCTATCTCGGCGCCGGGCTCGAGGACGTGGCGCTCTGGCACGAGCGCGACATCTCGCACAGCTCAGTGGAGCGGGTGGCCCTGCCGGACGCGTCCATGCTGGCCTGTTACATGCTGCGCAAGGCGACCGGGTTGGCCGCCGGCCTGGTGGTGCACCCTGAGCGGGCGCTCCGGAACCTGACCGAAGGCACGCTCGGTCTCGTGTTCTCCCAGTCCGTCCTTCTCGCATTGGTGTCGGGCGGGCTGACCCGGGACGAGGCCTACCGGATCGTCCAACGCGATGCGCGCCTGGCCTGGGAGGAGCAGCGCCCCTTCCGCACCATCCTCGAGGACGATGCCGAGGTCACTCTCAGTGCGGCCCAGCTGAATGCCGCGTTCGACCTCACCCGCACGCTCCGCCACGTCGACCGGTTCGCCGACGCCCTGGCTCCACTGTGACGGTGTCGCGGTGACGATCGAACTGCCCCAGGTCCACTCGGGCAAGGTGCGCGAGCTCTACGACGCCGGCGCCGGCCGCTTGCTGATGGTGGCCTCGGACCGGGTCAGCGCGTTCGACGTCATCATGGCGGAGCCGATCACGAACAAGGGCCGTGTGCTCACGGCCATGACCACCTTCTGGTGCGACGAGATGGCCGACGTCGTGCCGGGCAGCCAAATCACCGCCGACCCGCTGGCCATCGCCGACGCGTTGGGCGGCGTCGCCTTGCCCGCGGACTGGGCCGGGCGGGCCGTCCTGGTGCGCGCCGCCGAAATGCTCCACCTCGAATGCATTGTGCGGGGCTACTTGGCCGGACAGGGGTACGAGGAGTACGAGCGATCCGGGACGGTGCACGGCACGGCCATGCCGGCGGGCCTGAAGCTGGCCAGCCGGCTCGACGAGCCTCTCTTCTGCCCTTCGACGAAGGCCGACGCCGGGCACGACCTCAACATCGACTTCGCCGCCGCCATCGACCTCGTCGGCGCCGAAGCGGCGCTCGCGGCGCGCCACATCTGCCTCGAGCTCTACCGGCGCGCCGCGGCCCGCTGCGCCGAGGCAGGCTTCGTTCTCGCCGACACCAAGTTCGAGCTGGGCTACGTGGACGGTGTGCTCAGCCTGTGCGACGAGGTGTGCACACCCGACTCCTCACGGCTGTGGCCGGCCGACCAGGTGGTGCCCGGCGAGACGCCGCCCGCCTTCGACAAGCAGCCGCTACGCGACTGGTTGGCCGGGCAGCCCTGGGACCGCCACCCGCCGCCGCCCCCGCTGCCCGACGAGGTCACGTCAGCCATGTCGGCGCGCTACGTCGCCGCCTACGAGCGCGTCACCGGGCGCTCGCTGGACGACTGGTACGGTGCCACGCCATGAGGTTCCAGGCGCGCGTCGAGGTGCAATTGCGTCCCGGCATCGCCGATCCGGAAGGCGCGACGATCGAGCGGGCGCTGCCCGCCCTCGGCTTCGCCGGCGTGGCGCACGTGCGGGCCGGCCGCTCCTTCAGCTTCGAAGTCGATGCTGCCGACGAGGGTGCGGCGCGCACCACGGCGACCGAGCTGGCCGACCGTCTGCTGGCCAATCCGGTCATTGAGCAGAGCATCCTCGAGCTCAAGGCGCTCTGAGTGGCCCCGCGAATCGGCGTCGTCGTCTTCCCCGGCAGCAACTGCGAGCACGATGTCGTGCAGGGTGCCGAGGCGGCCGGTGGCACGGGCGTCCTGCTCTGGCACGGGGACGCGTCACTCGGGGCGGTTGACGCCGTCGTGCTCCCGGGCGGCTTCGCGCACGGTGACTACCTGCGTCCCGGTGCGCTGGCCCGCTTCTCGCCGGTCATGGCGGCAGTGCAGGCCTTCGCTCGCTCCGGCGGCCCAGTGATCGGCATCTGCAATGGCTTCCAGGTCCTGACCGAGGCCGGCCTGCTCCCCGGCGCCCTGCAGAAGAACGGCCAGCTGCGCTTCCTCTGCCAGCCGGCGCGCCTGCGCGTCACCTCCACGTCGTCGGTGCTCACCGCCGCGGCCTTGCTCGGCGAGGAGCTCGTGATGCCGATCAACCATTTCTCGGGGAACTACACATGCGACGACGAGACGCTGCGACGCCTGCAGGCGGAGGACCGCATCGTCCTGCGCTACGCCGACAACCCCAACGGTTCGGTCGATGCCATCGCCGGCATCACCAACGAAACCGGCAACGTGGTCGGTCTCATGCCGCACCCCGAGCGCGCCAGCGCTGCACTGCTGGGCTCCACCGACGGACTCGTACTGTTGCGTTCGCTCGTCGGTGCCGCATCGGCCCGTGCCGCCGCCTGAACACCGCCGCCTGAACACCGCCGCCTGAACACCGCCGGAGCGGCGGAGGCGCCACCACCCGGGCGGCCACGCTTCCTAGGGTGGCGGCAATGCAAGCGCGGCGGGTGTCGACGGTCGGGAACCGACCGTGGGCCCGCTGAGCAGATGCCGGCGGCTCGGCCTCGCGACCGTGGTCGCCACCGCCACCACAGCCGTCGCGCTCGTCGTCCCGTCGTCCTTCGCGGGCGGATCGGTGGCGCGCACTGCGGCGGCGCGCCGGGTCTCGACGGGCGCGCCGTCGATGCCAAGGCCTTCGAGCCGGGCTCGTGTGTCGAGTTCGATCCGACGACGGGCGACCGCCACCTGACCGTCTTCCTCGACGCCGGCCACGGCGGCATCGACCCGGGAGGCGTCGGCGAGACGGAATCGGGACAGACGATCGACGAGGAGGACGAGACGCTCCCGGTGGAGCTCGCTGCGGCGAAGCTCCTCGAGGCGAAGGGCTTCACCGTGGTGGTGTCGCGGACGGGCAATCAGCTGGTTGGGCGACCCCGGTCCGGCGATGTGTCCGACGGCATATTGACCATCCAGGGTGATCACGACGACGTGGCCACCCGCGACGTCTGCGCCAACGACGCCAAGGCGGATCTCCTCCTCGGGATCTACTTCGACGCCGGGGGTTCACCCTCCAATGCGGGATGCGTGACGGGGTACGACACGGCGCGACCGTTCGCGGCCCAGAACCTCGAGTTCGCCACCCTCGTCCAGGACGACGTGCTCAACGCCATGGACACGCGGGGCTGGGGCATCCCCAGTCTCGGGGTGACCAACGACAACGCGCTCGGCGGCCCGGCCCTGAGCAACGCCGCGGCGGACTACGGCCACCTGCTGCTGCTCGGTCCGGGCGTCCCGGGCTGGTTCGACACGCCGAGCGAGATGCCGGGAGCGCTCATAGAGCCGCTCTTCATCACCGACCCCTTCGAGGGCAGCATCGCCGACAGACGCGTCCGGTCAGCAGGTCATTGCGGGCGGCCTCGCCCAGGCGGTCGAGCAGTACTTCGCGCCACCTGCCGCGGGGAAGAACTCCGAAGAAGGCGGCCGGAGCAAGGTCCAGGCGGAGCGGGACGACCAGAAGCGCAGGCCTGCCGCCTGACCCGGGCTCCTGCCCGTCAGGTCAGGTCAGGTCACACGCGGGCGCGGGAGATCTCGGCCTTCTGTAGGACCGCGGCGCTGACGCCGGCCGCCCGCCACGTCCCGTAGGTGATGCCCTTGCGCTCGCCGTAGGCCTTGGCCACCTTGATGAACTGCTTCTCCAGCGCCGAGAGGTCCTTGACGCCGTCGACGCGGGAGCGCTCGTCGAGCAGGTCTTTCTGTTCTTGCAGCAGGTGGAGCCGCGTCAGCGCATCGGCCCCGGCGAGTTGGGCCTCTATGGCGGCCAGCCGGCGGTCGATGGAGGCGGGCGTGCGCTTGCGTCCCCGCTTGGGCTTCGACGTCTCGAGGGCCTCGAGATAGTGGCGGACGGTTGCACTCTCGGCACGCCCACGAGCCAGCGCAGCCTTGTGGCCGCTGCTCATGGGCTTGCGAGGAGCCGGAGTTTTTCCCTTGGGAGGCATGCATCCATTGTGCCGTACTCCGAGCAGACATCTAGCCGAATTCGCTCGGTTTCTTTGACTTTGTTCAGCCAATTCTTCTTGCAGCCAGCACGCGACATCACATGCGCAATTCCACAGCCGGGATTCAGGAATCCCGACGTTGTGGGAGCGCCATTGTATGACCCGGCGACGGCCATTTCACTGCGCCGGGCGCGAACCCGATCGACGTGGCGACGACCGCGGGCTCCCGGGGTGGCGGCACGCTGTCGCCCGGGCGGCCTGCACTTGGCGGGTGACGCGCTAGCCGGCCGCGGGCCGCGCCCGCACGAGCTCTCGCGCCTCGGCGCCGCTGCGCGGGATCCTGCCCCGGGCGCCCATCTCCAAGATGAAGTCGGTCGCGGCCGTGACCCCGTTCAGGAAAAGCTGGTGGCGCTGTGCCGTCGTCAGGTCGAAGTCCGTGGTCGAAATTCCGGCGTTGTCCACGAAGATGGTGCGCCCGGCGGTGGCGGCGTCGACGCTGTAGCCGTCCCACTCGCCCATCATGGTGTGCAGGCAGCCGCGCGCCTCACCGAACGCGCTGTCCGCGCCCTTGGTGGGCCCGAACTCCGTCTGGAGCGAGGACAACTTCACTCCGATGGTGGGCCAGCGCGGCGGCGCTCCGTCTTCGCGCTCGAAGGCGTTGATCGGAAAGTTCCGGAGCATGCCGCCGTCGACCCACGTCACCGTGCCGCCCGCGTAGTGCGTGGCGAGGGAACCACCACTCGGGCTGGGGATGTCGACGTCGGCCGGCAGTGCGGTCACGGTGACCGGCTCGAAGAAGAAGGGGATCGACATGGACGCACGGACGGCGTGGACGACGTCCTGGGTGTCCCGGTCCAGCCCGTAGTGGTCGTAGTCCCACGGCAGGTGCACGAGCTGGCCGCGGGTGACGTCGGAGGTGTGCACGAGGAGCCGGTAGCGGTGGCTCTCGGGGAGGCTCATGCCGGGGTCCTCCGCCAGGGTGATCTTCAGGTCCGCGAAGGTGCGCACACCGAGGTCCCGCAGAATCGGCCCGAGCCACGTGAAGAGATACGCGCCGTCGTAGACGCCCATCTTGTGGGTGAGGACCTCGGCGGAGGACAGCACCTCGCCCGCGTTGCCAAGGTGGTGGTCCAAGAAGGCGTGCACCTTTCCCTGCGGCATGAACTCGGTGAATGACAAGTCGTCGAGGTACCCCTGAAGGGTCGTCATGGGGTCGCCCTTCTTGGAGATCGCGGCGATGAGCGTTGCCGCGATGGCCCCGGCACTGGTGCCGGCGACGCGCTGGAAGCGGTAGCCGGCCTCGGCCAGGGCCGAAACGGCACCCACGATCCCGATGCCCTTGACACCACCACCCTCGAGAGCCAGGTCGGCGACGAGCTCCTTGCTCCCGCCGCCGCTCCACCCGTCAGAGGAGAGCAGCGCCGCCGCCGCAGTGTCGAACCGCTGTTGGAGGGCCGCCTCCCGGGAGTACCCGTACGGCGCGCCCGGGTCGATCACGATCGGCCCCGTCGGCTCGGCATGCCCTGTACCAGAACCGGCCATGGTGGACCCCCCTCCCGCTCGACGCGATAGCCGAGAGCGTAGTGAGTCGGCCCCGCCGGATCGCCTCTCGCCCACCGGCCGGCCCGCCGTCCCCGGGGCGGAGTGCGGGCGCGTCTTCACCGCTGTGGCGGGGCAGGTATGAAACGGCCGGCGACTAAGTTGAAGGGGTCATGACTCCGCCGGCCGAGGAGCCACTGCCCGCGACGCCGCCGGCCGGGGAGCCGCTGCACCGGGCGCTCGGCCTGACCGACGACGAGTTCGAGGCGGTCGGCAAGATCCTGGGCCGCACCCCCAACCATCTCGAGCTGGCCCTCTATGCCGTGATGTGGAGCGAGCACTGCTCGTACAAATCCTCCCGGCTCCACCTGCGCCGCCTTCCCACCGAGGGGCCGCGCGTCCTCGTGGGTCCCGGCGAGAACGCCGGGGTCATCGACGCCGGCGACGGCATCGCCGTGGCCATACGCATCGAGAGCCACAACCACCCCTCGGCCATTGAGCCCTACCAGGGGGCCGCCACCGGGGTGGGCGGCATTCTGCGCGACATCTTCACCATGGGCGCGCGCCCGCTCGCCGTCATGGACCCGCTCTTCTTCGGGTCGCCCGACGACGCCCGCCAGCGCTGGCTCGTCGAGGGGGTGGTCAGCGGCATTTCGGGCTACGGCAACTCGGTCGGGGTGCCGACCGTGGGCGGGGAGCTGACGTTCGATCCCTGCTACGCGCAGAACCCACTGGTCAACGTGCTGTGCATGGGCGCACTGCCGGTCGAGCGCCTCGTCCTCGGCATCGCCTCGGGACCGGGCAACCTGGCCGTGCTGCTCGGCTCGAGCACCGGCCGCGACGGCATCGGCGGGGTCAGCGTCCTGGCGTCGGCCGGCTTCAGCGGCGACGACGCCGGGGCCGCCGACGACACCAAGCGCCCCAGCGTGCAGGTGGGCGACCCCTTCGAGGAGAAGCGCTTGATTGAGGCCTGCCTGGAATTGCTCGACACGAAGCTCGTCGTCGGCATTCAGGACCTCGGGGGCGCCGGCCTGGCCTGTGCCACCAGCGAGACCGCCGGGCGCGGCGGCGTCGGCATGGACGTCGACGTCTCCGCGGTCCCCCGGCGCGAGGAGGGCATGGAGCCCTGGGAGGTGATGACGAGCGAGAGCCAGGAGCGCATGCTGGCCATCGTCACGCCCGAGTCCTGGCCGGCGGTGGCGGCCATCTGCGCCAAGTGGGAGGTCCGGGCGACCGTCGTCGGCACGGTGATGGAGCCCGAGCCCGGCGGGGGCGGCCGGCTGCGCATCCGCGACGGCATGGACGGGCCCGTGCTGGCCGACGTGCCGGCGGCCTCGCTGTCCGACGACGCGCCGCTCTACGACCGCCCACGCCGGGCGCCCGCACCGCGCGGTGAGCGAACCACCCGCCCCGCCTACCGACTGCGCCGCCGATCTCCTGGCCCTGCTGCGCTCTCCGAGCTGGGTCTACCGACAGTACGACCACCAGCTCTTCCTCAACACCGTGGCCGGGCCGGGCGCCGACGCGGCGCTGCTCCGCCTGGCCGGCCCCGGTCTTCCCCCCTCGGGCCGCGGTGTGGCGCTGACGACGGACTCGAACCCGCGCGCCTGCGCGCTCGACCCGCGGCGCGGCCCCGCACTCGTCCTCGCCGAAGCCGTGGCCAACCTGGCCTGTGTCGGCGCCACGCCGGCCGCCGTCGTGAACTGCCTGAACTTCGGGAACCCGGAGCACCCCGAGGTCATGTGGCAGCTGTCGGAGTGCATCGACGGCATGGCCGAGTCCTGCCGGGCGCTCGACCTCCCCATCATCGGCGGCAACGTCAGCTTCTACAACGAGAGCGGCGGGTCCGACATCGACCCGACGCCCGTTCTCGGCGTGCTCGGCCTCGTCGAGGCCCTCCACGCGCCGCCGCCCGGGCTGGCCTGGTCCGTCGGCGACAGCGTCGTGCTGCTCGGGCCGCGGACGGCGGCGGACGGCTCCTTCCCCCTGGAGGGGACGCGCTGGGCCACCGAACGCCGGGACCACCGCACGGGGCAGGTCCCCTCCGTCGACTTCGCCGCGCACGGCGCCGTCTGTGCCTTCGTCACGGGCCTGGTCGCCGCGCAGGTGGCGGGCGGCGACGCGGCGCCGCTCGTGCACGCCGTCCATGACGTGTCGGGCGGGGGACTGGCTGTGACGCTGGCCGAAATGGCCGCCGCCGCGGGAACGGGGTGCACGCTCGACGTCGAGCAGGCGGCCGAGCTCTTCACCGAGCTGCCGTCGCGCTTCGTCGCAGCGACGGGCGATCCCGACGAGCTGTGCCGCCGGGCCGCGGCGGCAGGGATCCCGGCCGCCGTGCTGGGTCCGGCGGGTGGCGCACGGTGCACCCTGGGCACCTTGGTCGACCTCCCGCTCGACGCCCTGCGCCAGGCGCACGACGGGAACCTCGCTCTGGCCCTGGGAGAACCGTGATGCCGCAGGCCTGTGCGAGAATGGGTGACGCGTGAAGGAAGCCTGCGGAGTCTTCGGGGTCTACGCGCCCGGCGCGAGGGTGGCCAACCTCACGTTCGACGGTCTCTTCGCCCTGCAGCACCGCGGCCAGGAGTCGGCGGGCATGGCGGTGTCCGACGGTGACACGGTCACCGTGGTCAAGGACATGGGCCTGGTCGCCACCGTCTTCGACGAGCGCACCCTCTCGGGCCTCGAGGGCCATCTGGCCATCGGCCACACCCGCTACTCGACGCACGGCTCTTCGGACTGGGCGGGCGCGCAACCCGTCTACCGGCCGGTCGGGCGCGCCGGCTTCGCGCTGGGGCACAACGGCAACCTGACCAACACGACGGCGCTGGCGGAGAAGGCCGGCATGCTGCCGGGTTCCATCGCCACCGACAGCGACGTCGTGGCCGAGCTGCTGATGCAGTCCTTTCCCGAGACCGAGGACCTGTCGACCGCGATCCAGGCGGTGCTCCCCATTCTCGAAGGTGCGTTCTCGTTCGTCCTCATGAGCTCGGAGCGGCTCTTCGGCGTGCGCGACCCGTACGGCTTCCGCCCCCTCTGCCTGGGACGGCTCGGACCGGCCGAGGCGCCCGAGGGGTGGGTGCTGGCGTCCGAGACGCCCGCCCTGAGTGTCATCGGCGCCACTTTCGTGCGCGAGGTGGCGCCGGGCGAAATGGTGGTGATCGACGCCGACGGCCCCACGAGCCTCCAGATCCCCTGGCTGCGCGACGTGGAGCCCCGTCTGTGCATCTTCGAGTTCGCCTACATCGCGCGGCCGGACAGCCGCCTCTACGGCCGGGAGGTCCACGAGGTCCGGTGCCGCACCGGCGAGCTGCTGGCGCTGCAGGCACCGGCCGAGGCCGACATGGTGATGGGGGTGCCCGAGTCGGGCGTGCCCGCGGCCGAGGGTTTCGCCCGGGCCAGCGGCATCCCCTACGGGCAGGGGCTGGTCAAGAACCGCTACATCGGCCGCTCCTTCATTGCGCCGGGCCAGCAGCAGCGGGCCGACGCGGTGCGGCGCAAGCTGAACCCGCTCACCGAGAACATTGCCGGCAAGCGGCTCGTGGTGGTGGACGACTCCATCGTGCGCGGCACCACACAGCGCTCGGTCATCCGCATGCTGCGCGAGGCCGGCGCGGCCGAGGTCCATCTGCGCATTTCGTCGCCGCCGTGGCGCTGGCCCTGCTTCTACGGCATCGACACCCCGTCCCACGAGGAGCTGCTGGCGACCGACCACACCGTCGAGGAGATGGCGCGCATTCTCGGTGCCGACTCCCTGGCCTACATCACGATCGAGAACCTCAAGGAGGCCATCGGCGCCGACGGTGGTTTCTGCGACGCCTGCTTCACCGGCAATTACCCGACGCCGGTCCCCGCGTCGGTCACGCTCCGGCGGCCCGAGCCGGTCGGGGTGACCGCCCACCAGGGCGCGCTGCCCGGGGTCTGACCATCGTGGGAGAGGGCGCCACCTACGCCGGCGCCGGAGTGGACATCGCGGCCGGCGACGCCGCCGTCGAGCGCCTGCGCGGCATGGTGCCCGGCATCGGGGGGTTCGGCGGCCAGTTCCCGCTCGACCTGGCACGTTTCCCGCATCCGGTCCTGGTGGCCTCCACCGACGGCGTGGGCACCAAGATGGTCATCGCCCGCGACACCCGTCGCTACGAGACGGTCGGCATCGACCTGGTCGCCATGTGCGTCGACGACCTTGTGTGCGTGGGGGCCGAGCCGCTGTTCATGCTCGACTACATCGCCACCGGCAAGGTGGAGCCCGACCAGGTGGCGACCGTCGTGAGCGGCGTGCACGAGGGCTGCCGCCAGGCCGGGTGCGCGTTGATCGGTGGCGAGACGGCCGAGCATGCCGGCGTCATGCCGCGCGACGAGCTCGATCTGGCCGGCTTCGCCGTGGGCGTGGTCGAGCAGGGGACCCAGCTCGGTCCCGAGCGCGTGCGCGCCGGCGACGCCATCGTGGGGCTGGCGTCGCCCGGGCTGCGCTCGAACGGCTACACCCTGGCCCGGCACGTGCTGTTGGAGAGCGCCGGGCTCGCGCTCAGCGATCCGGCCTGGCCGGGGGCGGGCCACAGCCTGGCGGACGAGCTGCTGCGCCCGTCGGTCATCTACACCCCGGCCGTGCTGGCCGTGCGCGCCGCCCTGGGCGACGCGTTGCACGCCTGTGCCCACATCACCGGCGGCGGCATCGTCGGCAACCTACCGCGGGCGCTGCCGGCCGACCTCGGCGCGGTGCTCGCCCGATCGGCGTGGGAGGAGCCGCGGGTGTTCAAGGAGATTCAGCAGCTCGGCTGGGTGGCCGAGGACGAAATGGACCGGGTGTTCAACCGCGGCGTGGGCATGGCGCTCGTGCTCAGCGCCGCCTCGGCCGGCGAGGCCTTGCAGACATTGGAGGAGGTGGGGCGGCCCGCCTCGGTCATCGGCGAGGTCGTGACGGGTGCCGGGGTCGCGTTCGAGTGAGCGAAAAGGATTCGTTCGCGGCGCTGCGCGACCATCTGCTGCAGCACTCGGTCAAGACGGGCGACTTCACGCTCAAGTCCGGGCGGAAGAGCAGCTGGTTCATCGACTCCAAGCAGACGGTGTGCCGGCCCGAGGCGATGCTGCTCGTGGCTGACGCCGTGCTCTCGGTCGTGCCCGACGACGCCACGGCGATCGGCGGCCTCACCATGGGGGCTGACCCCGTCGCCTTCGTCACCGCCGGCGTGGCGGCGACGCGTGGTCGACTGCTCAAGGCCTTCAGCGTGCGCAAGGAGGCGAAGGACCACGGCGGGGGCGGTCGCATTGCCGGCGCGCTCGACCCCGGCGACAAGGTCGTCGTGACCGAGGACACCGTGACGCGCGGGACGTCGCTGCTCCAGGCCGCCCACGCGGTGCAAGAGGCAGGCGCCGAGGTGGTGCTGCTGGTGGCGGTGGTCGACCGTGGGGGCACGGTCGAGGCGATGGCGGCGGCCGAGGGCATCGCGTTCCGCGCCATCCTCACCGCGCCCGACCTCGGGTTCCCCTTTGAGGGGGCCTGAGGGGTCCGCGTCTCGCCGCGGGCCGCTCCCTAGATTGCATGGACCGTTCAACGGGGAGGCGACGCATGGCGAGGGACACCCGAAACACGACCGCACGTCGACGCGTGGGGACGACGAGGTTGGCGCGGACCCGCGGTGGCGCCACCGTGGCCCTGGCCGGCGTGCTGACCCTCGGGGTTGTCGCCCTCGGAGGCCTCCTCGCGGCGTCGCCGGCAGCGGCGGCCGCACCCACGGCGGGCTGGACGGCCAGCGCGACGTCGGTGCCGACGGGCCCTGACACGCCGGCGGCCAACGGCAACGCCACCTGGTCCTCGGTCTCGTGCGTGTCGGCCGTCTTCTGCGCCGGGGCGGGCTCCTACTCGGGCACCGCCTCGGCGCTGCCGCTCCTCGGGGTCGAGACGAACGGGACCTGGTCGACCGTGGAGGCGCCACTGCCCTCGAACGCCACCGACAACACGTCGGCGAGCCTGAGCGCGGTGTCCTGTGCCGCAGTCGGTGTCTGCGTGGCCGTCGGCTTCTACGACGACACCACCGGCGGGTTCGCGCAGCACGCCCTGATTGAGACGCTGGCGAACGGCACATGGACGCCGCTCGATGCGCCGGTCCCGCCCGACGGCCAGGCCGATCCGAACTACAGCGCATCGCTGCAGTCGATCGTGTGCCAGACGGCGCAGAGCTGCAGCGCCGTCGGCAACTACAACGGCACCAGCGGCAGCGGCGGCCAGTTCGGGCTCATCGACACCGAGAGCGCGGGCACCTGGAGTACGCAGGCCGCGCCGCAACCGGCGGCTGCGGCGGCGGACCAGCAGGTCTCCGTGTTGGACGTGACGTGCCCGGTGGTCGGCCCGTGTGCGGCCACCGGCTCGTACGAGGCCGGGAGCTTCCCGCCGACGAACCCGGCGTTCCTGCTCCAGCAGTCAGGTGCAGGGGTGTGGACGGCCGAGGACGTGCCGCTCCCGTCGGGGTCGGGCACCGACGCCAACGCATTCAACGATGTCGCGGGGATTTCGTGCGCGGCGCTCTGTGAGGCCGTGGGGCAGGTGGAGCTGCAGAGCGGCCAGTTCGTGGGGCTGCTCGAACAGCTCTCGAACGGCACGTGGACACCGTCGGTGGCCCCCGTGCCCTCCGATGCCGGCCCCGGCGGCGTGGGTCTCAACGGCGTGTCGTGCACCTTCGACGGGATCTGCACCGCGGTGGGGAGCTACAACAACCCCGACAATGGCGGACTGCCACTGATCGACACCGTGGACGGCGCCACCGTCACCGCCACCGAGGGACCGCAGCCGGGGGACACGGCCACCGACTCGGGCAGCGCCGGCACGCTGAACGCGGTGTCGTGCGTGTCCGGCACGGACTGCGCGGCCGTCGGCTTCTACCGCAACAACACGAACTCGGGCATGGACGTGGCCCTCACCGAATCGCTGAGCGGAGGCACGTGGAGCGCCCCGACCATTGCCGCGCCGGCCGGCGCAGGGACCGGCGCCAGCGCCAGCTCCACGCTGTCCTCGGTGAGCTGCACGCCACGCGGTGCGTGTGCGGCCCTCGGGAACTACGCGGACGCGTCGGGCAACGGGTTCGGGCTCGCCCAGTCGTTCGTCCCGGCGCAGGGCTACTGGTCCGTAGCCTCCGACGGCGGCATCTTCACCTACGGCCCGGGTGCGACCTTCGAGGGATCGATGGGCGGCCGCCACCTCAACGCCCCGATCGTGGGCATGGCCGCCACGCCCGGCGGAGCGGGCTACTGGGAGGTGGCCTCCGACGGCGGCATCTTCAGCTTCGGCAACGCCGGATTCCACGGCTCGACGGGCAGCCTGCGGCTCAACGCCCCGATGGTGGGCATGGCCGCCACGCCCGACGGAGGCGGGTACTGGCTGGTGGCCTCCGACGGCGGCATCTTCAATTACGGCGACGCGTCGTTCTACGGCTCGGCCGGGTCGATCCATCTGAACAAGCCCATCGTGGGCATGGCCGCCACGCCCGACGGGCGCGGCTACTGGCTCGTGGCCTCCGACGGCGGCATCTTCAGCTACGGCGACGCCGTCTTCCACGGCTCACGCGGCGGCCAGCCGCTCAACAAGCCCATCGTGGGCCTGGCGACGAGCGCCTCGGGGCTGGGCTACTGGCTCGTGGCGTCCGACGGCGGCATCTTCAGCTACGGCGATGCCACCTTCTTCGGCTCGACGGGCTCCCTGGCGCTGAACAAGCCCATCGTCGGCATGACGAGCAGCTTCGATGGCGCCGGCTACTGGCTGACGGCCTCCGACGGCGGCATCTTCAACTACGGCGACACCGGGTTCTACGGTTCGGCGGGCTCCCTCCACTTGAACGCGCCGGTGGTGGGGGGCACGGCCAGCTGAGCCGGGAGCCTCAGAAGAGGGCGATCGGGTTGACCGGTGAGGCCGTGCCGCGCCGCAGCACCAGCGGCGCCACCGTGAAGAGGAACTCCCAGCGGGTCTCCTCGAGACAGACGTTCGCAAGGGCATCGAGATCGAGGTTGTCCAGAAGATGCACACCCATCGCCACAATCACGACGGTGTGGATCGGCATGGCGACGCCGTCGACGCGGGACGGCAGCACGTCGGACACGCCGTCGCTGCCGAGGGTGGCGACGTCGCGCTCGCGCAGCCAGGGGAGGCACGAGGCGTCCAGGCCGGCCGCCGCGCTCGCCGGCGTCCCAGGGGCCGTGGGCGCGGCGCCATTGCCAGCGCCCCGTGCGGACCAGGAGCGCATCGCCGGGTCGGACCCGCACGCCCGCCTTCGCCTCGGCCGCCTCGAGGTCTTCGGGGAAGATGGGCTCGCCCGGGGCCAGCGCGTCCACGCCGCGCTGCGCCGGAACGTCGAGCAGGACGCCGCGGGTGACGATGCCGTCGTGGAGCTGGTGGATGCCCAGCTTGGTGGCGCCGTGTGCGGTGACCGTCTCTGCCGGGTAGCCGTTATACAGCTTCCCTTCGTGAAAGATGTGGCACAACGCGTCGATGTGGCTGGTGGCGAAACCGTGGGGGGAGATGGCGAAATAGTCCGCCCCCATCCCCTCCGTCGCCGTGCCCGTCATGTGGTGGGCCACCGGGGCGGGGTTGTCGGCCGAGGGTCGCGTGTCGAGCGGGCGAGCGCACGACACCCGTCGTCCCGAGCGCACCGTCGCGGCGGCGGCCGCCGTGACCTCGGGGGTGATGAGGTTGAGCGTTCCCAGCTGGTCCTCCGCTCCCCAACGGCCCCAGTTGGAGAGGGTGCGGTGGAAGGCCAGGACCTCGGCGGTCGCCATGGGGTCGCGTGCCACCGTCGGAGAGTACCCCGACGCTCTACGATCGGCCCATGACGACACTCCAAGGTGACTACGAGCCCAGCCCCTCCGATTGGGTGCGCGACCAGGTGGCCGAGTACGAGGCCTCGGGCGGCCAGAAGGCCAACACCCTGCTCGACACCGGCCTGCCCATCATTGTCGTGACGACGCGGGGCGCCAAGAGCGGGAAGGTGCGCAAGACCCCCGTCATGCGGGTCGAGCACGAGGGCGAGTACGCGCTCGTCGCCTCCAAGGGTGGCGCGCCCGAGCACCCCGAGTGGTTCTACAACCTCGAGGCCCACCCCGACGAGGTGCTGGTCCAGGACGGGCCCGCGCCGGTCGCCGTCAGGGTGCGCGAGGTCAGCGGCGACGAGAAGGCCGCCTGGTGGAAGCGCGCCGTGGCGGCTTACCCGCCCTACGCCGAGTACCAGGAAAAGACGGACCGGCAGATCCCCGTCTTCGTCACCACGCCCAAGGGCGCCTGAACCCCGGGCCGCTCAGCGCGAGCCGGCGCCGGTTCGGGGTCGGCTTCGGCGAACGCCTGCACCACGGCGGCCCGCCACGGGACGAGGAAGTCCTCGCGGTCGTGCGCCGTCTTGCCGAGCCGCACGACCAGCAGGTCGAGGGCGGGGCACAGGGTGATCGTCTGGCCCTCGTAGCCCGAGGCGCGGAAGGTGCCCAAGGGGTTGAGGGTTTCGAGCGTCTCGCCGCGCACGCCGAGCCAGTGCGCGCCGTAGGGGCTGGGGTCCGCCGGGTCGTCGATCGAGACCATGGTGCGCCCGTAGTCGACCCATCCGGCCGGGAGGAGCCGCACGCCGTCCCACATGCCGTCGCGCAGGTAGAGCAGGCCGAAGCGCGCGTAGTCGCGCGCGCAGGCCCGCAGGAAGGACGAGGCCACCCAGGTGCCGGCCTCGTCGAACTCGGGGTCGGCACTCGTCATCCCGAGCGGGCCGAAGAGCCGGCTATGCAGGAAGCGGGCGTAGGTCTCGCCGGGCCCCACCGTGCGGGCCACGACACCCGAAATGATGTTCGACGTCCCCGACGAGTAGTTGAAGCGCCCGCCCGGCGGCGCCGTCAACGAGCGGTTGGCCGCGAAGTGCGCCATGTCGGCCTGCCCGTCGCCGAAGAGCATCTGGATCACGTCCGAGATGCGCTCGTCGACGTAGTCCTCCGCGAAGTCGAGCCCGTCGCGCATGGCGAGCAGGTGGCGCAGGGTGATGGCATGGCGCGGGTCGTCGCCGGCGGCCCACTCGGGCACCGCAGCGGGGGCATCGAGGTCGAGCCTCCCGTCGCCGACGAGCAGGCCGACCACGGCGTGGAGCATCGACTTGGCCATCGACCAGCTCAGCAGCGGTGTGTCGGCGGTCACCCGCGTGGGCGGACGGTCGAAGTGCTCCAGCGCTCCCTGGTAGCGCTCGACGACGATGCGCCCGCGGTGCACGACGATGACGGCGAAGGTCTCGGCCATCGGCCCGTCGTTGGCGAAGACGTCGTCGAGCAGCGGCGCCAGATCGACCCCGGCCGGGAGCTCGCCCGCGGGCCACTCCTCGGTCGGCCATTCCACGCCGGTGGGCTGCGGCGGCAGCGGGACCAGGCCGCTCACACCGAGGAGAGGAAGGCAATCAGCGCGGCGTTGGTCTCCGCCGGCTTCTCCTGCTGGACCCAGTGCGCGGCGCCCTCGACGACGGTCGTGCCGCGGTAGTCGGGCAAGGCGGCCGCCATCTCCTCGGCGGCGTCGGGCATCATCAGCGCCACGGGGTCGAGCACGCCGGTCAGGAAGCCGGTGGGCATGGTGTAGACGGAGGCCGGGATGTCGTGGGAGCGCTCCCAGTTGGCGTCCATGTTCCGGTAGAAGCTGACGGGGCCGAAGAACCCGCCCTTCTCGAAGGCGGCCGTGTAGACGTCGACGTCGGCCTCGGTGATCCAGGGTGGCAGCACGTCCGGGGCCGGCGTGAGGATGTCCTGGAAGCGCGTCCCCTCGCGCGGCGTGTCCGAGACCAGCGGGCCGGCATTGGCCATGCCCTCGGCCCCGGCCGAGTAGAGCATGGTGCGCAGGAAGCGCCGGGGGTCCTCCTCGAACTCGGCCTCCGCCGGGCCGACCGGCTGGAAGTAGAGCATGTAGAAGAACTTGTCCGCGAAGAGCACCTCGAAGATCTGCACGGGCGGCGCCGGCGCGTTCGAGTAGGGAACGCTCATGTTGTAGAGGGACGAGACGCGTGCGGGGTGCAGGCGACCCAGCTCCCACACGACCATGGCCCCCCAGTCGTGCCCGACGAAGGCGGCGCTGTCGTAGCCGTAGTGATCGAGCAGGCCGCAGAGGTCGCCGGTGAGCTTGTCCGACCCGTAGTCGGTGACCGCGGTCGGGTGCGAGCTCCCGCCGTAGCCGCGCAGGTCGGGGGCGTAGGCGCGATACCCGGCGTCGGCCAGGGCGCCGAGCTGGTGGCGCCACGAGTACCAGAGCTCCGGGAAGCCGTGGCAGAGCACCACCGGCGGCCCGTCGGCCGGCCCGGCCGCCGCCACGTGCAGCTCGATCCCGTTCGTCGGCACCTGTTCGTGGGTTATCTCAGCCATTCGGCGTCACCGTCTCCTCTGTCTTGGCCGCCTTGTCGGCTTTCTCCGCATGGTGCTTCTGAATGGCGGACATGACGGCGTTGCCGGCCGCGCCGATGAATTCGGGACGGTTCTCTGCGGCCCAGTCGCGGCTCTCGGTCAGTGAGGCCGAGGAGTCCTGGAAGTGGGGCGCCACGTAGCGCGCGAACAGCTCGTAGGAGTGACGGGTGGCGGCGGTGTCTGCCCACTCGTGGCCCATGAGGAGGAAGGTCCCGAAGCCCTTGGACTGGGTCTGCAGGCGGGCGACCTGCGCAATGGCGTCGTCCACCGTGCCGATCACGGCGAAGCCCGACGCGTTGAGCGCGTCCACCAGCGACTCGAAGTTCTCGGTGTTGGGCGCCAGCGGAAGGGCGGCCACCCGCGCGAAGTAGTCGACCCACTCCTCGAGGCCGAAGGCGACGTCGGCGATGGCCTGCTCCTTGGTGTCGGCGATGTGCATCGGCCCGACCAGGCGCCACTTGTTGCGGTCGACGGTGGTCGAGAACTCGGCCGCCCGCTCCTCCATCACGTCCCAGTGGATGCCCAGCACGTCGAACCCGCCGGCCGAGGTGGCCCCGATGGACAGGAGGCTGGTGCCGAAGCGTCCGGCGGCCCGCGGGCCGGCGGGCGAGACCTGGGCCGCCACGGCCACCTCGGGGAAGGGGCGCTGGTACGGCCGCAGCTGCAGGCGCGCCCGGCGCAGCGTGAACCACTCGGTCTCCATGGTGACCGTCTCGCCGGCCAGCAGCTGGAGGATGGCCTCGAGCGACTCCTCCATCATGTCGCGCTGCTTGGCGGGATCGATGCCCATCATGAAGGCGTCGGAGGGCAGGGCGCCCGGGCCGACACCGAACATGACGCGGCCGCGCGTCAGGTGGTCGAGCAGCACCATGCGGTCCGCCAGCATGAAGGGGTGGTGGTAGGGCAGCGACGAGACGCCGGTGCCGAGGCGAATGTGCCGGGTGCGCTGCGCGGCGGCGGCGATGAAGACCTCGGGTGACGCAATGATCTCGTAGCCGGCGGAGTGGTGCTCGCCGAACCAGGCCTCCTCGAAGCCGAGCGCGTCGAGGTGCTCAATGAGCTGCAGGTCGCGCTCGAGCGCCAGCGTGGGGTTCTGGCCCACGGGGTGGAACGGGGCCAGGAAGATCCCGAACGTGAGGCGGCCGTCGGCGTCAATCGTCGTCATTGCTCTCCAGGGTTGCTCGATGGTCGTGATGGCGGCATGTCAGGGCGCGACCAGGATTTTGCCGTGCTCGCCCGGTGTGCGCAGCGTGTCGAAGGCGCCCGGTGCGCCGGCCAGGTCGACCCTGGAGGTCACCAGGAGGTCGGCGCCCGGCACCCCGTCGGCCAGGCGAGCGAGCGTGGCGGCGAACTCGGCCGGCGTGTAGCCGAACGAGAAGCGCAGCTCCATCTCCTTGGTCACGGCCATGAAGGGCTCGATGCTGTCGCTGTGCATGCACACGCCGACCACCACGATGCGGCTGTGCGGCGGCCCCTCCGCAATGAGCGACTGGAGCATGCCGGGGAGGCCGACCGCCTCGAAGATGACCGGGTCGGTCACGGCGCCCCCCAGTAAGGCCGATCCGATGCGCTCCATGACGGTGCGGGCGATGCCGAAGTCGGACCAGCGGTCGTGCGGCGAGCCCTCGGCAGGGTCGATGACCTCGTCGGCCCCGAAGGCCTCGGCGAGACGGCGCCGGGTGGGTGAGAAGTCGGCGGCCAGGACGGGGCCATGGCCGCGGCCCTTGAGCGCGGCGATGACGGCGAGCCCGACCGGCCCGCAGCCGACGACGAGGCAGGGCTGCCCCGGGCTGAGGCCGGCCAGCCCCACGGCGTGCTCGCCCACCGCGAGGGGCTCGGTCAGCGCGGCCAGGTCGGTCTCGACCGCGTCGGGGACGGGCAACAGCAGCAGCTCCTGCAGCACCATGTGCTCGGCCAGCGCGCCCGGGTAGAGGTTCGAGTAGCCGATCTGCTCCACCCCGGTCGGGCCCACAATGATGGGCACCGAGCAGACGCGCGTGCCCCACTGCGAGGGTGGCGGAGGTATCGGGCCCGTGCTCCACGACCTCCGCGCAGAACTCGTGCCCGAAGACACAGTCGGCCTGCGCGTCCAACGTGGGCACGCCGACGGATGCCATGAGCCCGGTGAAACGGCCGAAGTCCGCCAGTGCGTGCAGGTCCGACCCGCAGATGCCGGCGGAGAGCGACCGCACCACCACATGGCCCGAGGAGGGCACCGGGTCGGCCACGTCGCCCACCACCAGCCGTCCACCCCTCGTCACCGCCGCACGCATGGCTGTGCCACCCCCGTGGACGGCGCGGCCGCCCGCATTCATCGCTACGTTTGCCCGGTGAGTTTCACACACGATGCTGCAGCCCGCCTGTTCGAAGGGCAGGTCGCGCTCGTGACCGGGGCGGCCCGTCCCCGCGGCATCGGCCGCGCCACTGCCGTCGCCCTGGCCAGGGGCGGAGCGGACGTGGCCTGCCTCGACATCGCGCGCCCCTATGCCGAAGCACCCCTCCACGGCACGGCCAGCGGCGGCGACCTCGAGGCGCTGGCCGCCGAGCTGGCCGAGCACGACGTACGGGCCATGACGGTGCAGGCCGACGTCTCCGACGAGGCGGCGGTGGAGGCAGCGGTGGCCCGGGTCAGCGCAGCCCTGGGGACGGTGACGCTGGTGGCCAACGTGGCCGGCGGCAGCGGCCTGGGCTTCGGCGCCGGCCCGCTGCTCGGCGTGCCGGCCGACGAGTTCCGCCGGGTGCTCGACGTCAACCTCGTCGGCACGTGGCTGGTGTCCAAGGCCTGCGCCACCCGCATGGTGGCCGCCGGCCTGGGCGGCCGCATCTGCAACGTGTCGAGCCAGGCCGGCAAGCGGGCCTTCACGTTCCTCGGCCCCTACTGCGCCGCCAAGGCGGGGGTGATCCTGCTCACCCAGACCATGGCGCTCGAGCTCGGTCCGTCGGGCATCGCGGTCAACGCGGTCTGCCCCGGCACGGTGGACACCGACCTCCTCAACAAGGACAAGATGTTCGAGAATATGATGGGCGGACCCGACGGCCTCGCCGCCTATGTCGCCCGCGAAGTTCCGCTCGGCCGCATGCAGGATGCCGAGGAGATCGCGGCCGCCATCTGCTGGCTGCTCTCCGACGCCGCCCGCGGGGTCACGGGCGAGGCGTTGAACGTGAGCGCCGGACAGACAATGGTGTAGCCATGCCGATCCTCGATGCCCGTCACGACCTGGCGCACCCCGTGGAGGGCGACACCGCCTGGAGCGAGTCGTACTACTTCAACGCGTACGACCCGGGGACGGACTCGGGTTTCTTCACCCGCGTCGGCATTCGCCCCAACGAGGGGACGATGGACGTCGGCATGTCGCTCTGGCTGCCCGGCGGCGAGCTCGGCGAGTACCGCTGGGTCAAGGAGCAGCACGCCATGGTCGACTCCGTGCTCCAGGTGGGCGACGTCCGCTACGACATGCTCGAGGCGCTGCAGTCGTGGCACCTGACCATGGACGGCGAGGTGCAGGCGCGCCCGTGCGTGCGGGGTGACACGACGACGCGCGCGGTCCCGGTGGCGCTCGACGTGCGGTTCGACGCCGTCACCCCCGCCATCGGCACCGACGGGCAGCCGAGCGGCGGCCCCAAGTCCGCCGAGGCGGCCGCGGCCGCGGGCACGGTGGGCAAGGGGCACCTGGAGCAGGCGGGGCGCTGGACGGGCGCGCTGACCGTCGACGGGACGCGGCACGAGTGGCACGGCGCGCACGGCAACCGCGACCGCTCCTGGGGGCCGCGTCGCTGGGGCGGCCCCAAGATGTGGCGCTGGTTCTCCATCAACATCGGCGAAGCCATGCATTTCGGCGGCATCCGCCTCGGCACTGACGCCGGCGACCTGCACCGCGGCTGGGTGTGGGACGGGACGCGCGCCACCTCGGTCGCCGAATGGCGCGTCAGGACCGAACTGGCCGACGACGGCGTCACGCACCAGGTGGTGCATCTCGATGTGGCCGACAAGGCGGGCCGCGTCTACCCACTGCGCGGCGAGGTGCTGCGGGTGGCCGACATCGGTCGGGCCGGGGGAACCATGGTCAACGAGGGCCTGGCCCGCTGGACCTACGAGGACCCCGACGCGGCGACGCAGACGGGATACGGCATTGCGGAGTACCTGCACCAACTCGACGACGGCGGGAGGCCTGTCGTCCCCGTCGAATAGGGATGGCGCCTCGGCTCGGCAGTGACGAGGTGGCAGCCGCGCTCGGGCGCCGCCTCGGCGGCCGCGTGCACGACCTGCGCCGCCTCTCGGGCGGCGCGTCCCGGGTCACCAGCGCGTTCGAGCTTCATGCCGACGGCGCCACCACGCGCCCACTCATTGTGCAGATGGACCGCGGCGGCGGGCCGAGTGGGACGCGTGCGGATGGAGGCTGCGCTGCTGCGCGCCGCGGACGACGCCGGCGTGCCGGTGCCCGGCGTCGTCGCCGTGGGCGAGCGCGACGAGCTCGGGGCGAGCTGGCTGGTGATGGAACGCCTGGAAGGGGAGACGATCCCGCGGAAAGTCCTGCGTGACGCCGAATGGGCCGACGCCCGCCGCGCCCTGACCGGCCAGGTGGGTCGCGCCCTGGCGGCCATCCACACCATCGACCCGGCGACGATCGAGGGCCTCGCACCGGCCGACCCGCTGGGCGATCCCCTGCCCTTCCTCGATGCGCTGGGCGAGGTCCGGCCCGCGCTCGAGCTGGGCGTGCGCTGGCTGGCCGCCCACCGCCCGCCGGACGGGCCGCGGGTGGCGGTGCACGGCGACTACCGCCTGGGCAACTTCTTGGTCGGGCCCGACGGGCTGCGCGGCGTCCTCGACTGGGAGCTCGCCCACACCGGCGACCCGGCCGAGGACATCGGCTGGCTCTGCGCACCGGCATGGCGCTTCGGCGGCAGCGGCGACGTCGGCGGCTTCGGCACGCTCCCCGCACTGCTGGGCGCCTACAACGCGGCGGGCGGCGACGCCATGACACCGGCGCGCGTGCACTGGTGGCAGGTCTACGCGACGGTCAAGTGGGCCACCATCTGCGCCCTGCAGGCCTCGACCCACCTGAGCGGCGCCACGCGCTCGGTGGAGCTGGCCGCCATCGGCCGCCGCGTCTGCGAGAGCGAGTGGGACCTCTTCGGCCTTCTGGGCACGCCGCCGCCCGCCGGCGCCGGACCCCTCGCGGCGGACGGACCGGCGCCGCCCTTCGGGCGCCCCACCGCGGCCGAACTGGTCGAGGCGGTGGGCGAGTACCTCGACGAGGTGATGGAAGACAGCGAGGGCGGCGCCCGCTTCGAGGCGCGCGTGGCGCGCAATGCGTTGGCGATCGCCGAGCGTGAGCTCCGCCTCGGCCCCGCTCTGGCTGAGGCACACGTGGCGCGCCTGGCCGCACTCGGCTTCCGCGACGATGTCGCCCTGGCCGCCGCGTTGCGGTCGGGCCGGCTCGACGCGGAGTGGCAACGGATTGCGGGCGCCCTCGCCGCCTCGGCCCGTGACCAGCTGCTGGTGGCGAATCCCTCCTACTTGCCGGCGGCGATCGGGTAGAGCGCGCCGGGCAGGGGCTCCGGTGCCGGTGCCGGTGCCGGTGCCGGTGTGGCAGCGTGCGGCTCGGCCTCGAGCGAGGCGTCGGCCACCTCGGCGACCTTGTTGCCGACGCCCTGCAGCAGGGCGCCCGCCACCAGGCTGCAGGCGATCATGAAGATCCAGGCGTGGTGGAAGGCGGTGACGGCCGAGGCGCCGGTGGCGGTCCCGAGGATGGCCACCAGGCCGGCGACGCCGAGGGCGATGCCGATCTGGCGGGTCATGACGTAGAGCGCGGAGCCGGTGGCGAAGCGCTCGGGCGGCAAGGGTGCCGTGGCGGCGCCGCCGAGCGATGGGAGCATGAGCCCTACGCCGATCCCACTGAGCAGGCTGCCGGGCAGGTAGTCGCCCGACCAGTCCGGGACTGCGGTGACGTGCGTGATCCACCACAGGCCCCCGGCTGCGAACAGCAGCGCGCCCACGGTGCCGACGGCGCGGTGACCGAAGCGGGCCCCGAGGAGCCCGCCGGGGAACGCGGTGAGCCCGGCCAACAGCGGTCCCGGAGCGATCATGAACCCGGCGCGCAGGACGGACTCGTGCCAGAGGCCGGTCAGGAGCAGGACGCCACCGAGAACGAGCGCCCCGAAGCCGCCGAAGAAGGCGAGCGAGCTGAGATCGGCCAGCGCCACGGCGCGGTGGCGGATGACGGCCGGCTCGATGATGGGGTTGGGGTGTCGCAAGGAGCGCAGCACCAGGCCCGCCCCGGCGACCACGGCCAACGCGAAGGCTCCGATGATCCGCGGGCTGGTCCACCCCCAGTCCGAGCCCTCGACGATGGCGGCCACCAGGCTGGCCACCGCAACGGTCAGGAGCACCGCTCCCACGAGGTCGGACTTGTGGGCGTCGGGGTCACGGATCTCGTGGAGCACGCGCACGCCGAGGACGAGGGCCACCACGGCGAACGGCAGGTTGACCAGGAAGACCCAGCGCCAGCTGGCCTGCACCAGCAGCCCGCCGATCGGGGGGCCGAGGGCCGCCGCCGCGCCACCGACGGCCGACCACAGGCCGATCGCCGCACCCTTGCGGGCGGGACCGAAGGCCGCGAGGAGGAGGCCGAGGGAGGTGGGCAGCATGAGGGCGCCGCCGACCGCCTGCAGGACGCGGGCGCCGATCAGGAGCTCGAGGGAGGGGGAGAGGGCGCAGAGCGCGGAAGCCGTGGTGAAGATGCCCAGCCCGAGCAGGAACGCCCGCTTGCGCCCGGCCCGGTCGGCCCAGCGCCCGGCCGGGACCAGGACCGCGGCGAAGACGATGGTGTAGGCGCTCAACACCCACGACAGCGAGCTGAGGCTCTCGTGGTGGTACGAGGCGGAGATGCTGGGGAAGGCGATGTTGACGATGAACAGGTCCAGCGACGAGAGGAACACCCCGGTGAGGACGATCAGGGCGGTCAGGACGGGGCGGGCACGCGTGGCCCCGGCGGGCGGGCTCTCCAGGAGTTCTGTCATGCAACGAACTCTAGGAGACAAAGTTGCATAAAACAACCCACTGGGAACAATTATCCGTTATGCTGGTGTGATGCTGAAAAGGGACTATCCCACCCAGTACTGCCCGGTGGCCTCGACACTGGAGGTGATCGGAGAGCGATGGACGGTGCTCATCGTCCGGGACATCTTCCTGGGCATCCGGCGCTTCGACGACCTCCAGCGTGACCTCGGCGTGGCGCGCAACATCCTGCAGGTGCGACTGGAGCGACTGGTCGAGGAGGGGATTTTGGTCAAGCGCCCGTACCAGGAGCGCCCGCTCCGGTCGGAGTACCGCCTGACCGAGAAGGGCGCCGACCTGTGGCCGGTGCTCGTGGCCATGCTGCAGTGGGGCGACCGCCACGCCCTCGGGGGCGGCGAGCGGCCGATGATTCTGCAGCATCGTGAGTGCGGGGGCGAGCTCGACGACCGCCGCCGTTGCCTGACCTGCGGCGCCGACGTCACGGTGACCGAGGCCATCGCCATCCGGACCGGGGCGCGCCGGTCGGCCGAGGACACCGGATCGTCCGCCACGCCGGCGGAGCCGGCGGCGTCCGCCCACACCGTCAGCGCCTGAGCCCGGCGCGGCCGGGAACCCGGCAGAGCGCCGGCTGCAGCGGTGACGCCCGCCTCAGTACCGTGCAGTCCATGAGCGACGACACGACATGGCTGGACGCAACGGGACAGGCGGAGCTGGTCCGCTCCAAGAAGGCCTCCCCGTCTGAACTGGTTGCGGCGGCGATCGCCCGCATCGAGAAGCTCAACCCTGAGCTCAACGCGGTGATCCACCAGCTCTTCGAGCGGGCGCGGAGCGAGGCGGCCGGCGCGCTGCCCGACGGCCCGTTCCGCGGGGTGCCCTTCCTGTTGAAGGACCTCGGCGCGGAGCTCGCCGGCACTCCCTTCAACGAGGGGCTGTCCTTCTCCGGTGACTACCGCTCGCCCAGCACGCAGGTGTTGACCCAGCGCTACATCGACGCGGGCTTCGTGATCTGTGGCAAGACCAACACGCCGGAGCTCGGGATCCTCCCGACGACGGAGCCGCTCCGCTTCGGGCCGTCGCGCAACCCGTGGAACACCGGGCACTCGACCGGCGGTTCGTCCGGCGGCTCCGCGGCGGCTGTCGCGTCGGGCATGGTGCCGGCCGCGCACGCCAACGACGGCGGCGGCTCCATCCGCATTCCGGCCTCGTGCTGCGGCCTGGTGGGCTTGAAGCCGACGCGCGCCCGCAACTCCCTGGCGCCCGCCTACGGCGACTTGATGGGCGGCCTCGTGGCCGAGCACGTGGTGACGCGCTCGGTGCGCGACTCGGCCGCCATCCTGGACATCACGGCCGGACCGGTGCCGGGCGATCCCTACTGGGCGCCCCCGTTGCGCGGTTCCTCCTTCTCGGCCGCCGCATCGACGCCGCCCCCTGCGCTGCGGGTCGCGGTCATGACGGCGTCGCCCACGGGCAGTGCAGTCCACCCCGACTGTGTGGCGGCGGTGCAGGCGACGGCCTCGCTGTGCGAGTCACTGGGGCACCGGGTGAAGGAGGCCACGCTGGCGGTGGACGGTGACGCCTTCGTCACCCATTTCGTCAACCAATGGGCGTGCAGCAACGCCTGGGCCATTGCGGACTGGGAGAAGCGGTTGGGCCGAGAGGTCGCCGAGGGCGACGTCGAGCCACTGAGCTGGGCCCTCATTGAGCTCGGCCGCTCGGTCAACGGGGCTCAGTACCTCGTCTCGGTACAGGAGCTGCAGTCCATCAGTCGCCAGATCGCCGACTACTTCGAAGGGATCGACGTGCTGCTGACGCCCACCCTCGCTGAGCCGCCGGCGCCTCTGGGTACGTTCGACTCGCCGCCGGGCGAGCCGTTGACCGGCCTCCTCCGGGCCGCCACCTACACGCCTTTCACGCCGCCCTTCAACGTGACGGGGCAGCCCGGGATTTCGCTGCCGTTGCACTGGAGCGCCGGTGGGCTGCCCATCGGCGTGCAGTTCGTCGGGCGCTTCGGCGACGAGGAGACCCTGCTGTCGCTGGCGGGCCAACTCGAGCAGGCGGCTCCTTGGGCCGAACGCCGACCGCCGATTTCGGCATAGGGGCGCGGCGGGACGGGTCGGCGCAAGGAGGGCGAGTGACAGCCGAGCCCATCGTGTAAGGAGTCGGCCTGGTGCTGTCCGGGCGACTCAGGCGGGTTGCGGCAGCTCCACGACCTGAGCCACGCGAACGTCGTGGTCCGACTCCTCAGGCGACGCCACAAAGGGCGTCTGGGCCGGTCGACCCCGGACGATGCGCACGATGCCCCTCCAGAGTCCGAGACCGTACGACCAGTGACAGATCTCCTGCACGAGTGCGGCGCGCAATGGATCACACGATTCCTGGCGACTCACCCATTGGCCGATCACCCCGCAGCCCAGAGCGTGGATCGCCGGCACGGCGGCCCGGCGTCGCCAGGTGCGCCCCGCGGCCAGGCCGATGATGCTGAAGGCGACCAGTGCGGCTGGGGCCAGCGGCCGCCAGGTCGGAAGTGTTCGATGCTTCTCCAGCGACGACGCCTTGGCGAGCCCGTAGCTCTTGTACTGACGCCACAGGGCGGTGGGCGTTTGGCGCGGCGTGTAGTCCGAACGGACTGCGGGATCGCAGATCACGCGTCCTCCTTGGTGCGTGATGCGATAACTCAGTTCGAAGTCCTCCCCGACGAAGGGAAAGTGCGCAGCGTCGAAGCCGCCCAGCTCCACAAGCGTGGACCGCTTCCACATGCCCAAGTACACGTGATCGGTGTCGATCCGAGTCTGTGCGTAGTGAAAGCGCCCGGGCATGCCGACGGCGGAGGACGTCACAGCCGCCACGGCGCGCCCGAACGTGGTCGTGCCGACGGGATGCATCGGCCCTCCGGCGACGTCCGCATCCTCCTCGAGGAGCACACGGAGACTCTCCGCGACGTAGGAGGGGTCGAACACTGTGTGGGCATCCATGCGGCAGATGATCGATCCCTTGCTCGCGGCGATCCCGACGTTCAAGGCCGAGGCCGGTCCGCGGCCCGGATTGTGCACCAAGTGCACCGGAGACCCGTAGGAGGCCACTCGTTCCCGCGTGCCGTCCGTCGATCCTCCGTCGACGACGAGGATCTCCAGTAGCGGGGCGCTCTGGGCCAGGGCCGAGGCGAGGCACGCGTCGATGTGCGCGATCTCGTTGAAGGTCGGGATGATGATCGAGACCGTCAGCCGATCGTCCATGCGCGTCCTCCCATGCCAGAAGACGCCGCACCGCATCTATCCGCCGCCTTCGGAGCCCCCACAGCTCGCCGGTATGCAGGATATATCGGCAGCGCCGACGCCGCCTTGAGCGTGCGCAGGCCTCCACCCGGATGAGCGTTCGTTCGATTCGGAGGCATCACACGGGCGCACCGTGTGGGTTACCGGTGGGGCCACAGCGGTTCAGCCCGGAGCGACCGGCTTCCTAGGCGGGACCAGGGCGGTCATCGACAAGGACGCAGCGCGTTCCCGAGTAGATGGTGGGCATGCACTTGTTGCAGTGGATGCAGAGCGAGGTCGTCGACGCCCCGGTCCGCATGCGGTTCGGCAGGTCGGGCTCGCGCAACAGGGCGCGGGCCATGGCGACGAAGGCGAACCCCTCGGCGAGCGCCGCCTCTATCGTCGCCCGCTCCGTGATGCCGCCGAGGAGGATCAGAGGGGTGGACAGCGCGCGCAGGAACTGCCGGGCGTAGGGGAGGAAGAACGCTTCCTCGTACGGGTAGGAACGCAGGAAGCGGTGGCCCACGAAGCGGAAGCCCAGCCGCACCGGTGCGGGCAGGGTGGCACCGAACTCCTGGAGCGGCGCGTCACCCCGGAAGAGGTACATCGGGTTGGCCAGCGAACTGCCCCCGGTGAGCTCCAACGCGTCGAGCGCGCCGTCGGCCTCGAAGAGCCGGGCGACCTCGACGCTCTCGTCGAGCCAAAGGCCGCCGTCGACGCCGTCGGCCATGTTGAGTTTCGCCGTCACCGCCACACCCGGGCCGGCGGTGTCGCGCACCGTACGCAGGACTGCGCGGGCGAAGCGAGCGCGGTTCTCGACCGATCCACCGAATTGGTCGTCGCGGCGGTTGAGCTTGGGGCTCAGGAAGGCGCTCAGCAGGTAGTTGTGCCCGACGTGCACCTCGATGCTGTCGAAGCCCGCCTCCACCGCCAGCGCGGTCGCGTGCCGGTAGTCCTCGGTGATGCGCTCGATGCCGGCGTGGTCGACGGCGCGCAGGCGCGAGCCCATGGGCGTGATGCCGCCGGAGGGCGACAGGGCGGGCGCCCTGTTGGATCGCGCGTTGGCGACCGGACCGGCGTGGCCGATCTGGGCTCCTGCGGCCGCGCCCTCGGCGTGCACGGCGTCGGTCAGGCGGCGCAATCCAGGCACGGTGTCCTCGCTGAGCAGCAAGCAGTGGCGGTCGGTACGCCCCTCCGGCGAGACGGCCAGGTAGGCCACTGTGGAGAGGGCGGCACCGCCGGCCGCCACCCGGCGGTGGAAGTCGATCAGCGGGTCGCTCACCTTGCCGCCCGGCGTGACCCCCTCGAAGGTGGCCGCCTTGATGATGCGGTTGCGCAGCGTCAGCGGCCCGAGGGGCGCCGGAGCGAAGACCGCCGGGACGGTGGCACGAGGAACGGCATGGGGCATCGGCTCTACCTTGGCCGACGGTGGCGACGTGCGCACGTTGGCGTCAGTGCCGCCGTTCGATGGTGGCCGCCAAGGAAGGATTGACGGGCGGGCCGCTGACACCGCAGTTCCAGGTGGGCTCTTGCGCGGCGAGGGCGCGGGCGGTGGAAGGTGTGCGCGCCGGATTGCGAATGGTCAGCGCGGCCAGGACGCCGCCCGCCGCACTGACCAGGCCTGAGATCAACATGGCCGTGCGGAAGCCGGCGGCCAGGGTGGCGCTGTGCAGGGCGGCGGCGCCCGTCAGACCCGCCAGGAGGGGCAACACGGCCACGGCCAGGAGGCTGGCGGCCCGGGCGACGACGTTGTTGACGGCCGACGCGACGCCGGAGTGCTCGGGCGGTGCCGCGCCCATCGCCGTGGCCGTGAGCGGCGCCACCGTGATGGCCAACCCGACGGCGAAGATCAGGACGGCCGGGAAGACCTGGGTCCAGTAGCTGCCGGGGTTCGTCGCCCGGGTCAGCAGGGCGAGGCCGGCACCCACGACGAGAGGACCAACGGTCATTTGGAGGCGGGGGCCGATACGGGCGGAGAACGCTCCCGAGCGGGCTGAGAGCGTCAGCATCACGAGCGTGAGCGGCAAGAGCGCGATGCCGGACTCGAGCGGGCTGTAGCCCTTGACGATCTGCAGCTCGACGGGGAGCAGGAAAAGAGCACCACCGAGCGCGGCATAGACGGCGAAGGTGACACCGTTGGCCCCGCTGAACTGGCGGGAACGGAACAGCGTGAGCGGGAGCATCGGGTGGGCCCGGCGGTGCTCGACGACGAGGAAGGCGGGCGCGGCGAGGACCGCGACGACGAGGCAGGCCACGACCGCCGGGCTCGACCACCCGCGAGCCGGGGCTTCGATGAGCCCGTAGGTCAGGCCGGCGAGGAACACGACGCCGAGCGCGGCGCCGACCATGTCGACCCTGCCGCTCGCCGTGGGGTCCCGTGACTCGGGAACGTGGCGGGCCGTGATCACGAGCACGGCGACCGAGAGCGGGAGGTTGATGTAGAAGACCCAGCGCCAGGAGCCCACGGCGATGAGATAGCCACCGACTAGGGGACCGGCTGCAGTGGCCACGCCGCTCAATCCCGACCAGGCACCGATGGCCTTGGCCCGGTCGTCGGGGCGAAAGGATGCCTGGAGGATGGCCAGGCTGGCGGGAGCCAACAGCGCGCCGCCGACGCCCTGGACGACGCGGGCGGCGATCAGCAGGCCCGCGGTCGGCGCGATGCCGCACAGGGCCGATGCGGCGGCGAACCAGACGACCCCGATGGAGAAGATCCGCTTGCGTCCGTAGCGGTCGCCGAGCGACCCGCCCAGGAGCAAGAACGCGGCCAGCGTGAGCGCATAACCGGTGACCACCCACTGCAGGGTGTCGACTCCGCCGTGGAAGGTGCGGCCGATGGAGGGCAGCGCGATGCCGACGACCGTCGAATCGAGCATGGCGATCCCTGAACCGAGGACCGTGGCCGCCACGACCCAACGCCCGCGCCCGCTCGAGAGGGCAAGGGATGTGCCCACGGCACCCTGGCCCGTCGGAGCCGCGCTGCCGGTCTCGCCTCCGCCGCTCATCGGGGCCTGCGCTGCACGGTGCAAGAACTGATGGCGCCAGGGCGGAGCACGGCTCCATCATGGTTCGTGGAGCCTGTCGGCGCGGCCGGCGGCTCCGCCCGTCACTTCAAGATGTTCACGGCGCGGGCCACGACGAGGATGGCCACCACCAGGGAAATGGCCTCCTCGGCCATCATCATGAGCTTCATCCAGGGTTTCACGGCGGAGACGTCGGTCGGGCTGAAGGCGGTGGCGGTGGCGAAGGCGAAATGGAAGTAGTCGACGAAGGTCGGGTACCAGCCCTCCCCGACGTGTTGTGTGTGCAGCATTTCGGGGAAGATCAAGGCGGGACGGATGTCCGTTCCCGCGGCACGTGCTGCCGGGCCGCCGCGGTCGAGGTTCCAGTACCAAAGGGCGAAGGCGATGATGTTGGAGAGCCAGACGCACGCGCCACTGGCCAGCAGCACCTTGGCATTCTGAGTGAAGCTCGACACGTTGATGATCCCGACCACCAGGCGGACGGCGGCGTCCGCATTGGCGATGGAGATCAGCCCGATCAACACGCTGGTCAGGTTGCGGAGCCAGGGCCGGTCCCGGTCGATCCGGCCCGGATCGCCAATGATCAGGACGGCCAGAAGCACAACGACAAGGACGAGGAACAGCCAGGCGGCATCGCCATTGCGCAACTCGTGCGGCAGCGCCGCCCGAAGCAGGCCCGTGGCGACGACGGCGATCGCCATAGGCCAACGGGGCTCCCCGAGGCGCACCTTCTGTTGCTGCTGCGCCGGTCCCGGCTCAGTGGACATGGAGCCATCTTCGTCCACCACGGCTCCCGAAGCGGGTGACCGGACCGTGACCGGCGGTACCGGGAAGGCCACCGCTGGCCGAATTCACCGCTCGGCCCGAGATCTAGGGGACGTATGCCCCCTGGAAGGCGAGCACGGCGTAGAGGGCCATGGCAGCGCCGCAGAGTACATAAGCGACCGTCGCGGCTCGCGGCGAACGGAGCAGCGTCGCGCCTGCCATCACGAGAGGAAATGCGCTGAGTGCGTAGCGCTCGAACGAATCGAGGTTTGATCCCGACAGGGCGACGACGACGACGCAGAGAGCGAACGCCCCGTAGGACACGGGTAAGCGCCAGAAGGCCACGATGATCAGGATGGCGGCGACCCCGATCCACGGGACATGCAACGCGTCACCGACGTGGTGCCCGTGCGCCACGTTGGCGAGCGCGTGGTAGACGGTCGAGAAAGGATCGGCGAGGGCCCCGTGGTGTGCCTGTTCTTGCTGGATCTTGAGTGGTTCGAGGAATCCTGCGCCGTACGTGGCGCTCACCCACGCGAGATAGGTGACCGTGCCGGCGATGGAGGCCACGACCGCGACCACCTTCGCAGGCCATCGGCCGGTGCGCCAGGACCGGATGACCTCAATGACAGCGGGAACGGCCAGAAGGCAGCCGATCGGACGGGCGGTTCCGGCCAGGTAGCCGAACAGGGCGGCCCACCACCAGTTCCCCCGTCGTATGTTGACGAAGAAGGCGACGGCCAGAAGGACGAGCAGTGCCTCCGAGTAGCCCATCACAAACACAAAGGCGGGAGGGGCGAGCATGATGAGCCACACCGCCCGCCGCGCGACGACCGTGTCATGGAACTCGGAGCGGACCAGCACGTAGATGCCGATCCCGAGAAGAAGGGAGGCGGCGTTCGTGATCACGAGCGACGCGATGCCGACCGTCAGCGTGGTGATGTCGCTCAGCCCGCGGTCGAGGAGCGGAAGGAGCGGGAAGAAGCGGATGGCGGACCGCGGCAGACCGCCGTAGCCGTGCGCAGCAATGGTCTGGTACCAGCCGGCGTCGGACCCCAGCAGCCCATCATGGGATTCGAGCACCGCTTTGGCATTCGTGATGTGGAAGTGCGAGACCTCGTACTTCGCGAGCCCGAGCGCGAAGCCCGTGATGACACGTGCCGTGAGCCACGGCAGCCATGTTTCGCCGAGTGCTTCGAGGACTAGGCCCTGGCGACCACGCCAGCGCTCGACGAGATTCGGCGTAGGCCGCACTGCACTCGGCGTTCGAATATCAGCTTCCATGGTCATGGAGGAAGCGGTGTCCAGTGCTCCCCACGGCATTGGTGGATGTTTGCACGTACACAGCCCGGCCGCGAGCCTTCAGCCACGACGATCAGCCAGTGTGCGGTAGAGCAGTGCGAGCTGCTCTCCGGCTCCTTCCCACGAGAACAAGTGGACCCGTTCCTTCCCCAGAGCAATCAGCCGCTCCCTGGTGGCTGCGTCCTCCGCCACCACCAGCAGCGCCTCGGCGAGGGCTGGGACGTCGCGCGGTGCGACGAGGGCGGCCGCTTCGCCGACGACTTCGGGAATGGCGCCGGCGGTGGTCGCGACGACCGGAACGCCGAGGGACATCGCCTCGAGCGGTGGCAACCCGAACCCCTCGTACAGCGACGGATAGGCGAGCAGCCGTGCGCCCGCGATGAGGGAACTCCTGTCGTCGCTCCACCCGATGCGCTGCATTCGGTCGCCGTGGCGAGCGGACCGGAGCGAGACAGCCAACGCCTCCTCGCCCCAGCCGGGAGGCCCGGCGATCTTGAGACGCATGTCGGGGATGGAGTCGGCGATGCGATCGAAGGCCGCCACGAGATCGGGGAGACCCTTGCGTGGCTCGACCGTCCCGATCGCCAGCACGTACGGAGGTTCCCGCTCCTCGCTCGCGTGGGGAGCGGGCAGCGGAGTCAGCCCGTTGTGGATGACGTGCACCCGACTGCCTTCGAGGTGAAAGTGGTCCATGACGTCGTCCGCTATGGATTGCGAGACGGTATGGATGGAGGCACCCTCGTGGATGGCCCGTCGAATCAGCCCCGGGTAGTGCAGTGACGCCGGGCTGCAGTATTCGGGGAAGCGCACGGGGGTCAGGTCGTGCACGGTCACGAGCCGGGCCGCCTTGCGGGACGGGGGCACCACGAAGTTGGTGCCGTGCACGACGTCGACCGGACCGGTCCACAACTCGACCGCCGGATAGTCGACGCGAGCCCACGTCCGGAGCAACGCGCGGGCGGGGATCGGGATTGCCCGTCCCGCCCGCACGGCAGCAGGAAGCCGTTTCGGAAGGGATCGTCCTGCGGCCGCACTGAGGCCGTACCCGATCACGTCCAGGTCAGAGTCCGTGGCTACGGCAGACATGAACCCGGCGACCGACTCACCGACACCTGTCCGCACGCCGAGCAGGGGCGTGGCGTCCATCGCCACCGTGACGGAACGGGACGGACTGGGCACGCAACGAACCTTAGAGAGTGGCGGTCGTGTGTTCGGGCACCGACCTACTGGCAGTTACGGCAACGACCGAGGATCGAAAAGTGATGGGGATCGATGGTGAAACCGAACTCCTTCCTGGCGCGGTCGGCCAGGTTCACGAACAGTTCGTCTGGTGCCTTGACCGCTTTTCCGCATTGTTCGCACACGAAGTGGCAATGGGCGGTCGCCGCCAGGTGGTACGTGGCGGGTCCGTGTCCGAGATGGGAATGCACGACGACCCCGAGTCGTTCGAGCTCCTCCAGGTTGCGATAGATCGTCGAGAGGTGGACGTCGGGTGCCCTGGCCTGGACGATGGCGGCGAGATCCTCGGCGCTGTGATGGCCGGGGTCGTCGAAGATGGCCTCGAGGAGCAAGCGCCGTGAGTTCGTGACGCGCCCGCCGCTCTCACGCACCAGAGCGAGGACGTCGTCGACGGACCTGAGATCGTGCCGGGGGGTGTCGATGCCGAGGGGAACGCCCATGACCTCCACAGTGTAGGACCGGAGAACTTGTTGCAAACCATTCGCAATTGCCTTACCCTGGCGATAGCGATATGGCTGCTTCCGGCACACTCAACGGGTCAGACGCCGTGGCGGGCCCGACCAGTCGAATCAGCAAAATTCGCGGGGGCCTGACACCGCGGGAATGGACCAAGGTCGGGCTGATGGCGGCGACCGTCCTCGGCCTGAACATCGCCGGCTGGGGCATGCTCGTCCTGGCGCTCCGAGGTCACCACCACGTCAACAAGACCGCATTCTTCGGGTTCGGGACCGGAGTCCTGGCGTACACGCTGGGGATGCGGCACGCCTTCGACGCCGATCACATCGCTGCCATCGACAACACGACGCGGAAGCTGATTCACGACGGTGAGCGGCCCCTGAGCGTCGGGTACTTCTTCTCGCTCGGCCATTCGACCATCGTCTTCGTTCTCGCCGTCCTGCTGAACTTCGGCATACGCGCGCTGAACGGAGCGGTGCAGAACAACACGTCGGCGCTGCATCATTGGACCGGCATCATCGGCACATCAGTCTCCGGGACCTTCCTGTACCTGATCGGCCTGCTCAATCTCGTCGTCCTCTTCTCCATCATCCGGGTGAGCCGGGAGATGCGAAAAGGCAGATACGACGATGCCGAGCTGGAGCGCCAACTCGATGCGCGGGGCCTCATGAACCGGGTGTTGGGTGGCTACGCCAAGCGTGTCGACTCCCCGGCGAAGATGTACCCGGTCGGCGTGCTGTTCGGACTCGGGTTCGATACCGCCACCGAGGTGGCGCTCCTCGTGCTCGCAGGGTCCGCCGTGGTGGGTGGGCTCCCCTTCTACGCGGTGATCTCGCTCCCTGTCCTCTTCGCCGCCGGCATGTGTCTCTTCGACACCGTCGACGGCTGCTTCATGAACTTCGCCTACGACTGGGCCTTTTCGAAGCCCATCCGCAAGATCTATTACAACCTCACCATCACGAGCCTGTCCGTCTTCATTGCGCTGTTCATTGGCACCGTCGAGATCCTCGGCCTGATTGCCCAAGAGACGAATCAGAACGGCGGGTTCTGGGAGCTGGTCGCAAAATTCAACATCAACAGGGCTGGTTTCATCATCGTCGGCGTCTTCGTTGCGACCTGGGTCGTGGCGCTTGCCATCTGGCACTTCGGCGACATTGAGCGCAAGTGGGAGACACAGGCCGCCCAGGCCTATGCAAAGGCTGGAACGACCCCCCACGACTGAGCGCGGCCGTCGATAGGGTGTCCGCATGGCTCACGAGACAAGTACGGGATCGTCCCCGATCATCAGAGGGCTGATGAACGGCCTGCGCGAGGTCCTGCCGAGGGACGACCAGGAGACACTGGCCGCGTACACGGAGCAGGCCGAAGCCTCGAGCCCCCGGGGTGACCTCCACAGAGCGTGGCACTGTCTGCACTGGGCCATCCACGTCTCGGAGCAGCCCAAGCACTCGCATCTCACCGACGTCGGGATTCGTCTCAAGGAGACCTACAAGGCCTGGCAGGACATCGTCCTCGGCTCCGAGTTCGGGGCAGACGTGAAGATGGGCACGGGCAATCCGTCTCAGGAGATCAAGGGTGACCAAAAGATCGGCCCTGGAGAGGACATAGAGCTTCTCTGGGTCGGCGAGGCCGTCTCCGTCGCGAAGAGCGCGGCCGAGAAGGCCGGCTGGGACAACGTTCCGTGGCAGGAATTGGTGCAAGAGGTTCTTCGAATCGGCTAGCCATGATCCGGCTCCTCTCTGCAGGAGCCGATTCCTTCAGCTTCGTCCGAGCTATCGACGCGCTACCCGAACCCGAGCGGGCGTGCCCGACGGTGAATAGATCTCTGGAACCAGCAGTCACCGAGACAAGGGCGCCGAACTCGCCGGCACAGGAGCGCCGCACCAGCGGCGGGTCGAAATCATCGCCCAGCCACGTTCTGACGGAATCCGTCGAGGCCCCGGGACGAGCACCCGGCCCCGAAGAAGCAGGTCAGGCATTGGAGCGCGCAGACAAAACATTTTTTCCTCAAATCCTCATCCAACTCGCCCATCCGTGCCGGACGAAACCCGGAGGAGCCGAACGGAGGGTCGACGATGAGTCCTGATCCGAGTGACGTGTCGCAACACGGAACCGAAGGGTGGCGGGGAAGTCTGAGCCGACGCAACTTCCTGCGTCGCAGCACGTTCACCGCGGCGGCCGTTGCTGTCGCAGGAAGCGTTCCCGGATTGTCCACGCTCGTGGCTGGAACCACTGCGAACGCTCCGACGGTCGAAGCAGGCGTCGACGACGCCGGAGACGACGCCGGCGCTCTCTCGGATCCACTCATCGCACAGGTGAAGGACGTGACGACCGGCGAGATAAGCCTCTTCCAAGGGGAACGAGAGGTTGTCGTGCGCATCCCCGAACTTGCCCGAAGTCTGCTGTCCGCTGCACGCCCGTAGTCCCGATCACCCGTCAAACAGGAGGAAAGGCCATGTCGTCACATCGCGAAGCACCGGAAATTTCGAAGGATCCCGTAGCCGACAGCACGGATGTCTATGCCTTCATGAGCCCGGACAAAGCCGGAATGGCAACGCTCATCGCGAATTACATCCCGCTGCAGGCACCTGACGGTGGACCGAACTTCTACGAGTTCGCCGATGATGTCCTCTACGAGATCCACATCGACAACACCGGCGACGGCAACCCCGACATCAGCTACCAGTTCACCTTTACGACCGTCAACAATATTCCGTCGTCCTTCTTGTACAACGACGGCCCCATCACATCGCTGACCCCGCCGTCGCCCTCGTCCAACTGGAATCGCCAGCAGACGTACACGTTGACTCGAGTCGACCACAATCCACGCAATCGCTGGGGAGCGTCCGCCGTCGTACTGAGTTCGGGGCTTTTGTGTCCGCCGTGCAACATCGGTCCGCTGTCGACACCGAACTATGCCGCGCTGGCCGCGACGGCAGTGCACTCCGTCGGAGCAGGACCTTTCTCGGCTCAGGTGTTCGTCGGGCAGCGGGCGGAGGGGTTCTACGTCGACCTAGGCGCCGTCTTCGACCTCGGGGATCTGCGGGGCTTCGCCGGTGACCACGCCGGAGGGCCGGCGGCGGGACTCTTGAACGGCATGCCCGGCGTGAACTCGACCGCGGACGTCAACGTCCACACGCTGGCGCTGCAGATTCCTGTCGCGGAGCTCACGCGAGCGACGCCGACAGGTCCGGGCGATCCGGCCGCGGTCATCGGCGTCTGGACCACGGCAAGCCGTCAACGAGTCCGGGTCTGGGGCAACTGGTTCAATGGGGGAGATCTGAGGAGCGGTCCGTGGACGCAGGTGTCGCGCCTCGGCAACCCTCTGGCCAACGAACTCCTCATCGGCATCGGCGCCAAGGACGTGTGGAACACGCAAGTGCCCACGACGGATGGCACTGAGTTCCTGAGTTACTTCGCCAAGCCACTCCTGGCCCAGCTGTTGCCGACCCTCTACCCGGGAGTCTTCCCGAACCTGGCGGCTTACAACGGCGGCGCCTCCAACGCGAGACCTGACATCGAGGCGATCTTCCTCACAGGTATCCCTGCCGGCGTGATCACGCAGGCGCCGAGCTTCACGAACTACAACGGCACGGGGATCAAGGCAGACATGTTACGGCTCAACACGGCGATCCCGCCGGCGACCAGCCCGAACAGCCTGGGCCTCTTGGGCCTCGACGTGGCCGGGTTCCCGAACGGCCGGCGAGTGTTCGACGACGTGGCGACCATCGCACTGCGTGCGGTCGCAGGAGCAACCCTCGGCTACGTCGTTCCATCCTTCACGGCCGACGCCGCTGCTGGGCTGGTCGACTTCGGGATTACAAACGGAGGCACCGATCTCACCGCCAAGGGCACCGAAAATTACCTGGCTTCCTTTCCGTATCTGGGAACGCCTTACAGTGGCTACAAGAACCCCGCAGCAACTCCGGCGTCGGTTGCACCGTAGTCATGGACCACCTCACCGGGACAAGCGAAGCGGGGTCTGTCGTGCTCGACATCGGTGGCGACCTCGGTGCCGCCATCGTGTACACGCCAGCGAATCTGGTTGGCTTGGAAATAGAGATACGGCGGGAAGGCGCTCCGTGGGATGGAACACACGTCGCCGTCCGGGCTCGGAGTGTTCCCGGAGGAGAGGTGCACGCCGCCCTGTTTCCCGGCTTGCAGCAGGGGAGTTACGAGGTGCGCGTCCGAGGCGACGAGGAGGGGTCCGTTGCCGCCATCACTGTGGAAGGGGCGCGGGTAAGGGAGACCCGTCTGGAGCCGTAGGCAACGCGTCCCCAGGAGCGCCGTTGGGATCAAGACAGGTCCTGGTCCTCCTACCGTGGACCGTCGCGGTCGAGGTACCAGTGGTTCACGACACCGGGAGACCATTCATTCTGATGGTCCGATCCGGGGTATCGCGCGATGGAGAACCGGCTGATCGTCCGTTGGCCACCGTCCTGGTCGCCATAGAGCAGATCGATCAAGAGGAGCTCGTGGCCAGCGAGCGCGGCTTCGACCCGTGCCCGGTCGGGGTCGTCGGAAGTACGTATTGCCGCCTGCCAGAAGCTCAGATCGTGAGGGGGCGAGTAGAGATCCCGGGTCTGGGCGCGGAAGCTTGCCGGATCGGGGCGGATCATCTGCGGCTGGGCCAGCATCTCCTCGGCTGTCGCATTCGGATTGATGAGCTGGCCGGCCCCAACCCTCCAACCGAGGATCACGGCGGTACCGGTGCCGACGTTCTGCAGTGACATCGCCATGTAAATGACGCCGTCTTCCTCCTCGAGGATGGCCCGACCGGGAGGCAACGCGGCCCAATGGCCGTCTCCCCACCGGACCTTCTGCACCGTCTCATGGGGCCGGGACGCGAAGAGGACAGGGCGTATCCCGGCCTGGAGCGCGCGTTCAGCGTTCCGTCCGGCGCGGTTGCCGGACCTGACCGAAGCGAACGTAGCTGCGGCGAGGACCAAGGTGCCGACCGCTGTGCCCCAGGAGGCCCAATCAGTGCCGAGGATCACGCAAGTGATCCTCTCATTGCCGTTCGATCATCCGCATCTGCTGTTCATTGTGGTGCTCACCTGCCGCCGGGGGGAGCTTGTCGAGCCTGTCGATCTGCTCAGCGCTCAGCTCGACCGCGTCAGCCGCCACGTTCTCCTCGACCCGCGACACGCGTTTTGTGCCGGGAATCGGGACGATGTTGTCGCCCTTGGTCAGGAGCCAGGCCAGAGCTACCTGGCCCGGCGTCACGCCGAGCTCAGCGGCGATGCTCTCGACCTCGTCGACGAGGCGCTGATTACGCTCGAAGTTCTCACCCACGAAGCGTGGATTGGTCTTGCGGAAGTCGGTGTCGTCCAATTGGTCCAGTGAGCGGAGTGTCCCGGTGAGCATGCCCCTTCCGAGTGGCGAGTAGGCGACGAATCCGATGCCCAGCTCATGCAGGAGCGGCAACACCTCCTCCTCCTGGTCACGGGTGAACAAGGAGTATTCCGATTGCAAGGCCGTAATCGGATGCACGGCGTGGGCGCGGCGAATGGTGCCGACCCAGGCCTCGGAGAGGCCGATATGGCGGACCTCGCCTGAAGCGACCAGCTCGGCCAGGGCGCCAACCGTCTCCTCTATGGGAACGTGCGGATCGACTCGGTGCTGGTAATACAGGTCGACGTGATCCGTACGAAGTCGCCGCAGTGAACCTTCCAACGCGCGACGGACGTTTGCCGGACTGCTGTCGACATGGCCGGGTCCTTCGCCGACGTGCGAGATCATGCCGAACTTGGTCGCCAGCACCACCTTGTCGCGACGGTCCTTGATCGCCTCTCCGACGAGCTCCTCGTTCTTGAAGGGACCGTAGACCTCGGCGGTGTCGAGCAGCGTCACGCCGAGATCAAGGGCGCGGTGGATCGTCCGGATGGATTCGGCGTCATCCTTCCCGGCGCCGGTGAAGGCGGTGGACATCCCCATGGCGCCGAGCCCGATGCGGCCGACGTCCAGGCTCCCCAGGCGTATGTGCTTCATGGTTGCTGTTCCCTTCTTCGTGAGTGGAGATTCGGGGCCGGACGTGGGCTTCCGAGAGTCCGATGGCTCGCACGGTGTCGCCACCGGACGCAGGGTGGAAGTCGGAGACCTGTCCGGTTGCGCGCGGCATACGACGTTCCACGATCATGACAAAGACCTCAGGGTGATGGCGATTCGAGGTCGAGTGCCAAGGCGGGAATGGTCTGGCCGGAGGCTCTCCGTCGGGCCAGGCTTCCAAGTAGGAGGCTGCCCGCGACAGCCACCCCGGCGAAGACGAGGAGGGGGAGCGTGACGAAGATCGCGGCCAAGGCACCGCCGGCCAAGCCCGAGAGCGGTGTCGGCGATGGCGCCCTGGGCCAGCACGATGTTCGACTCCGACAGTCCGGCCACGAAACAGGTCACCATCAACAGGGAAAGACTCTGGATCGTCAAGGCGGCCGCGATCCCGACGTAGAGGACGGTCGTGCTCGAGAGTGAGGCGATCAGAATCGGCCGGCGCCCGTACCGGTCTGACAGCGCGCCGATGACTGGCGAACCGACGAACTGTCCGGGCGGGTAGACGCCAAGAGCACGTCGAGAACAAGGCTGCGCTCGGTCAGACTCGCGTGCGCCGGCAGCATGCCGTTGTCGTTGCGCAGCAGCATCGGCGTGAATGTCGCGATCATCAGGCTGTAGCCGAGGAAGCCGACGAAGACGACCACGTAGAGCGGGAAGATGCGACGGTTCATCGTTGCGCTGGACGCGCGTCTGCCTTCGGTCGTGAGGCGACCCGGACGCTTCAGAGCTCTTCGCCGAGCGCGCGTACCAGGATCTGTCGTGCCTCCGGGCTGCCATCGATCACGCGGTTCGCCCTGCGAGTCAGGCGCCAACCGTTGGCCGTGCGCGCGAACGCCCACTGGTTGGCCGAGACTCGCCACACGTGGTGGCCCTGGTCGGAGTGGAGGTAGACCTGCGAATACGTCACTGCCTCCGCACGGTCGCCGTCGACGGTCACGACGGGCGCGCTCTGGACGTGGGCGCATCCCTGCCGGATCAGCGATTGCTGACCTTCGCTCTCGACCATGGCCACGACAGCGCTCGGACCCTCGAGGTGTGAGAGGTCGGACTCGAGTACTCCTGCCTCGTCCCACAGGGCACCGGCGGCTTCGCTGCTCCCGGTGTCGACGGCAGGACCCCAACTATTGACGAGCCGCAGCACCGCGACCTCGTCCTCGAGTTGCTGCACCCGCTGCTCAAGAGCGGCGAGCCGATTCTGTGACTGGGAGTCCGGGTCCACGTTGCGCTCCGCTGCTCAGCTCAGGGCGGGTGTGATTGCTGGAGGCAGGCTCCCGTCGGCGTCCAGCAGATGATGATGTGCCTCGTGCACCGCATAGCTGGCCAGACCCGCCACCGTGAACGTGTAGATACCGTCTGCGCCGCCGTCCCTGACCATGGTGAGGGACCATTGCTCTGGTTCGAGCCCCTCGAGAATGGTGGCGAGGCGCTGGGCCTGCGCCCCGAGGTCATCAGCCAATTCCTCTCGTCCGAGGCGGTTGTAGCCGTCCCAGACGCCCTCGTCCGGATTGAACTGCGGGAAAACGGGATCTTCCTCCTCGAGCATGATGAGGATCCTGTCGCCGTAAACGCGCAGAATGTCGCGCACATGTGCCCCGTACTGCATCGGAGAAAAGATGCCGGGAGCCGGAACGGTGCGCAGGTACGAGTCGTCCGCCTCCAGGAGAAAGGTCCGCCATGCGCTGGTTGACTCGATGAGCTGCGTGCCGAGGACGTCCCGCTCCATAGCGGCGGGATGGTGACCACATTGAGGGCAGGGATCCGTCTGCGCCCGAGCCCATTGCCATCCCTCGCCGCGCTGCCGACGGAGGTCATCGAGCGTGACGTCGCCCGTTCGACCAGGACGAGCGGACTCGGCAGGACCGGTCATGACCCAAGTATGGCAGCCCGCCTAGTCGTTCAGTCGGGGAGATGCAGTCGCGGCAGGTTCGTGCGGGGACGGGTGATTTCGAAGAACCCCTGGTGTTCCGACAGTACTTGGATGGCGTCCCAGAGCCGGACTGCGTCAGGCCCGGTGGGAGCGGGAGCCATCACGGGTCCCTTGAATCCGTGGGGAGGATCAGTGCGCACGACGATCGTCGGCGTCTGGGTCTTCGGGCCGCCGAAAGCGTAGGCAACCTCCATGGCGTCACGGATCGGGACGTCCCACTTCTCGTCGTCGGCCGCCCCGCTGAGACCGGGGTCGAGGCCGGCGGCCGAGACACAGTCGGCCAGGAGCGTCTCGGCGCTGGGGCGCGTGCCAGCGAAGTTCCGGGCCCCCCACTCGCCATAGAGGCGATCCACCACCCCCTCCCCACCCTCGGCGCGCGCTGCCTCGAAGATGCGCAGCATGCGGTGACTGACCGCATGGCCGTCAAGGGCCTGCTGTCGGTAGCCCTCCGGCACAGTGGGCGCGACGTCATAATCGTCTCGAATCTCAAGGCAGTACGAGCGCCAGAGGATGACGAGGTCTCGTTTCGGCGCCACGTCCCGCAGCCAACGAGAAGTGACCCAGGCCCAGGGGCAGCTGGGATCGATGAAGACCTCGACATTGGTCATCTCCGCACAGTACCTGGAGCACTCTCGGAGTTCGGCCACGACATCGACCTGTACGCTCGATCCCCGATGACGCAGCGAGCTGGTCGACAGATCGGGAGCGTGACGTGACCGTGTCCGAGCACCCCCATGCGCGCTTCCGCCGGTGGGCGGCGACCATGCTTGCGCACCGGGGAGCCGATCACGGCATTCATCACGACGCGTCAAGGGCGCGGACGTTGTACCAGACGTCCACCATGGCTGCACTCGTCGACGGCATCTACGACGGCTCCACGACCATTGCCGAGTTATTGGAGCACGGTGATTTCGGTGTCGGCACCTTCAATCACCTCGACGGTGAGATGGTCGTCAACGAGGGCGTGTGTTTCCACCTCTTCTCGAGCGGGGAAGCCCGAGAAGCGAGCCCCGATGACCTGACCCCTTTTGCGGCGGTCACAATCTTCGAAGCTGACACAACGTTCCAGGTGAGGACGCCCACCTCGAAAACCGATCTGGTTGCACAGATCGATGAGCGCCTCTCGAGCGAAAACCTCTTCTATGGGATAAGGGTGACAGGGAGTTTCGCGACAGTTGCCAGCCGAACGGCGACGCGACAGGAAGCCCCCTATCGTCCGCTGCCGGAAGCCACCGCCACCGAAGCCGAGCGGACCTTCACGAGCACGAGCGGCGTCCTCATCGGCTTCCGGACGCCCGACTACGAGCAGGGAATCTCTGTGGCGGGATACCACTTGCATTTCCTGAATGATCAGCGCACGGGAGGCGGCCATGCCTTCGACTTCTTGCTCGAGAAAGGGGTCGTCGAGATCTCCACCGTGTCCGAGCTCCGGCTCAGCCTCCCGACGTCTGGGCCATTTCTCACCGCTGATCTGAAGAGCAAGGACATGGATGCCGGAATTCGCCAGAGCGAAGGCTGAGAGTCGACCTCTTCAGTTGAGGGAGCGCCACGATCGTCAGGCCTGGAGGGAAATCAGAAATCATGTGCCATTGAGGTTCGGTCCACTTGCCGGATCCCGGATCGATCCTCCAGAGCCGATGGCGATCCTTCATCGCTGATTCGCATAAGCACCGCGATCAGTGCGTAGTTGGCCAACAGCGAGGATCCCCCGTAGCCGATGAACGGCAACGTAATTCCCGTGAAGGGCAGGATCCGCAGGATTCCAGCCATGACGAAGAAGGCCTGGAATCCGACGAGCAGCGTCAGCCCCGCGGCGAGCAATGTCGCAAAGTCCGACCGGGCGGTCTGAGCAGCTCTGAGTCCCGTTCCGACGATCAGGACGAAGGCGATGACGAGGGCCAACGTCCCGGCCAGCCCCAATTCTTCGCCTATGGCGACGAATATCAGGTCGCTAATGATGTAGCCGTGGAGATACTCGCCCGAGACGCCTCGATCGAGTCCGGTTCCGCCGATCCCTCCCGCGGCAAATGAATACCAGCCCTGAACCAGCTGATATCCGTAGCCGGAGGCGTTCTGGCCGGCATTCAACCAGATGAGGACACGTTCGTGCACTTGCGGGATCACTCGGCCGGCGAGGAGGAAACCACCGGCAAAGAGTCCCAGGCCGAAAATGAGGTAGCGGATTCTCCCAGTCGTAATCCACAACAGTCCGGTGAACAGCGTAAAGAGGAGGAGCGCGAACGCGACGTCATTCTCTGCCCCGATGATGAGCATGGCAGCGAGCCACGCGAAGAGGATGGGCATGAGTGGACGAGGATCTACGAACAGACGATTTCCAAGTCTCGCTGTCGGGATCGAGAGCATTTCCTTGTTGGATGCGAAATAAGAGGCGAAGTAGACGCACAGCAGCAGCTTGCCGCCCTCGATTGGCTGGACCATGAACGGCCCGGCCCCGACCCAGAGACGTGCTCCGTTGATTTCTCTGCCGAATTCAGGCAGCAGAGGTGCGACGAGAAGGATTCCGCCCAGAAGGAGGAGGACATAGCGGTAGCGCTCGAGGTCCTTCGAGCGCCTTACAAAGAGCAAGGTCAGCAGGTAGACCGCGATCCCCAATGCAGTCCAGACCTCCTGGACCTGGGCATTCCCCGGGTACCAGCGTGCGATGACGATATAACCGACTCCGTTGAGGAGGAATACCAACGGGAGAAGCACAGGGCTCGCGTTCGGAACCAGCCACCGATTTCCGAGATGGACCGCAAGCGCCAACGCGACGAAGACGACCAGAAAGGGCCAGAGATCGACCGGGGCGTGCGGACCTTCTGCAAAGGAGGCAATGGCACTGAGAAGCGAGATCGTCATCACCGCATAGATCAGCAATCCCAGTTCGGTTCGTCGTCGGAGCTTTGGACCTCGCGTGAACGGAGGCAGTCCACGACCGTCAGTACCAGACCAATTCACTGAGGTCTGCCGGGTTTGACGTCCATATTCAGGACGGGACGGCAGCCTCAAGCATGGCCTTCATGATCGGGCCTGCCACACCCGCACCGTTGTCTTTTTGATGTTGGAGAGGTACGACGACGGCAACGGCGATCTGTGGGTTGCTTGCGGGCGCGAATCCGATCATCCAGTCGTCGGTATTCGCTTGAGAATTGCCGGTTTGGGCGGTGCCAGTCTTGACCGCGGCATGGAGCGTGGCTGGAAACCCAACGTCAGCGGCGGTACCGACGGGATCGGTCACGACGGATTGCATCAGTGCAGTCACCTGAGCGGCCGCCGCAGCGGGCACCGCCTGCTTCCAGGGAGTGGGCCTGTACGTGCTGACGACACTGCCCTCGTTGTCAATGATCCTCGCCATGACATGGGGGGTCATCATGGTGCCATCGTCCGCGATGGCGGCCGCCACCATTGCGTTCGAGAGTGCGCTGGCTTGATCATTGAGTTGGCCTATGGCTGTGTCTGCGAGTTCCTCTTGGTTCGGAGGCGTCAACCCGGAAGCTACGGGCACGGAGGGCGTTGCGACCCACGCGTGCGGAAGATCGATGGGTGGACGAGCGTTGTAACCAAAGAGGTGCGCTTGTTCGATCAGTGCCGGCGCCGTGAGCAACACGCCCAACTGCCCGAAGCCCGGATCGCACGACGTGGCGAACATGTCGTCAGCCATGGTGCCCCCGCAGATGTTGCCTCCGTCGTTGGTCATCACCTTGTCCGAGTTCGGAAACGTGGTAGATCCGGCGCGCGGAAAGGAGAAGCCCGTGAGGGCGGGTTCGAGGTTGTACACGGCTGCAGATGTGACGACCTTGAAGGTCGAGCCTGGAAAGAACGTCTCCCCTGTGGCCAGGGGCAAGCCGGGATAGAACCCCTCGTGGTCCTTGGCCTTGAAGTAGGCGAGGGCTGCGAGTTCCTGAACCTTGGTGCCGGCCGCGGTGTTGGGTGCTTCGAGCGGGGTGGGATCGAAATTCGGCGTGGAATAGTCGACGAGGACCGCCCCTGTTCTGGGGACGATGGCAACAACTGCCGCGTCCGTATTGCCCCCCGGGAGGCCCTTCAAGGCGGTCTGAGCTGCCTGCTGGAGCTTGGGATCAATGGTCAAGATCACGCTGTCGGTGGTTTGCGGCGTGCGAGAAAGACCGAGAGCCTGCGAGAGGTTCTGAGCTGGATGCCGATGCAAGGCGAGATACGAGTTGTACTCGTATTCGACGCCTGCTGTGCCTTCGTACGTCGAGTCGAACCCAACGATCTGAGAGTACAGAGCACCGCCCGGATAGGACCTGGTGTAGTCGTAGGTGCCGACCCTGGATCGAACTGACTCGGCCAAGATGGTCTCCCCATCATCCGCGTAGATCGCACCCCGCAGATTGTCCGCAATCGTCGCCCTGTTCCTTGGATTGCCCGGCGAGGCCTGTAGTGCCGGCGCCTTCACATATTGGACATTCACCAACTGCACGGCAACGACTCCAAAGCACAGCATCATGGCGACACCCAGCCAACGGATCCTTCTGCCCACCTAGCGGGGACCCCGGTGAGACGTCGTTTTCTCTCGTACTGAGAGGGCGGGGACGAATTGACGCGAGCGTCTTCGCACCGGGTCAGTCTGGAGGCTTCGAGCGGACTTCCGGTAGAGACATGGCTGCCCATTTCTGTGGGCACAATTGCCCACACAGTGACCCGGCTCTCCTTCGGACAAGCACGTCGAGAAGTCACTTTCTCAGGGAGAACCTGGGATTGCGGTGCAGTATCTCGTGATTCGCGCTGCTACTGGACGCGGATGCATTGCCAATCGTCGTCGCGACGGTTCATTTAGGATTTCTCCATGGCGTGTCTCGAATTGCCGAACGGCGCGCGCTTCGAGTTGCTGCACGCGTCTGCCTCCATCGGCAGGGACGCGACCAACGACGTCGTCATTCTCAATGATTCCAAGGTCTCGCGTTTGCACGCGGAATTGCAGTTTCGAGACGGACGGTGGCTCTTGCTGGATCTCGGCAGCCGGAACGGCACCATCGTCAACGGGCGCCGTGTGGGGCAACATCCGCTGAAGGGCGGCGACCGAATTCAGTGTGGCGAGAACACCTTCGTTTTTATTGCCGTCGACGATCCAAACGTCACCGAAACCGGCCAAGCGGTACGTGGGGTCGTCTACAGATTGTCTCGTCGCGAGCGAGAAGTGATCGACCTCGTTGCAGAGGGGCTCACTGACCGAGAGATCGGAGAGCGACTCTACATAAGCACCAGCACCGTGCGGTCGCATCTCGACAGGGTCTCGGAGAAGACGGGCTTCCGGCGCCGGGTCGACTTGGTTCGCCTTGCAGCTGATCTCCGAGCGCGACAGGAGTGATCTTCGCGTTCAACAGCAACCACTACGTCCTACGAGAGTTTGATTCTGCTCAGATGAACTGGGATCAGCCCCGGGTGGCGGGCCCACTACGAGGGGCGACCCGACCAAAGCAAGGACGGAGTTCCTGATCCTTCCCCGGTGATCATCACCAACGCGGACTGATCGGCGAACCCGTTGCCATCGAACGTGTCGAGGTAGATCGACCCGTTTGCCCCGACGGCGATGCCGTTCGGTGAGAAACCGGTGATGCCCAGATAGCTCACTTTTGCTGTGGTCGGAAAGCTCACGAGGGTCTGGAAGCCCTGCGGTGAGACCTTGTCAACCGCGAGCTCGTCCATCGCGACCACCGAACCATCGGGGAGTGTGGTCAGGCCGCTTGGCCCTCGCGGGTAGAGGCTTCCGAGATTGTGCACGATGCCTTCGGGGTCCACCATGAGGATCGCCTTCGCGTCAAAACCGAACACGTACAGGTTGCCCGAGGAGTCGAACGCCAACCCGGTCGGGCCATCCGCGGGAGCATCCACCGCCGGCCCTCCGATTCCTGTTCGACCGGACTCGTCGTGCACTCCCAGCACCGTGGTGAAGGTCCCGTCTGCGTTCAGTCGCAAGACTTGCTCACCGCTTGTCACGTACAGCAATCCGCCTGGCCCAAATGCCGTCGCGAACGGCTCGAGCGATGCCTGGAGGGCCGGCGTTCCGTCAGGCACCCATCCAAGAAGTGTGCCGTTTCCCGCGATTGTCGAGATGACGCCCGTTGGCGATACGGCGCGTATGCGACCGTTGTTCTGGTCGGCGATATACAAGGTTCCGTCTGGTCCAAACGTGATTCCCGATGGATAGTTCAACTGCGCGTCCGTGGCCGGTCCGCCGTCGCCAGAAGACCCAACGGTCCCGTTGCCGACGACAGGTTCGAAGACTCCATTGGGCAGTCGCTCGAGAATCTGGTTCCGCAGGTCGTCCGCCATATAGAGATTGCCATTGGGTCCGATGGCCAGGGAGCTCGGGCGCTGCGGAACGACTGCGGAGGAAGTCGGCTTCAACGGTGTGACCTTGTGGATCCGCGTGGGTCGGGCTGTTGGGTGCCTGCGGGTCGGGGCCCCCCTGGTCAGGCCAAACAGCGCCATTGCGGCACACGCCACAATCACGAAGCCGGCGCCAACGGCGAGCCGGCGCCGGCGCTGACGACGTCGCGCTTCGCGGATGACCAAGGCATGGTCGACGAGGTCGGGCTCCTGCGCCTCTCTCAACGCGGTTTCGGTGCCTGACACAATGATGACACTATGCTTGTCACCATGCGGACTGTCAAGGTCGATCGGAACGACACCATGCCACTTCATGAGCAGGTGGCCGCAGAGATTCGCCGGGACATCGCCAGCGGCGATGTCCGTCCCGGCCAGCGATTGCCTCCCGCCCGCGACATGGCCGCCGTCCTGGGAGTCCACAGCAATACCGTGCTGCGGGCGCTCCGGATGCTTCGAGACGACGGCGTTCTCGAATTCCGACGGGGGCGAGGTGTCACGGTCGCTGGCGAACCCGAACGCGGCATCATCTGGGCGCAAGCCCAAGACCTCCTGACGCAAGCGAGACGGTTCGGACTCCAGCATGAGGATGTGCTGTCGATAATCGAGGACTTGGCGTAGATCGACCTCCGTTCCGCGCGCTCAGAGCCCGAATCGGATTCGTTCGATCCGCGATGAACCTCATCCCGATGTTGCAAGCCCTCGAACTCGTGCGATCCATCAGAGAGCGAGACGTTCACCGTTGACGTCGGCCAGTCAACGAGGTCGTGGTCCGAAGAGAATCCTTCGTCCCCCTTTTCAGGCCCCTCTGATGGTCCTATAGTGACTAGTCCTATGAAATTCGTGGAAGTGGACCGTCATGGTCCCATCCCGTTGCACGATCAGGTTGCTGCCGATATTCGTCGAGCGATTGCCGAGGGTGAGGCTGGTCCCGGCGATCGTCTGCCGCTGGTCAAAGACATCGCCGCCGTCCTCGGCGTGAACAAGAACACCGTGCTGAGAGCGATGCACATGCTCCGTGACGAAGGACTCCTGGAGTTTCGCCGCGGTCGCGGGATCACCGTCATAGGCACGCCAGAGCAAAGCGAAGTGTGGCGCAAAGTGGAGCAACTCGTCGTGTACGCCCAGCACCACGGATACTCGACGGACGAGGTGATCGAGATGATCGAGGACGTCTCGACGTCCAAGTCCAGTGTCGTCGGAGGAGCAGCGTGACTCTGGTCGCATTCGCGGTCCGTCTCGGTGCGACGGATCGTCCGACTCAATACATGGCCGAGGTGCAATTGCTGATGAACCTTGCAAACGACCCTGAGCGGTGACACGGTGACGCTGACCGGTGGTCCGCCGCGCACAGTAGACAAGCCCGCTCCCGTTGTGGAAGTGCTATTTCCCGAGGCACATCGTCGACGCAGACGGAGGCGCTTGGGCTGGGTCGCTGCGGCACTCTGCATCGCACTGGTCATCTGGCTGGTCCTGGTCGCCGTCGCCCACACGTCCGCACGCAGCACACCAAATCGGACTCCGGAGACGGCGGGGATCGTTCGGGCATCGGCACCGAACGAGATTGTGGGATGGACCAACAATTTCCATCTCGAGGTCGTATCCACAATGACCGGTTCCGTCGAGCGGATACTTGCCTCGAATGTGGCGCTCGACGCTCCCGGTCTGCCGACTTTGTCGGTCTCACCTGGCGGCGTGGTCTTCTTCGACTCGGATCCAATCGAAGCCGTCAGCCCACCGGACGCCCAAGGTGACCAGATTCTCTCTGTTCCCATCACCGGGGGTCCGGTCCACGAAGTGGCCCCGGGCTTCGACCCAGCCATCAGTCCCGATGGCCGGACGTTGGCTTTTGTGGCGTCGAATGGTGTCGGTGAGGCGCCCTACCAACTCGCGAGCGGTGGCATCGAACTGGCCCAGTTGAAAGGCTCGGACATCACCGACGTCCGGATTCTTCATCCAACCGGCGCCATGGTTGGCGCAGGAATCAGCAACCTGTCATGGTCGACGGATTCGCGCATGTTGTCGTTCGATCTGCTCACCCCTTCCGATGACGTGACGAGCTCATGGATCCTCAGTGCCCCCAGTCAGCAGCTTTCGCTGGGTCCGGCCGTGTCAATCCCACTTCACCCGGAGGGACTCACCTGGGGCGGATTCTTCGGCGATAGTGCAAACGGGCGTCCAATGGGAATCGGCGTACTCACTACGCCCGAGAACGAGCCGCCGTTGGCGAACCCTCAGCGGGTGGTTTCTATCGATCCCCAGTCAGGCGAAGTCGTGCGATCGCTCTTTAGGCTTCCCGAGGCGATCTGTACATCTTCGTCCCCTTCGGCCCCACAAGACTGCGGCGCCGACTTCTCGGACGCACTCGGCGCCGACCCCGGCAGTTCGAACGTTCTCGTCAGTGGCGCGATCCCGCTCCAGTACGGACAGGTCAGTACGTCAGGACTGGCATATCTCGTTCGTTGGAACGCGGGCACGAGGAAGCCGGTTCGCGTCATTTCCGGCGTGCTTGTCGCTGCGTGGGGACCGTAGCAGCACCGACAGCGCTGGGGGAGAAAGCCACCAGCCGAAGATCTTGCTCACTGTCGGGCTACATCCTGCAGCAGAGCGGGCAATCGCACCACGACACAGAGTCCGCCACCAGGACGGGGATCCAGGGTGAGGGTTCCGCCATGCGCTTGGGTGATGCTCTTGACAATGGCCAACCCGAGCCCCACTCCCGCGTGGTCGGTATGAATCCGCGTCGACCCACGCTGGAAGGGCTCGACCAACATGGAGACCGCGTGGGACGTGAGCATCGCTCCGGTGTTCTCGACCTTGAGCGTCACAGCGCCGTCCTGGATGCCAGTTGAGATCCACACGATGCCCTCGTGACGCAGATTGTGCACGATTGCGTTATGTACAAGGTTCGTCGTCAACTGCAACAAGAGGGGCTCAGAGCCCATCGTTGGAGCTCGGTGCCCGGTGGCCTCCATGGTGACACCGCGGTTTTCGGCGAGAGGGAGGAGGACCTCGGTGGCATCCTCCGCCACCAGCGACAGGTCGACGTATTCGGAGGCGAAGGACCGTTGGTCGGCGCGGCTGAGCACGAGCAACGCCTCAGTCAGGGCGATGGCGCGTGTATTCACAAGGAGGAGACGGTCGACCAGTTCGTCGCCGCCGCGACCCGGATCGTTTCGAGCGACCTCGAGAAGTGTCTGCGTGACGGCCAACGGGGTGCGCAGTTCGTGGGATGCGTTGGCTGCAAACCGCTGCTGTTCCGCGTCATGGGCTTCCAGCTGCGCCAACATGGCGTCGAAGGCATCCGCCAATTCGCGGAACTCGTCGTTGCGACCCGGAAGCCGGATTCGATGGGATAGCGACCCACCTGCGGCCATGCGTGCAGCCTGGGTAATTCGAGCCAGGGGGTCGAGCATCCGGCCCGCCAGAAGCCATCCTCCAAAGATCCCGAAGATCAACAGACACGCGAGCACAATGGCTGCCGCCGGCCCGAAGTCGCGAAGGAGAATGCCGCGACCAGGGGACACGAAGACGTGTGAGCCATGGACGAGGACGGTCTCGCCCCTTGGCACGTAGCGCAACAAGAACACCCAGACGGCGCCAAGAAGCAAGGCGCCCGCGAGCATGACGAAGCCGGCGTAGCTGAGGGTCAGTTTGAGGCGAACACTCAGGCCAGGGGTTCTCTCCATGAGCTACTTCCCCACCCCGTTGTCCGACAACGCATCAACGCGATATCCGACACCGGCCACCGTGACGATGATCGCTGGCTCGCCGAGGCGCTTGCGCAGAGATGAGACCGTGATGCGTACGGCGTTCGTGAACGGGTCTGCATTCTCATCCCAGGCCTGCTCCAAGAGCTCTTCGGAGCTGACCACGCCGCCCTCTGCTTCGACGAGCACCTCAAGCACCGCGAATTGCTTGCGAGTGAGCGCGACATAGCGACCGTCTCGGTAGACCTCGCGTCGGAACGGATCCAACCGTAGTCCTGCGATCTCTCGCACGGGTGGCCGGTGATGGGCCCGCCGGCGATGCAGTGCTCTGAGGCGAAGCACAAGCTCTCGAAGTTCGAAGGGCTTCGTGAGGTAGTCGTCAGCACCGAGCTCGAACCCGGAAGCCTTGTCGTCGAGGCGGTCGGCGGCGGTGAGCATGAGAATCGGCATGCCACTGCCCGACGCGACGATGTGCCCGGCGACCTCGTCACCAGACGGCCCGGGGATGTCGCGATCGAGGATGGCAATGTCGTAAGCGTTGATGCTCAGCAGGTCCAGTGCAGCGCCGCCATCGGATGCGATATCGGCGGCGATCGCCTCCAGCCGCAGTCCATCACGGATGGCTTCTGCCATGTAGGGCTCGTCCTCGACGATCAGTACACGCACATTCAGGCAAGGCTACGTGCCGGCCCATATCGCCGGCATATCAAAAGTTCGATATCTGCTGACAACGTCGTATTTGTTTGACTCGAGCGCGTGACCAAGACGGTATCGGCTCGCTCTGCAGCCAGCGCCTCCCGAGAAAGGCCATTCTCATCGGGCGTACGCGATGTCCCTGGCGGCCCCTCAAGCGTGGCGATCACCTTCTACGGATGTGACCAGCAGGAAGAAACCATGATCCGAGAGATCTCCGCTCGCCACGATGTCACTCCAATTGTCACAAGCGTTGCGGCGTCCGAGGCAGCTGCTGGACTGGTTGCCGGCAATCGGTGCATCAGTATCGGTCACAAGTCGCAGATCTCACGGGCCACCCTCCTTGCCCTCCACGGGGCCGGTGTGAAGTACATCTCGACCAGGAGCGCCGGGTACAACCATATCGACCTGCATGCAGCAGGGCGTCTGGGGATCTCTGTCGAAAACGTCGCCTACTCGCCGGCCAGCGTGGCCGACTACACACTGATGCTGATGTTGATGGTCGTGCGGAACGCGAAATCGACCATTCTCCGGTCACAGGCGCACGACTATCGATTGCACGAGGTGCCCGGTAGGGAACTCCGCGACATGACGATCGGTGTCGTCGGAGCCGGCCGCATCGGAACTGAAGTGATCGGACGGCTCCGGGGTTTCGGCAGTCGGGTACTTGCCCACGACCGTCAACCAGAACCCTCTCTCAACTGTGTATCCCTTGATGAGTTGCTGGCGCAGAGCGACGTCGTCACGCTCCACACGCCACTCACCGGCGATACACACCACCTCCTGCATCATGCACGGATAGGGCAGATGAAGCCGGGAGCGTTCGTCATCAACACTGGAAGGGGATCACTCCTCGATACCGAGGCTCTTCTCCTCGCGCTGGAAAGTGGGCGGCTCGGCGGTGCTGCGTTGGACGTCCTCGAAAATGAGGAGGGATCCTTCTACCTCGATCACGCTCGAAACGTCGCGATGAACCCACTGCTGGTGCGGTTGCAGCAACTGCCCAATGTCGTCATTACTCCGCACACCGCGTACTACACGGACCACGCCTTTCGAGACATCGTCGAATCCACACTCGACAATTGTCTGCACTTCCTGAGGGGATCTCGTCGTGGATAGATTGCGTGTTGCGCTGCTTTTCGGGGGTGCTTCCGAAGAGCATGCGATTTCGCTTAAGTCCGCGCAGGAGGTCGCGAAGAGCCTCAATCCCGACAGGTATGAACCAATATTCGTCGGGATTTCAACACACGGCGACTGGAAGCTGTGTGACGGTCCTGATGCAGACTGGGAAGACGGTCGCTGCTTTCCAGCGTCGTTGTCACCTGACCGACGCGTGCACGGTCTCCTGGTCGAAATGCACGGCTGTTACGAACCGGTCCCCGTGGATCTGGTGTTTCCGGTTCTGCACGGGAAAGGCGGCGAGGATGGGGCCGTCCAAGGCTTGCTGAATCTCTCCGGCATTCCGTATGTGGGTTGCGGCATCGAGAGCTCTGCACTCTGCATGGACAAGTCCCTCACGTACCTTGTCGCTCGCGGCGCGGGGATTCCAACTCCTCGTTTCCGAACGGTGATCGCAGGCAGTTGCCTCGATCCCGGCGAACTCACATATCCCGTGTTCGTGAAGCCGGCCCGTTCGGGCTCGTCCTTTGGCGTCAGCAAGGTCTCCCGGAGTGAAGAGCTGTCGACCGCAATCCACGCCGCACGACAGTACGACTCCAAGGTTCTCGTTGAATCGGCAGTGGTCGGCAGCGAGGTTGGATGCGCGGTCATGGGGAACGGCGATGACCTGATTGTCGGCGAGCCAGACCGCGTCGCCTTGTCCCATGGGTTCTTCAGAATTCATCAAGAGCAGCGACCAGAGAGTGGTTCTGAGAACGCGACCTTCATTGTTCCCGCCGATATCTCGCCAGAGGCTCGTGAGCTCGTCCAGCGGACAGCGAGGAGCCTTTATCGGGCGTTGGGGTGCAGGGGTCTCTCGCGGGTGGACCTGTTCCTGCAGGAAGACGGAGCGGTCGTTCTGAACGAGGTCAATACGATGCCCGGCCTGACGTCGTACAGCCGGTTTCCGCGGATGATGGCTGCGGCGGGATGGTCGCTCGCCGATGTTGTCGACCGGATTGTGGCTCTGGCGCTGAGCGAGTCCTGATCCATGTTCGACCAGTTCGTCTTTGTCGACGACCTCGTGCCCGGGATCCGTTGGGACGCGAAGTACGCGACCTGGGACAATTTCACCGGGAAGCCCGTGGACGGATATCTGGCCAATCGTATCGTCGGTACCAAAGCACTGTGCGCAGCTCTCCAGCAGGTACGCGACCGGGCTGCTTCGTGGGGTTTTGGTCTGCTTCTCTGGGATGGGTATCGACCTCAACGCGCCGTGGATTGCTTCTTGCGGTGGTCGGAACAGCCTGAGGACGGCAGGACGAAACCGCGGCACTATCCGAACATCAACAGGTCGGCGATGTTCGAGAACGGCTACGTCGCGACCAGGTCAGGCCATAGCCGGGGCAGCACAGTCGATTTGACGCTCTACCAGCTCCGAACCGGTGATCTCGCGCCGATGGGCGGAACACATGATCTGATGGATCCGATCTCGCATCATGGCGCAAGGGGGATCTCGCAACTCGAAGCGAGGAACCGCCGCTATTTGTGCTCCCTCATGGAGGACTGCGGGTTTCACCCCTACGAAAATGAGTGGTGGCATTACACCCTCGGGCACGAGCCGTACCCAGCTACGTATTTTGATTTCCCCATCGCCTAGCCAAGGGCCCATTCGAGAACCGGGGGACCGGGGAAAGAGGAGTCAACGTGCGGCCGAGCCCGGACAAGGTCCCATGAGTTCTCCGCCTGGCGTCCTTCCGCAGGTCCAGGAAAAGTGGCCAGGGACATTCCTGGTGCCACGGCAGTAACTTTGCGGGTTTCAGCCATGACCGTCCCGCGGAGGCATGCTATGGCCCGGGCCAGGGGCACTATCTCGACCACGACGATGGCCGAAGGCCGTAAGAGTAATTCTTCACGAAGGTCTCTCAGAGTGGTGAAAGAGCTCTCGATCGTTGATCAACACGGCGCTCGTCCAGGGGGGCGAGTGACAATTCTCGGCGCTTCGATCACGTGGACAGTTCTGGCCGCGGTTTTGCTTCTCGGAACCGTCGGCATTCCCCTACTGTCGGCGAGCGAGAAGAAAGCGGGCGCGGTCGCTGCCCATGTCACAGAAGTACGCGGTTGGGGTCGTCACCGACACATTCGTTGACACTCACCGCACGACACCCGCCTGGAGCGGAAGCCCGCAGTTGCCGACGCGGGCTCTGGTGACGACCGTCCTCTATCCAGCAATCGGTCCGGCCGGTGGTGCACCGATGCAGGGGGCAACGCCGGAGAAGACGTCGGGGCCGTACCCCTTGATCGTCTTCGCCCATGGTCTCGGCGGTACGCCGCAGGGCTACGTGAACGTGCTCGCCGCCTGGGCCTCCGCGGGCTTTGTGGTCGCCGCCCCGCTCTTTCCCCTGTCCAATGGCAATGTTCCAGGCGGACCCGACGCCGGTGATGTGGTGAACCAGCCGAAGGACATGGCCTACGTCATCAATGCGGTACTCGCGGACTCGCGCTTGCCGGACGGCACTCTCTCGGGGTTGGTCAATCCCGATGAGATAGGGGCTGCCGGACACTCCAACGGAGCGGTCACCACCCTGGGACTGGTCGCCAATACCTGTTGCTATGACGCGGCTGTGAAGGCGGCTGTCGTAATGGCCGGTACGACCGAGGGCTTCCCTCCGGGCCATTACGAGCTCACGAAGGCACCGCCACTCCTCTTGGTACACGGCACCGCAGACCAGCTAATCCCATATCGGAGTGCTCCGCTCATCTACAACCTGGCTCGCGGACCCAAGGGGCTTCTCACCCTCGCGGACGGGTCCCACGACGCGGCTGGTGGCCAGGATCCACAATCGGCGTCGACTGTCATCCGCACGACGACGGATTTCTTCGAGGCGTATCTCACCGGCAGCCGTCAAGCCAGATCTCGACTGACCACAGACGGGAGAAGTCCGACAACGACGATGATCGTGGACCTCACGCCGGGCACGCGCGGGACGGCAGTTGCCGTCCCGGCAGTGCCGGTGGTCCACCTCAGAGCCTCGGTGTCACCGAACGACGGCCTCGTAAGCGGTGATCCAGTGACCGTGAAGTGGAGCGGCTACACCGCCGGCAAAGTCGTCAACATTCTCGAATGCTCACACGTCGACATTTCCACGGGTAGCTCAGCCGGTTGCACATTCGCCAATGCCGGCCTCCTTCATCCCGATCCGACGGGGAGCGGGCAATTCACGATGCACATCGTCACGGGACAGGTTGGAAACGGGACCTGTGACTCCGCTCACCCCTGTTCGATCGCAGTGAACAACGCCAGCTCACTGACGGCGTCGAACACGAAGGTCCTTCCGATCACTTTTGCCCCGGGGAGTTGACCAACCTCTCACAACTCGAGCAGTACATCGACGCGATGTCGCTATTGCGTCCTCGCCAGAAGGTAGATCCGCCTGGACTGATGCTCGTGAGGTAGCGGATCCCTGAACAGCATTTCTTCGATGCTGTACATGTGTCGCTCGACCATCCGACTGAGCTCCTCCGCTCCGTAGAGCGTTCCACCGACCGTCTCGATCTGATGACCGAGGAACTCGTCGACGAAGACTTCCCCTTTGCCCAAGTGCGTGGCAATAAGGAGAGGGCCATGGGGATCGAGGACGCGCCGCAGTTCGATGAGCGCCTCGCCAAGTTCTTGTCTTCGCACATGTTGGACCGAGTAGTAGGCCACGGCGCCCGAGAATGATCTGGATGCGAAAGGGAGGGCTCGCATGTCTCCGCAGACGGCCCGCAGGCCAGAACGAGACTCAGCCAACCGGGCCATCTCAACGGCAAGGTCGGCGCCAATGACTTCGACCCCTTGCTGAGTCAGATATCGGCCCACCTGTCCAGGACCGCAGCCGACATCGAGCACCCTGCTGCGAGGCCCGACTCGGGTCACGAGGAGATCGAGTGCAGCAAGGTCGACAGGCAACCTATGGAGATCGTCGCCGAAGGCCTCGGCGTACGGCTGCGCCACGGCGCCATAGGCAGCCCGGACAACTCGAGGACTGAATGCGTCCATTGTGAGAGCTTCCCATGGGCTCGACTCGTTCGGGATGCGGTCCGGCCCGGGTCTCAGTCGATAGACGCAAGTAGTCCTGGGGATCACCGGTCTGAGGGTGACAAGCCAAGCTGCACCGGTGAAGTTCGGCGAGTGGGACGCCCGCACTATCGGGACAGCGCGCTTCAACAATGGCTACGTGGTCATCCGCGAGGTCGTCCCGCAGGAGATGTGCGAGGCAGTATTGGAAGCGTTCGGGACGGAACTCGAAATCTGGATGAATGACCCAGCCAGCTGGGACCGGGTATCCACCGAGATCGATCAGGTTCCGTTGTGGGGTCACCAGAGCCAGTGGGACATTCGCCAACTCCCCGAGGTTCACCGTGTCTGGACGATGGTGTGGGGTACGGAGAAGCTCTGGGCCGACAGGAACTCCTGTCGGTTCACGCCACCGTTCCGCCCCGGTCGGGCTGGTCCTCTGAGGCTCCACTGGGATGTCGACCCATGGGACGCAACACTGCAGTGGTTTCCGGGCATCCTCGCCCTCACAGACACCGAGGTCGGCCGAAGCGGCTTCTGCTGTGCTCCGCGGATCATGGCCAACCGAGACCGCTGGCCGACTTCATGGCCGGTGGAGCAGTGGGGTACCGAGTACAGGCCTGACGGAGTCGTGCGTCCCGGGGACATCGTGGAGGTCCCGATGCGACCTGGCGACCTTTTGGTGATGGACAGCCACTTGTCCCACGGCACCGTTCGCAACGACGGCGACACACCGAGGGCCGTCTTTTACCTCCAATTGTTCCCGGCCGGCACCGCGGAGGAAGCGGCGATCAGAATCGAAGAGCACGAGGCAGGAATCGCCCCGGAGTGGTGGAGGTGGAAGCCCGGTCATGATCGCAACGAGGCCGGCCCAGCGGCGACTCTCACCGCTCACGGTCGGCGACTTCTCGGCTACGAAACCTGGTAATCCCGAGTTACAAGGTTCTCTCGACCTAATTCAGGCGTGCCGGGGCAGCAAACTCCACAGCCTAGGCGACTGTCTGTGAAATAATGGGGTAGCTTAGGGGTATGCCGAACTTGGCGGCACCGGCGTTGCGGGTGAGCGCGGCGCAGCGGACCGAGTTGGCGAGGATGGCGGCGTCAACGATGGAGCCGCGTCGCGTCCCGATCCAAGCGAGGGCGCTGTCAATGGCTGCTGACGGTGTCGCAAATGAGGAGATCGCCCGGTCATGTGGGGTGACTTCGGACACAGTGCGCCGATGGCGGTCTCGGTTTGTGCAGAGTGGACTGGCTGGGATCGGCTTGATCGCCAAGGGTAGGGGCCGTCGGACTTCGTTGCCGACGTCAACGATCGCTGAGGTCCTCCGACTCACCGTGCACGAGCCGCCACGGCACGGAGCGACGGTCTGGAGTACCCGGATGATGGCCGCCCAGGTGGGGATCGGAAAGGACGCCGTGGCTCGGATCTGGGCTCAGCACGATCTCCGACCGCAAAAGCGCCAACCTGTTCCAGAGCGGCAAGGCCCTGGTGATGAATCGGACCGAGGAAGAGACGCGGTGCTGTTGCAGTACGCGCTTCTGCGTGGGGACGTTCTCGAGATCCACCGGTTGGTCGATGCCGAGCTCGCCGTGCAGAGCGAGCCTTCCCCGCGTCGGGCCTGGCTGTTGGCGGGGCGTTCGTTCGCTTCTATTCTCGATTCTCAGTTCGCAGCTGCCTATGACGATGCCAGTGCTGGCCTGCGGATGGGGGTTGAGCAGCGTTTGTTCAAAGCACTGTGTGCGCTGTCGTCCGGGATGGGTGGTCTGGAGCGAGACGGATCTGACATCGTGTCAGTCGAACGCGCGGTGGCGGCCGTCCTGCGCATGCCAGCGGATGAGGTTCTGAGAGAAGCCTGGACCGCTGCGCTCACGGCCGAAGCCGCGATGTCGGTGGGGCGGCTCGATTTAGCGGAGAACGTTGCCCGTCGGGTGTGGCTCGCTTCAGCCCAGACGGATCCACCAGAATCTATTTTTGCTGGGCAAGCGCTGGTGCGGGCCCTGCTGTTCCAAGGACGACTCGAGGAGGCCAGCGCCCTGGCGCCGGAGGTCGACGTGGGTGCTCGGCGTCATGGGTTGGATGCGCTGCGGTTGGTCGTTCGGGGTTCGATGGCCTATGTCGATGCGCTGTCTGGTCGTTTCGAGGACCTGACGCGTCATGCCGACACCATCGGTGAACTGGCATCGCAATGCCCAGCCGGGTATTTCGTGGCGGGGGGGATGGTCCTGACGGCGTACGCACTCGCCACGGCCCAGCGAGCGCAGCAGGCGGCTGATGTCCTGTTGCATGGCGCTGGTGGTCCGCTGCTGCCGAATATCCAGTTGGTCGACCGCGCCTACGGGTACGAGCTCCTCGTCACGGCGGCACTCAGCCTCGGCGACGTTTCTGCTGCCCGGCAATGGCAACACGTGGCGTCCTCGCTGACCGGGCTGCCGCAAAACGGCATGGCAGCGGCAGCGCTCGGTCGTATCGATGCACGTCTGGCAGTGGCAGAAGGCGAGGCATCGGCGGGAGCGGCCCTGGCCGAGCGATCCGCGGCGATCGCAGCAGGGAATGCTGGACATCTCGACGCCACTCGGGCCCAGCTTTTGGCCGGTTCGGCGCTGCTTTTCGACGCGGAGGACAATTGGCCTGCCCGGCTCGCCCTGTCCACCGCCAGCGAGCAGGCATTGCTGTTGGGGGCCACTTCGCTGGCAGTCCTGGCCCGCCGTGACCTGCGCAGTGTCGGACTGCGACTCATCGGCGAACCGCAAGAGCCGATGTCTCCCCGCGAGCGCGAAGTCGCCGAGCTCCTCCTTGTCGGTGCATCCGATGTCCGGATATCGGCAACGCTTGGAGTGTCCCGACGCACTGTCCAGAGTCACGTCAGACGCGTCCTCAAGGCCCTCGACCTACCATCACGAACGGCAGTGCCCCGGGCACTTCGCGACGATCAGGACCGGGGAGCTCCGTCACAACAGTTGACCCCGCGGCAGTATCAGGTCGCCGAACTCGTGAGTCGCGGCTACACCAATCATGGGGCGGCCCGCGCCTTGCACGTTTCGATCAAGACGATCGAGAAGCATCTCGGGGACGTTTACCGTCGGCTCGGCATCGACTCTCGCTCTGCCCTTGCCGCGCGCTGGTCGCTCTGATCGTCGCGTCGAATCCGCCAATCCCCCACTACCGCATCCGTCGTGTGCCTGTCAGCATCACGATTGTGGTGACCGAGCGGGCACGAGCTCGATCAACGGATCGTCGCTGAGGGGACGAGGTATCCATCACGCTCGCCCGTTCGGACCAAGATCGGCGTCGCAGCACATGAGCAACGAAACGTGATGACACCATTCAACAACAAAGAGACCATCGGTCACCTCCCTTCTCGGTCCGAAAGCTCTAGGAGAAAGAGGCAAGAGATGAGAACCTTCGCGATTCGGCCACTGATAACGCTATTGAGCGCCTCTTCTGCAATGGTCCTGCTCTTCTCTGTCATCAGCGCCTCGGCGGCCACCGGCGTGTTGGTGGCCAAGAGTGCGCATGCATCCAAATCCGGATGTTCGCAGCTCACCAAGGCACAGGTCCAGCCGGTAATCGTCAATCCGATCACGAAGGTCACGGTCAAAGCGGTGACGGCGGAGCAGTACACAGGGGGTACGCAGCGAATAGGCCAGGAATGTGTCTTTGCCGCCGGATCATCGGATTCGGAAGCGTTGACGGTTACCGTCATTAGTGGTCCCATTGCCCCTCGGGCCTATGCCGCGGACGTCCAGGGCCTCAGCGGAGCAGTTGCGGTGCCCGGGGTGGGATCTAAGGCGGTGCGCGCCCCCGTTGATGCCAAGGGGGCTGCTGCCACGACCACGCTGTCGGCGCTGAAGGGAACGACATACTGCGCGGTATCGCCACAGGACGGAAACGTCCCGGGTGAAGCACAGCTCGAAGAGGCCGCTGGCGCCACGGCCGACATCGGCAACAAGGCCTACGCCGAGATTGCGGCTGCCGTCGGCACGGTCTGCAACCGCATTTTTGGGAGTGGAAAAACGACCCCTGACCTGACCGGCCTCACCCAGGCCGGTGCGGCGGCCGCGGCGGCTCCGACGACGACTACTACCTTCCCCGATGGGCTCGACGTCCAACCATGACCCACTGAGTCCTGCCCCGCCGCACGACGGGCTTCCAGTCGAAGGATCGGAGAGGACCCACCGCGCAGAAGACTCTCAGCAGGACTTTTCCGGTGGTCGGACCGGCGTCGATCCGGTGACCTCACGCTTTTCAGATCAGATCGACCGTCGTCGGACCCATGCTTCTCGCGAGGGAAAATCGCCAGGTGCCTGGTGGGAGAGTGTGACCGGTCATCCGTCTTGCCTCGCTAAACCGCGCTGTACGGCCTGTTTCGCATTCGTTGGGGCACGCTGGGGGCACGAAGTTGAGCAAGCTCAAGCAGAGAAATCAACGCCTACTGGCAGGAGACGGGTGTCCTCGTACGGCACGCGCGCAGCAGGGACAATCGATGGTTCACGGAACGGCGCCTCCAAAGGTTCTCGATTCCCCGGTTGACCGTCTTTCGAAGCCAAGATCGTCGCCAAGCTTCTTCGCCAAAGCTGCGACGAACATCTCGACGTGATAGTTACCCTGTTCCAACAACCTGGTGCAGGAATTCGACCGGGCCGATCGCCGATATCCCTCTACATTCTCCAGGCTTAGGTAGACGAGCGCGGCGTTCCGATAGACACCCGCTGCCGCCCCGAGTTCACCTTCTGCCTTCCCCAAACGTCTTGGTACGCGAGTGCTGTTCAGCCACTCGGAGAGACTGTCGCAACCGGTGACCAACTCTGATGCAACTTCCACGGACGCCTCGGACGGAATCTCCCGCGCAATATTGAAGTCCTTCCGAAGACGCTTTACCGCATCCGTAACGACAGCCAGCCGGTCCTCGGCAGTAGTCGCCCACTCGCGTCGGAGACGAACATTGTCAGCCTTGCTCGTTCCTCGGTCACGTCGGTTCCGTATATGAAGTTCGACGCTCCCATGGCCGTTGCGTGCCGCCGTGGCAGACGGCTGCTCCAGGGGCATTGCGGCGGGATCCGCCTTCACGGGAAGGATTGGTTCTTCGTCTGCCTTCTTCAGTTTCTGCTCTGCTCGCGCTAAATCTTCCAGGAGTGCCTGGATGCCCGCAGCGTCAAGGGCGGCGCGGGCCATGACTTCATAGAACGCTCTGAGTGTCGTAACGGACTTGGGCAATGGGTGGTTGTCGCGCTCGGCCAGTCCCTTTGCCGCCAGCTCCACCATCCACTCATAATCCGACACAACAAGGAGTGTACGAGCCTGACGCGTCGAGAACTTCGGGTGGTCGGTCAGCCTGACTCAACCCAGGTGTGTGGCGACGCCCACGCATTCGCTGGCTGAATCGACGAGGGGTGCCATCACGAAAAAGGTGTGGGTTGTTATCTGACAACTTCCAGCGAAACGAATACGTCATGGTACGGGCGATTCGAATTCGAGGTAACTCAGGAGTCCCGTCCAACACCCGACTGGCCACGAGTGTGGCGGATGTGGCGACGGTTCACCTAGGAGAATGTGCCGGGTGGCTCGCTCGGTTCGCGAGTTAAGGGGCGAGTCCCTTTTTGTTCAGGATGGAGAAGAAGAGCTCGACGTGATGATCGCCCTGGTCTAGGAGCTTGAGGCCGGCAGCACATCTCGCGGCATGTTGATCTGGGTCCGCATCGGTCAGGCTCGAGAAGGCGACCGCAGCGTTTCGGCACACTCCGGCCGTCGCTCCGAGTTCGGCCTCCGCGGCTCTGAGGCCTCTCGGTGCCCGTGAGAGCTCGAGCCATTGGATGAGCGCCGCGGCCGCCGCAAGGACAGATGACGACAGGGCCCCGCTCTGATCGAGGTCGACGTCCGACCCCGGATCGAATGTTCCTCTGAGAGGTAGCGCCGCCGCCGTCAAGGGCCCCAGCCGTTCGAGTGCGCCGGCAACCCATTTGCGCTTCGCCAACTCTTGTTCGGGACTCGGGGGCACGGGGAGAGAATACGCAGGTCGCGGGGAGTGAGTTTGCCGAATGTTCGCGTAGTGTTCACCTTCGGGATACCCAAAGTTTGCCTTTTCGTCACGCTCACCTGCGACATTGCAGCCACCCGATCGAAGGCGTGGTTCATGTCAGAGTTCCAGGTAAGAGGGCTAGACACCGATCCGTCCGAGCGTCTGCTGCCCCAAAGTGGCCTGGCCTCACCGGGCCCGACGGTTTCTGACCTCCTCAACGAGGCTCCGACCAGCAAGTTCCACCGCCGGGCCGTGCTGATCTCGGGTATGGGCTTCTTCACCGACGCCTACGACCTCTTCGTGATCGCGACCGTGGCAACACTCGTGAAAACGCAGTGGCATCTGTCGACGACGCAGGTGAGCTGGGTCACGGGCTCCGCCATTTTGGCGGCCTTCTTCGGAGCGATGATCTTCGGACGTATCGCCGACGTCATCGGGCGCAAGAGCATCTATGTCCTGGTCGCCGTCATCATGATCATCGGCGCCGTGACCTCCGCTCTGGCGCCAAGTTTCTGGGTCCTCGTGATCGCCCGGTTCGTGCTCGGTCTCGGCATCGGAGGCGACTATCCCGTCTCGGCCGTCCTGATGAGCGAGTACGCAAATCGCAAGGACCGTGGTCGCCTGGTTGGGCTCGTGTTCTCCATGCAAGCGGTCGGACTCATCGTCGGACCCCTGGTCGCACTCGTCCTGCTGTCGTCAGGGATCAGCGGGAACCTGACGTGGCGATTGCTCCTCGGGCTCGGAGCCCTCCCGGCCGCGGGGGTCGTTTATCTCCGCTCGAGGATGCCCGAGTCGCCTCGCTTCAAAGCAAAGGTCAAAGGCAAGGTCCGCGAAGCAGGCGAACAACTCGAGATCTTCTCCGAAGGAGCCATCCACACCGGTTCGGCGGTCGAGGAAACCACCAGGCAAATGCGCGTTGGCGAGTTCTTCACCAATCGCCACATGCTCCGCTTGATCATCGGCACCGCTGGCGCGTGGTTTCTCTTCGACTACGCCTACTACGGCAACACCCTGTCCCTGCCGAGCATCCTCAAGGAGGTCTCTCCCCACGCGACACTGGAGCAGAAGCTGGCATGGTCGCTCGCCATCTTCGTCGTCTTCGCCGTTCCCGGCTACCTCTTGGCCGTTGTGAAGATGGACCGCATCGGACACCGTCGTCTGCAGTTCATCGGCTTCGCCGTCATGTCCCTGTGCTTCTTGGCCCTCGGGATCTTTCCCGCTCTGACGACCACCGTTGTGCCTTTCCTGCTCGTCTTCGGGCTGAGCTACTTCTTTGTGGAGTTCGGACCGAATACGACCACTTTCGTGCTGCCCTCGGAGGTCTTTCCGGTCAACATGCGTACGACCGGCCATGGCACGGCCGCCGGCATCGGGAAGCTCGGGGCCTTCATCGGCGTGTTCCTCGTCCCGCAACTCCAACAGCACATACAACTCCGGGGCATGTTGCTCGTTGCCGGCGGAGCAGCCATTCTCGGCTTCCTCCTCACCGGGCTGCTACCCGAGCCTGCCTTGAAGAGCCTGGAAGAGATATCCGGCGAGGAAGGGGGCGATGTCGTGCCGCTTCCCCAGGGAGATCCCTCGGATGGCACGACGGAGATATCCAGACGCATCATCCGGGCCAGCACTCCCGTCGCCAGTCCACGTCGAACTCCCGAGGAGCGATCCGCCACTCTCTTGTGAGCAGACGGCGATTATTTGCGAGGCACGCCTGGTGCATGCACAAAGGATCCGCCTGGTTGAGGACTTACCCAAGACTTCAAGCGGCCTACGCAGCGGGCACTACTCTTCGGTCGGGGAACGGACAGCTCATCGAAACGCTCAACGACGTGCGCTTTCCGGTGGTCGGGACCGGCGTCGATCCGGTGACCTCACGCTTTTCAGGCGCGCGCTCTACCAACTGAGCTACCCGACCGGGTAACCGGGCTCCCACCGCCCGGAGGCGGGTCGGAGCTCGGTGGCGGACCTGACGGGATTTGAACCCGCGACCTCCGCCTTGACAGGGCGGCGTGCACTCCGAGCTGCACCACAGGTCCGTGGCAATGGCCATCACGCTCTTCGACCAGGACCAACCCGGCCGCTGAGCAGCCCTTCACTGTAGCCGGTCCCGGATTCCGGCCCTCCCCGGGGATCAGGTCCGGCGGCCCTACGGGGCGGCGGCGCGCAGCGCCGCGACCCCGGCTTCAAACTCCGAGAACCTCGCCTCGTCGAGCGCTGCTGCCAGTGCCGACGCGCAGAGCCGGTCCGTGATCTCCTCTGCCTCGGCGTGCCGTTGCTTGATGGACGCAACGTCCGGGAAGGGCTCCGGCCACCCGAAGAATTTCGCCTGGCCAGGACCCTCATTGGTCAGGATGGCCTCCAAGGGGGACAGCCCGACCGCGGTGGTGGCCACAAGATGGGTCCCGCCACGCCATTCGCGCAGAATCTGCATCAACTGCGCCGCTCGCCCCGGCGCCGAATCCGCCCGGGCAGCATCCCGCCACCCCACGAACAGAGGAAGCGCGGATCCCTCGAGCCCGTCGACCATCACCTCGGTGACGGCCACAATCTTCTCCACACCTTCCACACCGCCGTAGTGCTTCTCGCCCCACTTTCCATGCGCCTCGGCCATCCGGGCTGCTGCGCCGGAGGGGCCGGCGACACTGATGCCATCCGAGTACATCGAGTGCACCGCTCCCGGCGCGAACCAGCCCAAGGCGGATGTGACGACGTCGGCGCCGACGTCGCCGAGCATGCCGCCCCGCCCGGCGAAGTAGAAGGCAAAGGGATTGGACCACCCCCACTCCGCTGCCCACGCGGCGATGTCGGGGCTGAGGTAGGCCGAAGTGCCGATGTCGTGGATGGGGACCGACGTCGCCTGTACGACTGCGAGCGCGGCGTCCTGCATTCTTTCGGCACCCACAGAAGCTCCTTGGTTCTTCAGTCCGGTTCGTAGGGGAGCGACGGCGTCGAGCGGAGGACGCGTCGCATGCCCGGAATGGTCCCGACCACTGCCTCCATGAGGTGCGCCAGGTCGGTCACGACCGTATCGAGGTGGGTGAATCGATCGTCGAGAAGCCCGACGACGCTGGCCAGCTCCGGCGACACCTCCTGCAGTGACCTTGTGGCCTTGGGGAGCTCGCTCGCCAATTCCATGGCGACCCCGCTGAGCCGCTCGGTCAGGTTGCGCAGTGCGGAGGCGGATTCCGAGAGCGAGGGGAGCGAGGCGTTCAGTATCCCGACGGCCTGGTCCAGACCGGAGACCGCGCCGGAGATTCCCAGGGCGGCGAAGTCGATTCCCGAACCCGCTTTGTTGACACCTCGATCGAGCTGATCGAGCAAGGTCATCAGGCGGTCCATCCGCTCGGCCACCTCGTTGACGGCGTCCAGCGTGGCCAACGCCGAGGATGGCAGTCGGAGCACCGCGCCCGGGAACCCGATGATCGTTTCGAGCAACGACGGAGACTCATCCACTTGTTGATCATGGGGCGGATGAGGCTGAGTGTCCAGTTCTTCTCTCTTGATGCCGTTATTGTGGAGCAATGTTTCGAAACAATGTTCCGGTTTCGGATCGAAGCGTCGGTGCTGATTCCTCTTCCAGGGCCTCCTGATGCCGAGGACGAAGCAGCGCACCCCGGAGCTACGGGATCGGGTCGTTTTCGCCGCCGTCGAACTGCTGGCCGAGGAAGGAGCGAGTGGGCTCACGGCGCGGTCCTTGGCCGCCCGTGCCGCCACCTCGGCCCCGGCCCTCTACGAGCTGTTCGGCGACAAGTCGGGGATAATCCGGGAGCTCTACTTCGTAGGTTTCCGACAGCTCAGCGGTGAGCTGGGAGAGCTGCCAGAAACCGTCGATCCGGTCGCCGACTTGTGGAGTCTGGTTACCGCATACCGCAGATTCATCCGAGGCAACCGGGACCTCGCCGAGATCATGTTCTCGCGGCCGTTCGCGGGCTTCTCCGCCGGACCCGATGAGCTGGCGGCCACGGTCTCATCTCAAGTCCTGGTGGCGGGCCGGGTACGGCGATGCATCGACGCCGGTCGGCTGCGCGGCGACGAGACGGACGTGGCACACGTCTTGGTTGCATCGATCCAGGGCATGGCCTTCGCCGAAGCGGCCGGCCGGCTCGGGACTTCGACGGAGTCGATCGAGCGGCGCTGGCGGCTGGCCATCAGCACTGTCCTCAATGGCTTCGGGGCGCGCGCCTGACCGAGCGGCATGAGGTCGTTAACGCCGGCGGGCGGCGCCCCGGGTCAAGACGGATTGGTACAGCGCAGCGGGCAATCGCGAGACGAGGTCGATGGCCTTGGCGTCGGGGCCGATCAGCGCTCGTCGGCGGTCCCGCCGCACAGCGGTGAGGATCTGCTCCGCTGCCTTCTCGGGACTGGTGATGAAGGCCCGCTCAAAGTCCCGGGCGGCCTTCTCCGGGTCCCCTGCGATGGCGCGGACACTCGCGTCCATCCGCGCGTTGCGCGCGATGTTCGTCTTGATGCCTCCAGGGTGGACGGTCGTCACCGAGACGTTGGCGCCTTCGATGTCGAGTTCCATGCGCAGCGTGTCGGTGAAACCCCGCACTGCGAATTTGGCCGCGTTGTAGGCGGCCTGCGAAGGCACGCTGATCAGGCCGAACACACTGGAGAGGTTCACGACGTGACCCTCGCCGGACAGCTTCAAGTGCGGCAGGAAGGCTTTCGTGCCGTAGACCACACCCCAGAAGTTGATGTTCATCAGCCATTCGAAGTCGTCGTAGGACATCGACTGCACTGTTGCGCCGAGCGCCACACCTGCGTTGTTGACGATCAGGTTCACCTTGCCGTGCTCGGTGACGACGCGATCGGCCCAGGCGTAGACGGCGCCCCGGTCCGCCACGTCCACGCGCTCGGACGTGACCTTGACCCCGAAGCCCTCACATTGCGCCACGGTCTCGGCGAGGCCCGTGTCGTCGATGTCGCTCAGCGCGAGATGCGCACCCTGCCGGGCCAGCGCGTTGGCGAGCGCCCGGCCGAGGCCCGACCCTGCTCCGGTGATGGCGGCAACCCGGCCACGGAAGTCCTTCATTGCAGGCTCTTCGCCGTCACGGCGGTCACGGGTTCCAGGACCTGCACCTGTGCCGGCCGACCCGAGAACTCCATGAAGGCGTCGTCGACCTCGCTCATCTTCAGCGTGCGGTAGTCACGCCAGTAGCTCTGCTGCACCTTCCAGGGGTACGACGTCCCTTGCTTGGGCAGCAGATGGGCCGATCGCTGAATGTACCCGGAGGTCAGCCCCAGCAGAGGGGTGGACGCAGCGGAGGCGCCGTCTTTGTTGCGCGGCACGCACTCGGTCAGCCCTCGCTCACGCATGGAGTTCAGCAGCCGACACACGTAGTCGCACGTGAGGTCGCACTTCAGTGTCCAGGACGCATTGGTGTACCCGAGGGCGAGCGCCATGTTCGGCACCCCCTCGATCATCATTCCCTTGTAGGTGAGTCGGGTCGACGGGTCGACGCGTGCACCGTCCACGCTGAGTGCGATGCCACCGAGAAAGAGCAATTCCAGGCCGGTGGCCGTGACGACGACGTCTGCCTCGAGCTGTGTGCCCGACGAGAGAAGGAGGCCTTTCTCGGTAAAGCGCTCGATCGTGTCCGTGACCACCGACGCCGTGCCGTCGGACAGAGCCTTGAAGAGGTCGCCGTTCGGCACGGCGCAGAAGCGCTGGTCCCATGGGTCGTAGCGGGGCGTGAAGTGGGTGGCGATGTCGTACCCCGCGGGCAGTTGCCGTTCCAGACCCTTGGCGAGCATTCGCCGAACCAGTTTCGGATACTTCCGGCTGACTGCGTAGAAGGCCTGGGTGAGAATGGCGTGGAACCACTTGGCTGCCGTCCCCGCCTGTTGTGCCGGCAGGACCTTGCGCAGCGCCGCGACGACGGGGCTCTTCTCGGGTAACGAGGCGATGTAGCTGGGCGATCGCTGCAGCATGGTGACGTGGGAGGCGGCGCGGGCCAGCGCCGGGACGAGAGTCACGGCGGTCGCCCCGCTTCCGATGACGACGACCTTCTTGCCACTCACGTCGAGCCCCTCGGGCCAGGCCTGGGGGTGGACGATGGAGCCGGCGAAGTCGGCCATGCCGTCGAAGTCGGGAAGGTACCCGTGGTCGTAGCGGTAGTACCCGCTGCAGCAGAAGAGGAACGAGGCGGTGATTTCGAAGGACTGACCGGTGTCCGTCCGCTGGGCGGTGATGCGCCAGAGCGAATCAGGCGTCGACCAGTTGGCCGCCGTGATCCGGTGGTTGAAGCGAACGTGCGCATCGACGCCCGACTCCCTGGCGGTGTCCTTGATGTACTGGAGTATTGAGTCGCCGTCGGCGATCGACTTCTCGCCGTCCCAGGGCCGGAACGAATACCCCAGTGTGTGCATGTCCGAATCGGAGCGGATGCCGGGATAACGGAAGAGGTCCCACGTCCCACCGATGGCGTCGCGTGCCTCAAAGATCTGGTAGTCGGCCCACGGACACTCGGTCTGGAGGTAGTGGCCGGCGCCGATGCCGGACAATCCGGCACCCACAATGAGGACGTCGAGGTGGGCTGTGGATTCGGCGGACGTCGTGTCCATCAGGCTTGTTCTCCGATCATTTCGTCGTGCAGGGTGCCGTCCTCGGGCTTCGTCGTCCAGGATTCCATCAACTCGGTGGTGTCGGTGTCGTCCGGGCGGGAAGTCGTCGCCGTTCGGGTCGCCAATTGTCGTGAATCCAGACCGCAGGCGCAGATGGGCGTCGTCCATTCTTGCGGCGAATCGTGGCCTGTCGGGGCATTGGCGCAGGTCGAGGGACGAATTGGCAGCGGATGTTCTATGACCCTGACGTTAACGTTAAACTTCTGCCAGTGAGCACCGCCACCCTGACCAACGGCAACGGTCCGACCCCGACCGCGTTGTCCCCGGAGAAGTCGAATTACCGCTGGATCGCCCTGACGACGGTGACCCTCGGCACCCTGATGGTCTTCATCAACCAGTCCATCGTCCTGATCTCCCTGCCGGACATCTTCCGCGGCATTCAGCTCAACCCGCTCACCCCCGGCAATACCGGCTACCTGCTGTGGATGCTCATGGGCTTCAGCGTGGTCCTGGCCGTCCTCGTGGTGACGTTGGGCCGCGTCGGGGACATCTTCGGCCGGGTCAGGATCTTCAACATCGGGTTCATCGTCTTCACGGCGTTCTCGCTTCTCCTGGCGGTGACCTGGCTCACGGGAACCCCGGCCGCCCTGTGGCTCATCGGCATGCGCGTCGGCCAGGGGGTCGGCGGGGCCATGCTCTTCGCCAATTCCTCCGCCATCATCACCGACGCGTTCCCGGCGGATCAGCGCGGCCTCGGACTTGGCATCAACAACACGGCGGCCATCGCGGGGTCATTCGTCGGGCTCGTCCTCGGAGGCGTGCTGGCTCCCGTCGAGTGGCATCTCGTGTTCCTGATTTCGGTGCCCGTCGGCATCCTCGGCACCATCGTCGCCTACGTGAAGCTGGAGGAAAGAGGCGTCCGGACGCCGGCCAAGATCGACTGGGTCGGAAACTTCACCTTCGCCGTCGGGCTGATCCTCGTCCTGATCGGCATCACTTATGGCCTCCTGCCCTACGGCGGGCATTCCATGGGCTGGACCAACCCGAAGGTGTTGATCGAGATCTTCGGCGGCATCCTCGTGCTGATTGTGTTCGGGATCGTGGAGACCAGGGTGAAGCAGCCGATGTTCCGACTCTCCCTCTTTCGCATCCGCGCCTTTTCCGCGGGGAATGCCGCCAGCTTCCTCGCCTCCCTGAGCCGCGGCGGCTTGACCTTCATGTTGATCATCTGGCTGCAGGGGATCTGGCTCCCGCTGCACGGATACAGCTTCTCGGAGACGCCGTTGTGGGCCGGGATCTACATGATCCCGTTGACGATCGGGCTGCTGGCAGCGGCGCCTCTCAGCGGCCTGCTGGCCGACCGCTACGGTGCTCGCCCGTTCGCAACAGGCGGGTTGGTGTTGGCGGCCCTCACCTTCATTTTGTTGACCATGCTTCCCGTCAACTTCACGTACCTCGGGTTCGCCGCCCTCATCTTCTTGAACTCGGTCGGCATGGGCATGTTCATCGCGCCCAACCAGACCGGCATCATGAACAGCCTGCCGGCGAACCAGCGCGGCGCCGGCGCCGGCATGGCCGGGACCTTCAATGCGTCCGCGCAGGTCCTCTCCATCGGCATCTTCTTCAGCCTGATGATCCTGGGGCTGGCCGCGACCTTGCCGTCCTCGCTCTATCACGGCCTCATTGCCCAGGGAGTCAGCCCTGCGGTGGCGACCCGCGCCTCGCATTTGCCTCCGGTGGGCAGCCTCTTCGCCGCCTTCCTCGGCTACAACCCGATGCAGGTGCTGCTGGGTCATGCTGAACTGGCCAAGTTGCCGCACTCCACCGCCCAGTATCTGACCAGTCGCCAATTCTTCCCGCACCTCATCGCACCTGCGTTCTCCAAGGGACTGACCGAGGCCTTCTCCTTCGCTGCCGGTGCGTGCCTGCTCGGAGCGGTGGCATCGCTCCTCCGTGGCGGCAAGTACCTCCACGCAGAAGAGGGCAGCGTCGAGCCGGAGGCCGATCGGGTGCCCGCCCAAGAGGCCGTCGCCGAGACCGAGGCATTGTTGGTGGACTGAGGTGGCCGTCTCGACGCAACGTAAGGACTTGGTGCCCACGGAAGGGGAAGGTACCGATACCGGCATCCGGATCAGTGATGCCGCGACGCGGGTGGGCGTCTCGGCCCGGACCCTGCGTTACTACGAGGAGCTCGGCTTGCTCACGCCGTCCCTCTACACGTCAGGCGGCGAGCGTCGCTACACGCCGGAGGACCTCGCCCACCTCGAGCGGATACTGGAGCTGCGCGAAGTACTCGGCATGAACCTTGACGAGATCCGTGAGTTCCTGACCCTGGAGACGCGGCTTGACGAGCTCCGATTGTCGTACCGTGCCACGCGAGGTGCCACGAGCAAGAAGGCGTTGGCGGAGCAGAAGGCGACGCTCCAAGAGGCGCTGGTGCTGAACGAGTCGTTGGCGGAGCAGATCAGCGCCAAGTTGACGCGGATGGACGGTTTTCGCGCCAAGCTGCGCGGCGATGCGCAGCGCTGCCGGGAGCTCCTGACCGAGTTGGAGTAGGGACAGGCGGGCCGCCGGTTGCGTACGCTGGCTCGGTGGCCTTCGACGAGGACCTGGCGCAGGGCATCATCGCGGGCCGGGCAGGGGCTGCATGCTCGGAGCGGTCGGTCGGCGCCTTGTGACAAATTCCACCGAAGCCCAGGCTCCGGCGTCGGCGGGATCGCCTACGTTGCGCCGGCTTCGTACCAAGGATCCCGGTCTCCTGGTCGTCAAGCGCTCGGTCAGGGCGGCGGTGGTGATGCCCCTGGTGTTCGCCATCACCCATTTCGGGTTCTCGAACCCTCAAGTCGGGCTGTTCGGAGCGTTCGGCTCGTTCGCTCTCCTCCTGCTGGTGGAGTTCACGGGACGGCCGCAGCGTGCGACTCATGTCCTACGGGGGCCTCTACGTTGCAGGCGCGTGCTTCGTCGTGCTGGGCACCTTGGTTTCGACCAACAGGGTGGCGGCGGTCGTGACCATGGCGCTGGTGGGCTTCGGCGTGCTCTTTGCGGGGATCGTCGCACCGCAGGCGGCAACGGCGACGACGGCCGCGCTCCTGACCTTCGTCCTGCCTGTCGCAGTGGCGCAGCCGGCGTCGGCTATCGGGCCGCGCCTCGTCGGTTGGACAATCGCGGCGGTCTTCTGCATCGCGGCGTGCATGCTGGTCTGGCCGCCCCCCTGGCACGACAACCTCAGGCGCCGGCTGTCGGCCGCCGCCTCTGCGGTGGCACGCCTGGTCGATGCCAGGTCGCGGGGGGAGAACGACCCGGCGGCGTACGACGATGTCACCGTCAAGCTGCAGGAGCTGGCTGACCAATTCTCCGGCACGCCCTACCCCCCGACCGGCGCGGCATCGGGCGCCGTCGCGCTCTCCAAGCTCGTGGGACGTCTCGAGTGGGTCGCCGACACCACCGTCACGATGCAGGACGCGCAGTGGTCGTCCGAGCCGCGCCCGGCCAGGGCTGTCACCGAGCAGGTGGCCGAGACGATGCACCACGTCGCGGCGTTGCTCTGTGACGGCGACGGACACCCGGTCCACGATCCGGCGCGGATCGAGGCGTTGCGGAGCTCGACGCAGCGGCTCGATCAACTGATGGTCGCCGCCCTCGAAGCCGACGTGGTCTCGCTCGACCGACGCGGAGGCCGCCCCGCCGTCCTCTCCCGAGCTCGAGCTCGCGACGAACGAGAGCATCGCGGGAGCGCTCGATCCCGGCTTCCATGCCCGCGCCCTCGGTATCGCCACCGAGATGGTGGCCGATGCAACGCTGGAGGCGGCCGGAGCCGAGCCGGCGAGTGGCCGCCGGCTCGGAATGGCCGACGAGACGGCTCCGCAGGCCCTGGCCCACCGGCTCGTCGTCGCATCTCTCGTTCCGCTCCGTCTGGTTCCGCAACGCCCTGCGCGGCGCGGTGGGCTTGGCCCTGGCCGTCGGGGTGGTCGAGGTCACGAACGTCTCGCACGGCTTCTGGGTCGTGCTCGGGACCATGTCGGTGTTGCGCTCGAGTGCACTCGGCACTGGCGCCACCGCACTCCGCGCCGTCGGAGGCACGGCGGTGGGGTTCATCGCTGGGTCCGTGATCATGATCGGGTTGGCCGACCATTCGGTCTTTCTCTGGGTCGTCCTGCCGATTGCGGTGCTTGCTCTCGGGCATGGCTCCGTCGATGATCTCGTTCGCCGCCGGGCAAGCCGCCTTCACCCTGGTCGTGATCATCCTCTTCAACATCATTCAGCCGATCGGGTGGAAGGTCGGGCTGACGAGGATCGAGGACGTGGCCATCGGTTGCGGGGTCAGCATCGTGGTCGGCATCCTCTTCTGGCCCCGGGGAGCCACCGCGGCGCTCGGGCGAGCGCTCTCGACGGCGTTTGCGGCCAGCTCGGCGTACCTGGCCGACGCGGTCGAGCGGTTGACGGTGACCAGCCGGCACGTGGACACGGAGGCCAGCCAGCAAGCGTCACACCGCGCCTACCTCATCTGCGACGACGCCTTCCGTCAGTTCTTCGCCGAGCGGGGAGCGAAGGTGGTGTCGGTGCAGACCATTTCCCGGCTCTACACCGGCTCGAACCGGCTCCGTCTGGGCGCCTTCACTCTCGATACCTTTCCCGTCCGGGCACCGGATCCGGGCCAACCCGAGCTCGAGTCCGTGGCGGTGGCCGAGGCCGTCCTGCGTGACTCCTACGCAGCGACGCAGCGCTGGTACGAGCGCTTTGCCGACGTGCTGGCCGACCGGCACGACGTCATCGACACGCCCCTCCCGCACGGCGAGGTGCTCCACGAGGTCCTGCGCACGGCCTTCGAGGACGTTCGGGCACAGCGCCGCTCCGACCGGGTGCAGACGACGCTGCAGATGCTCTGGGCTGATGAGCTGCTGGAGAACCAGAGTCAGATGCAGAGTCGATCTGCAAGCATCGGCCGACCTCTTTGTCCGGGGAAAGCGCCGCGGCCGGCTCGATTTAGCAGGCTCAGGCCCGTCTCAGCTGGTGTGTTCGGGCCTGCGGCCTCGCACGAGCGGGTCTGAGTCGGACGATCCACGTGCGCGATTCGGCGCGGCGGGGTGGGTACAGTCGGCGGTTCGGCGTGGTCTTGGCGATGCGAGAGAGGGAATTGATGGGGCTCAGGTTCACCTATCCAAGATCGATCGCTCTCACCGGTATCGCCGTCATGGTCTGCGGGCCTCTGCTCGGCGTGGTCGGCGTCGCGGACGCCGACGCCGCGACCACGACGACCACGGTCGCCCCGAAGCCCTCCACCACCACGACCAGGCCGCCGGCGACCACGACGACCACGGTCGCACCGAAGCCCTCCACCACCACGACCTCGACGACGGCGCCACCGGCGACGACGACCACCGCCGCGGGCCCGGCGCCCGTCGCGCCCTCGACGACCACGACCACGGCGCCGCAGCACGTCGTCAACCAGCCCAACATCAATGCGCTGACGCCGCACGTCGTCGAGCTCCAAGGCAAGGGCGTGCAGTACCAGAGCAGCAGTGGCGTGACCTCGCAGGGGATCGGACCGAGCGTCCCGAGCTACCTGAGCTCCCCCGGAGGGCCGTATCTCTACGACTCCAAGGGACGCGTCGATTCTCATGCACGGCGTCAACGTCGTCTACAAGCACGCGCCCTTCATCGCCTACCCCGATCCCGGCGAGCCATGGAACTTCGATGCGACAGATGCCGCCAAAATGCAGCGGCTCGGCTTCAACGTCGTACGCCTCGGGATCGAGTGGCAGGCACTCGAGCCGGGATCGGGCGGGCCCAACCAGCCCCAGATCTGCACGCCCGGGGCGCCCGAGACGACAGGCGCTGTCGACGAATGGAACCAGACCGTTGCCGAGCAGTATCTGAGCCACGTCGCCGCCACCGTCAAGCTGCTGGCTCAGCTACGGCATCTACACCCTGCTCGACATGCACCAGGACGTGTACAACCAGAACTTCCGGGGCGAGGGCGCTCCTGACTGGGCCGTCTGCACGAACAACGTGCCGATCGTTCCCAAGGGCGGCCGGTGGTCGAACAACTACTCGAACCCGACCCTACAGACGGCGGTGGGCCACTTCTGGAGCAACGACGTGGTGGGGAACCTGCAAGGCAACTACGACCTCGTCTGGAAGACGGTGGCCCAGTACTTCAAGAACAATCCGTGGGTGGTCGGGTACGACCCCTTCAACGAGCCGTTCTCGACCGAGACCCAGACCGCTTCGGAGTCCACCTTCACCGGACAGTTGGAGTGCTTCTACATCGGCCAGGGCCACCCTGCCGACCTTGCCAATGGCGCCGGTGCGCTGACCTGCCCGTCCGGAGATCCCGAAAACGGCGTGGTCCCGACCATCCAGTCGGTCGACAGCCATCACCTGACCTTCGTCGAGCCGGACATCTACTGGGTGACGGGAGGGAACATCCCCTCGCAGTTGGGACCGTTGCCCTTCAAGCGTGTCGTGTTCAACTTCCACACCTATTGCGGGGACCGCAGTCCCGTCACGGGCAACCCGACCGACCTGCTCAAGTGCTTGCAGGCGGAGGAGACAGCGGCGTCGGAGCAGGACATCACCCGCCTCTCCATGGGCTCCGCCGACCAGCCGACCGGACCGGCCATCTTCATGAGCGAGTTCGGTGCCACGACGAGCATTCCCTTGGCCGGCTTCGACGTCGAGTGGGCGGGACTGGACGACCTGAGCTGGATCTACTGGGCGTGGAAGTACTACGACGACCCCACCGGCTCGTCAGCCGAGGGACTGGTGCAGCCCGACGGCTCGTACTCGCCGATCGTCACAGTGTTGTCGCGTACCTATCCCCAGGCAGTGGCGGGGGACCCGAATTCGACGGTCTTCAATCCTTTCACCGGGGCGTTCAGCATGGTGTACGCACCGACACAGGCGGCGAACGGCGTGACGACCGTGTTCGTGGCGGCGTCGCAGCACTACCCGACCGGGTGGTGCGCGGCGGTGAAGAACGGACGGATCACGTCGAAGCCCGGTGCCAGCCATCTCACGGTGCAAACAGTCGGGCATCCGGCGCAGGTGTACATCTCGGTCACCGCGGGAGCGTGCCCCTCGTCGTGAGCCGTCCGTGCGCTACGAAGCCTCCTGGCTGTGCACGTCGAAGGAAATCGGCAAGAGGTAGCTGACGTAGAAGGTGTGCACCGTCAGGCCCGGATAGGCGAGATCCTCACGCCGCTCAATGGACACCCGATCGTCACTCTCGGCGTACCGCTCGCAGGCTGCGAGCGCGTCGTCGACGTCCTGGCGGGACTCCAGAAGGAGCCCGAGGTGGTCAGAGCCCGGCGAGTTCAGCGGTCGTTCGCTTTCGAGAAGCTGGATGAATTGGTCCGACCCGCACATCAGCAGACGGCACGGCCGGCCCGCGACGTCTATGTCGAAACCGCTCCACCCGAAGATCGATCCGTAGAAGTCGTCGATCTCCTTGCGCAGCGTCGTGGTCAGGCTGCCGACCGGAACCGTCAACTCCATGTGGTCGAACCGCACTTACGAGCGCTCCATGCTCTGCACGTCGAAATAGATCGGGAGGAGGTACTTCACGTAGAAGGCGTGGACGGTCAAGCCTGGATAGACGAGGTCCTCGTAGCGCTTGATCAACACCCGGTCGTCCTTCTCGGCGTACCGTTCGCACGCCTCGAGCAGATCATCGACTTCCTGACGCGTGTCCTGCAGGAGCCCGAGGTGGTCGTAGCCGGGCGAGCTCATGGGGCGTCCGCTCTCGGCCAGGAGGATGAACTGATCGGCGTCGGGCAGCAACAGATGGCAGGACTGACCGACCACGTCGGTGTCGGAACCCTTCCAGCCGAAGATCGAGCCGTAGAACGCGTCGATCTCTTCTCGCAGCTTCGTCGTCAGGCTGCCTGTCGGAAACGTCAGCTCCATGTGGTTGAACCGCATTGTCCTGTCCCTCCCTGCCGTCCCCTCTACCGATCAGTTTGACCGAGGGAGAGCCGCGGCGCTTCACCAGCGTGGGTGGGCGTCCTTCGGTCTCGAATTCGAGCGAGTGTGGCGGTTCTGGCCGAGCGTGCCCCCCCTCGACATCGACCGAAAGCATCAGGCTGAACGCGCCGATCACTGGAATGGACGCCGTGCGTGACGGATCCGGGTATCCGTTCGTGGCGACGGACGGTGGTGTCTTCTCGAACAACGCGCAACGCGCCGTTCTTCGGCTCAACGGGAGGGAAGCCGCTCAACAAACCGGTGGTGGCGATCGCGGGGACCTGACCGCGATCAGGTTTCGCGCGCTCGGACGAGCCCCAGGGACGTACGATCCAACTCTTATAACCGCTGTCGCCCAAACGGGGTCAACGGCACGGAGCACCCCCAACGGGATTCGAACCCGTGCTGCCGCCGTGAAAGGGCGGTGTCCTAGGCCGCTAGACGATGGGGGCCGGGACCGTGCCGAGGAGCACGGAACGACTAAGCCTAATGGGCACCGATCGGGACGCTCGGCTCCGGCCTGTCGAGGACGACGGGGACCGGCAGCACCTCGGGCGCGTGGTACGTGCAAACGAGGAACGTCTGCGTGGCCCCGATCACCAACGCCGTCACGCCCAGGATGTGGACCTCGACGAGCAGCGCCGGCAGGTGGGTGAAGTACTGGGTGTACCCGACGCCGGCCTGGGCCACCATCACGACCATCAACATGCGGGCGGCACGGCGCACTCGCTCGGGGACATCACCCATGTGGAGGCCCACCACCAGGCCGATGGTGACGCCGATCAGCAGCAGGGCCAGGCTCGAGTGGAGCTCTGCCATGTCGCGCAGGGCGATGGGGATCCGTTTGGCCACCTGCTGACCCGATGCGTCGCCGGCGTGCGGACCCGCACCGGTGGTGGCGGTGCCGGCCGCGATGACCAGCGCCAGCAACGCCAGGGCGCCGTAGAAGAGGCGGATCAGCGGCCGGGGCACGAGCAGTTGACCTGAGCCCGGCGAGTAGTCGCGGGTCGAGCGGTGCACCAGGACGACGGCGTCGACCAGCAGGAGCATCGTGGCGAAGAAGTGCACCATGACGAGGTACGGGTTGAGCTTGGTGTACACGACGATGCCGCCCAGGACGGCCTGGGCCAGCACGCCGCCCACCAACCCGCCGCTCAGCCACATCAGGTCGCGCCGGCGCGGCGAGCGAAAGACCGAGCCCAGGAAGGCCACGGCCACTCCGACGGTGAGGACGACGGTGACCAGGCGGTTCCCGAACTCGACCAGGCCGTGGAACTGCACGGCGGGGGTCAGGTGCCCGACCGAGCACTCAGGCCAGTCGGCGCACCCCAGGCCGGAGCCGGTGAGGCGGACCCCGGCCCCGGTCAACACGATCAGGGCGGTCAGCACCAGGGCCACGACGTCGAGCAGGTGGCTGAGGGAGGGCGAGACGGTGGGGGTACGGCGCCGCGACACTCCGGGCAAGCGTACCGGCGCCCGTCGCCTGGTCCCGGGCGTGCCCCCCGCCGTAGGCTGCACGGACATGTCCATTGAGGCGCCCGCCCTTCCGGGCCGGCGAGCCAAGTGGTCGCGGTCGACCGTCGGGGCCTACATCGCCCTGACCAAGCCACGGATCATTGAGCTCCTGCTGGTCACGACGCTGCCCACCATGGTGGTGGCGCAGCGCGGCGTGCCACCGATCTGGCTCATGGCGGCCACCCTGGCCGGCGGCGCGCTGGCGGCCGGCGGGGCCAACGCCATCAACATGGTGGTGGATCGGGACATCGACCGACTGATGAACCGGACCAAGAATCGTCCGCTGGTGACCGGCGCCATGACGCCGACCGCCGCCCTCGTCTTCGCGCTGGCGCTCGAGGTGGCGGCCTTCGTGGAGCTGTGGCTCGTCGTCAACCTGCTCTCGGCCGTGCTGGCCATCACGGCGACGCTCTTCTACGTCTTCGTGTACACGCTGTGGCTCAAGCGCCGCTCGACGCAGAACATCGTCATCGGGGGCGCGGCGGGGGCGGTGCCGGTACTGGTCGGGTGGGCGGCCGTGACCGACAGCCTGAGCTGGGCCCCGGTGGTGCTCTTCGCCATCATCTTCATTTGGACGCCGCCACACTTCTGGTCGCTCGCCGTCCGCTACAAGGAGGACTACAGGGCGGCGGACGTGCCGATGCTGCCGGTCGTCGCCTCCATGAAGCGCACCACGACCGAGATCGTCTACTACACGGTGGCGCTGGTGGCGGTGTCGTTCGTGTTCGGACCCGTGGCCCACCTGGGCTGGATCTACATGATCAGCGCCGCCGTGCTCGGTGCCGGGTTCCTCTACCTCGTGACCCGCCTGTGGGGATTGGCCCAGAGCGACGAGGCCACCGGCCGCGAGGCGATGCGTGTCTTCGGGTACTCCATCACCTACCTCACCGTGCTGTTCGTGGCGATGGCGGGCGACGTACTCATCCGCAACCACATTCACTAACGTCCCCGCGGCATGACCGACGTCCCACCTCCAGACCCGGCGGTTCCGCCTGCGCCGGGGTCGGAAGCCGCACCGGGGGCGGGCGCCCCGCCGGTGGTCCGCAAGCCCCGCAAGCGGTTCATCCTCATCGGGCTGGGCATCGGCCTCCTGATCATCCTGCTCATCGGGCTGCTGACCAGCATCGGTACGAGCTCCAGCACCACCAGCGCGCCCCGCGAAGGCGGAGCGGTGCCGTCCTTCAGCGGTGACAACCTCGGCCCGACCGGATCGTCCCAAGTGTCGGTCCCGGCTGACGGAGGGGGGAACGGGACCCCGGCCGTCCTGCTGTTCTTCGGAGCGTGGTGCGCGAGTTGCCACCAGGAGCTCCCGCCGCTGGCCGCCGCCGTGCGCAAGCAGGACCGGGGTCACGGCGCGCTGTCACGGATCCGTGTGATCGGCGTCGACAGCTTCGACAAGGTGTCGACCGCCAAGTCGTTCATCCATGCGGAGGGCGTCACGTTCCCGGTGGCGTCGGACCCCGGTGCCGGCATCACCAGCGGCCTCTTCTACTTCCGCGGCGACCCCTACGCGGTGTTCGTGAACGGGGACGGCACGATCGCCAAGATCGTGCCGGGTGCTCAGCTGACGCCCTCGTCCTTCACCGCCGACGAGCGCGCCCTCATTCCCAGCGGAACGTGAGCGCCGCCGCCAGTGGCGCGGCGACGGCCCAGACGGCCAGCACGATCCAGGACTCGACCGGCACGGCGCCCCCGCTGCCGAGCGTGGCGTGCAACCCCGACGACATCGCCGCCGCCGGCAGCAGTTTGGCGAAGCTGGCCAGGCCGCTCGGCAGCTTGCCCAGCGGGACGATCATGCCGCCCAGCAGCAGGAGGATGAGGTAGAGGCCGTTGGCCGCGGCCAGGTTGACCTCGGCGCGCAGGGTGCCGGCCATGAAGAGGCCGATGCCGGCGAAGGCGGCCGAGCCGAGCAGCACGGCACCGATGGCTCCGGCCACCGCGGCCGGGCCGCCGCCGCCCGGGTTCCAGCCCAGGGCGAGCCCCACCGGAAGCAGCACTGCGGCCTGCACGAGCTCGACCGCAATGATCGTGAGGATCTTGGCGCCAAGGAGGCGGGGGCGGCCGAGCGGCGTGGCACCGAGGCGCTTGAGCACGCCGTAGCCGCGCTCGAAGCCCGTCGCGATGCCGAGGGAGACCATCGATGTCGACATGACGGCGAGGGACAGGATCCCGGGCACGAAGAAATTGGCCGGCGTTGCCGTGGGTGTCGACACCACCGAGACCTTCGAGAAGAAGAGTAGGAAGACGACGGGGATCCCGAGCGTCAACAGCAGCGTCTCGCCGCGCCGCAGCGTCATGAAGACCTCGGCGCTGGTCTGTGCCCGCAGCGGCCGGAGGGCGCCGGCGGTCGTGCTCACCGGCCGCGTCGCCGCGCCCGGCGCCCGGCGGCGCCCGGCATCTCGTCGGGGACGGCCTGGCCGGCCACCCCCACCGTCTCGAAGTAGACCTCCTCGAGGGTCTTGCCCGTCGCCAGGTCGGTGAGGGTGGCGCCACGGGCCGCCAGGAAGTTGGCCACGGCGGCGGTCACGGCCGGCGTCTCGACTTCGATGGCCTCGACCCGGTAGCGACCCGCCGCCGTCTCCGAAGCCATGGCGCCGCGTCCGACGGCGGCCGCCAGCGCCGCAACGTCGAGCGCCGGCGGTGCGCCGAACGTGACGATTCCCGGCGCCGTCTCGGCCGTCAGGCCCTGGGGCGTCCCCTCCAGGACGACGCGGCCCGCCGAGAGGATCACAATGCGATCCGCCATCTTCTCGGCTTCGCCCAGCTCGTGGGTGGTGAGGACGACGCACACCCCCCGCTCCTTCAACCCGGCCACAACGGCCCGCACGGCCATACGGCCCTCGGGGTCGACGCCGGCGGTCGGCTCGTCGAGGAAGGCCACGTCGGGACGCCCGACCAGGGCCAGGGCGAGCGAGAGCCGCTGCTGCTCGCCGCCCGAGAGGTGACGCCAGGGTGTGCCGGCGACCGCACGCAACCCCACGAGGTCGAGCAGCTCGTCCGCCGGCACCGGCTCGGCGTAATAGCCGGCGAAGAGCTCGAGGACACGGCGCGGCCCCAGCATGGGATAGACGCCGCCGCGCTGGAGCATCACCCCGATGCGGCCGCTGAGCGCAGCGTGGTCGGCGAGGGGGTGGAGCCCGAGGACGCGCACCTCGCCGGCGGCCGGGCGCCGGTAGCCCTCGAGCGTCTCCACCGTCGACGTCTTGCCGGCGCCGTTGGGCCCGAGCAGGACCAGCACCTCGCCGGCCGACGCAGTCAGATCGAGGCCGTCCACTGCGGCCGACGTGCCCGCTGGTCCGTAACGCACGGTGAGGCCGCTGACCTCGACGGCTGGCACGGCGTCGCAGACTACTTTGAGCAGGAGTGATCGATATCCGGCTGCTCCGTGCCGATCCCGACGTGGTGAAGGCCGCGCTGGCCCGGCGCGGCGTCGAGGCGGCCGAGGTCGATGCGGTGATGGAGGCCGACACGGCGTGGAACGCGCGGCTGCGTGTGGCCGAGGACATGCGAGCCGAGGTCAAGGAGCTGTCGCGCCTGGTCGGGCAGGCCAAGAAGGAGGGCGACGAGAGTCGCGCCGCCGACCTGAGCCGGCGGAGCCGTGAGCTGGGCGACGACGAGCGGGCCGCCGCCGCCGAGGCCGAGGCCTTCTTGGAGCAGCGCCAGACGGCGCTGCTCTACCTGCCGAACATCCCGGCGGAGGACACGCCCGACGGCATGGGCGAAGACGACAACGTGGAGCTCCGCCGGTGGTGGCCGGGGCAGGACGAAGGGCGGCCGCCTCCCCAAAGGGCGGCCCACCAGGAGATCCCGCACTGGGAGATCGGCGAGTCGCTGCAGATCCTCGACATGGAGCGCGGCGCGCGGCTGGCCGGGTCCATGTTCCCCCTGTACCGGGGTGCGGGGGCGCGGCTGTTGCGGGCGCTGACCGCCTTTGCGATCGACCGCCACTCGCCGGCCTACGAGGAGATCCGACCGCCGACGGTGGTGCTGACCGAGACCATGACGTCCACGGGCCACCTGCCCAAGTTCGCCGACGACGCCTACCACGTCGAGCGTGACGACCTCTGGCTGATCCCGACGGCCGAGGTGCCGCTCACCTCCCTGCGCCGGGGCGAGATCGTCGAGGAGTCCGAGCTCCCGTTGCGCTTCACCGCGGCGACGGCCTGCTACCGGCGTGAGGCGGGGTCGGCCGGCCGGGACACCCGGGGCCTGCTGCGGGTGCACGAGTTCGACAAGGTGGAGCTGTTCGCCTACACCACGCCCGAGGGCGCGCTCGAGGCCCAGGCCGACATTTTGGAGCGGGCCGAGTCGATGCTGCGGGACCTCGAGCTGTCCTACCGGGTGCTCGACCTGTGCTGCGGGGACCTGGGCGGCCCCTCGGCCCGCACCTTCGACCTGGAGGTCTACGCGCCCGGGGTCGACCGTTGGCTCGAGGTCAGCTCGGTCAGCTGGTACCGGGACTACCAGGCCCGCCGGGCCAACGTGCGCTTCCGGCCGGCCGGGGGCGGGCCGCTGCAGTTGGTGCACACGGTCAACGGCTCGGCACTGGCCTGGCCGCGGATTTGGGCCGCGCTGGTCGAGAACGGGCGCCAGCCCGACGGGACCGTCGTGCTGCCCGAGTGCCTGGCCCCCTACGTCGGCGGCGAACTCCTGCTCAAGGCGCCCTGACGTGACGGTCGTGGACGTGGACGGGAGCGAACCCCCGGAGCATTTCGGCTTCGGCGACCGGCTCGAGATCATTACTGCCGAGAGCCGTCGCATGAGCGACGTGGTGGCTGCGCTCGACCTCGAGGCCAGGGTGCCGACCACGCCGGAGTGGACGGTGCGCGACCTGGCCCACCACATCGGCGTGGAGCAGTGGTACTGGGGTCAGAACGTGCGGGCCCAGGACTCGACGGAGCGTTCCGCCGCCGACCTCACCCCCGTTCCCGAGGACGCCGATCTGCTGGTCTGGCTGGGCTGGTGCACGTATTCCCTGGTCGGGGCGCTGCGCGAGGTCGGTCCCGACTCGCCCTGCTGGGCCTGGTGGCCCGAGCCCCACACGGCCGGAGCGGTGGGGCGGCACCAGGCCCAGGAGGTGTCCGTGCACCGCTGGGACGCCGAGGGCGTGTCCGGCGCCTCTGCGCCCCTGCACCCCGGGTTGGCCGACGACGGCGTACCCGAGTTCATCGAGATCATGGTGGGGTCCGACCTGGCCTCCCTGCCGGGCGCCGTGACGCTGACCGCCACCGACACCGGGGCCAGCTGGCGGGTGGCCGGCACTGGGGCCGCCGAGCGCTCCAGCCGGGTCTCGGAGCTGCGGGCCTCGGCCTCTGACCTGGTGCTCATGCTCTACCGGCGCCTCCCGGTCCCCGACGTCGCCGTCATGGGCGACCCGGTCCTCGTGGCGGCGCTGCTCTCGTTGGCCGATACCAGGTGACATCGTGACGTCGTGACCGAGCTGGCCTTCTTGGGGACGGGGAACTTCCTCGCCCCCCCGGGCCGCTACTGGAACAGCTTCGTCGTGGACGGGTCGGTCCTGGTGGAGCCCTCACCGACGGCGTTGCCGCACCTGCGCCGCTGCGGGATCCCGCTCGAGGCCGTGGAAGTGGTGGTCGTGTCGCATTTCCACGCGGACCATTGCTTCGGGTGGCCCTTCCTCCTGCAGGCGCTGGCCGAGCACGGCGGCGGACGGAAGGTGTCCGTGGTGGGGCCGCCCGGCATCGAGGCCCACCTGGTCCAGATGAACGAAGCGGGGGCCGTCGCCTCGGTGACCGAAATGGGCCGGGCCAACCTCGACCTGCGCTTCGTCGAGGTCGACGGGACCTGGCAGGAGGTCGGGCCCCTGCGCTTCCGGGCCGTCGAGGTCGTGCACGTGCCCTATCTGCGCTGTTTCGGGTACCTGTTCGACCGGGGCGGCCAGATCGTCGGCTACTCGGGGGACACCACGCCGTGTGACGGCCTCAGCGAGCTGGCCCGGGAGTCGGAGGTCCTGGTGGTGGAGTGCAACGGGCGGCACACCCCGCCCGGGGTCCAGGGGTCGCACATGGACGAGGAGTCGGTCCGTGCCCTGCAGGCCGCCCACCCGGACGTCCACCTGGTGCTCACGCACCTCGGGGAGCAGGTGGACACGACGTCCATGACCGGGATGACGATCCCCGACGACTTCGAGCGTCTGACGGTCTGACGGTCTGATCAGGCTGAACGGGCTGAACGGTCTGATCAGGAAGGGCTGTAGGCGGCCCCGCCCACGATGGGCGCCACCATCGGCTGGCCCCCCATGGAGCCGAAGAACCCCGCGTCGCCGTAATTGAAGATCCCGCCGTCGGACGCCGTGAGCCAGTACCCCCCGCCGTCGGGGGTGGCGGCGATGCCCACCACGGGCGCGTTGAGCGCCATGCCGCCTGTGGAGCCCTGGAAGCCGGCGTTGCCGTACGAGAACACCCCACCGTCGGACGCCACCAGCCAGTACCCGCCCCCGTTGCCCGTCGGTGCCATCCCGACCACCGGCCGAACCAGCGCGACGTTGCCGGCCGAGCCGTAGAAGCCGGCGTCGCCGAAGCTGAAGATCCCCCCTTCGGAGGAGACGAGCCAGTACCCGTGGCCCGTGGCGTCCGCCGCCATGCCCACGATCGACCCGTCGATGGGCTGGCCGCCCCGGGAGCCGTAGAAGTGGGCGTCGCCGAAGCTGAAGACGCCCCCGTCGGATGCGACCTCCCAGTACCCGCCGCCGTCCGGCGTCGCCGCCATGCCCACGATCGGGGCGTTCAGCCCCTTGCCCCCCATGGAGCCGTAGAAGCCGGCGCCGCCGTAGTTGAAGATGCCGCCGTCCGCCGCCACCATCCAGTACCCGGTGCCGCTGTGCGCAGGCGTCATGCCCACCACGGGCTGGTTGAGGCGGTGCCCGCCGGTCGAGCCGGCGAAGGGGGCGTCGCCGTAGGAGAAGACGCCACCGTCGGAGCCCACGAGGTGATAGCCGTGGCTCGCCACGCCCCGCAGGAGCACGTTCTGCGTGCCGTTGGGCCCGCTCACCGAGACGGTGGCGGTGTAGACGCCGACGCCCGGGGGTGCGAAGTGCACCGGGACGTTGCAGGACTGTCCGGGCGCCAGGTTGCAGCTCGTCGTGCCCATGGTGAACACCCCCTGCCCGCCCGACTGGGTCGCCGTGATGTTCATGTTCTCGCCGGAGGCCCACAACTCCATGGACGCGTTCTGCGAGGTCCCGGGCAGGACCGACGCGTTGACGCCGAAGGGGTAGACGCCGACAGGCAGCAAGGGGGCCTCCTGGGCCCAGGTGAAGTACGGGGTGTCCACGGTGTCACCGCCGACGAAGAGCTGGGTCGTCGAGGGGCCGTACCCCACTCCCATCAGGGAGGGCGCGGCGTAGGAGCCGAGGATGATGTCCCGGTGGCCCCAGCAGCCCCCACCGCCCGAGGCGGGGCAGCCCACGTTGGTCCCGCCGGGGCCGTCGTCGTACATCCACAGCGCCAGCGCGGTCCCGAGTGACGCGGTCGAGGCGACCGTCGCGCCGGCGGTGGACCCGTAGCGGGGGAAGGGTGGGTCCGTATGGGCGTTGGCACCGGCCTGGGCGTAGGCGTTCAGGTTGGCGGCGAGCCCCGAGATAGGGACGAGGCCGCGGTCGATCCGCTCCTCGTCGGTCAGGACGAACAGCTGCTCCGGCGGCGTCAGGGAGGTCCAGTTGCTGGGCAGGCTCATGGGAGCGAGACCTTCGGCCTGGCGGTCGCCGTAGAGCAGCGTGAGGCCGCTCGGGCAGTACAGGTTCGGGTTCGCCAGGCTGCCGCAGGGGCCGGAGTACCCCGGCGCAGGGGTGATGTTGGCGCCCGGGTTGTTCGGGGGGACGATGGCGGCGCCGGCGGGCGCAGGGGCTGCGAGCAGGGCCAACGGGAGGAACAGGACCGTCACTGCCGCCAGCGTCACGAAGGCAGAGGCCCTCCTGAAAACCGACAAGATCGAACCATCTGCATTCGAATCCGCCACGACCCGCGTCAGTGTTCCAGCTGATTCGTGCCTGAGCAACCTCAGGGCGCACCAGGTCAGCGTGCCGAGGGGCGCGTCGATGCAGCCCAGGGGAGCGTTATCGCGTTAACAACGGACGCACAACAAGTTGTTCAGGCGGCAGCGAAGCGGTACCCGACACCCCGGACGGTGGTGATCAGGACCGGGGTCGAGGGATCGGCCTCGATGCGGGAACGCAGGCGCTTGATATGCACGTCGAGCGTCTTGGTGTCGCCGATGTAGTCGGTGCCCCAGACGCGGTCGATGAGCACGTCACGCGTCAGCACCCGGCCCGAGTTCTCCACCAGGAGCCGCAGGAGCTCGAACTCCTTGCGCCGCAGGTGGACCTCCTCGCCGCGCACGAAGACGCGGCGCTGGTCGAAGTCCACCTTGATGCCGTTGGATTCCCAGATGCCGTCGCTCCCGAACTCAATGGAACCGCCCAGGTCCCCGGACTCGGAGCCGCCCGGCGCCCGCCTGAGCACCGCCCGCATGCGGGCGACCAGCTCACGGAGCCGGTAGGGCTTGGTCACGTAGTCGTCGGCCCCCACCTCGAGCGCCACCACGGTGTCGATCTCCGTGCCCTTGGCGGTGACCATGATGATGGGCACGGTCGAGCGGGTGCGGATGGCCCGGCAGACGTCGATGCCCGACAGCTTGGGCAGCATGAGGTCCAGCAGGAGGATGTCCGGGACGGTCTCGTCGAAGAGCTGCAGGGCCTCGTTGCCGTCGCGGGCCACGGTCACCCGGAAACCCTCGTTGGTCAGGCCGATGACCAGGGCCTCGATGAAGGACTCCTCGTCCTCGGCCAACAGCACCTTGACGGGCCCCTCGCCCTGGGTCGTGCGGCCGGCCTTCTTGGTGGCCCGGCCCGCGCCGGACCCGACGCCGGCGTCGCTCCCGTTGCCCGTGGTCGAGGCGGTCTTGCTCACGCCAGCCGCTCCGCCTGGATGGGCAGGACCAGGGTGAACGTGGACCCCTCGCCCTCGCGCGACTCGACGTCGACCCAGCCCTGGTGGTTGTTGGCCACGTGGCGGACGATGGACAGGCCGAGCCCGGTGCCGCCGGTGTCCCGGCTGCGACCGTGGTCGACACGGTAGAAGCGCTCGAAGATACGGTCGAGGTCCCGGGCCGGGATGCCGACGCCGTGGTCCTGCACCGACAGACGGACGTTGTCCCGCTCCTCGATGCGCCAATTGGGCGAGGCCGCCGCGGCGGAGTCCGCCGGACCGGTTCCGGCGGCCTCACCCTCGGCGGTCACCGTCGGAGGCACGGGCATCGTCGGCGCCGTGGTCCCCGTGGCGGCCGAGGCACCAGGGGCGGACTGGCCCAGCGGGGAGTACTGGTCGAGGATCTCGGGGACGAAGACCGGCGCCACCGTCGCCGCGTCCTGCTGGGCACTCTCGGCGGCGTCTGCGTCACCACCAACGCCGGCGTCGTCAGCGTCACCAGCGCCGGCGTCGTCCCCCTTGGCCGCGTCGGCCCTCACGGCGGGGTACTCCCCCGTGAGGAAATCGGCCGTGGCATCGTTCGCCCGGCCTCCGCCCTCGCCCATCACGGTGGGGTGGCTCAGGTTCGGGTTGAAGCGCTGTGCGATGCCGGTCACCACGATCTTGGAGTTGTCGTAGGAGTAGGTGATGGCGTTCTCCAGCAGGGCGTGCATGGCCGAGACCAGCTGGCGCCGGTCACCGAGGACGGCGACCGGGGGCGAGGGCTCGTGGAGGACGATCTCGAGGCCCCGCTGGTCGGCGGTGGCGCGCACCCGCTCAATGGCATCGGCCATGACGAGGTTGACCAGCACCGGCTCGCGCGGCGGGGCCTCCTCGGACTCGATCCGCGAGAGGTCGAGCAGGTCATCGATGATGCGGCTCACCCGGAAGGCCTCGTTGTGGATGCGGCCGGCCAGGCGCTGCGCCACGTCGGGGTCGGGCTCGGAGACCAGGGTCTCGGCCAGCAGGCCCAGCGCGCCCATGGGGGTCTTGAGCTCGTGGCTCACGTTGGCCACGAAGTCGCGCCGGATCTCCTCGAGCCTTCGGCGCTCCGAGACGTCCTCGATGAGCGCGATGACCCCGAGCGGGCGCCGCCCGTCGTCGATCTGCCGGGCGCGTACCTGCAGCGTGCGCCGGGGCGGGCCGTAGAGGTCGAGGGTGCGCTCGGCCGATCCCTCGTGCCAGGCGTCCTCCAGGACGTCGGTCACCGCCTGGGCGGCGAGGGCGTCGCCGTGGCGGCTCACCATCAGGGCATTGGCCCGACCGTTGCGGTAGATCACCGTGCCGTTCTCGTCGCAGAGCACGACGCCCTGGGTCAGGGTGTCGAGTGACCGGCGCAGCCGGATGGCGTCCGAGCTCGACTCGGTGACGGCCTGCGCCGCGCCGCCGGTGACCTGCTCGAGGTAGGCGAGGGAGGTCTCGACGTTGTACTCGTCCTCGGGCGGATCGAGGCCGAGGCGGGTGCCGAGAGAGGCCAGACGCTGCGAGATGGCCCGCCGCCCCGAGCGCCGCCCCAGCATGGCGGCGATGAAGCCGACCAGGACGCAGGCCGCAAGGGCGATCGCAATGAAGATGAGCTCCTGGGACATACTCAAATTGACTTCCCCAGGCCCATTGAGCGGCACGCCCCCAATATGACAGGGCTGGAGCGTCAACGGTGAACAGCTGCCGCGGACGTGCCTGCGTGACGTGCCGATCCCTCCGGTGTGGGGGGCCGGGACCCGCGCCCTGAGCTGCCCTTCTGCAACCCCCGACGGCCCTGGTCCTCGGTCTTGTTTTGGCCCCGACGCCGTGTTCTCTGGCGGGGCCGCAGACCCGTGCGGCCGGCGGACCTCGCGGACGACTCGCGGAAGAGAGGGCAAACCCGTTGCCGGGCGAACCGTTCTCCGGCCGAACGGCGTCCGGCACCGGCACCGGCACGCACGACCATCACGGAGGGCACCCATGCTGTGGCATTTGGCCGACGTCTCGTTGAACCCGAGCATGAATGCGCTGCCGGGTGGGGGGACCCTGCAAGATCTGACGAACGGCCTGGGTGCGTGGGCCCTCATCGCGGCGCTGGCCGGACTGCTCATCGGGGCTGCGGCGTGGGCTCTGGGCGTCCATGCGCAGAATTTCCAGCAGTCGATGGTCGGGCGCCGCGCCGTGCTGGTCTCGGGGCTGGCGGCGCTGCTGATCGGTGCCGCGCCGCCGATCATCAATTTCTTCTTCCACGCCGGGACCAACCTGCACTGATCCGGGATCATGCTGGCCGCCGGCTGTACCGGTCTCGACGCGCTCAACCCGATCTGCCAGGCCGGCAGCATCGGGGGCTCCGTCGCGTCGGCCGGCTTCGAGTCGATTCTGAACGGGATCAGTCAATGGGTGGCCAGCGGGGCCGAGTGGTTGTTGGACCAGATCGGCGACGTGCTCAGTGCCACGACGACCGTCGACGTGGGGGCGAGCTGGTTCAGGACCCACTACGGGCAGATGACCGCGCTCGCCGGTGTGGTCATCCTCCCGATGCTGCTGGCTTCGACCCTGCAGGCGGTCGTGCGGCAGAACCCCGGGCAGCTCATCCGGACCTTCCTCGTCCAACTCCCTCTGGCGCTGTTGCTGGCCGTGGTAGCGATCCAGATCGTCATTCTGAGCCTGTCCGCCACCGACGCCATGAGCGACGCCGTGGCCGGCGGGACCAATGCCGACGTGAGCTCGCTGCTCACGACCGTGACCTCCGGGTTGGTGTCCTCCGCAGCGGACCCGAGCATCGCCAGCTTCGTGCTGCTGTTGGTCGCGCTCCTGATTGCCGTGGCGGCGTTCGTGTTGTGGCTCGAGCTGCTCATCCGGGCCGCTGCCGTCTACGTGGCGGTGCTCTTCCTGCCGCTGGCTCTGGCGACGCTGGTGTGGCCGGCGATTTCGCACTGGTGCCGGCGCCTGGTCGAGACGCTGGCCGCACTGATCATCTCCAAGTTCGTGATCGTGGCCACCTTGAGCCTGGCTGCGGGCGCCGTCACCTCGGGCACGGCCGGCACCGGGAGCCACGGATCGGGCTTCTCCTCCGTCCTGGCCGGCGGCGCGCTCCTCCTCATGGCCACCTTCGTGCCCTTCGCGATCCTGCGCATGATCCCAGCCGTCGAGGCGGGCGCGGTGGCGCATCTCGATGGGTTGCGTGAGCGCGGCACCGCCGCCATGACCCGGATGCCGCGCTCCGCGGCGTCCCATGCGCTGCACGAGGGATTGGGGGCACTGGGGGACTCGCGGCTGATGGCCCAGACGCTGGGTGGCGATGGCGTCGGCGTCGGCGGTGGCGGTGATGGTGGTGAGGGTGATGGCGGAACGGGCTCGGACCCGGATTCGCGGACGGGGATTCCACTGGGAGAAGGGGATCCGTCGTCGCAACGGATCTACGACGAGGCCGTGGCCGCGGGCATCCGGCCGCGACCCAAGGGGCGCAAGCCGATACTGGAGGCGCCGACGTCGCGTTCGGCGGGCAAGGACTCCGATGCCGTGGGATCGGAGGGTGTCGGTGCGGGTTCTAGTGACGGTTCCACCGGTGCCGTTGGCGGCGCTCTTGGTGTCGCGGCGGGCACTCCGGCTGCAGCGGGTGCGGTGGCTGACGTGGGCCCAACGGGCTTCGAGCCCGACCCGGCAGATCGCGTGGGGGCCAAGTCCGCGCTGGGCGGACGCCTCGGCCCGGAAACCGCGGACGACATCTGGATGTGGCAGGGCGTCCCGCCGGGTCACAGCCTGATCACGCGCTACGAGCCAGGAGAGAGGCGGTACTACATGGGTGACAACGAAGGGCCCTCCCTCAGGAAGCTGCCGCCGGCGTGGCCGCCGGGCCAGGGCCCGACCAGTGAGTGACGAAAGCGGTTCGCGCTATCGCTTCGGGCCCCGCGAACGTCGGGGGCGCGCTGGCCGGCTGGCGTTCCGGGCAGATCATGACCGTGGCCGTGGGACTGGTCTTCGGTGTGATCGTGCTGCGGCTGGAGCCCAACGCGGTCGGCGTGGCCGCGGCCGTTGCCATCCTGGTCCTGTACGGCGCGTTGGCGACGGTGCCCGTGGCCGGCCGCACCGGTGACGAGTGGCTTCCGGTCGTCGCGTGTTGGGGGGCACGACGGACGGGCATCTGGGGTGCGCGGCGCATCGGTCCTCTCCGCGGGATGCGCCTGCTGCGTGCCGATTGGCGGGACATGGGCGTTGTGCACGACCGTGGCGGACGAACGCTCACCGCAGCGCTCGCCCTGCGCGGTGGAAGCTTTGCGCTGTTGGGTGCAGACGAGCAGGACCGCCGGGTGGGTGCGTGGGCCTCGGTGCTCGCTTCGCTGGCCCGCGAGGGCTCGGCCGTGCATCGGGTGCAGTGGGTGGCGGCTGCATTCCCCGATGATGGAGAGGGGCTGCGGTCGTATCTTGCGGCGGAGAGAGTTTCCGACGCGGCCTCGGCCTGCGCCGCCTCCTACGACGCGTTACTCGACGACCTGGACTCGTACGCCTGCGCGCACGATGTCGTCCTGGCTGTCCAGGTGCGGCTCACTCGTTCGGTCGAGGTGGGATGCGCCACCCTGGCCCGCGAGGTGGGCGCGCTCATCCGCCAGCTGTCCGACGCCGACGTGCAGGTCGAGGGCGTCCTGACGGTCGACGACCTGGCGCAACAACTCCTCCGCACGTACGAGCCCCGACCCACCGCCGTGCCGTTGCAGGACCACTGGCCGATGGCCATGGAGGAGAGTTGGTCGGAGGTGCGGGTGGACGGTTTGGTGCACGCCACGTTCTGGGTGTCGGAATGGCCGCGCGTTGAGGTGCGCAGCGACTTCCTGGCGCCGATCCTTCTCGGTTCGGCCCGTTGCACGCTTGCCGTCGTGATGGAACCGCTCGGCCTCGACAGCGCGGTGCGCAAGGTGGAGGCATCGCGGACCGCCGACCTGGCCGATACCGAGTTGCGCCGGCGCGGCGGTTTCGTGTCCACCGCCCGCCACGCCCGCGAGTCCGAGGTCCTGGCCCGGCGCGAAGCCGAACTCGCCGAAGGCCACGCCTCGTTCCGCTATTCGGGCTACGTCACCGTCTCCGCGCCGAGCGATGAGCAGCTGGCAGCGGCCTGCGACGTGGTACAGCACGCGGCCGGGCAGAGCCGCCTTGCGCTGCGCCGTCTCTACGGCGACCAGGCCTCGGCCTATACGTGCACGCTGCCGCTGTGTCGCGGGCTGCGCTGAGTTGTTCGCGCGTGAAGAGATCAGCCCGCGATTCCCACCACAGGGGCGTTGATGGGCTGGCCTCCTCTGCTGCCGAGGAAGGGCGGTCCGTTCGTGCTCGGGAAGGCGAAGATGCCGCCGTCGGCAGCGCCCAGGTAGTAGCCGTTGCTCTCGAGGGCAAGGCCGACGATGGGCTTGTTGAGTCTGATGGAACCGGTCGAGCCGTAGAAGGGCTCAGTACCCGGGTAGCTGAAGATGCCGCCGTCGCTGGCCACCATGTAGTAACCGCCGTCGGCGGCGACGGCCATGCCGACCACCGGCTTGTTGAGCGTCAAGGAGCCCGCCGAGCCTAAGAACGGCGGGCCTCCGGCCGTCGGGAAGGTGAAGATGCCGCCGTCGCTGGCCACCTCGTAGTAGCCGTTCCCGTTCGGGGTCGGCGCGATCCCCACGATCGGCTTGTTGAGCGGCTTGCCGCCCATGGAGCCGTAGAACTGGGCGTCGCCGTAAGCGAAGATGCCGCCGTCGGAGGCCACCAACCAGTAGCCCCCGCCGTCAGGGGTCACCGCGATGCCGACCACCGGCTTGTTGAGCTTGAGGGACCCTGTTGAGCCGTAGAACTGCGCCGAGCCGAATGTGAAGACCCCGCCGTCCGCGGCCACGAGGTAATACCCGTCTCCCGCCGGCATAGTGGCCATGCCGACGACGGGTGAGTTCAGTTTGGTGCCGCCCATCGAGCCCAGGAAGGGAGCGCCCGACCCGTAGTTGAAGATCCCGCCGTCAGAGGCCACGAAGCGGTAACCGGAGCGGGCGATGGGGGCTGAGGCGAGCAAGGGCTGGAACGTGTTCCCGGAGAAGGCCGAGACTCCAGCCGCCACGCAGGACCAGTCCGTCAGGCAATCGACGCCGACCAAGTTTGTACCGGTCGTTCCCGGGGCGCCGACGGGTGGGTTGCTCACCTGCGTCCACGACTGGCCGTCGAAGGTGACGACCTGAGTGGCAGCGCCGTTTGTGCCAACGGCAGCGCAGCTCGTGGTGCTGAAGCAGCTGATGCCGTTGAGCGTGCCCCCGCCTGTCGGAGTCGGGACGTTCTGCACCACGTTCCACGACGAGCCGTTCCAGGTCAGGATCTGGTTGACCGGGCCCGCGTTGCCCGCCGTGGCGGCGCAGAACGTCAGCCCGGCGCAGGACACGTAGGCAGTGACGAAGATGTTGCCGGTTGTGGGAAGCGTGGTCTGGGTCCACGTCGACCCGTTCCATGCGTACGCCATGGAAACGAGAAAGATGCCGTTGGAACCGGTTCCGACGGCCATGCAGAACGAGGCGCTCGTGCAGGATGCGCTGAGGAGCGCACCGTTGTTCGCATTCGAAGGTAGGCCCATCGTCTGGGCGCTCCACGTAGAGCCGTTCCACTGCAGGGCGATGGGAGCGCCGCCAGCGCCGCCGCCACCGACAGCCTGGCAGAAGTTGGCACTCGTGCAGGACACGCCGTAGAGGCCGGGCCCGTTCGAGCCGGGAACGGCAGGAGTCGTCACCTGGGCCCAGGCGGATCCGTTCCACTGTTCCATGAGGATCGAACTCGCGCCCGACACGGTCGCATAGCCAACGGCGACGCAGAACGACGTGGTCGCGCACGAGACGCTGACGAGCGTGTCCGCGGTGGCGCCGGACACCGTCGGCAAGGTCATCGGCGACCACGTCGTCCCGTTCCAGAGCTCGGCGTAGGCGAGTAGGCCGGACGGGGATCCGAGCGGCGGAATGATGCTCGTCGGGGAGCCACCCGTGACCGCGACGCAGAAGACAGAGGTCACGCAGGACACGGCACCCGTCAGCGAACCGGCGTCCGGCGTCGTGGCTGTGTTGGCCATGGTGCTCCAGTTCGAGGCCGCCACCGTCGCGGGCGAGGAGGCAGCGCCCGCGATCGAACTCCCGCCTCCGATCGCCAGCGGCACGGAGGCCATGGCGATGGCACAACCGAAGGCACCGAAACGAAGCAGCGAACGCATGGGCGATTCCTCTCGTTGGCGGGGTTCCAACCCCCGTAGCGTAACGAAGGAGGTGCTGCATTGCGAGGGTGAGCCCGCCGAACGCCAGGCGTTGTTCCGCTGTTGGGCGACGGCATCCGAGGCTCCGTTGATGCGCTCCGGCCGTACCATGAGCCCGTGGCCGTCCTTCCCGATGTATCCGCCGCCGGTAGACGGTGGTGCAGGGCCGGGCGGTGGGCCGCGCAATGTCGTCGTGCTGCTGCTCGACAGCCTCAACCGCCACATGCTGGGTAGCTACGGCGGCACCGAGTTCGAGACGCCGCATCTCGACCGCTTCGCCCGCGAGAGGGCGGTCCGTTTCACGTCGCACGTCACCGGGTCGCTTCCCTGCATGCCGCGCGCCACGACATCCTGTGCGGCTCGCTCGACTTCCTCTGGCGACCGTGGGGCTCCATCGAGGTCTGGGAGGAGCCGATCACTCGCGGGCTCCGGCGCGCCGGCGTCACGACCATGCTCGTCTCGGACCACCCGCACCTCTTCGAGGTCGGGGGCGAGAACTACCACACGGACTTCAGTGCTTGGGAGTACGAACGCGGTCACGAGGGCGACCCTTGGCGGACGTATCCCGATCCGAGCTTCGTCGGCGCGCCGACGCTGCCGGCCCGTGGCGGCGGGTGGTTCTGGCGGGATCGCCTGGGCTGGGCGGACGCCGAGGATCGACCGTATGACCGCTCCCGGACGTTCTTCCGGGCCGAGTCGGACTATCCGGGGCCGAAGACGATGCGTGCCGCTGCCGGGTGGCTGCGTGACGGTGCGCCAGGTCCCGGGGGCGCGCCCTTCATGCTCTTCGTGGACGAGTTCGACCCGCACGAGCCCTTCGACACGCCCGAGCCCTGGGCCGGGCGTTACGACCCCGGTTGGAAGGGCGAGCTCTTGATCTGGCCCCCTTATGACGTCGGTGCCGTCGAGGCGGGACGGTTGAGCGAGCGGGAGGGCCGGCAGATCCGGGCCAACTACGGAGCCAAGCTCAGCATGATCGACCACTGGGTGGGCGAGGTGTTCGACGCGCTGAGCTCGCGGGGCCTGTGGGAGAGCACGGCGGTCATCGTGTGCACGGACCATGGGCACTATCTCGGGGAGAAGGACATCTGGGGGAAGCCAGGGGTCATGCAGTACGAGCCCTTGGGGCACATTCCCCTGTTGGTGCACTGGCCGGGCGTTGCCGGTGGAACGTCGTGCGGGGCGTTGACGACGAACGTGGACATCAACGCGACGCTGGCCGACGTGTTCGGTGTGGACATGGGCGGTGCGGCCCATGGCAAGTCGCTGGCGCCCTTGTTGCGTGTCGCTGATTCCGAGTCTGGGGCCCATTCCGAGGCGCAGGTGCGAGAGTGGGCCATCGGCGGCGTCTACGGGAACTGGGTGCAGGTGACCGACGGCCACCGCAAGTACGCCCGCGGTTCCTCCGGCGACAACTTCCCTCTGTCGATGTGGTCGAACCGCTGGTCGACCATGCCGGTGCACGGGCTCGAGGACGCCACTCGACTGCCCCCGCCCGACCGGCGGGCCAGGCTCGACTTCATGCCGGGGTCGGACGTGCCGGTCATCCGCCAGCCCTTCGAGCCCGGCGACAGGCTGCCCTTTTGGGTCGGGGGCAACACAGTCGACGCCCATTTCCTTTTTGACCTCGACGAGGACCCGGGGGAGGACGAGAACCTGGTGGGCTCGGCCGTCGAGCGCGAGATGGTCGACCTGCTGCGCCATGCCTTGGTGTCGGTGGACGCACCGGGAGAGCAGCTCGAGCGTTTGGGGATTGCGTGACGGACGGTGGCGACGGCTCTGCCGATGCCGAGCCGTTCGTCCTACCAAGGATCCCGGCGTCGTCGGGCGCGTTGATCTTCGACTCGCGAGGCCGGCTGCTCATTGCCAACCCGACGTACAAAGCGCATTGGACGATCCCCGGCGGGATCATGGAGGCCGACGGCGAGACGCCGTGGGAAGCCTGCCGGCGTGAGGTGCAGGAAGAGGTCGCCCTCACGGTCGAAAACGGGCGACTTGTCGCCGTTGACTTCTTGCGGCCCCGGCCGGGCAAGCCGGGGGGCATGCGGTTCCTGTTCGACTGCGGCGTGCTGTCCGATTCGGTGCTCGACACCATCACCCTGCAGGTCGAGGAGCTTTCCGAGCATCGCCTGGTGGATCCGGACGAGGCGCTCGCCCTACTCAGTGGACCGCTCCGTCGGCGCGTCGGGGCGGCGTTGGCGGCCGAAACGTGCGTTTACCTCGAGGACGGACGACTCGTCTGACCCGCGGTGGCCGGTCGAGACCGCTCGCTTAGTATCGAGTGGACGTGACCTCACGGCGAGCAAAGAGGGTCTTCGCGCATGTTCCGGTTCTGGCGGCGGTCACAAATCAGCAGGTGTGCCTTCGCGTCACTGGTCTTCGCCGCCTTCGCCGTCGCGATGGCGACGTTGGCGGGCGCGCCGACTGCGGGAGGAGCTGCTGCAATCGACTGCCAGTCCGAGTCACTTAGGCGTCTATCTCGGCTATCAGTCACCTGAAGGAGTGAGCTCGTTCGGTCGAACTGTCGGCGAACAGCCGCACTTCGCCATGGACTTCTTGAACGGCGACTCCTGGTCCGCACTCGTGAAGACGGCGCCGTCGTACATGGCGGCCTGGAAGGAGTCCGGATTGCGGATGATCTGGGGCGTCCCGATCCTCCCCGACGTCTCCTCCGGCGGTTCCAGCGCCGTGGCGTCCGAGAGCACGTACACGCTGCGGCAAGGGGCGTCCGGTGCGTACAACTCCTACTTTCGGAAGTTGGCCAAAGACATGGTCGCGGGCGGAGAGGCCAACTCGATCATCCGCCTGGGTTGGGAATTCAACGGCGATTGGTTCTCGTGGTCCGCCGGTGGAAAGTCGGCGGCCTTCGTCGGCTACTGGCGGCAGATCGTCGACACCATGCGATCGGTCCACGGCCAGAAGTTCACTTTCGAATGGAACCCGACTGCAGGCGTGACGAAGGCGGGGAACCTCGCCAACGACTACCCGGGAAGCGCATACGTCGACTACATCGGCCTCGATGTGTACGACCAACAATGGGGGTACTACGGCGCGGCCGGATGTCAGGGCGTCGCCTGTCAGCAGGACGAGTTCCACCGGCTCCTCACCGAGCCCGACGGGTTGAACTGGCTGGCCAAGTTCGCCACCCGGGAAGGAAAGCCGATTGTGCTGCCCGAATGGGGCCTCGGCGCGTTCAATCCGACCAACCTGAACGGGACATATCAGGATGAGGAGCTCGGCGGGGGCGATGACCCGACCTTCATTGGCGACATGGCGGCATGGATCAACGCGCACGACGTGTTCGAGGCCAGCTACTGGGATTTCGAGCCCGAGACCTTGAGTGTGACACCGCTGAGCGCAGCGGCGCTTCGGAGCGATTTCGGCGCCGGGTCTTCGACGTCATCGGGGTCGATCTCGACCGGCACCGCGAAGGTGTCGAGCTCTGCCGGCGGATGAGCGTTCTTGCCTGCGCCCTCCTCGAGTGTGGTTGTCGTTGAATCAGCTGTGCGGCCATTCCGGCGGTCACGCTGAGGTGAGCTGGAGGGGGACCTCCCGGTTGTAATAGATGGCGGCGACGGCGACGATGCCGGCGGCGACGCCGAGCGCCCAGGTCGCGCCGGCGTGCACCAGGAGCGCGGCGCCGACCAACGCACCGCCGAAGATGCAGAGGATCGTCGTCCTAGCGAGGCGGGGGTGCGGATTGGTCCCGCCGGCCAGCAACGAATTGGAGGCCAGGCCAGTCAAGGCCGTGGTCAGCACAGTGGTGGACATGTCGGGGACCCCGAAGCGACGGACGGCTGCGTTGCGTTGTCCCACGGCCACGGCGAGGAGGGTGATGACGGCGTAGCGCGGCCATCCGGAACCGACCGCCGGCACCACGCCGGCGACGATCGCAGCCGCGGCGGTGCACGCCGCCTCGATCACCATTGCGGCGAGGAGCAGGTTCCGCAGGGGCTGGACTCGTCGGGCCAGCTGCCCTCCGGCGATGGCGCCGACAACGAAAGCTGCGAGCGCACACAGGCTGGGGCCCATGGTGAACCCCGGCGCACCTGCCGCGGCGAATCCGAGGAGGATTACGTTGCCGGTCATGTTGGCAGTGAACACGTGGCCGAGCCCCAGGAAGCTCACGGCGTCGGCAAAGCCGCTGACGACGGTCAAGGCGGCCAACGTCACCACCAAGGTCGGGGGCGGACGATCGGACTCGCTCATCTGCGTTCCACCTTCCCTGCGACGGCGACGGGCAGCTCCGTCAAGGTAACGGAGCTGCCCGCTGGCGCGGGCGACCGTTCACCCGCTGTGAGAGAGCGGATGCCGCGGCTGCCGGCCCACCAGGTGACAACGCGGAACCTCGGTGCGGCGTACCCGTTCATCGCGGAGGCGGGTCTCGGGCGACGTGGGGTCGTGATCGGCGACGACCTGCTGGGTGGCTCCTTCGTCTTCGACCCGTTCGAGCTCTATGCCGCCGGCGTGGTCTCGAACCCGAACATGGTTGTCTTCGGTCAGATCGGGCGAGGCAAGAGTGCGTTCGTGAAGTCATTCCTGTGGCGGCAGGCCGTGTTCGGGCGCAGGGCCTGGGTCGTCGATCCGAAGGGTGAGTACGGCGATCTCGCGGACGCTTGGGGTGTGCGTCCGGTGGCGCTGCGACCGGGCGGTGCCATCCGGCTCAATCCGCTGGATCCGGGTCCGGACGCCGACGGTGAGGCGGCGCCCGACGCCACCGGACGTCGCAGGATGGAGTTACTCTCCTCACTGGCCAGCGCCTGCCTCGGTCGGGGACTGGTTCCTCGCGAGCGTGCCGCTTTGGGCGTGGCCCTGGCAGAGGCGACGCGCACCACCCACGTTCCTACCGTCCCTGTGGTCGTTGAAGCCCTATTGACGCCGAGCGCCGACGCCGCTCGGTCCCTGCGGACCGAGCAACGCGACCTTCTCGAAGACGGGCGCGACGTCGCGCTGGAACTGCGTCGGCTGGTGCACGGTGACCTTTGCGGCATGTTCGACGGACCCACCACCGTTGGCCTCGATCTCTCCTCGCCGCTTGTCGTCCTTGACCTCTCTGCTCTCTATTCCTCCACTGCGCTGGGTGTGTTGATGGCATGCGCCACCGCCTGGTTGCAGGCCGCGCTGGCTCGGACGGCCGCCAGCGCGGGCGGTTCGCTCTCGTCCGGCGGTCGCTTCTTCCTGGTCGTGGACGAGGCCTGGGCGATTCTTTCGAACCTCGGAGTGGCGCGCTGGCTGCAGTCGTCGTGGAAGCTCTCCCGCGCCTTTGGGGTCTCGAACGTGGCCGTGCTGCACCGGGTGTCGGACCTGCGCTCCGTCGGGGCTTCGGACTCCGAGCAAGTGGCGCTCGCCCAAGGGCTCTTGTCGGATTCAGAGACGCGGGTGGTCTACGCGCAGTCCCCCGGTGAGCTCGAAGCGGCGGCAGAGTTGCTCTCCCTGTCGGCTACCGAGTCGGATCTTCTCCCACAGCTCCGCCGCGGGATCGCCTTGTGGAAGGTGGGTCAGCGATCGTTCCTGGTGCAGCACCGGCTCAGCGCGATGGAGCGGAGCATCGTCGACACCGACGCGGCAATGACCGCCGGGTAGATGGGACGGTCGTGACGGCCCTCCCCGAGGTCGTCCTGCCGCTCGCGGTCGGTGGTGCGCTGGTCGCCGGTGTGTCCGTCACGGGAGAAGGTCGGATCTCTTTGACGGGACGCGGGTGGACGGGACGCCGTCATCCCGACCCGGCCCGGGGCGCGCGCTGGGCCAGGCGACGAGACCTGCGGCCGCTGCAGGTGGCCCCCGAGGGAGCGCCCCCGGGTCGGCTCCTCCTCGGCGTCCTGCCCGGTGTGGCCCGGCTGACGGGCCTGGCTGGGGAGACGGCCCAGTCCCTGGTCGTGGTCGGCCCCACCCAGAGCGGCAAGACCACGAGCTTGGCGGTGCCGGCGATCCTGGGGTGGAAGGGCCCCGTGGTGGCCGCCAGCGTCAAAAGCGATCTCCTTCGCCACACACTGGGGACGCGGGCGCATCTCGGGCAGGTGTGGTGCATCGACCCGACGGGTTCGACGGGTGCACGGGCCAGTACGTGGTCACCCCTCACCGGCTGCGGCGAGTGGCGTGCAGCATGCCGTGCCTCCGCCGAGTTGTGTGAGGCAGCCAAAAGCGAGGGGACCACCGCGGACGGGGAGTTCTGGTACGCCACCGCTAGCAAGCTGCTGGCGCCCCTCTTCGTGGCCGCAGCGCTGGACGGGCGCACCATGGCCGACGTGGTGCGCTGGGTGGACACGCAGGAAGTCGGCGAGGTGGCCGCGATCTTGGAGCGTGGCGCGCCGGCTGAGGTGCTGCACGCGGCGGAGGCGACCTGGTGCCGCGATGAACGCACCCGCAGCTCCATTTACACCACGGCCGAGACGGTGCTCGCTCCCTTCGCCCATCCGCCGCCCGGCCCGCCGACGGACGGGGCGTTCGAGCCCGGTGCGCTGCTGGGCGGCGCCCACACGCTCTACCTCTGTGCGCCGGCCCACGACCAACGCCACCTGCGCGGGTACTTCACGGCGCTGACCCAGTCGGTCCTGGCGCACGCGTTCTCCATCGCCACCAAGTCCGGACGACCACTCGATCCACCTCTGCTCGTCGTACTGGACGAGGCGGCGCACATCGCCCCTCTCCCGGAGCTGGACGGACTCGCTGCGACCTGCGCGTCGCACGGGATCCAGATCGTCACGGTCTGGCAGGACCTGGCGCAGGTCCGCGGCGCGCTATGGGGCCCGGGCGCCGACCGTCCTCAACAACCACCGGGCCAAGCTGTTCCTCCCGGGTATCGCCGACCCCGACACGCTGGAATACGCCAGCCGGCTCATCGGGGACGAGGAGGCCTCCCAGCCCTCGGTGACGCGTGACCCCACGGGGCGACGTTCGACGACGTCGTCGACTGCGCCGCGCCGGCTGATGCCGCCCGAGGCCCTCCGCTGTCTGCCGCGGGGTCGAGCCGTGCTCGTCTACGGATCGCTGCCGCCGGCACGGTTACAGCTGCGGCCCTGGTGGGTGCAAGGGAGCAGGCCCCTGCGCCGGAAGGCGGGCCGGACCGATCCGGGTCGCGGCTGAAGAGCGCTCCGAGTCCGCCGCTTTGCCATCGGAGGCACCGCTTCGTAGTCTCGCTGCTGTACTCCAGAGGAAGGGGCGCAGCATGACCAACCCAGTCAGTGCCGGCGAAGTGCGCATGCTCATTGACGGCGAGCTCGTCGAAGCCACGTCGGGCAAGCGGTTCGACAACATCAATCCGGCCACCGAGGAGGTGCTCGGCGAAGTAGCCGACGCGTCGGCCGAGGACATGCGGCGTGCGATTGACGCCGCCCGGCGGGCCTTCGACGAGACGGATTGGTCTACCAACCACGCGTTCCGCAAACGCTGCCTCGAGCAGCTGCAGGCCGCCCTGGAGGCCGAGCGGGAGGCCTACCGCGACGAGATCGTCGCGGAGGTCGGCTCGCCGCGCATGATGACCTTCGCGGCACAGGTCGACTGGCCGATCGACGAGGCCCTGGGCTGGCCGACGAAGATGATCGACGAGTTCGAGTGGGAGCGGTCGCTCCCCAATTCCGAGATGATGGGGATGAAGAGCCGGCGGGGCGTCATCAAGGAGCCGATGGGCGTGATCGGCTCCATCGTGCCGTGGAACTACCCGCTCGAGGTCACGCTCAACAAGCTGGGCCCGATCCTGGCCACCGGGAACACGACGATCATTAAGCCGGCGCCCGACACTCCCTGGAACGCCACCCGACTCGGCCGCCTGATCGCCGAGAAGACCGACATCCCCGCCGGCGTGGTGAACGTGGTGACCTCGTCGGACCACCTGGTTGGCGAGGAGCTCACACTTTCCCCCAAGGTCGATCTGATCTCATTCACGGGGTCGACCGTCACCGGCAAGCGCATCATGGAGAAGGGGGCCGCCACACTGAAGCGCGTCTTTCTGGAACTGGGTGGCAAGTCCGCCCTCATCGTGTGCGACGACGCCGACTTCCCGTCCAGCGTCCCCATGGCCTCCATGGTGTGTGTGCACGGGGGTCAGGGCTGCGCCATGCAGACGCGGCTCCTGCTGCCCCGCTCCCGTTACGACGAGGGCGTCGAACTCATCACCGCCGGCATGGCCGCGGTGCCCTACGGCGATCCCTCGAGCGACGCAGTGGTCATGGGACCGCTCGTCAGCGCCAAGCAGCGGGACCGCGTACTGGGCTACATCGCCAAGGGCCAGGAGGAGGGCGCCAAGCTTGTCTTCGGCGGCGGCCGCCCGGCTGACCAGCCGAAGGGGTGGTTCGTGGAGCCGACCCTGTTCGTGGACGTCGACAACTCGATGACCATCGCCCAGGAGGAGATCTTCGGACCCGTCCTCGTCGTGATCCCCTACGAGGACGATGACGACGCTGTCCGCATCGCCAACGAGAGCAACTATGGCCTGTCCGGCGGCGTGGTGTCGGCATCGGAGGAGCGGGCCACGGCCATTGCGCGGCGCATCCGCACCGGCTCCATCGGCGTCAACGGCGGCCTCTGGTACGGCGCTGACTCGCCGTACGGCGGCTACAAGGACAGCGGGATCGGCCGCCAATGCGGGATCGAGGGTCTGGAGCAGTATCTCGAGACCAAGGCCATCGCTTGGCCGGGCTGACCTTGGTCCGGGCCTGAGGTTCCGGGTCCAGATTGGTCAGACGGACCAGTCGGCCAGCAACTCGTCAGTTGTGGCGAGGCGGGCCACGAAGGCAAGGCTGTGCCGGAGCATGGACGCGTGGTGCTCGGGCGGGGTGCCGACCGTGGCGTCGGTGGCCACCGTGACGCCGAAGCCCTCGTCGGCCGCGCCCACGGCGACCAGAGGGACGGCGAGGTTCGTCGAGACGCCCGCCACCACGATGTTGTCGATGCCCATGTTGCGCACTATTGACAGGACCTCGGTGCGATGCACGGGGGAGATGCCCTGGTGGCGGGGCAGCAGCAGGTCGTCGGGTCCGACGCCGATCTCGGGCACGATCTCGAGCGGCGCATCGGATTCGTTCCAGGACGCCGTCGAGGAGGTGGCGCGCATGAGCGGTGAACGCTGGCTGGCGGAGCGACCGCCGGCCAGAGGCAGATACGTGAGGTGGACTACCTGTACGCCGACACCGCGGGCGCCGGCGGCGAGGCGGGTCATGGCGGCGAGCGCGGGCTGCGCGGCCTCGGCGAGCGCGGGCAACACGGAGAGGTCGCCGATGACCCCCCGCTGGCACTCGACGAAGAGCAGCGCCGTGGTGCGGGGCTCACTCATCTGCTCTACGCCAGCACCCCAGCCACTTTGAGCTCGATCATCTCTTCCTCGCTGCAATTGATGTCGGCGAGGATCTCCTCGCAGTGCTCGTTGAACTCGGGTGACCGCTTGGGCGCGGCCGGCGCGCCCCCGAACTGCACCGGCGTGGTCACGAGGGTGAAAGGTGTGCCGTCGGCGGTGGCGGTCTCGCCGAGGTAGCCGTTGGCCTCGACCTGCACGTCCTTCGTGACCTCGATGCTGTCCTGGGCCACGGCCCACTGGCCCTCGAAGTCGGCGAGGCGCTCCCGCCACTCACTCAAGGGGGCCGACTCGAAGGTCTCCTTGAGGATGGCGCGGGCGGCGGCGGCGTTGGCGGCCAACTGCTCGTGTGTGGAGAAGCGCTCATCCGCGATGAGTTCCTCGCGGCCGATGACGCGGCAGGCGCTCGGCCAGTAGCGGAACCCCTGCAAGCACGAGAAGGCCAGGAACCGGTTGTCCTGGGTCAGGTAGGTGCCCACGAGCGGATTCGGGAGATTGATGCCGCCCCCTTTGCTGGGACCGGGACGCCACGGCATGTCGAGCTGGAGGGACAGGGCGATCGCCGGGCTCATGGCCCACATCCCCACTCCGAGCAACGAGACGTCGAGGGGCAGGGCCTCACCGGTCCGTTCCCGGTGGAAGAGGGCACCGAGGATGCCGCCGGCGATGGTCATGCCGCCGATGGAGTCGCCGTAGCCCGGGCCGGGCTGCCCGGCGAGGTAGTCGACGTCGGTGGGCGTCGTGCCCATGGCGCTCCCGGCCCGGCACCAGTAGCTCAAGAAGTCGTACCCGCCGCGATCGGCTTCGGGTCCGCGCTCGCCGGCGCCTGTCCCGGCTACGTAGATGATGTTGGGGTTATGGGCCTTGATGTCCTCGAGCTCGATGTGCAGCTTCTTCCTGACGGCGGGCACCTTGTTGGTCAAGAAGACGTCGCAGGTCGCGGCCAACCGATAGATCAAGTCGAGGCCTCTTGGCGTGCTGACGTCGATGCCGATGCTCTTCTTGCCCCGGTTGGAGTGCTCGAGTAGGACGTGTACGGCGCCCATGGAGGGCATGACGCCGCTGGAGGCGAGTCCTCGCATGGCGTCACCTCGCTCGGGGTGCTCGACCTTGATGACCTCGGCGCCCCAGTCGGCCAGGATGGCGGACGCGGCCGGCACGAAGGTGTGCTCGGCGACCTCGAGGATGCGAACACCCTCCATGATGTCTGACAACTGGATTCCTCCCCTGCGCGAACGTGACCGACGCAGCTTCGCTGATCGACAGAGCGCGACGCCAACCGGGCTCTGGCCCGAATAGCAGAAGGACCAGGTCAGGTCGATGCGGAGTAATCAATAGGCGCTGGGCCGGCCTTCCAATATGACGGTCTTCGTCTCGAGGAAGGGAAGCAGCCCCTCGGTGCCGCCCTCGCGGCCGATACCGGACTGCTTGAACCCTCCGAAGGCGATGCCGAAGTCCGTCCGGAACGCGTTGTGTCCGACCGTGCCCGAGCGCAACTGCCGGGCGACGGCGCGGGCCCGCTCGACATCGTTCGTGAAGACCGATGCGTTGAGCCCGTAAATCGTGTCGTTGGCGATGGCGATGGCCTGCTCCTCGTTCTGCGCCGGGATCACACTGAGCACCGGCCCGAAGATCTCCTCTTGCGCGATGGCCGACGAGTTGTCGACGTTGCCGAAGACGGTGGGTTCGATGAACCACCCTCGCTCGAGACCCTTCGGGCGTCCGCCACCGGTGGCCAGCGTGGCGCCCGCCGCGACCCCCTTGGCGATGTACCCCTCGACGCGGTCTCGTTGCCGTTCCGCCACCAGGGGCCCCATCTGCGTCTGGGCGTCGAAGGGGTCGCCCACCCGCACCTGGGAGAAGGTTCCGGCCAGCGCCTCGACCAGTTCGTCGTGACGGTTCTGACTGACGACGATCCTCGTCAGCGAGGAGCAGACCTGCCCGGCGAGGAAGCACTCGGCACCGGCCAGCGAGGCCGCGGCGGCGGCCAGGTCCATGTCGTCCAGAATGACTGCCGCGGACTTTCCGCCGAGCTCGAGGGTGCACCGCGCGATGCGCTCGCCACACAACGAGGCGATGCGGCGCCCGGCGGCGGTCGAGCCGGTGAAGGTGATCTTGTCGACGCGCGGGTCGCGCACCAGCAGCTCGGAAACCTCACGATCGGCCGTCACCACATTGAGCACGCCGGGTGGGAGGCCGACCGCCTCGGCGATCTCCGCCATGACGTAGGCCTCGCCGGGGGCCTCGGGGGAGGCCTTGAGGATGACCGTGCATCCGGCGATCAGGGCGGGGGCGATTTTGTAGGTGATGAGGCTCAAGGGGGCGTTCCACGGGATGATCGCCCCGACCACCCCCACGGGCTCGCGCACCATCAGCCCGAACTTGCCGCCCATGCTCGGCTTGACTTCCTCTTCGAAGGGGAACGTGTCGGCCAGCCCGGCGTAGTAGTCGTAGGTCCTGGCGGCACCGGGGACCGACGCCTTGGCGATGAAATGAAGCACGCCGGATTCGCGCGGCCAGATCTGGCCCACGTCCTCGGCCCGCTTCTCCAAGCCGGCGCCGATCGCCCGCAGGTACTCGGCCCTCTCGGTGTGGCGCAGACGGGGCCATGGGCCTTCGTCGAACGCCTGGCGGGCCGCGCCCACCGCGCGCGCCATGTCGGCCTCCTGCGCCTCGGCCACGCTGAAGAAGAGCTCTTCACTGGCGGAATCGATGACGTCGATCACGGCGTCCGACGATGGCTTCACCCAGTCCCCGCCGATGAAGAAGCGATTGGCGTGTTGCAACGGTGCGGTGATGGTCATTCCGTCTCCGATCGTGGTGTCGAGCGGATCTCACCGTATCGGGACACCGCCGGCAGCGGCCGGGTCGAACCGGCGCGGCCCGACCAGAAGGTCGTTACTCTCTAACAGAGTGTCCTCAATCGGGATGAGCCGGATCGAAAGGGAAGGGACCGCATGACCTGGAACTACGAGCTGTTCATCGACGGCGCCTGGACGTCTGAGGGGGTGTCGGGGTCCATCGAGGTCCTGGACCCGGCGACCGAAGAGGTGATCGGGTCCGTCCCGGAGGCGTCGACGAAGACGGCCGTGCGGGCGATCGAGGCGGCGCGCCGGGCGTTCGACGAGGGGCCGTGGCCGTACATGAAGCCGTCGGAGCGGGCCGCCAAATTAGTGGCGATGGCGGAGATCCTCGAGGCGCGGGCGGGCGACCTCCGTGACCTGATCATCGCCGAGACAGGGTCGACCGGGTTCTTGACCGATGCGGTGCAGGGGGCGGGGTCGATCGGCATGCTGCGGTCGAACGCCGCGCTCGTGGAGCACGCGTTCCCGTGGGTGGAGAACGGCATGCCGACGGGCGGGCCGACCGGGATGGGCGGGAGCGCCATTGTGCGTGAGCCGATCGGCGTGGTGGCTGCCATCACACCGTTCAACTTCCCGTTCATGTTGAACGTGGTGAAGGTCGCGCCGGCTCTGGCGGTGGGGTGCACGGTGGTGCTGAAGCCGCATCCATGGACGCCGCTCGACGCAATGATGATTGCTGAAGCGGCGGCCGAGGCCGGTATTCCTCCGGGCGTGCTCAATGTGATCACCGGGCACGGTGAGGTGGGCGATGAGCTGACGTCGAACCCGATGGTCGACATGGTGACCTTCACCGGGTCGACGGCGACCGGCCGGCGGATCATGGCGTCGGCGTCAGCGACCGTAAAGCGAGTCCAGCTGGAGCTCGGTGGGAAGAGCGCGACGGTGGTGCTGGGTGACGTCGGTGAGGACTATGCGCGTTCTGTCGGCTTCGGTCAGGTGCTCATGCATTGCGGCCAGGGTTGCGTGATCCATACGCGCCTGTTGTTGCCCGAGCATTTGCTGGACGCCTACAAGGAGGGACTGGAGGCGATGCGTCCTCTGATCACGATCGGTGACCCTCGTTCGGAGGGCACCGTGCTCGGGCCGTTGATCCGCGAGCAGCAACGGGCGCGGGTGGAGGGCTACGTGTCGTCAGGGCTCGAGCAGGGCGCCGAGCTGTTGTGCGGCGGGAAGCGACCGGAGGGCTTCTCGAAGGGGTACTACTTCGAACCGACGGTGTTCGTGAGCGAGAACGGGCTGCGGATCGCCCAGGAGGAGATCTTCGGTCCGGTCCTGACGGTGGTGCCGTACTCGGGTTCGGACGAGGATGCGGTGCGGCTGGCCAACGACTCCATCTATGGACTCGGGGGCGGCGTGGTGTCGACGTCAGACTCGCGGGCGTTCAACGTCGCCCGGCAGATCCGGGCCGGCCTCGTGACGGTACAGAAGGTCGGGACGGAACCGCTGGCGGACGTGGGCCCGGGCGGTGGGCAGGGGCCCGGGTGGGGTTCCCAGTTCACCGGTATCGGCCAAAGCGGCGCCTTCGGTGGCTACAAGCAGTCGGGGCTCGGGCGTGAATGGGGACGGCACGGGCTCGAGGACTTCACGGAGGTGAAGAACCTGGCTTGGAGCTGACTCGATCAGGCCTCGATGTCGAGTTCTGCGAGGACGTGTGCCGTGTCGGCCCCGAGTTCGGGCGCTCTCGCGGTCACCGGGCGTGCATGCGGTGCGGCGACGATGAGCCCGGGGTGCGTCGGCAAGGTCGGACCGGCGAGGTCTGCGCTCACGGCCGCCATGGCGACGTCGAAGAGCCAACGCCCGCCCGTGCGGAGGCTGTTGAGGCAGGCGCCCGCCGCCGCCAGACCAGTGAGCGGGTCGGCGACGGCATCACCGCAGAAAAGCGGACGATCGTCGGCCCACGTGACGAGCCCGCCGGCAACGGCAGCGTCGTCACCGAACGCGACGCGGTTGGCGCCCTCGCCGTTGCGGCCGTACCCGGTGATGGAGACCCAGATTTGCGGGCCGCCGTTGGCGGTAACGATGTCCACGGCGTCCAGGCCGAACTGTGCCAGGGCGCGAGGGCGGCTGGCCTCGATCACGACGTCGGCTGCGTTCACGAGCGCTCGGAGGACCCGGACGCCCTGACGGGTCTGCAGGTCGAGGGCGACGGATCGCTTCTGTCCGTTGAGAAGGTCGAAAAACTCGCGTGCGCCGCGGCGCGCTCCGTCGGGTCGTTGCGTCGACTCGACCTTCACCACGGTGGCGCCAGCGCGGGCGAGCAGGTCGCCGCACAGCGGGCCCGCCCAGAGGCCCGAGAGATCGATCACGACAAGACCATTCATGTCGGGTCGTGGCGGCGCGTCGCCGAGTCGTGCCTCGAGTACCGGCGCCGACGCGCTTTCCCGGGATTGGGCCGCTTCGCCGACGCGGGCGACCGGTACGCCGAGCAGCCGGGCTCGCTCGATGAGGACGTGCGGATCGGCGTCGGTGAGCGTCGCCGCCACGGTGGACCACACGGCGGGGGCGGAGGTTGGCACCGTTTCGAGTTCGAGCCAGGCGGGGACCATCTCAATGTCCTCGTCGCGGGGCAGCGAGACCGCCATGAAACCGTCCGCAGCGCGGAGCAGTCGGCAACTCCCCCCGCAGCTCGTGTCGCCCCGTCGCCACAATCCCATGAGCGCGGCCCGCTCGCCCAAGAGCGCGAGTGCATCCAGTCCGGGGAACGACTTGGCGAGCCGATCGATCCCTTCCACCAGGCCCTCCGGCGGTCCGAGCGCCCGGTCGGGCCAACCGGTGAGTGCCATAGCTCCGCTGCTCGCCCAGCGCTCCACCCGGAGGTCGTCCACGTCGGCAGGGTAACGTCTCGCGATCCTCGAACCCCTGAGCGCCGACGCACTGCTCGCCGAACTACGCAGCGAGATCCCTCCTGAGCGAACCGGCGCAGTCCTGGTCGAGCTGCACGAAGGGTTGACGGACCCTGGTGACGCCGTAGTGGAGGCCCGGGCGAGCCTGCCGTTCGTGGTCGTCGGCGTCGCCCACGGTGCGGTCGACGAACGCTGGCTCGACTTGTGCGACGTGACGGTCGACGAGGGCACTGTGGCGCTGGACCGGATCGCGCAGAACATCACGGACCATCCGATCACCGCGACGACGCTTGCGTTGTTGTTGCGAGGACCGCATCACTTGTCGGTGGGCGAAGGCCTCGTGGCCGAGTCGGCCGCCTATTCCGTGCTCCAATCCGGACCTGAGTTCGCCACCTGGCGTGGCGCTCATGCCGCTCGGGTCGACGACGACGGCGGCGGGATCCGGAGCCAGACCCGGGTGCAGGTGGTGCGTGAAGGTGACGTGCTGTCGATCACGATGACCCGGCCCGAGCGTCTCAACGCCCTCGATGCGGCGATGCGTGACGGGCTGGTCGACGCGTTCACTCTGGCGGCCGCCGTGCCCGACATCGCACGGGTGGAGTTACGCGGCGAGGGCAGGGCGTTCTGCACCGGTGGCGATCTCGATGAGTTCGGCAGCAGGTCGGATCCGGCGACGGCGCACCTCATTCGCTTGGAGCGCAGCATCGGGCGAATGATCTTCGAACTGGACAAACCCACGGTGACCTATCTCCATGGGGCGTGCATGGGATCCGGGATCGAGCTGGCGGCCTTCACCGACTGGGTCGTCGCGGCGCCCGACACGCAGATCGCGCTGCCCGAGATCGGCTTGGGGCTGGTGCCGGGCGCGGGCGGGACGGTCAGTCTGACCCGTCGGATCGGACGGCTGCGCACGGCGTGGCTCGCGTTCTCCGGAAGCACCATCGATGCGGTGACGGCGCGGGCGTGGGGACTGGTCGACGAACTCGGAGACTGACCGGGTCGGGGCTGGGTGAGCTGAGCTGAGCTGAGCTGAGCTGAGCTGTAGGGCGACGGGCGACGGGCGACGGGCGCGCCGGTGTACGGCTTCAGCCCGTCGGACCCGGCGGCCCCGTCCGCCGCCCCGCCGTCAAGGCCGTCAAGCGCCGTCACCCTGGTCCACAGTGGCGAGGGGCGCGAGGTCATGACCCGGCCGCTCGGGCCGACGAAGCTGAGCTGGGCATTGGCGTCCCCGGTCATGGTCCAGCCCTTGCGGTGCACCATGCCGTGGTGGAACACGCAGAGGAGGGCCAGATTGTCCAGATCGGTCCTTCCCCCGGGTTTCCACGCCACGATGTGGTGGACGTTGGTGAAGGTGACGTTGGCACAGCCCGGGAAGCGACAGTGTCGGTCGCGCCGCATGACCTCTCGGCGCTGGGTGTCGCTCGGGAACCGTCGTGCCCGGCCCTCATAGATGCTGTGCCCGACGTCGTCGTCGAGGGCGACGACGAGCGTGGCGTCACAGGCGAGACGCCCCAGCGTGGCGCGGTCGATCAGGCCCCCGTGCTCGAGCTCGCCGGCCAAGACGTTCTCCTCGCCGGTGTCCTCGAAGAGGGCGCCCAGGGGGACATGGGCCACCACCACGTAGGGGCTGGTCGTGGTGGCCCCCGTCGATGAGCCCCCAGAGCCCGGGACAGGCGAGCCGACGATCCCCACCAAGGCGTCACACCGTCGCTGGTCCAACGGTGTCTCCGCGTCGGAGGGGACCGCTTTGACCAGCGCATCGATCCTGGCCTTGATCTGGGCGTACGAGTCGGGGGCCAACCGGGCGCACAGCGTGCGAGCGGTGTCGTTGAAGCGCAAGAAGCGACCCTCGTGCGACCAAGGAGACGGGCCGCGGCTCTGGGCCAGCTCGGCTCGGGAACGGGCCACCTCGGCCAGCTCGCGCACCGAGCATTCCTTGGCCTGGGCGCACAACTCGCGCTCATTCTCGGGCGTGGCCACATCGACCAGTGCCTTCACCTTGTCAAAGGACAGGTCAGCGCAGGAGAGCGCACCGAGCAGGTGGGGCAGGTCCCAGGCCTTCTCGGCCACATGGACATAGGCCCGGGCACTCGACGCCGAGAGCCCGAAGCGTTCGGTGACCCAGGACTCGAGGGAGGTCGCCCCGTCCTCGCAAAAGGCCTGGCGGCGTTCGAACTCGCCGAGGCGGACCAAGAACCTCGCCTGGGCCCCGCTCATCTGGGCGAAGTCCTCGGCCAGAGCCGACGCCAGCTCCTCGTTGGACTCGGCCGCCACCGCGCTGATCAGGTCGGCGCCGCTGAGATCATTTCGAGGAAGAGTCCGAGTCTGCGTTGTCGAAGACATCGGGGGAAGAACGGTCGAGCCCGCCCGGAGCGAGCGCGCAGAAGCGGGCGGTTCAGCCCAAACCGCCGCCTTCGCGCAGAACGGTGATGTCGTCCCAGTCGAGGCCCGCTTCGAGGAGGACCTCTTCGGTGTGCTGACCGAGCTCGGGAGCCGGTCCGGGCGGCGCCGTGGTGTGGCCCGAGAAGTGCGCCGGCGCCGCCACGATGCGGTAGTCGCTGCCGTCGTGCGCCGTCACCGACGGCAGGAAGCCGTTGGCATCGACCTGAGGATGGGTGTGCAGCTCGGAGGGCCGCAGCACCGGGGCCCAGACGCCACTGAAACCGGCGAACCTGTCCTTGACGTCGTCGAGGGTCAGGGTGCTGAAGACGGCGTCGAGCTCGCCGACGAGGGCGGCGCTGTTCTCGTATCGATGCGCGGCGTTGTCGTAGCGCGGGTCGGTGATCAGATCGGGCCGGCCGAGCAGCGTACAGAACTCGTCCCAGAAGCGGTCCGGTTGCAAGCAGACGAAGTAGATCCATCTCTGGTCCTTCGTCGCGTAGCCGTTGACCAAAGGATTGGGTGCCTTGGTCCGGTCGCCGTAGTTCGCGATGTCACCCATGTAAGGAGATCCGACGATGTCGGGCGACAACGCCCACATGCCCACGTGCAGCAAGGACACGTCGACGACCGATGTCTCGCCCGTGTTGGAGCGCTTGAACAGCGCGATGCCGATGGCGCCGGCGATCGTGTTGGCGCCCTGGAGGTCGAAGAAGGCGGGGGGTTGGGGAAGCGGTTCGATCCCGCCCGGCGTCATCTTGAAGGCCATGCCACTGCTGGCCCAGCCGCAGGCCATGTCGTAGCCACCGACGTGCGCCATCGGGCCGTCGTTGCCCCATCCGGTACCGCGCACGTAGATGATGTCGGGGTTCATGGCCCGGATGTCGTCGACGTCGATGCGGAGCTTGGTGCGGATGGGGGCGAGGTTCGACGTCACGAAGACGTCGGCGCTGCGAACGATTGCGGTGAGGGCCTGGCGGCCGGCGTCGGTCGTGAGATCGCAGGTAACGCTCCGCTTGCCCCGGTTGGGGATCTCGACGAAGGGGTTCGGCCCGCCCCCTTTGAGGTTGAGCATGTTGAGCAGCGCCCGCTGGGGGTCGCCGTTCGGGGGCTCGACCTTTATGACATCGGCGCCGAGGTCAGCCAGGACGGCGCCGGCTGCCGGCACGAAGGTCCAATTGGCGACTTCGACGACGCGCACTCCACTCAACGGGCCAGCCATGATGTCCCCGATCTGCTCTTCTGCAAGATGGGTACACCCTATTGGCGGGCTTTCGGTTCGACCAGTCCGGCGCGGCGGGCCGCGTGTTGCAGTGCCTGGTCGTGCGGATCGTTGCTGAGGTACGGGGAGACAGCGAGGACGTCGAGATCAGGGGCGAGGTCTTCGGGCCGGTCGTCGATGAAGACCGCCTGGCGGTGGTGGAGGGGCAGCTGTGTCGTCAGGTAGCGGCCATCGACGTCCCGGCCGTCCTTGGCGAAGTAGTCGTTGACGAGGTGATCGACCCCGAATTCCTTCGCCCGGTCCCGTGCGTAGCCGTCGCCGCCGGCGCTCCACAGAATGACGTGGCGGCCGGTTCGGGTCAGGTGCTCGAGCAGCTGGCGCGCACCGGGCCGCAGCGAGGTGCCGGTCAACGAGTCGATCAGGCAGCCGTCCACGTCGAAGATCCAACAGTCGGATGCGGACGCCAACGGCGCCGGAGCGGTCGGATCGTCGCTGGCCAGGCGTTCGGAGGGCATTATTGGTATACTCTATTCGCCATGCAGCACCCTTGGGATCGGCGGCTCGGATTCTGGTATCTCGCCGAGGAGTACCCGGATCAGCCGGCGGTAGTGGCGTGTCCATCGGGGGTCACGCTGACGTTCGCAGAGTTGGCCGGTCGCGCGCACCAGCTGGTGCACGGGCTGCGAGCCAGGGGCCTCCGGGCGGGCGACATCTTCGCCTACGCGCTGCCCAACGACGTCGACATGCTGTGCTGGCAGCTGGCCGCCCAGGAGGGCGGGTTCGCGTCCATCGCCCTCAATCCCGCGCTTTCGGAGGGCGAGGTCCAACGGATCGTGGACCACTCCGAAGCGGTGGCGCTGGTGCTGCATCACGATTTCGCCGACCGGGTGCCGCAAGGCTTCGGCACGGGTTCGATCGCGCTGCGGGTCTCGGTGGGGAACGACGTCCCCGGCTTCACGAGCGAGTCCGAGCTCGTCGCCGGCCAACCCACGACGGAGCCGGACGACCGAGTGCTGGGGCTGCCGATCAACTACTCGTCCGGCACCACCGGCCAGCCCAAGGCGGTCATCCGGCCGCGCTCACGCACGGTCGATCCCTCTGTGGCGGCGGACGGCGCCAAGACGTTCGGCCACGCCTTCCAGTTCCAACCCCTGACGGGGGTGCACCTGATTTCTGCGGGCATGCACCACGGTGGATGCCAGGGCTTCTATCTCGGCGCGCTCAATGTCGGGCAGGCCGTTGCCGTTCTCGGCAAGTTCGACCCCGAGGAGACCCTCGACGCCATTGCGCGGCACCGGGTCACCACGGCCTACATGGTCCCGACACAGTTCGTTCGGCTGCTGCGCCTGCCCCAGGAGGTCAAGGACCGCTACGACGTGTCGAGCCTGGAGGTCGTCGTCCATTCCGCGGCACCCTGTCCCCTGGAGGTCAAGAAGCGGATGATGGAGTGGTGGGGACCCGTGATCTGGGAGACGTACGGCGGCATGGAGGGCGCGGCGACCATCGCCAAGCCCTACCGCTGGCTCGAGAAGCCCGGCACCGTCGGGCGATCCGTGGCCGGCATGAAGGTGAAGATCCTCGATGAGGACGGCAACGAGGTGCCGCGGGGCGAGGTCGGGGAGGTGTACCTCGAGCCGGAGCGGGGCGCGACGTTCGCCTACAAGGACGACCCTGAGCTCACCGCCTCGGTCAGTAAGGGCAAAGCCTTCACGCTCGGGGACGTCGGCGTCATGGACGAGGACGGCTACCTGTTCATCCGCGATCGAGCCAAGGACATGATCATCAGTGGTGGCGTGAACATCTACCCCGCGGAGGTCGAAGGCGTGCTGTCCGAGCATGCGGCGGTGGCGGACGTCGCCGTCATCGGGGTGCCCGATGCCGAATGGGGCGAGCAGGTCAAGGCCGTGGTCGAGGTCGTCGAGGGTGTGCCGCCCGGTGACGCGTTGGCCGCCGAGCTGATCGCCTACTGCCAGGAGCGGATCGGTCGCTACAAGTGCCCGCGCAGCATCGACTTCCGGGACCACCTGCCGAGGACCGACGGCGGCAAGCTGTACAAGCGGTTGTTGCGCGACGAGTACTGGGCCTCGGCGGAGCGCAGAGTGTGATGGGATCCTCCTAACCGTGGACTTCGGGTTCTCGGAGGAGCAGGAGCTGTTGCGCGCGACGCACGCGCCGCTTCCTGGCCGAGCATCAGTCGTTGGCGCAGGTGCGCCGGTCGATGGAGGAACCCGATGTCTTCGACGGCGACCTGTGGCGACAGGGCGCCGGGCTCGGTTGGACCGCCATGTTGATCCCGCCGGAGTTGGAGGGGGGCAGCGTCACGGAGCAGCCGTTGGTCGACCTCGTTGTCCTGGGCGAGGAGCTCGGCCGAACGCTCAACCCCGGTCCGTTCGTTCCCTGCAACGTGGTGGCCGGGGCTCTGGCCCGCTTCGGCTCGGAGGTGCAGGCCAAGGAGCACCTGCCTCCCTTGGCGAGGGGAGAGGCGACCGCCGCCTGGTGCCTCAGCGGCGACGGCTCGCCCGAGCCGGGAGCGGTGGAAGTGCGGGCAGAGCGCCTCGGTGACGCGTGGCGGCTCGACGGCCTGGCCCGCTACGTGCAAGCGGCCGAGAACGCCTCGCTCCTCCTGGTCGTCGCGAAGGAGCCCGGGGGCGAACTGCGGAACCTCCTCGTCCGGCCCTCGACTGCGGGCCTGTCCACGCGCACGTTGTCCGGCCTCGACGTGACGCGGCGCTTCGCCGAGGTCCGCTTCGACGGCGTGACGGTCCCGGCTGCCAATCTGTTGGCGGGCGGTGAGGACGCGGTCGACCTCTGCCTCTCGATCGCCACCGTGCTGCAGTCGGCCGAGTCGGTCGGCGCAGCGGAGCTGCTGTTCGAAGAGACCGTCGACTATGCGAAGAAGCGCGTGCAGTTCGGGCGGGCCATCGGCAGCTTCCAGGCGATCAAGCACCGGTTCGCTGACCTGCTCATGAAGCTCGAAGCCATGAGGGCGGCGGCGCACTACGCCGCGCTCGCCCTCGGTGACGGGCTCGACGACGCGGGCGACGCCGTCGCCACCGCGGGGGCCTACGTCGATGACACGTTTGCCCACATCTGCGGCGAGGCGCTGCAGTTGCACGGCGGCATCGGCTTCACCTGGGAGCACGACGTCCACCTCTTCACCCGCCGGGCCAAGGTGAACCAGGTGCTCTACGGCGACGGGGCCTGGCACCGCGAGCGCCTCGTGCGCCTGACCGAGGCGGGGACGGGGACGGAGGCCTGACGCCATGGACGTGCTCGTGCCCTCCATCCCCGACGACTACGACGACTACCGGTCCACGCTCAAGGCCTTCATTGCGGCACACAAGCCGGTGCTGACGTGGAAGCAGCGCACCGGCATGCGGGTCCCCGATAGGGCCGACGACGTGGAGCTGCTGCGTGGCTACGCGCGCAACCTCTACGACGCCGGCTACCGGCTCGACCGGTTCTCCACTGAGCGTGGTGATGCGTTCGAGCAGCGCGTGCTGGAGCAGGAGCTCGGTGCGGCCGGCGTTCCTTACGTGCTGGGCAATCCGCTCGTCGCCGGCGCACTGAAGCACTTCGGCACCGACGCGCAGCGTGCGACGTACTCCCCTCCCATGGCGCGGGGCGATCACATCTGGACGCAGCTCTTCAGCGAACCCGACGCGGGGAGCGACCTCACCTCGCTCCAGACCCGGGCCACCAGGACCGGCGACGAGTACGTGGTGGTGGGCCAGAAGGTATGGAGCACGTGGGCGCAGTGGGCGGACTACGGCTACCTGCTGGCCCGCACCGAGCCGGTGGAGGGTGCCGGCGGCATCACTGCCTTCATCCTCGACATGCACAGTCCCGGGGTCGACGTCCGTCCCCTGCGCGAGATGACCGGTACCACCGACTTCAACGAGGTGTTCTTCGACGAGGTCCGCATCCCGGCGGCCAATGTCATCGGAGCCCCCGGCGAGGGGTGGCGGGTCGCCGGCGCCAGCCTGGCCGAGGAGCGCACCGGCGTGGGGTCCGCCGGGGGCGGGGTCGACCCGGCACAGCGCCTCGTCCGCCTGGCCCGTCGCTCCCGGCGACTCGGCCGGCCCGCCATAGAGGACGGCGCCGTCCGCCAGCAGATCGGCGATCTGGCGGCACGGTCGCGCATTCAGCGCCACCTGGGGCAACGCATGGCCACGAAGGCCGCGAACGGGCAGATCACGCCGGCCGACGCCCCCATTGCCAAGATCTGGTTCAGCGAGCTCAACCTCGAGACGACCCAGGCCGCCCTGGCCCTGCTGGGACCCCGCGCCATGGCCGTCGAAGGCGACGAGCTGGCGGAGGAGGATGGGCGCTGGCAGGACGCCTTCCTTTACGCTCGTGCCTGGACCATTGCAGGAGGATCGAACGAGATCATGCGCAACCTCATTGCCGAGCGGGGACTGGGCCTACCTCGGGAGCCCCGCGGGCAGTCCCAGTCGTGACCTCGACGTCGCGCCACGAGCACAAGCACCCCCATCCCCAACCGGGCCCGCCGCATGCCCAGCGGGCCAGGGGCGCCGCCGCGGCCAACGATCCGTTCCCGGGGGTCGAGAAGGTACGCGACGGTCTGTGGAGCATTCCGGTGCCCCTGCCGAACAACTCCTTGCGGTACGTCTTGGTCTACGTCTTCGAGACGGACCGCGGCCCGTACCTGATTGACGCCGGGTGGAACACCGATGACGCCTTCGGCGCGCTCTCGGGAGGCATGAAAGAGATCGGGTGCGACATCGGTGACGTACAGGGCGTCATGGTCACCCACATCCATCCGGACCACTACGGCCTGGCTGGTCGCATCCGGGAGGCGTCGGGCGCCTGGATCTCGCTGCACCCGGCCGATGCCGAGCTCATTCACGACCGCTATGACGAGCCGGACGACCTTTTGGAACGGGTGGCGGCCGCGTTGCGGCGCATGGGCGCGCCGCCCGAGGAGCTCGAGCCTCTGCAGAACGCCGCCATGCCGGTGCGGCAGCTGGTCGATGCGGTGGTGCCCGACATCCTCTTCGAAGACGGGGCGCGGCCCGAGGTGCCCGGTTGGGACCTCACCGCGATTTGGACGCCGGGCCATTCGCCGGGGCACCTGTGCTTCTACGAGGCGACCCAGGAGCTCATGCTCTCGGGCGACCACGTGCTTCCCCGCATCACGCCCAACATCCCGTACCACCCCCAAGCCGGTGCGAACCCGCTCGGTGACTACCTGGCCTCCCTGGACAAGCTCGAGCCTTACGAGGTCAGCGAGGTGCTGCCGGCCCACGAGTACCGCTTCGACGACCTGCGCGCCCGGCTGGAGGAGTTGCGCCAGCACCACCGGGAGCGTTTCGGCGAGGTCGTCGCCATTCTGCGGGAGGGTCCGCACAGCGCCTGGGACGTCGCCCAACACATGAAGTGGTCCCGGCCCTGGGACGACATCGCGGGCTTCATGCGACGGGCCGCCGTCGGGGAAGCGGTCTCCCACCTGCGCGTCCTCGAGATCGACGGTGTGGTGCAGGTCGAGGACGGCGAGCCGGCCCTCTGGTCCCTGACCGAGAACGCCACGCTCTGATACTGGCCGACGAGGCTGGACCCCGTCAGGCCTCCTCGGGCGTCGCTCCCAGCGCACGCTCACAGAAGGAGCGCAGCGTGGCGCGCCGCTTCGGCCCGCGACGAAGGTTTGCCCCGCGCCGGATGCAAGCCCGCCGCGGCCCAGACGACCGACTGAATCAGCGGCGCATCGGCGGCGGGATCGGCTAGCGGGAACGAGCCGTCGGCCGCCCCCGCACGCAGCAACGCCTCCAACGGCGCCGTCAGGACAGCAGTGGCGTGGTGCATCTCATGCGCATAGCCCTCGGCTCTCATGGCGCCGAGCGAACCCAGGACGCTGACGCGGGCGGCCTTGACGCGGTCGTGGCCGAAGCTGAGGATCTCGTCGATCCAGGCGTCCAGGCCGTCGTGCGGGTTCGCCGCCGCCTCGACCTTGGCGCGCAGGCGCGCCGCCGCTGCGTCGGCCTCGCGCCGGAACAGCGCGCAGAGCAGCTGGTCCTTCGATTCGAAGTGCCGGTAGAAGGAGCGGGTGGACAGCTCGGCCTCGCGCAGAATGTCCGCCACGGCCGCATCGGTGTAGCCGTTGCGCTCCATGACCACCAGCGCGGCGTTCAAGAGGATGCGGAGCTCGTCCTCGGCCTCGAAGCGACGGGGCCGTCCCGTCCTGGTCGCCGGCGCTGTCTCGGGCATGGTGCTCGCTCCGGGGTTGCGCGCTCAGCCGGACAGGGAGGCGGCGAGGATGGGCACCTCGGCCAGGGAGCGCAGCCCGTCGTTGAGGTGCGTGCAGCAGTCGGCGTTGCGCAACCGTGCCAGGACCTCCCTGCGCATCGCCCGCAACTCGGTGCCCGCCATCCACGCTGCGTTCGGTGCCGCACCGGGGCACTCGGCGTAGGGCAGGACGCGTGGGACGGCCGTGACCGAGAGCAGCACGCCCGACGCGCCGTCCGCCTGGCCCAGGATCTGGTACTCGTGCACGACGAGCTCGCGACTATCGGGATCCCAGGCGCTGTCGCGGAACATGGCATCGATCTCAATGGTGCCGTCGTCGTCCCATACGTCGATGCGCCGGGCGCGCCGCATGGACGGGACCGGGGGTTCGTCGAGCTCGTGCCAACCAAGAGGGTCGGACGGATCGGCCAGTGGCCCGGGGTATGCGGTGTTCTGGTTGTGGACGATGGAACCATCGCTACGCAGGGCGCTCGAACCGGTCTGGAATCCCGAGCAGATGTCCGCCATCTGCTGATGCACCGGCGCCTTGGTCAGACGTTCACGCATTTCGGGGAGGTGGTCGAGCCAGCGGATGAAGACGAAGCCAGAGATCAGCGTGGACCCGGCCAGGTCGTCGAGCAGCAGGTGCAATGCGCTGCCTTTTGCTGCCTCCTCGGGCAGCTCGGCGGCGATGGCCTTGCGCAGGTTGCCGCCCGCCCGGCAGCCGACCAGGCTCTGCAAGTTGTCCGGTGCGGGATCCGCTTCGATCCGTTGGATGTCGCGCTCGCGGCCGGTTACCGCGTACAGATCGGCCTGCTCGACGACGACGGGCTCCCCTTCGACCGGCGTGAGGAGGTCGCGGGCCCGGCCCTTGAGGTGCAGGTCGTTGCCCATGCCGTCGGGCCAGAACATGAGCACGGTCGACGTGCGGCGTACCGATCCGGGTCGGCGCGCCGGTGGCGCGACAACCGGGTCGGAGGGAGGAGGGCTCAGCTGCGGCAGTGCCGGACCCCCTGTTCGCAAATCATGTTTTCATGTTAGGTGGGGAGTCGACGGCTGCGGCCTTTGGGATCACTCTATTGGCGAACGTGCAGGTCAAAACGCCTGAGACCCGGGATTCGGTGGATAGTGTTGCGCCATGACGACCCCGACGGCGGGGCGCGAAATGACGCGTCCGGGCACCGAGTCGAACGCCAAGCGCGCCGCCAAGGTGGCCGATTCGATCGTCGAAGAGGTCATGGCGCTGGGCTGGCCGGTCGGCGACGTCCTGGGGTCCGAGGCCGACCTGCTCGAGCGCTATCACGTCAGCCGCGCCGTCTTCCGCGAGGCCGTGCGCCTGTTGGAGCATCAGCAGGTGGCGCGCACCCGTCGCGGCCCCGGCGGCGGCCTGGTGATCACGGAGCCGACCGTGGGAGCCGTCAGCGATGCCGTCGTGCTCTACCTCCACCGCGTCGACGCCACGCTCGACGAGATCTTCGAGGCCCGCATCATTCTGGAGGAGCTGGCCTGCCAGCTGGCGGCCGAGCGGACCGACGAGGCCGACCTGGCCGTGCTGCGGCGCTTCGTCGAAGAAGGCCCGATGCTGCCGGGTGGCGATCCCCGTGGGCTGCACATGCTGGTGGCCGAAATCAGCCGCAATCCCGGGCTCGAGCTGTTCGTCGACGTCTTCAACCAGGTCGCCCAGCTGTACTCACCGGACTGGCAACACTTCGGGAAGGCGCTCGGCCGCGAGACGGAGCACGCCCACGCCAAGATCGCCGAGGCGATCATGGCGGGGGACGCCGGCCTGGCGCGCAATCGCATGCGCAAGCATCTCGAAGCGGAGGCGGAGTTCTTTCGCCGGCGCCGCTCCACCCGCCAGCTCCTTCCGGACTCGGTCGTCCTGGCGGAGTCTCCCCAGGGCAAGGGTGCGGAGGCAGTGGCTCGCCACATCACCCAGAGCGTGGTGGCGGAGAACCTCAAACCGGGCGATCTGGTCGGCACGGAGCCCGAGCTCATCGCACGCGAGGGGGTGAGCCGGGCCCTGCTGCGCGAGGCGGTCCGACTGCTGGAGTACCACCACATTGCGCGCATGCGCCGCGGCCCCGGGGGCGGGCTCTTCGTCATGGCACCGAGCGCGAACGCCGTGACCGAAACGGCCGCGATCTACCTGGCGCGCCGAGGCATGACGCTCGCCGATCTGGCCGAGCTGCGCACCGGTGTCGAAGTGGCCATCACCGACTTGGCGGCGCAGCGTATCGACGCCGCGGGCACGGGGGTGATGCGTGACGCGCTCGTCCGAGAGGAGAGCGCGACCGACGTCGAGCTCGTCGAAGCCGTGCACGATCTGCATGCCGCCGTCGCCATCGCCGCGCACAACCGGGTTCTGGAGCTGGTGGCTCTGGTGCTGATCCGCCTCAGCCGGCTGCACCAGATCGAGCGACTCGCTCCGAAGACCCGCAACCAAATCAAGGCCGAGGTGCACCGGACCCACGAGGGCATCGCCGCCGCCATTGACGCCGGCGACCGCGAGTTGGCGCGCCATCGCATGCGGCGTCACCTCGAGGCCCTCGGCGGGCTCGTGCGCTGAGCAGGGTCCGGCGGAACGGCGTCACCCCGCCAGGAAGTTCCGCAGCCGGTGGTCGACTCGGTGACCTTTTAGTATACTCTTTAGGTCACACAGAGTCCTGACCTGGCAGCAACCCGGAGGGGAGCATGGCGACCACCACATCGGCAGAGTTCGAGAAGGCGACGGACTACCAGTTCAAGGAGGAGGACATTCAGCGGGCCCAGGCGCTGGTGGGCCGCTGGTCGCCGGTGGGGGGCCGGGAGTTCCTCACTACGGCGACGCCCGACGCCATGCGCAACTTCGCCCGCAGTTATGGCGACGACAACCCGCTCTTCATCTCGGACGAGTACGGCACGGCGACTCGCTGGGGCGGCCAGATCGCGGCGCCCATGATCCCGATTGCGCTCAACCGGCCTCTGTACGGCGACCCGCACGCGGAGCGGATCAAGCGGCCGTCGTTCCGCGGCATCCACGTCTTCGTGTCGGGCAGCGCCTGGCAATGGTTCCGCCCCCTGCAGGAAGGTGACGGGCTCTACAGCTTCGGCGGCACCGAGTCGGTGGTAGAGAAGAAGTCGGAGTTCGCCGAGCGCTCGCTCCTCACCACCTACACCAGTGTGAAGATGAACCAGCGCGCCGAGATCGTGGCCATTTCGCGCATGCTCGCCATCTACACGGAGCGCAAGACGGCGCGCGAGAAGGGCAAGTACGCCGCGCTCGAGCCGGCGACGTACGACGACGCTGCGCTGGCGAAGATCGACGCCATTTACGCGGCCGAGGAGCCCCGGGGCGCCACGCCGCGCCACTGGGAGGACGTGCACGTCGGCGACGTCCTGCAGCCGATGGCGAAGGGGCCGTTGACGACGACCGACATGATCGTCTTCCATGCCGGCGGCTACGGCTTCGTCCCGTACGAGCCCTGCGCCAACCGCATCGCGTACAAGAACCGTCAACGCATAGCGCCCTTCTACGTGAAGAACGATCACGGCGTTCCCGACGTGGCCCAGCGCGTGCATTGGGACAACGCGTGGGCCCAGGCCATCGGCAATCCGATGGCCTACGACTACGGGGTGATGCGCGACTGCTGGCTGAGCCACTACGTGACCGACTACATCGGCGACGACGGCTGGCTGGTGTCGCAGTCGAGTGAGATCCGTAAGTTCAACTACATCGGCGACGCGCACATCCTTACTGGCGAGGTCGTCGACAAGCGTCTGGAGGACGGGCGGTGCGTGGTCGACATCGAGATGCGCGGGACCAACCAGCGCGACACCGTCACCTGTCCGGCCAAGGCCACGGTCGCGCTGCCCAGCCGTGAGCACGGGCCCGTGCGCCTTCCCGAGCCACCCTCCGACCTGGCGGCCCAGGCCGTGCAGATGCTCGAGCGGCACCACCAGATCGTGGCAGAGCGCAAGGCGGCCGGCGCCGGCTGACGGCCTATCCGCCGGCCGATTCTTGGCTGGTTCTTACGTTCTCCTCGCCTCTCTCCAACATTTCGGAGCAAGAGTGCACGGATGGAGTTGCACAAGGGACGGGTCATCGCCGCCGGGATCCTCTGCGCCCTTGCGGCCACGGTGACCGTGTGGAGCGGGCCACTGGCCTCGGCATCCGCGACCTTCCACACCGCGGCAACGGCAACGGCATCGGCATCGGCGCCGTCGCACGCGAGCGCCAGCGGGTCGCACTGACTCAGATCGCCGGCGGCTCCGCGGCGTGCCCCCGCTCTTTCGCCCGCCGGCGGGAGGTCTTGGCCGACGTCAACTGGTTCTCGGCCTCGTGGGCGAAGAGCCAGCGGCGCCGTTCGTCCTCGTCCTCGGCGGCGTTGAGGTTGTCCTTGACCAGGGCCAACAACGTCGAGGGCGTACGCACCAACGTCTCGGCGACCTCGTAGGTGTAGGCGCTGAGCTCCGCCGGAGGGAGCACTGCGTGCACCATGCCGAGTTCCAACGCCCACGGCGCGGCAATCTTCTCGTTCAAGAGGTAGAGGCGACGGGCCAACGCCGTCCCGCCGATGCGGGTCCAGAAGATCGAACCCCCGTAGTCGCCCGACAGGCCGTTGGGCGAGAAGCTCACCGAGAAGACGGCATCCTCGGAGGCGAAGCGCAGATCGCAGGCCGCGGCCAGGCTGCAGCCGGCACCGACGGCCGGCCCGGCAACCATGGCGATGGTCGGCTTGGGCATGACGTGCAGCAACATGGCGGCGTGGAGGTCGTGGCGGGACAGATCGCCTGACAGCGCGTCGACCGGGACACCCTTCTCCCCGCCCGGTCCGCTGGCGCCGTCCTTGACGTCACCGCCCGAGCAGAAGCCTCCGGTACCGCCCTCAGGCGCGGCACCGGTCAGGACGACCACCTTGACCTCGGGGTCGTCGGCCATTTGGCGCACGGCGGCATCGAGGGCGCCGATCAGCTCGCCGTTCAGCGCGTTCCGGCGCGCCGGCCGGTTGAGAGTGATGGTTCCCACTCGTCGGGTCACCTCGGTCCGGATGATCGGTTCTCTGTCACCGGGTGCTGCCACCTGCCTGAGGTTCTCCTTGGTAGTCCGTATTGAGTGTACTAAAAACCACCCATCCGATCTTCTCACGTGGCGGAGCCCGTCGGCGGGTGAGGCCATACTGAGCAAACTCGGTTAAGCCGACCGAGGCGATCGCGGAAGATGAAAATGAAGAGGAAGGTTGTGGCCTGATGACGGACAGTGCGACGGAGGCGCCGGCCGAGCCGGTGCTCGTCAAGGAGCGGCGGGGAGCGGTGCAGGTGCTTCGCCTCAACCGGCCGGAAGCACGCAACGCATTGAACCCCGAGCTCCTCTCCGCCATCGGCCTTGCCATGCTCGAGGCCGAGAAGGATCCCGAGGTCCGTGCTGTGGTGCTCACGGGGACGGGCGACCGGGCCTTCTGCGCCGGCATGGACCTGCGCGGCTTCGCCGAGGGCGGCTCGGGCGGCATGAGCGGAAACCCCGATGCGATGCGTGGCTTCGTCCGCTTCACCAATGGCGAGATCGGCGTGCCCATCGTCGGCGCGGCGAACGCCACCGCCGTCGCCGGCGGGTTCGAGTTGCTGCTCGGCTGCGATGTCGTGGTGGCCTCGGAGGCGGCCTCCTTCGGGGTGCCCGAAGTCAAGCGCGGACTGTTCGCGGCCGGCGGAGGTGTGTTCGTCAGCACGCGCATCCCGCTGGCGGTGGCGCTCGAGCTGACACTGACGGGCGATTCGATCGACGCCGCCAGGGCGCTCTCACTCGGCTTGATCAACCAGGTCGTCGCGCCGGCCGACGTGCTCGACGCCGCGCTGGCGATGGCGGAGCGGATCGCCCGGAACGGCCCGCTGGCGCTGCACGCGACCAAGCAGATGGTGCGCACGGCGTCGACCGACCTCGAGCGGGCCAAGGTGCTGGCCGCAGAATGGCAGCCGAAGGTGTTCGGCAGCGAGGACGCAAAGGAAGGTGCGACCGCGTTCATTGAGAAGCGCGACCCGGTGTGGAAGGGGCGCTGAGCCCGGACGTCAGGGCTTCGACGCGCCGGACCCGGGTAGCGGCTCTGACTCCGGTCGGGACTCGGGTTGGGCCTGCCGCCCCGTCTTGTCGTCGTCAGCAGGAGGCTCCAGCGGCACCGTGACCCGGGCCACGACGATGTCGTCACGGCCGCGCAGCGCGGACGAGAGGACGAGGTCGATCTGGTTGTGGAGGATCCGGTACCGGAGTTTGTCCGGCCGGATGACAGGGATCAGCACGACCAGCTGATCGTCGGGATGCTCAGCACGCAGCTGATCGATGAACTCGACGATGGGCTGGACGACGGAGGCGTAGTCGGTGTGCAGAATGCGGAGCGGTATGCCGCAGTTCCACCGGTTCCAGTCGTCGAAGAGGTGCTTGGCGTAGGTGGCGGCATCGTCGCCGCCCTCGAGGACGACGCTCACGGCGATCACTTCCTGGCCGAGTGACTCGGCTTCGCTCAGCGCGTGCTCGGTGAGGCGCGAGATCCGATTGACCGGGACGACCACGATGGTGCGTTTCGGCGCGGGCCGCCCGGGGTCCTCGTCGAAGCGCAGATCTTTCGCCGCCCGCTCGTAGTAGGCGTGAATGCGGAGAAAGAGCACGATGAAGGCCGGGATGGCGATGACCACCACCCAGGCGCCTTCGGTGAACTTGGAGATCAAGAAGACGACGGTGGCGATGGCGGTGATGCATGCGCCGAAGCCGTTGATGGTGGCGCGGCGGCGCCAACCGGTCGGGCGTTCACGCCACCAGTGCACGACCAGCCCGGCCTGGGAGAGCGTGAACCCGATGAAGACCCCGATGGCGAAGAGAGGGATCAGCTCGTTGGTGTTGCCATCGACTGCCACGAGGAGCGCGCCCGCCAGGATCGTCAGCACGAAGATGCCGTTGCCGAACGTCTGCCGGTCACCCCGGATGCTGAACAGGTGTGGGAGGTAGTTGTCCCGGGCCACCAGACTCGCGAGGACGGGAAGCCCGCCGAAGGACGTGTTGGCCGCCAGCGCCAGCACGACCGTGATGGTGATGGAGATGACGTAGTACGCCCAGCCCCGCCCGATCGACATGGCCATGATTTGGCTCAGCACGGTCTGCCCCGAGCGGGGCCCGATGTGCCAGCGCTTGGCGAGAATGGCCAGGCCGAGCAGCATGGCGCCGAGGATCAGGCCGAGGAGGACCTCGGTCCGCTTCGCCCGAACAGTCCGGGGCTCACGGAAAAGGGGCACGCCGTTGGCGATCGCCTCGACGCCGGTCAGCGCGCTGCACCCTGCGGAGAATGCCTTGAGGACGAGCAGGAACGTCACCGCCTTGAGCCCCACGGTCGGCGTCTGGGACGTGCCCAATGGCGCCTCGTTGAGACCGAGCGGGTGGATGAGGCCGATGGCGATGATGGCCAGCAGGCCGACGATGAAGAGCATGGTCGGCAGCAGGAAGGCCCGGGCGGTCTCGCCGAGGCCGCGGAGGTTGAGCACCATGATGAAGAGAAGGATCCCGAGGCAGAGCGGGATGGTGGCGCCGTTCAGGCTCGGGAAGGCCGACTGCAGGGACGCGACGCCCGCCGCGATGGAGACGGCCACGGTCAGCGTGTAGTCCACGACCAGGGAGGCGGCGGCCACGAGGCTCGTGTGGGCGCCGAAGTTGGCCCGGGAGACGGCGTAGGCCCCGCCGCCCATCGGATAGGCGTCGATCACCTGGCGGTAGGAGAACACCAAAATGGCCAACAGGCCGACGATGGCGATGGTGATCGGGAGGACCAGGTGCAGCGCCCCGACGCCGGCCACGGCCAGGACGAGAATGATCGCTTCGGGGCCGTAGGCCACCGACGTCAGGGCATCGAGCGAGAGGGCCGACAACCCTTGGACCGGAGTGATGCGGTCCTTTCCTTTGCCGTCCTGCGACGCCCGCTTGGGTGGACCGATCAACAGGTTCCAGAGGCCGGTGGCCGCACCGCCGTGGGCGTCTGCCATGGGCGCACTCTACGGGCCGGGGACCGCAGCGTCGGGTACAGCGACGACGCACGGTTCGGTGCGCCGTTGCCCGCGTAGGATCGGGCGCGTCCGCAACAGGAAAGAGGTCGACGGCGACGTGGAACTGTGGGAGCTTTCCGCCCGTGAGGCGTGTCGCGACACGTTGGCGCAGTACACCCACAGTGGCGACCGCTACCTCCTGGAGGATTTCGCCGGCGCGTTCTGCGAGGACGGCGTCCTCGCCATACGGGGAGCGGAGCCACTGCAGGGTCGGGACGCCATCAAGGCGCGCTTCGGTGGTGCGCCCGCCGCGGCGCAGGCGCAGGAGGACGCGTCCCGAAAGCGCGCGGCCGGAGGACCGCGCCGGATCGTGCGGCACAACGTGACCAACATCCGGTTCGAGTCCGTGCAGCCCGACGAGGCCCTCGTCGCCAGCTACTTCACCGTCATCACCGAGATCGGCCTGGACCACATGGGCCGCTACCGGGACCGCTTCGTGCCCGTGGGAGCGGGGGGCCGCTGGCTGATCGCACACCGTTTCGTCTCGACCGACTGGCGTTCGCCCGAGACTACGTTCGGAGCTCCGGCCGCGATCGGTTAGCGCATCCCTCCGTCGAGCACGTCGCCGAGCCAGGGCACGCGTGTCCGGGCGGCGGCCAGAGCCTCCGCCTCGGTGTCGTAGTCCTGTCCTGAGAAGTATGCGACGGGCGTCCAGGCGCCACCGTCCTCCGGATCCCGCCGGAATTCCTCGAACCCGAAGGTGCCGTCAGGCCGCACGAAGATGTCGACGCAGCGGTCCACACCCGGAGTCGACGGGCTGGCCAACACCTTCCAGGACTTGTCCAGTCGTGACGACATGGCCGAGAGACCCAGGACGTCTAGTTGATGAGCGGGTCCCGCGGCAGCCCGAGAATGCGCTCACCGATTTGGTTGCGCTTGATCTCCGACGTGCCCCCGGCGATCGACATGCCGCGGTGCATGAGCACCAGGCTCGACACCATGGCACCGGCGCCGTCGCTGAACAGCGTCCCGGGCCCACTCACCGCGACCGTGATTGCCGACGCCTCGTGGCCCAGTTCCGACAGGACGAGTTTGGTGACGTTGCCCTCCGGGCCGGGGCCCCCGCCGATGAGCGCACGGTGGGCGGTGCGCATGTTGAGCAGCGTCACGGCCTCGGTCTGCGCAATGTAACGACCGATCCGTCCGGACCCGCCCGGCAGGCGTTCCGGGTGGGCATCGAACGGTCCGATCACCGCGCCCGCCGGCGTGGACTGTCCGCCCTGGCCGCCGCCGATGGAGACGCTCTCGTTGCCGAGCGTCGCCCGCGCCACGGTCCAGCCGCCGTTCACCGGCCCGACCACGTCGTCGTCGGGCACGAAGACATCGTTGAAGAACACCTCGTTGAACTCCGACTGCCCGGTGGTCATGCGCAGCGGGCGCACCTCCACGCCCTCGGCATGCATGTCGATCACCATGGTCGTGATGCCTTCGTGCTTGGGCGCATCGGGATCGGTGCGGATGGTGGCCAGCCCGAAGCTGGCGTAGTGCGCGCCGCTCGTCCACACCTTCTGGCCGTTGACGAGCCAGCCGCCGTCCACTCGCGTCCCCCGCGTCTTCACGCCGGCGGCGTCGCTCCCGGCCTCGGGCTCGCTGAAGAGCTGGCACCAAATGACGTCCTGGCGCAGGGCGGGGAGGACCCAGCGCTCGACCTGGTCCTCGGTGGCGTTCTGGATGAGCGTCAGGATGACCCAGCCCGTGATGGAGTACTGCGGACGTCGCACGCCGGCTGCGGCGAACTCCTGCTCAATGACGAGCTGCTCGACGGCGCCGGCGTTGCGCCCCCAGGGCTTGGGCCAGTGCGGCATGACGTAGCCCGTCTCGATCATGGCGTCGCGCTGGGCCGCAGCGTCGAGCCCGTGCACTCGTTGCGCAAAGGCGCGCACGTCGTCGCGCATCGGCTCGGCCTCGGGTGGCAGGTCGATGGTGCGTGTGCGCGCCGTCCCGGCGCGGACCAGGTCGGTGATCTCGCGGCTTGCTGCCTCGCCGTCGACGAACGCCTCGAGCGCGGTCGCCCGGCGGAGATACAGGTGCGCATCGTGCTCCCACGTGATGCCGATGCCGCCGTGCACCTGGGTGTTGAGCTGCGCGCACTCGTCGCCGGCGGCCAGTGCCAGCGCGGCGGCGATGGCCGCGGCATAGGTGAACTGGTCGGCGCCTTCGGTCGCTGCCCGGGCCGCGTCCCATACGGCACCGGTGGCCAGCTCGGAGGCGACGAGCATGTTGGCGCAGTGATGCTTGACGGCCTGGAAGGTGGCGATGGGCCGGCCGAACTGCACGCGCACCTTGGCGTAGGCGGCGGCCTGTTCGGTGCACTCGTTCGCGATGCCGGTGGCCTCGGCGGCGGCGATGAGGCGGGCCAGGTCCACGAGCGCGCGCCGCCCACCGGAGATCACCTCGGCGGGCGCGCCATCGAGCGTCACCCGGGCCGCCCGCCGTGTCGGGTCCAGGTTCGGCGGCACCGCCACCTGCACGCCGGTGGCCGACGCGTCGACCACCACGACGTCGTCGCCCGCGGGCAGGACGAGGATGTGGGCGAGGCCGCCGCCCAGGACGGCCGGCGCTGTGCCGGCGGCCCGCCCGTCGCGCACCACGATGTCGGACTCGAGTCCGACGCCACCGAACGCGGACCCGTCGGCCAGGCCGGGGAGCAGCCGTGTCTTCAGGTCGTCGGAGCCGGCGGCGTCAATGACCGCGCTGGCGATCACGGTCGGGACGAAGGGCCCGGGCGTCAGGGCGCGCCCGAGCTCCTCGACGACCACGACCAGCTCAGGGAGGCCGAAGCCCGAACCCCCGTACTGCTCGGGGACGTGCAGGCCAAGCCAGCCCAGGTCGGCGATGTCCCCCCAGAACGAGGGCAGGGTCTCGGCCTTGGATTCGAGCAGGAGCCGGGCCGCTCCTCGGGAATCGTGCTTGGCCAGGAAATCCGAGGCCGTCCGCCCCAAGGTCCGGTGGTCTTCGGTGATGGCGATCGGCATGGCTTAAAGAGTATCCTCAATTATCGGTGGCTGACCAGGCCACCCTGCCACTGCGCGACGGCGTGGCGCCAAAGGCCACCCGACGCTCATCCCCCGGCGGGGTGCTCCTCGTGCGCCCCCCGGCGTGCCGCCGCCTGCTCGGGATCACGGTGCGCCGGCAGGTCCTCGTCGGAGGGAACGGCCGCGGCCAGCATGTCGGCGGCCGAACCGGGGAGGAGCAACTGCTCCTGATAGATGGTCGCGCCGAGGAGGCCGTCGCGGTCGCGCAGCGAGCCGTGGTAGCAGCCCGCGCGCGCTGCGGGCCTTGACCGGCACGAGGTCGACCATGACCCACTCGTCCGCCCGAATGTCCTCCTGGAACCACACGGAGTGGTCGATGGACGGGCCGCCGCGACCGACGAGCGACCTGTCCTGCTGGCCGAAGCCGGTGCCGAGGTCGGACAGATAGGTGAGGCCGGCGCGGTGCAGGAGCGGATCGTCGCCGAGCGAGACGGCGGAGCGGACCCACAGGCAGTCGGTGAAGACGCCCTTCAAGAAGTCGGTCGGCGTGACGGGCCGCACGTCGAGGAGCGTGTTCCACCCGCCCGAAGCCGTGTCCTCTGGTTCGGGCACGTCGCGGCGGGGCGCCGCGTCGAAACGGCTGCCCTCGCCCTCGACGTGGAAGGAGGTCACCATGGAGAAGATGACCTCGCCGTCCTGTATGGCGACCACGCGTCGTGCCGAGAACGAACGCCCGTCGCGGTCACGGTCCACCTCCAAGATGACGGGAAGGTCGCTCCGTCCGGCCCGCAGGAAGTAGCCGTGGAAGGAGTGGGGCAGCCGGCCGGGTTCGACCGTGGCCGCGGCGGCGAGCAGGCACTGTGCCGCCACCTGGCCCCCGAACAGGGTGCGGCGAGGCCCGTAGTTGGCGTTCCGGCCGCGGAAGAGGTCCTTGTCGACCCGCTCGAGTGTCAGGAGCGAATGCAGGTCGTCGGCGAGGTCCATGCTCAAGAGTGTGCGGCGGAGCGCCGCGGAGGCAAGTGGGCCGAGTGTTCGCCTCCCCGTGGGCTAGACAGACCAGTGATGCCGAGGGACATCAGGGAGCTGCGCAACGACCCGGAGGCCTACGCCGCCGAGCTGCGACGCAGGTGGGGCGGTCTGCTCAGCTACCGCTACATCGGACGGAACTGGTCCTCCATGAATCTGGGACCTGCCGACAACACGGTCACGCTCCGCAGCGACATGCGGAGCCCCACGGGCGCCATCCTCCTGGCCGTGCTCGGGATCGCCGCGCCGGAGGGTGGTGGCAGGAGCGACCTCGAAGCGGTGCCGAACCCGGTCATCCATTCCTGTCAGATCCTCGATCCGGGCCGGGACGTCCAACGCATTGAGGTGGTCTCGGAGCTTCTCAAGCATGGTCGACAGATGGGCTACAGCCGCTCGCGCATCGTCGACGCGGACGAACCCGGCCGGGTGCTCGCGCTGACGCAGGGCCAGGGGGTCAGTATCGGCACACCCCCGGCCGGGCTCGAGAAGATGCCGCTCGAGCCGATCGTCATCGAGGACTCTCCGGGCCTGCCGCCGCTGTGGCAGGTCTTCGGGGCAACACGGCGCTCGAACGGCCACTGGGCGCTTCCGGTGCTGTCCTCGGAGGTCGCCTCGCCCGATGCCGCGCTGCACCTCGGACCGCAGTTCGTCCTCCTCGAGACGGCGGCCTTCGACGTCGTCGCCGAGGCAGCAGGCACTGATCGTGTGCAGGCGGTCTCGTCGCACGTCATGTTCTTGGCACGGGGCAAGGTCGGCCCATTCCGCGCCGATGCGGAGGCGTTCGGGTGGTCCGACGGAGTGCAGGCGGTGCGGATGATCCTCCACGACGAGGGCGACGGTGATCGCCCGGTGACCGCCGGCTCGTACCAGTTCCGGGCGGCGGACTAGCGCGTCAGGCCGGCGTATCCCGGACCGCCCGTACCCAGCGGGCCCACGTCTCGATGCGCTGCCAGAACAGCTCCCGCGTACCGGCGAAGTTGTGCATGTGCGCCATACGCGGGCATTCGAAGAAGTCGACGCTCGGCGACGAGGCGAAGGCGCGCAGCTCGCCACGGGGATCGACGACCACGTCCCGCTCGCCCAGCGCAACGAGAACGGGGGAGCGGATGGCCGCGGCCTCGGCCAGGATGGAGCCGGGGGCGAGGCTCCAGAGGACGGCGGTGCCAGGGATGGTTGCCGACGCCCACGGAGGGAGGTCGCCGTGGCGGGCCGGATAGTCGTCCATGTCCTGCTGCACAACCACGAGGTCCACGTCGTCGTAGTGGAATCCCCACGCCATGACGTTCTCGTCGCTCGGCGCCGGGGCACTTCCGACTCCGGCGAGATCGGCCAGCGCCGGCGCGTTGGTGAAGATCCCCTCAGACGGCAGCGTGTCGCGCGAAACCCAGGGCAGCGCGAGGGGCGGCGTGCCCGGCCGCGTGGGCGGCTGCGTGTGCAGCGGACTGAAGCCGAGCACGCCGACGCCGTCGTAGCAGTGGTGGCGCCCTTGCTGCACGATGGTGAACGCGCCACCCATCGACTGGCCGATGCCGACGGTCACCGGTTGCTGCACGGGGCCGAGCCCGTCGAGCAGGGTGCCAGCCGCCAGCTTCTGCCGTACTGCGGCCTCGGCGGCCTGCGCCGCCGCCACGATCGGGACGAAGGAAAGTCGATCGGAGTCGTGGAGGGAACTGTCGCCCACACCGAGGTGGTCGACGGCAACGAAGACCCAGCCGCGGTCGGCATGCCAGGCCGCCTGCGAGCCGGCGCCGGAGCCCGGTCCGGGCAGATCCTCGGTGAAGTAGCCGCGCGAGTAGCCGGCGCCCGGCTTGGCGAAGCAGACGATGGGGTCGGCGGGCGCCTCTTGGGGCGCCGTCACGGTCAACGAGATGTGAGCGGGCTCACCCAGGCCGGCGGCCTCGGTCACGTCCACCTGCAGCTCGGTCGTTCGCACGACGCCTTCCTTCGACTGCTACTTCTACTTCGGGGCGAAGCGCGTGCCGGCGTCGAGCCGAATGCAGAGGCCGTTGAGCATCGGGTTCTCCACGATGGCCACGGCGAGCTTGCCGTACTCCTCCGGTCGCCCCAACCGCTTGGGAAAGGCGGCGTCCTTGGTGAGGGTGGCGGCGAACTCGTCGGGGATGCCCTCGGTGAGGCCGGTGGCGAACAGGCTCGGGGCGATGGCCATGGCGCGGATACCGAGGCTGCCGAGATCGCGGGCCATGGTGAATACCATGCCGACGATGCCCGATTTGGCGGCGGCATAGGCGACCTGGCCGATCTGGCCCTCGAAGGCGGCGATGGAGGCCGTGTTGATCATGACGCCGCGCTCACCGTCCTCGGGCTCGTTGGTCGACATGTGGGAGGCCTGGAGCCGGTTGAGGTTGAACGTGCCAATGAGGTTCAGCTCAATGGTGCGGCGGAAGGCATCGAGCGGGTGGGGGCCGTCCTTGCTCAGCGTGCGCCGGGCCGTGCCGCCGCCGGCCGTGTTGACCGCGATGTGCAGGCCACCGAGCGCGGCGACCGCGTCGGCCAGGGCTGACTCGGTCTGGGCGTCGTCGAGGATGTCCACTTCGTGAAACGTGCCACCGAGCTCCTTGGCGACGGCCCCTCCCGCCGAGGTCGGCAGGTCGAGGATGGCGATGTCGGCACCCTTGGCGCGCAGGAGTTCGGCCGAGGCCTTGGCCATGCCCGACGCTCCGCCGACGATGACGGCCTTTTTCCCCTGGATCTCCACGTCGTGTCCTCTCTAGCTGTTCTATCTGTGGTCGCTGGGCGTTGCTGTTGGATCGGTCTGCTCGCCGACGTGTCCGTTGGCGGGCGTGTGTGATGCTGGCTGGCCCGCAACCCCGGCCGCAAACCGGAGAAGAGTGTACTATTTCGCCTCGCATCGTCACGGGGCCCAGGAGGATCCATGGAACGCGCTGCCATCCTGTTCGACGTCGCCGACAATGTGGCCACCATCACGCTGAACCGGCCGGAGAGCCTGAACTCGTTCAACAACGACATGGCCGCCGACATGCGGTGGGCCTGGGAGACAGTGCGGGACACCGACGACATTCATTGTGTCGTACTGCAGGCCAACGGCGACCGTGCCTTCTGCACGGGTGTCGACATCCGGAGTGACGACCTCTGGTTCATGAAGGACAACGACTTCAACAGCTTCGATCCCGGCGAGACCCTGGGGCCGAAGCTGCAGTACAAGGTCTGGAAGCCCGTCGTGACGGCAGTGCACGGGCTGTGCGCAGGCGGGGCGCAGTACTTTCTGAACGAGTCCGACATCATCATCTGCTCGGACGACGCCGTCTTCTTCGATCCGCACGCCAATGTGGGAATCGTCAGCGCGTTGGAACCGATCGGGATGCTGCATCGCGGTATGCCGCTCGGCGACGTGCTGCGCTGGGCGCTCATGGGCAACGAGGAACGGATCACGGCCGAGACCGCGCTCCGCCTCGGTCTCGTCACCGAGGTATTGAGCCGAGACGCGCTCCGCGACCGGGCCCGTGAGATCGCGCTCTCGATCGCCCGGCGCAACCCGAAGGCGATTCAGGGGACCATCCGGGCCATTTGGGAATCCCTGGACATGACGCGCTCGGCGGCTCTGCAGAATGGCTTCTCGTACACACTGATCGGCAACTACCCGGCGAACCCTCCCGCCCCCCGCGAGAAGACGGCGACGCAATATCGCTGAGGACGGATGGCCGCAGTCGAAGGAGCGCAACTTGTTGCGGACGACGTACCCAAAACGTCGTGACGGTGTTCGCGTTGCGGGGGGCACGCAGATTTCCGCTCAAAGTCCGTCACGTCGCCGACGCGTAGAGTGAGACTCCTATGCTCGTGAATGGCATGAAGAGCGAGATCGCCAAGCTGGTGGCCTCGGGCAACGGTTCCTAAGGGGGAAACGTGGACATCAACGACATGGTCCTGGTCAGCGTCGACGATCACGTGGTCGAACCGCCCGACCTCTTCAAAGACCGCTTGCCGAAGAAGTACGCCGACCTGGCTCCGCAGTTCCTCACCAAGGAGGACGGGACCAACGTCTGGAGCTACGAGGGCACCGAGGTCGGGAACGTCGCTCTGAACGCCGTGGCCGGCCGGCCCAAGGACGAGTACGGCATTGAGCCGACCTCCTTCAGCGATATCCGCCCCGGCTGCTACGACGTGAACGAGCGCGTGAAGGACATGAACGCGAACGGCGTGCTCGGGGCCCTGTGCTTCCCCTCCTTCCCGCAGTTCTGTGGGCAGCTCTTCGCCAGGACCGACGATAAGGACGTTGCGCTGGCCATGATTCAGGCGTACAACGACTGGCACATCGACGAATGGTGCGGCTCGCACCCCGGCCGCTTCATTCCGCTCGCCCTGCCCGCGATCTGGGACCCCGAGGTCTTGGCCGCCGAAGTCCGCCGGACGGCGGCCAAGGGCGCCCACGCCGTCACCTTCTCCGAGAACCCTTCGAAGTTGGGCTGGCCCAGCCTGCATTCGGACCACTGGGACCCGTTGTGGAAGGCGTGCAGCGATGAGGGCGTCGTGGCCTGCATGCACATCGGTTCGTCCTCGCAGATGGTCGTTACGTCGCCTGACGCGCCCATCGACTGCCTGATCACGTTGACGCCGCTGAACATCGTGCAGGCTGCGACGGACCTGATCTGGTCCTCGGTGTTCCGTCGCTTCCCCGATGTGCGCGTGGCACTCTCCGAGGGAGGCATCGGATGGATTCCGTACTTCTTGGAGCGCATCGACTACCAGTACAAGCAGCACCACACGTGGACGGGCCAGGACTTCGGGGACAAGCTGCCCAGCGAAGTCTTCGACGAGCACGTGTTGACATGCTTCATCGACGACCGCTTCGGCGTGGCCAGTCGCGAGTTCCTGAACATGGACAACGTGATGTGGGAGTGCGACTACCCGCACTCGGACTCGACCTGGCCGTTTTCGCCCGAGGAGCTGGGTCTGTACCTGCAGGGTGTCAGCGACTACGACATCGATCGCATCACGCACACGAACGCCATGCGCCACTTCGCCTATGACCCGTTCTCGCTCCTCGGTGGGCGCGAGAACTGCACGGTCGGCGCGCTGCGAGGACTCGCCCTGGGTCACGACGTCTCTGTGCGCTCGACCCATCCCAAGGAGAAGGCGACTGGCGTAGTGAAGTCCTCCGATCTCGGCAAGGCGGTGTCGCGCAGGCCGGTCGAGGCTCGCTAGCCCGCGTCGGGCTGGCTGAGGCCTCTGCATTGGAATACGGTCCAGCGTTGGTGAGCGCTCAAGAGTCCCTGCCCGTGCGCGTGCTCCCATGAGCGGGCCCCTGGAGGGCGTGCGGGTGGTCGAACTCGGAGTCTGGGTCGCCGGGCCCGGCGCCGCAGGCATCTTGGCGGACTGGGGCGCGGACGTGGTGAAGATAGAGCCACCTGAGGGAGATCCGTGCCGGACGTTCCTCAACGTCCTCGGCGGTGACCTGCCGTCCAATCCGGTGTTCGAGTTGGACAACCGGGGCAAGCGCGCCATCGCCCTCGATTTCTCGAGCGAACGTGGTCTGGACCTGGCGCATCAGCTGGTGGCAAAGGCCGACGTCTTCCTGACCAACCTGCGCCCGGCCGCCCTCTCACGCATCGGGCTCGGCCCCGACCAGGTGCACGAGCGCCACCCCGGACTCGTCTACGCCATCATCACCGGCTACGGCCTGGAGGGACCCGACGCGGATCAGGGCGCCTACGACGTCGCCGCCTTTTGGTCACGCGCCGGGATCGCCGAATCATTGCGCGCACCAGGTGGCGCATTGCCCTTCCAGCGAGGCGGCATGGGGGACCACTCGGCCGCCATGACCGGCGCCGCCATGATCAGTGCCGCCCTCGTCGAGCACGCCCGAACGGGCCGAGGCCAGGTCGTCTCGACCTCGCTACTGCGCCAGGGCTGCTACACCATCGGCTTCGACCTCAACGTCATGCTCATGTGGGGTCGCTCGCTGAACGTGGGCGTGCGCGAGACGATGTACAGCCCCGTCGTGAACAACTACACGGCCGGAGATGGCCGCCCCTTCTGGATCGTCGGCCTCGAGGGTGACCGCCATTGGCCGGCCCTCGCCCGTGCCGTCGGGCGTCCCGAGTGGCTCACCGACGAGCGCTTCGCCTCCGGCACCGGGCGGGCTGTCAACGCCCGCGAGCTGATCGGGCTCCTCGACGAGATTTTCGCCACGCGGCCACTCGACGAGTGGGCTGAGGCCTTCGATGCCGAGCCGGAGCTCTTTTGGAGCCGGGTCAATTCCATCGAGGACGTAATCGCAGACGAGCAATTCCTGGCGGCGAAGTCGGTCGTCGATGTGCCCGACGAGCAGAGCAGCATGCCCATGCTGGCGACGCCGGTCGACTTCAACGGGGAGCCACCCCGCCCTCGCTTTCGCGCCCCCCTCCCCGGGGAGCACACACGCGAGATCCTGGCCGAGCTCGAGCTTTCACCCGATGCCATCGAGGCACTCGTTGACTCGGGCGTTGCGGTGGCCGGGACTGCGGCAGGCAGCTGACCGCGCCGCACCGCACCGCCGACCGCGACGGTGACCGCGCGAGCAAGCAAGGAGAGCGGCGCTACGAAACAGCCGCGGCGTTCTCGAGGTACGGCCAGGCCACGTCGCGCGGTATCCCGCCGACAAGGGGCTGCAGTCCGAGCGCGTTGCCCTTGGCGATGAGGTCACGAGCGTCGGCAGGAGTGATGATCTGGTAGGCGCCCTTCTCGGCGGCCAACGCGGCGACCGTCGGCGCCCGCGAAATCGAGACGGTACCTTCCCGATGGGCGTTCCACCCTGAGTAGCTGCGGGCGTCGAGAAGCAGGTACTCGCCGATCTCGGCCCAGCCGCGCTCGGGGTCGTCGGCGACGAACACCGTGTTCGGGATGCCGGCAGGTGCGAAGACGCAGCCGGGGGCGGCATCGCCACCTTCGGCACGGTAGGCCTCCTCGAGCGTGGTGTCGTGCGACTCCGCCAAGAACATGAGCCCGAGACGTCCCGCTCGCCGAGCGGCCGCCTCGGTGCCACCGCCGTAGGCGAGCATCGGGCCACCGGGCGTGAACGGCAGCGGCGTCACGCGGACCGAGCGCCCGTCGAGGTCGAGTTGCTGGCCCGACCAGAGGCGCTGCAGCAGCCCGATGCGCTGTTCGACGACGCGTCCGCGGCCCCGACGGTCGACGCCGAACATCTCGAACTCCTCGTCCCGGTAGCCGATACCGACGACGTAGGACACGCGGCCGCGGCTGATGAGGTCGACAACGGCGAGGTCTTCGGCCAGCTTCACGGGCTCGTACAGCGCGAGGAGGAGAGCGGCGACCGTGATGGGCAGCATGCGTGTCCTGGCCGCGATGGCCGCAGCGAGCGGAACGGGCGACGGGAGGTAGCCGTCGTCCGAGCCGTGGTGCTGGCTCAAAATCGCCGCCAGCGCGCCATGGTCCTCCGCCCAGGCACACATGTCGATGGTTGCTGCGTAGAGGTCGGCCCGAGCGGCTGGGTCTTCCGCTGCCGACCGCTGGGAGAAGCGCATCGTGAACACCTCTGATGCGTAGCACGGCCCTCTCCGGAACCTCAAGCGCTGGACACTCGTATAGGGTCGGATCGTGCCGGCAATCGAGCCCGTCATCGAAGCATTCGAGGGCTTCTGTGACGCCGATCCCACTTATTGCGCGCAATTGGCCGTGCATATCGGCGGCGAGCGCATCCTCGACCTTGCCCAGGGCATGGCGAAGGACGCGCTCTTGCCGGTTTTCTCGAGCAGCAAGGGCGCATCTGCGGTGGTGATCTCGCTTCTCCTGGAGCGCGCGCAGCTCGACCTCGATGCCACCGTCGCGTCGTACTGGCCGGAGTTTGCGCAGAAGGGAAAGGGCGCGGTCACTGTCCGCCAATTGCTCTCGCACCAAGCAGGGCTGAACGGCGTCGACGGCGGGTTTACGACTGAAGAGCTGCTCGCGCACGAACCTCTGGCCGAACGGCTGGCGGCACAGCGGCCGTTGTGGCATCCGGGCGCAGGAGTGGAGTATCACGCGGTCACGCTTGGAACGCTTGCCGACGAGCTCGTTCGCCGGATTGATGGCAGAACCCTGGCCGACGTCTTGCGCCAGGACGTCACGGAGCCGCGCGGCATCGACATCTGGATGGGAACACCGGAGCCACAAGATCACCGGGTCGTCGAGGCGCTACCACCGACCAGCGAAGAGCTCGCTGCCTTTCTTGCGAACGCGCCCGGCGGTGTCGACCTCGCTGGGGACAGCGGGAGGCTGGCGGGCCTTTCTCTGCCTGCAGGGGGCATCTTCGACCTCTTCACCCGGGTCAACAGCATTGCGTTCCGCCGGGTCGGTCCCCCCGCCGCCGGCATGACTGCCACCGCCCGTGGACTGGCTGCTCTCTACGCCTGCTTGCGCCACGAGATCGGCGGGCAAGCTCCTTTGCTGGGCGATGAGACGATTGCCCAGGTGTCGCAGATGCAGGTGTCCGGGAAGGAGTTGAGCAGCGGATTGCAGGTTCGGTTCGCCGTCATGTTCCAGGTCCCGTGTTCTCCCCGTTGGCCGTTTGGTTCCTTCCGTGCCTTCGGTCACGATGGTGCCGGTGGCTCGCTGGCGTTCTATGACCCGACACACGAAATCGGCTTTGGTTACACGGTGCAGCGTCTACCGCTCCCGGGAGGTTTGGACGCTCGAGCGGTCGAGCTCTCCCGATTGGTTCGAGCAGCGCTCTAGCTTCGAGTTCTTACAACAGGAAGACTATTTTCAACGACGCGGGCGGATCGAGTCGATCCTCTCGCTCCCAGACCAGGAGGACCATTGTGGCCGGTTCGCGACAGGGAGTGTTCAGGGAGATGCCGGGTGCGGCGCCGGACATCATGCGGGATTACGACCTGGCCACGCTCGGGTACGAGGAGATTGAGTACAGCCTCGAGAGCACGGCGACCTCCTACGAACTGCAGGGCGAGCGCGGCGCCGACGGCCGTTGGGACGTGACCGCTGGTGCCGAGGCTCCCTTCCGGACCCGGTTCGTGGCGCGCTGGCCCAAGGACCCGCTGCGCTTCAGTGGAACGGTCGTCGTCGAGTGGCACAACGTGTCGGCTGGTATCGATGCCGCGCCCGACTGGGGGTTCTTCCACCGCTCACTCGCCGCGGCAGGGCACGCCTGGGTCGGCGTGTCGGCGCAGAAGGTCGGCATCGACGGGGGAGGCTTCGTCGAGAGCATCCACCTGAAGCTGCTGGCGCCGGAGCGCTACAAGGATCTGGAACATCCCGGTGATGCGTGGTCCTTCGACATCTTCACGCAGGTCGGCGCCTTGCTCCAGTTGCCGGCGGACGAGAATCCGCTGGTCGGCCTGGCGCCGACGCAGATCCTCGCCGCGGGCGAGTCGCAGTCCGCCGCCTGTCTGGTGACGTACATCAACGCGATCGATCCGCATGCGCAGCTTTTCGACGGCTTCTTCGTGCACGGTCGTCCGGCTTCGGGCGTGTCCATCGACGGGGTGTTCATTCCGGCGTCGCAACGTTCGGGAATGGAGGCGACCCGGGTGGCGATCTCGTCGAGGGGTGAGCGCATCCGAGACGACGCCCGGGTGCCCGTGCTCGTGCTGCAGAGCGAGACCGACGTGATCCTGTTGGGGGGCGGCCTGGCGGAGCAGCCCGATTCGGACCGGCTGCGGGTGTGGGAGATGGCGGGCGCGGCGCACGCCGACACATACACCGTGAGCGCGGGACGCCACGACGACGGGACGTTGACCGCAGAACGCATGGCCGAGTTGCTGCGGCCCACCACAAATCTCATGATCGGACAGACGGACACGCCGATCAACGCCGGGCCGCAACAGCACTACGTCGCCCAGGCCGCCTTGACGCACCTGTGTCGGTGGGCAGCTGATGGGGAGGCCCCACCCTCGGCTCCCAGCCTCGAGCTGAACACCGACAAATCGGGTTACGTCCTCGACGAGCACGGCATCGCCAAGGGCGGGATCCGCACGCCGTGGGTGGACGCGCCGACGGCCGTCATGGGCGGCCTCGGGCAGAGCGGCGAGACCTTCGCCATGCTCTTCGGTCGCACCGAGCCCTTCGACGAGGCCACCTTGTCGAAGCTCTACCCCGGGGGCGAGGAAGAGTACCTGGACCGGTTCGCCACGTCGCTCGATTCGGCCATCGCCGCCGGCTTCCTGCTCGAAGAGGACCGCATTGAGATCCTGGCCGTCGCGGCCCACTCCTTCCCCCTGCGGCTGGCCGACGGCTGACTCCCGACGCGGCGGGATTCGTCCGCCGCTTTCGGAACCCCATGTCGCGGGTGTCCTGAGGAGTCAGACCCGAACTGAGCCTGCGGACGCGCTCTGCTAGGGTGCAGAAAAGAGGGTCCTCTTTTCCTTGGGAGGGTGCATGGGGCAGACAATGTTGCGCTGCGAGGGCCTGCGCAAGAGCTACGGCGACCGCCAGGCGGTCAAGGGCGTGTCCTTCACCATCGCCGAAAATGAGTGCTACGGCCTGCTCGGGCCCAACGGTGCGGGGAAGACCACCACCATCTCCATGCTGTGCGGCCTGGCAATTCCCGACGACGGAGAGGTCACGGTCGACGGGTTTCAGGGTGGGACCCTGGAGGCGAAGGCGGCGGTCGGCTACGTCCCCCAGGACCTGGCCCTTTACCCCGACCTCTCCGCCGTCGAGAACCTGACATTCTTCGGCCAGCTCTACGGGCTGGGCGGCAAGGAGCTCCATGCCCGCATCGGCGAGACGCTCGAATTGGTCGGGCTGGCGGATCGGGGCAAGGACCGGATCGGCACCTACTCGGGCGGCATGAAGCGGCGGGCCAACATGGCCGCAGGCCTGCTGCACCGGCCGAAGCTGCTGGTCCTCGACGAACCCACGGTGGGCGTCGACCCCCAGAGCCGCAACTCCATCCTCGAGACGGTCGGCCGGCTGGGCATCGCCGTGCTCTACACGACGCATTACATGGAGGAGGCGGCCCGGCTGTGTGACCGCATCGGCATCATCGATGACGGCCAGCTGGTGGCCGAAGGCACGGCCGAGGCGCTGATCGCCACGCACGGCGGCAAGGACAAGGTGCACCTGTCGTGCGACGGGGAGTCGTTCGACGAGCTGTCCGCCGCCTGCCTCGAGCTCGACAACGTCCACGACGTCCACGAACACGAAGGCAGTCTGGAACTGACCACCGAACACGGCCCGGCCGTCCTCTCGGCCGTGGTCGCCGTGGCGAGTCGGCACGGCGTCGATCTCACGGGAGTCGAAGTGCGCGCGCCGAACCTCGAGGACGTCTTCTTGAGCCTGACCGGGAAAGAGCTCCGCGATTGATCCGCGTCATCGCGTGGAACGAACTGCGACGGCGGCTGCGGGATCGTTCCGTTCTCATCGGCTGCCTGGGTGCGCCGCTCCTCATGGCGGCCGTCCTCGGGCTGTCCTTTGCCGGGGGGGCCAGCGTCGACCCGGTCCACATCGGTGTCTCGGGGGCCTCGCCGCAGATGCTCCTGGCGGCGCTGCACGCCAGCCAACTCCCGAAGAACGTCACGGTAAGCACCATGCCCAGCCAGGCGTCGGTGCAGGACGCGGTGGCCAGCGGAACCCTCGACGGCGGAGTGGCGGTCCTGCCATCGCAGCTGCGCCTGCACACCCTGCTCATCCCGATCGTCGACCCCGGTGCGACGCACACGCCCGGGTTCGACGTCGTTACCAAGGGCACGTCGCCTCTCGGGCAGGAGTACGCCGAGTCGGTCGCGGCGGGGATCTCGAGCGTCATGTACTCGACCCGGGTGCCGCACGACGAGGCGGTGTCGGAGGACGCGGGTGATCCGACCGAGGCGTCGGTGGCCATCAACAGCCAGAGCGTCGGTCACGGCGGCAAGGTCAACCTCAACTTCTTCGCGCCCAACATCGCAGTCGTGTTCCTCTTCATCGGCAGCGGTCTCGGCATGCGCTCCTTGCTGATGGAGAGGTCGGCCGGCACGCTGGCCCGGCTCACGGCGGCACCGCTGCGGCCGACCCAGATCGTGCTGGGCAAGCTGCTGGCGATCTTCATCACCGGGATGGCCACCATCTTCGTGATCTGGGCGGTGACGACGTTCGCCTTCGGCGCTGACTGGGGCGATCCGCTCGGCGTCCTGCTGATGTGCATCGGCGCCACGGCCGCCATGTGCGGCATCGGGGTCTTCCTGACGTCGCTGGCCAAGACCGAGCAGCAGGCCTTCGGCATCACGCTGCTCGTCGGACTCTTCCTGGCGCTGGTCGGTGGCAACCTGCTGCCGTCCGGCTCCCTGCCCGACGCCTTCCAGGTGCTGGCGCTGGGCACCCCGAACGGGTGGGCTCTGGTCGGATTCGGCCGGCTCGACCAGCTCGGCGAGCCGGCGAGCAGCGTCGTCGGCCCCTTCGTGATCCTGCTGGTCATCGCTCTGGTCGCAGGTGGCCTGGCCATGACCCGCGTGCGACGGATGGTGGAGCCGTAGCGTGTTCGCCGTCATCTGGGTCAACCTGCGCCGGGCCATGGGCGACCGGCGACTGCTCATCATCGGCACGCTGGTGCCGGTCGTCATCATCCTGATCACGGGGCTGCTCGAGGGCAGCCCGAAGGAGCCCATCGGTCTGTACCATCCATCGGCCCGGCTGTTGCACCTGGCGCAAACGACCGACGGCGTGAAGGTGCGCGTCGAGAGCACCAAGCAGGATCTGACCGACGACATTCTGCGGGGACGGGTGGTGGCGGGGATCGAGCAGCTGCCGTCGCCCGGTAACTCCGTGCGGGCGGACTTCCTCGTCGAGTCGTCCACCACCGATGCCGTCCAGGCCCGCACGGACGCAGTTGCGCTCATGGACCTGATGGCGGCCGAAGGATCGGACACCAGGTTCACCGACGCCACCTTGCAGGCGACGCCGACCGAGGCGCCGCTCAGCCCGTTCTGGTACGTGGCGCCGGCCAACCTCGTCCTCTTCATGGGGATCGCGGTGCTGGTGCTCTCCGCCGGCATGGTCGAGACGCGACGGCTGGGGGTGCTGCAGCGGCTCTCGGCTGCGCCGGTGCACAAGCGCGCCATTGTGTTCGGTCAGATGGCGAGCATGATGGTCACCGCCGTCTGCATGGCGATCGGGTTGATCTTGGTCGGTTTCGTGCTGTTCCGGGTGCACTGGGGCAATCCGCTCAGCGTGCTCCTCGTCGTGGTGCTGCTCGGGATCAGCGTCGCGGCAGTGGCCGTGCTCATCGGCACCTGGTCGCGTTCGCAGGAACAGGCCATCGCGACCGCCGTGATCGTCGCCATCATCGCCGGCATGCTCGGTGGCTGCGTCTACCAGTTGAGTGCGGTGAGCACGACGGTGAAGAACGTCGGGCACATCGTGCCGCAGGCGTGGGCCATGGACGCCTTCGTCAAGCTGATTTCGGACCATGCCGGCTTCTCGCAGACGCTGCCCGAAATCGGCGCGCTCGCCGCGTTCGCGGTCGTTCTCAGTGTGCTGGCCGTCTGGTACTACTCGCGCAAGGTCTTCTCGACGACGTAGTGGCGCGGGCGGTCACGTCCCTGGCGGGAAGACATGGCCAACGGGGCGCTCCGCCGCACAAATGGGTATACTGAATTAAGTGTCAGGAGCCTTGCAGCCCAGGTGGAACGACCGGTGACCGACACGGTGACGGACCTGGCCGACCCGGTCATGTTCACGGACCCCTTCCCGCGTTACGCCGAGCTCCGCCGGGGCAGTGCGGTGTCCCCGGCCTATTCCAAGCAGCTCATGGGCGGCGCCGGCTTCATGCTGACCCGGCACGAGCACGTGCTCCTGTTGCACAACGACGTGCGCTTCTCGAGCGACCCGACGAGCGGCGGCTCGAGCTTCCTGATGCGGCACCTGCCCAAGATGTTCCGTCTTTTGACGAGCTCCATGGTCTACAAGGACGATCCGGACCACGCCCGCTTGCGCCGCCTGGTCAACAAGGCATTCACGCCCCGGATGGTGCAGCAGATGACGGGGGAGATCGAAAAGATCGTCGGTGGGCTCGTGGACGAGTTGGCGGGGCGGGGCGGCGAGACCGTGGACCTGGTGGCCGACTTCGCCACGCCGCTGCCCCTGTCGGTGATCTCGACCATGCTCGGGGTGGGGGACGACGACCGGGACGAGTTCCACGTCCTGATGGAGCGCTTCGTGGTCCGGTTGGGGAGCGGCTCCGCCGGTGACGCACTGCGGGCCGTGCCGACGGCCCGTCGGCTGTACCGCGTGTTGGAGCGGTTGGCGGCGCAACGCCGTTCCTCGCCCGACGACGGCTTGATCTCGGGACTGCTCGAGGCGAACGAGGGTGGCGACTCTTTGAGCGACGACGAGGTCATCGCCATGATCTTCCTGTTGATGCTGGCCGGCCACGACACGACGGCGAACCTGATCGGGAGCTCGGCGGTGGCGCTGATGGAAAACACAGAACAGGCCGAACGGTGGCGTGGAGAGCCCGCGTTGACGGCTACGGCGGTAGAGGAATTGCTGCGTTTCACGACGCCCGTCCCCTGCGGTACGGCCCGGACCTTGTTGGACGACGTCTCCATCGACGGCACCGTCATGCCCAAGGGATCCAAGGTGATGGGGATGATCATTTCGGCGAACCGGGACGAGGCGGTGTTCGATCGTCCTGACGCGCTCGATCTGGGACGGGATCCGAACCGACACCTGACCTTCGCCTTCGGGAAGCATTTCTGCCTGGGGAACCAGCTGGCCCGGCTCGAAGGGCAGATCGCCATCGGCGCGCTGGTCGATAGCTTCCCTTCGATGCGGCTGGCCGTGCCCCGTGACCGGCTCCAGTACAAGCCCGTACAGGCCCTCCGTGGCTTCCGGGCGCTTCCCGTCACGCTGCAGTAGCCGCTCCATCGCGAGTGTCGGGCGCCCCGGTCGGCGCCGGACTACCAGATGAAGGGCACCAGCCGTTTGTGAGTGGACGCATAGGCGTCGTAGCGATCACCGAGCTGGAGGAGAAGTGCACGCTCCTCGACGCGTATCCGGAAGAAGAGTCCGCAGAACACACTGGCCGTGAGCCAGGCGAAGGACCACCAGCTTCCGAGGAACAGCCCCACGCCCATGACCATGAGGAGAACGGCCGCGTAGCTCGGATGGCGCACGAACCGGTACGGGCCGCTGGTGATCACCGGCTGGTCGGCGCTTGTCTGGACCTTGAACGTGAAGTACCGGCCGAGCGCGCGGAAGCTCCAGAACCGCAGAGCCATGCCGCACCAGAAGACGACGAGCCCGACCCAGGCCACCTCCGGACTGATCCGGCCGAACGAGACGTTGCGGGTCAGTACGACCGCGCCCACCACCCCCACGACGGAGGCGACGCGGATATACATGCGGCTGCCGCGGTCGGACAGGGTCGCTTCGGGTCGCCGGTTCGTCGACTCCCGCAACTCCACGAGAAGCCACACGACGGCGCTGGCCACGAGGAGCCAGCGGGCGGCGGGTGGCGCCGCCGTGAACGGGTGCACGACGGTGACGCTACCTCCGGCGGTTGGCCTCCCACTGGTCGCGGCTGAAGTAGCTCTGGTCCTCGCCCCAGCCTTCGACTCCGTCGTCGCAATGCCAGTGGACGAGGGAGTCGCCGCCGTGACCGCGCCAGTGCCGGCTCACCGCGTCGCCACGGACCGACAGCCGGCGGTCGAACTCGTCGATCGCCTCCACTGTGATGGAGAGCGGCCATCCCGTCTTCGCATCGAATGTCACCCGGCGTTCCCCGGCCAGTATGTGCCCGTACTCGCCGTTGCGCAGCAGGAAGCCGCACGCGACGGGCTCCACCTCGGGCCCGGGGATGGCATAGGTGAGCCACGCCTCACCCGGCCCGGCGGCACAGAACGAATAGCCCACGCCGCCGAACGACCCTGCCCCCGGGGCGAGCTCCTTGGTCTGCTCCCCGGCGCCGGACCTTCTGGGCTTCGGCCGTCCGAGCGGCCGCGGTCCCCACGAGCGATCGCGCACCGAGTAGCAGTCGACGCGTATCCGTTCGCCGCGCAGGTCCATCGTCCCCGTCACGTGGCCGGCCTGGTCGAAGTGCGCACCCTTGACGAAGGGGACCACGCCGTTCGGGTGCGGGTTGGGCGCCATGATGGCCTCGAAGACGAGGTCCACCTCGAGCGCGCCGGGGTCGCTGTAGCGGACGGCGTAGGTGGTCAGTGGTTCGAAGGCCCGCACATGCACCCCGTTCGGCCACTCGAAGTCCCGCATGTCGCGCTCCGCCCGGGGCGGCAGCTGCAGCCCCGAATACTCCGCTCGATAGGCCAACTCCCACGGAAAGGCGCCGCGGTCGTCCCACACCCAGGCCCCGCCGTTGCAGATGTTGGCGTTCGGCCGGGCCTGGCAGTACGCCCACCCCCCGAGGGAGCGCTCGGGCACGTTCCAGGAGAACCAGCATGTCTCGGTCTCCCACCAGCGGTCGGTGAGCTCCGCGTCGTGAAAGTCGTCGTCGGCGGGGACGAGCTCGCGATACGTGCGCTGGGCGCGCAGCTGATCCAGGTCGGCCCCGAAAACCGTGCTCATGCTGCCACCGTGCTCATCGCAGTGGGGGCCAGTGACGGTCGGCGAGCACGCCCATAGACGGACGGGCCAGCTCGGTCTCCCGAGCGATCCGGCGCCACAGAGTGAGGATGTAATCCTGCTGCGAGATGGCTCCCGCAGCAACCGCGGCCGCGGCAGCCACCCGGCCCTGCAGCACCGAGTCGGGGCGCCGGCCAAGCAACGTCGCCAGGTCCCGCAGTTCGCAGTCCTCGTAGGAGGGGCCGTACGTATCGACTCGAGCCAGGTACTTGACGATGCGGGCCACGCCCTTTCCCCGAGCCAGCGCAAGCGGATCCGTCGTCCGCGGCACAATGACGTCGCGCAACTGTGTGAGGACGGCGTCGTACATCCAGTCGCTGTCCCGAGGAGCGCGGGCCTGGGGCGCTTCGGCCGGGGTCAGTTCCAGGCCGTTGGCGGAGGCCAGCGCTTCCAGCCACAGCCGGCGGTGCAGCACCTGGTAGATGAAGCCGTTCCCGATGTCGTTCCCGCCGCCGCCGCCACCGCTGCCGTCGCCGCCGCCGGCTGCGTCCTCGTCGCTCCTCGGACCGCGATGACTCATCACCTGGAGCTTGGTCTCCGCCATCACCCGGTAGTACCGCACTCGTGCTTCGTCGATCGGATTGCCGGACAGCTCCTCGTACTCGTGCAGCCGCGTCGGGAAGTCCGGCAACGGTTCCTGCGTGGCCCGCAGTGACAACCAGGCGATGTCGTCCATGGGGTCACCCAGGTGCGCCAGCTCCCAGTCCACGACGGCGGTCACCCGCCCACCCAGGTACATGAAGTTCCCCGGCCCCGTGTCTCCCTGCACGAGCACCGGAGGCCCCCCGTAGTCAGGAATGTGGTCCCGCAGCCACCGCAGCGAGAACGCGAGGGCGGGGTCCGGCGTGCCGCCCCGTGCCGCCAACACTGCGTCCCACTCGTCGAGTTCACCCACCACGGCGTCGGCGACATCGGCAACCGGCGGAAAGGCAGGCAGATGCAGCGTCGCGGCGTCGAGCGAGTGCAGCGCCGCCAATTTCGTCATGAAGTCCCGCGCCGTCTCTTCCTGTTCGACCGGATCCGTGATGCGGGAGAACCAGTTCCCGCCCTGCACCCGCTCCGACAACATGGCCTGGTGCACGGGATGTACCCCGAGCACGTGCGGCACGGGCACCGGCCCGTCCTGCAGGGCCATGTACACGGTCGCTTCGCGGTGCAGCGTCCACGGGTCCTTGGTCCGCTGGGGATCGGCCCGGTCATAGCGCAGGAAGCACGAGGCGATCGTGCCTTCCGCCCTTTCCAGGTCGACGAACCACGCCTCTTTGCGTGCCCCGCCCGGCATCCGGTCGGCCAGCACGACCCGTCCCTCGCCTACTTCTTCGATCCACGAGACCAGGTCGTCGGGGAGTCCGACGGCGCCGTCGCTCACACGATGCGCGTGTCGTGCGACGCCCAGTACTGCTCGCGCAACACGCCCTTGTACAGCTTCCCGGTCGGGAGCCGTGGGAGCTGGTCCACGAAGTCCACGCTGCGTGGGCCTTTGAAGTGGGCCAGGTGTTCCCGGCAGAACGCAATCAGCTGCTGCTCCAACGCGTGATCGCCCGTTACCCCCTCGACGAGCTGCACGACCGCCTTCACCTCTTCGCCGAGGTCCTCGTTCGGGACGCCGATCACGGCGGCATCGAGCACCGCCGGGTGCGTCACGAGAAGGTTCTCGGTCTCCTGCGGGTAGATGTTCACGCCGCCGGAGATGATCATGTGTGCCTTGCGGTCGGTCAGGAACAAGTACCCGTCCGGGTCCAGGTACCCCACGTCGCCCACCGTCGACGTGGCCCCGTCGTCCCGCCGTGAATCCGCCGTCTTCGCGGGGTCGTTGAAGTACTCGAAGTCCGTGGCGCCGGCGAACCAGACGGTCCCCGAGGTGCCGGCGGGGCACGGGTTCCCGTCGTCGTCGAGGATCCGGATTTCGCTCAGTACGGAGCGGCCGACGCTGCCCTTGTGGGCCAGCCAGTCCGGCGACGTGATGAACGAGCACCCGTTACCCTCCGTCGCCGCGTAGTACTCGAGCAGGATCGGCCCGAACCACTCGATCATCTGTTCCTTGACCGGCACCGGGCAGGGCGCCGCGGCGTGGATGATGACCTCGAGCGACGACAGGTCGGCCGCGGCCCGCACCTCGTCGGGCAGCTTGAGCATCCGGCTGAACATGGTGGGAACCACTTGGGAGTGCGTGACGCCGTAGCGGCCCACGAGCTCGAGATACAGCGCCGGGTCGAAGTGCTCCATCACGACGGCGGTCGACTTCATGCGCAACGCAATGGCCACGCTGACCTGTGGGGCGGTGTGATACAGCGGCGCCGGCGACAGGTACACCATGCCGTCGCGCAGACGCCATAGCCCGGCAATGCCGAGCACGCCGATGCTCGTCTCTGACGGGTGGATGTCGAACATGGGCCGGAGGATGCCCTTTGGTCGCCCAGTGGTACCGGACGAATACATCATGGGGGCACCCATCTGCTCATCCGGGACGTGGTCCGTCGGTTGGGCGCCGACCGTGTGCTCCCATGACTCGTAATCGTCGATCACGCCGTCGCTGCCGGTCGTGTCGACCATGATGAAGCGCTCGACGTCAGGGCAGAGGGCAGGCAGCTGCGCGGCGACCTCGGCTTTGGCCGTCGATGTGACGACGATCCGGGAGCGGGAGTCGTTGATGACATACGCCACTTCCTCGGCCGACAGGTACGAATTGACCGGCGTGAAGTAGATCCCGGTCCGCTCGGCGCCCGCCTCGGCCAGCAACATGGCCGGGTGGTTCTCCGTGAAGATCGCCATGTGGTCGCCCTTGCGCAGGCCGGTCTCCCGGAGCACGTGGGCCACTTGATTCGCCGCCGCTTCGTACTCGGCAAAGGTCAGCGTGTGCCCCGACGGCGCCATGACGATGGCCGCCTGGTCCGGGTGCTCTCGTGCGTGCTCAGCGGCGTACACCGGCGCCCCCTCTGTCGGCTGCCCCGAGGCACGAGTACAGCATGTCGACCAGGCAGGCGCCCATGAGGGGGAGCGCCTGATTCTCCAGGTGGTTGCGCACGAACCCACAGGCGACGCCGGTGGAGGGATCGGCGAACCCGAGTTGGCCGCCGGCGCCCATGTGGCCGAACGCTCCTTCGTTCGGGCCGTGCATCGGCGGCGCGCCCGGGACGAGCGGCGGCGGTTCCAACGAGTAGCCGACGGCCCACCGGGTGGGCACGCCCATCACGGCATCGCGGCCACAGACCTGCTCGCTGCAGAAGCGCTCCACCGATGGGCGTGAGACCAGCTCCTCCCCGTCCGCCAGTGCCATGTAGATGCGCGCCAGTGCCCGGGCGGTCGCGGTGGCTCCCAGCGCGCCGATCTCGGCGGCCAGGACAGCGGGGGTGTTCATGAACTCGGCGAACCGGGGGCGCCCCGCTTCGTCGGCGAACAGGCTGCCGCGGGCGCCGGCCAGGACGGCGCGGCCGGACTTCGACTCGGGGTCGATGGCCCGCAACGCGCTCTCCTTCCCCGGCTTGACCGGGACCTCGATGACCGTGGCCACCGACGCCAACTCGGATGCCGGCGTCCCGATGGAGCAGTCCACTCCGAGTGGCCCGGCCACCTCGGCCGCGAAGAACGTCCCCAGGCTCTGCCCGCTGACGCGGCGCACGACCTCGCCGACGAGCCAGCCGAACGTGACACCGTGGTAGCCGTGGCGCGTCCCCGGTTCCCAGGCGGGTTCGCCACCGGCGATGGCGGCGGCGATCGCCTCGGTGTCGCCCCAGCCGCGCCCGTCCCACCCCAGCAACGTGTCGGCACCCGGCACGGCAATCGCCCCGGACTGGTGACTGAGCAGCTGGCGCACCGTCGTTGTCGCCTTGCCGGCCTGGCCGAACTCGGGCCAGTAGCGGGCAACGGGCGCATCGAGCTCGAGCTGACCCCGGTCCTCGAGCACGTGGGTGCACAGCGTCGTCAGGCCCTTGGTCGACGACATGACGACCGCCCGGGTGTCCTCGTCCCAGGCCTTGCCGCCCGGTCCGGCGATACCCGTCCAGATGTCGACGACACACTCCCCGCCCACGAAGGCGCTGAACGCGCCGCCGCCCTCGCCCAGGCCTGCCCGACGCTCCCTCCCGCCCAACGTCAGCGTCGCGCCGGCAGCAAGCACGTCGCCCACCCGCTCGAAGCCGGGTGCGACGAATCCCCCCACGGCGCGGGTTCCGTCGGTCACAGCGCCCGCAGCTCCCGCTCGACATCAGGCCACCAGTCCTTGCGCCACCACGACACGTTGATGCGGTCCACCAGCCCCCCGTAGCGAGCAGACACCTCACCGGCCAGGGCGTCGGGCGCGCACACGATGGTCAGCGTGTCCAGCACCTCGTCGTCGACCAGGCGGGCCATCTCGTCCCAGCGGCCCTTCTTCGAGCAGGCGTAGAGCTCTGCTTGCAGGTCCCCCCAGCCATGCAGATCGAGAACGGGCCGGTAGGCCGGCGTCGAGGCGTAGTAGCCGACGTGGTTGCGCATGGCGTCGCGGGCCTTTTCCATCTTCGACGGGTCCTCCACCACCGAGATGAAGCCGGGACAGGTCACCTCGAACGCCGCCCGCGCGCGGCCGGCTTTCGCCAGTCCGCGGTCTACCGCCGGCAGTATCACCTCACGCAGGTACCGCGCGGTGCAGATACCGTGGGTGAGGACGCCGTCCGCCACCTCGCCCGCGACCTCGTTCATGAGCGGGCCCACCGCGGCGAGAAACACCCGCGGGTGCCCGTACGAATGCGGCGGCGGCGCGAACACGGGCGTCATCAGGGTGTGCGTGTAGTACTCGCCTTCGAAACCGAGCGTCGCCCCTTCGTTCCACGACGCCCAGATGGCCCGCAGCGCGAGCACGTACTCCCGCATGCGGGCGGCGGGGTGCGACCAGGGGGAACTGAACCGCTTCTCGATGTGGCGTCGCACCTGCGAGCCCAGCCCCAACACGACACGGCCGCCCGAGTACTCCTGCAGTTGGTTGGTCGTGTACGCCATGCTCATGGGGTTGCGGGCGAAGGCCACGGCGATCCCGGTCCCGAGTGATACCGACGTCGAGTGCTCGGCGGCCAGCGTCAACGACAGGAACGGATCGTTGGTCGTCTCGGCCGCCCAGACGCAGTCCAGACCGGCGGCCTCGGCGGCGGCCACCCGGTCGGCCACCCGGGGCAGCTCCATTCCGAGGCCGCTGTCGATCTTCAACGTGGTCGCCTTCTCACGCCGACGCCGACGCCGACGCGGATGCCGCTTTCTTGATCCGCCGTCGCACGGGTGCCGGTGTCGGTGCCGGCCCCTTGACCGCCGGCGCGTCGACCGACAACGACAACGGCAGCCCGACCTGAACGAAGCGTCCCGCCGCCGGGTGCCGGTAGCGCCGCAGCAGGTCACGAGCAACGACCTGCGGATCGTCCGGAACGGCGGACGGGTGCACGCTCCTGGCAGCAGGGACGCCTTCGGAGCGCAACGCCGACAGCGCCGCCTCGACCGTGAGCAACCCGACGGCGTCGGCCACCTCGTCGACGAGCGGCGCCGTGGCCCCGTCGCCGTCGGTGTCGAGTCCGCCGCCGAAGAGGCCCAACGCCCGCAGGAACCCTGCCCGGTGGGCATCGGTCACACAGCAGACGGTCACCCATCCGTCCTTGGCTCTGTACAGGTGGAACCACATGGAAGGGCCCCAGAGGTCAGCTCCTACCCGGTCCGGCACGGCACCCGCCAGAGCCAAGGCCGCCACGTCCTCGGACTGGAAGACCGTTGCCGTCAACGCCAGCGACGCATCGACCCCGGTCACCGCCACTCCCCGCGCCCGACCGAGTAAGGCGAGCACGATCCCCGCCCCGAGCAACAGCCCCGTCCCGTAGTCGTTGGCGGTGAAGTTGACGGGCAGCGGCCGCACCCCGCCGCCCTGTGTCATCTCCATTCCGGTCGCCGCCTGAATGACGTAGTCGAAGGACGGGCGGCTGGCCAGCGGCCCCGCCACCCCGAAGCCCTTGGCCCGCGCGTAGACGAGCGCAGGATTGACCGCGCGCAGCGCGTCCTCGGCCAGGCCGAGCCGCTCCCACGCACCCGCCATGGCGTTCTCGACCACGACGTCGGATGCCGCCACGAGGTCGAGCAGCCGCACCCGGTCCTCGGGGGTCTTGAGGTCGAGCACGATCCCGCGCTTGGAGCGATTGGCGTCGACATAAATGTTCGGCAGCACCGGCATCATCTGGAATCCGCCCTCGCCGCCGGGCGGTTCCACCTTCACGACGTCGGCCCCGAGCTCAGCCAGTAGCCGTGACGCCAGAGGTCCGGCCCAGAACGAGGAGAGGTCGACGATGCGGTGGCCGCCGAGCGCGCCCTGCTCCCCGCCGTGACGCCGGCCGGGCCACCGCTCGCCGGCGCCGACGGCGATCCGTACGGGCGGGCCGACCAGCGGCACGCGTCCGAGGACCGGGTCGTCGGTCTCGACAACGAGGTGGTCGACGCGGGCCTGCTCGTGCGCCAGCCACTCGGCGAGCGTGTTGCACTTGGCGACTGCGGCGGGCTGGGCCAGCAGCGCCTCTTCCCACTCGTCGGCCGTGCGCGCCCCGAAGCCCTCGATCACGCGCTGCAGCATGTCCCCGTTCCACTCGCGGTCGGAGAGCCTCGAGAGCCCCTCCGGCGTCGAGTAGTCGAGGCCGCCGTCGTCCATGCCGAGGACGCGGCAGAGCTCGCGCCAGCGCTCCGTGCCGCTGAGGTTGACCATGACGGCGCCGCCGTCTGCCGCGTCGAAGACCCGCAAAATTGGCGACTTGGTCTGGCGCACAATGCGGGGCCGGTGCCCCTCCCGGTGGAAGATCGCCGCCGCGTTCAAGAACAGGAGCGCATCGAGGAGGGAGGTCTCGACGTGTTGGCCGTAGCCGGTCGAGGCGCGCTTGATCAGCGCGGCGCCGGCGCCGAGGACGGCGACCAGCGCCGCCGAGACGCTGGCCACGGGGAAGGGGAGCCACATCGGATCGTCCCCGGTGAACAGTCCCTGTTGTGCGCCCGCCCGGGCGTGCACGAGTGACTCCCAGCCCGGCTCGTCGCGCGACGGCCCGTCGGAACCCCAGGCGGTGATGGAACAGGTGACCAGGCGGGGTCGCCCGGCCCGCAGCGCGGCCGGCGCCAGCCCGAGACGGTCGAGGGCTCCCGGCCGCAGGTTCTCGAGGAGTAGGTCGGCCTCGTCGACGAGGGCACGCAGCGAGTCCGCGCCGGTGCTCGTGCGCAGGTCGAGCTCGACCGTCTCCTTGCCCCGGTTCCAGGCGGCAAAGCGGGCTGGATCGGCGCGCAGCGGATCGCCTCCCGGGCGCTCCACCTTGACCACCGTCGCCCCGAGGTCGGCAAAGATCGTGGCGGCCAGCGGCGCAGCGACGTACTGACCGACTTCGACGACCCGCAGACCACTGAGCACCTGCGCCTGGCTCCCGGGGGGATCCGGAGCCGGCGAATGCTCAGTGGCCACGAGTCGCCCCTGCGCCCGAGGGCGTGGCGGCTGCTGCCGCCCTCGCCCGGGCGTCGCCGGGATCCCGACCGCCACGGTCGAGATCGCCCGGCATGAGGTCGCCTTCTTCGTCACGCGGCAGGCCGAGCACGCGCTCGGCGATGACGTTGCGCACGATCTGGTTCGTCCCGCCCCCGATGGACGCCGACAGGGAGCTGAGCAGCTGGTCCGACCAGCGACCCGCGTCGGGGTCGTCGGGTGACCATGCCGTCGCATGCATGCCGGCGACCTCGACCGCGACGAGCCCCGACTCCTGCACCAGCTGCGCCATGGCCAGCTTGAGCAACGAGGCCGCGGCGCCGTCGCCCCCCTTCGCCTTCACCTGGAGGTAGGCGGTGAGATTGCGCAGAATCATTTGGCGGATGCGCAGCTGCACCAGGCGCTCGCGCAGGACGGGCCGCCCGGCCAGGCCGCGCCGCCTTGCCTCATCGGCCAGCGCGGTGAAGCCGCCCTTGCCCCCACCACCGCCGCCCATGTTGCCCAGCGCCTGGCGTTCGAAGGCGAGCATGGTGCGGGCGACGCGCCACCCGTCGTCGACGGCGCCCACCACGTTGGCCACCGGCACGCGCACCTCGTCGAGGAAAACCTCGTTGAAATGGGACTCGCCCGTCAGTTGGCGCAGCGGCCGCACGGTGACGCCCGGCACGTGCATGTCGACGATGAGCATGGTGATGCCCTCACGCTTGGGCCTCGCCGGGTCCGTCCGCACGAGGCAGGCGGCGTAGTCGCTGTGCTGCGCGCCCGACGTCCAGACCTTCTGGCCCTGCAGCACGAACTCGTCGCCGTCGCGCCGGGCCCGCGTCTGCACGCTCGAGAGGTCCGAGCCTGCCCCGGGCTCGCTGAACAGCTCGCACCAGACGTGGTCGCCTCGCAGCAGCGCCGGGACGAACGCCTTCTTCTGCTCCTCGCTGGCGTGCGCCAGCAGGGTCGGTCCGCACATGCCGAGCCCGATCTCGAGCGAACGGGGCGGGATCTTGAAGGCTTTCGACTCGCGGTCGTAGATGCGCTGGTAACGGCCGGGCAGCCCGCGGCCGCCGTACTGGGCCGGCCAGGTGATGCCGGCCAGGCCCGCGTCGGCCAGCTGGCGCTGGAAAGCGACCGAACGCGAGAGCCCGGAGCCACCGAACGAGACGACGCCGCTCGCCTCGTCGCCCTTCGCCGGCAGCGTGGCCCGCAGGAAGGTCAGGACCTCCTCACGGAAGGCCTCCTCCGAAGGGGGGGAGCCCGAACCAGCGGAGGTGGAGGTGGAGACGTCCGTCATGCCGTCGCCGATTCGACCACGGACGTGGTGGCGGTGCTCGTGTCAATCGCCGCCGCTCGCGGTAGGCCGACGGCGAGCAGCCCGCCGAAGACCATGTCCTTCATGACGCGGGCCAACAGTTCGGGGTTGGAGCGGTCGAGGGTGGTGATGGAGCGCAACATGCCATCGAGCATGGTCACGGCCGCCCGCGCCTCGTCCTCGCCCAGGCCGGGGCGCACCTCGCACAGCAGGTGCACCCACTCGGCCATGCGCACTCGCTCGATCCGCGCCACGCGCCGCCGCGCATCGTCGTCGAGCGATCGGTACTCCTTGGCGAACACGTCGCGCAGATTGCCGTTGCGCAGCTGCAGGACGATGGCGGCGTCGATGAGCAGCTCGAGCGTCGCCATCGGCGCCAGGTCCTCGTTGAGGACATCGTCGACCGTTGCCCTCCAGATGACGGCCGCCTCCTCGATGAGGACGGAGAGAAGCTCGCCCTTGCTGTCGAAGTAGCGGTAGATGGCCGGCCCGCTGACTCCGGCGGCGGCACCGATGTCGCCCAGGCTCGTCTCACGAAAACCCCGTTCGCGGAAGAGGTCGGTGGCGGCCGCCATGATCGCCTTGCGGGTGCGCTCGCCCTTGGTCTTGGGTGCCTCCCCGGACGGGCTCATATGGGTTCGGATGTTAGTCATCGGTCACAAATACGGCTGAATCACGTTGACTCCACTCCGGAAGCATGCTTAAAGTTTAATCTTCATTAACAAAAGTGCAAGGGGACGGGAGGTCGGGCATGGAGTTCGGCTTGTTCATGGAGCTGTCGGTGCCACGCCCGTGGACGGCGGACTCGGAGCGCCAGGTCTACGAGAACGCGCTGGAGCAGGTGCGCCTGGCCGACGAGCTCGGCTTCGACTACATCTGGGCCGTCGAGCACCACTTCCTCGAGGAGTACTCCCACTGCTCGGGCCCCGACATCTTCCTCTCGGCGGCTGCGACCATGACCAAACACATCAGGGTCGGACACGGCGTGGTGGCGTGCGTGCCGCAGTACCAGAGCCCCATCCGGGTGGCGGAACGGGCGGCGGTGCTCGACATCATTTCGGGCGGACGCCTGGAGCTGGGGACCGGCCGTTCCGCGACGTGGCCGGAGCTGAGCGGCTTCGGGGCCAACCCCGACGACACCAAGAAGACGTGGGACGAGTTCGTCCGGGTCATCCCCAAAATGTGGATGCAGGAGCGCTTCGCCTGGAACGGCCGCATGTTCTCCATGCCCGAGCGGGCCATCCTGCCCAAGCCGCTGCAGAAGCCGCACCCGCCGATGTGGGTGGCGGTGACGTCGCCGGGCACCGAGATCGACGCGGCCGACCGCGGGCTCGGGTGTCTGGGGTTGTCTCCGGGTGGCTTTGCCGACTCGGAGAAGAAGGTCCTGAACTACCGCAAGCACATTGAGACGTGTGACCCCGTCGGCGCCTTCGTCAACGACAAGGTCCTGACCGTCAACTTCCTGTCGTGTTGCGAGGACGGCGAACTGGGCCGGCGCAACGGGCTGAAGGTGGCCTCCATGTTCTCCTACATGGCGGCGCAGCTCCTGTCAGCCAAGGAGGTGCTGCCGACGCACTCCTATCCTTCGGAGGGCCTGTTGCCCGCCCTGCGGCGCGAGTCGGGCTCGCCCGGCGACGCCGCCAAGGCCTTCAAGGGCGTGACCATGGGGACGCCCGACGACGTGACCGACGCCATCGTGGCGTGGGAGAACGTCGGGTTCGACGGCATCAACTTCATCCACCAGTTCATGGAGGTGGTGCCCCAGCAGTACGTGCTCGACTCCATGCGGCTGTTCGCCGAGGAGGTCATGCCGCGCTTCAAGACCAGGGACGGCTCGTCGCGGCGCCCGGTGTCGGTTCCCGTCGGCGTCCCCGCCGCGGCGGGGGTGGCCTGATGCCGCTCGCCGGTTCGCTGGACATCCGTCCGTTGCTCGCCGGCTCGCCCGAGGTGGTGCTCGACGACGACGCCGAGTTGCGGGTCGACGACGTCGACATCCTGCAGGTCCTCTACGAGGTACGCGTCGCCGACCGGGAGTCCCTCGTGCCCCCTGCGCTGAACCCGACCATCCCGCCGGTGGTGTCCTTCCTCGTCTACCGGGCCAAGGAGTCGCTGTTCGGACCCTTCGCCCTGGCCCAGGTGCGGCTGACGGCCCGGTCGGGGGTACGGCCCCGCGCGTATCTCGTCTCGGCCCGCTGCGACAACCCGACGCTGTCAACGTTGTTGGCCCGCTCGTGGGGCTTCCGGGTGACGCCCGGCGATGTCGCGCTGCGGCGCTTCCACGACCGGGTGGACTGCGTCGTCTCGGACTCCGGGCAGGCCATCTTGGACATGTCGTTGATCGACCCGGTGCCGGTGACGGGGCACGACGTGCAGTACCCGCCCGGGATGCATCTTGCCCGGGTGGAGCGCGACGGCGTGTGGGTGCCGCGGATTGTCCAGGTGGACTGTGAGTACGAGTTCCGCCGGGCCGACCGCGGCCGGCCCTCGCTCGCCTCGTTCGACCCCACGGCGTGGGGCGACGAGCGCCTGGTGCCCGACATCGCCGTCTCGGCCAGCTTCGCCGCCTGCGACATGACGATCGCCAACGTCCGCTACATCTGCAACCCCGACATCCCGGCGTCCGAGGGGACGGAGAAGGTCTCGGACAAGTGACCGCCCTGGGCGACGTGACGGTCGCCGCGGGCGCCCGTTCGCTCTCCGTATTCTGAGCCTCGGTGCCCAGCGACCCGACCATCGCCGACGAAGGGCTGCATCCGGCCGGCGGCGACCCCGACTGGCAGGAGAGTGCCTACCTGGCCTGGCGCGATCCGCGCAGCGGCCTGGGCGGCAACCACCGCATCGGCAACGAGCCCAATCGGGGCACGGCCAACCTCTGGTGCGGCCTCTACCACCAGGACGGGACCCGCTTTCGCGGCAACGGCGAAGGGCTCGAACAGGTGGTGCTGGACCCGGCGGACGGCCTGTGGGGACTGCGCGGCGGCCCGCAGCGCATCGTCCATGACGGCGAGGCTTTGCGCTTCGTGCTGGACGCGGAGAGTGACGGGTGTCGCGCCGATTTGGTGATCAGCGACGAGGGCGACCGGTCCTACGCCAACGCCCAGACCTTCTCGGGCGCGACAGGCGCCACGGGCACCATCTTCTCCAACAACTTCCACGTGGCCTGCCGTGTCAGCGGGACCGTCGAGCTTGACGGTCGTCGGTCGGAGGTGGTCGACGCCCCGGCGTGGCGCGACCACTCCTGGGGCGTGCGGCGCTGGGACAGCTTCGTCTCGAGCCGCAGCCTTGGCGGCTCGCACGGCGCCGGCGACGACGCCCTGCAGTTCCGCTTTGCGTCCATGGTCGGGGCCAACGGGAGCTTCTTCCGCATCGGTGCCCTCAGTCGGGGCGGCCAGAAGCTGCCCGTTGCGGACGCCGCCATGCTCGTGCACGTCGACGACGACTCGGTGTCGTGCCCTTCGGCCGAGGTCCACTACACGCTCGAGGACGGCGGCACCACGGTCGTCCGAATCGCCACCATCGGCGGCATGATCGGCGTGACGGCGCAACGCTACGGCTGGGAGTCGGTGGGCGACGTCACGGTCGACGGCGTGCCGGGCGGCTGGGGCTTCCTCGAGACGACGCTCAACGCCCGCAACGGCCAGGCGCCGCCCGGCTTCGTGCTCGGCGAGGCGATGACCAACGGCCTTCTGCGGCCTTCGTGACGCCGCCGTGAGACAACCCGCTGAGGACCGGGCGCTGTACTACCGCCAGCTCCGCGACACCATCGCCACCGTCTTCGCGCCGGAACTCACCAGCGCCACGGCGAAGGACGCGGCGGGGCTGGTGGACCGGATTTTGGCCGAGTTCATCGTCGAAGAGGAGTGGGCGCCGGCGCTCAGTGAGGAGTTCGGCGCCCAGTTCGCGACGCTGCTCCACGACCCGGCAACCGGGAGCGGGGTCGTGTCGTCCGAGCAGTTCGTCGAACTGCGTCGCCGGGCCGCCGACGTCGTCGCGGAGAAGGCGGCCAGCGACGATGTTGCCGAACAGCTGCAGTGCCGTCAGCTCGTCGACGTCGAGCGGCGCTTCCTCGAGCGCGTCGATGAGTTGCGCCAGGTCGGGTTGGGGGAGGAGCACACGCATGACGCGTCGGCATCGCCCACCGAGTGCTCGGTGACGGGGGAGGAGCTCACGGCGTACTTGCGCCGGCGCTTCCCGGAGTCGCCCGATGTGCGGGTGACACACCTGGAGGCCGTACCCGGGGGCCGGTCGAAGGAGACGCTGCTGGTGTCGCTGGCCGGCACGACCGAGCTGCCGGCCGAGGTGATCGTCCGCAAGGACCGACCGGTGGGGCTCCTCGAGACACGGGCGGCCGACGAGTACGCCATTCTGCGGGCGGTGCACGCCCACGGCGGCGTCCCGGTGGCGCAGCCGTACTTCGCCGACGACACGCAGAACTTGTCGGGCGACAACAGCCGCGGAACCCTGCTGGTCATGGCACGGGTAAGGGGTGACAAGGCCGGCGAGTACTTCCCGGACCTGGCCGCGCCGCCGCACGAGTACCGACGGGCCATCGGGAGCCAGCTGGCCGCCGCGCTGGCCCACCTGCACGCGGTCCCACTCGACACGTTGGCCGGGACCGCCCTCGACGTGCAGGCGTCGGTCAGCGAGGCGTCGCTCAAGGCCGCCATCAACGGCATGGCCGCCCGCATCGGCGACCTGACGGGCCCGCCCATCGCCGCCGTCCCGCTGGCGCGCCAGTGGCTGCTCGACCACATCGCCGACGTCCTTCCATCCGGCCCGCTGTGTCTCCTCCAGGGCGACGTCGGACTGCACAACACCCTCGTCGAGAGAGACCGCGTCACCGCGCTGGTGGACTGGGAGGCGGCCACCATCGGCCCACCGGCGCGTGAGTTGGCAGCGGCCTGGCCCGCCGCCACGGCGTTGATGGGCTGGTCGGACTTCGCCGCCGCCTATTGTGCCGCCGGCGGATCGCCCGGAGCGACCGACGGGCGCGCCGTGATCTTCTATCGGGTCTTCTTCGCCCTCGGGGCCTGTATGTCGAGCCGGACGGGCGGCCACCTGTTCCACACCGGCACCAAGCGCGACCTGTTGACCGCGCACTCGGGGCTCGACGCCCATTTCCGGGCGCAGCGCAACCTGGCCCGGGCGCTGGCCGACGCCGACGCGCTGAGCGCCGGGCGCTGAGGTCAGAAGCTGCGCACGTGGACCGTGTCGAGCCGCTGCTCGCGGGGCCGGGTCACAATGAAGACGTGGACGTCGCCGATGTCGTCGACGCTCTGCCCGTTGTAGCGCCCCAGCACCTCGGACAACAGTCCCCGCTCGGTCCAGAGCGCGTGGGCGGCCGCGGTGTGGGCGGGATCCCACGCGTAGTCCGTGGCGCCGCCGCCGGCACCCGCTGCGGTGCCTTGCACGACCGTCGTCACGCGGATGTCGTCGTCGCGCACCTCCTGGGCCAGTACCTTGCCGAAGGCCTCGAGCGCGGCCTTCGAGGCCACGTACATCGAGAGCATGGGGAACGGGTGCAGCGTTGACTCGCTCGAGGTGTTGACGATGTCGCCACCCCCGGCCGCCCTGAGCAGAGGCACGGCAGCCCGCGACGCGTAGACGGGCCCGAAGAAGTTGGTCGCCATTTGGCGGGTGATGTCGTCGTCATCGAGGAGCTCGACCGCGCAGGGCCGGTAGACGGCGGCGTGGTTCACCAACACGTTGAGCTTCCCGAAGCGCTCAGCGACCTGGTCGAAGGCAGCCCGCACGCTGTCGGGGTCGCCGATGTCGGTGGCGATCGGGACGGCCGACGCACCGAACTCCCCGGCGACCTCCTCGAGGCGCTGTCTGGCCCGGGCCAGCATCACCACGGAGGCGCCCTCCTGGACGAAGCGCCGCGTGATGCCAACCCCCGATCCGCTCGATGCGCCCGAGACCACCGCCACCTTCCCGTCCATGCTCCCCACGGGGTCAGGCTCCGGTCCGTCGGAGCGGTGTCGTGCTGCCGCGCGCTGTCAGTGTCATGGCAGCGATGATCGCAGAAGGACCGAAGGCGTGACCTCGGCGCCACCGGAGAGACGATGAAGGGGCACCATCCTGGCACGGCTCGAGAGGCAAATAGTGTCCCGTTCTGCGCACGAGTCCAGCACGTGGCGGGCTCCATGCGAGGGCAGCAGATGGGCCGCGCCGGGCGGGCGCGCCTAGCCGTCACGGATGCGCTCACCAAGGTGGGGAGGGTGCGGGCAATCGCCGCCACTGACGTGTCAGGGCGCAAAAAGTGAATCGGTCCTGCCCGAATTTGCGAAGAATGTTGCAGTATGTTGACGGTCGGAACCGATAAACGGTATCCTCTTTTGTCACAGCTTCCGGGGGGCTAGCTGCGGCTTCACGAGCACATCTGTCGCCCCCTGACCCAAGGAGGAACAGTGCTCACAGCAGGTGCGATCAGGCGGTCTGGCGAGCGGCGGGGCGGGACGAGGGCAGCGGCCAAGACGAAGGCACGGGCCGTCGGCCTCAGCATGCTGGGGGTGGCCGCCATCACCACTGCGACCTTGTCGGCCACCGTGGTCGGGGCAGGCGGGGCAGCTTCGTCGGCCGAGACGCCCGACGCCGCCACGCAATCAACCGTGACCGTCGGCATGATCACCGACGGCGGTGGTGGCAGCTCCATCGGCACCGCGGCGTTGGTGGAACAGGGCGCCAAGGCCGCCGTGTCCTACCTCAACGCCTACGAGGGCGGCCTGGCCGGCCACAAGGTGTCGCTCTACGTTTGTGAGAACCAGTCCACGCCGGCCGGTGGCCAGACCTGTGCCAACGACATGGTGCAGCACGGCGTCGTCGCCGTCGTCGAGCCGTTCACCGGGCAGGGCGCCACCGAGGTCCCGACCATCGTCGGGGCCGGCATCCCCTACATCGTGGTCAGCGGTGGCTCCACGGCCGAGCTCACCACGCCGGGTGCCTACGACCTCGAAGGCGGCTTCCCCGCCTACCTGGGCGCCATGGCGCTGAGCGCCAAGGCCCACGGCCTCAAGAAGGTCGCCTTCCTGGTCGAGAACGTGCCGGCGGCCATTCAGGGCGCGCAGGTGTTCGGCGCCATGGTCTACAAGGCGGCGGGCGTCGGCTTTGCGGTCGTTCCCGTCAACGAGGGCACCGCCGACATCAGCCCCCAGATGCAGTCGGCCGTCTCGGGCGGCGCGGACGCGGTGGGCATGGTCGGCGACGTGACGCTGTGCACGTCGTTCCTGCGGGCCTACAACACGCTCGGGCTCAAGCTGCCCAAGTACGTGCTGTCGACCTGCCAGGACTCGAGCATCCTCAACTCGCCGACTCTCGACAAGACGCTCACCGGCTCCTACATCACGACCGCGACGGCCTCGTCCAAGGCCGACCTCGCGCAGTACGCCTTCATGATGAAGAAGTTCGCACCGAAGGTGAGCCCGAATCCGAATGTCAGCAGCAACCAGGCCGATGGCGTGACCCCGGTGCTCGCACTCGGTTCCATCATGAAGGGCTCCACACAGCCCGTCACGGCCGCCGGGGTCAAGGCGGCCACGGCAGCGGCGACGAACGTGACCATCCCCCTCTCGGGCGGCCTGACCTTCACCTGCAACGGAACGGCCATCCCGCTGCTGAAGTCGGTGTGCTCGGCGAGCGCCGGCATCGGGGTGGTCCAGAGCGGCAAGGGCGGCAAGGTCGTCTCGATCAAGGTCTTCAACCCGACGCCGCTGTTCTAACGGACGAAGATCCGGTGGGCCGGACCGCCGGCCCTCCGGCCCACGCTGCGGGGGCGATGCCTCTCTCCGGGAGGGCCGCCCCGGCGGCGCATCAGGAGTGCCTCACGGGCGCCTGACATTCTGCTCACAACCCTTCGCTAGAAGGTGGGAATGCAGTACGTAGTGAGACCCGTGCCCGACCGACCCGCCCCAGGAGCTCCCACCCCCACATCGCGGGCGCCGGCACGGCGTCGTCGCTGGGTCCTCGCCCTCCGCGTCGCCGCGGTGTCGATCGCCGCCGTGGTGCTCGGTGCCTGCGGCACCAGCGGGACAAGCGCACCACACGGCAAGACGGCATCGGGCACCGCCGTGTACCGCTGGGGCGTCGTCGGCAACAAAGGCGCCATCTCCCAACTCCAGCTCGACACGCCGACGGCGATCGCCGGCATCCCGGGCCACGTCGCGCAGATCGCCACCTCGAACTCCGACGGCTACGCCCGCACCTCGACCGGAGCCGTGTACGGCTGGGGGGTGAACAGCGACGGCGAGCTCGGTGACGGCCGGGTGACGCCCTACGAGACGAAGGCCTTCAAGGTCGACTTCCCGCCCGGTGTCACCATCACCTCGCTGGCCAACCCCATGCCCTTCGACGGCGCGCTCGCCATCGACTCGACCGGCCACGCCTGGGCCTGGGGCCTCAACGCGGCGGACGACCTGTGCCTCTCCGGCGACCTCGTCGAGAAGCAGCCCCAGCAGCTTCCCCTCTTCGACGTGACGCTGGTCGCCGGCGCCCGGACACATGCGCTCGTCGACGCGCACGGCGTCGTCTACGCCTGCGGGAACGGCGACGCCGGCGAGCTGGGGAACGCCTCGACCGCCTCCGTCAGCACCCCGACGCCCGTCATCGGATTGCCGGACGGGGTGCCGGTGACGGCCCTCACGTCGTCGTGGGAAGGCTCGGGTGCCCTGCTGAGTAACGGCGACTACTACAACTGGGGCTACAACGCGGCCGGGCAACTGGGCAACAGCTCGACGATCGACAGTGCGGTGCCGGTGAAGGTCGCATTGCCCGACCACGTCACCCAGGTATTCCAAGGAGGCAGCGGGCCCAAGAACGGGCAGACGATCGCCATTCTGCGCAACCGTGCCGTCTGGACATGGGGCAACAACGACCGCGGCCAGCTGGGCATCGGCAGCCGGGCCGACTCCGCCGTCCCGGTGCAGGTGCACGTCCCCCAGGACGTCGTCTTCACCAGCGTGAGTTCGGGCGGCTACGCGACCTACGCCGTCGATCAGTCCGGACGCCTCTGGGCCTGGGGCGACAACCGGAGCGGCCAGCTCGGCACCGGTTCCGGCACCGGGCTCTCGACGCTGCCGGTCAAGGTCGGCCTGCAGCTCACCCAGGTGTCTTCGACGGCACAGAACGTGGCCGGCGTCGGCCCACACCACTGACGCGACTGACGGCAACGGCGCGTCCGCCGAGCGACGGCTAGCTCGACGAGACCGACCCGCTCATGTAGGCGGATGCGATGGCGCTGGCGTCGTTGCGGTACTGCTCGGCCGGGCCCGCGAGCACCACGCTGCCGTGCACCAACACCACGGCCTCGTCGGCTACATCGAGTGCCAGCTGGACGTGCTGCTCCACCATGATCACGGAGGCACCGTGCTCGTCGGCCACCCGCCGGATCACGGGCATGAGCGACTCGACCGCCACCGGCGCCAGGCCCATGGACATCTCGTCGATGAGGAGCAGCTTGGGCGACTGCACGAGCGCCCGGGCGATGGCCAGCATCTGCTGCTCCCCGCCGGAGAGGTCGCCGACGCGCAGCCTCTCGCGGCGCTGGAGCGCGGGAAAGAGCTCGAGGACCGGGTCGAGGTCGGCGCCCCGGGCGGCCAGCTTCAAGTTCTGGATGGGCGTCAGTTCGGTGAACAGGGCGCGGAAGTCGGGGACGAGGACGAGCCCGGCCCGGTTCATGCGCCGGGGCGAGGAGCCCCGCACGGCGTGGCCGTTCAGGCGGATGCGCCCGGCGCGCGGAGGCAGGAATCCGGCCAGCGTCATGAGCAGCGTCGTCTTGCCCGCACCGTTGGGGCCCAGGATCGTCAGCACTGTGCGAGGGGGCAGGCTGAACGTGATGTCGCGGGCGACGGTGAGCTTGCCGTAGCCGACGCCGAGACCCTGCACCTCGAGCACCGGCGCGCCGTCATCTGACCTCCCACTGCTCCGACCGTCGCCTGCCGCCGCCTCGCCGTTGAGCGCCGCGCCGTTCACGACACCGCCTGCCGGTGGTGCGTCGCGCCGAGGTAGGCCGTCGACACCGTCTCGTCGTGGCGGATGGCGTCCGGGGTGCCGTGCGCGATCAGGGCGCCGAAGTCGAGCACGTCAATGGTGTCGCACAGGTTCAACACCAGGCTCATGTCGTGGTCGACCAGCAGAATCGTGACCCCGCCGTCGCGCACCGCCCGCAGGCGCTCGGCCAGCCACAGGCTTTCGGTGCTGTCGAGTCCCGCGGCCGGCTCGTCGAGCAGCAACAGCCGGGGCGATCCGGCCAGGGCCCGGGCCACCGACACGAGTTGGCGCTGGCCCTGGGACAGCACGGAGACCTGCAGCTCGCGGATATCCCACAGCCCGAGGTCATGGAGGATCCGGCTCAGTTGGCCGGCGTCGCCGGCGCTCGTCCGCTGCTGACCAACCAGCACGTTCTCTTCCACCGTGAGGTCGTCGGCCACGCCGGCCAGCTGGAAGGTGCGGGCCAGGCCCAGGTCGGCGCGGACGTGCGGGGAGCGTCCCCCGAGGTCCTGTCCGTCCAGGAGCACGGTGCCCTCGCAGCCGTGGAACCCGCACAGCGCATCGATCGTCGTCGTCTTGCCGGCGCCGTTCGGGCCGATCAGGCCGACGATCTGGCCCTCGTCCACCGAGATGCTCACGTCGTCGACAGCGGTGACGCCGCCGTAGCGAACCGTGAGGTTCCGCACCTCGAGCAACGGCCCGGTGCTCGGGCTCGTGGTCGTCGCGGCCAGGGTCGCTGCGCCCGCACTGTGTCCGTTCGTCGCGAGGGCCGGGGCCGCCAACGGCGCCGACGTGCTCGCCGGACGCGGCGTCGCCCCCGCCGCCGCCACCAGCGCGCCCTGTGGCCGGGCCATCGCCCCCTTCGTGCGCTGCTGTTCCAAGAACAGATGCGTCGGGCCGACCACTCCCTCCGGGTTGAAGATCACGGTCAGGATCACGCCGATGCCCGCGACCACGCCGTACCAATTGTCGACGCCACCGCTGCCCACCCCCGAGGAGATCAGCGCCACCAGGAGGCCGCCCGAGGAGATCAGGCCGGCGAGGATGCCGCCGCTCACCGACGTGATGCCCGCCACCACGACGATGGAGAAGGCGACCAGCCCCAAGAAGGCATCGAAGTCCTGGAACGTGACGTTTCCCAACTGGTATGCCAGCAACGACCCGCCGAGCCCGGCGATGAACGCCGCGATCGCAAAGCCGATCAGCTTGACCCGTACGACGTTGATGCCCGCGGCCGCCGCCGAGCGCTCGTCCGAGCGCACCGCCAGCATGGCCGTGCCCAGGCGGCTGGTGCGCAGCCAGCTCACCCCCAGCGCGACGAGGACCAGCACGACGAGACACAGAATGCCGAAGGCGGGCCGCGGGAAGTCCTTGCCCGACCCGATCCCCAGGTTCATGCCGAACAGGCGCGGCGTGGGAATGTTCAGCCCGGATGCACCGCCGTCGATGGAGTTGTTGTTGAACCAAATGGCTTCGACGCCGGCCGCGAACGTCAACGTGACGACGCCGAGCATGAGCCCGCGCACGCGCAGGGCTGGGATGCCGATCACGACGCCGGCGGCCGCGGCGACGAGCGCGGAAAGGATCGGCGCAATCGGAAACGGGATGCCCCACGAGGTGGCGAACGTGCTCAGGATGTAGGCCGAGACGCCGGCGAGTGTGAGCTGCGCCAGGGAGATCTGACCCGTGTATCCCGTGACCACGACGAGCGAGAGCGAGATCACGCCCGTGATGAAGCTCGAGTAGAGAGCGGCGCGGTCGTTGCCGGTGAAGAGGTAGATGGCGCCGATGCCGATCGCCGTGCCGACGATGGCCGTGGCGATGCGCCAGTGCGGGCGCGGGGCGTGCCCGAGCGTCACCTGCGTCAGCGTGCCGCGGCTCGGCATCGTCTGGCCGCGCACGGCCAGCACGACGAGCACCAGGATGAGGGGGATCAGCTCGCCGGCGCCGGCCGGGAAGTCGGGGTGGACGCCGTTGATGTACACCGAGAGCGATTCGAGCGCGCCGATGGCCAGCCCGGCGCCGATGGCCCAGCCGAGCGAGTGGAAGCGCCCGACCACGGCGGCGGCCAGCGCAGGCACAATGAACAGCGTGTAGGTCCCCGGCTGCAGGGGGACGAGCGGGGCGATGAGGACGCCGGCGAGGCCGGAGACGACGAAGCTGATGACCCAGTTGACCAGGGCGATGCGGTCGGGGGAGAGGCCACTGACCAGCGCACCCACCTCGGTTTCGGCGGACGCCCGGGTGGCCAGGCCGAAGCGGGTGAAACGGAAGATCACCGTCAGCACAATGCCGAGGGCGATGATGGTCCCGGCCAGCCACAAGCGGTCCGTCGAGATGCTGACGCCGAGGAAGCCGACGTGGTTCTGCGGGAAGATCGGGTTGACGAGCACGACCTGCGTCCCGACCTGGTAGGTGACGACGGCGGTGAGCAGGCCCATGAGGCCGATGGAGGCGACGGCCTTGGCGACGGGCCGGTGGTTGCGCAGGGGACGGAAGACGAGCAGATAGACCACTGCGCCCATCACCGCCTGAATGCCCAGCGTGATGAGCAGCGCCGGCCAGAAGCCCAGGTTCGACCCGACACTGACGGTCGGCCCGAGGCCCGGAATGGGGATGAGTAGCTGCCCGTTGCGCAGCAACGAGTACGTGTACGCCGCGTAGAGGGCCTGGGCGCCGGTGGCGAAGTTGAGCACCCCCGACGAGCGGTAGGTGACGACGAGGGCCATCGCCAGGGCGGCGAAGACGCCACCGTTGCCCAGCCCGAGGAGCAGGAACTCGACGTACGTGTTCACCGTGACGGCACCGGACGAGGCTCACGACCCAACCCCGTCCGCCGGGCCGGCACAGGACGACCCTCGTGCTGCTCCCCCCGGGAGTGGATCACAGATTAAGGATACTCAAATAGGGACCGCCGCGCACGAGCATGTCGCCGGTGCGAGCCCAGGTGCTCGGGAGTCAGGCCCGGGGTTGTTGCCCTCCACGGCCGCCCAGCGGCAGCCCAACGTCCGCCCAATTCGTGGAGCCCCGCTGGGCCTCGGCAATCCCACTTCCATGTGGCCCTCAAGGCCGTCTCCCCGTGCGACGAAACCCCCATGGAGTCGTTCCACGGGTGGCGCTGCCATGTCCCGGTCGGCTCATGCGTGCCTGACAACTCTGGCAGGCGCCCGCCGCTCAGCGGCGAGGAGGGAGAACCACATGGTCACCGAGGACGAGTGGTCCGGAGAGGTAGCGCGGTCAGCCCGCTTCCGCTTGATCAGCCCCATCATCGCTCTCGGTGCCTTTGCCCTGATCTTCGTCCCCTGCATGATGGCCGGCCAGGCGCTGGCCTCGGGCATCTACGCCGACCTCGTGGCGGTCGGCATCCTCATGGGCATCATGTTGCCGCTGGCCTTCGTGCTGGTGGCCATGGGCGAACGCAACCAGCGGCGCACCGATGAGAAGGTCCGCGATCTCAACGCGGAATTGAGCAGCGCAGTGGCCGACGCCGAGCGGCTGAACACGGAGTTGAGCGAGGCCATGTCCGACGCCGACCGCCAGGCCGAGATCCGCGATGCCCAGGTCCAACGACAGCGCTTCGAGAGTCGTCTGGCCAACGCACTCGACATGGCCGAGGGCGAGCCCGAGGTCATCGAGGTGATCGAGCGGTCCTTCTCGACCGTGCTGCCCGAGGCTCCGGCCGAGCTGCTCCTGGCCGACAACAGCCACGCCCACCTGCACCGCATGGCCGCCGTCGGTCCCGAGGGCAAGCCGCCGAGTTGCGGCGTCGACTCGCCCGACCGCTGTCCGGCCGCACGCCGCGCCCAGATCCAGGTCTTCGCCGACAGCGACCACCTCGACGCCTGCCCCAAGTTGCGCAACCGTCCCGAGGGCCGCCTCTCGGCGCTCTGCGTGCCCGTGTCCATCATGGGTCGCACGGTGGGCGTGATCCACGCCACCGGCGAGGCGGGAGAGAAGGTCGAAGACGATCGCGTCGACGACCTGGCCACGCTGGCCAAGCTTGCCGGTGCGCGCATCGGCTTGCTCAGGGTCATGGCCGAGACACAGTTGCAGGCCTCGACCGACACGCTCACCGGACTGCTCAACCGGCGATCCTTCTCCCAGCGCGTCGACGCCATTCCGGCCCACCTCTACCCGGTCGCCATGGCCATGGCCGACCTCGACCACTTCAAGGTCCTCAACGACACGTACGGGCACGAGACCGGGGACCGCGCGCTGCGCCTCTTCAGTCGCGTGCTGCGTGATTCGCTGCGTACCAGCGACGTCGCCTCGCGCTACGGCGGCGAGGAGTTCGCCATCGCCTTCCCGGACTGTTCAGCGGTCGACGCGGCGCGGGCGCTCAACACGGTGCGCACACAACTCGATGCTGCCATCACCGTCGGGGGCCTCCCCAAGTTCACCGTGAGCTTCGGGGTGACCGAGTGCGAACCGGGCGAGGAGTTGGCCACGATTCTGCGCCGGGCCGACGACGCCCTGCTGCAGGCGAAGCACGAGGGACGCGATCGGGTGGTCCTGCACGACACGACGGGTGAGACGGCACTGGCGCCCACCGGAGGACGCACGGGCGTCATCCCCCTGCTCGAGAACGACTACGAGGATGCGTTTCCGTCGATGGACTGAGCGGGTCCGGACAGCTCGTCCCGCAACACCCGGCGCAGGAGCTTCCCCGTCGGCGAGTAGGGCAGCTCCTCCCGGAAGGCGACCACGCCCGGCATTTTGGTGGAGCGCAAGCGCTCCCTGACCCAGACCTGCAGCTCGGTCTCCGAGGCCTCGCCGCCCACGTGCAGCACGACCACGGCCGCCACGGCCTCGCCCCACTCGGCGTCGGGAATGCCGATGACCGCGGCCTCGGCGACCGCGGCGTGCGCCATGAGCACTTCCTCGATCTCGCCCGGTGAGATGTTCTCCGCCCCCCGCACAATGACGTCGTCGAGTCGCCCGTCGACGTACAAGAAGCCGTGCACGTCGAACCAGCCGGCATCGCGGGTGCGGAACCAACCGTCCTCGGTCAGCGTGGTCTGCCCCACGTACTCGCCGGCCACCTGCTCGCCGCGCACCCAGATCTCACCCTTCTCGCCCGGTGGGAGGGCCGCCTCGTCGATGTCGCGCACCTCCACCTCGAGGGACGGGAGGGGTCGCCCGACCGAGCCCAGCCGCGCCCGGATGGCCGGGTCGCCGCTGGCGAAGGCCTCGCGGTGCTCGTCGGGGGTCAGCATGGCGATCGTCGAGCTCGTCTCGGTGAGCCCGTACGCGTTCACGAGGTCGATGTGGGGCATGTCGGTCAGGGTGCGCTCGACGAGCTCGAGCGGCATGCGCCCACCGCCGTAGGAGAGGTGGCGCAGGGCCGGCAGCTCGGTGCCGCTCTCCTCGAGCGCGCGCGAGAATCCGCCCGAGCATGGTCGGCACCACCATGGCGTGCGTGATGTGCTCGGCCGCCGCCAGGTGCACCCACGAGGCGGCCTCGAAGGCCGGCAGGTACATGATGCGACGTCCCGCGTAGAGCGAGCTCAACACGGCTGCGATGCCGGCGATGTGGTACGAGGGGACGCAGATCAGTTGCGCCTCGGCCGGTTCGCAGCCCAGGAACTCGACGCTGGAGATGATGTAGGAGACGAGGTGGCGGTGGCGCAAAATGGCCGCCTTGGGCTCCGACGTGGTGCCGCTCGTGAAGAGCAGCACGGCGACTTCCTCGGGGTCGACGAAGGGGTGCTCGCCGGTGACAGGCTCGGCGATGGCGGCTTCGAACGTGGCCTTGGTGATGACATTGGTGGCGCCGATGTCGGCCAGGCGCGCCACCTCGTCGTCGTCGGCGATCATCACGCCGCCCTCGACGCGGACGACGATGCCACGGAGCTGCTCGTCGGGGGCGCGGTAGTTCAGGGGCGCGAACGGCACGCCCGCCAGCGCGGCGCCGAAGAGCGCCACCGGCAGCGTGTCGGTGTTCAGCCCGAAGTAGCCGACGACCTCGGCACCGCTCTTCTCGAAGTAGATGGCGGCGCGGCGGGCGCGCTCGAGGAGGTCGGCGGCGCTGATGCCGCCCTCGTGGGAACCGAGGACGATGCGCTCGGGGTCACCCTCGGCCGCCATTTCGAGCAGCATGGCGATGTTCACGGCGGGTCCCCTCTTCTTCCTGCGCCGAGACGCTCAGTCCGAGGCAGGCAGCGGCTTGGCGCCCTTGACGGCAAGCACGGTCTCGCCGACCGATATGGATCCCTCGCCCGCCTTGGTGCAGAGGAGTTCCAGGCCGAGCTCGTCGTCGCTGTAGCGCTTGCCGAGCTGTGTGCCGCCGTCGAAGCCGGCCACGACGCTTTCGGACGCGGGCGCGGCATCGGCGGCCAGGAAGGGGTGGCCTCCGCAGCGCAGATCGACCGGATCCGCGGGTGCCTTCACCACGACGACTTCGCAGGCGTCCGTCGCGCTGCGCAGCCTCATTCCTGCCTTCAATTGGATCGCCACTGCAGTCCTTCCCTGAGCCGATGTTTGTCGTTCTGTTGGTCCCCCTGAAACCCGGGAGGAAAAACGGCATCCTATTCTGCCCTTGGCGGCTGCTCCGCATTGAGCCGGAGCTCTCCTCGAGGGCCCCTCCCGCGGCGGCACCCACCGGAAATGCGTGCTGCACATGGGAGTTCGAGTGGAGGGAGGGGCGCCATGCCCAACGCCGCGGGGTGGCAGCGAGACCCCGAACAGGGGGATCACGAGCGCTTCTGGAGCGGGTCGGCCTGGACCGACCGGGTGCGACCGACCCCACGCCGCGCCGCGTCCCGCGTCCCCGGGCACGGTCCGCAGCTGCACCGGGCACTGGTTGCCGCCACCACCGACATCGATGCCGTCGAGAGCCGGCTCTCCGTGCTCTTCGAGCGCTCTACCACCGACGCCGGGCCGCCCTTGTCTCCGACGCCGGTCGTGTCTCCCACCGAACCCGTCGGCGACGACGACGGGACGGCCGGCGCGTTCGCCGAGCTCGACGAGGCTCTCTCGTCCGAGGAGCCCGAGGAGCCCGACCCCGCCCGGCGCGGGCTCTTCCGCCGCCGCGCCTGAGAACTAGGAGGAGTTCCTGACCCGCTGGGCCAGCGCGCCCCACCGCTCGAAGGTCGCAGGATCCTGGACGACGTCCACCCCGGCGAAGTAGCTGACGACCCTGGTGGCGATGCCGCCGTACTTGGCCACGATGGTGTCGGCGATGTCGTCCCACGTGCCCTCGGTGACGAAGTTTTCCAACAGGTCGTCGTCGATCTCCGCCGCCATCCCCTTGACGTCGCCGGCGCGCTGGCGCTCGCGCAGCCGGTCGGTGATGTCCTCGCGGTCGAGCTGCTCGAAAATGAACGCGTAGTTGGGCGTCGACCCGTAGAACGCCACCTGCACGCGCGCCCGCTCGCGCCAGACGGCCCGCTCGTTCCCCGTGTCGCCGACGACCAGGAAGGCGGGAACGATGATCTCGAGGTCCTCGACCGTGCGCCCGGAGCGCGCCGTACCGGCCTCGAGGTTGGGCAGCAACGTCTCGCGCAGATAGGTCGGCGTGTTCAACGGGTGCACGTGGACGCCGTCCGCCACCTCGCCCGCCATGCGGAGCATCCAAGGGCTGACCGCCGCGATGTCGACCGGCGGTTCCGTGCAGTCGATCGGGCCGGGCGCCCACATGGGCGGCAGCAGCGACAGGTTGTAGTAGTCGCCCTCCACCGCCAGCGGCGCACCGGTGGCGAAGGACGCGAAGATCTGCTTCACGGCGAGGACGTACTCGCGCAAGCGCGGTCCGGGGTGGTCGAACGCCGCGCCGTAGCGGCGCTCCATATGGGCCCGTACCTGTGACCCCAGTCCCAGGCGGAAGCGGCCCCCGCTCGCCTCCGCCAGCTCCCACGCCGTGGCGGCCGTCACCATGGGACTGCGCGGGAAGGCCACCGCGATCCCCGTCAGCAGGTCAATGTCGGCCGCCGTCGCGATCGCCCCGCACGTGAGGTACGCGGTGCGTCCGGCCTCTGTCACGACAAGCCCCGACAGCCCGGCCGCCGCGGCCTGCCGGCCGATTTCTGCCGCCCGGCGCAACGGCTGCGCCGGCACCATGGCATCGAACTTCAACGGCACCGAGTCACCCACCCACGCGATGTCACGCCGCCACTGGCGAGATGGGTCGCCCGTGGCGGCGCACCGGCACCCAGTCGTTGGTCGACGGGAAGTACTCCTCGGAGTGGTCGACCGTGCCCGCAGCAGCGTAGTGGTACACCATGGCGGCCCGGATGCCATCGGACTCGTTGTCCGTCGAGCAGTGCATCAGGTGGCTGTCGAAGACGAGCAGGTCGCCCGGGTCCATCAGCACCGGCTCGGCGGCCGCCATGTCGTGGTCGACGATCTCGAAGTAGCCGTAGTTGGCGCCCGGGCGAAGGTCCGGGACGTGGGTGTGCACCGGCTCGGCCTGCGAGCCGGGCAGGACGTGAAGGCAGCCGTTGACGAGGGTCGCCTCGGTGACCGCGAGCCACACGCCGACGACGGGTCGCGCCGGTTCGAACGGGAAGTAGAAGGAATCCTGGTGCCAGGGCTGCCCCCAGGCACCGGACGTCTTGAAGATGAACTGCGACAGGAAGACGTCGACGTCGGGCGCGATCAGCTCGCCCACGCGGTCGACGACGTCCGCCGAATGCGCGAAGCGGGCGAAGACTGGGTCCCGGTGCACGTGGAAGATCTTGGACACGCCGTCTTCGGGTTGCGCCACCGGCACGCCGGCCTTGTTGCTCTCCGGCAGCACCTTGACGTTGAGCGCGGCGGCCAAGCCCGGGTCCCGCACCACGTCGGTTACCCGCTGCAGCATGGCGGCGCACGTCTCCGCCGGGGCAAAGCCGCCGATGCGGAAGAAGCCCCGTTCCGTCCACGAGGACTGCTGCGCGGCCGTGAGTGCGGACATCAGGCCATCGGCTCCGCCGGAGGGTCAGGGAGCACCCCGTTCGGGAGCACCCCGTTCGGGAGCGGCCAGGCCAGTGGTGTGACGTCGCTGGCGATGACCGCACCCATGGCGATCCCGGCCCGCTCCACCGCGGGATGTGGGTAGACCCCCTCGCCCCTCGTCGACCCGTCGGCGAAATAGATCGCGGTGTGCACCCGCCGGACGGTACCGGTCCGGTTCGGCCCGGCCAAGTGGAACGTCAGCCCGTGGTGGAAGGCGACCGACCCGGCCGGGACCTCGACGAACACCGGCGCGATGGACTGCAGCTCGGCCCTGGTGAGCGGATCCTCGCCGTGGCCGCTGAAGATGTCGACGAAGGCGCGCACGCCGAGCCGGTGGCTCCCGGGGAGGTAGCCCATCGCACCGGTCTCGAGCGTCGAGCCGTCGAACGGGATCCAGGCCGTGATCGTGTCGGTCTCGACGATGGGCCAGTAGGGGTGGTCCTGGTGGGGGTCCGTCTCCCGCCCGCCCGCCTCCTTGTAGAGCGCTTGGTCGTGCCAGATCCGGATCGCCTCGACCCCGAGCAGCCGCGCCGCCGCCTCGGCGATCACCGGATGGAAGGTCAGCGGTCGCACCTCCGGGCAGTCCTCCCACAGGTTCTGGCACTGCACGAAGCTCTGCTCGTAACGCGACTTCTCGGCCAGGTCCCGCGTGTCGTGCCGGCTACGCCGGGCCACCCCGTCGTCGACCGCGGCGCCGAAGCGCGCCAGCTCCTCGGCGGACAGCAGGTCCGGCACCACCACGAACCCGTCGCGCCGGAAGTCCTCGACCCGGCGCGGCGTGAGCGTGGTGACGGCGGTCACGGCGCCGGTTCCCCGCGCACCTCGCGGATGTAGCCGACGAGCTCGTGCACGGTGGGCGCGTCGAGCCAAGGCGTCAGGTCGACGTGGTACGAGGCAGTCGGCTCTGGGCCCTGGTCCAGATGGTGGGGCTCCGACGCCATGAACCGGCCGTCGACCAACCGGACCTCCGTCACGAGGTCGGCGTAGGGATGGGTGCTGGCGGCGGGGGAGCCGAAGCCGAAGACACGCTCGGACCCCATGACGGCGTTGGCCGCCGCCCGCCCCGACAGGAAGGGCCGGTAGTCGTTGCGCTCGAGCTCGCCCGTGTAGGCGTCGAGGATGTGCAGCGCCCGCTCCAGCACCGCGGCGTCGTAGCCGTAGTACACGTTGGGCGCCGGCAGGTCGCCCCACACGCCCCACATCCACCAGCGCACCGTCGGCGGAAGGGCGGCCACGGCGCGCTGCACGCCCCGGCCGACGGCCTCGTGGGCGTGGTGGACGTCGTGCGGCGAGGGCGAGACGACGATGGAGGCGCCGTGTTCGGAGACGATGCCCGGGAGCTCGGCGGCCACCCGCCGGGTCGCCCGGGCCAGGTCCCCTTCGAGATCGAGGTTGAGGGGCGGGTCCAGGAACACGGGCACGAAGCCGGCCCGGCCCGCCGCCTCCTCCGCCTCGGCCCGCCGCCGCTCCCACTGGCCCGAAAACCCCAGGCTGGCGACAACGCTGACCACCGTCCAGCCCCGATCACGCAGATGCAACAGCGCACCGGGGCAGCCCACCGCCTCGTCATCGGGGTGAGGTGCCACGTGCAGGATGGTCGGGGCCACGACCAGGGAGATTACGCCCGCCGCACCGCAAGCTGCCGACCCGGCCCGCTGAATCACCAGAACACTCTTTACAGATTACTCTGACTCAAATATACTGACCAACTATGCCCAGGTGGTCCCGCTCCAACCCGCTGGCCCTGGCCGTCCTGGTCTGCCTGTACGAGAAGCCCATGCACCCCTACGAGGTGGCGCAGACACTCCGCTCGAGGGCCAAGGAGCAGAGCGTCCGTCTCAATTATGGCTCGCTCTACGCGGTGGTCGAAGCGCTGGAGAAGAGGGGCTTCATCAAGTCGACCGGCACCGTCCGCGAGGGGAAGCGCCCTCAGCGGACCGTCTACGAGATCACCGAAGACGGCTCGCTCGAAATGACGGACTGGCTGACCGAGCTCATCGGAACCCCGAACAAGGAGTACCCGGCGTTCATGGCCGGCCTCTCCTTCCTGCCCGCGCTCGATCCTGACGACGCCCTTGCCGCACTCCGCCGGCGCGCCGAGGCGTTGACCATGCGGCTCGTCGCCATGCGCGGCGCCATGCAGGCGGCGAGGGACGCCGGCCTGCCCCGCATATTCGAGCTCGAGTCCGAGTACGAAGAGCGAGTGGTCACCGCCGAGTTCGCGTTCGTCAAGGCGCTCGTCGACGAGATGGCGGACGGCACACTCGAGGGCCTCGAGCTCTGGCGCCTCTTCCAGACCGAGGACTTCAATCCCGAGGAGGTGCACTTCACGTTCGACCTCCCCGAGGAATGAGATGACCCGAGGCCGCGTGTAGCACCACGCGACCCCGGGTCCGTACGACCACGAGCCGATCCACGAGGGACCTCCGCCCGAGGCAGCACTTGAGAGCGTAGGCCACCTCCGTGGACAGCAACCACGAAAGGAGGCGCGCATGCACGCGCTCATAGAGGCCGACGGCCTCAGCAAGAAATTCGGGAAGGTCCAGGCCCTCTCCGAACTGACCCTCACGTTGCCGGCCGGTGAGCCGGTGGCCATTCTCGGGCCCAACGGCGCCGGCAAGACGACCTTCATCCGTATGGTGGCCACGCTCATCGCACCCGACCGCGGCACGCTCGTCGTCAACGGGCGCGATGTCGTGCGTGAGCCGATGGCGGTGCGGCGCATGATCGGCCTCGCCGGCCAGTCCGCCGCCGTCGAGGAGATGATGACGGGCCGCGAGAACCTCGTCATGGTGGCCCGCCTCTACGGCCAGGGCCGCGCCCAAGCCGTCGCATCGGCGAAGCGGATTCTGCAGCAGATGAATCTGGTGGAGGCCGCCGATCGCCAGGCCAAGACCTATTCGGGCGGGATGCGACGGCGGCTCGACCTGGGGGCGAGCCTCGTCGGCTCGCCACGCCTGCTCCTGCTCGACGAGCCCACGACCGGCCTCGACCCCGTCAGCCGCAACGAGGTCTGGGACGCCGTGCACGCCATGAGCGCGCACGGGACAGACATCGTGTTGACGACCCAGTATCTCGATGAGGCCGATCACCTCGCCGCCAGCATCGTCATCATCGACGGCGGTCGTGTCATTGCGCAGGGCACGCCGAACGAGCTCAAGTCCCGCGTGGGTGCCGACATGGTCGAGCTGCACACCATCGACGTTCCAACCATGCAGCGGGCGGCCGAAGTGCTGGCGTCGCTGGGGATGGCCGAGCCGTCGACCGATCCCTCGACGCGCCGGTGCTCGCTGGCCGCGCCGAGCGGCTCGAAGCTCCTGCCCATCGTCGTCCGCGCGCTCGACGACGCCGAGGTGCCGGTCGAGGACATTGCGCTGCGCCGCCCCACTCTCGACGAAGTGTTCCTCGCCCTCACCGGGCACACCACGACCGATCCGACAACTCCGAAGGAGGACGCAGCATGACCATGGACCTCACCCTCGACCCCCCGCGCCAGGCCCCACCGCTGGACGCGGTCACCAACCGGGGCGCGTCGTATCTCGTCGCCACCGGCCAGGTGGCGGCGCGCACCCTCAAGAAGTTCATTCGCTCGCCGGCGCTGCTCATCGCGGGCACGGCGCAGGGGCTGCTCTTCCTGCTCATCTTCCGCTACGTGTTCGGCGGTGCGGTGGGCCACACCGGGGGCCTCTCCTACGTGGACTTCCTGGTGCCGGGCTTCGTCGTGACCGGCGTGCTCTTCCAGGGCATGAGCGCCGCCAGTGGTGTGGCGGACGACAAGGAGGGCGGGCTCTTCGACCGGCTGCGCAGCCTGCCCATTCGGCTGCTCTCCATCGTGTCGGGACGGGTGGGCGCCGACACGGCGCTCGTGGCGTGGGGCGTCGTGGTCATGACGGTGGCCGGCTTCACCGTCGGCTTCCGCGTGACCGGCACCACGGCGGACGCGGTGGCGGCCTTCGGCCTGACCATCCTCTACGGCTTCGCCTTCGTGTGGCTTTTCATCGCCCTGGGCCTCGCCTCGGGGAGTCCGCAGGCGGCGCAGGGGCTCTCGTTCCTGGTCTTCCCGCTCAGCTTCGTCTCGTCGGCCTACGTGCCGGTGTCGACCATGCCGGGCTGGATGCAGGCCTTCGCCAACAACCAGCCCATGACGCAGATGGTCAACACGGTCCGGCTGCTCACGGGCGGTCCCCAGGCGCAGCAGCTGCTGGGGCACTCCGTGTCGTACTACCTCGTCCCGTCGCTACTCTGGACGGCCGGCCTGGTCGTTGTGTTCGCGCCGCTGGCGGTGTGGAAGTTGAAGACGACGTGAGGACTCCGCCGGCGCTGACCCCAGCCAAAGAAAGGGGTCAGCGCCGGTCGAATCCCTCGTCGTCGGGCGGCTCGCCGGTCTCGAGCACCTCGTTGACGGCCCGTCGCAGCCGCGCCTGCGCATCCATCATCCAGTCGATGAAGAAGGCGTACTCCTCGACCTGGGTGATGTCGCCCTCGCTGTAGTCGGCGACGCGGTAGGCCGAGCGCTCGGGCAGGCGTTCCCACGAGAGTGGCGCGCCGTAGAGCGATTCCACCAGGTCCTGTTGGATCTGCAGGGCGTCGAACTGTGCGGCGCTGGCCTCGGGGGTGCCGAGGTCGACGTAGAAGTCGGAGCGCAGGCGTCCGCCGGCGACGAAGCTCAGGCCGTAGTGCGTGCCGCGCACCGGGGACGGAAGGGTGATGAAGTTCTGCGCCGGCAGCGTCGTCATCTGTGTCCACTGCGGGTGGCGGATGCGCACCTTGTCGAGCCAGCGCGACCAGTACTCGCGGTACATGGCCCCCTTCCCGCCCCCGAGCGGGCCGGCCAGCTCGGCCATGTTCCAACCGGTCGGATCGCGCCACCATTGCGTGCCCACGTAGTTGGCGGTGACCCCCGTCGCCTGCTCGACGATGTGACGGACCAGCCCGGCCGGCGTGTACGCCGCCTTGTCGACGTCCCACACGAGCGGGGCACTGAGGTTGTTCTGCCAGTCCGCGGTGCGACGAGCGGGATCCATGTCGAGCCACTCCTCGAGCTGGCTCCGCATGTCGAAGTTGAGGTCGGTGCGCGGACTGAGGGTGAAGATCGTGCCGTCCGCCACCGACTCCGTCGAGATGAGGCGCCGCACCAGCGCGGCATCTTGCACCCGCCGCTTGGCCTCGGCCGTCTCCTTGGCCAGCTGGCGCTCCGGGCTGATGGTGAACTCCTCCACCTCCCGTACCGGGTAGATCTGGCTGACGGAGATCATCGGCACGTTGCTGCTGCCCGACTGGCCGTAGATGTAGGAACGGAAAGCGCTGATCTGGACGAGCGCGATGTCCAGGCCCATTTCGCTCAGCCAGACCACGCTGGCGCTGACGACGGCCGAGAAGTCCCGGGCCAGCAGGACGATGCGCGGGCGGCGCAGCGACTCCGGCGAGAGGTCGGGGGCGTGCGCCTGCAGCTCGGCCAGCGCCTCCTCCGCGCTGATGGGGGTCTGGCGGCGCGACTGGAAGCGGGCGAAGTGCTCGGCTAGCGACTCGGGCAGCATCCGGCTCACCGAGGCGGCGTACTTGATCGCCGAGACCTCGATGTCGGCCGCCCGGCTGCTCTTGAGCTCCGCCACCACCAAGCGGCCGTCGGCGCCGAGCCCGAGCACCGAGACGCGGTCACGGGCGGCGCCACCGGCCGTCGGCACCCCGTCGAACTCGAAGGTCACGACCTTGACCGCCGGTCCGAGGATGGCAGGGTTCGACAGGACCCACTCCTGGAGATCGGCGCGTTGCTCCAGACCCGCCTCTTCGAGCGAGATCATCTGCGCTGGCATCGCGACGGACCCAGCGACGGTGAAGAGCATTTCTTCCGCCATTTCTCAGGACAGGCTACGGCAAACGGTTGTTTTTCTCAGGTATCGAAAGTCACACGAAGTCACAACGGAATAACAAAACTCGTGGCCAGACCCATTGCCGACCCCCCAGTCACCATGCGGCTCAGTCCCCAAATGTGGCTCGGTTACGACGCCGCCGGACCCGCTGCCCGGTCCGCGTCGCGCACCCCGCCACTACCTCGTCGGAAACAGCCGGGCGCTCCGGAAAATCACCGGAGAATTGTGCGGATCATGTGCGCCGCACGGCGCGACGACGATTCAGACGGGCGCTCCCGGTGCGACGAGCGGCCACGGACGCTCGAGCTCGACCACGCGAGCCAGGTCGAGGAGCAGTTGCTCAGCGTGTCGCCGCCCGATGATCTGCATCGACACCGGGAGGCCGTCGACCACTCCGATCGGAATGGCGACCGCGGGGTGCCCCGTCGTGTTGGCGGGGATGGTCAGCGCGCCGTTGTTGCCCACCGCAGCTTCGAACCCGTATTCGGACACCAGGTCCACGCCGTCGATGGTCGTCGGCATCGGCCCCCGGGCGGCGAACGCGACGTCCGGGTTGGTGGCGCAAACGATGAAGTCGACCTGCTCGAAGAACTCGGCCATCTGCACAATGATCTGGCGGCGGAACGCCTCGATGTTCTTGGCCGTGTCCAGGTTGAAGTGGTTGGTGGCGATATTGGCCGCCAGCATGATCTCGGGCGTGAGCTCCGACTCGCAGGCCGGGTAGAGGTCGCCCAGCCCGACGAGCAGGCTCGCCGTTCCGGCGAGGGCCCACTCGAGCCCGCCCCGGGGGAGCGCGATCGGCACCTCGACCCGCTCGAGGCCGGCGTCCTTGATGAGCAGGCCGGCCGCCTCCTCGACCTTGTCCCGCACGGCCGACGCCACGATCGCCGCCCCGAGGTCGACTGACACCGCCACGCGCTTGCCGCGCATGTCCTGCTGTCCCAGCCCGGCTTCCCACCCTTCGACCCGCGGCAGGGAGAAGGGGTCGTACTCGTCGGCGCCGTTGCAGGCATCGAACCAGCGGGCGGTGTCGCGCACCGAGCGAGAAACGCACCCCATCACCGCCGTCAGCGGTTCGATCTCGGTGTGCGGACCCTTCGGGATCCGGCCGAAGGTCGCCTTGAGGCCGAACAACCCGGTGAAGCCGGCCGGGATCCGGATGGAGCCACCGCCGTCACCGCCCGTGCACAGAGGGAGCAGCCCGCCCGAGACCGACGCGGCTGAACCGCCCGAGGATCCGCCCGGGGTGCGCTCGAGGTCGTACGGGTTCGAGGTCGCCCCGTGCAGGCGGGTGTAGGTGCAGTTGATGCCGCCGAACTCCGACGCCGTCGTCTGCGCAGCGAGCACGGCGCCGGCGGCACGCAGGCGAGCCGTCGTCGTGGCGTCGTACTCGGCGATGCGGTCCTTGAACACGAGTGACGCCTCGGTCTGCGGCCAACCCTTGACCGGATCGAGCTCTTTCACGCCAATGGGGACGCCGCCGAAGGGCAACTGGACGTCAGCCGCCGCAGCTGCCTCCCGAGCCGGTTCCTCGTCGATGAAGCACACCGCGTTCAGCTTCGAATCCGCGATGGCGGCCAGCGATCCCTCGAGCGCCTCGGTGGGCGAAATGGTGCCCGCCCGGAACGCGTCGACGAGGGAGCAGGCGTCTCCCAGCCATGGTTCTGTCACGGACGACCACGCTACCGAACAGCTCAACCCGCTACCCGCTCGAGAGCGCAGCAGTGGGCCCGGGGACGACCGAGAGTCAGGTCCCTGCCATTGCGACGACTGGTTTATTCAGGTGCTTGCCGCCCATCGATCCGAAGAACGGCGCGATCCCGTAGGAGAACACTCCGCCGTCGGTGGCCACGAATCGATAGCCCGCACCGTTGTTGGACGTCTCCATGCCGGTGATCGGTGCGTTCAGGCGGATGCTTCCGGTCGAGCCGTAGAACGGCGCGTTGAAGGCGAAGATGCCGCCGTCGGACGCCACTTCCCAATACCCTCCCGTGGCGGAGTCCGCAGCCATCCCGACGATGGGATCGTTCAGCGGATGACCGCCCATTGAGCCGGCGAAGGTGGCATCACCGTAGGAGAAGATTCCACCGTCGGAGGCAACGAGCCAGTAGCCACCACCGTCGGGCGTCACCGCCATTCCCACGATCGGTTTGTTGAGATGCAGTGATCCGGATGAACCGTAGAAAGCGGCGTCACCGAAGCTGAAGATGCCCCCGTCCGAGGCCACCTCCCAGTAGCCGCCGCCGCCAGGTGTCGCCGCCATGCCCACGATGGGCTTGTTGAGCGGCTTGCCTCCCATGGAGCCGTAGAAGCCGGCGTTGCCGAACGAGAACATGCCGCCGTCCGTGGCGACCTCCCAGTAGCCCCCGCCGTCCTTGGTCAGCGCCGCTCCCACGACCGGCTTGTTGAGGTGGATGGCGCCCGTCGATCCGCAGAACGGGATGTTCCCATAGTTGAAGACGCCGCCGTCGGTTGCGCTCAGGAGGTAGCCGTTCGGTCCTCCCGCCGGAGCGTTGCACGGCACCTCGAGGTCCGGTCCCGGCGTCCCGGCGTCACCGGTGAGTTGGGGATCGTGGTGGAACTGAGGCCAGGCGCCGTTCTCGTTGACATTCGATCCCGAGGCACTCGTGCCCCCGATCTCCCAGTGGGTCACCTCGCTTCCGGCGGCAGCGGTGATGCCAATTTTCCCGTTCGCATCGTCGGTCACCAGCGGGGCGTTCTGCACGAAGCCGGCGCCCAGTGTGGTCACGAGCGCGCCGGATTTCCCGTCGAAGATCTCGATTCCGTTCGTGCTGGGGACAAGGACGTCCTGATAGCCGTCTCCTGTCAGGTCGGCGGTGACGGGCGACCCGAGAATGGCCCCAGTCGACGCTGACCACACCACCGAACCGTTCGTGCCGTTGAGCACGTAGATGGTGCCCGCATCGGTGCCCTCCACGACGTCGAGCTGGCCGTTCCCCTGCACGTTGGCGAGCGCCGGCGAGGAGACCGTGACACCGTCGAGGGTCTGGCTCCAGGCCAGCCCACAGCCCGTGTTGATGGCGAAGACCTTGTGCGAGTCACTGGCACCTGCGTAGTAACTGCCGTCGCCGCTGACGATACCCACGGCACCGCCGCCGAGGAACTGCCCCACGGCCGGCGACGATCGGTCGATGTTCTGCGTCGTGTTGTACTGGCAGACGAGGCCGCCGGCCGGGATCCCGGTTCCCGCGTTGCCGGCGCTCGACACAATCCGGATGTGGCCGCCGTTGGCATAGGTCTGGTAGTCGGCGACACCCGCGGTCGAGTCGCCGCCACTGATGAGCTCGTTGTTGCCGTCGCCGTAGAGGTCGGCCACTGCTGCGGTCGAGAAGACCGAGTCTGCCGAGAACCACGGGAAGCCGCTCTGCACGGCACCGGTGTTCGCCGAGAGCGCATAGGTGTTCTGTCCGAGCGAACCCCCCTCGACGCCGAGGCCGCCCGCATAGGCGCCCACCGTGAGCGAGGCCGCCACGCCTGCGGTCGGCGTCGGGTAGGTGGAGGGCTGGGTCGCCGGGACGTACCACTGGCTGCCGCCGCCGGGGAAGATGGCCTGGTAGCCGCCGGAGGTCGGTGACACGACGTTGCCGGTCCCGACGTAGACCGTGTCCAGGCCGAGCCCGTCGGGACTCACGGAGGGCGACGAATCGATGGGAGCGCCTGCGTTGAACGGCCAGCCGGGGACCGTCGACCCGTCCGAGAGATGCAGCGCATAGACGTCACCGTTCCGGCTGCCCACGACGACGGATGGTTGCCCGTCGAGGTTCGCCACATTGGGGGACGACAGGACGATGTTGGCCCCGGGGAGGGAGGCGCTCCAGGTCTGCGTGGCCGTGATGCTCCCGGTGTGGGGCGTCTCGACAGCGCTTGCCGACGACGCAGAGCCCACCGCTGGTGCGACGCTCAGTGCTGTGAGCGCCATCAGACCGAAGAGGCCGAGTACGAAATAGCTGACGCGATATGTCATTGCGCTCCTCTCAGAGCCGGTTCCCCCACGCGCCAGCTTCACCGCCATTCCTGCTGAAGGGCATCACCCTAACGGGCGTTGCCGCGCCGTGCAGGAATCAACGCGCTGTCCTCACGTGCGAACCCCCCGACCACACGTGTCGGGGGGTTCGCACGAAGGCTGCAGCGACGTCGATCGCTACTCCGTCGTGCGCTTCTTGAAGAAGTGCGCTGCCAGCGGGCAGGCCACCGCCAGGATCGCCACCGACCAGATCAGCGCGGCCTCGACCGGGTGCTGCATCGGCCAGGCCTGCACCATGGCGGAGGGATTCGGGTTGCCCCACAGATCGCGTGCTCCCGCCACGACGGCGCTCACCGGGTTCCAGTTCGCCACGGCCTGGAGCCACCCCGGCATGTGCTGGGTGGGCACGAACGCGTTGGACACGAAGGTCAGCGGGAAGAGCACGATGAAGCCGAACGACGCCGCCGATTCGGGGCTCTTCGAGTTCAGGCCGACGCAGGCGGACACCCACGAGACGGCGTAGGCGAAGAACAGCAGGAGGGCGAACCCGCCGACGACCGAGATGGCGCTCGAACCGGGACGCCAACCCACGGCGAGCCCGGTGAGGATCACGATGGTGGCGCACAACACGGAGGTCAGGAAGTCGGCCGCCGAGCGCCCGACCAGGACCGCGGAGCGCCACATGGGCAGCGTGCGGAAGCGGTCGATCATGCCCTCGTGCAGGTCGGTACTCAACCCCACCGCCGTCCCCATGGTCGAGGTGGTCAGGTTCAGCGCCAGAATGCCGGCCAGCAGGAAGTCGACGTAGCTGCCGCCGCCGGGGATCGGGATGGCGCCCCCGAAGATGTAGACGAACAGCACCGTGAACAGCAGCGGCTGAATCGTCACGTCCGAGAGCTGCATGGGCTCTCGCGAAATGTGCACCAGGTTCCGCCTGGTCATGGCCCAGATATCCGACAGGGACCCCCACATCGACCCGCCCGCGTGGGGCCGGTCGAAGCTGGTCGCCGACGGCGTCAAGGTGGTCGTTGTCATGCCCGTACTCCTTCCAGTTCGTGACGGCCCTCGCCGGACCCGACGGGACCGGCGGAGCCAGCAGCTGCCGGCCCACCCGAGCCCGAGCCCGAGCCAGACCCCGAGTCCGACTCGTCGGTCTCGCTGGCACCTTCCTCTTCAATGTGGTCGCCCGTGAGCGAGAAGAACACGTCGTCGAGGGACGGCTGCCGCACCTCGATGTTGTCCACCAGCACTCCCCGCGTCGTCCAGCGCCCGCACGACCACCGTCGCCAGACCCGTGGACGAGTCGACGCCGGCGCTCAGCGTCCGCCCGTCGTCGCTGACGGCGACCGGGCCCGCGACCAGCGGCGCCATGGCGCCGACAGCCGACGCATGTGGCTCGGCCAAGGTCACTTCCAAACGTGCGCCGCGGCTCGCCTGCTTCAGTTCCTGCGGCGTGCCCTGGGCGATGACCCGGCCGTGGTCGACGACCACGATGTCGTGGGCCAGCTCGTCGGCCTCCTCGAGGTACTGCGTGGTCAGCAGGACGGTGACGCCCTCGCCGAGCAGCTCCCGAATGGCCTCCCAGACCCGCTGGCGTGACGTCGGGTCGAGACCCGTCGTCGGCTCGTCCAGGAACAGCACCGGCGGGCGGGTCATGAGGGAGCCGGCCAGGTCCAGCCGCCGGCGCATGCCGCCCGAGTAGCCCTTGACCACGCGGTCGGCGGCGTCGGTCAGCTCGAACTGCGCCAGGAGCTCCTTGGCCCGGGCCCGGGACTCCGCCCGGCCCAGGTCCGACAACTCACCGATCAGCACCAGGTTCTGGCGTCCGGTGAGCAGCTGGTCCAACGTCGCATCCTGGGCGGCCACGCCGATGTGGCGGCGTACCTCGGCCGGGTGTCGGAGCACGTCGATGCCCGCCACTGTCGCCGACCCGGAGTCCGGACGGGCCAGGGTGGTCAGCACCCGCACGGCGGTCGTCTTCCCGGCGCCGTTCGGCCCGAGCAGGCCGAGGATGGTGCCGGCCGGCACCGCAATGTCGACGCCCGCCAGCGCCTGGGTCTCCCCGTAGCGCTTGGTCAGTCCTTCCGCCTGGATCATGAGGTCAGTAGCCATAGACATCCTTACCGGTCGTTAAGTAAACTGCTGTCCAAGGGCATGGTAAGCCGACCACTTACCTGTCGTCAAGTAGGTATGGGGAGAATTCACCGCTAAGGTGCAGAGCGCAATGGAAGAGTTCACCGACGACATGAGCAAGACACCTCGGGGCCGGCACTCGTGACGCAGACCGCCGACGACCAGGCCCGCGCCGCCGCGGAGCAGGCGGAGGACGACGCCATCGGCGAGCTCGAGTCGGTGATCGGCGAGGAGCCCGACATCGGGCCCCTGTCCGACCCCCTCCCCACCGCCAAACCAGCCGGCAAGACGCTCCCGCCCCTGGTTGACGCCAAGTCCGACACCCGCCAGCGCATCCTCGATGTGGCGCTCGACCTCTTCACCGAGCAGGGCTACGACGGCACCAGCCTGCGGGAGATCGCCGAGCAGCTGGGCGTCACCAAGGCGGCCCTCTACTACCACTTCGAATCCAAGGAAGACATCCTGATGGCGCTGCACATGCGCATCCACGACTTCGGTCGGGAGGCGCTGATGCTGATCGGGGAGGGGCCGGTCACACTGGAGCTGTGGGGGGAGCTGCTCGACCAGATCGTCGGCGAGATGCTGGCCCAGCGCAAGCTCTTCCTCATGCACGAGCGCAACCAGGCCGTCTTGGAGAAGCTGCACCGCGAGGACCACGACGCCGAACACGAGGACATTCAGAACCAGTTCCGCCGGGTCCTGGGCGACGAGCGGGTGCCGTCGCGCGACCGGGTGCGCATGGCGGCGGCCTTCGGCGTGGTCTTCTCGAGCATCTTCCTCGGCGACGCTTCCTTCGACTCGACGCCCAAGGACGAATTGGAGGAAATGCTCCGCGACATCCTCCACGACGTCCTCCGGGGATGACGGGATCGGTCCGCCGGGCAAAACCCCAGCCCCGGCTGGCTACAGTTCGTGCCAGTGACTGACACTCCGGGCGCCGCGCACGAGCACCCCTTCACGATCGCCATCGACGTGGGCGGCACCGGCCTCAAGGCCGACGTGCTCGACAAGGACGGGAACCCGATCGCCGACCGGGTGCGGGTGCCCACCAAGTACCCGATGTCGTCGGACGACCTGGTGCAGACGCTCACCACGCTCGTCTCCAAGCTGCCAGAGGGGGACCGCATCTCGTGCGGCTTCCCCGGCATGGTGCGCGGCGGCCACGTGCTCAGCGCGCCGCACTTCGTCTGCGAGGCCGGCCCCGGCAGCAAGACCAGCCCCAAGCTGGTCCAGGCCTGGTCGGACTTCGACCTGGCGACGGCCCTCTCCAAGTCCATCGGCAAGCCCTGCCGGGTGGCCAACGACGCCGACGTCCAGGGCCTGGCCGTCGTGGAGGGCAAGGGCTACGAAGTCGTCATCACGCTCGGGACGGGCTTCGGCACGGCCTTCTTCATGGACGGCAACCTCATGCCCCACATGGAGTTCTCCCACCTGGAATTCCGCAAGGGCGAGACCTTCAACGAGCAGATCGGCGAGGCGGCGCGCAAGAAGATCGGCGACGAGCGCTGGAACAAGCGTGTGCGCAAGGCCATCGCCTACCTCGATGCGCTTTCGTTCTTCGACCACCTCTACATCGGCGGCGGCAACGGCCCCCGTCTCAACCGGCGGGACCTCGGTGACGTGCTCGAGCGCATCACCGTGGTGGACAACAAGGCGGGCATCCTCGGCGGCATCAAGCTCTGGGACGCCCACCACATCGGCGTCGAGGGAGGACCGCAATGACCGCTGTCGACACCGAGCCTCTTGCCTGGGACCCGCTCAACGAGAAGTACAAGGCCGACCCCCACGCCATCTGGAAACGTCTGCGTGACGAGCAGCCCCTCTATTACAACAAGGACCTCGACTTCTACGCAGTGAGCCGCTTCGCCGAGGTCGACGCCTTCAGCCGTGATCCCAAGACGTTCGTGTCATCGCACGGCACGGTGCTCGAGATGATCACGGCGGATCCCATCGACATGCAGATGATGATCTTCATGGACCCGCCGGAGCACACCCGCTACCGGCGCCTGGTCTCCAAGACCTTCACGCCGCGCCGCATGAAGCTGCTCGAGGACGACATCCGCGCCCTCTGCGTCGACCTGCTCGACGGCCTGGTCGGCCGCAGCTCGTTCGACTATGTGCAGGACTTCGGCGCCCGCGTCCCGGCCTACGTGATCGCCGCCCTGCTCGGCGTCCCGCCGGAGGATCGCGACATGGTCCGGGGTTGGATCGACGAGTCGTTCCACCTCGACCCCGAGACGGGCATGTCGAACGACATCTCGGCCACGGCGATGTTCAGCTTCATGGACTACCTCGGCCAGACGCTGACCGACCGCCAGACGAACCCGCGGGATGACATGTTCACGGACCTGGTGAACATGGAGATCACCGAAGACGATGGCGTCGCCCGCCGGCTCACGATCGAGCAGGCGGTCAATTTTGCCGCCCTCATCGGCAGTGCCGGCACCGAGACGGTGGCCCGCATGCTCGGCTGGGCCGCACTGGCGCTCGACAACAACCCGGACCAGCGGGCCGAGCTCGTGGCTGACGCCGGCCTGATTCCGAACTGCGTCGAAGAGGTCCTGCGGTACGAGGCGCCGTCACCGGTGCAGAGCCGCTGGTGCACCGAGGACGTCGAGGTGCACGGCGGGACGATCCCCGCCCGCTCCAAGGTCGTGCTGATCACGGGCTCAGCCGGCCGTGACGAGCGGGCCTACCCCGACGCCGACCGCTTCGACATCCACCGGAAGTTCGACCACCACCTGTCCTTCGGGTACGGCATCCACTTCTGCCTCGGTGCCGCCTTGGCCCGGACCGAAGGCCGGATCGCCCTCGAGGAGACCTTCAAGCGCTTCCCCGAGTGGTCGGTGGACATGGCCGGCGCCGTCCCGCTCCACACGAGCACGGTCCGGGGCTACACCAAGCTGCCGATCAGCGTCTGATTCTTCTTCGAGCCGCTCGCGCCTTCACCGACGGCCTGACGATCGACGAGGCTGCCTCAAACCCAAGAGGCTTCATCAACCGAACCGGTCAGTGGGCGAAGAAGGCGCGCAGCGCAGAGAAGTTTGCGTACCCGAGCCCGGTCGAAGGGTTGTACACCGTCCCGGGGGTGCCCGTGTAGTAGTTGTCGTTGCTCGAGAACGACCCGGGCAGCGACGAGACGGTCCCGTTCGCGTTGGTCTGCGAGAAGTAACTGCTCCCGTAGATCTGGTTCTCGCTGAGACTCGTGAAGGGCGAGTGGCTCGATTGCGCGGCCGCGTAGATCACCGGATTCCAGAATCCCAGCCGGTGTCCGAGCGAACTCTCCAGGACAGCCGTGACGGCGTTGAGTTGGGGCGCCACGAAGCTCGTCCCGCCGTAGAGGATGAAACTCGTGCCTTCTGTGGCCTGGAACTGGGGGTCGTAGAGGCTGTAGCCGGTGACGGGGTCGGCGTTGTAGGAGAGGTCGGGAGTGGCCCGGCCGCCGTTCGAGCGACCCGTGCTGAGGGTGGGTGTCGGATTGAACGAGAACGCGGTGGGGAGTGGAAGACCCTGGGCACTGGTGACATCGGTCGGCGTGAGGTAGTTGATGTCGGTGTAGGTGGACACCCCGCTCACGCCTTGTTGATAGCTCGGCTCTGGCTCAAAAATGCTGTAGCCGCCTCCGCCGCCGCCCATTTGCGCAAAGGTGGGATCTGTCGCCGCCTGGGCTGCGGACGTGTAGCCCAGGGTGGCCCAGAGGGGCCAGAAGTAGTCCCAGCTCCAGCCGATCTCGTGAGGGATGGTGACCGACTGGGTCACGCCGGACGGATTGCCGGATGCGTCCGGTACCGAGTACGTCTGGGTTCCTCCCAGCGTGGTCCCGCCGGCTGAGGTGATGTAGGGCCCGTCGGCGGGCACCATGCTCGAGAGATTGGTCGTGCCGGCGTCCATCGCCGCCATGTACGCCCCGTAGTCGCCCGACGCGGCGAAGGTGCTCTGACCCTGAGCGGCAAGTTCGAGGTCGGCCTCGTCGAAGCTCTGCGCGAAGGTGGGCGACTGAATCCCGTTGACCTCGGAGAGGAGCGCATAGGTGTCGGACTCCCCCCAGCTGACCGAGACCGAACCGGCAACGTTCTGCGATGCTGCGGCGAAGAATGCGTCAGCGAATCCGTTGTCGGTGTTGGGAGCCTGATAGACGAGGATGTTGCTCTGCGGAGCGATCGCACCGGACTGCTCGACGTCCAGGGTCGTCTCGTCCGAGCCGTTGTCGAGGCTGACGGCGCCCGCACCACCGTCGAGGTTGTCGAGCGTGATCCGATTGGCTGGCGTGCGCAGGCCGAGAAGCTTCCAGAACGTCGTCGGAACCGAAGGGTCGAGCGAGGCCAGAGTCAGGATGCCGATCGTCTGTCCCTGGCCCGTTGCCCCCGAGGCCTCGATCGAAGAGAGGCCGTAGTGACTGACGAAGTCTTCCGGGGTCAGTTGGCCGGCCGGAATGGCGGCACTCGTACTCGGCGAGAGGTTGGTGCGGGTTGCGGGGGCCTTCAGCGACTCGTCGGCGAACGGCTTGTAGCTCGTCAGTCCGAGCACGGAGAGGATGTCGGAGCTCAGCGTCGAGGGAAGCCTCGGGTCATTCCTCGTGGCGTACACGTGCTGCACCCGTGAGCCGTTGTGGTTCGGCACCGTGTAGTTGTCGAGGAGGATGGCGAGGGCTTTGTTGAACTGGCCGGCGGTTCCGACCGCCGCCACATCGAGGTTGTCCGGGTAGGCCGTGGTCGAGATCCCGAACGCCCGAAGGTACGACTGCAACTGCATGACCACTTGTGCTGTCTGCCCATATTGCGCGGTGAACTGTGCTGTCGTGAGATACGGGCCTTGCCAACCAGCAGAGACGCGCTGCTCGAGTTGCGGGAGATTCCGGGCCTTCAGAACGAAACTGACATCCATTGGCGTGGCCGACGCGGTGGGTCCGGTCTCCTGAGCGGCTGGATCGAGGGCCGGATTGATGCCCTGGGGAACGTTCGCAGTGGAGCTCGCAACCGCAGCGGATGCCGCGGATGCGCCGCTCGAGAGAAGGGGCGGTAAGAGCAAGGCGAGAACCCCGGCAAGCGGAAGCCAGAGGCGGAATCGGAGGCCGATTCCATGACTGTGCTGGTTCATCCGCGCGCTGCCGCCCGCAGGGAATGAAGAAATCCGCCCCATCTCTCACCTCATGTCAGTTCGCCAATAACTGCATGCAACGAGGCGGACCCTAACGCACCGCCTCGCCTGTTGCATTCCCAGTTGCATCCCAGGTGAGGACTCCATTGGTCCGAGGTCAGCACAACGGCAGACCGGCAACCGGGGCACCTCTGAGCTGGATTTCCCGCCTCGCGTTGCCTGCGCAGCGTCCGGTAGGCTGACCTCTTCACCCAGCGCTCGTAGCTCAACGGACTAGAGCATCTGACTACGGATCAGAAGGTTGGGGGTTCGAATCCCTCCGAGCGCGCCGAAAAAGTCCAGGTCAAGTGGGCCATGCCAATTCGCAGCTTCAGTGGCGGTGCGCTTGACCACCAAGTTGACCACCAAGCGTCGATGGGGCGACAGCCGTCTATCGCGCACCGGCGTGCTGCGGGAACTCTGTCGCAGGGGTGCGAAGCCCGTGTCCTCCTTCTGCCGGCTCGTCCCACCTGGGACTCGCTCCCACCAGTTTCAGAGCCTTTGCGTGACCTTGGCAAACGTGCCTGACCGTGTAGCCTTCCGGCTGTGGTGCTTGACAGCTATCCACCTGTTTGCAAACAGATCGATGCAGTCATCAGGCCATTTCCGGGGGCTTTTATGAATCGGCCTAAATTTATCCCATCTGGCTGGCTATATGACTCGACGAAGTTATATGAGGAATCTGATCCAGAGATAACGGAAGCGTAATCGGCCTAGATGCCGCGTCGCCTCTTCACCGTCGCCGAGGCAGCTAAGGTGCTGAGCATCAGCCGGAGCAAGGTTTACGAGCTCATCCACCGTGGTCAGCTCTGCGGTCGGTGAAGATCGACGGGGCGAGGCGAAGTCTGCGATGCCGTCGATCGAGTACATCGAGCACTCGAAGGCGGAGGCGGCGCGATGAGCAGGTCACCCGTCGACGGGGCAACGGTGAGGGTCGATCCACCAACGTCCTGATGGTCGATGGGAAGCCCGGCTCGACCTTGGCATCGTCAACGGCAGGCGGAAGCGGATCAGCGTCTACGGGCAGACCCGCGGGATGTTCAAGACAAGCTTCGGCAGAGGCAGGCTGAGATCGAGTCCACGGGACGGTCCTGGACCAAAGAATGACCGTGGCCAAGTGGCTTGACCATTGGATTAGCCCATTCTTCCCATCCGCGTCGTCAACGGAACATTGGCGCAGTCGACATTTGCCAGTTACGCCGACAATGTTCGGAGGCATCTGAAACCAGCCCTCGGTCAGATCCCGTTAGCCAAACTTTCGCCTTCACGTCGACTCACTCGTTGCCTTCAAGCGAGAGCGGTACAGCTCGAACAGCCTTCGATTGATGAGATCGACATTGCGAAAGGCGTTGAACGATGCCTCGCCGCAAGGATGGTGATCCAGAATGCCGTGGAGCTGAGTGAACCGGTTCGTATTGAGAAGCAGGCGCAGAGGTGGCTGACCGAAGCGGAGGCCCGCACGCTCTTGAATCAAGTAGCGGGGACAGACTTGAGGCTCTCTACGTCCTGTGTCTCATGACCGGCTACGGCGCGGAGAGGCACTCGCCTTGAGTTGGAACGACCTCGATCTGGAGGCTGGGCACCCTGATGGTGCGGAGAGCGATCAAACGGGTGCAGACCCGTAGCGACTCTGGACCTCGGACCCGACTGGAGCTAGGACCAACAAAAACGCGGTCTTCTGTTCGCACACAGATGCTTCCGCAGATGTGCATCAACGCTCTTAAGAAACATCGTGCGATCAGTCGGCGGATGAGTTGGCAAGCGAAGCTGGCAGAACTCGGACGACTTGGTCTTCACCACTCCCATCGGATCTCCCATTGACCCGGCCAACTTCGCGCAAATGGTTGAGCAAGCACTGTATCGATGCCGGACTGGGCCACCGTAACCCTCATCAGCTCCGCCATTCAGCGGCGACACTTCTACTCGCTCAAAACATTCCTTTACATGAGGTCAGCGACATCTTGGGACACTCGTCCGTGAGCGTCACTAAGGACGTCTACGGACACATGACAGCGGAGCGACGGCGGGCGGCTGCAGATGCCATGGACAGAATTCTGGCAACCAATGAGTAGGGTGCCCGATACCAATGATGCCGAAGAATGGGGCTCGTGGTTCGAAGCGCTTGATCAGGCGGTCGGCGTAGCAGCCTCGTTGTTTGTAGTCGATTCCCACCTCGCTCACTTCGATTCAGAGACGCTCGGAGAGCAACAGTTCCTAGAACACTAAGAAGCCACGGAGAGACCACGGAGCTCCGAGCGGCTGGCTGTTGTGGGAGCCGTTTTTTGGAGCGACTGAGTTTCGGCTTGATACGAACGGGTTGATTACCGCTAGGCGTCGCGGCCGGTTCTTGACGGTGGTCTATACGTCGAACTCGAGCGATATCGAGTCCAGGACGTGGCAGTCTGCTTTATCGGACCTCGACCAGCGTCTCACCTCCGAGGATCTGGTCGCCACGGTAGGGATTGGTCTGGACGGCATGTTCGAAGTCAGCTGTACGGAATCGGTCGAGGGAGCTGGGGCATCCCAAAAGAGGTTCTTCCGCCTCCTATCCGATGTGACGGCCGAGCGGGGATTGCCCGACAGCTGGTTGTCCTGGTGCCTGCGCTTTGTGGACTTGATCGTTGGATCGGCCGAACTTGATGACACGCAGATGGTCGCGTTTGCCGGGCGATCACTCAGCGTGGCTATAGACGTATGTGCGACATGACTTCGGAGCGGCGGCAAGCGGAGAATGAAGCCATGGGCCGATCTTCACAGCGAATCGGCACATTAACGGTTCTCAATCGATGCCACGGGGGCGACCATGATTGATGCTGACATTGATGTTGATGCGTGGCTGGAAGCGGCGCAGATGTTGAGCAACTACCTAGTCCAGTACGACTATTTGGCCTACATCTGGGTCAAGCCTGACCGTTGCATGTACGTGACCAGAGTGGTGACCATTCGTGTTCGAACCAATGTAAATGACGCCAGCTTTGAGGAGCTGGTGTCCAATGTGATCTATGAGATGGGTTATACGCTGCCGCCATCTTGGATCACCTTAGTGCCCGACTCGATCCTCAGTGATGAGGAGTTCCCAACTATCAGCTTCGATCAATTTATGGTCACCGTGGCTGACCACAATCCCTATGAGGCTTGGTAAGCAACCCCGTCAAGTCGTCGCCTCGGCATCAATGATCAAGCTCACCGGCTTTGACGAACGGTGAGGGCGGGAGATCCGGGCGGTGCTGCTGGGATAGGTCCACTCAGTTTCCTCCATTCGTGAATCCCTAGTCCACATCATTCCCCGACTACTCGCCACAATGGGACCTATGCAACAAAGTCCCGTGCATAGTGCGAACAACAAAAACGAACAATGGGCTCCGGCGAGTTCACACGATCAAGCTGCTCGGCGGGCTGCTGGGCGAAGGCGCTACAACGCCAGGCGACGGTTCAGAGCCGCGTACCGTCGCAGCCAGATCATCGAGATGTGGGAAGACCTCGGAAAGGACGGGTGGTCACCCTTCGATCGCGGCAATCAGACGTTCTATAGCGGACTTCTTCAAGGTCAATCGTTCGACGATCTGTCGGGACATGGCGATCATCAAGCAGCATGTGGCGGGTGGCCGAGTGCCCGACGTGCGAGACGGTCCTGGATATGGAGCGAATCGAGGACCTTGAAGAGCGTGGAAAATCACGGTCACCGAGGGCCAGTCGCAAAGATGAGTCCGCTCCGGCGAGTTCATACGATCAGCCGCCAGACGTGCATCTGGTTGAAGCGATACAACGCCCGCCGTTAGGGCGTTCCTTAGCCGCTAGAGGATCATCTCGATCTCAGACATTTGCCTCTCGAAACTCCCGAGCAATGTCCGATGTCTTCCTGACCAATCGATTCTGTGGCGGTTCACACTGAATAAACCCGTACTTCTGGTAAAACCTGGCAGCACCGTCATCGATCGCTCTGCCCACGACGACGTAACGCACAGCGATGTCGCTGGTAACAGAGAGAACTGTCTCCAACGAATCGGCAAGCAACTCAGCCCCGAATCCTTGATCCTGAAGAGACACATCCAGGGCGAGTTTGGCGAGGAGGACGGCCGGGATGATCTCTGGGCTACCTCTCGAAAACCTGGATGGGAGTTCGTTCTTGATGATCCTGTGTGCGGCGAGCGAGTAATAGGCCATCACTCGTCCGCCCGCAGACCAGACGTGTGTTTGGGCGTTACTCGACCTCGCTGCATTCAGCGTGTGGCGGACCAGCCAGTCATTTAACGGATCCTTACCGCAATCGAAGGCTGAGAGGTCGTGGTCCTCGTTCAGGTGCTCCGTTTGGAATGGCAAAGAGTTGGATTAGGCCACTTCAGATTCAAGCGAGCTGACGTCGCTCCAGGCCCTGGCGGCATCGTTTCGAACGGGTGGACGCGCCAGGCCGTTAGCCGATCCTTGAAGTAGTCGGTGAAACCACCGTTGAAGACCAGTTTGCGACCACTTCGTCAGCCTTTTCGACTGCGGCAGTCAGGATGAAAGCCGTCCTGGACGACTTACGAGTTGGGCCGCTTGACTCATGCCTCGACGTCCGTGTCGGCTCGGAGTTCGATACGCGCTGCTGTTTTGCTCATTATGCGCCTTTCAGGGATGTACGGAAGATTGTACGTACATCTGGTCAAGAGTCAAGCGAGTTGGGCTGCCCCACAAGATGCGGCGATGACCATTGTCTGCACCACCCCGAGTGAAGTGCCTGTTCTCTTACCCCCACATTTTGGTCGTTCACTCGGGGTGGTGCAGACAATGGTCATCCTAACATCTCGCTTCTACCAGGGAGAATACATGCCACGGACTGCGCCTCAGGCGGTTTAGGGGGTCCCCAAATAGCGTACAGAAAACGGTCTTTCCTGTACATGGGTAGTTGACCAAGCGCATCGACCTCTAGGACGGCCACCAAGAGCCGTCGGACCGACCGGGTCGTGGGCTACGTGCGGGTCAGCACCGAGGAGCAGACCGCCTCTGGACTTGGTCTGGACGCCCAACGCGCTGCCATCGTGGACGAGTGCATCGCCGGGGCTGGGAGCTGGCCGACATCTACGAGGACGCTGGGGCCAGCGGCAAAAGTCTGGTCGGTCGCCGGCACTCCAGGAGGCCCTAGCGCTGTCAGAAGCCATGCTGCGAGCGCTGGTCGTTGCCAAGCTGGATCGGCTTCGCGGTCCCTGCTCGACTTCGCGGCCCTGATGGAGGACGCCAGGAAAGAGGGCTGGGCGCTGGTGATCCTCGACCTCGGTGTCGATACGACTACGCCATCGGGGGAGATGATCGCCAATGTCATGGCGACGTTCGCCCAGTTTGAGCGCCGACTGATCGGGCAGCGGACCAAGGACGCGCTGGCGGTCAAGAAGCGTCAGGGCGTGCGGCTCGGGCGGCCGCCATCACTGAGTGCCGACGTCGTGAAGCGGATCAAGCGCGAGCGCGGGCCGGACGGACCCTAAGGGCGATTGCCGACGGGTTGAACGGGGACGGCGTGCCGACGGGCCATGGGGGAGCGAGTGGCACGCCTCGACGGTGAAGGCGGTGGCTGAAAGGGACTGACCAGCTCGGTCACCGCTGCCGACCTGTTTGCTCACATTTCTTCCCAGAAACGCTCTTCAGTCCACCACCTGACGGGATCAAGTCGGCCATCAGTGGTCCCCATGGCCAACGAAGCAGGCACCAAGAATCCATTTGACGCCTCCACATCGACGCCGCGACGCGCTCCGAGCGACAAGGCGGAATGTCAGCCGTCACAGTCAGAAGGATCGCGGAACGTCGAAAGATCGGGCATTGGAGGGTCGGGGCGCCGGCTCCGGTTCAGTCCCAGGACCTGGCTGCGTTCTGCCGAAGTCGCGGATTCGGCCGACCACTAACCCCAGAGACGGAAAAGCCGCCCAACTTGCGATGGTCGGCGGCAGATCCCAGTTAGGAAACGACATGACAATACTACCCATATCGATCTCACGCTGGTACCGGAAAGGGGAAGATCCTCCTGGTCAGGGGCCGCTCCGGCAGCGGTTGCTGACCACCTCCTCGACCTTGAGGCGAACGCCCCGTTCGCTTCCAACTGGTCGACAGGTGGGTTCGTTCCGACTGCCTTCCCTTTGTCATGGCGACAGGCCAGGGCTTGTGCGAAGACGGCGGATACAACTGGAAGAAGGTGTCTCCAGCCTTACGAGAGGCGAGGGGCACGGAACCTCAGCAGAGTTCTCGGTGGTGCGGAGCTCGTGGACGACGGAGTCGGGTGCCGGTCAATGAAACCTTGATGGCCGAGATGGAGCGTCGCCTTTTGACACCGAGGTGCCCATTTCCCCGTACGAAGTTCGACATGAGGATGTTCGGTCACTCGACGTACTGGATGGAGTGTGGAAAATGGTGGTGTCGTCAATGTGGAATCGAGCGGACTGAGGATCTGGTTGCTCAGTTCCGAATGGTGACCTCGGACCTTTCGGTGGTGTACACCGCACAGGCTCCCGACTACGACAAACGCATGGCGGACCGAGTTACGCACCTACGTGCAGAGGGGCGCCGAGTTCCTCAGGATTGTCCGGTACGACAACAGTGCCTATTACGTGGCGTCAGCGGACCTCGGAGGTCGCCTACCTCCAATCCCTGGACTGAGAGATCGGTTGAAGCCACGATGGATTGGCTACGTGTAGAGGCGTTGGTCGTCCAGGAGTCCGGGACCACGGCTGGTCGAACGGATGGAGGGCACTCAAATGCCGCCCTTACGCACTCGCTGACCCGTCTGATGCCGAATCGAGCGACGAGGACGAGGTTGGACCGGATCAACCTATGAGTACCGCACCTACGGCTTGGATGAGGATCAGGCCGACCGGGTGGAGTTGGAGCTGGCGCAGCGGGTGAAAGACCGATTCGGATGCGACCTTGATCAGGTTCCTTCAGGGATCCGAGAAGACGTAGTTAGCATGCTGGACGAAGTCGTCGATGTTTGTACAGGGTATCCTCGATTCTTCTCCAAGTCGCCACGCCAATGTCGAGATCCCGTGTGCTGCAAAAGCGCCCCATAATGAGAGCAATGGATCGATGAAGGTCAATCCTTGGCTCAAGTCTACCCGCAACTAGGTCGTCGAAGGGTTGAGGGTGCGCGTCTCACGCCTGGTGTATGGAGCTGCCTGGATCGCCCTGCTGGAATCTCACGCTTGATGTGGTTTTGGTTTGAACTACACCATCCGTGAGATCTGGGCGGTTGGAGACTGACTTACATCATGCGTGAGGTTGAGGTCATTTCACGCATGATGAAGACGGCTGTTGGAGTCAATCTGGCCTCACGCCTGATGTTCGGTGACAACTCAGGGCAACACCGATCGAGATGTCGCCACGTACAGCAACCGTAGATTCCTCGGCCCTTTGCCTACCGTGATTTATTCGTAACTGAAGCGGCGATCTAGTTGGCGTCACTGTCTCTCTGGTGCCCGTCCCGGGCAACGGTCCACGCCCTCCAGCCCTGCGGGCTGGCTGCCTTGGACCCGAGAGACGCCACCTCGACACTGGTTTCCTTCTCGATTGTGGAGAACCCCGTCTAACGTCTCTGTCAAGCAGGACCACTTCGAGCCGTTCATCGAGGCGCAGCGTTAGGAGCAGACATTGGAGGATTCCTACCCAGGTCATCTCGATACGCCGGAGATTGACCCGGTTTACACGGAGATCAGGTCGGCACTGGAGTCCAAGATTCCCAACTCGCGGACATCTGGCGGCGCACCCAGGCTGGCGAAACGTCCGAAGAGATCCGAATCGTGCTCGGTAACGAACGATCCACCTTCGTCTGGAACTACCTACGCACGGCCAGCGCCATTCTCGACGGCGATCTTCCTACTGCGCCCACCGTGGCGCTGGCCGTGGCCCGTACCCTTCGGCGATTCCTAAACAGCACTCTTTTTCGCCCGACGCTCGGGCTCTCCTCGACGGGCGCTTGACAGTCCTTGAGAGCACGGCCATGAATCCCGACGCCCCGCGCCGCCGAAGATGAGGGGGCGTGCGACGCAACGAAGAAAGCCAGGAGAACGCTGTGCCCGGGGTCTACGTTTATTCGTTGCCCCACTATCTTCGCCATCCCTATGACGAAGAATCAGGTCGAACCCTCCTCAAGGCGGGGAATGGCGAACCGCTCAGTGATCAGGCGGTTCAGAGAGCAGGTACGGACTACAGCGTTACCCGAGGACCCAGTTCTCCTCAGAATCTATGTGTGTAACGAGGAGGAAACCGGAGTGGATGAAGCGACCTTCTACTGACTGCTGGTGGCGGCCTGCACCCACGCCAGAGTACTGCACGTACCGGCGGAACGGAGTGGTTCTTGTCCAGCGTCCGCTTTCTCGACGAGGTTGCTGCTGTGCTGCGCCTCGAACCCCACACATCAGCGACCTCGCTGATTCGATCTGAGAGGTAGCGACGAGTGCCGAACTATGACGCATTGACATCGTTCTTGATCAGTCAGAAAGAGCCCGTCATAACGGTGACATTCACCGAGTTAGATCGGATGGTAAATGGCCTGCCAGCGTCCGCCCACAAACACCCGGCGTGGTGGGCGACAGTGTTCACTCCCATGAACATGCTCATTTCTGGTTGGATGCCCATCGTCAAGCCAAACCGGACTTCAATGCTGGAGTGGTGCGGTTCGTGATTGGAGGAGAGGTTCGACGGGGAAGCAACTCACACCGTCGGCACCGTTCCTAAATGCGTGCGTAAGCGAATCGCATTGTAATCGGTCACATTCTCGGCGCCCCAGGTCGCTGCGCTCCCGCACCTCCACTCCCGCCGGGCTGCGCCCGATCGGGCCTAACGGCCCTGTGCGGTAACGGCGATGCGACGCAGGCTAACGGTCTGCCGGTGAAACGGAGGGCGGATTAATCATCTGCCAGCACTCCTGATCCCGACCCCACGAATGGATGTCGATGTCGCCTCGAACCGTGCAGCTGTTCACCTGAATCATTGGCCTTGAGTCACTAGATTGATCTCATCGACCAGTGGTGCAATGGCAGCTTGGGCTTGAGCAAACTCGTTTTGTTCTGTGGCAGTCAATGCAAAGGGCGTGATGGGGTCAGCCAAGAATCTGTTTGAACAGGTGGTTGATGCTGTCTCCCAAAGTGTTAGCGTGTTGTCTAACTCGCCTCCAGACTACTGATCGGTACCGGGGTGGCTCCTTCTGCAATGGCAACCGTATTCTTCAGTGACTCGCAAGTGGCTGGTATGCCATCTGATTGATTGCTGCTCAGAAACGATGAGATCAACTCAGTTGACTGTTGTATGCCACTGATCAATGTGTTTCCGCCAGCCTGATACCAGTCGAGCACCTGTGTTTCCTCGCTCGCACTTGGACCACCTCCTTGTGATGTGGTTGTGGTGGTGGTCGGTGAAGGTAAGAACGAAGTATTCGATAGTCCAAGATCATGGCGCACTGCGTTGATGGCGCCAGCGGCCGACTTCGTAGTGACCACGAGTTGCGAGTCCCACGAGGAGACGGTCGAACTGGTTTGAAGGGTGATCGATCTGAGGTACGCAGCATCTGCCTGCATGTGCGTCTCAAGAGTGCGGACATCACGTTGAGCGCTGCGAGGGAAATGAATACGTTTCAACGCGTTGTTGAACGTGGTGAATGTTGTTGCCAGCGTCAGCGCGGCCTTCGTGATACTTGAGATTGGTGCAGTCGTGGTTAGTGAGTTGAATGCGAACTCGGCCTTGTTGAGTGTTTTGGCTGCCGCGAGGTAGTCGGTCTTAGCGGATTGAGCCTCCTGGGACGGCGTAGTTGCACCCAACGGTGAAGGGGTAAAGCCGACGACAACCACGAGTGCGGCCATTGAGAGTGCTGCGCCCGCCAACCTCATCATGCGAATGTTACCCCGATTCGGGTGACCCCGATAGGACGTCCACGGTGTACTCACCTCAATGGGCGGCACCGAGAAGGGGAAGAGCGCGAGGCGGGTCGAGTCGGCGATCGCGTTCGTGCTCGTCGTCAGGCGCTGAAGTTGTCCCAGGAAGTCGCTGGCCTTAAAGGCGGGAATCAATCGCTCCTACATTGCGAGCCTGGAGACTGGCCAGCGAAACCCGAGCCTTGATCTCATGGCACGGCTCGCCATAGCCCTCAAGGTTGACCTTGGCGAGCTGGTCGGTGGCCTGCAGAAGAAGCGGGGCAGAAGCTGTGCAGACCACCTCTCCCTCGCGGTCGAGATGGCCGACGCAGACTAGACAGCGGGAGGTTGGGCTTGGTTGTCCATGGTCAAGGTTCTGGCTGTGGGGCAGAACCTGCTGGTCGTACACTTTGGCGATGGCGGAGGCGACCACCGTGAGCGGAGATCTCGATCCCGGATTGCGGGCCGCTTTGTGCAAGACCTACGCGGACCTGTTGCGGCGCCAGCGCACCGCTGCCTCCCCCTTCGCTCAGTGGAGCCGGGCGACCCGGCACGAGCACGAGTTCGTCTGGCTGGGCGGGCCGCTCGACTACCTGCCCCTGAGGGTCGAACAGTGAGTTCTCGGTTGGGTCAGACGACGACCTCTACGAGTCGGTCCACAAGATGTACGGCACAGCCAACCTGAACCCCTACGAGCGAGAGATCCTCTTCGGGTTCCCGTATGTGGTGGGCCGAGTGGCCAACCGTTCGGTCCGTGGCCCTCTGCTCACTCTGGCTGTCGAGATCGTGGCCAACGGCTCCAACCTCGCTGTTCGGGCCACGGACGACACGATCCGCTTTAACTCGTTACCGTTCCGCACCGAAGGCGACACCGAAGCGCACAGCGCCACGCTCAATCGGATCCTCGAGGCCACACCCGAGCTTCCACTCAGCCCTGCCACTCTGGAGGACTTCGTGGGCGTGCTCACCCGTGAGCTCCCCACCGTTGTTGTTGAGGGTGAGCTCGATGGCTCGCTAACAGATCCGCCGAGCGAACCCCGGGGCAACCAGCCACTGCACATCATCGACCAGGCCGCCCTCTTCGTCGCCCCCAAGACCAACTACTTTTTGTGCTCAGATCTTGACGAGATCGCCGGAGGAGATGGCTCTGCCGGAGCGCTCACACCGCTGATCGTCGGACCGGGCGACGAGTCCACGGTCGAGTTCTCCAACGACCAGATCGACTCGGCCCGCATCGTCTTCCCCTTCCCGGCCAACCGAGCCCAGCGCAAGGTAGCGCTGGTCGTCGAGGACGAGACCACTCATGTGATCCGAGTCGAGGGACCCCCTGGGGGACTGGCAAAAGCCTGACCATCGCCAACCTCGCCTGCCATCTCGCCGCCTCGGGGAAGTCGGTCCTCATCACCTCCCAGAAAGATAAGGCTCTCGAGGTCGTCAACGAGACCCTGCGCAAGCTGAACGTGGCCGAGCTCGCCGATCACCCTGCTGCGCCGGGACAAGGAGTCAAAGCGCGAGCTGCTCGGGCGCCTCGAACGGGTCGAGCAGCGTCGGCCGTCCGACGAGATCACAGCGCACTACGAGACTCTCGCCTCAACACTTCAGGAGGTGTCGG
>CAWKKE010000008.1:0-242902 GCA_963850185.1 uncultured Acidimicrobiaceae bacterium
GGCTATCGACGATCTGCGGGTTCTATCGCTTCGCCCACATCGACGGCCGGATCCCATCGAATCCGGCGCAGTACGCCCGCCGTCCCAAGGTGTACCCGAGCGAAGGACGTGGTCTCGACAGAGGAGAGCTCGGTCGGTTCTTCTTCACGGCCGAGCGCTCCGACCCCGAACACGCCGCCCTGGCTGCTTTGTTAGGTCTAAACGGCCTGCGGGTGAGCGAAGCCTGTGCGACCGACGCCGAGGATCTCGGCTTCGACCGGGGCCATCGCACGCTGCGCATCATCGGGAAGGGCAACAAGCCGGCCATGATTCCCCTGGTCCCCAGAGTGGCCCGGACGATCGATCTTGCTCTGGGTGAGCCATGCCAAGGACCGATCCTGCATCGCCACGATGGTCAGCGACTCGACCGACGCACCGCGGACCGCTGGGTCCGCTCCATCGGCAAACGAGCCGGCCTCGGGATTGTCCACCCCCACGACATGCTCCGTGCCGGCTTCCGATCATGGCGGCACTCGACGCCGGGGTGCCGCTGCGTGACGTCCAGATCGCAGCACGCCACGCCGATCCGAGGACGACGACCATTGACTACCGCCGCCGGGAGAACTTCGACCGCCATGCGGCCTATGTCGTTGTGGCCTTCGTGGCTGGCGGTTAAGGCTCGCCGAGCTCTTGCAGGCCGTGATGCTTAAGCAAGTGCCGCTGCAATGTCATCAAGAGTTCGTCCGGTTCGTTCTGCCGCCACCCGGCCGTAGAGCACTACGGCGTACAAGGCGAACTTCCACATATCGTCGATACCCCACCCGTAGGCCTCATCAAGGAGATCGGGGTAGACGCCGGCCCGGATCATGGCGGCGGCCATGAGGGCGTAGTTGCTCTTGTGCTGCTGGTACTTGCCACGGAAGTTGTACTCAGGGAGATGGCGATCGCGGATCCCCTAAAAGTCGATCGGGTCCGCCGGTGACGCCCCGGATTCCTCGATGATCTCGGCGGCCAGCTCGAGCAAAACCTCAGCCGGAAAGGTGTTGTTGCGAGGTTGCAGGGCGGCCAGCTGCACCATGATGGAGTCCACTTCTGCGTCCTCGTCGGCCGGTCAGACCGAGCAGGCCAAGGCGGGCGGCGTTGTCGTAGTCGTCCTCACTAGGGCCAGATTTGCGGGCCATGGCCCAAACGCTAGATCGACGAGTGGCGCTCGGCATGACCCCAGGCCCGGCGAACTCGGGCACCCTGCGCCGTTGCGAAGCTGAGTGCCTGGTGTCAGGCAACACCTGCGTCATCGCCCGGCGCTGCTCCGATTTGAGGTTCCGAGACTCGGCCCCTGGGTAGTGCAGCTTCTCGTTCCAGCCACCTTCTCCGATCAGTCACTGCCGCGCTCGGCGAGAAATGCTCGGGCCGCTCGCTTCGAACTGAGGGTGTGCAGCGTCCGTGCTGCCCGTACTCGGAGATGATCGCTCGTTCTCGTTCAGGCTGCTTACGACGATCCCGCCAGTTGACCCAGACCGCCCGCCATTCATCGCGCAACCGTTGGATCACAGAGTCGTCGCAACCGTCGGGCATCACGGTGCCAACTGGCCTTCGAACTCCACGCAGGAACGCCCGAGCGGAGCAAACCCACCACGGCGTATCGAGGACGACAACTGTGTCGGCTCGCTCCAGGCGAAGATCGAGCGTTTCGTGATAGTTGCCGTCGGCGATCCAGCCGTCGCCCGCAAGCAGACTGCGTTGCTTCACCCGCCACTCGTCATCCGACGGCCTGACCCAGCCGGGCTTCCAGTAGTGGAGGTCGAGATGGATCAGCGGTAGACCGGTCCTCGCCGATAAGGCCCTGGAGAAGGTGCTCTTCCCGGATCCGGGCATCCCGGTGACGATGACGCGATGGCCAACGGGCGCCGATGCATTGTCCATCAAGACCAGTGTCCCAAGGTGTGTTGGAGGAGGCAAACGTTGCTTGCCGTGCACGAGTGCCGCCTACCTGGCGAACTGGGATACTCAACCGGTCCCTCGCGCGTAGCCCGACGGTGCCGGGATTGGGCAGGGTCCTTATCACCAGGGATCAGCCACGAGTGGCTGTTTGGTCCTTTGGCTATGCATCACCCCGGCAATGTGGGTGGGGAAACGGGAACTCGGACGATTGAGGTGTACCCGAGGTAGCCATCTTGATGAAATGGCGGTCGAGAAGGTAAAGGCTCCGTCGAAGTAGACCCCTTGTCCGTCCACTAGCCCGTCGGTCGGTACTCCATTCGGGGAACAACGGGTGGTGTCGTCGCGAACACGGACTGGGTCCCGGTATCGGGGTTGATGAAATGATCTCCTGCGGGCTACTGACACCCGGTGAGATAGGCTGGCGTCCACTGCATCGCCCAAAGGCCGTTAGTTCCGTCTCCGATAACCGAGAGCGGTGTGAACCGTCGCTGGGAGTGGAATAGATGGGCCCACGGGATCCATCTTCATACTTTTGGACCACCTGATTCCCGCAGTTCCAGCCGACACCCGTACCAACCCACGCATTGGTCCTGTGGCGGTCAGCCAGCAGATCGGCAGCCCGGTATCCGCGATCACAGTGGTCGGGGCGGCGGCCCCGGAGGCGACATAGGAGAGGGCTGGCCCCGGACAACCTTCGATGGAGTTGGCCACCCAGACGCCTCCATCGTCTGCGGCGAGGAGGGGTCGGTACAGCTTGGGCATGGAGACGACATCGACCACGGCACCCGATTGGGGCGAGACTTGGAGCGGCTCGGGGCCATTGGTCGTCGCCACGTCATAGATCCACAGTGCATCGGGGCCGTAGGCCGTGACCAGGTGCGTGTCGGAGGAGGACTCGTACGTCATGACCACCGGCCCATCCGTGATCGGTGCCCGTTGAGGATTCACGACGTTGACGGCGACCGTAACGTTGTTAGAGAGGGAGCCTGGTTGGTCACTGCTTCGACTGTCTGGCCAAAGAGCAGCGGATCGCCGCAGCTCCTGTGTTGAGGGTTCCAACGGCGAGGGACACGGGAGCGATCGTCGCGGCCACACAAGGTCCCTGGGGATTCTCGCCAGCCCTTTCGGCCACGCCGGTCAATAAAAGACCATTCGAGGTCACTGAGATCTGGTTGAACAGCGCGGACGCCGGAAGCATGACTCCCGGCTGTCGCTGTTCGGCGCTTGGCGGGGCGGCAGGCGGAGCAGCCGGTGCTGTGTGGTGCTGACTCGTTGGAGCAGACCGACCTCCTCCATTTCCGCTCACGACAAGTCCCGCCACCAAAGCGCCGACGAGCAAGCACAGAGTGAAACCGCAGACGATCCAACGTCGCCGACGCCGACTACGGGCCTCCTCGAAGAGGGCCTCGGGGTCATCGGTACTCTGCGTTCCGAGGAAGCTGTCGTCGAGAAGGCGTTCGGTGGTGAGGGGACGATCACGCTTCTCTCTGAGTAATCGTTGCAGCACCCTGGCTCCGATGATTACCGCCATCAGCTTGGACCCCATGTGGCCACCAGCACACCCGGCGTCAAGCGCACCGGCTGCGAATCTCCTGTGCTCCATCGGTAGAGATAACTCTTCCCCGATGTACTCACCGAACCGTAGGCCAAGTGGGATGGGCTCCCCCGACCAAGACGCTGGTGCCGACGCCGTCCACGGTGAGAGGATTTACGAAGTCGGCCTGGCAGTCCGAGGGCACCGAGGTGGTACTACGGCAGCTGCCATTCTATTCTGAACAGACGCTCTACGGCTTTACCAGTCCCAAGATCTATCGTCACTATCGCTTGGGACCCAGCCAGCGTCGACGGATAGTCAATCGGGCGGGGAGGGACCGTATTTCGATGCCGACGTGTTCTCCATTCTTGGCCGTCTTCCAATAGCCGCTCCACGAGAGGCCGGGGATGTAGGGGGATTTGCTGCGCCGAAGCAAGCGAACCATCCGCCGAGCGCCTATGCGAATCGTCCACGACGTTCTTGCGTCGTTTCCGCCATTGAGTAGAGAGAAGGATAGGCGGTCAGAATCGGGCGACCACGAGAGATCGCTCGCCCCCTGCCCCGTTTGTCCTGGCGTCAGGATGCAGCGTCTGGACGCTCGAAACATTGTCTCCCGCCAAAGTAGCGACGGTGATGCCTCCACTCGGCAACATGTACGGAGCTTCACCGACTCCGTTCGAAGCCACGTAAGCCAAGAACCTTCCCGTTTGGACTTACTTGGGGTGGAAAATGAGTGCCGACTTCTCGTAGAGGACCTCCGGTGATGGGAACGCTGAAAATCTGATCCCCCTGAGCACCTGGCTGGCCTCACTCCGGCGATTGGTGCGGAGTTGAAGAAGACTTCGCCTTGGGGAGACACCGAGAGATCGGGCAAACCGGGCTGTGAACACTGCAACGTCAGAAGCCAACGTGCGAAAGAATGGCGCCGCTGCGTGTCGAAATGACGACGACGTGGTGGGTTGGAGGTCCACGCAACGATTTCGTCGGGCGTCCCTGCGGGAAGTGAGGCTCGAAGGGAGCTTTGCCGTGCTCCTCTGCGTAGAAGCTTGGTTCCCGGTATGCCTCGTGATCACATAGCGTGGCGGCAGCCGCAACGCAAATCACCACGATGAGCCATCCGAGCCGACGCCGACGCTGTCGGACCTTGGCCTCCTTGAACAGAACCTCAATATCGGAAACCGGAGAGTCGCTCACCCCCTGCCGGTGATGTGTGAGGGTCATCGCACGCTCCGACGCCCATTGGCGGAAGCAACGGAACGGATTTTCATGGGAGAGTCGCAATCATCTCGATCACGTCCTCTCGCTTGTAGCCCCGGTGACGGGCGAACTGGACGAGTCTCGCACCTGGCTGAGGACCGCGCCCTTTTCCGGCGTACCGGTGACAGTGATTCCTCGACCCCTGGTGAACTCCAAAAGTCCTTCGTCACGAAGTATGTGCATGGCCCGTAATACGGTGTTCTTGTTTACGCCGAGCACGGCTGCGATGTCTTTGGCCAGTGGTAGCCGTTCGCCGGGACCGGCCTCACCCTCCGCGATGGCCCGACGGATCTCCGCTGCAACCTGATCGTGAAGGAGAACCGAATCGTCTCGGTCGATGTTGACATTCAACATGGTCCTATCCATAGTAGATCCATGAGTCGGCGAAGGGAAGAGGTCAAATGATTCTCACGACGCCCCCACGCACCGGACACCCGCTCGACGAAGCCGAGGTGTTTTTCCACCAGGCACAAACGGCTGAGATCGACAGCTCGACGGGTCCGCCCGACGCTGACCTTCTTCAAGGAGGCGAAACAACGAGAGCGAAGGCGACGACTTCTCGTCGTTGTGGTGATCTTGGCGGCTTGCCTTGTGGCCCTTGCTGCCGTGGTTGCTGCGGGCGGCCTCTCTTCTCCGAGAGGTGCCGTCAAGCCCCGGGCCGAGAACTCCTCGAGCATTGCCACCAATCCTCAGACGCATGAGTATCAACTGCCAACCGACGGTTGGAAGCCCGGAGATGGCAGTCTGTTGATGGGGATTCGTGGTCCCTTTCACGCCATACTCACCACGTCGGGGGCTTGCGCCTGGTTCGGCCCTCCCAACCAGGGCACGGACTATTTGTGGCCAGCGGGGTATCAGGTTCGATTCAACCCCACAGGAATTAATCGATCCGTCTGGTCACGTGGTCGCCCGCCAGGGGCAGATGATCAACGGCGGAGGCGGCGGTTATAGCGTCAAGAAGCCCTGTCACTCCACCCGCCGCCTGTCGTTCCGAACTATTGCGGCCCAGCCGAAGTGGTTGTCAACATCGAATCACTCGTCCTCAAGGGAAGCGGTCCGGCATAACAGGAGGCGGTTGGCCGTCGCGGCTACCGGCGATAGTGGGCAGGACTCCAAGACCTCATTGGTGGTGGGGAAAGTCGGATGGCTCAGTCGTCTCGATTGCGTCAGTGCCGTAAGTCTTCCGAAGCTGAACCCGAAACTCCTCTTTGGAAACCGTTATGTATGGCGTCACCACAACTCAAATTGAGGATGTCGTTAATGCCGACGCCGATGAAGGGCATGCCCCGTTCCTCCCACGCCGAGCGTGCGTTGACGATCTGATCTCTGAGCTCCAATAGGTCCTTGAGCGGGTGGCTCACCCGCTCAAAGCAAATAGTGGTGGGCCAGTCCGGACTGTTTGGCAACGGAGCATCAGGGCTTCTCTGCCTGAGGTAGTCGTCGATAAAGGTCTGTAATGTGTCTCGGTCGTCTTCGTCGATGATTTGGACTACGAAGGCAGTCTGTCCGTTCGAACAGTACAGCCCTCCGAAGGAGCGAGGGAAGGCTTGCACCAGAGCCGTACGCACGCTCCCGATGGCTGATAGCTGCTTGGCACCGGCCAGCTTTTGCGCAGGAGAAAGCCGATCTAAAGACTGCACAGTTCCAGCTTCGCACGTCTCCGTGACGACTCGGCACCGGCAATGTTCGGGGACAGGCGTAGGCCTCCGACTTGGATAGACGATTCCGACGAGCTACACGACCGCTCCGAAGACTGCCCAGCCCGAAGAGTGCGACGGCGTCCAGTGCTGCGCCGAGAGCCAAACTACGAATCCCGGTAGTGGGTCAGTTTGGCCGAGCCGCATGCCGGACCATGGTCCAGGTCGAACCCCGCTTTCCGACAGAGACGAAACCGACCGACTCGTAGAGGCCTCGCGCCGGGTTGCCGTCGTTGACGCTGAGACTGATGGCTGGGTATCCCTGGGCAACGCTGGCCTCGATGAGATCGACGAGGAGCCGCCGTCCGATCCCTTCCTGCCGACGTGACGCGATGACTGCGATCGACAGCTCCGGGATTTCCTCAGCGACGAATCCATGGCCGTGGGTCACCTCGGTGTAGATCCGATACCAAGCCGCGCCGATCGGTCCATCTTGTTCGGCAATCAGTCCATAGTCACCCTGTGTCGGCCATCCGACGAGGTACATCGCGTAGCGTGGATCGGCGAGCACTTGTTCACCGCTCGGTGTCGGTTTGTCGGGACGCCAGACTGCGGCCTCGCCAAGCATCGTGGCGAGAAAGGCGAAGTCCTCAGGCCCAGCCGGGCGACACCGAACGTCTCCCACCCGGCTCAGTCAAGCAGACGAGCGATCTCCCACACCGACCAAACGTGGTCGGCCAACCGAATAGCCCTAAACCTCGTTGGCGGACTGCCCCAGTCGTGCCGTACGGGGACAGGGACAAGACCAATCAACAAGCAGCGGTCAAGGGCGGCCGTAGGCCGGCGGAGCGAACCCTTGAGGGCTGCGTCTCAACCCACCCGAGAGTTTCACAATTGCGTTGGCCGGCCGTCCAGCGGCCGGCCTGGATGCGCCGTGAATCGCCTCCGATCGAAGCAGCCGCTGCGAACGAGATTGGTCAATATGAAAGGCGGAGGCCGTCCCCGCCCGGCCGAGGCGGCGGCGCAGCCGCCGTCCGAGGGCAAGGGCGGTTTAAAGCAGTACAGAAGAACGCCGACATATGGGCCCTGATCTGATGCCGGATTCCGCTTGATGCTTGACACTCTGGCTCCACTTGATGCTTGACACTTCTCCTCGGGCTGGACTCTGACCGTCTGATTCGTTGACGGAAGGGGTGGCGACCGGTGCTGGTGGAGCTGAGCGTCATGGAGCAGCGCTACAAGGCAGTCATGGAGGTTCTCGAGGCCAAGATCCCGGTGACCGAGGTGGCCGAGCGTTATGGGGTGTCCCGCCAGAGCGTGCACGCCTGGGTCAGGCGATATCGCAGCGACGGGATCGGTGCGCTGATCGACCGGAGCCACAAGCCAAGGGACCATCCGGCCCAGATCGAGGCCACGCTCGAGGCGGCCATCTGCGAGCTGCGCCGTCAGCACCCCCGCTATGGACCGAGGACCTTGGTCTATTGGCTGGCCAAGCGGGGGGTCTCCCCCGTGCCGTCGCGCTCGACCGTCTATCGGGTGCTCGTGCGCAACAACTTGATCACCCCCATCCCCCGCAAGCGCCGGAGAGACTCCTATGTGCGCTGGGAGCGCGACGTCTCGATGGAGCTGTGGCAGCACGACATCATCTCGGGGATCTTCCTCGCCGATGGCACCGAATGCAAGGTGGTGACCGGGATCGACGACCATTCGCGCTTTTGCGTGCTGGCCAAGGTGGTGCGCCGGGCCACCGCTCGCCAGGTCTGCTTGGCCTTCACCCAGGCCATGAGCACCTATGGCATCCCCGACGAGGTGCTCACTGACAACGGCATCCAGTTCACCGGTCGACTGATCAAGCCCCAGCATCGCTCCGAGGTCCTCTTCGAGCGCATCTGTCGGGAGAACGAGATCGTCCAGCGCTTCACCAAGGTGGCGTCGCCGACGACCACCGGCAAGATCGAGCGCATCCACCTCACCATGCGCACCGAGCTGCTCGACGACCACCCACCTTTCGCCGACATCGCGGCGGCCCAAGGCGCCTTTGACACCTGGAGAGGCGACTACAACGAGCTGCGGCCCCATCAGAGCCACGACATGGCCACCCCGGCCAGCCTCTTCGTCCCTCGGCCCGAGTCCATCGCCGAGCTGGTGCTCCCGCCCGAGCTCTCGATCGTGGCCGGGGAGCGATCCGTTGTCATCGAGCCCAAAGACGAGCCCGAGCACTTCTCCGACGATCCGTTGACTCCGCCCGCCGACATCAGTGCCGTGGAGTTCACCCGAGTGGTGCCGCCGAGCGGCAACCTCTCGATATCCGAGCAACAGGTCTGGGTCGGCCCCAGAGCGGCCGGACGCGCCGTCGGGATCTGGGCCGACACGGTGTCAGTGCACGTGTCCCTCGACGGGCAGCATCTCAAGACCGTGCCGTCGCGTCTGACGATCCACTCGCTTCATCGTCTGCTGCGCGAAGGGGCCACCGAGGGCGGACCACCACCTCGAGGACCAGCCGCCACCGGACTGCGCGCAGCAGACGCCACCTTGGAACTCGAGCGCACGGTCAATGCCACGGGACTCGTCGGACTCGGCGGCAAGCAGTTCAGCGCCGGCATCGACCTGGCCGGCCAACGCGTGCGCATCCACCTCCAAGGTGACGTCGGCCACGTGGTGCGCGACGGGGTCATCGTGCGCTCCTTCGCCTGTGCCCTCGAGCCGTCCAAGCGACAGCGTCTCCAAGGAGCTCGTCTGGTCGAACAAGCAGCCCGACTCAACACCGAGCCCGTCGTGGTCGGTCGACGGGTGTCACCGAGCGGCGACATCACCGTCGGTGGTCAGCGCATCCACCTCGGCCTGACCAATGCCACCAAGACCGTCGAAATCCTCGTCGAAGCGAGATACCTCCGCGTCATGGACCAAGGGACCACAATCAAGGTCGTGGCCCGCAACACACCGAAGGAGGTGAACCGCTTCAAAGCCACCGGAAAGGCCTACGGATCCTAGGGATGTGTAAAGCATCATCTGGAGCCACCGCGTCAAAGCTCAACTGAACCTCGGCATGGGCCCTGATCTGGGAAAAGGTCCGACTCTGTTTTCCGCTCGGTGTTGCTCGCACTGTCTCTCTGTTCATCGATGTTGCTCGCTGTGTCTTCCGCACCCAGGTCTCCACCTCTCTCCCTCGCCGTCGATCCCTCGACACTCCTAGAAGACGCATGCCATCTCTCCGTGGAATCCCTCGTGACCGAGCGTCGTCTCTCCTCCACCGTTTTCGGTTTCTACTGAGAGACGTTGGCGGACTCGGAGTTTCACAAGCCTCTGAGCTGGATGTTGTCCGGTTTGGCCATTTCCAGCGGCTCTTATAGGTAGGGAAGGAATTTCCTTCCGAACTCGGAGGAACCGCTATGGATGCATCGATACCGGAGTCGGAAGCCCTCGCCAAGGCCGCGGAACCTCTTCTGGTGACCGCCGAGCAGGCCGCGGTGTCGCTCTCCATTTGCCGTACCAAGGTCTACGAGTTGCTGCGCAACGGCGAGCTCGAGTCCGTGCAGATTGGAACGAGTCGCCGTATCCCGGCTGCCGCGTTGGCCGAGTACGTCGAGCGACTGCGAGCTGGACAAACAGTTCCAACGGATGCGTGGCCGCTGCATCAGACCATTCTCCGGCCGGGACGGAGCGACTGAGACAACGAACTGGGAGACTTGGACATGGCCACAGGACGCCGAGGGAAGGGCGAGGGATCGATCTACCGCCGGCGCGACGGCCAGTGGGTCGGAAGTGTGGACCTCGGACCGCAGGGTGGCAGACGCCGTCGGAAGTCCGTCTACGGCAAGACTCAGAAGGAAGTTCGAGACAAGTTGCGGGCGCTGCAACGAACCGTTGACGCTGGGTCGCTCCCGCCACCGGCAAACTTGACCGTCGCCCGCTACCTCGAGGACTGGCTCGTTCGGTTCCTCCCTGGAACTGTGAGCCCACGCACGGAAGTCATCTACCGCAACGCCATCGATCGGTACGTGGTGCCGACCGTCGGCTCAGTCAAGCTGCACCAGCTCTCTCCCGCCCATGTGAGCGAAATGCTGGTGACTCTTGAAGCGCAGGGCTATGCCCCCGAGACGCGTCGCATTGCCCGGGCTGTTCTGCGGCGGGCCCTTCGCCGGGCCGAACAGGAGGGATTCCTGACCCGCAACGTGGCCGCGATCGCCGACGGGGTGAAGATCCCACGGCGTGAGGGTAGGACGCTGACGCCCGAGCAGGCCCAAGCGTTTCTACGCGAGGTGAAGGGCGACCGCCTGGAGGCCGCCTACGTGGTGGCCCTCGCCCTCGGGCTGCGAAGAGGTGAGTTGCTCGGGATCTCCTGGGACGACTTGAAACTGGACGGCCCGATGCCGGTCGTCCGGATCCGACGGCAATTACTACGCCACAGCGGGCAAGGCGTCCTGCTGGCCGATCTCAAGACTGCCGGCAGCCGTCGCACGTTGCACCTCTCTCAACCTCTCGTCGATCTCCTCCGGACCCACCAGGCCCGACAGGACGCCGAGAAGCAGACGGCTCGGATCTGGCGCAACCCAGCCAACCTTGTGTTCACCTCCACGATCGGCACCCCGCTCGATCCCGAGGCCTTCGGTCGCACGGTGCCGAGGATCTGTAAGCGGGCCGGCCTGGGGCACTGGAGCATCCACGAGTTGCGCCACTCGTGCGCCTCACTCCTCCTCGCCATGGGCGTGCCGCTCGAGGTCGTCTCCGACACGCTGGGGCATGCCTCCATCCGAGTGACGATGGACGTCTACGGCCACCTGCTGGCGCCATCACGGATGCATGCGGCAGAGGCGATGCGCCGGGCCCTGTGGATCGACGAGCTGCCCGACTTCGACCCATTGGCTACAGAACTGGCTACAAACCGGGCCAAGGACGACCCCGGCAACGGTCTGAACTGGGATTCGGTGGGCCGCCCGGGTCTCGATCCCGGCACCTTGGGATTAAAAGAGCGATTCAGAACGTCCAGCCCATTCGTTGAAATCCATTTGTCCAGCTCAGATTGGGTCTGAAGTCCAGCCAATGACGTCCAGAATCATGGCGTCCGCTGACTTCAGTAGCAATCCAGTAGCAAATCTCTGGGCTTATCCACGTCAGACCGTCTGACCTATCGCCAGCTTCTCGAGCTCAGCGATCCGGTCTGCAATCGGAGGATGCGTGTCATAGAGCCGGTGGTACCACGACTCATGATGCTGCAAAGGGTCATCAATGCACATGGCGGCCGTTGCATGGTTCATCATTTTGAACGGCTGGTCGTTCGCTTGCAGTTTCTTCAGTGCGCTCAACAATCCCACCGGATTGCGGGTCAGTTCAACGCCATCCACATCCGCGAGCGCCTCACGACGGCGTGACAGTGCCAGGCGGATAAGTGGGCCGAAGATAAACCCGACAACCGCCAGAAGTGCCGCCGCGGCCACAAGCACCAAGAGGAGTTGATTGCCACTCGCTTCATCACCCTCTCCGAACGAACCCCAGAAGGCGGTACGCCACAGAAGGCTGGATAGAAGTACGGCCAGGCCGATCAGAGTTCCCACCACGAGAAGGAGTCGAATGTCATGGTTCTTGATATGACTCATCTCGTGACTGATGACTCCCTCAAGCTCCTCACGATTCATGATGGCTAACAACCCGGTGGTGAAAGTCAGGGCCGCCCGATCGGGGCTGATGCCGGTGGCAAAGGCGTTCGGCGAAGGATCCTCAATCACGTAGATCGAGGGTGTTGGAATCCCCTCACCGATCGCCAATGCGCTCACCAGGTTGAGCACCTGCGGATACTGGGTCGGGTTGATGGGAACAGCACCCGAGGTCCGGAGAACGAGACGAGCCCCAGCTGTCAGCGAGTACGCGATCCCTAGAATCGCCAGGACAGCGCACACCGCAACACCGATGAAGACTGGGGTCCAGGTAGATATCGTCATGTTGGCCACGAGCGGTGAGGACGCTCGACTGCCCGCTACGGAATGAGGGACTGCCCGGATGAGCAATCCGACGACGGCACCGATTCCAACCCAGACCAGAAAGAATACAGTTACGACGATGGCGCTCCGTCGCCTGTTGCTCGCAATTTCGCTGTACACGTTCTCCCCGATGTCCAGGACTCAGCTTGGCGGCGTCTAGCTCGGCGAGTCGGCTGCAGGAGCTGCAGAATCCGCTGGATTGAACCCACCCACGCCAAAGGTCGAAGGGCTGAGCTGAGGAACGGATCGCTCATCGCCATTTGCCTCAAAGAACGCCACCGCATCGAAATGGAAGAGCATCGCAATGATGTTCCTTGGGAACGTCTGCAGGCCGATGTTGTAGTCCCGAACGCTGGTGTTGTAGTAGCGCCTCGCGTATTCGATCTTGTCCTCAGTGGAGGTCAACGTTTCCTGAAGCTGGAGGAAGCTCTCTACTGCGCGCAGTTGTGGATAATTCTCCGCGACCGCGAACAGTCTGCGAATAGCCCCCGATAGCGCGTTTTCTGCGGTTGCGATCTGGGCGGGATCTCCGGACGCACCAGCGGATACCGCGTTCGATCGTGCCCTTGTGACACTTTCGAACGTGCCTTGTTCGTGCGCGGCGTAGCCCTGCACCGTCGAAACAAGATTGGGCACGAGATCATGGCGACGCTTGAGTTCCACATCAATCTGAGACCAAGCCTCCTTGGTCCGATTGCGCCTCTTGATGAGTCCGTTGAACGCTATCCACGCGCCCAGAAGAAGCAGTACAACAACTGCAATTACAACGACTAGTGCCAACATAGGAATAAGCCTCTCTGCCCCTAATGGGACCTGTTTGTGAGATGTACCGGATAACGAGATTTCGCCGGCCTCCGCCGCGAGTCACCCACCCGGCGGAGGACCCGGGATTAAACGGACGAAGTGGGTTAGATGATCAGGAGAAGAACGACCGCGACGACGAATGCCACTTCACAGCCGAGGCCAGTCACAGCCAGCATTCGCTGCCAGCCGGAGAGTCTCATCACGCGTCTCCACTGACGACCGACAAGATTGAGGGGTCAGGGCCCGAGCCAATCGTCTCGCTCCATTGGGGAATTCGTCATCGCCCCGGTGCTCTCTCAGTGATCTGCTGAAGAAGCCACCCGTTGCCCTCTGAGTCACTGAATGAGGCAAACGACAAGTAGCTGCGGCCCTGTGAATCAGGTCCAGCTGCGCGGTATTCATTGTCAGAGCGGTGGAACACTCCCCCTACGTCATGGAACACCTCGCTCACCTCAACTCCTCGAGCGGTCAACTCATTCCGGGCCTCCTCAATGTCAACAACAGAGAGCTGGAGACCTTGCACGGACCCGGCGATGGCCGATGTCAGACCCTTGCCGAAAATGATGGAACAGGCCGATCCAGGAGGGGTGAGCTGGACGACCCGGAACTCATCGGAGATGACGAAGTCCGCGTCCTCCCGGAATCCAGATTCCTTGTAGAACTGCTTTGCCCGGTCAACGTCAGCAACCGGCAAAAGCACAACCTCAAGTTTCATGTCCATGGCACACCACTCCTTCTCCGCGTTTACAGGTTCCTTCGCTCCCTGTAACGATGACGGGCGTAGGCGCTTCATCGAACCTGTAGGTCGCCCTGGTGCATCACGGGTCGTTGACCCGGCACGTTGGAGAGACGCTGCACGTTCGAGAGAGCCGCGACTGTGAGGTTGCCGGTGGTCGCAGACCCTTCAGTTGGCGACTCGGAACTCGTCAATACGTTGACGGGGCGGCCGAGCCGCCTTTTAAGGACATTCGTTCACACCCACGGAAACGATTCCCATTTCGTATCGCTCGTCGCATCCGTGGATACAACTGACTGGCAGGGTCAGGATTCAGCGATGCCGGTCGGAGGTGGCCTCTGCGAGTTTGACCATCGGCAGCTCAGGCTTGACCGGAGCTCACTGGCCGGGGATTCAACTGAGGTGGTCTCCGAGTACGCGAGCACGTCTCAAGTGAGTATGCGAACTGGAGCATCTTCGACTCTCCTAGTGGAGAGCCGAGTAACTCCATTCCTACAGGTAATCCCTCGACGGTGAATCCGACGGGAATGGTGAGTGCTGGTAACCCCGACTGGGATCCGATCACCGTATTCGTGGGAAAGTTGATGACGCTGTTCGCGACAGAAGCCAATTCATTTCGGGTCGGGGCGACCACTCGCACTGTCGGGTAGACCAGAAAGTCGAGTCCGTGTGAGGCAAAGATGTTGAGAATTAGCCTCCGAAAGCGCTCTTGATTCATACGTAGTCCCAGGTACTCTGCGTCTCCATCGACCAAGTCGGGACCCTCGGCTACAAGGTGGAACAGATCGTTGAGGGGGTGAAACTGTTTGGAGGCATAGATTTCAGCGAAACTCGAGACTGGAGCATTGGGCCGACTTTTCAAAAATGCAGTGATGTCAGATTTGGACTGCTTTGCGTAGAGCGAAGTATCGGTAATCCATTTGTCGAGGTCTTCGATTTCGAGCGCAGGAATCGTGCAGACACCCAGTGCCGCTAGGTCGGCAATCGCACCTCGAACGACTTGATTGACCGGATCCGCGTCAAGGTTCTCACCGGCCTCGAAACCCGACTCGAGCACCCCGATTCGCCAACTGTTGAAGGAAACATTGAGGCTGAGTGCTTGCGAGTAACCACCGACGGCAGGCGCGCCCAACGCGGCGACCGTGTAAGGGTCTTTGTGGTCGTACCCAACGATGCAGTCGAGAACCTTCGCAACGTCAGAGACCGTCCGTCCGATCGGGCCTGGAGTGTCCTGGAAGTGCAGCAATGGCGAAAATCCCGAACGGCTGATCAATCCCGTGGTGACTCGCAACCCGAATAGGTTATTGAACGAGGCAGGAATCCGGATCGATCCACCGGTGTCCTCGCCAATGCCGACCAATCCGAAGTTGGCTGCCAGTCCGGCAGCCGTTCCGGCACTCGATCCGCCCGAATCGCGAGTGAGATCGTAGGGGTTCTTGGTGTGACCTGTGAGGGATGAGGAAGAAAACCAGCCCATCGCGAGATCGCACATAGTGGTCTTGGCGAGGACTATTGCGCCGGCGGCCTTGAGTTTTGCAATCACCGTCGCGTCAGATTCAGGCACGTAGTGCTCGAACAGGGCCGAACCGAACGTCGTACGTAGATCGACCGTTTCTGCCTGGTCCTTCACCAGCACGGGTACTCCGTGAAGCAAGCCGAGAAACTCGCCCGTGGAGGCAAAGAAACGATCTGCCTCGGCGGCCTCATCGCGCGCCCTGGGATTCACCGTCACTACGGCCTGAATCTCAACCCCCGATGTGTCGTGCCGTTGGATTTGTTCGAGATACCAGTCGATGAGCTGACGGGCGGTTAGATCACCTCGTCGTAACCCGTCATGAAATTCATCAATCGTGAGCTCTTCGAATCCCGCATCGAGGAATTTCACGGAGACCTCTGTTGGTGCAACCTTTGCGACCCAGAGCGAATCGGAACCAGTTCCACGTTCCGAGATTCAGGCAACACCCCCCGAAGCTGGCGTCGGGACGTAATGCCGAGCTTCGGATACACCTTGCGTAAGTGCCACTCAACGGTGCGTGAGCTTATGAATAGTTCCGCAGCAATCTCTGGATTCGTACGTCCTTCACTCGCTAGTCGAGCGATCTGCTCCTCCTGTGCTGTGAGGTCATGCCGAGTACCCTCGGTCCGCTTGCGAACCGTTTCGCCGGTCGCCAGAAGCTCCCGGCGTGCTCGTTCGGCGAACCCATCTGCGCCTATGACGCTCAACATCTCATGGGCGGTGCGCAGCTGTTTACGAGCGTCAATGCGACGGCTGTTTCGGCGCAGCCATTCGCCGTAGACCAGGTGGGCCCGCGCAAGCTCGACGCGCATGCGTGTACGGCCCAGCCGGCGAATCGCCTCTTGGTACAGGGGTTCTGCAACGTCGTCGTCGCTAATTAGCGCGCGCGAACGTGCTTCGATACCGAGTGCCCAATCCGTGCCGCTGGCTTGGGTCGACTCCGACAGCATCCGAAGAGCCGCAGTTCCGACATCTCTCCTGTCGCTGCGAGCTGCCGACTCAACTGACTCCGTAAGAGCCCAGTCCAACACTCCCAAGTCGTTGTATTCGCATGCACCTTCGGCCGCGATGAGTGCTTCCGAGTATCGGCCGAGGCCGTTGTACAGCAGAGCACTAAGGAATTGACAGATTGCCACACCCATCCCTTCGCCACGACTGACCACGTCAGCAAGGGTGGCTTCGACCAGGCTTGAAGTTTCCGCCTCATCGCCCCGCCAAGCTGCGAGGGCCACCGCACCGTAAGCCGCTAATTCGCTCCCGGTTGCATCGGTTACCCCCTTGACTTCCTCGGTGAGCGTTGTGCCCTCACCGAGCTCGCCCTCCAGCGAATGAACAAAGATCCGAGACCTCAGAGCAATCGGGAGAAGCGCAAGGGCCCCCACTTGACGAGCCAGTTGGACGTGACGCGTGCACAACTCATGCCAACTCTCGTCATCCCAAAGGTCATGGGCGACTCGGCCAGCCAACCAGAGCCAGCGGAGCTCTTCTTCTGGCGACAGCTCGCGGTTGCGAAAGGCCTCTAATGCGTTTCGCAGGAGGGGTATTCCCGCTGCACGCCCCTCCGTGACAAGGAGTGCCAGGCCGTCGAGGAGGAGGTCTGGCGCCCGATGCGATCGCGATAAAGCCGGCGCCTTGCGAACGGCGGTGGCCACCTCCAACATGTCCGCGCCAGTAGACAGGCGACCCACGATCAGTGCCGCCGTGAACGCGTCAAGGTAGGTGTCGCGCGCGAGCGCTAGGTCTAGGGATTCAAGGCGCTCGGCCGCCTTGAGTAGAAGCGGAGGTGCGTCACTGCCGGGCCTGTAGACGAACGCAATTTGGCCTCGAAGCAGATCCAGCCGAGCTCGATGGACCTCGTCAAGCGGTCCGCCCTCTGCCGCGGCTAATAACTCAAGTGCCACCTCCGGCGCTCCCGCCAGGTACTTGAGTTGCGCCGCAGCCAAGGCTCGACTCGCTCGGTCCGCCGAGTTTGGAGTCAGTCGTGTGGCCTCCTCAAGGAAAGCAGCCGCCGCCGCCAATCCTCCACGAGCCTGGGCGCGATCAGCGGATTGCATTAGGTCGACGGCGACCTGTTCGTCCGGCCCCACCGCGGCATGGGCTCTATGCCATGCTCGGCGATCGGGATCGAGGTCTGGATCAGTGACTTCGGCTAACGCGCTGTGAACTCTTCGCAATTCACCTTCGCCTGCGGACCGACAGGCTGCCGAGCGAACCAAAGGATGACGAAACCGCACCCGAGTGCCGATCTCTACCAAACCGGACGCCTCAGCGGCCAACGCTGCATCGGGCTTGATCCCGAGGACTTCGGCTGCTCGCCAAAGCAATGCAACATCTCCAACCGGTTCAACTGCCGCTGTGAGGAGGAGTCTCCTGCTCTGGAGGGGAAGTGGCTCAAGGCGCCGAATGAATCCCTCTTCAATGCGGCTCGCCAGCGACACCGTGTCGGGTAGTCCAAATCCACCAGCCAATTCAACTGATGTCAGTCCTCGAGGCAGTTCCAACAGAGCGAGCGGATTCCCACGCGTCTCCGCAACGATCCGGTCGCGTACTGCTTCGTCCAATGGGCCATGGAGCGCCGACCTCAATAACCATCGTGCGTCGGAATCACTCAAGCCGTGAATCGGTAACTCGGGCAAGCCCCGAAGCTCCACTCCTTCTTCCCCGGAGCGCTCCGCGAAAACGAAAGCGACCGATTCTGCGAACACACGTCGGGCGACGAATCCGAACGTCTGGGCAGACACGCTGTCAAGCCACTGCGCATCATCGACAAGACAAACCAATGGCTGCGCTTCGGCTACCTCCGCCAAAAGGCTTAGCACCGCAAGTCCGACCAAAAAGCGATCTGGGGGTTCACCGGCCTCCAGGCCGAAAGCTGTTGCGAGCGCAACTCTCTGTGGGATGGGAATTCGGTCGAGATGGTCCAACATCGGAGAGCAGAACTGATGAAGTCCGGCAAATGCCAGTTCCATCTCCGATTCGTCGCCTGCTATTCGCGCGACACGGCATCCTGTTGCGTTCGCGGCCAAGTAGTCCAGCAATGCCGTCTTTCCGACTCCCGCCTCTCCACGCAATACGACGACCCCGCTTTCGCCGGATCGCGCGCTTGCGACCAAGCGGTCCAACACCTGACACTGAGTGCGCCGACCTCGGAGCCGCTGTTCAGGACTGCGAGCGGCCGAGATTGAAGCTACGGGGCTACTGCGTGAGTTAGCACCGCTGGTCGTCTCTTGGCGCAAATCGTCGATGGTCCCGCACTCATCTCCAGGCATCGAACCCGGCCCTGTCGAATAGGATTTGACGGCTTCGGAGGCGATCGGCGAAATATCCTTGGCAACTCTTTAACTTCAGTAGCCATGGCATCTGGCCATTCCTGTGTGGTTTGGACGGCGGTGCGAAATCGATCGGATACTCCGATTGGACCGTCCTCCCGACGCCTCCTTGTTCTCGCAATACAGGCACCCCACCATTTCCTGCTGTTGCCCCAAGGCGGTTGAGCGCCCTCCACCCCGTCGGCCGGCCGTACAGGCCAGCAGAATCGTTTGTAGAGTCGCCCACCGAGAGAAATCCCTGGTCACAAGAATGAACCCGATGCCCGCCTGGCCGTCCATTCCAGGCGATTCGGCGGATGACTGTTTCCAGATTTCGAAAGGTCACCCGATGAAGGTAAGCCGACCTTCCTTTTTTCTGCTTCCGTGAAGTCACTGGCGTTCAGCGGATTCCGAAATGCCGTGTCCTCAGAACTCGGAATCGCCGTTGCGACCCCCCTAAAGGTTCAATAACCCGTCACGGCCGGCTAGGGGTTCTCAGATCGTGAGTCTTCCCCCAAAGGCGAGTACGGCGTCAATCACCCTCACGAGTGCGAGGAGACCCGCGTCATCGATGGAAGTGACACCGGAAAGGTCCAGGGTCACATGGGCCTCGTTGACCAGCATCGATTCGATACTTCCTAGAGCAACTGTCGTCTCCGCAATCACTTCCCCAGATATTCGAGCGGTGCATCCGTCGGATCCGCCAATCAACGCAGCCTCGAGCCGCGGTGACAGCGCTGGAACCGTGTCTTCCAGAAGCCTCATCCGGCCAGCGTCCGCAAGTCTCCGGCCTGGTTCTGGACTCTCTTCGGGCGTTCGCCATCAAGAAGTAGGGCTTGGGCAAGAAGCCAAAGGGCTTCAACATCCGACACCAGATATTTGGCGCCAGCCTCCCTCGCCCAAAAAGACAGTGCTGGATCTTCAAGCAGCGCGACGTAGAGAGTTGGGTCACAAACGACTACCGGGTTATTTGCGGCTGGCTGTGTCGACTGAGCTACCAGTCCCGAGTCTGCAACCACGGGAACCACCGCTGCGTAGTCGTTGAAATCTAGCCTCGCATCGACCACCAATGTCATCTGAGACTCCTTAATCGTCTGAAGAATGAGAGGGCGCTCGGCACTCATTTTTGAGTACCAATCGCTTTATTGTTAGAAACGGCGACGGTCAGTCGAACCTGACGAACCGGTGAAGTTGTTCTCGGATATATGGATCGACCAGGAATCGTGATCAAACCTTGTCCACAAAGCTCTGCAACCCACAAGGACGAGCCCACGGGACACCCCTACTAGCTTCGTGCGACCTGTCAACCATCCGAATTCGAAGTAGCGATGACCGTGCGGATCTGTTGGGCCCACTCCGCAGAAGTGAAATCCGGACCAACAGGTTCGACCAAGATCAGATCGCTTATTGTGTTGTCGGTTCTCAAGTGAATGATCCCCTGATATTCAGGGGAGTTGTACCACTGCTTTGCAGCGTTCATATCGGGAAACTCCATCAACACGACCGAACCGGGCCACTCCCCTTCCTGAACTTCTACCTGAGCGTCGAGAGCAAGCCACCTGCCGCCGTAGGGCGTAAAAGTGGCTTCCACCTTCTCGAGGTACGTCAGGGCTTCAGGGTTGGGCACCCCGTTTGGTATGCGCAAGTGGTTTATCAAGTATGCGGTCATCTCGGCCCTCCGTCTTTGTCGATGATTGATTCGCCAGACGCAATGTCACCCCTCAAACCTCGCGCCGAAACGGACTCGTGGCGCCCGTTGGAGTCACTGGTCTGACCCTCACCAGGCCTCTAGATCTCATCTGTCGATGGGTGACTCTGAGTCCTTCGACCCACCCCCCGGCTGAGGATCTCCGCTCCACGCTTTGCGCGCTGCCTAGAGGACGCCCAGACCTCCGAGGATCCAGCGGCCAACGAGGTTCTCGCCCGGATACCGACTCTTGCCCTTTCACCAGTCGGTCCGTAGCATTCGGTCGAAGATGCTCAATGGGCAAGCAGTAAGTGGGATGGCCTTGGCTTATGGAGTTCCGTGCAGAGCGATCACAGCTGAGTGAAGTGCGGGTGGACCACGTCTCTGAGGCACTTATCGGTCGCCGGGATGAAGTGGCGATGCTGGATGAGTACCTGACACACATAGAGACGAGGGGCGCGGCAGTAGTCATCAGGGGTGACATTGGCGTCGGCAAGTCGGCCCTTTTAGCAGAGGCGGAACGGATCGGGGCCGCTTACGGCCTCGAAACCGTGCGCATTGCCGGGACTCAATCGGAGGCCCATATTACGTTCGCCGGGCTGCATCAAGTATTGAGGCCAAGGCTCGCGGGCATTGAGAGATTGCCGGCACCACAAAGATCGGCGTTGCGAGTAGCCCTGGGCCAAATGGAAGGCGATGCGCCCGAATTCTTTTCACATTGCTCTCGCTACGTTGGAAATGCTTTCTGACGCCGCCGCAACTGCACCACTTCTACTGATCGTTGACGACGCACAGTGGCTCGATATTGCAACTTGTGATGTCTTGATGTTCGTAGCCCGGAGAATCACGTGCGAGCCAATCGTGATGTTGTTCGGAGTTCGTGATGTTCCCCCGATCCGAATCACAAGGCCCGGCTTGCCTGAACTCGAATTGCGTCCGCTCGAACAAGCGTCCTCCGAGCTGCTTCTCGATGCTACGGCTCCTGATCTTGAGGCCTCGATTCGGCAGAGGGTGCTCCTCGAGGCCCTTGGAAATCCCCTGGCACTGATCGAACTGCCCTTTGCTCTCGAATCCAATCCCGATCCTTTGGGACCCTCGGTGCCACTCACCGACCGGCTCGAGAGTGCTTTTGCAAGTCGGATATTGGGCTTGTCATCAGCGACGCGCAAGCTTCTTCTCGTTGCTGCTCTTGACACTTCCGGAGACCTCGAACGACTCACCGCCGCCGCGTCCCTTATGGAAGGTGCGGAAATAGGAACCATGGAAGTGTCCAGCGCCCTCGCAGCAAACGTCGTCAGATTGGACGGACATGGATTGCGCTTCCACCATCCCCTCGCTCGTTCCGCGGTATATCAGATGGCCGGAGACTCTGATCGGCGCGGCGCCCACAGCGCGCTTGCGCACGTATACAGCCATGAGCCAGACCGCAGTGTCTGGCACCAAGCCGCCTCACTCGTCGGTCTGAGCGACGAGGTTGCTCAGAAGCTCGAAGTGCTCGCAGCGCGGGCAGAACGGCGGGGCTCACCAGACGTTTCGGTGCTGGCCCTCGAGAGGGCAGCACGTCTCACAACCGATACATCGCAGCAGGGGAGGCTTGTCCTCAAAGCTGCCCGACTGGCCACTGAACTTGGGCATTCAGACACGAGTCGTCACCTCATGGACAGCGCTCAACAACTTGAGTTAGCCCACGGCGACCAAATGATGTTGATCTATCTGTTGGAGTGTTACGGGCAGCGACACACATGGGCCGGGACGGCAAGGATTCATTCCCTCATTGAGATTGCCGAGAGCCAGGTGGCAGACGGGGAAACCGACCAGGCCTTGGATATGCTCGAAATTCTGGCGGCGCGCTGCTGGTGGGGCAATCCCGATCAGGAAGTGCGGGACCGTGTGGTGGCGGCAGCGGAACGCTTAGACGTTTCACCCGATTGCCCAAAGCTGTTGGCGATCGTTGCCCAAACTGATCCCATAGGCCAAGGGCTCATCATCAATGAGCGAATTTCGCGGCTATTGCCAGACACCACAGACCCGATCGGTATGCACCTCGTGGCGGTTGCTGCCGGTTCGGTCTGGGCCTTTGACGTCGCGTTGCGATTCTTGGATACGGCAGTGGCCGGCCTACGCGTGCAAGGGAGAACGAGCACTCTTGCGCAAGCACTGGTGGCACAAGCATGGGCGGCGGTACATCTCGCTCGAGAACCTCTTGCGGTAGCCGCCGCAGACGAAGGCGCTCGGCTAGCTCGGGATACCGGCCAGGTTCACTGGGCAGCATCGGCTCAACTTGCCATGGCCACTATCGAGGCAGAGCGCGGAGAGTTCGATCGTGCAGAGGAACTCGTACGAGAAGCGGAAGCGCAGCTCCTCCAAATCGGCGCAACCCCGATGCTCGCACTGGCGCAATTTGTCCGGGGCCGTGGAAAAGTAGCGCACCAGTATTTCGAAGAAGGTCTCGAACACCTGCGGCGAATAGTGGATCCTGCGGACCCGGCTTACAACCCATTCATCGGAGCTTGGGGCCTGTCGGATCTCGTTGAAGCCTCTGTTCATACAGATCAGATCGATCAGGCTCGGGCGTACCTCACGACACTGCAGTCACTGTCGAACCTCACAGCTGGACCACTTCTGCGAGCCACTACTGGATACGCACAGGCAGTTATCGCAAGCGACGAAGAGGCGGAGGGACTCTTCCGCCAGGCCATAGAAAGTGATCTGGCCAACTGGCCTTGCTATCGAGGACGGATGCTTTTGTGGTACGGGAGATGGTTGCGACGCCAGCGACGCGTGACTGAATCACGTGCGCCGCTGAGGGCCGCGCTTGAGGGTTTCGATGCGCTCGGATTTCCCGAGCTCGCCGAGATTGCTCGTCATGAACTCCGTTCGACCGGCGAGAAGACGACTCAACGAAAGCCAGAAACATGGACCCAACTGTCACCTCAAGAGTTACAGATAGCTCAGCTGGCGGCAGAGGGGCACACGAATCGTGAGATCGCCCAGAAGCTGTACCTCTCGCATCGCACTGTGGAATATCACCTTTACCGTATTTTTCCCAAACTTGGCATCACCCGGCGCAGCCAACTCCGGGATGGAATGAGCGGTGTCTTGGAGACGTCGGCGGGCTGATGATCGTCGCTGCCGCACGGAGTCGACTCGCACAACTCGCGTTCTCCCGTATGACCCGCTGCGGCAATACTTCTGGCCAAGCGGGTCATACGGGAGGCGGAGGAACGCTCGCTCGAGCGGCCGCCGGACACCACGAGCAGAGACGCGACTCAGGAAGCCAGACCTGTCCGTAGCGACCTAAACGCCGCCCGAATCTCGGTCGCGAACAGCTCGGGCTCTTCCCATGCAGCAAAGTGACCGCCCTCCTCGACTTCATTGAAGTAAGCCAGGGTGGGATAGCTCTTCTCCACCCAGCTGCGAGGAGCTCGGAAGATCTCGCCTGGGAAAGTCGTAAAGGCGACGGGGACTTTGACCTCTGGGACAGCCCGGCCAGCCGCAAGAGCGGCGGCTCGTCCACTTTCCCAGTACGACCGTGCCGCTGAGGCTCCGGTACCTGTCAGCCAGTACAGGGTGATGTTGTCGAGGATGTGGTCCCGACTCAGATTGCCCACCGGCTGGCCGTCGACGAAGGCGCGAGAGATCTTGTAGTAGCTGTCCGTATCGTGATCAAGCAACCAGGCTGCCAAGGCAACGGGTGAATCCAGCAGGGCGTAGCCGATGGTTTGCGGCCGTGTGGCTTGCTCCAAGAAGTAGCCGAAGCCGGCGGTGCGGAATGTAGCGACTGCTTCCGCCGCTGTGCGCTCTTCGTCAGACTCCTCCGTTTGCGGGGCAAGAAGCCCTGGCACGAATAGGTTCATGTGGATGCCGACAAGACCCTCGGGTCCCAGACGACCCATGGCGTCGGTGACCGCGGCCCCCTGATCGCCTCCCTGGGCGACGTACCGCGTGTAGCCAAGGCGGCGCATGAGCTCAGCCCAGGCCCGCGCCACACGGTCGGAGTCCCAGCCGATCTCAGTCGGCTCGGCTGAGAAGCCGTACCCGGGCATGGACGGCAGGACGAGATCGAACGCGTCCTCCGGGCGCCCACCGTGCGCGACCGGGTCGGTGAGTGGTCCGACCGCCTCGAGCAGTTCAATGACCGAACCAGGCCATCCGTGGGTCATGATCAGCGGCAACGCATCCGCGTGGGGTGACTTCACGTGGATGAAGTGGATATCTACCCCGTCGATCTCAGTCTTGAAGTGCGGCAACGCGTTTAGTTTCGCCTCGCACAGTCCCCAGTCGTAGTCGATCGCCCAATAGCGGGCGAGCTCCTGGCTCGTGGCCAATTGCACGCCTTGCGACCGATCCGCGGCAAGCTCCCTGGACGGCCAGCGCGACGCAACGATGCGGCGACGCAACTCGGCAAGCGCCTCTCCGGAAAACTCCACGCGGAACGGGCAGATAGTACTGATGGCATTTTCCTCGACTGTGGTCATTTTCGTCTGCTCTCTTTCTGGGACCAAGAGGTCCGTGCCTGTTGTTGGTTCCCCTTCATGGTCCACGGCCAGGCGGCGCGTCGCACCCGTACGGGTCCCTGGTTGCCGCACTAGGTGGGTGACAGGCGGAGAGGTGCCTGGAGCGAGGCACTGCCGTTTGCATCTGCTGCGACACGAACAATTTCTGGCTCGAACTCCATCTGTGAGTCCTATGGCGCTAGACCTAATTCGGAAGGCCGCTTCGTCTTGCTCGAGTTGTTCGACTGAAATACGGCTCCGTCTCTCCGGTCCGCCGTTCTGCTAGTTCACCTGATTCACATGGCAGCGAGCGACACACGGCGAGTCAAGCTGTCCGTTGCTCCGCGTACTCAGAAAGGGATCACAACGGACAGGCTGTTCGGCCCCGACCCGCCCGGCCGAGGCGGCGGCGTAGCCGCCGTCCGAGGGGAAGGGCGGCTTGAAGAAGTAGAGAAAACTTGTGACAGAACCGGGCTCTCGGAACGTCTCGAGACTTGCTGAGACCTCGTCGTCAGAGACGCTTCGTGGATCGTGTCCGAGTCGAGATCTCGTCTCGGTCATGGTGCTTCGTACCGGCGCCTTAACGCTTTCCGGCAATGGCAGGTCGTCGAAAACTGGTCCGTAGACGGGTCGCAGTGGCTCGATTTCGGTCCTCTGAACTGGTGGTGTCCGGTTTCGGGGTGCTCGTTGCCCACTTATAGGTAGGGAGGAAGTTCCTCCGACCAAGGAGGCAATTATGGACGCAACGATCGGCGCGGCCACGCCAGCCGGCACAGAACGCCTCGTCTACTCAGTGGCCGAGGCAGGGGCCCTACTCGGCATCTCTCGAGCCTTCGCCTACGAGCTGGTGGCCCGCGGCGAGCTGCCGGTCATTCGTCTAGGGCGGCGGCGTCTTGTCCCCAAGGCGGCCCTCAAGGCTCTCGCGGGCGCCGAGCCGATCACCCAGCCCGCCTGCGAAGGGTGACGATCCGGAGACATTTGATGTCCACAGGAGTGTCCACAGAAATGTCCACACCCCAGGTCAAGGCTTCGCAAAGTACAGGTGTCAAAGTCGGAGCCCTGAGGTGCCAGAGCAGTCAAGGTCGGCGGAGCCGAGGCGCTCGACATGTCGGGCGCCGGACCTTGACGGCTCGGAGTTATGTCAGTGGACACAATGGAATTGGCCGGCCCCTGGGCCGGCCTGGAAGCGCCTTTCTCCTCCCCTACTCCATCTGGAGAGCCTCCGGAGAGGTCTAGAACGAGACGGCGGAGTCGCTCCGCACTGTCAGTGCAAGTGTGTGGTGACTTCCAAGGTGCTCCAGAAGTGAGGACCGGAGCGCCAGAGGAGCGTCAGCCTTCGAGCGCTGGGACGCCCTCCGAGCGGACGAATATCGCCGAAACGGCGGTCAGCGACGTACTCCTACGAGCGCCCCGGCACACCGCCTCTGGAGGGCCGCAAGTACCTCGGCCACGACGATGGGATCGTTCTCGTAGCCCCAATGGGCCAACAGTTCGATCAGGACCGACCCGATCAGGCGCTCGGGCCGACAGCGCTAACGCTCCAGATTCCGTCCCGAGAGTCGGATCATCGAGGGTTCAGGACGCGGGCCGACGAGAGGGATCCGGGCGGGGATCCGACCGGGGAACCCGACCGGGCTCGGGCCGCCCCGAGGGGTCGGAAAGGCGATGCGTTCCTCGATATCGAACAGCCAGCGGTAGCGGCGGCGCTTGCTCCCTCCCCGCAGATGCAAGAACCGGTCATAGGCGCCGCTGGAGATGGCGGTCGCCGCCAGGTAGAGCGGCAAGAGCACATTGACCACGTCGAAGAGGGGATCGCTGTCATAGAAGGAGTCGTGATCCATGAAGAGGGGTTCGGAGTCCGAGAACGGGTCCTCGAAGAGGCGAGCGTCCTCGTATGGAGGGCGGTGGATGGTACGGGTCTGAAGGGACAACCGGCCCTTGGCATCGACACTCAGGTAGGGCCCGCACGTACGGGCCCCCTCGGCGTCTCTCACGGGGTCCCCCGTCAGGCTGGGCGAACCGTGCTCCTCCTCGAGCGCAACCAAAGCGTCGAGACGGGGATCGGGGGAACCCCCGGGCAACGGTGCGTACGAAGTTGGGCACCTGGCGCGGGCTGATGATGGACGGGTCGGCCTCGACGGTTCCGGGCGGGGTAAGGACAAGCGCGACGTCGGGCTCGGGGCGGAACCCCTGGGCGACCGTGGAGAACCCGAAACGCAGCGAGCTCCAGTAGGGCCCATAGGTCAAGGCTCCCCAGAACGCTCGCGGGCCACGGCGAACGAGCAGCAACACCCAGCCCTCGACCCAGGCCCGGATGGCCCAGTACCGTCGGCGCACCCGCCCGCGAAGCCCGTGCACATGCCATTTGTAGCGTGTCCTTGTCACCGGAGCCTGACGGCGGACCGCGCCGGACTCGTCGGAGATGGTCTGGTCCGTCGCAACCTTCAACAAGGGTTCGGTTTCGAGGACCGGCCCCGACGCAGGCTGACGTCTTGGTCGAGCTACGCCACGGACAGTCGGGAGCATTCAGCCCGCAGAACGTCTTGATCGGGTGCCACAGCTTCGGGGCAGCGACGATCACGAGGCCTGGAGCTTCGGGACTGCCAAGCACCCTCATCGACTCGCACTACGAAGGCCGTTGAGATTTCCAGCAACCCTTCAAGGACGTCGCAACATCGAGTAAAGGCAATCAAGTGACCTTCGGCGGGGAAAAGAGTCACCGATGCGGAGGAGATGCGGTCAGCCAACAGACGCCCCCACGATTCTGGTGCCAACGGTCAGCGATCCCTTGGTAGACACGTGACGGCGCCGAGAGCTCCTCGAGGCCGAATCTTCAGGGAGCCACGAAAGCTCGGTACTCGTCGACGACGCCCCGGGAGTTCGCCGCCCATTCACCCATGGTGGTCGGCAGCCATCGATCCTGTTCTTTCGGGTCACGCCATCGGTGCATGGGTCTTCACCCGGCACAGCGGGCTGCCGCTGCGCTGTGCTGATCTATCGCACGCGTGGAAGGACGCGTGTGCCGCATTCGGCCTCAAGGGCATTCGCCCCCATGATCTTCGTCACCACCCGGCGACAACAGTGAGTATGTCTTTGCCGAGGTGGTAATAGGCGATATGACCAAATGCCGCGGTGAAGAGGGCGCCGGGTAAGTCCAAGACGGCGAAGACCGTCTGGTCGGGGCTCAGGGCGGCCGGGCTGGGCTGACCCCCGACTTGCACCGTGTCGACCGTCGCTCCCGTAGAGGTATTGATCAACGAAATGGAGCCTGAACCTTCGTTCACGACGAGGGCATGCTTCCCGTTCCCCGGAAGGATGACGGACTCTGGGTTCTTGCCGACCTTGGTCGTGGCGCTCACGACGTTAGTGGGCACCGCAATGAGCGAAACCGTGCCGGATTGGTAGTTCACCACCAAGAGCGTTTGACCGTCGGGTGTAATAGCCAACGCCTGTGGCTCGTTGCCGACCGCGATCGGTGGGCCGGGTTGGCCGGTGGCTGTGGCGATCGGGACCACAGTGTTCGAACCGAGGTTAGCCACGTACGCTGTCTGGCCGTCGGGTGTGAAAGCGATGGCGCTTGGCTGGTGGCCGACCGCGATCGGTGGGCCCGCGGTATCGGTGGCGAGGTTCAACGGGGTCACCGTCCCGGAGATGAAGTTCGCCACGTAGGCCGACTGCCCGTTGGGGGCCAAGGCGATGAGTCCCGGTCCTGAGCCGACGGGAATGGGCGGCAATGCTTTGCCTGTCGTGAGGTCAATCGGGGTGACGGCCGCCGAACCGCTATCTGCCACATAGGCCCGCTCGTTCTGGCTGGAGACCACGATGGCGGAAGGAGCATTTCCCACAGGGATGGGCTGGCCGGCCTTGTTGGTTGCGGTGGTGATCGGAGTCACGGTGCCGGAACCGCTGTTGGTGACGTATGCCGTCTGACCGTTCGGACTGATGGCGATGGCGTCGGGGTCACCACCGACGGTGATCGCGGGGGCGGCCTTTTTGGGACCAAGGGCGATTGGGGTCACAGTTCCAGAGTTCTGGTTGACCACGTAGACGGTTTTGCTGTTGGGCGTGAACGCCATAGCAACCGGGTCGCTCCCAACCCTGACGACCGCGGGTTTGCCGGGATGGACCGAAGCTTTTGCTGTAGCAACGGTCGCCGACAGAACGCATGCCATGAGCGCACCAGAGCCACAGAGTGCCACGTACATGGGGATTCGCCACCTGCCCACCGCACAAAGCATAAATCCTCAGGGCTGGTGCGGCAACGGGGGTCGCTCCTTGGGCCGGGCGCAGGAAGCGGCGAGCTTTGCGATAGCCGCGCCAAAACTCACCGAGCAGATCACTGTGGTCGAGTACCCGAGGGAGCCGGCGGAAGTCGCTTTGGTCTACGTCAGCAGGCCCACTTACCGGTGATGGTCACCGTTCCGGAGGCCGAGCCGGGATCCGCTTGGGCCGGAGAGAGCACCATGTTGGTGAGGCTGCCACCCTTCGCTTTCGGAGCGAGTGTGAGGGAGCCTGATCCGCTCGGCGTGTTCGACCCGCCCGCGCTCCACGTATAGAGCGGCGTTTCGGTTGGAGAGGTGACTGAGAGAGTCAGCTCATCTGGATAGACGGCTGGGTATGGCGTCTTGCCCACTTTCGCTTCGAGGACGAGCGCCCACGTTGCCTTCGTTGGCTGCACGTTGTGGTCGCTCAGGTACACACGGACCGTGTACAGGCCCGCGGCCACCGAGGAGTTGTCGGCCTGGCAACTCTCGGACTTGTTGAAACTGAGCGTGCCAGTGATCTGGCCCGAGACGGTGAACGATGAGGCAACGGCCTTGTGCTTGGGCTTCTTCGTCGAGGCGTGAGCTGCGCCCGGCGCCGCGAGGACGAGAGCGAGTGCCAGGGCGGCTCCACAGGCCTGGTAAGAGCGAGTAGTCATCACCAAATGATGCACCATGCCAGTGCATCCGATCCAGCCGTTGCCCAGTGAAATACTTGCGGAAATTTGCTGGTCGTATGTCGCCGTGACACGACCTGATGTGCACCGACACGCCAGACGGGAGCATCCGTGCACATGTGGATCGTGAAGGACACTCCGCTTGGCAATCGGTTTGGAATCAAATCCAAAGAACTCTAGAGACGGCCACGAACTTCCTGGATTGAAGGCCCAGTTCAAGAGCACTGAGGGAGAGAGCCCGGACCGGACGGACAAGCCGAATGGGCCTCCGGAAGCCGGTGGTCACAGGCGAACTACTTACGAGAGCGCTTCTCAGCATTCGGAGTCAGTATCGAGCCGATCTTCTCTGCGGCGTCTCGATCCGATTCCTCGACGAAGTGCGCGTAGACCCCGAGGGTCGTCGCCGCATTCGCATGACCCAGACGGCCGCTCACCGTCCGAACCGGTACGCCTTCCGACAGCAGGCGTGTCGCGGTGAAGTGCCGAAGATCGTGAAGCCGAACTGAATCGAGACCGACAGACCGCCGAATTCGTATGAACCGTTTGGTCACCTCATTCGGAACCCAAGGACGCTCGCCGGCGGGATCCACCGAGAAGATGTGGGCAGACTCGGCGAGCCTCACTCCACAGGTTTCTGCTCTGCGCTGACAACGGCTCCTCTGGGCAGTCAAGGCGGCGGTCGAACCTGAATCCAAAGCGATCCGCCGGGAGGAATGCGTCTTCGTGTCCTTTTCGATGAGCGTCGACCCTTGGGTCTCGACGATCGACCGAGCAATCTTGAGAGCTCCGGTCTTCTTGTCGAGATCCGACCAGCGAAGTGCGCAGAGCTCACCCCGTCGCGCCCCAGTCGTCGCAGCAAGCAACAAAAAGCACGCGAGGTCCGGATCTGCACGCTCCGCCTCAGCAATCAGGCGGAGAACCTCGGCAGGTTCGGGAGGATTCAAAGTCTGGGTCCGTACCCGAGGGGGTCGTGCCAGTGAGGCAGGATTCGCCGCAATCCAACCCCAGCGCATTGCCTGATTGAGGGCTCTCCGGATGACGGCGTGGGTTTGTCGGACCGTTGCGGGCGAGAGTGGGCCGCCATTCTGGCCTCCTTCGTCACGCAGCTTCGAATAAAAACGGTCAAGCTGATCAGTCCGCAGCTTGGCGAGCGACACCCGTCCGATGTCAGGTTCGATGTAGCAGCGTATGATTCGTTCGTAGCCGCGAACTGTCGATGGCGAGAGTTCCTCCCGAACGAGGTCGAGCCAGCGACGGATCAGGTCACTGAGGGTTGTGTCCTTCGCAGCATGTCCACCGCCTGAAACCTCGGTCACGAACCGGGCCAACGCTTCGTCCGCTTCGCGCTTTCCACCCCGAAACGTGCGGGTCAGGTACTTGGCTCGACCCGTCGTCGGATCGGCTCCGACGTACGCACGCAACTCCCAAGAGTTGCCTCTTCGGCGAACGTGGCCCTTCATGGCCCCCCTGCCCTTGCGCCCCACAGTGGGGGACTTCAAAAACAGTAGCATTCAGTAGCAACACGAAGGTTTTGAGGGGTAACGAAGTCCCGGCTCTAGCCGACTGAGCTGGGTCTTTGTGGTGGGCCGCCCGGGTCTCGATCCCGGCACCTTGGGATTAAAAGTCCCCTGCTCTTCCGGATGAGCTAGCGGCCCGACGCATGCAAGATAACTGACGGACGGATGCCTTGGAGCGGGAGGTCCTTCAGCCGAGCGCCTCCAGCCGGGGCACGACGGGCCCCCACGTCTCCTCAAGCCATCGCGATGGTTCGGGACCGGCCGCACGGATCACGATGGCGTGGACACCGGCACCGTGGAGCGCCTCGGCCTCGTGCGCGATGTCGTCCGGTCCAGCGTCATCTGGCACTCCGATCAACGCCGTCACCTCGATCTGCGCAAAATCGCGGCCCAGCTCATCGCAATGACGCCGGAGCACGCCGACCTTGTGTCTGACCGTTTCGACGTCACCAATGATGTTGCATGCGTCGGCGTACGTCGCAACGAGGCGCAACGTCTTTCGCTCCCCGCCACCCCCGATGAGGACCCGGGGTCGAGGCGTGCTCACTGGCTGGGGAGAACAGAGCGTCTCAGCCAATCGGTAGTGGATCCCTTCGTAGGGGCCGTTGTCGTCACTCCACATCTGGAAGCAGATCTGGAGGGTCTCTTCGAGCCGTTCGTACCGTTCGCGCAACGGCGGAAAGGGCACTCCAAGCCCCAGGTGCTCTCGTTCATACCACGCGGCCCCCAGCCCGAGTTCTGCCCGTCCTCCGGAGAGCACGTCGAGCGTGGTGATGGTCTTCGCAAGGAGGCCCGGGTGGCGGTACGTCACGCCACCCACCAGCAACCGGAACCGCAAGCGCTCCGTCTTGGCGGCAGCGAACGACAGGGCGGTGTATCCCTCGAGCATCGGCTCCTCTGCTGGCCACAACATTTCCATCTGGAACCAGTGGTCCATCACCGACAGCGTGCGCACCCCAATCGCCTCTGACGTCTGGGCCAGGGTGGCAAAGGTGGGTCCAATCGCATTCGGGCCACCAGGCCAAGTGAAGCGGGGCACATGGATGTCCAATTGCATGTCGGCCTCCGGAAGTTCATGTCGAGGATGTCTGCATGGTCTACCCGAACGTCAGGCCCACTCCGCGCGTCAGATCCGGTCGCCGGTCCCTGTGAACCCACAAGGGTCCCCGCTCCGGGCTAGTCGGTGCTCGTAGGCTGGCCGAATGCATTCGAAGGTTTGCCGTCGCACCGTCGCGTTTCTTCTCTCGCTTGCGGTCACGCCGATCATGCTTGGCGTCTTGTCCGGAACCGCCGCCGCGCAGGACACGACCACCACGACCTCTCCATTGGTGACGACGACCACCGTGGCACCGACGACGACGACCACGGTGCCCCCGACGACCGCACCGACGACCACGACGAGCATCCCGGCAACCACGACGACACGAGCACATGCGACGACCACCACCAACACCACGACGACCACGGTCCCTGGGAAAACGACGTCGAGTTCCAAGACGCTGGGATGGGTCCTCTTGGCTGTCGTAGTCGCCCTCCTGGCACTCTTTGTGGGCCTCCTGATCGCTCGGAGCCGCCGCCGGGGTCGAGAGGTCGACTGGGACCGCTCGGTTGGCCCTGCCCTCGCCGCAGCCGAGCTGGCGCGGGAGCTCATCCTGTCCCAGACGAACGACGACGATGCCCAGCATCGAGCGACGGTCGCGTCGCAGGTCGACGACGCCGTCAACGGACTCGAACGCGCAGCGACGGCTGCACCTGATCCCACCCACCGATCGCTCGCCATGCGGTGTGCCAACAGCCTGCGCGGCCTGGCCTTCGCCGTCGAAGCCGACTACCTGATGCGGTCCGGGGGCAAGACCCCAACCGGAGAGCAGCTGGCCTCTGCCGATTCGGCCCGCCGGAATCGCTCTGCCGAGCTGAACGCCGCCTTCCAGGAGCTCAGACTCGCCATCACACCTAAGAGGTAGCTCCTCAGAACGGAATTCCGCGGGCGCCTGGGATCGCACTGAGCCCTACTGTTCACTCCGCCCGCAACATTACGGCTGTAGGCGTGCGAGCCGCGCTTCTTGCCGGCAACGCCGCCACCAAATTGGCCAGAAGCACGGTCCCGAGGGCGACCAGGGCGACCGAGGGAACGGACACTGTCGGGTAGGGCACGGCGTTGATCTCCTCCGCGAACAGGTCCCAGAGCCACCGCCCGGCGACGATCCCGAGCGGGATGCCGACCACGATCCCGACCAGGGCAGCGGTTGTCGCCTGCCAAGCCACGGCTGCCGCCAGCTGGCGTCGCACAAAGCCGATCGTCTTCAGCAGTGCGAGATCTCGGCGTCGTTGGCGGACCGAGGCAACGAGGGTCAACGTCAGGGCCGCGATCGCGCCCAACGCCAAGCCCGCGACGAGAAGCGAAGGGGTGAGCCCGATTGTCCTGTAGTCGACGATCTCGGCGGGCCGCTGCACTCCCTGTACGACGATGGCATTGCCGGCAGATCCCCCCGGTGCCGCCGCCTCCGCGCGGTCCGCCGCCGCGACGATGTGCTGAAGGCTCGCGAGCGCGGCGGCTGTCGGGACACCCGCTCGGGTCCGGACCAGGACAAGGTTCGGACCGACGAGCGCCGGGTCTGGCCCACTGTCGATCGCGGCAACGAACGCCTTCGGCAGGACCTGGAACGGAATGAGCACTCCCGTGCCCATGGAGGTGTGGTCCGAGACGGTGCTGGCGAACCCGATAGCGGGAAACGTCGCTGAACCGACGATCCGAAGGCGCGTCGGCGGGACGTCGACGGGTGCGTCGGCCGGAGTCCCGAAGGAGATGGTGACGGTCTCGCCGAGATGCTTATGCAGCTGCGCCATCGTCGCCGCGCCGAGCACGACCTCGTTGCCCCCCGTGAACCCGTGTCCGGTGAGGATGGGCGGCGTGACGGCAGCCCCGTCGCTCTCGAGCAGGAACGGGACCTCCTGCCCGTCCACCTGCAGGTCGTTGTAGGACGCTCCGGAATAGGCGGCGACGTCTTTGTCGTGCTTGAGCATGGCGAGCGCGACCTGGGGGACCTCGCCACCGCCGGACCCGACCGGATTGAGCGTGTAGGTCCAGTTCCATCCGTAAAGCGACGGGTTCGCGACCAGCGTGTGGAGGCTGTCACCGAACGTCAAGGTCGTGACGACGAGGGCCACCGCCAACACCGACCCGAGCAGCGCCGAGCGCACCGGCACTGCGGCCCGGCCTTCACCGGGCTCGAGCGCCATCCGGACCCCCACCACTCCGGGGCCCGACAACCCCGCACGCGCCGCGGACGCCACCACGCGTGCCCCTGACGTCGGACGGATTCGGGGGCGGAGCGTGGTCCGGTGCGGCGCACCGGCGAACGCCAGTAGGGCGGCCGTGCCGCCGAGGACGGTGATCAGCGCGAGTAGGCCGAATCCGAGAACGGTCCAGTCCCAAGACAGGCCGCGGCCCGGATACACGGGGGCGACGGATCCGAGTGGCGACAAGGGAGACAGCGCGACGGCAATGACAACGGCGAAGCTCGACCCGAGCACGATAGCCGCCTCGATCCCGATCAGTCCGTCCATGATGCAGTCGGCAGGATCCGCGCCCAAAGCCCGGAGTATCCGCAGATCCTCGCGGTCGACGCGCAGCCGGCGGGATGCGAGTTGCGTGGCGACGAGAACGGTGGCGAGAAGGGCGACGGCTCCGAACACACCCAAGGCGATGGAGATCGGCTTCAGTGCGCGGTCTGCTTTGCCGACGACCGGCGTCAGGGCATGATCGGTGACCTGGTCCCCGCGGGGGGCGACGCCGGCGACCTCGCGTTCAACGATGGGTACCGTGGCTGCCCCTCCCGATGTCTTGATGCCGAAGGTCACTGCAGTCGAGAAATCCCCGTGCGCCACTGCCTCTCGGGCGAAGGCTGGTGTCAGGGGTATGAACGTCGGGAGGATATCGACGTCGTCCTCGACGATTTCCGAACTCAACGAGGCCAGACCAACGATCTTCATGTTCATCCGCAGTGCCGGTGGCACGGCCTTCGTCCCGAACCCCGGAAGGCTCTGCTGCGCGTTCGAGTAGAACCCGAAGGGAACCACCTGGCCGACGTGCCACCCGAGCAACCTTGCGATGACTGGTGCAATGACAATCTCGTCAGGCCGTTGTGGCAACGCGAGGCGACCCTCATTGACCACAAGCCGGTCCTGCGTGAAGAACAGTCCGTTCGCACTGGCCACGGGATAGGCCAACCCGGTGACACGGATGCGCGGCGACCCGTCGCGGGTGAGGGGCGCACCCGTCACGACGAAGCCGGCAGCCACGTGACGGACGTCGGGTAGCCGTGCGATCTTCCGAGTGAGCGAGGCTGAAGAGCCGACGCTAGGGCCACCGTTCCCGCCCGAATAGATCGACACGTCGAAGTCCGACGGATTGGTCGAGGCGAGGAGGACCGAGAATGATGACTGTGTACGCCTGGCCGCAGCCAGGCTGCCGAGACCCAGGCCGCCGACCAGGCCGACCAGCACGATCAAGGTGAGGAGGCCGGGCCAGCGATGGCGTGTTGTGGCCCGCAGGCGGTAGCGGATCAACCCAAACCTCCGCTCGCTCACGCCGCCGGTTCCCTGGCATCGTCCTGCGTCACCGCATTGCAGTCTCGCCAACCCGGAGACCTGCACCAAGGGTGCCAGCCTCGTCCGGTCCGGGTGTGCCAGCACGACCGCTCCTGTCCATTCGACCTGGGCGCCTTCGAACACACGCGCTACCGTACGCTTGGCATGGCGAGCATCAGAGTGGTTCTGGCGGAGGACAACGCGCTCCTCAGGGAAGGCATCTCACGCATCATCGACGGCGAGCCCGACTTCGATCTCGTGGGACGAGCCGCCGACCTGCCCGAGCTGCTGGAACTCATTGAGGACACGTCGCCTGAGGTTGTCGTCACCGATATCCGCATGCCCCCCACCGGGACGAACGAGGGGATCCAAGCCGCCTCGTGGTTGCGGGAGCACAAGCCCAATGTCGGCGTCGTCGTGCTCAGCCAGTACAAGACGCCCTCGTACGCGCTGGCCCTGCTCGAGACGGGATCCGCCGGGCGCGCCTACCTGCTGAAGGAGCAGGTCGCGGGAGCCGACGAGTTGGCTCAGGCGATCCGCACAGTGGCCCAGTCCGGCTCCATGATCGACCCACAGATCGTCGACGAACTGATTGAAGCCAAGTCGTCCCGCCGCAAATCGGACCTCTCCTGGCTCACCCCACGCGAGTCCGAGATCCTCGGCGAGATGGCCAAGGGCAAGAGCAACGCGGCCATCGCATCGTCCCTCCAGGTCTCGGAACGGGCGGTGGAGAAGCACACGAACTCCATCTTTTCCAAGCTGGGGCTGACCGAGGAGCGCGATGTCAACCGGCGCGTCAAAGCCGTGCTCGTCTATCTCAGCGACCCGGCTGGTGGGTGACACCACTACCCCGTCATGCGTGGCAGTACCACAGTCAGGTCCTCGGTACCGTGAGACAATGACAGGGTGAGCGACAGGCTCCCCGTCCTCGTTGTTGACGACCAGGCACCGTTCAGGACCGCCATGAAGGCGGTGCTGAAACGAATGCCTGAATTCGAGTTGGTCGGCGAGGCCACGAACGGGAGCGAGGCGGTGGCGCTCGAGGCGACGCTCAGCCCCGCTCTGGTCCTCATGGACATCAACATGCCGGAGATGAACGGGATCGAGGCGACCCGCGCCATCGTGTCCCGGGACCCGCAGGTCGTCGTGATCCTGTGTTCCACCTACGACGCCGGCGACCTCCCTCCCGAGGTGGCCACGAGTGGTGCCCGCGCCTATCTCAACAAGGAACATCTGGGGGCGGACGCGCTCCGGCGACTCTGGGAGGCTCGCAAGGAGCAACAATTCCATTCGAGCTGAGCGGCTTCGCCACTAGACCAGTGGAACCGAACCCCGTACCTGGGATCCTTTGCCGATCTCCGAATCCCACCGCACCGTTCCGCCGATGGCGCCGAGTCGGTCGGCCATGTTGATGTAACCGTGACCGCGCTGGGCGGCCTCTGTATCGAACCCAGGCCCGTCGTCGCTCACGGTGAACAACAAGCCACCGGACTCCTCCCATAGGCGGACCTCGACCCGTGCGTCGGGCGCGTGCTTGGCAGCGTTCTGCAGCGCCTCGAGGCAGCAGAAATAGAGAGCCGCCTCCGTCTCAGAGGCATACCGACCGATGCCGTCGGCGACGATGTCCACCGGAAGGGGGTTGCGGTTCGCCGCCGCACGGAGCGCTTCAACGAGCCCGCTGTCCACCAGCAGCGGCGGGTAGATCCCGTGCGCCAGCTCCCGCAGCTCTTGAATGGTCTCTTGGACCTCCGCTGCGAGCTGGTCCAGCATCTCCATACCGGCTTCTTGGTCGTCGACAATGACGTCCTTGGCCAGCCGGAGGTTCACGGCCAGCGCGACGAGGTGTTGTTGCGCTCCGTCGTGAAGATTGCGTTCGACCCGACGACGCTCGGCGTCCCCGCTCGCGACGATCCTGGCCCGTGACTCACGCAGCGCGTCCGCCTGCTTGCGGACCTCGTTCAGCGTGGTCTGGAGCGCGGTGTCGAGCTGGGAGTTGTGGAGAGCCAATCCAACCTGGCGGGCCAGGTCGGTCAACACCCGGTCGTCGTCCTCGGAGAACGCGCTCGCTATCTGCGGCCTTTCTACGACGATGAGGCCCAAGAGCTCGCCTGCGTGGCTGACGGGGGCCACCCGGATCTGCTCCGTCTCGCGTCCCTGGACGAGGGCTGGCAACCAAATGGAGGCCCAGGCGGTTCCTGATACACCAGCTCGTGTCACGACCGGACGCTCTCGCGGCGAGACGACGAACGATCCGGGCCCAAGATCTGGAACGGACGCGGTTCGTTCCAGCACTTCGCCCGCACCCGCGTAGACCTCGGCGCTCACGAGATTCATCGTCTTGCGCAGCGACTCAGCCAATTGCAGCAACAGTTCGTCCATGGGAATGGCGCGGGTGAGCCTGCTGCCGAACGTGCGGAGGACCTCGTCGGGGGCCTCGCGTGACCGATAGACGAACCTGGTGGCGGAGTCGAGAAAACGGGCGCGTACGGGAACGAAGATGAGGGCCGCCACTCCTGAGGCAACCATGGAGAGAGCCAGGACCTCTTTGTCCCCAGTTGTCTTTGGTGCATGTCCTAGACCAAGCACGATCACCAGGTAGATGGCCGAGATCACGACGAAGAATCCGAACACCGCGAGCACCTGCACCAGGCCGCGACTCGCGTGCGGACCCATCCTCTTGCTCTCACCGGCGAGCAGGCCGAGAGGGACCAGCACGGTCGCTCCTGCGGTCACGGCGCCGAGTTGCCCGGGCCACCCGACGAGGAGGTGTAGGACGGTGACGACCAGCGCCACTGTGGCGGCGAGGGACACGCCGATGCCGAACCATTCCATTCGTTCCCGGTAGTAGCCGATGGACGTGACGTAACGACTGCGCAAAGGCGCGATCGCCAGCACTCCCGCGATGGTCCAGCTGACCGCTCCGTCGGCCAGGCTGAACGGCCGGTGGTTCACCACGAAGACGAGCCCGACCACCACGGCCACGAGGTAGCCACCGCTGGCCACGACCCGCCGGACCGAGTCGTGCAACCTGCCGTCGGGCAGCGCCAGAAGGAAATGAAACGAAATCGCTGTCACGACCAGGGCGGCCAGGGTGGCGATGTCCCCTGCGCCGCTCGACGTGTGCACTGTCTCGGCCTGGCGGCCGGCCGTCAACGCCACGGCAGCAACCAAGGCATCGGCCGCAGCCAGAAGATGAAACGGGGAAGCCTTGCTGCCGGAACGGTCCCGGGCGCGAGTGTCGACCAGTCCGACCAGAGCCCAGGCGAGTGTGAGCCCGAACGCCACAGAGCTGGCCGGTGCGATCCCGCCAGGCACGGTGATCCGGCAGCCGATGACGACGCCCGCGACCGTCAATCCGAAGAGGACGACCTGGAGCAGCCTGAAAGAGGTCAGGGCACCCGTGAACGAAGCAGGCCCGACGACGTCGGGCTGTTCCCCCGCCTCCACCTGCACCTCGTCACGAACCGTCACGGGATCGTGCCCCTAGAACTCGACGACGACAGGTATCTCCGACTCCTCGTCGACCGCGATTCTTCCGTCCCGCATGCGCACGATCCGCTGGGCCGCCGATGCGACTCCGGCGTCGTGGGTCACGAGGATGATGGTCTGCCCGCCACCGTGCAGACGGCTGAGCAATTCGATGACCTCCTGTCCGCCCTCGGAATCAAGTGCGCCGGTCGGCTCATCGGCCAGCAGCAGCGTCGGCTCGTTGGCCAGCGCGCGGGCAATCGCCAGTCGTTGACGCTGGCCACCCGAGAGCATGCCCGGCACCGTCCCCGCCTTGTCGCCGATCCCGAGGAGATCGAGGAGATCGCGCGGCACGACTCTCCGCCGCCTTGCGCTTGCGTCCGGCGATAACCGCCGGCAGCGCGACGTTCTCCAGCACGGTCATCCCCTCCAGGAGGTTGAAGAACTGGAAGACGATCCCGATATGACGACGGCGGAGCTGCGACAGTTCGTCCTCGGTGCGACCCGTCACCAGCTCGCCCGCCACGGTGATCGTCCCTTCATCGGCAACGTCGAGTCCGGCGATCAGGTTGAGGAGCGTCGACTTTCCGCACCCGGAGGGGCCCATCAGCGCCACGAAGTCTCCGGACGGAACGACGAGATTCGCTCCCCGCAGTGCCCGCACCGGAGCATTCTCCGCCTCGAACGTCTTCCGGACCTTCTCTGCAACCAAGGCGTCCATGTCAGCTTCCTTCTTTCGCCGGGACGTTGGAACCGCATCCGTCGCCTACCAGTCTGTATGCGATCACGGGGGTGTCGCGTCCCTTGACCAATTGCGCCGGTAGAGGGACAGTCTCCCGCGCTGTCTCCCAGGCGTCGACGGTGCCCTGGGAGACCACGATTTCACCTGCTTCCGCCAGCTGCTGCAGGCGCTGGGACATGTTGACCGTGTCCCCGACGAGGGTGTACTCCAGACGCTCCTCGGATCCGAGCAGTGCCGCTGCGGCCTCCCCGGTCGAGAGGCCGAGACCTAGCCCGAAAGGCGGCAGGCCTTCCCCTTTCCATTGGCGATTGATGATCGACTGCTTCTCGTGCATGGCCTGCGCCGCCATCACAGCCCGGTCGGCATGGTCGATCTGTTCGAACGGCGCACCGAAGACGGCCATCACTGCGTCGCCGACGAACTGCATCACCGTGCCGTTCTCCCCCAAGATGGCATCGTTCATGGCTGCCCGATGAACGTTGAGCTGTCCGGCGAGTTGGCTGGGATCGGCGTGTTCCGCGATGGTGGAGTACGAGCGGATGTCGCTCATGAGAACCGTGACGATCACCCTCTCGGTCGCACCGATCTGACGCCCGTCCCGACGGAGCTTCTCGGCCAGACCTCCGGGCAGGAGCCGCGACAACGTCTCACCCTGCTCCTCGCGATCCACAATCGCCTTGTGGAGCAGCCGCAGTCGCTGGAGCGCCCCCTCGGTGCCGGCAGAGACTCCTTCCGCAAGTTTGACGAACACTGCCTCCACTTCGGCGTCGACCGCTTCGGGCGGGAGTCGCTTGGCGGCGGCGATGGCCTTTATGGGTTTGCCCTCGGCGACCATCCCGAGAAGTTCCTCTTCGGGGGGTGAGAGCCCGCCATTGGCGGTCATCGGCCGCAAGAGCGCATCGACGATCGCTGGATCAAGCGCGTTTCCACCTGTGGCGACGGACCTGATGGCGTCCACCAGCTGGTCCCCCTGCGCAATGTGATCCTTCAAGAGATAGCCATAGCCCGCTGAGCCCTCGGCCAACAGAGATACTGCGTACTCCGGGTCGTCGTACTGCGAGAGGATGACGACGCCGGTCCCCGGATGACGCTTGCGGACCTCCTTGGCCGCGTCAATGCCTTCGCGGTTGAAGTCGGGGGGCATCCGGATATCGGTGACCAAGACCTGCGGTTGCGCGGTGGTGGCTCCCTCGACGACCTCGTCGTAGTCCGCCGCCACGCCGACAATCCGCAGGTCTGCATGCCGCTCAATAAGGGCCTTCACGCCCTCGCGGACGATGAGGTTGTCGTCCGCCAGGAACACCGAGATCGTCCCGGCACCATCCGCTGCGTCGTCCACGCTCCCAGTTCTCACATATGTCGGGCTCCCCGAACAGGTGGGGACCATCCCGCACCGGGTGGTGCTAGGCACACCATGCGATGCCTGTCACCACACTCGTCAACGCGGTCCGGGCGGTAGAGGCTCTCAGGCATGACTACAGAAGGGTTGATCCGGCACACCGGCGTCGTCACCTCGCTCTCTTGGATCCCCACCGAGGCGATCCAGGGTGCCCAGCGCCTTGCCTTCGACTCGGGAATCACGCACTATGACCCCCCTCCTCCGACCCAGGCCATGGACGTCGAGCAACTGCGGGACGAGGACCGGTTCCGCTTTGCCAACCGGTTGCGCGCGTTCGTCACGGTGAACGACGGACGGATCGTCGACTGCGGGTACGAGGGGGGCGGGCTCATCGGCACGACTCTGGTCAATCTCGGCGCCGTGCGCCACCGCTTCCAGGCCGTGCAGCTGCCGGACATTCAGCGCGCCCCGGAGAAGGGGGAGGGCTGGGTGAGGTTCGTGCAGACGTGTGGCGGCCGTACCGGCGTCCCGGCGCCACGACGAGTGCGCCGGCGCCCCTTCGTCCAATGGCAGGCCCCGTTGGTGTGGACCACGCTCTCGTTGACACTCCATGCAGACGGACGATCGGAGCATGCACTGATCGGAGCCAGCCGGTTCCCCCGGCATTGGGTTTACGGCGCCGATCACGTGCTGTCGCACAAGTCGGGTCTGACGGACTTCAAGGATTGGTACCGCAAGTCGTTCGGGAAGCACAGCCCGTGGGGCGACGAGGACTCCGAGGCCTTGGTAGCTGCCGTTGAGTCGGCGCTCGAGACAACCCTGTCGGCGCAGCTGATGCAGGGTGGCGGCAAGCGCCGGATCGAGCGCTTCGCTGCCGGCTCGGTCCTGTTCAACGAGGGAGAGCCGGGGAACGAGGTGCTCCTCATTCTGGACGGCATCGTCCGGGTCGAGCGGGGCGGGGAGCGGCTGGCCGAGTACGGACCGGGCGCGCTCCTCGGCGAGCGAGCGCATTTGGAAGGGGGCATCCGTACATCGAGCAACGTTGCCGTGACGCCCTGCCGCGTCGCCCTCTTCGACGCCGACCTCATTGCGCGCGCGCACTTGGAGGAACTGTCCGCGGGGCACCGCCGCGAGGACCGGACGCGAGACTGACGAGGTGCGCGTCACCTTTTGCGGGACCCGGGGATCGACACCCGCACCAGGTCTCGACTACACCCGTTTCGGTGGGCATACCTCATGTGTGGCGCTGTCGCACGATGACGACGGCTCCGCAGGCCGACCGTCGCTCCTGCTCGATGCCGGCACCGGCCTTCGGCGTCTCCCCGGGCTGCTCGGCGACTCGCCCTTTCGCGGCACGATCCTGCTGACCCACCTGCACTGGGACCATGTGCAAGGGCTGCCTTTCTTCCGCTCCGGTGATCGCGAGGACGCGGAGGTCTGCCTGCTGTTACCGGACCAGGGCGACAACAGCGACCCGGAGGCATTGCTGGCGCGGATGATGTCCCCACCATTCTTTCCGATCAGGCCTTCGGAGCTCCGGGGTGACTGGCGATTCGGCCTTGTGCCCGACGAGGCCTTCACGGTCGAGGGCTTCAGCATCCTGGCCCTCGATGTCCCCCATAAGGGCGGGCGTACCATCGGCTTCCGCGTGAGCGACGAGCATTCGTCTGTCAGTTATATTCCCGATCACTGCCCGACGGCATTTGGACCTGGGCCCGGTGGTGTCGGCGAGTACCACGAGTCGGCGCTCCGTCTCGCCCAGGACGTCGATCTCCTGATCCACGACGCACATCTCCGGTCCGAGGAAGTGGAGGCTGAAGGGTCGTTCGGTCATGCCGCCGCGGAGTACGCGGTCCGCCTTGGGGCCATCGCCGGGGCGCGCAAGGTCGCGCTCTTCCACCATCGACCGAACCGCACCGACAGTGAGGTCGAACGGACGGTCTGCCGCTTTGCGGAGAGCCCGGTGCCCGTCGTGGGAGCGGCAGAGACCTTGACCGTGAAGCTGTGATCCGCTCATGAGTGCGGCGGATGCGATCGTCGTGGGTGCGGGCCCCAACGGGTTGGTCGCCGCGCTCCTCCTGGCCCGCGCCGGCCTGGCGGTCGATCTGTACGAGGCAGCAAACGAACCTGGAGGCGGCTGCCGTACCGCCGCGCTGACACTGCCCGGCTTCCGTCACGACGTCTGCTCCGCGGTGCACCCGTTGCTGTTGGCCTCTCCCGCCTTCCGGGACATCGATCTCTCCGCCCACGGGGTCCGGCTGCTGACCCCGCCCGTCGCCTTCGCCCATCCACTCGGCGGGACCCGCGCCGTGTCGGTCGGGTCGGTCGTTGCGGACGTGGCCCGTGCGCTGGGGACGGACGGGGGCGCCTACACCCAGCTTTTCGCGCCCCTCATTCGGGACCTCGACAAGGTCTTACCCGCCTTTCTGGGCTCCATGCGTGAGATGCCGTCTCATCCGATCGCGGCGGGCGGTTTCGCTCTGCGGGGACTCCCGTCGGCCCAGCACCTCGCCAAGCGCTTCAGTACCGAGGAGGGGCGGGCGCTCGTGGCAGGCACCGCCGCCCACTCCATGCTGCCCTTGACGGCGCCCCTTTCCGGCGTCTTCCCCCGGCTCTTCATTGCTCTGGCGCACCGCTACGGCTGGCCCGTGGTGGAGGGTGGGAGCGCGGCCATTGTCGACGCGCTGGTCGCCGAGCTCATCGCCGCCGGTGGACGGTTGGAGACGAACTGCCGCATCAAGCGACTGGAGGAATTGCCGCCGGCCCGCGCCATCGTGCTCGATGTCACACCGCGCCAGCTCCTCGAGATGGCGGGGGACTCGCTCCCATCGCGCTACGGCCACGCACTCGCCCGTTACCGCTACGGGCCCGGCGTGTGCAAGGTCGACTGGGCGCTGCGTGGCCCTGTCCCCTGGAGTGCCGAGACCTGCCGGCAGACCGCCACCGTGCACGTCGGCGGGACCTTCGAGGAGATCGCCCGGAGCGAGGCGGACGTCAACGCCGGCCGGCATCCGGATCGCCCCTATTGCCTGGTCACCCAGCCCTGCGTGGTGGATCCGGGGCGGGCACCGAATGGCCGGCACACGTTGTGGGCGTACTGCCACGTGCCCAACGGCTCACCGGTCGACATGACCGGGCGGATCGAAGCGCAGATTGAGCGCTTCGCTCCCGGCTTCCGTGATCTGATCCTGGATCGCTCGACCTTCACGGCGGTGGCGACCGAGGAACACAATCCGAGCTACGTCGGAGGTGATATCAACGCGGGCGCCGCAACGCTGCGGCAGATGGTCTTCCGGCCAACCGCGCGCTGGAACCCCTACCGTACGGCCATGAAGGGTGTCTACCTGTGCTCGGCGGCGACGCCGCCCGGGGGTGGCGTGCACGGCATGTGCGGGCTCGGAGCGGCTCGCGCCGCGCTGCACGACCTGGGCACTGACGGAGCGAACGCGACCTGACCGGATGAGCGGAACGACGGCGTACGCCTGGTACCGGTTCCGCGCGACCTTGAGGTCGGAGCTCGCGTACTTCTTCTCGATCGTCCTCCTTGTGGGTGCGGTCGGGGGATTGGCCCTCGGGGCCATCGAGGCGGCGCGGAGCACCGAGTCTTCCTTCGCCGACCTCGTCACGAGCTCGCATGTCCCGCAGCTCTTCGTCTTCGATGGTGTCATCAATCCCGGCATCGGGCTCGACTCGGCCTACAACCCCCCGCTCCTCCGGACACTGTCCCATCTGCCCGATGTGCAGCGGGTCGAGAGCACCGTCGAGCTCAACCTGGGCCCGCTGACTCCGAGCGGGCAACCATTGACCAACTCCGCAATTGCCCCCACTGCCGAGGCGAGCGTCGGCGGACTCGACTTCTCCGAGGACCCGGTCAAGATCGTCGATGGGCGGATGGTCGATCGCCGCAAGGCGGACGAGGTCGTCATCGATGCGGCCAGCGCCAAGACGCTCGGCTATCACCTCGGCCAGGAGATTCCGGTCGGATGGGTGACCAACGGGCAGACTTCCTCGGGCAACTTCAACCCGAATCAGTCGATCCCCCTTCATCAGCGCGCGGTGGTGAAACTCGTCGGGATCGACGGTGGGCAGGCGACCACCCTGTTCCAGGACCAGGACAACGCCAACGGCCAGTCGATCATGCTCTTCACACCCGCACTCACGAACAAGCTCCTCGCGTGTTGCAGCAACGACATGGTCAGCGCGCTGACGTTGCAGGGGGGCGACCGCCACCTCTCGGCGGTGGAGGCGGCGGTGAAGCGCGCGCTCCCCAAGGGTCTCCCGTTCGTGTACCAGGAGTCACAGAACATCGTCACGACAGCCAACGCGACGCTGCGCCCGGAAACAATTGCACTCAACGTCTTCGGCGGCATCACCGGGATCGCTGCCCTGCTCGTCGCGGGACAGTTGATCAGTCGCCGTGTCCGCCTGCGGGCACCGGACCTCGACATCGCCCGGGCGCTGGGAGCGGACCCTCCGATGTGCCTGTGGGACAGCCTTCTCGGCTCGATCGGTGCTTTGCTCCTCGGTTCGTTGCTCGCTGGTGCGGTCGCCGTGGGTCTCTCGCCACTCGGGCCACTGGGACCGGTGCGGCCGTTCCTCAGCGTGTCGCTCCGACCGGACTGGGCGGTCATCGGGATGGGCGTGCTGATCCTGATGCTCGTCCTCGGCGGCGTGGCGGTGCTGGCATCGTTTCGCTCGCTGCCCGACCGCGCCCGAGGCCGGGCGGGCCGGTTCACGTCCTCTCGGGTCACGACGGCGGCCGCCCGGGCCGGCCTCCCCCCTTCAGCGGTCACCGGCGTGCGCTTCGCGCTCGAGCCGGGTGTGGGACGGAGCGCGGTACCGGTGCGGTCCGCCATATTGGGTGCCATCCTTGCCGTCACCGTGGTCGTCGCAACGGTGACCTTCGGGTCGAGCCTCAACACGCTCGTTTCGCATCCGGCGCTCTATGGCTGGAACTGGAACTACGACATCGACGGGGGCGGCGGCCTCGGTGACATCCCCGGCCACGCGGGCAAGCTCCTCGACGCGGATCCGCTGGTGGAGTCCTGGACCGGCGTCTACTACTCCGCCCTGACCTTCGACGGGGTGAACGTGCCCGTCATGGGCGCCACACCCGGAGCACGCGTCGCCCCGCCCCTCTTGAGCGGTCACGGCCTGCAGGCGCCGGATCAGGTTGTGCTGGGCGCTTCGACGCTGCGGACGTTGGACAAGCAGGTCGGAGACACCGTGCAGGCGCACATCCACGGCGAAAAGCCGGTGACACTGACGATCGTCGGCACGGCGACGCTCCCTCCGATCGGTGTGGTGGGCTCGTCGCACCTCGAGATGGGAACCGGCGCAGTGCTCGACTACAGGATCATCCCGGCCGCGGCACGGAATCTCTTCGAGGTCACACCGGGGCCGAACGCCATCCTGGTGCGCACCAAAGGGGGGGCCAGCCCCGCCGCGCTCGGCCTCGCTGCAGGCCATCGGGCGCCGGGTGGACATCGCCACCAACGGAGGCTCCGTCTTCGGGGTGCTCCGTCCCGCTCAGATCCTCAACTACGGATCCCTCGGCACGACGCCATTCCTACTGGGCGCCACCCTGGCGGCCGGCGCCGCGGCCGCGCTCGGCATCACCCTCGTGACGTCGGTACGGCGTCGGCGCCATGACCTGGCCATCCTCAAGTCGTTGGGCTTCACCAGAGGTCAGCTCGCGACCGCTGTCGCCGTGCAGGCGAGCGTTGCCGCCGCGATCGGGTGCGCCGTCGGGATCCCCGTCGGCATCGCTCTGGGACGGGTGCTCTGGGATCTCTTTGCCGGCGAGATCAGCGCGGTGCCCGCACCGACGGTCCCGGGCGGGACGGTCGCCATCATCGGGGCCCTCGCCCTCGCATTGGCGATCCTGGTGGCGACGATCCCCGGCCGTCTTGCAGCGCGCACGCCGACCTCGCAGCTGCTGCGCGCCGAGTAGCAGCCGAGCTCAGTTGGCGAAGCGGTTGACGAGCAACTCGCCCACCTGGCGGACGGTGTCGGGCGAACCGGTGGGCATGTTGAAGATGAAGTACTGGACCCCGGCGGCCGCCAGCTCCTCTACACGAGCCACGAGCTCGTCCGGCGTGCCTATGTCCGAGGTCGTGGGCTCCTCTCCGGTGACCTGACGCAGGAAGTCGTGCGTCGACGCTGTTTCTTCGGCGCTGCCGGTGAGCACCAGGGTGCTGAGCCGGCTCACGGTGACCTCGGACGGGTCGCGGCCGACGGCTTCGCAGTGGCCGCGCAGGACCTCGACCTTGTGGGCCACGGTGGCAGGGTCGCCGAAAATGTTGGACATGTCGGCGTAGCGCGCCACCAGCTGCAGCGTCCGCTTTTCGCCTCCGCCCCCGATCAGGATGCGCGGCCCGCCCGGCTGCACGGGAGGCGGCACGTTGCGCGCTCCGTGGATCCGGTAGTAGCGGCCGTCGAACGTCGGGGCTTCTTCGGTGAACATGGCCCGGCAGATCTGGAGCGCCTCCTCCAGACGGTCGAGCCGCTCGCCGGCCGCTGGGAAGTCGAAGCCCAGGCCCTCGTGCTCCACGTCGTACCACGCCGCCCCGATGCCCAGGATGGCTCGTCCCGCACTGATGATGTCGAGCGTCGTCACGATCTTGGCCAGATGGGCCGGGTTGCGGTAAGTGACGCCAGTCACCATGGTGCCGAGCCGCACACGCGATGTCTGCGTCGCCAGCGCGCCGAGCAGCGTGTAGGCGTCGAGCATCGGCTGGCTCGGCCCGCCCATCGGCGGGAGTTGGTAGAAGTGGTCCATCACCCAGACCGAGTCGTAGCCGGTCTCCTCCGCAGCGGTCGCCATGGCGACCACTCCGTCGAAGAGCGCACCCGGTGTCTCGTCGGTCGTGAAGTTGGGGATCTGCAGTCCGAAGCGCATGAAGGTGAACCTATCGGGGTCGATGCGGTGTCGCGCGCCCGGCTTCACCAACCCGTGAGACGCCGGAGCCATGACACCGCCACCGCGCCCTGCGCGGCCTGGAACGCCCGCAGCGTCGGGAGCCCGGGCGGCGGCTCGTGCAGCGAATGACTTACCAGGAAGCCGCCAAACGCCGAGACCAGCACGGCGACGACGTCCCGATCGAACGTCACCGTGGGACGGTACAAGGCCAGGAGCTCTTCGGGGACAGGCCCGCCCTCGAGCTCCACCGACGGCGCCCAGGTGACCAGGTCGAGAAGCGGGGCGCCGACACAGGCGTGGGGCCAGTCGACGAACACGACGCCGCCCTCGGTGACGAGCAGGTTGTCGGAGCGCACGTCGCAATGGAGCAGCGTCGACCCCGCGAGCGCATCGGGCCAGCCCGACTCGAGCTCCGCCAGGCGGCTGAGATTGCGGCCGCTCCACTCGTCGAGCCCCGCCGGCGGCCGGGCCATGGCCGCCAGGTCAGCCCAGCCACCGAACAGGCCGCGCAGCCGCCCGCCCGCCGGCCCGACGCCGGCGACGGGGTTGGGTGTGAGGGCTTCGTGCAGCGCCCGGAGCGCACGTACGGCGACCTGGAGCTCCGCCTCGTCCCACGGATGCGCGGGCGGCCGGCCATCGATGGCCACGAAGGCCAGCGCCACCCAGTCCCCGTCGTCGTAGACGTCCAGCAGCCGTGGGAATTCCGGGCCCCCCGGCAACGACGCCGAGACCATCGCCTCGCGCCGGTGGAACTCGGGCGACTCGGGATTCAGTGCGGCCCCGACCGCCTTCACGAAGATGGCGCCGCCAGGGCAGTCCAGCACCGTGGTCGCGCCCGGCGAGAACCCGCCGGAAAGATCTCGCGTGGATCGAGGTGCGCCGCCACCGACCCGGCTCGCCCACGTTCGCACCGGCGCGGGCACCTGGGCCCAGGGCAGGTGGACGCCGGCCGCCGGACCGGTGGGCGGCGTCACAAGGCGGCGGCGCCCGCCGCGGCCAGCGCCTCGTTGATGCTCTGGACCAGGCGACGCGCCGACTCCGCGCTGAGCTCGACGGCGACGCGAGCGCTGGGACCGCGCGTGGGGTCGGCGAAGTCGATGTTCAGGGTGTGGTCGAACGGCGCATGGAAAGGATGGTCGAAGTACACGCTGGCGGAGGTGACGGGCATCCAGCCCTGCGCCCCCTTGGCGCTGCCGGCGATCTCGGTGGCGACGGTGAGGTAGGAGCACATGGTCAGCTCCCCGCCAGGTAGCGGCCGTACCACTCGAAGATCCGCTGCCAGCCGTCGACCGCGGCCTCGGGGCGGTAGGCCGGCCGGTCCACCGAGAAGAACGCGTGCCCTGCGCCGTCGTAGCGGTGGAACTCGTAGGTCTTGCCGGCCGCCTTCAGTGCCGCCTCGAGCTCGTCGACCTGCTCGGGATTGGGGAACTGGTCGTCGTTGCCGAAGAGTCCGAGCAGCGGGCAGCTGAGGTCCGGCGTCCTGTCGACCAGCGGCGTCACCTTCAGCGGAAAGCCGTCGGGAGGCGTGCCCACCACGAAGGCCCCGTAGCAGTCGACCGCCGCATCGACGGGCACGCTCACCGCGGTGAGGAACGAGTGCCTCCCGCCCGAGCAGTAGCCGATGACGCCGACCTTGCCGTTGGACGTGGGCAGGGCCCGCAGCGCCTTCACCGCTGCCTCGGCGTCGCCGACGAATTGGTCGTCGGGGATACCGCCGGCCTCACGGGTGGCGGCCGCGGCGTCGTCGGGGTCGACATGCAGCCCCTGGCGGGCGTAGAGGTTGGGGCACAGGGCGTTGAAGCCCTCGGCGGCGAAGCGTCGCGTGATCTCCTTCGTCGTCGCGTCCCAACCGGGCAGGTGGTGGATGACCAGGACCCCGGGGAACGGCCCGGCGCCTGCGGGGCAGGCCTGGTAGGCGTTGATCTCGGCTCCTTCGTAACCGGTGAACGTGATGTTCCCGGCGCTGAGGGCCTCTTCGGGTGCGGGCATGCGGCTTCCCTTCTCTCTCTCGGGTGATGGTGCTTCGACACCGGCCGTCGGCGGCGCGGTGGGTGCGCCTGCCCACGCTATGGCCTGTCGCCGAGACCTGCGGCAGCGGCAACCGGCATGATGTGGCGTGCGCCGACTGACCGTGGCCCTCGCAGGGTTCGTGCTCGTCACCGCCGCTGTGGTCACTGGCGCGGGCGAGCCGGCCCCGGGGGCGGTGGGCGCCGTCCCCACGGCCGTGCACACGGTGCTCGGGCCCGGCGTACTCGACACGCCCGGCGGCATCGCGCTCGACGCGGCCGGAAATCTCTTCGTGGCCGACACCGGTCATTGCCGCGTCGTGGTGGTCCCGGCACGCAGCGGTGTCCTCGACGGCCTGCGCGTCCGGGCCGGGCGCGCATCCACGCTCGCCGGGGGCAGTTGCACGGGGCGGGGCGCTCTCGGGCCCCCGAGCGCCGTGGCGGTCGACAGGCAGGACGACGTCTTCATTGCAGAGGCGACTGCGCAGCGCGTCCAGGAGGTGCGCGCCGGCTCCCGCACCGTGGTGACCGTGGCCGGGACCGGGACGGCGGGATTCAATGGGGACGGGCCGAACGCCACGGCACGCGAGCTCGACGAGCCGACGGGCGTGGCGGTCGACACGGCAGGCGACGTCTTCATCGCCGACACAGCCAACTGCCGGGTCCGCGTGCTGCCCGCCGCGACCACCACGCTCTTCGGGCAGAACGTGCGAGCCGGCGGCCTCTTCACCGTTGCCGGCACCGGTGTGTGCGGGAGCTCGGGGCAGGGGGGGGCCGTGGGGACGGCGCAACTGTGGAATCCCGTTGCGGTCACCCTCGATGCGGCGGGCGACCTCCTCGTGGCCGACAGCGGAGATCAATCCGTGCTGCTGGCACCCTCTGGCAGCAGCACCAGCACCTTCTACGGATCGGTGGTCGGCGCAGGGGACATCGGTGTGGTCGTTGGCGGCACCGGCAGTTACGGGCCCTACGTCGCCGACGGGTTGCCGGCCAACGGGCCCACCGCCGAGCTCAACGACCCGCGCGGCCTGTCGCTGGGCCCGACGGGTGCCTTGTTCGTGACCGACGGCTTCATGCACGTCATCCGGGTGGTGCCCGCGGCAAACGAGACCCTCCTCGGCCGGACGCTGCGCGCCGGCGATCTGTACACAGTGGCGGGGGCGCTGCCGGTCGCGAACACGGCGGGGACCAACGACGGCACGAAGTGGGTGGGCACCCAGATCGGGACACCGGTCGGCGTGGCCGTCACTGCAACGGGCGCGCTGTACTACTCCGACGCCGCCCAGAGCACCCTCCGGGTCATGCCGGCCACGGCGGACCCGTCGTGAGCCGCTTCGGTCGCCGGACCTTCCTGGCTTCCTCGGCCGGCGTGGCTGCCGGTGTCACCACAGCCGGCGGGGCACTCCCTCTCGGATCTGCAGCTGAGGCAGGAGCAGCTGAGACGGTGGCCCGGGCGCTCGACGCAGCAGCCGAGAGGCCCGGTCGTTTGCGCGCCGCCACGCTCACGGTCAACGGGCTCACGGACCCGGTGGGGATCGACCCCGACGACTGCCAGTTGGCCTGGACGCTGCAGGCCAGCGGGCGGGACGCCGCACAGACGGCTTTCCGCATAGTGCTCCGACGCACCGATCCCGGCCTGAGCGGCACGGTATGGAAGACGCCCCCGGTGGATTCCGCCTCGCAGGCCTTCATCCCGTACGGAGGCCCGCCTCTCGCGGCGGACGCCGCCTACCGCTGGACCGTCCAGGCCCGCGGCGCCGATGCGCGCGCTGGGGTCCGGTCTCGGCTCCCGCACACTTCACCACGGCCCTGCGTCAAGGCGACTGGACTGCCGCCCACTGGTTGCGCCCGGCCGGAGACTCGCAGCAACCCGACCGGGTCACCTACGTCCGCACCGAAATCACCCCGCCCTCCGGCACCGTGGCGCGCGCCACCGCCTACGTGTCCGCTGCCCATACCTACCGGCTGTACGTCGACGGGGCATCGGTGGACGCCTGGCCGAGTTTCTCGTACCCCGACGAGCAGTACGTGCGCGCCGTGGACCTCACGGGAGCGCTCGCCGGTGGACGGCCGAGCGCGATGGGTGTGCTGCACCGCTGGTACGGGCCGGGACAGGGGCGTCCGGCATCCTCCCCCGGCCTCCTGTTCCAGCTCTCCGTCCGTTACACCGACGGCCGCCAAGCCGTCTTCGGCTCCGACTCGACGTGGCGCGAGCAGGCAGCCGAGTGGCTGCCATCACCGCAGCGCGACGCCGACGTCGGCGACTTTGTCGAGTGGGTGGACGGGCGCCTCCACCCACAGGGATGGTCGAGCCCGGGCTTCGACGACAGCGCATGGTCACCGGTCACGGTGATCGGACCGGCGGGCACCGCGCCGTTCACCGCCACCTACACCCAGCGGACAACCATCCAGGAGAGGCCGGTCCACCCGGTCGGCTTGCACACGTTGGCGGGTGGCGCCGTCGTGGCGGATTTCGGGGCCATTTACGCGGCGCGCCCGCGCGTCGCATTCGCCCGGGGCGAGCCGGGGCAGACCGTGACGCTCCGGGCGGGCTACCTGCTCGACCCGGACGGCCAGGTCTCGACCCTGCACGGGACACAGGAGACAAATCTGACCTCCTCGTACATCATGACGGAGGGCAGCCAGGCCTTCGAAGCGTTCACCTACTTCGGGTTTCGCTACCTGCAGATTGCGAACGCCGGCCAGCCTTTGCGCGCCGACGACATTGTGGCACTGACCCGGCATGCCGGCATGCCGGACGTACCGACTGCCGCCCTCTCGACGGACGACCGCATGCTCAACGCCGTGTGGCGCCTCACGGCCCGCTCGTGCCTGTACTGCAGCAACGAGCAGTTCGTCGACACGCCGACGCGGGAGAAGGGCCCCTTTCTGTGGGACGGCGCGAACGAGTCCGAAGCCGTCATGCGCGCCTACGGCGACCAGAACATGACGTGGCAGGCCTTGCGGGACGTGGCTCGCGGCCAAGCGCGGTACTGGCCCGACGGGCAGGTCAACGCCGTGTATCCCAACGGGGACGGGGCGCGGACGTTCGGGACCAGCACGGCGCGTTACCCCGAGTGGGTGTGGCGCTACTACACCTCGACGGGCGACGCCGCGACGGTCGGGAACCTGTACCCGTCGGTGACCCAGGCCGTCGCCTGGTTGTGGAGCACGCGCCAGGACGGGAGCGGCCTCCTCTACGGGCTGGCCGATCCCGACAACGGTGACCCCGTGTACGGCTACGACCTCTCGGTGGCGGCCGATACGGCGAGCAACGTCCTCGGCGTGAATGCCATGCGCCGGTTGGCGCAACTCGCCACTGCGTTGGGCGACGGGGCCACGGCCCAGACCTGGCAGGCCCGGGCGTCGCAACTCAGCGCCGCCATCAACGCCGCCCTGCGCCGGCCCGACGGCACCTATGTCGACGGCGTAGACGCCAACGGGGCGCAGAGCAGCCACGCCTCGCAGGAGGCCAACGCGCTGGCACTCGCCTACGACGTGGTGCCGGACTCCGACCTGGCCGCCGTCGGGCGCTACGTGGCGAGCCTCGGCATCGACGTCGGACCGAACCATGGCCTCGAGCTCCTGCGCGGGTTGGCGGCGGCAGGCAGGCCCGACGCCATGGTGCGCCTGCTGACCGACACGTCCATTCCGGGCTGGGCTCACATCGTGGCGGCCGGCGGCACCTTCACCTGGGAAGTGTGGAAACCAAGCGACCTCATCGGAGACTCGTTGTCCCACGGCTGGGGATCCTCGGCACTGGTGGCAATGCAAGAGACCCTTCTCGGCGTGACCCTCGGCCACCCGACGGCCACGGGAGGGTGCGTGCCGTCGTGGCGCCGCCGTCGGCCGGGCTCGGTCGGGCCCGCGGGTCCGTGCCGACGATCGCCGGACCTCTGCACGTGGCCTGGCAGCGCAAGGGGAACGGGTTGACCATGGACCTCACCGTGCCGGCCAACGCGACGGCGACCGTCCAGGTGCCGGGCCGCGACGCGGCCGACGTGCACGAGGGGGGCATCGCAGCAGCCGCGGCACCCGGCGTGACAGTCCTGTCGGCAGCCGGCGGGGTCGTCGAGTTGTCGGTGGGAAGCGGGTCCTACCGCTTCGCCAGCGCGTGAATCGCCGGAAGCCGGCCCTGATCGCGCGCTACGAGCTGCAGACAGTTCCCGACGGAGGCGTCTGGCCGCTCACCAGGTACGTCTGGACGTAGCCGCGGACACACGCGCTGTAGAAGTAGGCGACGTGGTCGTCGCCGTCGTGGGTGAGCAGCACGCCACTGTCGAGTTCCTTGGCCACGCTCACCGCCCAGGCGTAGGGCGTGGCCGGGTCGTCCGTCGTCCCGATCACGAGAATGGCCGGCGCACCCGGAGCCGCCACCGGCCCGACCGTCCGCGTCGGTGGCACGGGCCAGACCGCGCAGCCGGCCTCGCCCCACGCCAGCAACGGGCCGAAGACCGGCGCGGAACCCTGGAGCGATTCGGCCAGCGTGCCGTACGACGCCGGATCGCGCGAGACGGGATGGTCGAGGCAGTCGATGGCCGTCGCTGCGTCGTCGGCGTTGTCCGAGCCGCCTGTGTTGTACTGATTCGACTGGGCTGCGGCGGGCGCACCGTTGCCGGCCGCGTCGCTTGCCAGCGCTTGTCCGAGTCGCGGCCAATCAGTCTGCGAGTAGAGGTCCTCGAGCAACGCGTCGTACAACTGTCCCGCGCCAACCGCGCCCGCCTCCGCCGGCCGGCGCTGTCGCGGCGGTGTTCAGCAGCGCCAGCAGCGCGGCGGTGGGATCGCCCGCTGGGTGCCACGCACACTCCGAGCTGCCGATGCACCACGCGAAGAAAGAGTTGAGGACACCTTCGAAGCCATCCGCCTGCCCCGTGGTGATCTGGTTGAACGACAGTGCCGGGTCGATCACGCTGTCGAGCACCATGGACCTGATGTGGGTGGGGAAGAGCGCGGCGTAGGTCAGTCCGAGCAGGGTGCCGTAGGACTGCCCCATGTACGTCAGCTCGCTGTCGCCGAGCGCCTGGCGCAGCCGGTCCATGTCTCGGGCGACGTCGACCGTCCCCACGTAGGGAAGCACGCTGGCGCTGTTCTTCTCGCAGGCTGCACGCGAACTGCTTGAGCTCCGCGATGGTCGCCGCTTGCTGGCTCGGTGTGACGGGGGTGGGGTCCGACGGCCCACTGCCTGAGGCGCTCCCACAGGTGACCGGGTCGCTGCGCTGCACGCCGCGGGGGTCGAAGAGCACGATGTCGAAGTCGTCGAGCAGCTGGGGCGTGAGTGCGCTGAGCTCGTTCGACATGTCGTTGATCCCCGAGACGCCGGGCCCGCCGGGGTCGATGACCGAGCGACCCGATGCGCGCAGCGGGCTCCTCTGCCTGGTGGCGGGCCACGGCGACGGAGATGGTCGGGCCCGCCGGATCGCCGTAGTCCAGCGGGACCACGAGGGTGCCGCACTGCAGGTCGCCGTTGCAGGCGGACCAGGCCATGGGGGTGACGGGCGGTTGGGTGGTGGACGTCGTGGTCGTGCTGCTCGTCGTCGCTGGCGCGCGGTGGGCTTGCTGGCTCTTGGACTGGGATTGGGATCGGGCCTGCGGCGTACCGCTCTGCGCGCAGCCAGCCATAACGGCGGCGCCCGTCAGGACGAGGAGACACAACGGCGTTCGCCTCGTCGACACCCGGCCAAGCGTTGCACGTGCCTTTCCCGCCGCGTCGTCACCGTTCTCCCTCCAGCCGACCGCGAGGAGCGTGATGATGATGGGAACAGATGCAGCGGGAGGCGGGCGGGGACGGGCCGGCGCCTCGGCGCGGGCCGAGTACGAGCGACGCCAGGCCAGGGACGGGGCCCGCCGCCGGGCGATCTTCGGTCCGCTGGCGCCGGTGGTCCGGCTCCTCGCCGGTTCGAAGCCGTCCACAGAGGCTTGGGGTCGCGGCGCCGTCGGTGAGGAGCGCGTCGGCGACTGGCTCGATGATGCCGTTCGCGGGCACGGCACGGTGCTGCACGATCGGGCCGTCCCCCACGGGCGCGCCAACATCGACCACCTGGCAATCGTCGCTTCGGGGATCTGGGTCATCGACACGAAGCATTTCCGGGGTCGTCTGGAGCGGCGCGACCTGCGTGGGTGGTTCGTCCCCCGCCCTCGTCTCTTCGTCGCCGGCCGCGACCAGAGCCGCCTCGTGACCTCGGCGCGCCGACAGCAGGCCCAGGTCGCCGAGGCCCTGGTCGCCGAGGTTCCAGCGGGAGGCCCTGTGGTCAGGGTCGCGCTGTGCTTCACCGGAGCGCAGGTGGGGCTCTTCGCCCGGCCCTTCACCCTCGAGGGGGTGCTCGTCACCTGGCCCCGAGCGTTCGCCGCCACCTTGGCCCGATCGGGGCCCGTCGGCCTGGCCGAACGTCAGGCGCTGGCGGGGCGCCTCGCCCGGACCTTCCCGGCGTATTCGACGTAGGCAGTAGTCGGCGGGCCGTCTCTGGGGGCCTCCGGTCGGCAGCTGGGTGGGCCCGGCAGCTGTATAGACCCAAACACCCGGCCCCGGCAAAGGTCGGTCCGGCCGCCTTGCCGCTCCGCCTCTACGCGCCCTTCGGGCACCTCCCACAGACCGACCGGGGCTTCGCCCAGGCGGAAGTGCCCGGGCAGGCGCTCGCCCGACATGGCGCGCTCCATACGCTGCTGCATGCCGGGGAGCAGCGTGCCGTCGCCGATCATCGCCATGAACACGGCGCCGGCATTGCCGACGTCGAAGAAGTCGCGCTGCCATGACCACTGGAAGTTCCCGGCGTAGCGGAACCAGCTCCCTCCCAGTCCGGCGATCTCGTAGTTCGTTCCATCCGCCTTCTTGGCGTCGGCCACCTGCTTCCACAGGCCAAGGATCTCTCCCTGCGCCTCGTCAATGAGCACCTTCTGGTACGGGTAGGTCCAGCCCTCGAGCCCGGCCATCTCGAGACCTAGCGCGATCTCGCGGATTTGTTCGCGCCCGACGGCCATGAACTCATCGGAGGGCCCGACGTTCCAGCCGTATGTGGCGTCCTCGGTGTAGAGGTCGGCCATGTGGTGCCAATCCTTCTTCGCCTCCCCCGCTCGGTTGGCTTCGAGCCAGCGCTCGACCATCTCCTCCAGCTCGGCACGCGGATATGCGGGCATTGGCAGTCAGTCCTCCTCTATTGACAGGGCATGGGTGGGGCAGTACTTCACAGCCAGTTCGACGGCGGCGCGTTCGCTCTCGGGCGGTTCGGGCTGGAGGACGGTGAGCACTCCCTTCTTGGAGACCGAGAAGACTTCGGGCGCCTCGCCCTCGCAGGCGGCGTGGCCCTGGCACAGGTCCCGGTCCACGACAATCCTCACTGCGGTGGCTCGGACCCGGACCCAGCACGGCGGCGGTACCGCACCCGGCACGGCTGCTCGAGCTGCACCACCATTTTCGAGTGGTCGTTGCGGTAGGTGTCGAGGGGCTGTGCCGCCTCGAACTCCCAGCCCTGGAGCAGCACGGAGAAGATCGCCTTGAGCTGCATCATGGCGAAGGCGGCGCCGACGCAACGGTGCCGGCCGGCTCCGAAGGGGATCCAGGTCCACGGGTTGGCCCGGTCCTCCTCCCGCGGCTCGAGATAGCGGGAGGGCACGAAGGCGTCGGGGTCCGGGAAGTCCTCGGGGATCCGGTTGCACACGGCCGGGCTGGCCGCCACGAACTTGCCGGCGGCGATCCGGTAGTCGCCGTAGGACAGCTCCTCCATGGCGACCCGCAGGAGCAAAATCAGCGGCGGGTGCAGCCGCAGAGCCTCCTTGAGCGCCGACTCGAGGTGCGGGATCTCCCGCAACGCCTGGAAGCTGACCGCCGATCCGTCGGCGTAGAGCTGGTCGAGCTCGCTGTTCACCGCCTGCAGCTCCGCCGGATGGCGCAGCAACTCAATGAGCGTCCAGGCCGCCGTGCCCGAGGTCGTGTGATGACCGGCGAACATCATGGAGATGAACATCCCCGTCACGGTGTCGGCGGTGAACCGCGGGGAGCCGTCCTTCTCGCGGATCGACATGAGGATGTCGAGCAGGTCGGCCTCGCCGTCGGGAGCCGGCGGGTCCGCCGCCCGGCGCTCCATGATGTCACCGACCAATTCGACGAGCTCCACGCGTGCCGCGTCGCGGCGCCGGAAGCTCTCGATGTCGGCGTAGGGGTCGACGTACGCGATCGGATCCGTTCCCTGTTCGAGGTCGTGGTAAAGCCGGGCGAAGCGTCCGTCGAGCTCACGGCGGAAGCGCGGGCCGATGAGGCAGGCCGATGACGTGTAGATCGTCAGCTCGGCGAACCACTCGAGCAGGTCGATCTCGCCCTCGTCGTCCCAGCCGGCGACCATCTGCTCCACCTCGTGCGAAATGGTGGCGGCGTGCCCGCGCATGAACTTGTCGCGGAGCGCCTGGTTGTGCAACATCTCACGGCGGCGCTCGGGCGGCGCGTCGAACACGACACCCTCGCCGAAGATCGGCGTCATGAAGGGGTAGGCCTCGGCCTGGTCCAACTGGTCCTCGGGTGCCCGGAAGTAGAACTCGTTGGCGTCTGCACCCGTCAACAACACGACATCACGTTCGGCCAGCGTGAACTCGCCCACGTCCCCGCATTCGGCCCGCACCCGCGCCATCAGGCCGATGGGATCGCGGCTGAGCTCGTCGAGGTGTCCGTTCGCGCCCTCACCGCCCGAGACGCGTGGCGGTTCTCTCAAGGTCGTCTCCGTGGTCACGGTGCTCCTTCCGTACCGAGTGGACTCAGTGGTGCCTCCGGCTGGACCTCCACCACGCTGAGATGCGTCCCGCGCGGTGCAGCGACCGCGTGGCCGATGGCCGACGCCACGCCTTCGGGGCGCAGGAAGGCCGAGTGCCGGGCCAGGCCCCAGCGCGTCCACTCCGCCAGCACCTCGCCTGTGACGTCAGGATCCCAGTCCATGCCCATGCCGGTGAGGGTCGGCCCGGGCCGCACGATCACGGCGCGCACCCCCGTGCCCTCCAGTTCCATCTGCAAGGCAGTGACGAAGCCCTCGAGACCCCACTTGGAGGCCACGTAGGCAGCCATCCGCGGCCGGGGGTGGGCCACGACGTCGGACGTCACGAAGATCAGATCGCCCCGGCGGCGTTCCACCATGCCGGCGCCGAAGGCGCGCACCAGTCGCTGGGCCCCGCCGACGTTGACGCGCAGGACCTCCTCGAAGTCTTCGGGGCTGGTCTCGAGTGCGGTGCCGGGCTGAATTTTGGCCGCGTTGGACACGAGAATCTCCACTGGGCCGAACGCCGCGTCTGCCTCCTTGGCAAACCGGGCCACCGACCCCGGGTCGGCCAGGTCGAGATGGCAGGCCACCGCCTCCCCTCCCTCGGCCCGGATCGACGCGGCGACCTCGTCGCACACCTCGACGCGGCGCGCCCCGAGCACGACGGGATGGCCCACCCGCGCCAACGCACGGGCCGTCTCGGCCCCGATGCCCGAAGAGGCACCGGTCACCGCCGTCGGGCGCCGTTCGGGATGGGGCTCGAAGCGCGGCATCAGCGCGGCGTGACCGTCGTCGGCAGCGCGGCGAAGCCCCGCACGTTGATGGAGTGCACGCGCGCGATCCCCGACGGGTCGACCTCGTAGTCCTTCACCCGCGCCCGCACCTCGGTCAACGCGACCCGCGCCTCCATGCGGGCCAGTGCGGCGCCCATGCAGAAGTGACGGCCGCTGCCGAAGCTGACCAGATCCTGCGTGCGGCGCTCGAGATCGTAGCGGTCGGGGTCGGGAAAGACGTCCTCGTCGCGGTTGGCCGAACCGAGCAGGAGAAGGATGCGCCGTCCCGCGTCGATGTCGACTCCCTGCACACGCACCGGCTGGCTCGTCACCCGGACCAGCATCTGCGTGGAGGTGTCGTAGCGCAGCGTCTCTTCCACCCAGGCCGGGACGCGGGCCGGGTCGGCGAAGGGCTTGGCCCGCTGGTCCGGGTTGCGCCAGCCCCAGTACCAGGCGTTGCCGAGCAGCTTGGTCGTGGTCTCGTTCCCCGCCACGACCAACAGGAAGAGGAACCCGATGACCTCGTCGTCGCTCAGCCGGTCGCCGTCGATCTCCGCCTGCAACAGAGACCACGTCAGGTCGTCGTGCTCGCGGCGCCGGCGATCGGCCACCATGTCGCCGTAGTAGCCCGCAAGGGTCAGCGCGGCTTCCAGCCCCTCCGCCGGGATGTCGGTCATGCCGTCCTCGCGGTGCATCAGGAGGTCGGCCAGGCGCCGGATCTCGGCCCGGTCCGAGGCTGGCACGCCCACCAATTCCGAGATCACGTCCATCGGCAGCAGCCCGGCGAAGTCGCCGATGAAGTCGAACGAGCCCGCCTCGAGCGCCGGCGCCAAATGGGCCACGGTCAGCGCGCGGATGTTGTCCTCCATGGCCGCGACCCGGCGCGGCGTGAAACTCTTGCCGACGATGGAGCGCATGCGGGTGTGCCGCGGCGGATCCATGGCGAGGAACGACATGGCGCGGTGCGCATCGGGCCCGAACGCGGCCGGGTCGAGGCTGACGCCGTAGGCATTCGAGTAGTGGTCGACGTCGCGGAACGCCGCCAGCACATCGGCGTGGCGCGCGTAGGCGAAGAAGTCGAGCTCCTCGTTGTAGAAGACGGGCGCTTCGGCGCGCAGCCGGGCGTAGGTCGGGTACGGATCGTCGTGGATGCCGTAGTCGTACGGGCTGTAGGTCAGCGGAGCCACCGTGGTCACGAGGCCGGCTCCTCCGTCCTCGTGCCGGTCATGAGCGCGGTCGCCTCGCCCATCAGGGGCGGCACGGCGTCGAAGGCGAGATGGCCCATGCCTGCGCTCAACAACGCCCCGGTGTAGGTCACCTGCAAGACGTGCAGCACGGCCGGATCCACCCCGGCGCCGAGCGCGGCCGCCAGCCGCCGGGTGATCTCGGCGCCCAGCCGCGACCGCACGCGCTTCACATCGGGGCCGTCCCCCAGCAGGGCCGTGGTACAGACGGCGACGGCGGCTGACCCCATGGCGCCGAAGCCCATGGTGCGGGCCGTGTCGGCCACCCGGTCGGGCAGGCACAGAGTGAGGTCGACCAGGCTCGGCGACACCTGCGTGCGCTGCAGCAACACCTCGGCCAGCAAGTGGTCCTTCCCCGAGAAATACGTGTAGGCCGTTGCCGGCGCCACACCCGCCCGCTTGGCGATGGTCCGCACCGAGATCTCGGCGTACGGTCGCTCCTCGGCCTCCTCGGCCGCAGCGGCGATCAGGCGCTCCATGACCTCGGCCTGGCGCTCGGAGAGGTGCCGGCGTCCTGCGTGCGCGGGCGGCCCGTCACCACGGTCCGCCTCGACAGCATCGAACATGCTCATGCGTCGGCGGGACCCGGCACGTGCGGCGTGCCGTCTTTCATGTCCGGGAACGTGAAGGTTGCCGCCGTCGTCATGCGCGTGATCTTCGTGATGTCCTTCTCGGGCAGCGTCTCGGTGTCGTCCTCAATGACGATCTCCCAGCGGCAGTGCGGCACACGGTCCCCCGGCACGCGGCGGCGGCCGGTGCACGTGACGGATATGCGCCTTGGGGTTGACCGCCTGCGCCGTCACATCGAAGGTGCCGTCCTCAATGTGGTGGCACATGTTGGTCACCATGGCATCGCCGAAGGGTTCGGCGTCCATCAGCGCGCCGCAGTAGGCCAGCTCGAAGTAGCCGTGGGTCTCGTCGACCAGTTCGTAGTGCACGTCCATGTAGTGGTGGGGGAATCCCGGGTCGAGCTGGAGCACCTTGAAGATGGCCGAGACGCCGTCGCCCGCGACGTTCATGATCTGGCGCAGCCGGTCCCCGTACACCGGGCTGGCGCCGGCCCATTCCTCGATGGCCAGTTCCTTGACGGCGTCGGCGCCGTACTTGAGGCCGATGGCCGCGCACATGGACCGGTCCAGCAGGTGGACGATGAGCCCGTACTCCCGGACGAGCCTGACCAGGGCCTCCTTGGACAGGTCCTCGTAGTCGAAGCCCGGGTCGAATGCGCCGGAGTAGTCGTTGCGCTCGGGGTTCCCGTTGCCGCTTTCGGTGGTCATCCGTTCAAACTATAGTCCAGACACCTGTCCAGATCTAGGGTCCTCAGCCGGGGGCAGGAATGCTGGGCGCGTCGATCGGGAGGTTGGGCCAGGTGCCGGAAAGCGAGAACGACACGGCACGGGCCGCACTACGCGTCGGGGTCATCGGGCTCGGGGACATGGGCGGCGGCATGGCCACCGCCCTCGTGCGGGCCGGGATGCCCGTGTCAGTGTGCGATGTCCGCGAGGAGGCCACCGCCCCCTACCGCGACGACGCGCACGTGGCGGCGACACCCGCCGAGCTCGCCGCCCGCAGTGACGTGATCCTCGTCGTGGTGTTCAACGACGCCCAGGTCCGCGCCGTCCTGCAGAGCACCGACGGCGTCTTTGCGGGAGCCGCACCGGGTAGCACCGCGGTCATTGTGAGCACCATTCCGACCGAGACAGTGCTCGAGATGCGCACCGAGGGCGCACCCGAAGGGATCACCGTCGTCGACTGCGGCGTGAGCGGCGGCCCGGACGCATCCGCCGCCGGTGAGCTCGTCTGCATGATCGGTGGCTCCGAGGAGGAGGTCGACCGGCTGCGTCCCGTCCTCGACGCCGTGAGTTGTCTGGTGCTGCACATGGGCCCGCCCGGCGCTGGTCTCGCCGCCAAGCTGGCGCGCAACCTGATCACCTACGGCTCCTGGCTCGCCGCGTTCGAGGCCCAGGAGCTGGCCGAGGCCGCGGGCATCGACCTGCTGAAGCTCGGCGAAGCGGCACGGGAGAGCGACAAGCGCATCGGTGGCGCGACCCGTCTGATGTTCCGGACCACCGCCGCACCCTGGCCCGCCGACAGCGACGAGGGGTTGCTCACGCTCATGCGGTCGGGGGCGGAGGTCACCCACAAGGACCTGACCACCATTCTGGAGCTGGGCGCCAGCCTCGGCGTCGACCTGCCGCTGGCCACCTTGGCCGAGCGGCGTTGTGCCCGGATCTACGGCTTCGAAGGCGACATCTGATCCTCGCCAGGTGGCAGCGCTGCCGTGGCCAGTCGATGTCTGACCTGGGTAGGGTCGGGCCCGCCGGGCGCGACCCGCAGGACCTCAACTGAATAGGAGCGCGAGTGAGCGAGCACGATGGCCGGCGCGCGGCCGGCATGGCGAAGATGCAGGAGGTCTACGGGTTCACCGTCGACCCGGCGGATCTGCCCGGACGCTATGCCGAGGTGACCGTCGATCACCTCTTCGGGACGATATGGACCGACGACACCGTTGCGTTGCGGGATCGGCGCATCTTGACCATCGGCGTCCTAGCGGCCCAGGACAAGCCAGAGCTCCTGGAGATCCAGTTCGAGAACGCGCTCCGACGCGGCGAGATGACCGTCGAGCAGGTGCGTGAGATCGTCGTCCACCTCACCCACTACATCGGCTGGCCGCTCTCCACGGGCGTGAGCGGAGCGGCCGAGACCGTGATCCGGCGGCGCGCCGCGGCCGCCGACGCCGAGGCCTGAGCCGCGCCATGGCGTTCAGCCGGATCGACGTAGACGAGGCAGCACCCGGCGTCCGCGTCATCGCCTTCGACCGGCCCGAGGTCCGTAACGCCTTTGATACCGCCATGTACCACGAGGTCACCGACGCCCTGCGCGGCGCCGACGGTGACGAGACTGTCGGGGCGGTCGTGCTCACCGGCCGCGGCACCGCGTTCACCTCCGGTCAGGACCTCGCCGAAATGGCGGCCATCGCCACGGGCACCGCCGTCGAGGGCGCGGGACAAGGGTTCATGGGCCTGCTCGAATGCCTCATCGACCTGTCGGTGCCACTGCTGGCCGCCGTCAACGGCGTCGCGGTCGGACTCGGGTTCACCCTTCTTCCGCATTGCAACCTGGTGCTGGTCGACGCCCAAGCACGCCTGCGCGTCCCATTCGCCGAGCTGGGCGTGCCTCCCGAGGCTGCCAGCAGCCTTCTCTTCCCGGCGCTCATGGGGTGGCAACAAGCGGCGCGGGTACTCCTCACCTCGGACTGGGTAGACGCTCCCGAGCTGGTCGAGCTCGGTCTCGCCCTCAAGGTGTGCGACCACGGGGCCGTGCTCGACGAGACCGTCGCCCTCGCGGCGCGCATCGCGGCGCACCCGCGCGCTGCCACCCGGGCCAGCAGCTCCCTGGTGCGAGCGGCTCGACGTGACGCCGTGGTCGAGGCCAACCGCCGCGAGCAGGGCGCGTTCGCCTCGCTGCTGGGCAGCGCCGTCGGCAGCGGCACCCTGGCCGAGTTCGCCACCCGGCCCACCGCTGGTTCCTGACCGTGCGCCTCGGCATCACCGCCGCGCTGACCGATGCCGACCTAGCACCGGCCGTCCTCGCCGCCGCGGTCGAAGAGCTCGGATTCGACTCCCTCTACGTGCCTGAGCACACCCACCTACCGGTCGAGGAGGACACGCCGCCGGCGCTCGTCGGCGGCGTCCGCCTGGATGACTACAAGCGCTGCCTCGACCCGCTGGTGGCCCTCGCCACCGCCACCGCCGTGACCTCGCGCATCAGGCTGGGCACCGGCATTCTCCTCGCCGCCCAGCACGAGCCGATCCTGCTGGCCAAGCAGGTGGCCACCCTCGACCATCTCTCCGGGGGGCGGGTCACACTCGGCGTCGGTTTCGGCTGGAACCGCACCGAGGCCGAGGACCACGGGGTCGACTGGGCCCGCCGGCACGACGTGGTGCGCGAGCACCTGTCGGCCATGGAAGCCATCTGGTCCAACGACCAGGCCGAATACCACGGCGAGTTCGTCGAATTCGGTCCCACCTGGTCCTGGCCCAAGCCGGTGCAGCAGCCGCGCGTGCGGACGCTGATCGGCGGCGGCGCCAGCGACGCGGTACTGGGGGCGGTCGTGGGGTACGCCGACGGTTGGATCCCAATCGGCGGCAGCGGCCTCGGTACGGCCATCCCGCGCCTGCGCGCGCTGGCCGAGCAAGCCGGACGTGACCCCGCTGCGCTCTCGGTCGTCCCCTTCGGGACCATCGCCGACCAGGGCAAGCTCGAACACTACGCCGCACTCGGGATCACCGAGGTGGTGCTCCGGGTGCGTGCGGGCGACGAGCGATCCGTGCGGGCAGAGCTGGCGTCATTGACCCCGCTCCTCCCGTTCGCGGCCACACTGGAGCAACCATGACCGACCTCATCGACGACACCTCCCCGCGGCTCGGGAGCACGACGCCGCTCCCGAAGATCATCAGCGTCGACGACCACATCGTCGAGCCGCCACACCTGTGGGATACCTGGCTCCCGGCGCGCTACCGCGACCGCGGTCCCAAGGCGGAGCGCCGGGGCATCGGCGACATGGAGCACATCGGCGGGGGGACGTACCGCCAGACGTTCGACCCTGCGGGCCCGCAGGCCGACTGCTGGGTCTACGAGGACCTCGTCTACATCAACAAGCGTCACGTGGCGGCCGTCGGCTTCGACCGCGACGACATGACGATGTCCCCCATCACTTACGACGAAATGCGACCGGGCTGCTACGAACCGAAGGCACGCGTCGCCGACAACGAGGCGAACTGGGTGGAGGCCAGTCTGTGCTTCCCGACCTTCCCCCGCTTCTGCGGCCAGACCTTCCTCGAGGCCAAGGACAAGGAACTGGCCGAGGCGTGCGTCGTGGCCTACAACGACTTCATGGTCGAGGAGTGGTGCGGCGACAGCGGAGGCAAGTTGCTCCCCCTCTGCCTCATCCCGTTGTGGGACGCCCAGAAGGCGGCTGCCGAGGTGCGGCGCAACGCGGCCCGCGGCGTGCGCGCCGTGTGCTTCAGCGAGATCCCGCCCCACCTCGGGCTGCCCAGCATCCACAGCGGCTACTGGGATCCGTTCTTCGCCGCCTGTGAGGAGACGGGCACGGTGGTGAGCATGCACATCGGCTCGTCGTCGAAGATGCCTGCCACGTCGGCCGACGCACCGGTGGCCGTCGCGGCGTCGCTCAGCTTCGGCAACGCCATGTCGTCGCTCTGCGACTTTCTCTTCTCCGGCGTCCTCATCCGCTTCCCCCGCCTCGTCCTGGCCTATTCGGAGGGGCAGATCGGCTGGCTGCCCTACATCCTCGAGCGGGTGGACGACGTCTGGCGCGAGCACCGCGCCTGGGGCGGCGTCAAGGACATCGTGCCGGAGCCGCCTTCCACCTACTTCCACCGCCAGGTCTACGGCTGCTTCTTCCGCGACCAGCACGGACTCGATTCGCTCGGTGTCATCGGTGCCGACCGCGTCACGTTCGAAACCGACTACCCACACACCGACTCCACCTGGCCCGACACGCGTGCCGTGGCGGAGCAACTGGTCAGGAACCTCTCCGACGAGGAGGTGTACCGGATCATGCGGGGCAACGCCATCGCGATGCTCGGCCTGGAAGGCCGGTGAAGCTCGGGGACGTCGTCAACCCCGGGGCGGAACACTGGGGTAAGCCCCTCACCGGCGTGCGCATTCTGGCCCTCGAACAGATGCAGGCGCTCCCCTACGCCACGCAACTTCTCGGGCGCCTCGGCGCCGAGGTGGTCAAGATCGAGTCACCCGGCACGGGCGACCTCGGGCGCACGGCCTCTCCGGCGCTCACCGACCCCGACGGGCGCGCCGTGGGGGCCACCTTCCTGCGCAACAACCTTTCCAAGCGCTCCATCGTCGTCGATCTCAAACAGCAGGCCGGGCGCGACCTCGTGCTGAGGCTGGCGTCACGCTTCGACGTCGTGGCCGAGAACTTTCGCGCCGGCGCCATCGAGCGCCTCGGGCTGGGCTACGAGGAGGTCGCGGCCGTGCACCCCGCCGTCGTCTACCTCTCCATCTCGGGCTTCGGCCACGCGGTGCCGGCGGGGACCCCGGAGTCCCCCTACGCCGGCTGGCCCGCCCTGGCCTCCATCGTCGAGGCGATGAGCGGCGCCTACGAGTTCAAGCGCCCGGCGGGGCAGCCGCCGATCGGCTCTCCCATGGGCGGGCTCGGCGACATTGTGACCGCGCTCTTCGCCGTCATCGGCACCCAGGCCGCTCTGCGCCAGCGTGATCGCACAGGCCGGGGTCAGCGCGTCGACGTCGCCATGCTCGACGCCCTGGTCGCCGTGCTCGACGTCGTGCCGAACTTCTGGTCCATGGGTATGCCGATGGGGACGCCATGGCCAGGCATTCTCCACGGCTTCCGGGCCGCCGACGGCTGGTTCATGCTGCAGGTGTTGCGGCCGCACCAGTGGCCCGACCTGGCCCGTGCCATTGGCAAGCCGGAATGGGCGGACGACCCGCGCTTCGCAACGCCGCAGGGCTGGCTCGACCACCTCGAGTCGGACATCCGTCCCGCCCTGGAGTCCTGGGCGGGCACCATGTCAAAGCGGCAGGCCTGCGATGCCCTCAACGCGGCCGGGCTCGTGGCGGGGCCGGTGGCCAACGACGAGGAGGTCGTGTCAGACCCGCACCTGGCGGGGCGTCACATGCTGGTCGAGCACCCGCGGCCCGACGGCGTCGCCCAGCCGGTGCTGATCCCCGGGCTCCCCGTCAAGTTCGCCGAGGTGACCGAAGGTCCCGAGACCCGGGTCCCCTGGCTCGGCGAGCACACCGACGAAGTCCTCGCCGCCGAGTTGGGCCTCGGAGCGGACGAATTGGCGGACCTGCGCGAGGCCGGCGTCGTCGCCTGAGACCGGCACGCCAGCTCGAGCCCCGTGGCCGGCGATGCAGTGTCGGTCGCCCCGGCATCGGGTGTTGGGCGCTGGCGGAAGAGCACCCGGTCCAGCAGGACGAACTGCACCACCCACAAGGCGCCGTAGGCGGCGGCATTGGCCGCCTCGACCGCCACGGTGTGCCAGCCGCGGCCGAGGTCGACGGTGCGGGCCGACACGGCGCGCACCGTCAGCGTCGAGATCACAAGCCCCGCGAACGTGAGCGCGCAGAACGGCGTGACCTGACGCACGACGGATCGCTGCGAGTGGTCGAACCAGACCCAACGACGGTTCAGCTCGAAGGACGGCACCGTTCCGACCGCCGTCGCGAGCACATTGGCGAGCGCCGCGTCCACGCCGAAGATGCCCACCAGAGCACCCAGCACGGTCAGGCTCGTGACGGTGGAGACGCCGGACACGGCGGAGTAGCGCAGCAATTGGGCGATCCGGCCGGGCCGGCACATTGCAATCTGAACTCGTGAGGGCATGACCGCACCGTGCCGGACGCGCTTGCGAGCACGCTGAGAGCGAGGTGGCCCTGTCCTTCCAATCCTCTTCGGCGAGCCCATCGGCTTCAGCAGTCTCCAACGCGGCCCACAGGCGACGTGCACCGGACGTGGAGGCGCGCCCGTCACCATCGCGGCCATGACCACCGTCATCGACACCGGCCCAGCCGTCGCAGACCAGCCCGCGCTCCACTCGGGGCAGCCCGACGCCGACGTCGAAAGAGCTTCGGGCGCGTCGGAACGCTTCCCGTGGTGGCAACGTCCGGGACGCCCGGTCTGGTCCCTGCCCGCGCGCGTCGCCATTTTCGGCATGGCCGCGCTGCTCTACTGCTGGGACCTGGCGCGCGTCGGCATGGGCAACAGCTTCTATGCGGCCGCCGTGAAGAGCGGGACCGAGAGTTGGAAGGCGTTCTTCTTCGGCTCGCTCGACCCGGGCTCCTTCATCACCGTCGACAAGCCGCCGGCGGCCCTCTGGGTCATGGAGCTCTCGGGACGGATCTTCGGATTTTCCAGTTGGAGCATGCTGCTCCCGGAGGCCCTCGCAGGACTGGCGACCGTGATGGTGCTCTACCACCTCGTCCGGCGTTGGTTCGGTGAGCCCGCCGCCGTCTTCGCGTCGCTCGCCCTGGCGCTCACGCCGGTGGCCGTCGTCATCTTCCGCTACAACGACCCCGACGCGTTCCTGACCCTTCTGCTCGTGCTGGGGGCCTGGGCCTGTTGGCGCGCCATCGAGACCGGCAGGACAGCCGGGCTGGTGCTCTCTGGCGCGCTCGTGGGCCTGGCCTTCCTCACCAAGACACTCGATGCCTTCATTGTGGTCCCGGCCATCGGCGTCGCCTATCTGTGGTGCGGGCCGCCGCGATTGGCGCGGCGGGTCGGGCAACTCGGCTGGGCCGCGCTCGCACTGCTCGTCTCGAGCGGGTGGTGGGTCACGATCGTCGAGCTCTGGCCGAAAAGCGCACGTCCCTACATCGGCGGCAGTACGAACGATTCCGAGCTGAACCTCATCTTCGGCTACAACGGCTTCGCCCGGATCTTCGGTTCGGGTGGCGGTGCCGGTGCCGCCGGTGGCGGCGCGACCACCGGTGGCTCTTCGGCCTTCGGTGGGGGCGAGGGACTGCTCCGCATGTTCGGCACCGAGCTCGGTGGGCAGATCTCGTGGCTGCTTCCGGTCGCCCTCGCCGGTCTGGTGGCCGGCCTGTGGCTGACGCGGCGCCACCGCCGGTCCGATGGCGAGCGCGCCGGGTTCGTGCTGTGGGGCGGCACGCTCCTGATGTACCTGGCGGTGTACGACTTCGCGAAGGGAATCTTCCACCCGTACTACGCCGTCGTGATGGCGCCGGCCGTCGCCGCCCTGGCCGGAACCGGCGCGGTGGCACTGTGGCGCCTCGGGCGACAGTCGCTGCGCTGGGCCTGGGTGCTCCCGGCTGTCGTGGTCGGCACCGCGTTCTGGGCCGACACCCTGTTGGCCCGGACCACCGGGTACGACACCTGGGTCGGGCCCACGGTGGTGGTGACGGGCGTGGTCTCGGCATTGGTCCTGTTTCTCTGCCTGGCCCGCCCCAGGGCGCCGCGCTGGGTCGCCGTCGTCGCAGGAACGCTGGCCGCCGCCTCGCTGCTGGCAGGACCCGCTGCGTACTCGCTGACGACCCTCGGGACGACGACGAACGGCATCGCCACAGCCGGGCCTGCGTCGAGCGTAGGAGGCCCGGGCGCTGGCGCCGGAAGCGCCCCCGGCGGCCCGGGCGTTGGTACGGGCGCGAGCGGAGCGCCCGCGGGCACGCGCACAGGAGGACCTCCCGGCGGAGGTTCGGGTACGGCCGGAGGGCCGCCGGCAGCAGCGCGTGCCCGAGCAGCAGTCGCCGGAGCCGGCGGAGGGGGCGGCGCATCGACCGCCGACGAGTCGCTGGTGCGCTACCTCGAGCGGCACCAGGGCTCTTCTGAATACCTGGTTGCGGTGGACGGGTCGCAGTCCGCGGCGCCGTTCATCCTCGCAAGCGGCAAGGCTGTGATCGCCATGGGTGGTTTCGCAGGGACGGACCCGGCACCGACCCTCAGCGAGTTCGAGCATCTCGTCGCGACGGACAAGGTGCACTACGTGTACGTCTCGAGCGGCGGTGGTGCGGGCGGTCCCGCCGGCGCCGGCGCTGGTGGCCAGACCGCGAGCACGACCAGCGCAGTCGACAGCTGGGTCGAGAAGCACGGGACCGTGGTGTCGTCGAACGCCTATGGCGGCAGCTCGGGAGCAGGGACCCTCTATTTCGTCAGCAGCGCGGCGGCGAAGTGACGACGCTGCTCAGTAACGCGGGAGCGCAATGAAGGCGACGAGATACGCGAACAACCCCGCGCCCACGAGCGTGCAGGCGTGGAACACCTCGTGGAAGCCGAAGACGCCTGGCCAAGGGTCAGGCTTCTTGCGCGCGTAGACCAATGCCCCGACCGTGTAGAACAATCCCGCCACGAGCATCAAGGCGAAACCGACCCAGCCCAGGCTGCGCACCAGCTGCGGTGCCGCGATGATGGGGCACCAGCCCACGACGACGTAGGGGATGGCGACCACCCATTGCGGCGCGTCGAGGAACACCTGGCGCAGCGCGATGCCGGCCGCCGCACCGGCCCACACGAGCGTGAGGATGAGCAACTCGGCCCATCCCCGTAAGGCGAGCCCGACGACCGCCGTGCACGTCCCGGCGATCCCCAGGAAGATCGCGCTGTGGTCGGCACGGCGCATGCGGCGCCACGCCGGGGCGGACCAGCGCAGCCGGTGGAAGGCGGCACTGGTGCCGAACATGGCCAGCATGCCGGCGACGTAGATCGCCAGCTCGGTCGTCGCCGCGGCATCGGGCCCGGCGACAATCAGGAAGGGGCCACCGATCAGCCAGGCGAAGAAGGCGCCGGCGTGCAGCCAGCCCCGCAGGAGGGGGCGGTCGCCGCGGTTGTCGGCCGACCTGCCCTGTTCGCCCTGAGCCAGAACGGTCATGCGTTCCCCTCTTCCTCGAGCCGGTCCGCCAGCTCCACCTCGCGCCGCGAGATGCCCAACAGGAAGAGTATGGCGTCGAGGTACGGCACGCTGAGTGCCGCGTCGGCCGCCTCGCGCACGACCGGCTTGGCGTTGAAGGCGATGCCGAGGCCGGCGGCCGCCAGCATGTCGATGTCGTTGGCGCCGTCGCCCACGGCGATGGTCCGCGCCACCGGCACCCCTGCCGCCGCCGCGAAGGTCACCAGTGCCTCGGCCTTCCCGGCCCGGTCGACGATGGCCCCGGTCAGTTCGCCCGTCACGACGCCCCCGTCCACGACGAGCTCGTTGGCGGCCAGGTGGTCGATGCCCAGCTCGGCCACGAGCGGGCCGATCACCTGGGTGAAGCCGCCGCTCACCACCGCCAGCTCGTAGCCGAGCCGCTTCAGCGTGCGCACCAGGGTGCGCGCGCCCGGCGTGAGGACAATGCCGTCGCGCACGGCTTCGAGGTCGCCTTCCTTCAGGCCGGCCAGGAGCTGCACCCGTTGTCGGAGTGCCGCCGCGAAGTCGACCTCCCCCGCCATGGCGGCGGCGGTGACCGCCGCCACCTCAGGGCCGCAGCCGCGACGGTCCGCCAAGAGATCGATCATCTCTCCCTGCAGCAAGGTGGAGTCTGCGTCCAACACAATCAGGTGCTTGGCTCGGCGGTGCAGCCCGGCCGCCTGCACGGCGACATCGACTAGGCAGCGCGCGGCCGCCCCGGCCAGCGCCCGTCGCATCGCGTCGACGTCGGCATCGGCCACCGTGAACTCGTAGCTGTGCACCGGATACGCGGCCAGCCGCAGAATGCGCACGATGTTGCCACCACACCGTGCGATCGACCCTGTCACCGTCTCGAGTGTTGCCGCGTCGATCTCGGGCGCCAGGAGTGTGACCAGATGGCCTTCGGCGACCTCGTCCATCGCCGCCTCTACAAGCGGGTCAACGGCCACGACGACGCCGTCCCCCGCGAAGCGGTCCTCCAGCAGCGCGCGCACGGATTCTGCTTCCGCCTGCACCATGTCCGCCTCCACGCAGAGAAGTAGGCGACCGTGCACGCGCACCTGCTCCACGTCGTCCACGTCAATGCCGCGCTCGGCCAGCGCGGCAAAGAGCCGCTCCGCGATTCCCGGGGCGTCCTGTCCGCTCACCGTCACCAGGAACGGCGCGGGCGCCTCTCTCATGGACGCGCGACGTCCTTCTCGGTGACCCAGCCGGTGCCCTCCACCCAGCGCTTGACGATGCGCGCCGGAACGCCTGCGACCACGCATCGGTCCGGGACTTCACCGCGCACCACGGCGCCCGCGGCCACCACGACGTGCTCACCGATCTGCGCCCCGGGAAGGATCACGGCGTTGGCACCCAGCCAGCTGCCCGAGCCGATGCGCACCGGCGCCTCGGTCGGCCACTGCCGCCCGATCGGCTCAATCGGGTCCTCGTACGAGTGGTTCTGGTCCGTGATGTAGACGTATGGGCCTGTTTGGATGTCGTCGCCGATCACGATCTCCCAGTGGCCCACAATGTGCGATCCCCGTCCGATGAGCGTCCGGCTCCCGATGGAGACGACCGGATCGGTAGGCATCTCCTGCCCGGGCGCCATGCCGGCCGAGATGGAAGCGCCGGGACCGACGATCGTCTCCGCACCGATGTGGATCAGATGCTCGTTGTAGAGGGCGCCTTGGGGAAAGAGCAGGCAGGCACCCGGGCCCATCCGTCCGAAACGGCGGCCTCGGGGATCGTCGGGGCCGATCGCCCCCAGATCGGCGGCACCCTCCCAGGCCGCGTGAACCAGACGCGACAGCGGTCGCCGGAGCGACGCAGGGAGGGAGCGGGCCCAGCTCACGCACGAATGGTAGGTGGTGCCGCCCACCCCCTCGTCATCGGGCGGCCGAGCTGCCACAAGGTGCAGAGGTAAACTCCGTGCGTGCAGCCCCTCCCACCGGACGGTGGCTCCGACGCCGAGAACGCGGTGCCTGTCCCGGATGGCCCCATCGATCGGCGCCAATTCCTCCAGCTCTCCGCCCTCGGTGTGGCCGGGTTCGCCGGCGCCACGCGCCTGCGCGAGACGCACCCGAAGCAACGCGTCCCGGCGAGGGCCAAGCGGGCAACCACCGAGCACGTCGCGGTCGTCAACAAGAGACTTGCGAGCGGCGTCACGGTGCCCACGGCACCTTGGCTGATCGCCGAAAACGCCAAACGGGGCACGCTGAATTGGATCTGCACCCACAACCAGCCCGAGCACGCGCTCGAGGGCTTTGCCAGCCAGGTCAGCGCGGTGGCCGGCGACGACGTGGCGGTGTTCGTCAACACCACCGCCAAGGCGGTGCAGGTGCAGGCGTACCGGATGGGCTACTACCAGGGCCTCGGCGGTCGCCTCATTGTGCAGACGGACTTCCTGCCGGCCAAGGTCCAGGCCGCGCCGGTGGTCACTCCCGGCATCGGCACGGTGACCTGCCCGTGGTCGCCCACGCTCACACTCAATATCACGAAGGATTGGCCGCCCGGCTGTTACCTCTTGAAGCTCGTGGGTGACGGCGGAGAGGAGCAGTTCGTCCCGCTCACCGTCCGCGACGACAAGTCCATGGCGTCGTACGTACTCCAGAACAGCGTCACCACGTGGCAGGCCTACAACCTGTGGGGCAGCTACAGCCTCTACTACGGACCCGACAGCCAGGGCCGAGGCACGTTCGCCGACCGGGCCCGCGCAGTCTCGTTCGACCGGCCGTACCCGCAGACGTGGGCGTCGGGCGCGGCGGACTTCGTCGGCAACGAGCTGCCGCTGCTCTTCCACCTCGAAAGCCTCGGGTTAGACATGACGTACTGGACCGACGTCGACCTGCACACCCGGCCGCAGCTCCTCATGAACCATCGCTGCCTCTTCAGCATGGGCCACGACGAGTACTGGTCCACGCCCATGCGTCAGGGTGCGGCCTCAGCCAACGCCAGCGGCGTCAACCTGGCTTTCCTCGGCGCCAACGCCTGCTACCGCCAGATCCGGCTCCAATCGACCTCTGTTGGCCCCAATCGTCTCCAGGTCTGTTACAAGGACGCCGCCGAGGATCCGATCACGGGCCAGCAGCCGGCACTCACCACGGTCAACTGGAACCAGGCGCCGCTCAACAATCCCGAATCGAGCCTGATCGGTTCCATGTACCAGTCGGTCGGGGCCAAGGCCGACATGGTGGTCACCGACGCGTCGTCGTGGTTCTACAACGGGTGCAACCTCACCGACGGCCACACCTTCAGCACGGTCATCCTCGGCGAGTACGACCGCTACGTCCCGTCCCTCCCCGGACCGAAGAACGCCGACGTGCTCGCCCACTCGCCCGTACCCGGTCAAGCCAACTGGTCCGACATCACCTACTACACCGCGCCGGGGAACGGTGGGGGTGTGTTGGCCAGCGGCTCGGCCAGTTTCGTGTCGCTGCTCGGGAATACCGGGGCGATCCCTCCCAACGTCATCGTCCCCGCCATTCCCGGAGTGACCGACGTGATCCGCCGCGCCATGGAGAACGTCTACGGCCGGTTCGGCCTGGGCCCGGCCACCTCGTACGGAAGTTCGAGCGGGAATTGGGCGGACGTCTACACCGGAGCCGCCGCCAGCGCGGGAACCGCCGCCGGCACCCCCTCGGCCTGACCCCTTGCGCGTCCCGAGGCGGTCCACGCGCCGCCGTGACCGGGATGCCACCACTTTCGGACCTTGCCCCCCTACGATCGTCCCTCAGCGATGGCGAGAACCGGTACAGAGCGCTTCAAGCTGGGGCACCTGCGCGCCTGGAGCGTGCTGGCGGCCGCCGGGCTGGCCGGACTGCTCGTGAGCGCCTGCTCGTCCCCGCCGGCCCAGAAGGACGCAGTGAAGGCGAAGCCGACCACCAGCACCACCACGACGACAGCGGTGCAACCGACTTGTCCCCTTACCGGGGAACCGGCGCCCGGCGGGACCGTTCCGCAGCGACCCGCCATGGCCGTCAAGATCGACAACTACCCGGCGGGCCGCCCCCAATCGGGCCTCGACAAGGCCGACATCATCTTCGAGGAGCCCGTCGAAGGCGGCATCACCCGCTTCGCCGCCGTGTTCCAGTGTCAGTCCTCGGACCTCATCGGTCCCGTCCGCTCGGCCCGCAACATCGACATCGGCATTCTCGGGCAACTGGGCACTCCCCTGTTGGCGCACGTCGGTGGCATCAATCCGGTGATCGCCAACATCGACGCCTCGCCGATCGTGAACGTCGACATCGGGAACAGCCAGTCGCTCATGATCCACCCACCCGCCCACGTGGCGCCCGACTCGGACTACACCTCGAGCGCCATCGTCTACGGCACGCATCCGAGCATGACCACCCCGCCCCAACCGCTGTTCACTTACTCGGCGAAGACGCCGCCCGGCGGCACGGCGATCTCGAGCGTCAACATCGACTTCTCGGGGACCTCGAACGTGACGTGGAAATGGAACAAGGCCACCGACACCTTCCTGCGCTTCTACAACGCAACGACGCCGGACATGTTGGCCAACAACGTGCAGAACGCCGCGGCCAACATCGTCGTGCAGTACGTGCAAGTCAGCTACGGGCCGTGGGCCGAGAACGAAGAGGGGGGCCTGGAGGTCCAAGCCGACCTGTACCCCAACGCCAGCGGCGCGGCCGTCGTCTACCGCAACGGATACGCCATTCCGGGCACGTGGCACCGCTCCACGCTCGGCGCGCCCACCCAATTCGTCAACGACTTCGGCGTGGTCATCCCGATGCAACCGGGCCAGACCTGGGTCGAACTGGTGCCCAACACCATCATGGCGACGACGACCCCGTAGGGCGTCTTCCTAGCCCCAGGGCTTCCGCGCCACCACGGCCAGCAGCAGGCAGTCCGCCGCCGCGGCGAACACACCCGGATGGGCACTGGCCTCCGCCTCGTCGAACACGCCGGCCGCCGCGCCGCGCCGCATCAGGTTGAGTCCCTTGCACTCGGTCACCTCGAAGCCGACCCCCTCCAGCTTGCCGACGAGCGCCGCCGCGGCGTACTCGATCTGGTGGTCGTGGTTCATGAGCTCCTCCGAGCGCAGGCGCCACAACGGGCCGTTCGGCGTGTCCAGACAGAACCAGCCGCCGGGGGCCAGGACCCGAAACGCCTCCCGCGCCACGGCGTCCCCGTCCGCCTCGCTCACGTGCTCAATGGACTGGCCGCTGTAGACGAGGTCGAACGACCCGTCGTCGTAGCGCCCGAGGTCGACCATGGAATGGAAAGCGAACTCCACCGGTCCGAGCTCGGAGAGCACCGCCTCGCCCGACGAGCCGCCCTGGTAGATGGTGTCACGCTCGTCCACCGGAAGATCCACCACGACGAGGCGCTCGAAGGGGTAGGGATAGCCCAGGTGCACGAGCGCGCCGTCGGGCAGGCCCTGGTGCGTCCCACCGAGGTCCAGGATGCGCGCCGCCTGCGGCAGTCCGGCCACGAACTCGCTACGGCTGACGTGCATGGAGAGCAGCACGTTGTCGATGGGCACACGCCGGCGGAATTCCTCGGAGTGGGCCAGCGCCTCGGCGACCCCGTGGCGGGACAGCTCGCCGTCCATCAGTTTCTGGACGTAGTCGGCCTCGCCGCCGGGGTCAGGCTCGCGGTCGAGGACGACGTTGAAGGCCAGCCGGACCGACTGCTTGGGCGGCAGATAGCGGAACGGGACGGTGGGGACGAAGCGGTCGAGGATCCGATAGGTCCGTTGCTTCCAGGCGCGGGCCGGCATCGCACCATTGTGGTCCGGACGCGAAGCGCTCCGGGCCGTTGCCCCTAGGGAGGAGGGGGCGGGCCCGGAGCCTTCGACACCGTGAGAGGCGGGGTACGGCTAGGAATCGATGGAGATCGGGACGTCGTCGGGGTCGACAGCGTCCTCCAGCAGGTCGTCCTCGACCTTGGGGGCCAGGCACTCGCGCACGCGGTCGTTGATCTCGGCCATCAGCTGAGGGTTCTCGATGAGGAACGTCTTCACGTTCTCCCGGCCCTGGCCGAGCTGCTCACCCTCGTAGGTGAACCAGGCACCTGACTTCTTGACGAACCCGAGCTCGACCGCGACGTCGAGGAGCGATCCCTCGCGGCTGATGCCCTTGCCGTACATGATGTCGAACTCGGCCTGCTTGAAGGGTGCCGAGCACTTGTTCTTGACGACCTTGACCCTCGTCCGGTTGCCGACCACGTCGGCTCCGTCCTTGATCGCCTCGATGCGACGGATGTCCAGCCGGACGGAGGAGTAGAACTTCAGCGCACGACCACCCGGCGTGACCTCCGGCGAGCCGTACATCACGCCGATCTTCTCTCGCAGCTGGTTGATGAAGATGGCGATGGTGCTGGACTTCGAGAGAGTACCGGTCAGCTTGCGCAGCGCCTGGGACATCAGCCGCGCCTGGAGACCGACGTGGGTGTCGCCCATCTCGCCCTCGATCTCGGCCCGCGGCGTCAGCGCCGCCACCGAGTCGATGACCAGGACGTCGAGCGCACCGGAGCGGATCAGCATGTCCGCGATCTCGAGTGCCTGCTCACCGGTGTCCGGCTGCGAGATGAGGAGGTCGTCCACGTTGACCCCGATGGCCCGGGCGTAGACCGGGTCCATGGCGTGCTCGGCGTCGATGTAGGCGCAGATGCCCCCGTTGCGTTGCGCCTCGGCCACCGCGTGCATGGCCAGCGTCGACTTCCCCGACGACTCGGGACCGTAGATCTCCACGATGCGCCCCCGGGGCAGACCGCCGATGCCCAACGCCAGGTCCAAGGAGAGGGCACCGGTGGGGATGGACTCGATGTTCATACCGACGTTGTCGCCCATGCGCATGACCGAGCCTTTGCCGAACTGCTTCTCGATTTGCCCCAGCGCGGCATCCAATGCCTTTTCCCGTTCTGCTTCGGCCATCCCTCTCTCCTCTGTGAGTGTGTTGCTGCGACCCTGGCGTGACGTGTTGCGACCCTTGTCGGTCTGCCGACCTCGGTTGGCGCCGTTGTGGTGACCCTACGGTGGGGGTGTGACGCTCCACCGAGCTGACTGGGTGGAGCATAACGAACACGTGTTCGTAAGAAGTGGATCCTTGTTCGAGCCGGGCTGGACGACCGGAGAACGGTCGGGCGGCCGTCGGCCGGACGTCGTTCGACCGGGCCATTGGCGACGCGGACGGGTGCTGCGTCCATGCGAAGCTGACGGCTCCCGAGGCCGGAGAGGGAGAGGAGGAGGGCGGGTGAACGCAAGAAGGCTGGTGGCCGGTGTGCTCTCGGCCACTGCTCTGGCCGCTGCTTCGGCCGTGATCGTGGGGGCCCAGGCCGCCCCGGCCGCCGCAACCACACCCAGCGCCTCGACCCTGTACAAGGACGCCGTCGCCACCACTCACTCCTGGTCGGTCCGCTACGCCTCGGCATCGACCGAGTCCAAGAAAACCCTGAAGGAGAGCGGCGACGCAGGGCCGGCCTCGGCCAGTCAGACGGTCCTCTTGGGGAAGGGCTCCATCTCCATCCTGGTCATCGGCGACATCTCCTATCTCAAGGGCAACCTCAACGGGCTCGAGGAGCTGGCCGGGCTCGACTCCTCCCAGGCGGCCGAGGCCGCCGGGCAGTGGATCGAGTTCTCGACCGAAAATGCAGCCTTCGCCCCGGTCGTCGAGGGTGTCCGTTCCACCGACCTGGCCAAGGAACTGACCCTGAAAGCGCCGCTGTCTCTCGGCCACGCCAGCACGCTCAACGGGGAGGAGGTCGACGCCATCGACGGGACCCAGGCGATCGGCAAGAAGTCCGAGCACGTCGTGCTCTACGTCCGGGCCAAGGGAACCCACGTTCCGGTGGAAGAGGATTCGGTGAACGCCAAGGGACAGCACACCGACGCCGAGCACGTCGTGTATTCGAGGTGGGGAGAGCAGGTGCGGCCCGAAGCGCCCAAGGCCACGATTTCCGTCGGCTCGATAAACGCTGTCTAAGAATAGGGCCCAACGACCAGGGGCCCTCCCACGGACGTGGGAAGATATCGCCAGTCATCCCTGGCCAAGTAGGCGCTCGCTGCGCCACCGTGCCGGGCCTCCAGGAGAGTGAAGGTCATGCACCCCTTGCGCCAGAACCCCGCCCGCACCGCCGCGGTCGTCGCCGGAATTGCCGCCTCGGCCGCACTGGCTGTCACCGCCGCGCCGAGTGCGGCCGGTGCCGCCAGCACGACCACCACCACGAGTGCCGGGAACGCCGCGGCCACCGCCAAGTACAACGCCGCCCTGAAGGCGGTCGGCACCAAAGGCGTGCACTTCTCCTCAGTCGCCAAGCAGGACGGCGCCACCCTCACGGTGACCGGTGACGCCGGCTCCACCTCGGGTGCGCAGACGCTGGTGGTCAAGAACAAGAACGTCACGGAACGCATGACCGCCAAGGTGGTCGGGTCGACTGGATACGTGAACGGCAACGAGGCCGCGCTCGCCGACGTGATCGGACTCACCAAGGCCGAGGCGAAGAAGTACGCCGGGAGGTGGCTCTCCTTCCCCACCTCCAACACCAGCCTGGCCGAGCTGGTCGGCGGTCTCCTCTCCTCGGAGGTCTCCAAGGAGCTCGAGGTGAGTGGGCCCTACACCTTCGGCAAGTCCGCCACCGTGGCCGGTCAGCAGGCGACCGGCATCCTCGGATCGGTTGCCACCGAAAGCGGGAGCAAGGTGCCCGTCATGGTGTACATCCCTGCCAGCGGTTCCCCGCTTCCGATCCAAGAGGTGACCAACGCCGGTAGCGCCGGCGGGGCGTCGGCCATCCACGGGACCGTGACATTCTCGAATTGGGGCGAGGACAAGAGCCAGTCGGCACCAGCCGGCGCCTTCTCGCTTCTCAAGCTGGTCCCCGCCTCCTCGTCGTCGGGCACCGCTGGGTAACCACTCGATGCCGCCACTGCTGCACGCAGTCCAGGGCGACATCACAGCCGAACGGGTCGACGCCGTGGTCAACGCGGCGAACCGCCACCTCCGCGGCGGCAGCGGCGTCGACGGCGCCATCCATCGCGCCGCCGGTGCCGAGCGCCTGCAGGCGGCCTGCCGGGCCATCGGCGAGTGCCCGCCCGGTCACGCCGTGGTCACCGACGGGTTCGACCTGCCAGCGCGCTTCATCATCCACACCGTGGGCCCGGTCTGGCACGGGGGTATGGAAGGCGAGCCCGAGACACTCGCCGCCTGCTACCGCAGCGCGCTGGCTCTCGCCGACGAGGTGGGCGCCCGTTCGGTCGCCTTCCCCGCCATCTCGACGGGTGTCTACGGCTACCCCTCGGGGCAGGCCGCCGAGATCGCCGTGACCTCGGCCCGCGCGACGGACACCGACGTCTCCCTCATTCGATTTGTCGCCTTCGACGGCACGACGCTGGCGCGGTACCTCGAGCTGCTCGGCTGAGCGCGCGGGCGCTCCCGATCAGGACGACGCGCCGTTGCTCAGGTTGTAGACGGTCACGCCGCCCACGGTCTCGGCGGTGAAGTGCGCCTCCACCCAGGACGAGATTCGCGATCCGTCGTCGGTGGAGCTCGCTCCCGCGCCGCCGAAACCACCGCCGCCGAAGCCACCGCCGCCGAATCCCCCGCCGCTGGCGATGAAGTAGTGGATCTTGCCTTCGGAGACGTACTTCTCGAATTGGGACAGCGTCGGCGCAGGATCGGTGCCGTTGAACCCGCCGATGGCCATCACGGGCTCGCCACTGCCCAGCTGGTACCCGGCAGCGTTGTTCGAGTTCACCGTTGCCGCCGCCCAGGTGTAGTTGCCGGCGTCGGTCTGCAGTGCCTTGTTCAATGCTGCATTGGACTGACTGGAGTTCAAGAATCCTGCGCCACCGCCACCGCCACCGCCACCGCCACCAATACCGCCGGCACCCGCTGCTCGGCGGAAGCCACTTCGGCCACCGAAGGAGGGCGCTCCGCCCGGGAAGGCACCCGCACCAGCACCTGCGCCTGCACCCGCACCGGCCGGAAGGCGTCCCGCTCCGGGGAAGCCGCCTCCCGCGGGGAAGCTGCCGCCCCGCGTGGCGCCGCCGAAGGCCCGACGGAATGCACCCCCGGGGAACCCGCCGGCGCCACCGCCGAACCCGCCACCGGGACCACCCACGCCGCCGGCGGGAGTCGGCGTCGCAGACGGGATCGCCCCGGTGTGTGGCGTCGCCGCAGTGGCCACGGTCGAGAAGAGCGGCGCGGCCAGCGCAGCGCCAAAGCCCAGGGTGGCCACCAGCGCGATGGCCACCTTCGGGGTGTTGTGCAGCAGCGGGAGGGCAAGGATCGCCACGACCCCGAGCGTTCCGACCACCAGCACGAAGGGGCGAAGGGCAGGGAACCAATTCGAGGTGCGACCGAGGAGGATGAAACTCCACCCGACTGTCGCCGCGAGTCCGGCGGCCAGGCCGGCACGCCCGACCCAGCTGTCCCGCCGTTGCCAGAGGCCCATGGTGGCGATACCGACGAGTGCACCAAGTGGCGGAGCGAGCGCGACCGTGTAGTAGGGGTGGATGATGCCTTGACCCAGGCTGATGACCAGGCCGATGCTCACCAGGGAGCCGCCCCAAAGCAGTAGCGCCGCGCGTTCACGGTCGGTGCGACGGGCCCGCAGCGTGACGATGAGCAGCACGGCGCCCATCACCAGCGCGCCAGGAAGGAGCCACGACATCATGTTGCCGAAGCTGGTGTTGAACAGACGGGTGAGGCCGGTCGGGCCCCACATGCTCCCGGCGACCCGCCCACCACCAACGCTGCCCGATTCGCTCCCGTCGAGACGGCCAAAGCCGTTGTAGCCGAAGATCAGATTGAGGATGCTGTTGTTCTGAGACCCGCCGACGTAAGGCCGGTCCGCGGCCGGCGTCAGGGCGACGATGGCCACCCACCAGCCCGCGGCGACCAGCAAGGAAACGCCCATCAAGAAGGTCTGCCAGACGCGGCGCCACCAGCCGGTCGGCGCGGCGAGCAAATAGACGACGGCCAAGACCGGGAGGATCAGGAAGGCCTGCAGCATCTTCGTGATGAAGCCGAACCCGATCAGCGCCCCGGCCAGGACCATCCATTTGGTCTGCGCCCGCTCGAGGCCGCGCATGGTGGCGTAGGTCGCCGCGGTGAGGAGGAGCGCCAGCAGCGCGTCGGGATTGTTGAAGCGGAACATGATGGCAGCCACGGGCGTGAGCGCCACCACGGCGCCCCCGAGCAGGGCGGCCTGCGCGCTGAACCACCGCCGCACCGAGAGGTAGACCAATCCGACCGTGGCCACGCCCTCGAGGGCCTGGGGCACCAGGATGCTCCACGAGTTGAGACCGAAGATGCGGGCCGAGATGTCCATCGGCCACAGAAACGCCGGTGGCTTGTCGACGGTGATGAAGTTGGACGAGTCCGAGGACCCGAAGAACATCGCCTTCCAGCTCTTCGAGCCGGCCTGGACGGCGGCCGAGTAGAAGGAGTTGGCCCAGCCGCTCGCGCTCGAGATCCCAGATGTAGAGGACTGCGGTGGCCGCCAGCAGCGCGAGGAGGGCAGGTCGGACCCACGCCGCATCGCTCTCCTTGCCCCGCACGAAACGCGCCGGCCAGCCGCGGCGGGGAGGCGGCGGCCACGGGGTCGGTGTTGTCCGTCCCGTCTCGGACGATGGCGCGGCCACCGGTATCGGCGGGTCGAGGACCCCCACCGCAGCGTCAGGGGCTGGCGTCAGGTCGGTCATCGGGACAACTCCATCTGGCCGGCGCCGGCCCGCGCGCTGGGTCGGAAGATCCAGGCCCGGAGCACGGCGAAGCGGAACACCGCAGCGACCACATTGGCCACCGTGAGGGCCACGACCTCGGCGAGAAGCGCAGAGGGGGCGATCCATTGGGCGGCCACCAGTCCCAGCGTCGTCAGCCCGAAGCTCACCAGGTACAACCCGCCCGCGACGGCGTAGAGACGACCGCGTCGGGCCTGACCATCGGTGGTGCGGGAGAGCTCACGGTGCACCGCCGTGTTGAAGAGGGTTGCGATCGCCATCGCGACGGCATTGGCCGCGAAGGCGCCGAGAAGCGGCCGCCAGGCCACGAACAAGAAGAGGTAGCCGAGCGTGGAGACGACGCCCACCCCGGCGAAGCGCAGCAGCTGGTCGGCGGCGACCTCGTTCGAACGGGCACGGCGCAGACCCTTGGGACGCCGGACCAACATCCGCCACACCCCGCGCAAGTCGTCGGCGGCCGTCGAGACGATCTGCACGCTCGAATCCGGGTCGTCGACCCAGTCCACGGGGACCTCGCCGATACGCAGGCCCAGCCGCTCCGCCGTGACCAGCAGTTCGGTGTCGAAGAACCACTCGTTGTCCTGGACGAGCGGCAACAGCTTCACGGCCGCGTCCCGGCGCAGCGCCTTGAAGCCGCACTGCGCATCGCTGAAGCGGCCCTGCAGCGTGAGCCTGAGCAACAGGTTGTACGCCCGCGAAATGAGCTCGCGCTTGGGGCCGCGCACGACGTGCGCGCCGCGTGCGAGCCGTGAGCCGATGGTCACATCACGATGACCGGACAGAAGTGGGGCGACCAGCGGGAGGAGAGCGGAGAGGGACGTGGAGAGGTCGACGTCCATGTAGGCGACGACCGGGGCCTCGCTCGTCGACCACGCCGCCCGGAGCGCGTAGCCACGGCCCTTGCGGGGCAGGTGCATGGCTGCGACGCCCCGCATGGTGGCGGCCAGTTGGCGGGCCACCTTGTCGGTGTCGTCCGTGCTGGCATTGTCGACCACGGTGATGAGCGTTCGGAAGGGGAACGAATCGTCGAGGAACCTGCGCAAGGCGGTGATGCGCTCCGTCAATTGCGTCGCCTCGTTGTAGACCGGAACGACGATCTCGACGTCGAGCGGGACCCGGCGGGGATCGACGTCGGCCTCGAAGGGAGCCAGGGCTGTCATGTCACGCATGGTGACGGTGCCGTCTCCGGGCGCCGTGAAGCTTGGCTGTGAATCGGGTGTGAATCTCGTACCGCACGACAGAGACGGCCTGGCCACGAGGTCGGTCAGAGAAGGCCGGCCACGGCGGTGGGGCTCTCAGGCTGCTGCACGGTGCTGACCGGGATCAGGACCGTGACCACGAGCCCTTCTCCGGGCGTCGACGCCGCAGAAACGGTCCCGCCGTGAGCCGCCACGATGGCGGCGACGATCGACAGTCCCAGCCCGCTGCCGCCCCCGGTGCGGGCCCGAGCGGGGTCGGCGCGGTAGAAGCGCTCAAAGACGCGTTGCGCGTCGGAGTCGAGCATGCCCGGACCGCTGTCGCGCACCTCGATCTGCGCCTGGTCCCCGATCTGATCGACGTGGACCGTCGCGGTCGTCCCCTCCGGCGTATGCGCCCGGATGTTCGCCAACAGGTTGTCGAGGACCTGGCGCAGGCGGTCCCTGTCCCCCTTCACCTCGACGGGGCGCGTCGCCGAGAATTGCACGGGCCAGGCGGGGCCCACGGCCGCGGCGGTACGGACGGCGTCAGAGACCAGCGAGACCAGTTCGACCGGCACCATCTCCATTGGCACGCCCTCGTCCAATCGCGCCAAGGTGAGGAGATCGTTGACCAGCCGATCCATACGTGCCGTCTCGGTGCGGATACCCGAGACGATGCGCGGGAGGTCCTCCGCGTGCTGCGATCCGCCCCGCTCGAACAGCTCGGCATACGCCGACACGGCGGCAATGGGAGTGCGCAGCTCGTGTGAGGCGTCGGCGACGAATTGGCGCAGGTGTTGCTCGTTCTCCCTCAAGCGCGACTCTGAGGCGACCCGGGCCGAGAATGCCGCCTGGATCCGCTCGAGCATCACGTTGAGGGCGCGGGCCAAGCGCCCGACCTCCGTAGGCTGGTCGGCGCCGGGAACGCGCTGGTCGAGGTCGCCGGCCGCGATGGAGTCAGCCGTCCGCTCCACGTCTTCGAGCGGCCGCAATCCGAGCCGGACCAGCCACCATCCGCCGGCCAGGGCGAGGACCAGCGCGCCCGCCGTCACGGCGAGCTCGGTCAGAAAGAGGGTGTGCAGCGTGCTGATCTGATTGGAAAGTGGCTGCGCCTGTACGAGCACCGCCTGCGTCTGTGCACCACTGTCCGTGATGAGCTCGACCTTCTCGGCTCGCACTCTGAAGGAGGGTCCGTCAGGATCGATGGACCCCGTCGTGAAATACGCCACCTGCTCGCCGTCCGGCTGCGTCGTGAACCCGGGGAGCGTGTTCGGCAGGGAAGGTCTGTACGCATGCGTACCCACGTAAGCGGGGCATTCATTCCCCTCGATGACCGCACCGCTCTGGCGGACAAGGGCGATGTAGCTGATGCCCGAGACATTGGGGAAGCCGCCACCCGCTCCCGCTCCGGGCCCGGCACCGTTGTCGGCCTGCTGGCCGAAATGGCTCTCAGGTGACGGACAGGAGAACCCGGTGACCTGGTTGCCCGGCAAGCGATGGGGTTGCTGAGCCAGTTCCTGGTCCACCTGCTGGTAGAGCGAAGAGCGCAACGCCGAGTACGTGGCGAAGTCGGCCACGACCAGCGCCACGATGGCGATCGCTCCGACCGCGAGGAGGAGTCGGAGCCGGAGTGACACTCAGGCCGCGCCGGTGGCCGACTCCGGCTCGCGCAAGGTGTAACCGACGAGACGGATGGTGTGGATGAGCGGCGGGCCGAATTTCTCGAGCTTCTTGCGCAGGTAGCTGACGTAGGTCTCGACGACGTTCCCGTCGCCACCGAAGTCGTAGTGCCAGACGTGGTCGAGGATCTGCGACTTCGAGAGGACGTGACGTGGATTGAGCATGAAATAGCGGAGAAGGTTGAATTCGGTCGCCGTGAGGTTGATTGGGTTGCCGTCCCGGCGCACCTCGTGTGCGCTCTCGTCGAGTTCGAGGTCGGAGAACCGAAGGATCCCGTCGTCCTCGGGCTCGTAGCCCGTCCGGCGCAGGATGGCATGGACCCGGGCGATCACCTCGGCGAGCGCGAAGGGCTTCGTCACGTAGTCGTCCCCGCCGACCGTGAGGCCGGCCAGCTTGTCCTGCAGCGTGTCGCGCGCCGTCAGGAAGAGGACCGGCACTCGCAGCCCGTCGGAGCGCAGGCGCCGGGTGACCTCGAGACCGTCGAGGTCGGGCAGCATGACGTCCAGGATCACGAGGTCCGGCGGATCCTCCTGGGCTTGGGCGAGGGCCTTCCGCCCCGTCATCGCTTCGTCGACCGTGAATCCCTCGTAGCGCAGCGACGTCGCCACCGCATCGACGATCGAGGGTTCGTCGTCAACCACCAACACCCGCGGTCCGTTGTCCATCGTCTTCACTTGGCCGTACCTCCCTGGCACACAGGCTCGCGCCACGGTTTCTCCGTCAAGTGTGACCGCCCTGTGGCCCCCCTGTGAACGCGGGGTGGTCAGGCCGGAGCGGCGTCGAGCGCACGTCGCAGCAGGTCAAGGGCCGAAATGGCCCCGTACTGGCGGACGCGTTCCCGATCGCCGGGCATCCGCAATTCGCGGGTCTGGGCCGGCTGGCCGGGGAGATGGAGCCCGACGAACACCGTGCCCGGTGCGACGCCCTCCTGGTCGTCCGGCCCGGCGACGCCGGTAATGCCCAACCCGACGTCGGCCCCGGTCACCCGGGCGGCACCCTCGGCCATGGCCGCCGCGGCCGATTCGGTGACCACCGGCCCGGTGGGCACACCCAGGACGTCGAACTTCACCTGCGAGTCGTAGGCCACGATGCCGCCGCGGAACCAGGACGAGGCGCCGGCGACGTTGACGAGCCGAGACGCGATCAGGCCACCGGTGAGCGACTCGGCGACGCCGAAGGTCCACTCCCGCGCGATCAGGCGGGCGGCCACCGCGACCTCCATCGATTCGTCATCGACACCGAAGACGATGTCGCCGAGGCGGTCCTCGATGGCGCGCCGCACCTCCACGTCCTCCTTGTCGAGCAGGGCGATGACGTCCTCGGACGTGCGGGCGCGGGCGGTGATGCGCACCTTGATCCCCTCGATCCCCGAAGCCAGGAATGCCAGCGTGACGTCGCCCGTGGCATCGAGCGCGTCGATGCGGTCCTGCAGGGATTCGGCCAGACCCGACTCACTGGCACCCCAGGTGCGCAGCACGCGGCTGGCAATGACGCCGCTCTCCTCGCCCGACGCGGCCATGCGGGCGCGCAGATCGGGCAGGATGCCCCGTTCGAACATCTCCGCCATTTCGTAGGGGACGCCGGGGACCGCGTACACGACCTTGTTTCCGACGGGGCAGATGAGGCCGGGCGCTGTGCCGGCCACCTGCGGGATGATGGTCGCCCCCCGCGGCACGTCGGCCTGGCGCGCGTTGTTCTCCGTCATGGTGCGGCCCCGGGCCTCGAAGAAGCCGGCGATGACGTCGACGATCGCCTGGTCGCGCTCAAGCGGGACATTCATGACGGCCGCGATGGCCTCCCGGGTGATGTCGTCCTGGGTGGGCCCGAGCCCGCCGCACATGATGACGCCGTCACTCCGGGCCAGGGCGGTGCGCAGGGCCAAGGTGATGCGGTCGTGGTTGTCGCCCACCGCCTGGTGGAAGTGGGAGGCAACGCCATTGGCGGCCAGGTGCTCGCCGAGCCAGGCGGAATTGGTGTCGGCGATCTGGCCCAGCAGCAGCTCGGTCCCGACGGCGACGATCTCGATGCGCACGGGGTGACCTTACGGTGCAACCGGCCGGTGCATCGCCCTCCGCCCGTCGAGCAGGTACTCGGCGCCGGTATAGAGCGTGAGCGCGCAGGCGAACCAGATCGCGGCGACCTGCAGCGTGTGCTGGTGCGCCAGCGGCGGAATGATGACGGTGCCGATGGCCAGGTCTTGCACCAGCGTCTTGATCTTGGCCGACTTGCGCGCCGGGATGGACACCCCACGTCGACCGACCCAGGAGCGGTAGACCTGCATGCCGACCTCGCGGATGGTGATGAGAATGACCGGCAGCCACGGCAGGTGGCCCTGCACACAGAGCGTGATCATGGCGGCCAGAACGCAGGCCTTGTCGGCCAGGGGGTCGAGGAAGGCGCCCGAGCGCGTCGTGCCGTGGCGACGGGCCATGTAGCCATCGAGCCCGTCACTGGCTGCGAGCAGAAAGCCCACGACGACATTGATCCACGAGGCACCCCAGGCCACCAGCATCAGCACGTAGACGGGGGCCGCCAGCAGGCGGGCCACCGTGACGGCGTTGGCGGGGGTGGCAAGCGCGCTCGGCCCGAAGGTGAAGTTCGTCCGTGACGCGGGGTCGTGTGTGGCCTCGCTCACGGCGCTCCCGACCCCGCCGTCGCGCCGGCGCCGACCGGATTCCGGTTTGCCACCGGGATGCCATAGAGGTCGGGCCCCTCCGCGCCGGTGATGGCGACGTCGACGAGGCGGCCGACCGCCAGGTCGAGGGGCAGGTGCACGATGCCGTCGATCTCGGGCGCCTCGTGCACGGTCCGGCCCTGGCCCGGTGCATCGACGAGGACCTGGCGGGTGGCACCGATGAGTGCGTCGCGCCTGCTTGCCGTAATGGCGTCTTGCAGCTCGGCGCATTCGCGGAGGCGCTCGAGCGCCAGCTCCGCCGGCACCCGCTCCTCGAGCCCGGCGGCGTGGGTGCCGTCCTCGCGGGAGTACGGGAAGAAGCCGGCCCAGTCGAGCTGCGCCGCACTGAGGAATTCGAGGAGGAGATCGTGATCGCGCTCGGTCTCGCCCGGGTAGCCGAGGATGAACGAGGAGCGGAAGGTGGCAGCGGGGTCCGCAGCCCTGATGTCGTCGATCCGCCGGAGGAAACGGTCGCCGTCACCCCAGCGGCGCATGCCGGCGAGCAGCGGGCGCGAGACGTGCTGCAGCGAGAGGTCGAAGTACGGCACGCCCGTTGCGATGACGGTCTCGATCAGTTCGTCGGTCAGCCCGGAGGGATAGAGGTAGAGCAGCCGGGTGCGCTCCACCCGGGCCGACACGGCGCGCGTCGAGCGCGGCAACGGGCGACGGGCCGTTGGCAATGCGGGTGCGCCGGCCCGGTCCCGACCGGTCACGGCCGTATGAGGCGAGGTCCTGGGCGACGAGGACGATTTCGCGCAGGACCGGAGCGTCGTCGGCGGTGGCGAGGAGCGCGTCGACCTCGGCCAGCACCTCCTCGGGCGAACGGGACCGTTGCTTGCCCCGGAACGACGGGATGGCGCAGAACCCACAAATGCGATCGCAACCCTCGGCCACCTTGATGTAGGCCCACGGGGCACGGGCTGCCGGCCGCGGCAGCTCCAGCAGGTCGAATCCGTTCGTCGCCGAGGCCGTCGTCGCCGGGATCGGAGCGGCGGGGCGGCGCCCCGCGGTGAGGGTGACAGGGACCGCCCCCGCTCCGGCAGGGGCGGTGAGGTCGGCACCGAAGCCGGCCACGAGGTCGACCTCGGGGAGGGCGTCACGCAGCTCGTCGCCGTAGCGCTCGGCCATGCAGCCCGTGACGACCAGGCGGGCACCGGCACTGCGCCGGTCAGCCAGGTTCAAGATGGTGTCGATCGACTCCTGGCGGGCGGCGTCGATGAAGGCGCACGTGTTGACCACGACGAGGTCGGCCGCTTCGGCATCCGGGGCGCGGCCGTATCCCTGCGCAGTGAGATAACCCTCGAGCTTGTCGGAATCGACTTGGTTCTTCGGGCACCCCAAGGTCTGCAGCCAATAGAGGCCCACGACGTCACACACTCCTCGCACCAGGCCGAGTCCCGCCGGGGCGACGGACCTCGGCAGGCCCACCTGAGCGGGCCAGCCATCCGGATCGTCCGGCACCACGTGCCAGACACCCGAGCGGAGAGGGAGGGATTTGAACCCTCGGACCCGGTTACCCAGGTCAAGTCATTAGCAGTGACTCCGATTCGGCCGCTCTCGCACCTCTCCAGCAGGGCTTTTGCGTCTTGAGGGGTCCGACTGTCCACAGCCGTCCCCCGGTCGCCACGTTGCAGCCCGTGCACGGAAGCCTAGGTGAAGGCTGCCCTGGCGTTTGCCAGCCGAGCGTGGCCGGAGAGGCGACCCCGTCGCCCGCTCCCAGCGTCCGTCGGGCTCCGACCGAGCGAGCCGGCGGGCGGGACAAGGCGAAGCGGCGCCGCTCGTTTTCGACGTTCTCCCGCGTCGTCGGGACGCGGCCCGCTCGCGGTCTCTCTTCCTCTCTCGCCCCTTGAGCAACCCGAAGCACATGGAGGCCTCCGACGGTCCACGGCCGACTCGGCTAGCGGGCGGTGGCCCACCGCAGCGATGGACACTGCCGTTCGTTCGGCCGACATGCGGATCGTTGATTCGCCGGCGTGCGGCGTGCCTCGACCGAACTGCCCACAATCGGCGTTTCGCATGGGAGGCGCTGTGAGGCACGGACTGGTGTTGACACTTCGGTCGACGTGCACGCGCCAAGTGTTTACACGACGTGGTCACACGTTGTCGTCGTTCAAACCGATAGCTGCAACCCATCTGGAATGACTTTCGCATCGTTCCGCATCCCAAGTCACAATGCGACCCATTCGCGGTTCGCACGAGCACTTCGCGGGGTAACGCGTCACTACGCGTTGAGTGTTGTCCTGAACTTCGGGTCAGCCGTTCCCGACGTCGTGGTGGCGAATGAACCCTCCGATTCCCGAAGAAAGCAGTGCGTCCTTCGTGGTGCGTCGGCGCCTCCTGCTTTTGCTCGCGTTCGGAGCGCTCGTTGTCATTGCCGTTCTGTTTCTCGGCTCCGGCAGAGCGTCCGCGCTCGGCGTACGGACACCGAGCGCGTCCAGCGTGGTGGGAACTGTCACTTCAGCCTCGGACACCGTCACCTCAGGAGCGACAACTTTGCTCCCGAGCGCTGCGGCACCTGCCACCACCCCCACACAGGCCACGACTCCCCCCTCCCCTGCAACCTCTCCGTCGTCGCCGGTCGGTCTTCCTGCTCCCCAATCTTCCCCGCCTGCGCAGGTGCCGTCTCCGACTAGTGCATCGCCGAGCGGCACGGGAACGGCAGCCGCGGTTGCGCCGGCGATTCATCCCGTGGCCGTCGCTGTCACACAGGCCGTTCAGTCGGTGGGCGCGAGCGCGGCGCCGGTGACCACCGCCGTTACTCAGGCTGTCCAATCGGTGGGCGCGAGCGCGGCGCCGGTGACCACCGCTGTTACTCAAGCCACCCAGTCGGTGGGCGCGAGCGCGCGCCGGTGACCACCGCCGTTACTCAGGCCGTCCAATCGGTGGGCACGAGCGCGCGCCGGTGACCACCGCTGTTACTCAAGCCACCCAGTCGGTGGGCACGAGCGCGGCGCCGGTGACCACCGCTGTCACTCAGGCCGTCCAGTCGGCGGGCGCAACCGTCCATCCGGTACTCGCGGCAGCCGTTACGTTTGCCCAGCCGGTGCTTGGAACCGTTGTGACTCTCACACAACCGGCAATTTTCGCTGCCGCCGGCCTGACCGCGACGGTGGCGAACACCGCTGCAACGCTTGGGGGGGTCGTCACAGAAATTGCGCCCGGGACCGCATCCGCATCGGCCGGTGCAGACGAGATTGTGCAGGGCGCGCTCGGCAGTTTGACCGCTACTGACATCGCGACACTCCCGGTGCCCGCGACTGCGGTGACCGCCTCGTCGCAAGGGGCGAGTTCGAGTGCCACGAACACGATCGCCAGTCCGCCCCGCGACATGGTGCCTTCCGGTGGCGACTCCACCAGCGCCCCGGCCGCGAGTTCCGCCCCAACGAGTGCCGAGCGCGTTGAGTGGTAGTGCCGGAATACCCGCGACCACAACTCTTGTGGTACTTGCAGCCACAGGCGCAGCCGCAGGGCCGGACGGACGCCTGGCTCCGCACCTCGACGCGGTGATCTGCGGGACGAGCCACAGTGTGCCCTCAAACGCAGCATTCGTGCCGGTCCCCTCTCCCACCCCCGGTCGCGTCCCGCTGAGCCACGATCTTCTTCTGTGGCTCTTGGGTTCGACCCATGGATCGTTTGACTCTTCTTCGGCGAGCGGATCGAGCGCACACGGGTCCCTCTTCGCCGACCTCTCGAAGCCCGCACTCTGGACGTGGAGCAGTCGACGCCTTGCTCCGGGGACGGTTCCCGATCCAGACGAGGTCTTCTTTTCCATCACTGAGCAACCTGGCTAATTCAAGGCTGATGTTTCGATTCCGGTCCGAGTGAGCGACTGCACCTCAGGACCATCTCAAATCCGAAATCAATCAACCTTGAAGGAGAAGCACAGTGAACAGAAGCATTCGAGCGGCCGCGATCGGCCTGTTCGGTGGCGCAATGGCGATTGCCGTTGCCACCGGATCAGCGTCGGCGCTCAACGGCCCACCTCAGGGTCACTCCGGTGACCAAAGCGCAACACAAGGCAACGGCGTCGGCCAGGTAGCCGGCGCCGTGGCGCAAAGCAAGCAGATCCTGCCCACCAACCTCAACGTGGCACCGTCGATCCTTAGCGTCGGCTCCAACGACGGGTGGGTGACGCAGGGCAACGCTTCGAGCGCCAATGCCAATGCACAGAACAAGAACCACTCGTTCCAAGGGAACGGCGCGGTCCAGCAGACCTGGGCCAACCCAAATCCTCGGGGTGGTTCTGGCCCTTCGGGATCCACGACTGGGAAGTCCAGCTGGCCCTCGGGTAACTCGGAGCCCCAGGGTGGCAAGAACTGCCACCCTCAGCGCACTGAGTCCCCTAGGGGCGAGAACCCTGGTGGACCTGATCAGAGCTCGACGCAGGGCAACGGCATCGGTCAGGTGGCCGGCGCTGCTGCGAAGAGCACGCAGGTTGCGCCTAGCAATATCAACGTCGCGCCGTCGATCCTCAGTGTCGGCTCCAACGACGGTGGTGTAAAGCAAGGCAACACCTCGAGCGCCAACGCCAATGCGCAGAACGGCAACCAGTCGTTCCAGGGCAACGGCGCCAGCCAGGAGAATCAGGGCAACCCGGGGCCTCAGGGCAACCCGGGGCCTCAGGGCAACTCGGGGCCTCAGGGCAACTCGGGGCCTCAGGGCAATCTCGGTCGGCCAACCCAGCCGTCCCAGAGCTCGACGCAGGGCAACGGCATCGGTCAGGTGGCCGGCGCTGCTGCGAAGAGCACGCAGGTTGCGCCTAGCAATATCAACGTCGCGCCGTCGATCCTCAGTGTCGGCTCCAACGACGGTGGTGTAAAGCAAGGCAACACCTCGAGCGCCAACGCCAATGCGCAGAACGGCAACCAGTCGTTCCAGGGCAACGGCGCCAGCCAGGAGAGCGGCGGCACGCCTGGGGGTACGTCCCAGAGCTCGACGCAGGGCAACGGCATCGGTCAGGTGGCCGGCGCTGCTGCGAAGAGCACGCAGGTTGCGCCTACCAACGTCAACGTCGCGCCGTCGATCCTCAGTGTCGGCTCCAACGACGGTGGCGTGACGCAAGGCAACGGCTCGAGCGCCAACGCCAATGCTCAGAACGGCAATAGCTCGGGTCAGGGCAACCTTCTTGGCCAGGTCTCCGGGGGGCCGTCGGGCCTCCTCGGCTGAGGTCAAGCCAAGCAACAACACGCTGTGGCGAGCCGACCGGTGACCCGGATCTGCGTCCAACGGTCGGCTTACCCAGCGAGACGGAGTGAGGAGCGGGCGCCGCGGCCTAGGTCGCGGCGCCCGCCACCCTCATCGAGTCACCGGAGGTTGCAATCTGTCGGAGAGAGCGGTACGAACGGGGTGATTGCTTGGACATTTCAACACACCGCGGCTGAAGAGGGGCACTGTGACAGACGTCGACGAACTGATGGCGCGCATGACGCTCGAGGAGAAGAGTGCCCAACTTGGGTGCATGTGGTTCTCCGGACTGCTCGTGCATGGCGAGCTTGCCCTCGATCGCTTGGCCCTCGCTGCTGCGGACGGCATCGGGCAGGTCGGGCGGGTCGCCATCGAGGCAGGAGCTGGGCCTGAACGCGTCGCCGAGCTAGGCAACCAGGTCCAGCGCTATTTCGTCGAGGAGACAAGGCTCGGAATCCCCGCGGTGATCCATGAGGAGTCAACCGGGGGCTTCTGCGCCCGTCAGGCGACACAGTTTCCCCAGGGCATCAACCTCGCTTCGACCTGGGACCCTGCGTTGGTTGAACGGGTGGCGACAGTAATCGGGCGACAAATGCGTGCAGTCGGTGCTCGGCTCACGTTGGCGCCGGTACTGGACATCGCCCGCGATGCCCGTTGGGGCCGCTTGGAGGAGACCTATGGAGAAGATCCTGAGCTGACCAGCCGTATGGGTGTCAGCTATGTGCGCGGGGTGCAGTCACAGGGCGTTCTCGCCACCGCCAAACACTTCCTCGGCTACGGCGCGCCGGAAGGAGGATTCAACTGGGGATGGTCCTCCATAGGTCCACGCCATCTGCGCGATGTCATTGCCGCGCCCTTTCGCGCCGTGATCAACGAGGCGAGGGTCGGCTCTGTCATGCCGTCCTACAACGAAATCGACGGCCTACCTCTTCACGGGTCTCCCGAGTTCCTGATCGAGCTACTGCGTGACGAATTGGGGTTCACCGGCGTGACTGTCGCCGACTACTTCGGGGTCGGCAGCCTGGAGGACTTCCACCACTGCGCCAGCGACGACACCGACGCAGCGCGTCTTGCCCTTCTGGCCGGGCTCGATGTTGAACTCCCCTCCTACTGGTGTTACCGGAATCTCCCCGCTCTGGTGAGATCTGGCGCCGTGCCGTTGGGGGCCGTCGATGCTTCCTGTCGCCGCGTGCTGGTGCAAAAGGAGCAGCTCGGCCTGTTCGAGCAGCCCTATGTCGATGCTGCCGCCGCACCGGCGGTGTTCGACACGATCGAGGATCGCGCGTTGGCGCGGCGGGCCGCCACGGCTTCGATCGTGCTCCTCGCCAACGATGGGGTCCTGCCGCTCCAAGCCGGAGCCCGCATTGCCGTCCTCGGACCGAGCGCAGACGACCCGCGTCTGCTGCTCGGTGACTATCACTTTCCCGCCCACCTCGAGCTCCAACACGAAGAGGCAGCGCTGTCTCCGGTGGGGAGCGAATTCACCGCGCTCCCACCGCAGAACCCGACACCATCACCGTTGCGGGCGCTGCGCGAACGGGTCGAAGTCATCGACGATGTGGAGCAGGCCGACGTGGCCGTCGTGTTCGTCGGTGGTCGCAGCGGCCTGACGAGAGCGGACACCTCCGGTGAGTTCCGTGATGCCGCTGACCTGCGGCTCGCAGCGGACCAGCTCAGTCTCATCTCGGAGACGTCCGCTCGCGGTGTACCCGTGGTCGTCGTGGTGATCGGCGGGCGGGCCCACTCGCTCGGCGACGTCGTCCAGAACGCCAACGCACTCGTCCTCGCCTGGCTCCCCGGGGAAGAGGGGGGCAACGCCGTCGCTGACGTTCTCTGCGGTGCCGTGGACGCCAGCGGCCGGCTTCCGGTGTCCCTCCTACACACTGTCGGCCAGGTCGGTGTGCACTCCGGTGCGCACCACGGCGGGGGACGAAGCATGATCCTCAACGACTACGTCGACACACCTGCGTCGCCCCTCTTCCCCTTCGGGCACGGTCTGTCGTACACCACGTGGGAGCGGCGCGATTTGGCCGTTGAGGCCGCGACGACAACCGATGATCTGCTCATTGCCGTCACCGTGACCAACACGGGAGATCGGCAGGGAACGGACGTTGTACAGCTTTTCTTTCGTGACGAAGTCGCCAGCGTCGGACTCCCCGCGGCGCGGCTGCTCGCGTTCCAAAGAGTCGAGTGCAGGCCAGGCGTGTCGGCTCGTCTCACGTTCCTCATACCGGCCGGGCGGCTGGGGTTTTCAGGCACCGACCTGCGCTACCGCGTGGAGCCCGGTGCATTCACCTTCACCATCGGAGACCTCAGCGAAACGGTGACCTTGGCGGGTGACGTTTCCTTCCCCGACCGCAACGCGCTGAATCCGGTGAGCTGCGGGACGGCACGGGACTGACTCCCATGGCGGGGAGAGGCCTGGCACCTCCTCTGGCCACGGCCGGCCCCGGTCATCTGGAGCGACACCGAGGGGTTGACAACCTATCACCGATAGGATAATCTCCTATCGGTGATAGGTACAGGTTCGGAAGCCCCGACGGGCACGGTGGCCAAGCGCCGAGAGGCGCGGGTGGCGGGGATCGTGGACTGCGCGTGGAAACTCGCCCGCGAGAACGGCATCGCCGGGGTCTCGCTGCATGCGTTGGCACGCGAAGTCGGGATACGCCAACCGTCGCTCTACGGGTACTTCGATTCGAAGGACGCCCTCTACGACGCAATGTTCTCCGACGGGAACCGGCAACTCATCGAATACCTTGACGCACTCACGTTGTCGCGGGACGCGAGGGTTGCACTCAAGCAGTTCCTAGAAGCATTCACCGGCTTTGCTCTGGAGGACCCCGCCCGCTACGAGTTGCTCTTTCAACGGCACGTTCCGGGCTTCACGCCGTCTCCTGCGTCCTACGCACTGGCCGAGCGAGTGCTTGGCCGCGTGCAGAGCGTCATGCAGGCCGCTGGGGTCACCCAGCAGGGTGACATCGACTGCATCGTCGCCGTCACCGGCGGCGTTATGGAAGCGCAACTCAGCAACGAGCCCGGCGGCACCCGTTGGGTGCGCCATCTCAATCGCCTCGTCGACTTGCTCGTCGACGATGCCCTCACAAGGAGGCCCCAATGATCACAACGCACAGTATCGAGCGCATCGCCAGGCCTGAGGCTCGCCGCCTGGCAGAAGGCGAGTTCGAGCGATTCGCCGAAATGGCTGCGGACCTGACAGACGACGAGTGGAAGATGCCGACCGACTGCACCGCCTGGGATGTCCGCAAGCTGTCGCTCCACGTGCTCGGCTCGGCCGACGCCCAGGCTTCGGTGCGCGAGTTTATGCACCAGATGCGCCGAGGGATGCCGCTCAACAAGCACATCGACTCGCACCACTGGGTCGATGGTATGAACGAACTCCAGATCCGCGAGCGCGAAACGCTCTCCAACGCGGACCTGGTCGCCGAGCTCGCGGCGGTTGGCCCGAAAGCCGTGAAAGGCCGCTGGGGTACCCCGCCCCCGTTGCGCTACGTGCCGATCCCCTTCGGGCCTCCAGTCGGCTGGGAGCCTCTCAAGTACCTCCTCGACGTCGGCTTCACCCGTGACGTCTGGTGTCACCGCATCGACATGAGCTGCGCCACTGGCCGGGCGATGCAGCTCACACCCGAGCACGACGGGCGCCTCGTTGCCGACATCGTCGCGGAGTGGGCGTCCATCCACGATCAGCCTTTCGAGTTAGTCCTCGAAGGACCGGCCGGGGGGAAGTTCACCCAGGGCTCAGATGGAGAGCAGGTCGAGATCGACGCGATCGAGTTCGTCCGGATCCTGTCCGGCCGTCTTCCAGGCTCCGGCGTCCTCGCCAACCCACTGCCCCTCTAGTACCAACCCGAGAAAGGACGCACCCATGGAAACCCAGCTCGACGAGATCGCCGATGGCATCTTCCGGCTCTCGACCTTCGTTCCCGACATCGGCCCAACCGGATTCACCTTCAACCAGTTCCTTGTTCAAGGCGAGGAGCCGTTGTTGTTCCATACCGGACCGCGTGCAATGTTTCCCAATGTCAGCGAGGCCATCTCCAGGGTGCTCCCAGTCGCCTCGCTGCGGTGGATCACCTTCGGTCACGTCGAGGCGGACGAGTGTGGCGCCATGAACCTGTTCCTTGGCGCGGCACCCGCTGCACAGGTCGCGCACGGGGCACTGGGCTGTATGGTTTCGCTCAACGATCTCGCCGATCGTCCGCCCATTCCCATGGCCGACGGTGACGTTCTGGACCTCGGCGGCAAGCGAGTGCGCCACATCGACACACCTCACGTCCCCCACGGATGGGAGGCTCGCGTTCTCTTCGAGGAGACCACTAGCACTCTGCTGTGCGGAGACCTGTTCACCCATCTCGGAAACGGGCCGGCAGTGACGGAAGGCGACATTGTGGAGCCCGCGGCAGTTGCAGAGGATGTCTTTCGCGCCAGCTCGCTCCATCCTTCGACCGGCGCAACCGTGCGCAGCCTCTCCGAGCTGCGTCCGAGCACCCTCGCCTTGATGCACGGATCATCGTTCAATGGAGACTGTGCAGGCGCTCTGCAACGCTTGGCGGACGACTACGAGATCAGGATCGCGACCGCTTCGCCGGCCTGAGAAGGCGAGTTGTGATTCTGCCCATCGCAAGGGAGGAGCTTGCCGTTCAGGTCACTCCGGGCGAACGCCCACGATTGGTTGGCGGAGATCCCTCGAGCCGTGGTCAGCGTTTCGATGTCGCCGCGTCGAGAGCATGACCCCGACTAGTCCGACGAAGACAACGGCGGCGATGACGTACGCGTCGTCGCGCACAAACCACAACGGCCCGGAGCCCCCAGACGACGTGGGTGGCACCACGACAAAGGTCAATGTAGCGACGAGCGCCCACCATGCGCCCTTGGCCGGACGGTCATGACCCACCGCCAGCCAGATCACCGCGGGCACAATCCAGACATAGTGATGGAGCCAGGAGATGGGAGAGACCAAGAGGCCCGTCGCCGCACAGACCAACGCCGCCAGCAAGGGTGAAGAGCGTCGGTACGCCGCAGCGGCTATTGCCACGCCGCCGCTGAACACCATGACTTCGATGAGATCGATCAGCGCCGACGACGGCGTGAGATGCGCCCGGATGATGGCGGCGTGGAGCGCCTGATTTCCAGTGGTGAGGCTGTTCCCCACACGCTTCACATCGAAGGCGTCCTTGGTGAAATACGACCACGACGCAGACGGGGACACCGCGAATAGCGCTCCTGTCACAAGAAGGAAGGTGAGCGTGGCGTTGCAGGCGGCTCGCCATTGGCGGGACACCAACAGATACGGAATAAATACGAGCGGAGTCAGTTTGACTGCCGCCGCCAGGCCTATCAGCAGGCCCCGCGGGAAGGAGTGGCCGCGCCAGGAGACCCCAGTCGTCAGATCCACGACGATCATCAGGATCAGCACGATGTTTATTTGCCCGAGGGCCAGGTCGCTTCGTACCGGGTAGAAGAGCAATGCGACAGGGAGGAGGAGAAGCAGAGCGGTCCGGCAATCAGTTGAGGCAAGACGTCTCGAGCGGGCTGCCGCGATGCTCACCGTGATCAATGCGAAGAGAGCCGCAAGGTTGATGGCGTTCCAGACGAACTGACCGGCAAAGACTGAAAGATGTGAGATCGGCCAGAACAGCAATGCGGCAAAAGGCGGATAGGTGAAGGACAGGTGCCTCCCGAGCACTTCGATCTGTGAGGAATAGAGGTCCGGCCCGAAGAGGTGTTGGGCGCCCATTCGATAGACCTGATCGTCCATCTCCGGTTCTGTGGCCGAATACCACAGGCTGTAGATCGCCAACAGTGCGGCCGAAGAGATCCCGACGACCCAGAGCATCGCCGGTGCCAGGGTGAGCGGGGGCCGGCGCGACGGAGCGGCCGGCGTGGCTCTCACCCGGCCAATCGGCAACTCGCCCGCGCGCGAAGCCATCTCCCCCTCCGTTTCTGCTCCCCTTCAGAACGGTATGCATGGCGACAGTCCCGTTCAAGGGAGAGTGGGCGCTTGCAACTGAACTGCACCCGGCGTGTGGCGTGGGCGCGCCGTGGCCTGACCCCTCGGAGATGGGATCGCCGCAACAAGGGGGGTCATCAGACGAGTTGAGAGCGAACAGGCCTCGGTGGCGGCGGTTGCAATTCCAACTGACCGAGCCTTTGTTCGATGTCCAGATCATGCGTGGGGACGCAACTCCGGGGCTGCTCGACTGATGTGTTGCACCACGGGGCCGCGCTCACGACGCCGCCGTACACTCATCGGAGCAGGTAAACACGTCGCATCCCACCGACGTCGAAGGTGGGAGTTTCGTTATCGGGTCGCCCGGAGAAGGGTGTCACCATGACATTGCAATTGAAGCCGGGAACCTCGTGGTGGGAGACGTACGGACGCTGCACACAGGCCGCGCCCGAGGCGTTCGACTCGGACCGCCTGCGGAATCTGACCCGTGGCGAATGGCGCCGGATCGGCATTCCAGGGGACCACGTCAATGCTCTTGACGGCACGCCGATCCCCGGGCCGCCTCTCGTCGATCACGACGAAGCGGTTGCCGCCGTCGAGTTCGCCTCTGGCGAACACGACATATGGGCCAAGGTGGATCTCGACGAACGCCGCACCCGGGTCTCGGCCGCTGTTGACGCGCTGAGCGAGCACCACGAGTTGCTCGCGCTCCTCCTCGTCTGGGAGATCGGCAAGCCCTGGCGTCTCGCCACTGCTGATGTCGATCGCTGCATTGACGGGGTCCGTTGGTACCTGGGGCAGATTGAGCGCCAGCTCCAGGTTCCAGACGGTCAACAGCGGCAACCGCTCCCCGGGCCCGTCTCGAACATCGCCAGCTGGAACTATCCGATGAGCGTGCAGGTCCACGCCGAACTGGTGCAAACCCTCTGTGGGAACGCCGTGCTGGCGAAGACGCCGAGCCAGGGCGGTTTCCACGCCCTCACTCTGGCGCACGCGTTGATGCGGCGCGCCGGGCTCCCGGTCACACTCATTTCGGGAATGGGGTCGCGGTTGGGCGACGTGCTGATCCGCTCCGAGGGAATCGGGGCGCTCATGTTCGTCGGCGGAAGGGCGAACGGCCGCCGAGCCGCTGTCTCCCTCGCCGACACGCACCGGCGACACATGCTCGAGCAAGAGGGGCTCAACGCGTGGGGAGTATGGGACTTCTCCCAATGGGAGCTCCTGGCCCAGCACATCCGGAAAGGCTTCGAGTACGCCAAACAGCGGTGCACCGCGTATCCCCGCTACGTCGTCCAGCGTCGTCTCTTCCCTGCCTTTCTCGAGATGTACCTCCCCGTCTTGCGCGCAGTGCGGTTCGGCCACCCGCTCGCCGTCGAGCAGCCTGGCGATCCGCTCCCCGAGCTGGACTTCGGGCCGCTCATCCGCTCGGAGAAGGCGGCCGATCTGTCGAACCAGTTCGACGAAGCCCTGCGCGGGGGTGGCATTCCTCTTTATAGGGGATCCCTCGGTGACGGTCGCTTCCTCGACGTGCAGGACACATCGGCCTACGTCGCACCCGCTTCCGTGCTCCAACCTCCAGCCGCGTGGACGCTGCACCACGCCGAGCCCTTCGGGCCACTGGACTCCGTTGTCGTCGTCGACACGAAGGCTGAGCTCCTCGCCGCCATGAACGCCTCGAACGGATCGTTGGTCGCTAGCATCGCCATCGACGACCCGGACGCCGGATCGCTGTTGGCCGAAGAGGTGCAGGCATTCAAGGTCGGGATCAACAAGCCCCGGAGTCGGGGGGACCGGGAGGAGGTGTTCGGAGGACTCGGCGCCTCCTGGAAAGGTGCGTTCGTCGGTGGCGATCTGCTCGTGCAAGCACTCACCTACGGGCCGGATGGCCCTGACGAACAGTTGTACGGCAACTTCTCCAGCTCGTCGAGGCTGCCCCCGCGCTGAACGCGGCGAAGCTCGACGCGTTGGCGGCGTTCGGCGGATGCAGTAGCGCTGACCGTTTCCGAAACTGTCGTGTTACATTCCGCCCTTCCGAAATTTGAGGGCGGCCTCGCGTCGCGCCGACGAAGGGACGTCACGTGCAGCATCGAATCCATTCACGCTTCGTTGCGGGTTGTCTCCTGGGCTCGCTTGCGGGACTCACGGGACTGGCCACGTGCGGAATTGTTGCGGACGGCGCGGGAGCCGCCACCACGCCCTCCACAAGCCTGACCGTCCTGGTCACGAACGACGACGGAGTCTCAGCGCCGGGAATCGATGCCGCCGTCCAGGCGCTGAGGGCGCTGCCACACACCAAGGTGACCGTGGTGGCCCCCCTCACCAATCAGAGCGGTACGGGCGCGAAAGTGACAGCTGGAACGCTGGCGGTTACCAACGCGACGACTGCGAGCGGATACCCGGCCAAGGCCGTCGCGGGGTATCCCGCCGACACCATCATCTGGGCGATTGATGACCACGGTGTTGCGCAGCGGCCCGATCTCGTGGTGTCGGGGATCAACTTCGGGGAGAACATCGGTCCTCTGGCCAGCCTCTCGGGCACCGTGGGGGCGGCGGAGACGGCACTCGCCCGTGGCATCCCCGCCCTTGCCGTGAGCCAGGGCGTCGACAATGGCCAAACGCCCGCCTTTTCCCAAGGTGCCAAGTATCTCGTGGCCTGGGTGCAGGCGCATCGCAACGCTCTCCTTGCGGCCAAGAAGGGCACGGCCGCCAAGGCGAACGGGAACCTCAACGTGCCGACCTGCGCGACAGGCCAGATCCGTGGGCCAGTCCACGTCGCTCTCGGCACGACCTTGACCGGCTACACGGTTGGAACAGTGGATTGCTCGGGGACCGCCGCCAAGCCGAAGAACGACGTGCAGGCATTCGTCGACGGGTTTGCTTCACTGACGGCCCTGCACCCGGTGAACCCTCCGCAATAGCGCCGCCCGGGACGGAGCCCACCGCGGGCGAGAACCGCGCTTTTCAGTGCTGCTTTTGGCGTTCCCAAAGATTGTCCTCGAAGTGCGGGCACCCATCGGGTGAAGCATCGTGATGTGACGCAACGTGCACAAGGAAGGCACGCGCCGCCTCCATACGCTCGATCTGCTCTCCCAGGACACCGATCCGGCTCTGCACGATTTCAGCCCATCCCCGGGTGGCGCCCGAGCCCGCCAGGATCTCGCCGATTTCGTCGAGACTCATCAGGGCGTACTCCTGCCAGTACAAAATGATGGCAAGCCGGCGAATCTCCGAAGGCCCGTACCAGCGACGCCCGGACTGTCTCGAGGACGGCAGCACAAGGCCGCGCTCCTCGTAGTAGCGGATGGCCGAGGCGCGAATCCCGAGGCGGCGCGCCACCTCGTCGATCGGGAGGAGCTCCTCGTCCCTGGTTGTCCGTGTCGGCATGGGCGAACCTCCCCTTGCTGTCCCGATCTCACGCCGCTTGCGCTCAAGTCGGCTTGAACCAACAGGATAGAGCGCGTGCCGAATCGGATCCTGATGGACCTCGGGCCCCTACGGGACAGCCGCGACTTCCGGCTCCTCTTCGCGGGCCAGATGGTGAACATGCTGGGCAATCAGCTGACGGTGGTGGCGATTCCGTTTCAGGTCTACGAGCTCACGCGGTCGTCCCTCCAGGTCGGAGCCGTGAGCTTGGCTCAGGTCGTCCCTTTGGTCATTGGGGCGCTCGTGGGCGGCGCGGCGGGAAGCGCAGTGGCCCGCCGCATTCTCATGATCGCGACATCTCTGGTGATCGCCATGACAAGCGGAGCGTTGGCCGTCAACGCCTGTCTCGGCCATTCCTCCCTGCTGGTGATCTACGTCGCCAGCGCGCTCGGCGCAGGAGCAGGGGGGGCGTACTCGACCGCCTGCAGCTCCGTGACACCATCGCTCGTCACCCCCGGACGCCTGCTCGCGGCATTCGCGACCATGCAGGTCGTCGAGCAGGTGGGCATGGTGGGGGGACCTGCTGTCTCCGGCCTGCTGCTCGAGCTCATCCATCTCCAATGGGTGTTCGCCCTCGATGCCATCAGCAGCCTGGCGGTTGCGATGACGGCGGCCCGCATGACCGCCCTGTCGTCAGCGGCGAGCGGAGAACGCCAGCGGCACCCGCGATTCCGCGAGGGGCTCGGCGCAATCCGCAGAGATCACGTGCTGCTTGCCGCCTACCTCATCGACCTCAACGCCATGGTGTTCGGTGCGCCCACCTCACTCTTCCCCGCCCTCAACCACGCGGTGTTCGGCGGCCGGCCGAGCACCCTCGGATTCCTCTACGCCGCTCCGGGTGCCGGGGCGCTCCTCGGAGCGCTCACCACGGGATGGTTGGATCGGATCCGCCGCCAGGGTGTCGCCATCGTGGTGGCGGTCTGCGGCTGGGGTGCCGCCATCGTCGCCTTCGGACTGGTCCGCACCCTTTGGGTCGCCCTCGTCGTGCTGGCGGTCGCCGGCTGGGCCGACGTGATCTCGGCCGTGCTGCGTACCACCGTCCTCCAGACGCACGCGGGCGAGGCTCTCCGGAGCCGGATCGCGTCAGTGCAGATGGCGGCCGTCGAGGGAGGACCCCGCCTGGGCGGCTTCGAGTCAGGGGCGCTGGCCACGGCGACCACAACGGAGTTCTCCGTTGTCGCGGGCGGTCTCGCCGCCATCGGTGGCGCACTCATCATCGGTGCCGCGCTCCCCGGGTTTCGGCGCTATCGCCGGCCCGACGCCCAGGAGAGCTAGACGTCAGTCACGGATCTGCTGAGCGAGGTAATGAGCCTGGCCCAACTGTTCGACCAAGGCCAGCTGGCTCTCCAACCAGTCCGCGTGGTCCTCTTCGCCTTCGAGGATCTCGGCGAGCAGGTCTCTCGTGCCATTGTCGCCGCGTGCGACGCAGAGCGCGATGCCCGGGTTCAGACGGGCGATGGCCTCTTGCTCGAGGGTGAGTGCAAGTGACAACTTCTCGACGGGACTCTCGCCGGTTCGAATGGTGCCAAGGCGCTGGAGGTTCGGGTGGCCCTCGAGATACAGCAGGCGCTCAATCAGGTGATCGGCGTCCTTCATTTCGTCGATGGACTCGGAGCGAAAACGCTCGGCCAGCCGCTCGTAGCCCCAGTTGTCGTACATCTTGGCGTCCAGAAAGTACTGGTTCACCGCGGTCAGTTCGGCAGTCAGGACCTCGTTCAGGAGATCGATGATCTGGGGGTCACCCTGCATGTGTCGCCCGTGCGGCTCGCGTCATGGCCGTCGATCGTAGGCGGTCCCGCCCTCGGACGAGTGTGACGCTCACGCAGCCGATGCTGCCGCCGGTTCCCGCTCATCTGCGCCAAGCGTGGCCTCGAGCAGAGCCTCCAACAGGCGATGGCAACCACCGCAACCGCCGCCGGCCGTGCAGCGCGCGGTGATCTCGGGAACCGTTGAGGCGCCGGAGGCGATGGCGGCATCCACGGTCCGATCGCTTACCGCCTTGCAGTGACAAACGACCATCGCCCTACCGTCCCGCGTTCCTGTAGCCCGATTGGCGACCGACCGTTCCGGCGTTGAACCGGCGCGTGACGGACGGTGTGCCGTCCGCAACGAGCGCTGCAGCCAACGAAAGGGGGATGGGCCGGGTGGTGGGGAGCCGGTATCCGACGCCCACGGCCTCGGCCCGGATTGCGTCGTGGTCGACCACGAACCGCACCCAGTCGACGCGCCGGAGGCCCGCTGCGCCGGATTGTTCTTGCCTGCCCCTCAGCCTTGACATATGGCACCCCGTGGGTTGAAAGTATGGCTACCCTATATGTTAGGCATCCCTAAAGTCAAGAAGAGAGCATGCTCCCCACGTTCGTGATCGGACTCCGAGAAGGCATGGAGGCGGCGCTCATCGTGGGCATCGTTGCCGCATTTCTGGGCCAACAGGGACGGAGCGATGCCCTCCGCCAGGTCTGGATCGGCGTGTCGATTGCTGTCTCAATCTGTGTCGCCATCGGTGTGGCGCTCCAGATCATCTCCCAGGACCTCCCGCAGCAACAGCAGGAAGGACTCGAGACGGTCGTCGGGACCATCGCGGTTGTCATGGTCACCTACATGGTTCTCTGGATGCGCAAGCATTCCCGGGACCTCAAAGGCGACCTCGAGGCGGCAGCCGGGTCAGCACTCGCACAGGGATCGACCAAGGCTCTGGTTGCGATGGCCTTCCTCGCCGTGCTGCGCGAGGGCTTCGAGACCGTGGTGTTCCTGCTGGCCACCTTCCACGCCAGCGGCAACGCCACGCTCAGCTGGGTGGGCGCGCTCCTCGGCATTCTGCTCGCCGTCGTTCTCGGCTACATGATCTACAAGGGCGGGGTACGGATCAACCTCTCGCGCTTCTTCCGCATCACCGGCATTGTGCTCGTGATCATTGCGGCCGGCCTGGTGATGACCGCCGTGCATACGGCTAACGAGGCCGGCTGGCTCAACTTCGGACAGAACCAGGCCTTCGACCTCTCGTGGCTCGTCCGCCCCGGCACGCCGCTCGAGTCGTTCGTCACTGGAGTCCTCGGAATACAGCCCTACCCCGTGTGGATCGAGGTCATCGCCTACCTGGCCTACCTGGTCCCCATGCTCGTCGTCATGAGCTGGCCCGCGCGGCGGCGCCCGGTCGACGCGCCCGCGACACAGAGTTCCCGCGTCCTGACCACGCCTGACCAACTGACCCCCCAACCCACAACCAACCAATGAAGGAGCACTTTCCCGTGGTAATGACCCCATTCAGCCACCGCCGCGCCCGGCGGGCACCACATGCAAACGTGATGTCCCCGCGTGTTGGGTCGGGCCGTCCCGCCCGCCGCCTAGGGGTTCTGAGCGCCACGCTCGGCGGTCTCGTGGTGATCGCCGTCATGCCTCTGGCATTGGCAGCGCCAGCGGGCGCCGAGGCCAAGCAGACGACGGTCAACGTCTCCCTGACCCCCAACGGCTGCGCTCCCAAACCGGCCAAGGTCACCACCGGTCAGATTCAGTTCAACGTGGCAAACAAGAACGCCGGAGCCGTCTCGGAGGCCGAGCTGCGGACCAAGGACCTCTCTCACATCCTCGGCGAGCAGGAGAACCTCACCCCTGGGCTCTCGGGCGGGTTCGCGCTCGTTGTGCAACCCGGCCGCTACGTCATCAACTGCCCCGGAGCATCCCAGCAGCACGCCACTTTCACCGTGACCGGGAAGGCCAAGGTGGTCTCCGCCCAAACGAAGTCACTGCTCACTGCCGCGGCCTCGGGTTACTCCACCTACGTGAACCAGCAAGTGGCGGGTCTCGTGTCGTCCACGCAGGCCCTCTGTGCTGCCATCAACACGGGCAACCTGACGCAGGCGCAGCAGGCTTACCCGCCGGCACGGGTGTACTACGAGCGCATCGAGCCCGTGGCCGAGGTCTGGGGCACGCTCGACACCGCCATTGACGGGCGCATCAACAACCCGGTGACGAACCCGGCCGACCTCACCGGTTTCCACCGGATCGAAGAGATCATGTGGGCCGACAGCACCCTGACCGGCGCATCGCAATACTGCTCGCAGCTCGTGACCAATGAGCAGCAACTGCAAACACTGGTCTCGACAGCCAGCTACAACGCGGTCACCATGGCCAGTGGAGCGACGGACCTCATCAACGAGGCCGGCACCGCCAAGATTACGGGCGAGGAAGAGCGCTATTCCAACACCGACTTCGTCGTCTTCCAGGCCAACGTCGACGGCGCCCTCGAGGTCGTGAACCTGCTGCAGCCCTACCTGAAGCAGGCCGATCCCGCGCTCCTGACGCAGATCAACCAACAACACGCTGCCGTCGAGAAGGCCATTGCGCCCTACAAGGCGACGCCCGGTTACGACAACACCGGCTACGTGGAGTACTCCCAGGTGCTCGACCCCCAACGACGCGTGCTGTCCGCCAAGGTCCAGGCCTTCGCCGAGGCGTTGTCGAAGATGTCGGGGCAGGTCTCCTGAGCGTGGCAGCTGACCCATCCCCCTTGGCTGCGCCGCTGAGTCGTCGCCGGCTGCTCGGCGGACTCGGCCTGGCGGGGACCGGACTCGCCCTCGGCGGAACGGCAGTCGCCTCCGGACTCGGTCCGTTCGGCACACCCGAGGCGGTTGCCGACGCGGATGCAGCGGCCAACCGGAGATACCCCTTCTACGGCGAACATCAAGCAGGCATTGTGACGCCGGCCCAGGATCGATTGGCCTTCGCGGCCATGAACGTCCTGCCCGACACCAGTCGAGGCGACCTGCGCACCTTGCTCCGGGACTGGACGGTGGCAGCGGAGCGGATGACCCGGGGGCAGCTCGTTGGCGACGACACCAACCTGGACGACCCGCCCCTCGACACCGGCGAGGCCATCGGCTCGCCCGTCGGCGGGCTCACGGTGACCCTCGGGTACGGACCCTCGCTCTTCGACGACCGCTTCGGCCTGGCGGCGCGCAAGCCCGCGCTGCTGACGGAGTTGCCGGCCCTGCCCAACGAAGATCTGGACCCGAGTTACGTGGGCGGCGAACTCTGCATCCAGGCCTGCTCGGACGATCCGCTGGTGGCATTTCACGCCGTGCGAAACCTGGCCCGTCTCGGGCTCGGCGTGGTCGACTACAACTGGATGGAGCTGGGCTTCGGGAAGACCTCGTCGACCAGTACCTCCCAGGCAACCCCACGGAACCTGCTCGGCTTCAAGGATGGAACCCGCAACATCAAAGCCGAACAGACCGATCTCTTGGACGACTACGTGTGGGTCGGGAAGGACAGCGATCAAGCCTGGATGCGAGGTGGCAGCTACCTCATCGCGCGACGGATCCAGATCTTCATAGAGAACTGGGACCGGGACTACCTGCAGGACCAGCAGAACGTCATCGGCCGCGCGAAGGTGACCGGCGCACCGCTCACCGGGGGCGACGAGTTCACCAACCCGCGCTTCACCCAGAAGAACGACCAGGGTCGGCTCGTCATCCCGGCGAACGCACATATCCGCCTGGCCAGTCACGAGGAGAACGACGGCACCCGTCTGTTGCGCCGGGGCTACTCATTCACCGACGGCATCGATCCGGTGCGCGGCACGCTGCTGGGCGGCCTGTTCTTCATCGCCTTCGCGCAGAACCCCAACCAGTTCATTCAGTTGCAGAACAAGCTCGGGGCGCAGGACGCGCTGAACGAGTACATCCAACACATCGGGAGCGGGATCTTCGCCGTGCCGGGCGGCCTGACCCGCGGTGGGCACTGGGGCGACGGCCTCTTCACCTGAACCCGGTACGGTCTGATTTGCTGATGCTATAATAACTATTATGGTTATAGAAACACCCGTGGCAGGTGCGGCCGCTCCAGAGGAGCTGAGCCGGCGGCGACGCGTCGGCGTCCTGCTCATCTGCTCAATGAGCCTCTTGATCGTCGGGATCGACGTCACCATTGTGAACGTTGCCTTGCCGTCCATCGGGCACGACTTCCATGCGTCGCTGTCAGGACTTCAGTGGACGGTGGACGCCTACACCCTGGTGCTGGCCAGTCTCTTGATGATCTCCGGCTCGACAGCCGACCGCCTCGGTCGTCGTCGCACCTTCGTCATTGGGCTGATCACCTTCGCCGCCGGCTCGCTGCTCTGCAGCGTGGCGCCCAACCTCGACACCCTCATTGTCTTTCGCATGGTCCAGGCAGTGGGCGGGTCGATGCTGAATCCCGTGGCCATGTCCATCATCACGAACACCTTCACCATTCCGCGCGAGCGGGCCCAGGCGGTCGGGATCTGGGGAGCCGTGGTGGGAGTCTCGCTGGCGTTGGGACCGGTGGTCGGTGGCGTGTTGGTGACGTCGATCGGATGGCGCTCCATCTTCTACCTCAACATCCCGATCGCGCTGACAGCGGTGGTCCTGGCGCTCCGGTACATCCCCGAGTCCAAGGCGGCCGTGGCGAGGAGAGTTGACGTCCCAGGGCAGCTGCTCGTGATCGCGTTCCTGGCCTCGCTGACCTACAGCATCATTGAGGGCCCCGAAAAGGGGTTCTCGTCCTCCCTCATCATCGGGACGTGCACGGTCGCTGCGGTCTCTCTCGTTGCGTTCTTGATCTGGGAGCGTCGAGCCGTTGAGCCGCTGATCGATCTGCGATTCTTCCGGTCGGTGCCCTTCGCGTCAGCCACCATCATCGCCGTCGCCGCCTTCGCCGCGCTCGGTGGCTTTCTCTTCCTCAACACGCTCTATCTGCAGGACGTGCGCGGACTTTCAGCGCTGCAAGCCGGGATCGACACGCTGCCGATGGCGGCCATGACCATGGTGTTCTCTCCGATCTCGGGGCGGGTTGTCGGCATGCGGGGAGCCCGGATTCCCCTGCTGGTTGCCGGCGTGGCCCTCACGGGCTCCTGCCTCATGTTGGTCGGGTTGAGCGCGACAACGCCGTTCACGTGGTTGTTCACGGCGTACGTCGTCTTCGGCATCGGGTTCGGTTTCGTCAACGCCCCGATCACCAACACCGCCGTCTCCGGGATGCCACGATCCCAGGCCGGCGTCGCGTCGGCCATCGCGAGTACTTCACGCCAGATTGGTTCGACCTTGGGCGTGGCCGTCGTGGGAGCGCTCGTCTCTTCGTCTTTGTCGAAGGGCAACCACCTCGACTTCGCCTTGGCCAGCCGCGCCGGATGGTGGGTCCTGGCCGGATGCGGAGCCGTTGTGTTGCTGCTCGGTCTGGTGGCGACGACTGCGTGGGCCCGGGGCTCGGCGCAACGGACGGCCGAGGCGATCAATCCAGAATTTCTGGAGGCGCGCGCGGCATGACGAAGCCTGGTGCCCGGCGTGACCGTTCGGCCCGGGAGGCGTGGCAGGCCATGGCCGATCTGGTGCTGAACAACGAGCGGCGACGTGAAGTGAGCGAAGAAGTGGGACTGAGTTTCGGCAAAATCAGGGCACTGCGGCGGATTGCCAGGCGACCGATGTCGATGTCGGAACTGGCCTCCATGCTCAGCGTCGACCCGCCCAACTTGACGGCCGTCGTGGACGACCTGGAGAGAGCGGGGCTGGTCGAACGCCAAGCTCATCCCACCGACCGGCGGGTGAAGCTCGTCGTGGCCACACCGGAGGGCACCGCACTCGCACACAAGGCCGACGAGATCCTGGCGCGTCCCCCAGCCAGTCTCTGTGCGCTGCCTGCTGAGGATCTCGAAGGCCTGGTGCGGATTCTGGCGAAGCTGCACGCGGACCCGACTCCCGACCTCTGATACCGCCTCGTTTGGGCATGCCGACAGAGCAGCATCACGAACCCGCTCTGCGGCCTCGCCACTAACGTCGGCAGGGTGACCGCAAATCCCCGCATGCTGGAACTGGTCGCTTGGGACGGCCCATGGGATGCGGACGACCCCGACGCGAACTTCAAAGCCGACATCGCCCTCGATTCCCACGTCGATCCCATGACGACGATCGGCAACCTCGCAGCGGCAATGAGAATGTCCGAGGGCGCGGTCGTCCACTACATCCTCGCCAAATGGGCGTCGGCGGGCAGCGGCGGACTTCTCGAGCTCGGGCCGACGATGGTGCGACGGCTCTGGGCGGTCGTCGAGAAGGCGGACGAAATAGGGACTGACGAGGCCCGGGCGGAGGCCTACGAGCAGCTTCGTCAGATGATCTCGTGGCTTCGGCTTCCCCTCGTCCAAGAAGGGGATGCCTCGGGATACTGACCTGGCGCGGCTCACCGGTCGGTCCAGACGCGTCCGTGGCCCCGCAGTGTCACCCAGACCGATTGTCCCTGTGACAACGCGAGATCTCCGGGAACACGAGCCGAGAACGCAGGGGCGCCGGGAGACTCGATAGCGAGCCGCACCAACGCGTCGTGGCCGTGATATTGCATTTCGACGACCGTGGCCTTCACCCGCCCCTCCGCCGGCTCCACGTGCAGGACAAGTTGCTCGGGTCGGAGCAGCAGTTCCACGGAGCCTTCCGGTGTACCCGCCTGAAGCGGCGCCACGTCAACCGCACCGAGCACGCTGCAGGCCCTGCCGTCCCGCATCTCTGCCGCCGTGACGTTCGCATCACCGATGAGGACGGCCGCCGCCAAATCGGAGGGATTGGCATAAAGCGAGCGCGGATCGGCGGTCGCCACGATGCGTCCCTCGTTCAGGACGGCGATCTGGTCGGCCAAGCCCAGCGCTTCGTCTTGGTCGTGGGTGACGAGGATGGTCGTGGCGTTCGCTTCCGCCAAGATGCGTGCGACATCGCGGCGCACGCCGTCGCGCAACGATGCGTCGAGCGAGCTGAAGGGCTCGTCGAGCAGGACCACCTTGGGTCGAATCGCCAGCGCGCGGGCGAGTGCAACCCTCTGTTGTTGGCCCCCCGAGAGCTGGTGGGGATAGCGCCGCTCCAGGCCCGTCAACCCGACCATCTCCACCAGGTGGGCCATGCCTTTTCGCTCGCCGCGAGGCACGCCGAACCCGACGTTGTCAGCCACGGTCAAGTGCGGGAAGAGTGCTCCCTCCTGAGGGACGTAGCCGATGCCTCGCCGTTGCGGGCGCACAAATCGCCGGCCGTCATCCATGATCTGTCCGCCGATGACCACTGAGCCGGCGTCCATGCGGTCAAATCCGGCCAAGATCCGGAGCAGCGTTGTCTTTCCGCTCCCCGAGGGCCCGAGGATCGCGGTGAACGAGCCGACCGGCACGTCGAGGTCGACCTCCTGCAACACCGGCTGACTACTGAAACTCTTGAACAAGCCGGCGACCCGGACGCCCATGGACCCGGCGATCGCGCCCTCCCGATCGGGGGGTTCGCGAGTCGGCGCATTCTGGCGCCCGTCCAGCTCGACCACCGTCTTCCGGTCACTCACGACGCGGCGGCGCGCGTCGGGAGACGGTCGAAAAACCGGCCCAGCACATAACTCGGGACGGCCGCGATGGCGATCATCAGCAGGGCGAAGGGCGCTGCCTGGCCATAGGCAAGGTTCTGCTGGTAGCTCCAGAATTGCGTGGCGAGGGTCTGCACACCGTTCGGCACCAAAATGAGGGTAGCGGTCAGTTCGGTCACCACGGAGAGAAACACGAGGCAGAAGGCAGCCACGAGGCCGGGGCCCACGAGGGGCCGGGTGACTCGCCAGAGCACGGCCAGCCGACCCTGACCGAGCGACTGGGCGACGTTCTCCAGACCGGGCGGGACCTGCGCGACGGACGCCCGCACACCGACGAGAGCGAGAGGGAAGAACATGATGGCGTACGCCAGCACCAACATCGGCGCCGTGTGGTACCACAGACCGCCGCCGTACTGCTCGCTGAAGTAGGCCAACGCGAGTGCGATCACGAGGCCGGGCATCGCCAACACGAGATAGGTGCTGCGCTCGAGCATCCGGCGGAGTCGGCCGTCGTAGCGAATGGCAAGGATGCCCACCGGGAGAGCCATGAGTGTCGCAACCGCCCCGGCGGAGGCGCCGTAGAGGGCCGTATGCCCGGCGGCGCTGAGGATCGAGACTCCGTCAAGCACGTGCTGGGCGCCCTCCACCCACCAGTAGATCGCCGAGCCCACAGGGAGCCCGAGTGCCAGGAGCACCAAGGCCATCAGTGCGAGCAGGACGATTCCCGTCCATCGGCCCAGGCGGAGACGGTCGGTGCGGTGCTGGGCCATGCGATCCACCCGGTTGACGCGGCCGCGGCCGCGCGCCACGGACTCTCCGGCCAGGAGGACGAGGCCCAAGGCGACCAGCACTAGCGAGAGGGCCGCCGCAGCCGCGATGTTGAATGCCTGCGAGAACTCCGTGAAGATCTCCGTCGTGAAGGTCTGGTAGCCGAGGATTTCGAATGCGCCGTATTCGGCCAGCATGACCAACACCACCAGGAGGCAACCGCCGAGGATGGCGACCCGGGCCTGGCCGAGGGTGATGCGCCAGAAAGTCCGCAGTCGGCCGGCACCAAGGCCGTGCGCCACCTCTTCCTGGGCCGGGTCGGCGTTGCGCAGGCTGGCCGCCACCGGGAGGTACACGAGCGGATAGACGGACAAGGTCATCACCAGCACCGCCCCCCAGTACCCCTCGACGGCCGTGCTGAGCGAGGCCCAACTGAAACTCACGACGAAGTCAGGGATGGCGAGCGGCACGACCAACAACACGGCCCAGACCCGTCGGCCCGGAAGGTCGGTGCGCTCGACCAACCATGCCGTGCCTGTCCCGAGCGCGGCGCAGAGAGCCGTCACCACGACCGCCAGCCGTACGGTGTTCCAGAGCAGATGCAGCGTGAGGGGGCGATCGATGAGCGAGGCCACCGTGTGCACGCCGGCGCCCTGAGCCTCGACAAGCAAGAAGGCAAGGGGCAGCAACAGGACCAGGGCCACCAGCAGGCTGACGAGGAAGAGCCCGGTGGAGCGGGTTCTTCCTCGTCGACGCCCGGGGCGGGACTTTCGCAGCGGGGCGACCTCCACGGCCGCCAGTGTCATAACAGCCCGGCCTGATTCAGCAGTGCGACTGCAGTCGAGCCGTCCCCGAGTTGCGCCACCGTGATGGAGTTGGGTTGTAGCGCGGCGAGAGGTGTCTCCGCCGCCACCGTAGTCACCCCGTCGTCGAGGGGATACTCGAAGCTGATGGAGTGGGCTATGACCTCCTGGCCCTGCTTCGAGACCAGGAAGGCCACGAACTCTTGCGCGGCCGCCTGGTTCTTGGAGGACTTGAGAACAGCCGCACCGGAAACGTCGAGAACGTAGCCGGGGTCTCTCGGCGCGAAGTACGTGATCTTCGAATGGATGTTCGAGGCTCCGAGCTCAGCCTTCATCCGGTACCAGTAGTACTGATTGACCACGCCGAAGGCGACTGCGCCGCGGTTCACTTCGTCGGCGATCGTTTCGTTGTCCGGGTAGTCGTGACTGCCGGCGTTGGACTTGATGCCCTCCAGCCACGACAGCGCGGCAGCCTTGCCGTAGGTGCGGTCGACCGAGCTGACGATCGGTTGGAAGTCCGACTCACCCGGGGCGATCGCCAGCTTGCCCTGGTACTTGGGGTTGGCCAGTCCCATGACCGTGGTCGGCAATTGGGACTCGGCGATCAGGCTCGGGTTGTAGATGAGCACACTCACCCGGGCCGAGACCCCGACCCAGTCGCCCTTGGCCGAGTTGTACGCGCTCGGCGTCTTGGCCAATGTCGAGGTATTGAGCCGGGCGAGCAGACCCTTCTGCTGGAGGTACTCGAGCGGGGGGGAGTTCTCGGTGTAAAAGACATCGGCCACCGGGTGCGACTTCTCCGCCTGGATCTCGTCGGCAAACGTGTCCTCGTCGTTGTAGCGGACGGTGACGTTGACGCCGGTCTTCTTCTCGAACGCGGTGATCAGCGATTGGGTCGTCTGCTGGTGTTGGCCGCTGTACACGGTGATCGTGGGCGTCGAGGCGCCCGCTGCGCCCCCGCCGAGGGCCAACAACCCGACCACGCATGACAAGCCCAACGCAGCCACAGTGGTGTGGCGGGTCAACCCAGGCGGTCGGGCGCCCAAGGCGCGGACTCTCGTCATGGCGCTGCGTCCGGGCAGATGGCGTTGAGCGCTTTCTCGGCCGCCGACACTTTGACGGCCGCAGGCGTGCCTTTGGCCCCGTTCGTGGAGCTGAACGACTTGAAGGCGGTGTCCAGTTGGTCGACCGCGTGAGCCAGCGTCGTATCGGCCAACTTGAGCTGTCGGAGGGGCAACACCTGAGCTTCGGCGTAGCCCACCGCATCCGCATCCGGATCCGGTCCATTGGCGAGCACGTCCGAGACCGCGGTGCAGGCCTGTTGTTTGGCCGAGAGCGACGACGACGACGCCGGCGAGGAACTGCCGCACGCCGAGAGCGTGAGGGCGATCAGGCCGCTCGAGGCCAGAAGACCGAGAGCTCTCGATCTCGTCCGGAGGGGTAGGACACGTTCGAGCAATTGCCAGTCCTTCCTTTCGATGCCGCCGCCTAGTGATCGGCCTCGCAGACCCTCGACGCTCATGCGGGCAGCGCCTGTCCGGCCGGGCACCGTCCTCGAGGCCGCCGCCGGGAAGGCGAAACCGTATGCATGTGAGGGCTCCTTCTCAATGTCCGACAGCTCTGCCGCACCTAATTTGTCAGGGAAGGCTAACCTAACATTCGAGACAACGGCCCTTCAAGGCCGTGCCATTCGGCCGATGCCGGCAGCCCCGCTCAGGGCTGCACAGGACGTGAAGAAGCGGTGGCCGCCCTCGTCAGGATCAGATGGGAACGACGAACAGACGCTTGCTGAGATCCAGGCCGAGAGCGACAGATTGCTCTCCGACGCTCACGATCACCGTGCCGTCGGGCGCCTTTGTCGTGACGGTCCCCGTGGCCCCGGGAATGAACCCGGCGTCATCGAGGTAGCGGAGCGCCGCTCCGTCCATCTCGACCTCCTCGGTCAGCCGCTCGAAGCGCATGGCCTGGCCGGGATCGATATCCGACAGCCGGACCTGCCGCGGCGGTTTGCCGACTCGGTTGGCGCTGCCGGGGATGGGATTGCCGTGGGGGCAGGTGGCGGGGTCGCCAAGGAGCTCTACCAAACGCGCTTCCACGTCGTCGGATATGACGTGCTCCCACCGACCCGCCTCTTCGTGGACCAGATGCCACGGCAACTTGATGACGTCGACAAGGAGGCGCTCTGCCAGCCGATGCTTCCGGATGACCCCCCTGGCAATGGTGTGACCTTCCGGGGTCAGATCGAGCTTGCGGCCAGAGCGATTGACGTAGCCGTCAGCAATGAGTCGATCGACCATCTCCGAGACCGAGGGCGCCGACTTCCCGAGCCGCTCTGCAATGCGGGCCTGAATGACCGGCACTCCTTCCTCGGCCAGGGATTCGATGGTTTGGAGGTACTCCTCCACGGGCGGGTGGTGCTCAACCGGGACGGAATGGGGGCGCGCCAGGGAAGACTCAGGCACGGGAGAGCCGCCATCGTCGAAAAACCATCACGTACGACATCGTGGACGCGAGAGTACCGGCCGCAGGGGTGGGCCGGACGTGCCGCCCTGACCGAGAAGGCCGGGTCAAGAGCGGAGGACCTGTGCACCGGGAAAATGCGTGCCCGACGCACCGTGCAGCAGTTTTTCGAGGAGCTCCACACCTTCGACCACTCGGGGACCGGGACGGGAGAAGTAGGCATTGGCATCGACGGCAATGACCCGGCCGAGGCCCGCTGCCTGGGGATGGCCGAGGAGGGCAGGGGCCTGCGCCACCGCTCCCTCGAGGTCGAACCCACACGGCATGAAGACAGTGATGTCGACGTCTGCGCCTGCAATCTCTTCCCACGTGAGCCGACGGGACCGGGCGCCGGCGACGGCGAGAACGGGCACACCTCCTGCGGCTTCCACCTGGTCGGGGACCCAGTGCCCGGCATTGAAGGGTGGGTCCTGCCACTCCAAGACGAGCACCCGAGGCCGTCGTCGTCCTCGTACCCGCTCTCGCACGGCCTCGACCCGGGCTCGTAAGCCCTCCATGAGAACGTCCGCACCCGTGCTGGTGCCGGTCACCGCTCCCACCGTCCCGATGCACTCAATCACCTCGTCGAGCCGGCCCGGGTCGAGCGAGACGACTTGGGCGTGGCACCCGATCACGTCGAGCGCTTCCTCTACCGCACCCGACGGCACCGCGCAGACCTGGCAGAGGTCCTGCGCCAGGATCAGATCGGGGTCGATGGCCCGGATACGGGTGTCATCGAGCGTGTAGATGGACTCCCCGGCCGCCACGCGGGCGCTGACCTCGGCGTCGATCTCTTTCGCACTGAGCGATCCGTCGTCGGGCAGCGCCGTACCCGACACGACCGGCACGGACCGTGCAGGTTCGGGGTAATCGCATTCGAAACTGACGCCGCACAGGTCCTCACCAAGGCCGAGGGCAAACACGATCTCGGTGGCGGACGGGAGGAGGGAGATGATCTTCACGTCGTCATTGTCCACTGTCCGAGGCCGGCTCCTCCATGAAATCGATATGCGGTTCGAAGGCGGCCCGCCGTGAGGCACGCCGAAGTGCCGCCAGAACAGGCCGGCCGAGAACGAGGATAAGGACGGCGCACGTCACGGCTCGGGTGAGATCGAAACCCATGGAGGTGGTCAGGTCGAAAAGGATGAACCGGTGCAGGTTCGAAACAGTGCCAAGTCCCGGTACGAACGAGTAGATCGTCGTCGACCCCAGGAAGGGCCAGAACCAGAAATTCGTGAGCAGTCCGTAGACGAGGGCGGCCACCACGCCATACGCCGCCAGCAATAACCGTTCCGGGAGACCCCGCATCGGTGGCAGACAACCAGCGCCGAATCCGACCCACCCTGCCGCCACCATCTGGAAGGGCAACCACGGGCCTACACCACCGGTGATCAATCCTGACGCGAAGATCGCCACGGCGCCGAGGACGAAGCCGAACCCACGGCCGAAGACGCGCGCGGCCAGTATCAGCAAAAACCATTCGGGCTCGAAGCCATTGATGCCGGGGCTCGCCACGCGCAGCGCGGCGAAGCACGCTGCGAGGATCCCAAGCAGCGCTACGGCCTTGGCATCGATCGCCCCTTCGGAAAGCTCGGCCATCAGGATGGCCAGGAGGAGCGGCAGAAGACCGATGAAGACCCAAGGCGCATCACCGCTGTGGGCGGTGTTCTGGCCCGCAGACTGGTGAATCAGGAGCGGCCAGCCGAAAGCGGCAACTCCGAAGAGCGTGGTGAGGAGCAGGAGGAACGAAGACCGGGTGCCGACCCGTATCGCCGGGGTCAGGCCACGCCTGGGCCGAGCCATGCGCTGCGGGACCGAGACCGTCACGCTGGCACTGCTTGATCGAGGGCCAGGCGGACCTCGTCCACCGTGAGCCACTCCTCGGGAGCCAGCACCTTGGCCACCTGCGGGGCGAAGATCGGTGAGTGGCAGACCACCTGGCGAGCCGGGCCGTCGGTGATGATCTGGCCGTCCGCCAAGACCACAGCGCGGTCCGCCACGCGAGCGGCGAGCTCCACGTCGTGGGTGGCCAGCATGATCGCGTGACCGTCCCCGGCGAGTTCGCGCAGGACCCGGATCAGGCGATCCTTGCTCGGGTAGTCCAGACCCCTCGTCGGCTCGTCGAGTAAGAGGAGTGCGGGACAGGGAGCGACCACGATGGCCAGTGCGAGGGCGAGGCGCTGACCCTCCGACAGGTCGCGTGGGTGGCGATGTCGAGGTACGCCCGGCAAGACGCTGTCGAGCGCGCGTGCGGTCGTCCCTGCCGCGAGTGCCGTCGCCTTGTCCGCCGCTTGGCATTCGGCCTGGACGCTCTCTCCATAGAGAAGGAGGCCGGGATCCTGCGGCACCAGCCCGACGTGACGGACGAGTTCGACGCCGCGGAACGATTGGGGGTCCCGCTCGTCCACCACTACGGTGCCCCTGGTGGGCCGGCGCACCCCGGAGAGCGCGTTCAGCAACGTCGACTTCCCCGAACCGTTCCTCCCCATGAGTGCGAGAACCTCGCCCGGCATGATCGTGAGGTCCACGCCGTCGAGCGCCACGACCGCCCCGTAGGAGACCGTCAAGCTGCGCGCCGATGCTGCCTCCACGCGTTCTGCGGTCGGGGCCACAAGCGCGGGCCGTCGGGGTGGTGCGATCGGAGCCAGCCGCTCACGGAGCGCAGCCGACTGTCTGCGAGCGTCGCGGACCGAAAGGGGCAGCGGGTCCCAGCGGACGAGGCGGCCCAACTCGACCAGCGGCGGGGCGACTGGGGAGGTCTGCATCACATCCTCGGGTGGCCCGACGACGAGCGGCGCGCCATCACCGGGCACCAGAATTATCCGGTCGGCGAACGGCACGACACGCTCCAGCCGGTGCTCGGCCATGACCACGGTGAGACCTAAATCGTGCACCAGGCGGGCGAGTGCACTCAACACCTCTTCGGCTGCGGCCGGATCGAGGGCGGAGGTGGGTTCGTCGAGGACCAGCAGCCGCGGCGACGCGGTCAGCACGGCCCCGATCGCCACGCGCTGTTGCTGACCGCCCGAGAGCGCCCGCAGTGATCGGTCGCGCAAGTCCTGCAGGCCCAGTAGGTCGATCGCATCCTCCACGCGGCGGCGCATCGCATCAGAAGGCACCCCAAGGTTCTCCATGGTGTAAGCCAGCTCGTCTTCGACGGTCTCGGTGACGAAGCTCGCCAGCGGGTTCTGGCCGACGAAGCCGACCACATCAGCCAGATCACGCGGCCGGTTCAGCTTGGTGCTCCTCCCGTCGACGGTGACCGTCCCTGCCAGGGTCCCGCCGCTGAAATGTGGGACAAGCCCGTTTATCGCCCGCAGCAAGGTCGACTTGCCGGTCCCCGTCTCCCCCACGACAACGCACAACTCACCTTCGGGTATGTCGAGGTTCACCCGGTGCAGCGTGGGGCGTTGTGCCTCGTTGTAGGTGAAGGAAACCTGATCGAAGATGATCATGTCGGGACACCCGAGAGATCCGGTTGGACCGGTTCGCGGCCGCGGCCCGCCGCTCGCTTCCGAAGCTCTGTCGTTCCGGGCGCGCGGTTTCCCGGGGTCAGGGGCGGGGCGATCGGGTTCGGAGCGGCGATGGCAGGGGCCAAGGCAATCAAGATTCCTACGACTGGCAGGAGAGGAATGCTGGGAAAGGCCAGAGGGGAGAAGGAGATGGTGAGTCCCGGCACGTCGAGGGCGCCGGCAACTGACATGGCGACGAGTGCAGCGAGTCCCGAGCCGGCCACGATCCACTCGGGCTGTCGCCAAGGGTCAGGTCGATAGCGCGAACGTGCCGTACGCCGACCCCCTACCGCCAGGCCGACCCCGCAGAGCACGGCGGCGACGGCGAGAACCGGCAGGCCCAGTCCGAAGAGAGACCCACCGTCAATCACGCCGTAGACCCCGACCGCCACCAGCAGCAATCCGCCAAGAGTGACGCCACTGGCCAGTCTGCGAGATGTCTTCCCGAGGGAAATCCGACGTCCGTAACCCCTGGCGTCCATGCTGGTCGCCAGCTGGAGAGAGCGGTCGAGCGCGCTCTCCAGGACCGGAACGGCGACACCCCGCATACCGCGCAGACCCTTGGTCGGAATGCCGCGTTGGCGGCGCGCCTGGCGCACGATTCCAATGGATTGCACTAACTCTGGGGTAAAGGACAGCGCGACGGTCACCGCCACGCCGGTCTCGTAAAGCACCGCGGGAAGCGACCGGAGCAGCCGGTACGGACTGGCGAGCGAGTTCGCCGCGCCGAAGCACAGCAAAATCACCGCGAGCTGCAGCCCGAGGACAAACGCATTGAGGACGGACTCCAACGTCACCGGGCCGCCGATGCTCACGGCGACCGCCCACGAGGGCAGCGGAACCTCGGGCAGGGTGAAGAGGACGTGCCCGGGTATGCCACGTTGACCGAAGAGGATCTCGATCACGATCCTGATGGCGATGACAAGGAGGCCGACGCGGAGAAAGAACGCGATGGAACGAGACCACGGTGCGCTGCTGCGCCGGGCGGACACCACCACGCACGCCACGGCTCCGATCAGCGCGAGAAGAAACGGGTTGTTCGTTCGCATGGCGCAGATCGCCAAGCCGGCCGCCCACAGCCACCACGCGACCGGGTGGAGGGAGCGGCGCCGGGGCGCTGCGGCCCGTGTCATTCCTCAGCTGGCTTGCGGCGCCAGCGGAAGAGCGCGAAACCACCAAGGGCGGCGACGACCACCGCTATCAGGATGACAGGAAAGAGATTGCTGGAAGGGCCACCGTCCGAACTCTCCCGCGGCGGGGCGCTGGCGCTGGCCGAACGATGCCCGTCGGATGATCCGTGGCTCCCGGTTTGGTCCGTGTCGGTCGACCCTCCCGAGGTGAGCGTGGTCGTGGTCTTCCCGGCTGCAGTGGTCGTCGTGGTGACAGTGGCGTTGCTCGACTTCGACTTCGACTTTGTGCTCACTGCCGTGGTAGTCGTCGCGCCCGTTGCCGGCGCCCCCGTACCAGTGTTCGCAGTCGTCGGCGTCACGGAGAGCCCAGGCACCGCGGCCGTGGTCGTCGTCGTGGCCGCCGGCGCAGACGGTCCCTGGGGCGGCGGAACCTCTGTCGAGGCATTGCAGATCTGCGCGTACGAAGGGACAACAGCGGGCCCGGGCGCGTTGGCCGTGTCCGGCTCGTTCAGCTGGAACCGCCATCCCTCGACGTCATCAGAGGGGCTGGACACCGACTGCTCCGTAGGACCGTCGTTGGCGTATACCCACGTGCCAGTCGCTCCATGCCAGTACGACCAGTAGTCGAAGTCACCAGACCCAACGCTCTCGCCGCAGTTCTGCACACCGTTGGTGGGATAGTTGTCAATGGCGCACAGCAGGCCCGAACTCGCATAGGCCACGTTGTCACTGCCGACGGCAGCAGCGAGCGCGTCGGCGTCGTGCGCGTTCGAAGCCACCGGGACGCACTTCGACACGGTCGTCGTCGTCGTCGACCCATTCCCGAAGTCCACGACGACCGCCACGTACACGTCGTTACCCACCGAGTCCGCCGACGCGATGGCCATTTTGAGTGGGATCAGGGCCCCGGGCCCCGCAGGTGCAAGCGCTGCCGCAGCTGCGCCCACGAAAAGCCCCCACATGAGGACCCGGGCCCTGCATCCCACGCGGCGCACCTACGAGGCGCTATCCGTTCCGCCTACGCCGTTGCTGATCCCGAGCGGCGACGCCGATCCCGAGAAGAGCGCATCGCCGTAGTTGAAGATCCCACCGTCGGAGGCCACCAGCCAATAGCCGCCGCCGTCACGAGTCCCGATCATGCCGACGATCGGCTTGTTCAAAGTGATGCCACCGGTCGAGCCCTGGAAGACAGCGTCGCCGTAGCTGAAGATGCCGCCGTCGGAAGCCACCAGCCAGTAGCCGCCGCCGTCAGGCGTCGCTGCCATGCCGACGATCGGCTTGTTGAGAGGCTGGCCGCCGCGGGAACCGAGGAACGCGGCGTCGCCATAACTGAAGATCCCGCCGTCTGAGGCGACCAGCCAGTAGCCGCCGCCGTCAGGCGTCGCCGCCATGCCGACGATCGGCGCGTTGAGAGCCTGGCCGCCGCGGGAGCCGTAGAACGTCGCGTCGCCGTACGTGAAGATCCCTCCGTCGGAGGCGACGAGCCAGTAGCCGCCGCCGTCAGGCGTCGCTGCCATGCCGACGATCGGCTTGTTGAGCGGCTGGCCGCCGCGGGAACCGAGGAACGCGGCGTTGCCGAAGCTGAAGATCCCGCCGTCGGACGCGACCAGCCAGTAGCCGAGTCCGTTGAGTGTCGACGCCATGCCGACGATCGGCTTGTTCAGCGTCGTCCCGGCAAGCGACCCGTAACTCTTCGCCGAACCAAAAGGCTGAACCGCTCCGGTGCCTGTGGTGACGTAGTACGAGTTCGTCGGGCCGAACCCGTAGAGCAGGCCGGCGAGGACAGGAGCGACCTGGTTGCTGGCCATGAGGTCGCCCGAAGTGTTGCCTTGGCTGGCGATTGCACCTGTGTCGCTCCCCGAGCTCACCACGAAGGAGAGGAGGGCGCTGACCGGAGAATGGCCCGAACTGGTGAAGGTGGAGCTCGTCGGCGAGAGGCCCGCAGCGAGGATGGCCTGGATCACCAGGCCGGTGGACTGAGAATCACTCTGTTGCGGCTGGGCGGTGGAGTTCTGGTAGAGGCTCCATCCTCCGTCGGCATCCTGGCCGCTGGTGAGGAACGAGAGAGCGCTCGCCTCGATGGTCTGCGTCAATGCACCCTGGGCCGCCAGCCCTTGCAGCGCAAGAGAGGTCGAGTTTGTGTCTGGCCCTGTGCCGTTCGAGGGGTCCTCTGTACACCCTCCGAAGGAGGTGGCCTGGCTCTGGAAGACCCAGCCGCCGCTCGGGCACTGCTGGGCCGTCAACCAGCTGATGGCTGGCGCGTTGGCCGTCTGCCCGACCGCCTTGAGGGCGGTGAAGACGAGGCCCTGGGTGTAGCCGCCGGTGGCAAAGGCGTTCAGCTGCGTCTCTGTTCCGAAGAGTCCGGCGTCGGGTCCCGACGTCTGCTCAGTGGCCAGCAGCCGCGTCACGAGGTTCGTCCCGCCGAAGTTGGTCGGGTCGGCGCCGAGCGCGTGTGCGTCGAGGATCAGGTTGGCGAGCTGACCCGGGCCGTCTTCATTGGAGGTGGACGATGAGTTGATGTAAGCGTCGGCGTTGGCCTCCACGTATCGCAAGGCGGCTTGTGCGCCCGCGGCGTCGACGTGCGAGGCAGCCAGGGCCAGGATTCCGTTCACCGACGTCGAGAGGTTTGCAGGCAAGCCTCCGCTCCCAACGCTGCCGTCGGCGTTCTGCTGACCGGCGATCCACCTTGCCGCTGACTGCGCAGCGGCGAATTGCGGGATCTGGGGCGGCACCGTCGCAGCGCCAGCGGGCGGCGCTCCGAACGAGGTCATGGTGGCGGCGCTGAGCAAACTTGCCAGGCCGACTGCAGAAGCACCCATCAGGGTGCGGCGGACGATGTGCACGGTTCTCGCTTCCCGGACTTCGACCCGGAAAACTCCGCAGCAGCGGGGTCGCACCGAGCCCCGGTCCTTGTGTCTCGACGGTGGGAACTCTCTGACCTTGAGGTATCCCGGCTTATGGCATCGCCTCGTCGGCGCACCATTCACGGTTGCGGACCAGCGCCGGATTTTCACCGGCTTCCCCTCACGGGCAGTACAGCTACAGCACGTGTGTTGCCCGCGTACGGTACCACGGCGGCTCGCACCTCACCCCTTCCTCTTCCACGCGGTGCCACGACGCGGCTCCTGATCGACTCGTCGGCACGTGCACCCGGCCGGCCGCCCCACACCTGGCGCGGCAGCCGTTGGGGGATCGTTCATTCCGCCAGGACGGGTGTTGACGCTGCGCCCCGGCCGCGGGAGCCTGACGCCATGGCGATGGGAGATCGACCGGAGGTCAAGACGGCACCGAGGCCGATCGTGGTGTTGGACGTGTCGCTGCTGGCAGCCCACTTCGGTGCCGCGCTGGCCCGCGTGCCGTGGCGTCGTCCCTTCGCCGGTGATTCGTCGCCTCTTTCCAACTTGGGTACCACCGTCACCCGGGAGGTCATCCGCGCCTTCATGGGCTACGCCTCGTCACTACGCATCCCTGAGTTCCGGTCACTCGAGTTGGTGCTCGACGACATCTGCAAGGGGATCATGCCGCCCATCGTCCGTTCCCTCGACGTCGTGGGCCGCCCGGCAAACTTCGGCGGCGTGCCCGGGATCCTCTACGTGCCGCGCCATGAGACGCCCGAGGGGTTCGTGCTCTATCTGCACGGTGGTGGCTACATCGGTACCTCGCCGAACATGTACGCCTTCTTCACTGCGCAGGTGTGCCGCCAGACGGGGTGCGCCGTCTTCGTCGCCGACTACCGACTGGCCCCGGAGTTCCCCTACCCCGCCGCGGCGGAGGACGCCTCCGCCATTTACGCGGAGCTGATCGCTCGCGGCATTCCGCACGAGCGGATCTTCCTCGCCGGCGACTCGGGCGGAGGCGGGCTGGCGAACACCGTTCTCCTCGAAGACCCCGAGCGGATCCGGCCGGTACGGCCGGCGGGTCTCCTGCTCTTCTCGCCCGAGGTCGACCTCCGTCTCGACGAGCCCTCGGTGACGGAGAACGCCGATCACGACATTTTACCGTGGAACATTCCCACCACGGCGTACCTGCACGGCGCCGACGTCAGCAGCAGTCCCGTGTCGCCCCTCAGCGCGGACCTCAGCGGTTTCCCTCCGACCTGTGTCACCTGGGGCGGCTACGAGATGTTTCGCGACCCCATACGGCGCTACGTCGACTGTCTCCGCGCCGCGGGGGTCCCCACATACGGACAGGAGTTCGACGGGATGTTCCACGTCTTTGAAATCCTGATGCCCTGGGCCGTCAACAGCCGAGAGGTGTTCGCACACGTGCACCGATTCATTGAGCGAGTCCTCTCAAACGCGCCGCCTCTCGACGACCTCGACCTGTCCCGGGCGCTCGGTCTGGACCGCTGATCAGGCCCGACCGAGTCCGTCGGCCGCCTTACGCAGATCGCGGCGGAAGTCTGGGTGTGCAATGTCGACAAGGAGGTGCGCGCGCTCGCCCACGGTGCGTCCGGTGAGCTCCACTGCGCCGTATTCGGTGATGACGACGCCTGTGTGATGGCGGGGCGTCGAGACCACCGTTCCCTCGGGCGGGATACCGGCAATCCGGGAGACGAGCTCGCCGTCGCGCTCGGTTGTCGAACGCAGGCAGATGAGTGAATGAGCGTCGAGGTGCAACTCTGCCCCGGCCACGAAGTCCTCGTGCCCACCGACACCGGAGATCTGGCGGCCGTCGATGCTGTCGGCCATCACCTGGCCGTAGAGATCGACCGAGAGGGCGCCGTTGATGGACACGAGGTTGGCGTTACGCGCAATGACGGTCGGGTCGTTGACCATGTCGACCGGGAGAAACGCCACCTCGTCATTCCCGTCGAGCCAGCGGTACAGCTCGGCCACGCCCAACGCGAAGGTGGTCACCGACACGCCGTCGAAGATCCCCTTGGCGTCGTTGGTGACCTTGCCCGCCCGGTGCAATCGCATCAGGCCCGTGGTGAACATTTCGGAATGGACGCCGAATCCGCCGAGCGGCCCGCGCGCCAGCTCCGCCGCCACGATGTTCGGGATGGCACCGATACCCGTCTGCAGCGTGGACCCGTTCTGCACAAAAGTAAGGGCGTGGCGCGCGATGGACGCGTCGGCATCGGTCGTCGGCGAGTCGGCGAGTGCGAAGGGGACGGCGTCGGACTCGACGAGCACGTCGATCGCCTCCGACGGGATGGTGTTGTCGTAGTCGGGGGCCAGGCTCCTGGTGCGGGGCAGCTGCGAATTGACCTCCATGATCAGCAGGCGATCGGGATCCCGTCCGGCCCGGAGCAGCTCCTCCCGCGTACCACCCATGTGCAGGGACAGGTTGACGGTCCCGTGCTCGTCGGGGGGCGCCCCCTGCGCCACCATGACCCGGGGCGCGAACCGCGCCATGATCGGACCCATCTGACGGAACCCCCCCGGGACCAGGTCCACGCGGTGGCCCAAGGAGAGAAGGACCCGTTCGGCCGGGCCGAAGAACCCGCAGCGATAGGTGACCCCGGGCTTGGTGAAGACGTCGTAGAGGTTCAGGCACAACGCGCCTCCGATCTGGAGGTCCTCCCAGTCGTCGCGGGTTCCCAGCGCAGCCAACAGGGCGTCGGGGATGCCAGGGCCGAGCCCGAAGCCGATCTGATCGACCGGCCGGATGAGCGCCACGGCCTCCTCAGGCGTACAGAGAGTGGACATGCCCCACTCTCGCGCCCTGGAGCCGCAACCCCGAGGTTGGTTTCGGCGCTCTCCGTGGCGTCGTCAATCCATGACTTTCGGCTCTACCCCTCTGCCCGGCGCCTCATGAGAATGGCTGGGACACCTTCCTCTTCCCAGACAACGGTGCTTGGAGAATGGCGGCCACCCCCCTCGGTCGCCATTTTCCAATTGCCGAGTTGTTTGGCGGTCCCGCACCACATTGGGACCTCCGGCCCTGCCGCGTGTCTTCCGGTCGGCGCATACTCCGGAGAACCCTGAAGGGGGAACGTCACGGGAACGGCGCGGCGACCAGAAGATCCATGCGAGAGCAGGGCGACGTGATGCCGGGCCCGGGCTCTTCGTGGTTCTCGGTCTCGTCGCGTTCCACCCGTCCGCACAGCGAGCCCGCGAGGTCATCAGTCCCTGCCGACTGCTCGACGCCCGCACGCACATGAGGAGGCAAGGCCGCCCCAGGGGCAGGGACGGTCGGCCCATTGGAGCCGCCGATGTCCATGTACGCCGAACTACTTCATGCCGCCGTCGGACAGCGTGCGCCAGTCGAGCTCCTTCCGACCAGGCACAGCGCGCTCGACGCGCTCCGGCGTAGCCGCGGCCAGCTCGACGAGGGCACGCCGCCTCCGACGGACCCAGATGCGGTCCCCGTGGTTCTCGCCCGCGAAATCGCCTATGACGTGGCGCTGCTCGACCTGGCCGACGTGATGGGAATCGACACTGACGTGCACCGCTTCGAACGGCCTCGGCAGGAGCGCGCCCGCTTGGAAGCGGCACTGATGGACAGCGGGATCACGGCCCAAGCCCCTGAGGCGGTGCGTCGGGCCTGAGGCCCGGGCCTCGTCAGGTACCGGTGGCCTCGCTGCGCGACTCCTGGTTCGATCGCTCGCTGATGCGAGCGGCGAAGGTGGCCGCCTGGGTGCGGCGCTCCATGCCGAGCTTGGCGAGCAGGTTGGAGACGTAGTTCTTTACGGTTTTCTCCGCCAGGAACATGGTGTCGGCGATCTGGCGGTTCGTGGACCCCTCTGCAATGAGGTCGAGGATCCGGCGCTCTTGCGGGGTGAGGCTGGCCAGCCGCGGGTCCAGCTTCGGGCCTTGGCGCAGCCGGTCCAGCACGCGCTCGGTCAAGGCGGGATCGAGCAGCGACTGCCCCGCGCCGGCGCAGCGGATCGTGTCGATCAGATCCAGGCTGCCCACCTGCTTCAGGACGTACCCCGCGGCCCCCGCCATGATCGAGGCGATCAGTGCCTCGTCATCGGCGTAGGACGTCAGCATCACGCAGGCGGTCTCGGGCATGGTCGCCCGGATCTCACGGCACACCTCGACGCCGCTGCCGTCGGGCAGTCGGACGTCGAGAATGGCCACGTCAGGCCTTGCCGCAGGAATGCGGGCGAGGGCATCTGCGACCGTACCCGCCTCGCCCACCACGTCAATGTCCTGATCCGCTTCGAGCAGGGCGCGCAGGCCCGTCCGGACAACCTCATGGTCGTCGACGAGGAACACGCCCAGTGCCACGCCGCCATCTTCGCATTCCGACCCGAGGCCCGCTACAGGCGGGGAGAAACCCCGCTTCGTCTCGATAAGCTCGCCTCGGTGCGGTCCCCTTTGCGGCGCACATCGCGCCCGGCACAGGACCGTGGCCGAGCCCGAACCCCAGGATGGAAGGTGCTGAGCAATGACCGCGGAACCATCATCGGACACGGGCAGGATCGTCGCCGGCTTCGACGGCGCAGCCCCCTCCCTGCACGCTCTCTCCTGGGCGGCCCGGCAGGCCGTCCTCACCGACAGCACCCTCGAGGTCGTGATGACGTGGGAATGGCCGTCCAGCTACGGCTGGGCCGTGCCGATCCCCGACGATTTCGATCCCGAGGCGGAGACCCGAAAGGCCCTCGACGCCGCAATCGAGGGAGCACAGTCGGAGCAGCCCAGCCTGAAGGTGGAGGGCCGGCTGATCAGCGGCCATCCGGCGCCGGTGCTCGTCGAGGCCGCGAAGGATGCCGATCTGCTCGTCGTCGGGAGCCGTGGTCACGGCGAATTCGTCGGCATGCTCATCGGCTCGGTCAGCGAGTATTGCGTGACCAATGCGCACTGCCCGGTGCTCGTGCACCGCGTGCCCGGCTAGACCGAGCCGGCCGCCCCCTGAATGGCGCGCTGGCGTGCCGTTCTGTCGACCCGGAGCTGATGGAGCCCGGGTCCGCCGCGGGTCGGCGTGCCGGTGGCGCCGCGCCCACCGACCAGCGCACGCAGCGTCGCCTCGACGGACGTTGCCAGCGCCGCATGGTGATACCCACCTTCGAGAAACAGGGCCAGACGACCCGGACGTGGTGCGAACGCACGCACGATGCGCGCGAGTTCTGCGAAGTCCCCGCTCGACAGCTGTAGGTCGCTGAGCGGGTCGTCCCGGTGGGCGTCGAATCCACAGGAGACGAGGACCCAGTCCGGCGCGAACTCCTCGATGCTGGCGCGCGCCTCCTGGTCGAGGGCTGCCCGCAACACATCGCCCGTCGCCCCCGGTGGCAAAGGCAGGTTGAGGGTCAGACCGGGTGCGCCTGGTCCCCCGACCTCGTCGGGACGACCCGTCCCGGGGTAGAGGGGGTGTTGATGGGTCGAGACGTAGAGCACGTCGGGATCGTCCCAGAAGATGTCCTGGGTGCCGTTCCCGTGGTGAACGTCCCAGTCGACGATAAGGACCCGCTCGCCGAGGGCCGTGCGCGAGGCCGCCGCGACGGCGACGTTGTTGACGAGACAGAAACCCATGGCCCGGTCGGCGGTGGCGTGATGGCCGGGTGGGCGGACAGGGACAAAAGCGACGCCATCGCCACGCTGCTCGAGTGCCTGCAGGGCGGCCAGCCCCGCCCCCGCAGCGCGCCGTGCCGCCGTCCACGAGTCCGACCGCGCGTACGTGTCGGCGTCAATGTCCCCGCCCCCCTCCGCGCAGAAGGACTCGAGGCCGGCGAGATAGGCCGGATCATGGACGCGCGCCAGCGCTTCCAGGGACGCCTCGGCGAAAGCCGGCGACAGGACCTCGTGCTCGGGTCCCAGTGCACGCACACCGTCCATGACGGCCGCGATGCGGTCCGGTCGTTCGGGATGGCGGGGACCACCGTCATGCTCCACAAGCCCCGATGGGCCGGCGACGACGAGCGCCGTCACGCCTGAGCCCGCAATCGACCGCACGACCTGACCCGCATGGCTCTCCTCTTCCGAGCCCATGGTACGGGGCCGCCCTGCCCGCGTCCCCCTACGCTTGCCGGTATGCAGGCATGGGTGGTCGAGCGGCCCGGCCCAGTAGACGGCAGCGTGCATCCGTTGGTGCGAGTGGAGAGGCCCGTCCCCGAACCGGGGCCCGGCCAGGTCCGTGTGCGCGTGCGGACGTGCGGCGTCTGCCGGACCGACCTGCACCTCACGGAGGGCGATTTGGTCCCCCGCCGGCCGCGGGTCACGCCGGGGCACGAGGTCGTCGGGGTGGTCGAGCTGCTGGGCCCTGGCGTCACGCGGTGGCGGGAGGGTGACCGCATCGGAGTGCCCTGGCTGGCCCACACCTGCGGCATCTGCCAATTCTGCTTGTCGGGCCGCGAGAACCTGTGCCTCCGGCCACGCTTCACCGGCTGGGACGTCGACGGTGGCTACGCCGACTCCCTCGTGGTGGACCAGGACTACGCCTACGCGCTCCCCGAAGAGTTCGACGAGGTGGAGGTGGCGCCGCTCCTCTGTGCCGGGATCATCGGCTACCGGGCCCTGGCGCAGGCGGACCTTCCCGAGGGAGGCCGCCTCGGGATCTACGGGTTCGGGGGCTCGGCCCACCTCATCGCTCAGGTGGCGATGGCCCGCGGTGCCCGCGTCCACGTCATGACCCGCTCACGGGAGGCCCAACAGCTCGCCCTGGAACTCGGCGCCACCAGCGTGGGCGACGCTGACGCCGCGCCACCCGAACCGCTGGACTCCGCCATCCTGTTCGCACCGGTAGGCACCCTCGTCCCGCCCGCCCTGGCGGCCCTGGACCGCGGCGGGACGCTCGCCATCGCCGGCATCTACCTGAGCGACATCCCTGCTCTGAACTACGGGCGTGACCTGTTCGAGGAGCGGACCCTGCGGAGCGTGACCGCCAATACCCGGCACGACGGGGAGGAGTTCCTGGCCGAGGCCGCCCGGATCCGGATTCGAGTCTCGACGGTCCCCTACCCGATGGACCGAGCCGATGACGCGCTGCGTGACCTACGCGCCGACCGTGTGAACGGCGCCGCCGTCCTGGTCGTCTGACCAGGGGAAATGCCCATCGAAACGACCTCTGGAAACAAGAAGCGCCGACGGTGCCCCAGTCGATTCACGCAAAGCGCTGTCACAGGGCCCTTGGCGATAGGTCCTGGAGCTTTCGACTGGGGCACGCACGCCGGCAGTGCGATCAGGCGGTAGATCGCTGGATCCATTATTCCCGATCCTGAGGCCCGTAAACACGGAATTTCAGAAAAATGTCGATGCGTTTAGATGACGGGTTCGACCTGGTCAGCAGCCATCAGGACCGCGACCAGCTCCCTGTCCCGCGGATACGACAGCAAACGAGCGGCCTCCTCGAGGCTCAGCCAGCGCAGCTCGTCGACCTCCTCGTTGGGGCGGAACGACCCTGCTTCTGCCGCCATGATCCAGTAGGCCACCGCCTTGGGCCGGCCTTTGCGGTCGACATATTCGGTGTGTCCGATGAATCGGAGGAGGTCGCAGGTCATGCCCGTCTCTTCTGCCACTTCGCGCAGCGCAGCCATCTCGAGCGTCTCCCCTGCCTCGAGCTTTCCCTTGGGGAACGACCAGTCATGTTGTACCGGCCGGTGCACGACAACGATCTGGAGGAGCCCGCTCAGCCGGCGAACGACCAGTCCGCCAGCCGCCTGGACCACAGCTGTTTGAGGGGGGGGCTCAGCCGTCATTGTTCGTCGCGCCACTGGGTCGAACGTTACCGTCGCGCTCGCCCCCAACCGCGGCAATCGTGTTCCGGAAGCGGGCCGAGAAGCCGCAGTAGCGTGAGCTCGATGTCAGATTCCAAGGCAGACGGGCCGGGCGGGGACGATCCCGTCGAGATCGAATGGCAGTTCGACGCCCTCGATCTGCGGCCGGTCGAGCGCTGGCTGGCCACCCTCCCGACTCTCGCCATCGAGACGCGCGACGGAGGGACCGTGACCGCGCTCGCTCGACCGCCGCGGCGGCTCGTCGACTCCTATCTCGACTGTGACGACTGGCGCATTGCCCGCGCCGGCTTCGTCGTCCGCACCCGACGCCGCGGCCGCCACGACGAAGTCACGCTCAAGGACAGTCGTCCAGCGGAGGGAAGCGGCCTGCGTCAGCGTCTGGAGGTCACCGAGGTCCTCCCCCCGTCCGGATTGGCCGGGCTCGGGGACGACGGTCCGGTCGGGCGCCGACTGCGCGCCATCGTCGGTTCCCGCCGGCTGCACGAAGTGCTCCAGGTGCGCACTCGACGCCGCCCCTTCGCGCTGCGGGTCGGTGGTGCCGACGTGGCGGAGATCGCGCTCGACGACACGATGATCGTCGTCGGCACCGGGCAGCGCCCCATGCAGCTTCGGCGCGTCGAGGTCGAGGTCCACCCTGAATGGCTCGACGCGCTGGAGCCGATCGTGGAGCAACTGCGCAGGTCCTGCGGGCTCCAACCGGCGCACCTCTCCAAGTTCGAAGCAGGCCTCCTGGCTCTCGGGGAGGAGATCCCCGGGACGCCCGACCTCGGGCCGACCGACGTCTCCGCCGAGTCCACCATGGGGGATGTCGCCTTCGCCGTACTGCGGCGGCAGCTCGCCGTGGTGCAGGCCAAGGAACCGGGGACGCGACTCGGCGAGGATCCCGAGGAGCTGCACGACATGCGCGTGGCGACGCGCCGTCTGCGCGCCGCCCTCTCGATGTTCGAGGCCGTGCTGCCGGTCCGGGCCCAAGTGTTCCGCGAGGAGCTCGGCTGGCTGGCCAGGCTCCTCGGATCCGTGCGCGACCTCGATGTGCAGCTGGAGGGCCTGGCGGGCTTGTCGGCCGCCGGCGTCCACACCACAGCGGACGGCCACGACCCGCTGGTCGAACTGGAGGCGCTCCTCGAGCGCGAGCGGGGGGTGGCCCGCACCGACATGTTGAACGGGCTCGATTCGGTCCGCTGGGACCGCCTGGCCAAAGGGTTGACCACCATGGCCCAGCAGGGACCGGCCCGGCGATCGCTGGCCACCAGGGTGCCCGCCGAGATCGGCTTGCCAGAGCTGGTGCTGCGGCGTCACCACAAGGTCCGCAAGGCGGCCAAGAAGGCCGAACATTCGGGCGTCGTCACGGACTTCCACGCGTTGCGGATCCGGTGCAAGCGCTTGCGCTACGCCCTCGAGTTCAGCAGCGACGTGTACGGCGGGAAGACCTCCCGCTTCGTGCGCGAGCTCACCATGCTGCAGGACGAGCTCGGAGAAATGCAGGATGCCGAGGTGGCTTCGCTCCAACTGGCCGACCTGGCCACAGGGGACGCCCATCTCGCTGCCGCCACGGTGTTCACGATGGGCGGTATCGCCGAACAGCACCGGCGGCGGGTGCAGCGGCTCCTCAAGCGACTGCCCGACGAGCTGCCCCGGACCGAGGGGCGGGCGTGGCGCGAGCTGCGCGATCTCATGGAGCGCCGCCGGGCCGAGGCGGAGGCGGCCCGCCCGCCGGCCCGGGCCACCCTGCGCGCCGTGCCCCAACCGCCATCCGAGACCGAGCCGACACCTGCCACTGGACCCGCGGCGGGTCCTGCGGCCCATCCTGCTCTGGCGCCGGGGCTCACGTCCCTGGCCCCGGCCCCGCAGTCAGGCCAAGGGGAATGAGCCCGCGTCGTCGCCCATGACGACGCGGGGATGCTCGGTGACGATGAAGTGCAACTGGTCGGTGTCGAGGAAGTTCCCGATGTCGGTCCAGATGTCGGGGAAGTCCGGCTCCGTCATGTGGGCCCGGTAGGCGTCCATGTCCTCGAACCACTGCACCGTGACGCCGTCGAAGCCGGCATCGTCGTCGCCGCTGTAGTCATTGAGCGGGCGCGGGTGCTGCTCGTAGCGCACCACATGGCTGCCGCTCTTGCTCGACTTGATCAGCGGGCCGTGCACGTCCTGCCAGTACGCATGGAACTCGGCTGGCGTGAGACCGTCCTTGCGGCGCAGCAGGCAGGTGAGCCTGACCATGGGACCTCCTGTCCGGTTCGGCGTTGGCGCGGGCGACCCGGCCGCCACTCCCGCAGGCTATCGGCGGGCCCGGCCGCACCTGCTCGGAACGGGGTTCCGCCACCCCGTCCCGAGCAGTTCGCAGCACCGGTTCCCGCTGCAGCCGTCTCTCCACTTCCGACCGGGCCGACGGCATTCCTCGGTCGTGTGCTGCTGTGGCCGCCGCCGGGCCGGCCCCCGAGACCGGAGGGGGAACGGAGGAGGTCCCGAAGGCCGGGCCCGGTGGCGGTCCGCCGAATGGCTCATGAGCCACCTCGGCGGAAGTTGGTCGAACGACGCGAGCGGGCGAGCACGCACGGCGATGCTGCTCCGGCATCAGACGACAGCGCAGTGGCCCCCGGCCCTACCGCGGCGATCCTGATCCGACCCCTCATGAGCTGCCCCTCGCGTTCCCTCCGCATCTGCGGAGGGCTCCTCTGCCTTCGTTCATGAAACGGGGCGCCGGCGCGAACCTTGCGCGCACCTGCGCACAATTCCCGTTGTCACGCCCCCGGTGCCTGCTCCGGGCACGCGGCAGCCGGTCAGTGGGAGCACTCCGGACGTCCCGTACTGTTCGTGCATGCCCGCGTCCCACGTCGTGGTCCTCCTGCTGGGTGGGCTGGGTGCCGGCATCTTCAACGGCGTGGCGGGCGGAGGCAGCCTGATTTCGTTCCCGATCCTCCTCGGGCTCGGCTACCCCGCACTGACGGCGAACATCACCAACACCATCGGGATCTGGCCGGGCTACGTGGCCTCGGCGGCCGGCTTCCGGCGCGAGATCGGCGACCAGTCCCACCGCCTCCTGCGCCTTACCCCGGTGGCTCTGGCAGGCGGGACGGCCGGGGCCCTTCTCCTCCTCACCACCTCCTCCGCCACATTCGACGACGTCGTGCCCTGGCTCGTCCTGGGGGCGGGCGCCCTGTTCGCCGCCCAGCCGGTGCTGCGCAAAGCCCTGGACCGGGGCTCGGCCCACCCCCGCACCCGGCCCGTGCTCCTCGTGGGGGGGGTCTTCGCGGCGTCGGTCTACGGGGGCTACTTCGGCGCTGCCATGGGCGTCATGTTCCTCGCCATCCTGGGCTTGGCCCTTCCCTTGACCCTCGCCCACACCAGCGGGCTACGCACCGTGCTGTCGATGATCGTCAACGGCATCGCCGCTGTCGTCTTCCTCATTCACGGTGGACTCGCGTGGGAGGCGGTCGGGCTCTTGGCCGCGGGCAGCCTCGTCGGCGGCTACGCCGGCGCCCGGCTCGCCCTCGCCCTCCCGGCGCCCGCGCTGCGCGTGGTGGTCATCGTCGTCGCCGTGGGGACGGCCGTGAAGCTGCTGCTCTGATCGTCAGTCGACCGCCAGTGGATAGGTGCCGGCCACGGCGCGCGCCAGCTCCCGGCGCCTCGTTCGCCGCGCTGTCCTCGGCCTCACTCGAAGCCACGGGTACCAGACGGACGCGGGTCCCAGGTCCGCACTGGCCGAGCAGCCCGAGGTCGACCGAGGCGACCACCGCCAACACCGGGTAGCCACCGAGCGTGGCGTGGTCCGGCAGCAGTACGACCGGATCGCCGTCAGGTGGCACCTGCACGGCGCCGGTCACCACCCCCTGCGAGTCGAGCGTTCCGCCTCCGCTCTCGCTCCGGAGTCTCAGCGCACCTACCTCGGCCCGCAAGCGGATCCCGACCCGGTTCGATGCCGCCTCCACCACGAAGACCACCGCCGCGAGACGTGTCAGCGCGTCGTCGTCGAACAGCCCGGCATGCGGTCCCTGGACGACGCGCAACCCGACGGGCGACGAGGTGTCGACGTCGGTGACACAGCCCGCCGCGACGTGATCGCCAAGCGGTGGCGTCCACGCACCGGCGTACAGGACGTCGCGCACCGCGAGCGGACCGGGCCCGAGCCCAGTCAGTTCGTCGCTGGCGCAACTCCCGAACCACTCCGGCCCGAGGAAGCCGCCGGCCACGGTCACGTAGCTGCGGCATCCGCCGTGCTGGCGGCCGACCTCGAGGACCTGGCCCGCGGCCAACGGCAGCAGCTGTCCGGCCGGGGCCGGCGTCCCGTTGACACGGATCTCGGGTGCGGCGCCCACCACGGCCACGTGGCACCCGTCGAGGCAGCGCAACCTGGTCCCGCCCCCCGTGAGCTCGACTGCCCCCGCTCCGTGCGCGTTCCCTGCCAATCGGTTGGCCAGGTCGAACGACACCGGGTCGGCCGGCCCGGCACCGGGCACACCCACCGCGGCGACCGAGCGACGCCCGCCGTCCTGGAGGACCGCCCGCAGCCCGGGTACGACGACCTCGAAGACGGCGCGGGCGTCCCCCGGCAAGGACCACATCGGGGCTGCGACGGGCTCGGGCTCGACGGGATCGTCGGCGCCGGCCACGGTGAAGCGGACCTGATCGCCCGGCGCCAGCGCTGCGTAGGGAGGGGCCAAGGCCGAGAAGAAGGGAAATCCGGTGCGCCCGATCAGATGCCAGCCGCCGGGCGACGCGGTCGGATAGACGGCGGCGTGGCGATTGGCGATGGCGACGGACCCCGGCGGGACGACAGGGCGCGGCCGCGGCCGCCGCGGCACCCGGTCCAGCGGGCTCGGGAGTCCCTCGAGGTAGGCGAAGCCGGGCGAGAACCCCACCACGGCGGCCGTCAACGGCCCGCCGGTGAGCAGTTTCACCACGTCCTCGGGCCGGCAGCCGGCGAGCGTAGCCACCTCTTCGAGGTCCGGCCCGTCGAATCGACACGGCACGGTGACGAGACGGCCCGGGCCGGCCGGCGCAGCGGAGCGGCCGCGACGCACCGAGCGCGGTGCGTGCCTCTTCTGCCACGGCCTCGAGCGACGACAGCTCCGTGTCGGGATCGCTGGCGTGGATCATCACGGTCGCCGAGCCGCCCACCACCTCGGCCTCGCCCGCCAGCAACGCCGTCAGGCTCCTCGCCAGCTCGCGGGCCGCCGCGGCGTCGGTGACCCCGACCAGGAGGGCGCGGTCACCGAGGCGCCGCATCGTCCCGACGGGGATGGATTGGTCACCCACGTGCCGGCGCCATCACCTTGATCCCCACGTCGGCCATGGCGGTGCGGACCGCCGTGGCGGTGGCCACCGCGCCGGGGGAGTCCCCGTGGATGCACAGCGTGTCAACCCACAAGGTCAACACGGAGCCGTCGGAAGCGACCACCGCGCCGCGGGCGAGGGTCAGTGCCTGGGCCGCCGCCGCCCCTGGGTCCGTGAGCACCGCGCCCGCCTCTCGCCGGTTGACCAGCCCGCCGTCGGGTCGGTAGGCCCGGTCACAGAAACCCTCCTCGCGGGCGGTCATGCCGTCACGGAGCACCATCGCCAGGGCGCGGCAGCCCGAGGGCAGCACCAGGGCCACATCCTCGCCGGCGCTGCTGCGCACGGCGTCACGGAAGGTCTCGTAGACCGCGCCCCCCTTCGCTACCTCTTCGTAGAGCGCCCCGTGGGCCTTCACCGATCGGAGGGTCGTGCCCGCCGCCCGGCAGATGCGGTCGAGCGCCGTGACCTGTTCGGACAAGGACGCGCCGAGCTCGGCGCGGTCGATGTCCATGGGCTGGCGGCCGAAGCCGGGGCGATCGGGGTAGGAGGGATGGGCGCCGACCTCGACTGCCTGCTCCAACGCGGCCGCCACGGTGGCCCGCATGGAGTCGTCGTCGCCTGCGTGGCCGCCGCAGGCGACGTGCACGGAGCTCACCAGTCCCAGCAGCGTCCGCTCCACCTCCAGTCCGGCCGCATCGGCCGCCTCGCCGACGTCGGCGTTGAGGTCGATGGTCCGGTTGGGCGTCACCCCGTCAGCCGGCCTCGAGCTGATCGACGACGATGCCGTCGCGGTACACCACGCGCTGGTTGCGTCGGGTCGGCACGCGGGACCCTCCGAGGATGGAACCGGTCATGTTCAGCGGGTCCGCCCCGGCCACGACCACCTGTTCCCCGCTCGCACCGCGGCGGTGCGTGGATTGCAGCGCGTCGAACGCCTCGGGCAGCGCGTACTGCTCGCCCGAGAGCCCCGCGACGAACCGACCCCCGAGGACGAGCCCGCGCGCCTCCAGGCGGCGGAGAGCCCAGACGACCTCGCGCCACGGCACCTTGAACGACTCCCGGCCCCAGATCTCCCAGGCGACGATGCCCCAGCGCACCAGCAGCTGCTGTGCCACGGTCTCGGCCAGCGCCTCGTTCCCGGGCAGGAGGACGCCGTCGTCGACAGCCGGCACCCCGAGGACCTCGGGCCCCGGCAACAGTGACCAGCGGCCCTCGCCGGTCCCGGTCCCCACCGGCGCGCGCCGTCGCGCCAGGCGCCCAGTCGGACGGCGGACCGTGCGGGTGCGCCAGCGGTCGCGGGGCGAGAGCAGGGCTCGCACCGCCGAGAAGGCATCCGCGGTGACCAGGCCCCGCGCCACCAGATCCCACAGGCCCTCGTCCACCTCGGCGGGGAGCCGGCCGGTCAGCGGCGCCAGCTCCGGGCGAAAGCAGGCCCCGCGTACCCGGAGCGACACCAGCACGTCGGCCGCCGCGCCGACTTCGGGCTCTGGCGCGAGCGCACCGGCGCGCACGGCACGCAGCATGTCTTCGAGGTCGTCGCGCAGCACGAAGGCAAGCGGCGTGGACGGCGAGGGCGTGCCGCTGCGTCCCGTCCGTTCGGCCCGCGGCGTCAGGCGCCCCCACACGATTTCGCCGGACAAGCAGAGCTCGTCGAGCCAACGGGAGTCGTACCCGCTCACGCGGGCCGGGAGGATCTGCGCCTCCCACTCCGCTGCGGGTGCCTCGATCCCCTGCAGCTGCTCGAGGACTTCGAGCAGTCCGGCCCGACCCTCCAGGCGGCTGTCGGGCGTTGCGTGCTGCCAGTGCGTGAGGAAGCGCACGTACTCGGCGATCGGCACGGGGTCGACCATGCCCCGCCGCCGGCTGCGACTGGCGCCGTGCAGCCGCACCAGGAGATTGCGCGCGCACCAGCGGCCATCGGGCAGCTCGATGGCGGATCCCTTGCCTTCCAGGCGGGCCAGGGCGGTGCGGGCCCGGGCCGGCGACAGTGGCGCCCCCATCGGTGCGCCCGACGGCAGTTCCGCGTCCGCCACCAGCTGTTCGACGGTCACCGGGCCGGCCAGTTGCAGGTGACCGGCGAGGCACGCCGCCGCGGCCTCGTCGTCGTCGGCCAGCGCCAGCGCCGGCTCGCGGCGCTCCGTGGCCACCCAGCAGCCTTCGACCAGGCCGGCCCGGCCATCGGCCGCCAGCGCCTCGAACCACCGGGCCCATTCCGCGTGCGGTCGCGCCGCGACGAGCGAGAGGAGGAGGTCGTGCAGTTCGTCGGCGTTGCGCAGCCGGGGACGGACCTGGTCGAGCACCATGCCCACGGCCTCGGGATCGAGCGCGGCCAGTTCCGACGCCGGGACGGGCAGACCATCGGGACCGAGCTCGCCCAGGCCGCGCCGCAGGGACAAGGCCCGCGTGCGACGCTCCTCGAGCGGCGCGTCGTCGAGATAGGTGAAGGGTCGTCCGCTCAAAATGGCATGGGAGAAGGGAGAGGGCTCCGACGATTCAACCGTGTGCACTTCGATGGCGCCCGTTTCCACCCGGGCCCACAAGTCGACCAACCCTTCGACGGAGAGTCCCTCGTGGAGGCAGTCGTGCACCGTCTGGCGGGCCAGCACATGGTCGGGCACACCGACGGGCCCGGGCGGTGCGTTCTCCTGGCAGGCGGCAAGGCCGGGCCAGACGGCGGCGAGAAGATCGTCGGCCTCCATGCGCTGCAGGTGGATGGGGCGCCGTTTGCCCCCGTTCATGCGGGGCAGCACCAGGGCACGGTTGAGGTTCCAGCGCCAGCGCGCGCCGAGCATGGGATGGAGCAGCACCGCCTGGGTCAGCACCTCTGGCGCCTTGGCGCTGCTCAACATCGACTGCACCTTGGTGAGCGGGAAGCTGTGCTGCGGCCCGAGTGAGAGGACCACCGTGTCGTCGTCCGCCGCCGCCTGGAGCTCGAAGTCGAAAGAGACGCAGAAGCGCTTGCGCAGCGCCAGGCCCAGCGCCCGGTTGATGCGGCCGCCGAACGGGGCATGGATGATGAGCTGCGAGCCCTCGCTCTCGTCGAAGCAGCGCTCGACGACCAGCCGGTCGCGCGTCGGCAGGTGACCCAGCGCGGCCAGGCCGGCAGCGCAGTAGGCGACGACCTGTTGCGCCACCTCGGCGGACACCCCGGCGCGCGAGCGCACGAGCGCACGCGCGCCGTGGCCGTCCTGCGCCAGGAGCAGCGGCTCCAGTGCAGCGCGCAGGTCACTCACCGCCTCGGAGAGCTCGGCCGTGCGGGCCGGCGCCTCACCGAGCCAGAACGGGATGGTGGGCGGGAGGTCGCCGGCGTCGTGGACGCGGACCGTGCCCACCTCCACCTTGGCCACCCGCCACGAGTGGGTGCCCAAGAGGAAGATGTCGCCCGCCGTCGCCTCCACGGCGAAGTCCTCGTGGACCGAGCCGACCGTCACTCCGTCCGGGTCGAGCACCACGCGGTAATCGCCGGTCTCGGGGATGGCACCGCCGCCGGTGAGCGCGGCCAACCGCGCGCCGCGTCGGGCCCGCAAGCGCCCGTTGACGGCATCGAGGTGGAGGTGGGCGCCGCGCCGCCCCCGTCCGGTCTCGATGCCCCAGCTCGCCAGCGCCACCACGTCGTCGAAGTCCTGACGCGACAGCTCCGCATAGGGGGCCGCCCGCCGGGTCATGGTCCACATCGCCTCGACGTCGCGCTCGTCGGTCGAGGCGACCTCCGCCACCAGCTGCTGGGTCAGGACGTCGAGCGGGGCCACCGGTGGCTCGAGCAGGTCGAGCCGGCCCTCCCGCACGGCGGCCAGGAGTGCCGTGCACTCGACGAGCTCGTCGCGGGTGGTCGGGTACAGGCGGCCCGCCGGCGTGCCGTCGCGATGGTGGTTGGCCCGGCCCACTCGCTGCAGGAAGGTGCCGATGGCCCGCGGCGAGCCGATCTGGCACACCAGTTCGACGGGGCCGACATCGATGCCCAGCTCGAGCGAGGCCGTGGCGACCAGCGCGCGCAGGTCACCGGCGCGCAGGCGCGTCTCGACGATGCGCCGGCGCGCCGCCGAGAGGCTCCCGTGATGCGCGGCGACGAGCAGCGAGGCGTCCACGTCGTTCCCGTCGGCCGACTCGTTCTCGCCCAGCCGCTCGGCCAGCTGATGGGCGACGCGCTCCGCCATTTTGCGCGTGTTCACGAAGATCAAAGTGGTGCGGTGGTGGCGCGTGTGCTCGGCGATGCGGTCGAGGATGTCCGACATCTGGCCACCGCTCATGACGGCCTCGAGCTCGGTCGTGGGGAGCTCAATGGCCACATCGAGGTCGCGGGCGTGGCCGCAGTCGACGATCACGGTCGGCGGGCGGTCGTCGTGCACGCCCGAGAGCAGCCGCGCCACCAGCTCGAGCGGACGCTGGGTGGCCGAGAGGCCGATGCGCTGCAGCCGGCCGCCGCTCTCGTGCACCAGCGCGTCCAACCGCTCCAGGGACAGCGCCAGGTGGCTGCCGCGCTTGTCGCGCGCCAGCGTGTGCACCTCGTCGACGATCACCGTGCGCACGCCGCGCAGGAGGGCGCGCGACGAGGGCGCGGTGAGGAGCAGGTAGAGGGATTCGGGGGTCGTGACGAGGAGGTCGGGCGACTGCTTCTTCATGGCGGCACGTTCGGCCGCCGGCGTGTCCCCCGTGCGGATGGCGACGCGCAGCCCCGGATCGGGGTATCCCAGCCGGGCCGCCTCGTCGCGGATTTCGGTCAGGGGGACGTGGAGGTTCTCGTGCACGTCGACCGCCAGCGCCCGCAGCGGCGAGATGTAGAGGACCTCGGTTGAACCCCGGGCCGACGATCCCGCCTCGGCGGCGCGGTAGGCAGCATCGATGGCGACCAGGAACCCCGTGAGCGTCTTGCCCGAACCGGTGGGCGAGGCCACCAGGACGTCGCTCCCCGCAGCGATGTGCGGCCAGGCCGCCGACTGCGGCGGCGTCGGCCCGGCCGGGAAGCGGCGGGCGAACCAGCTGGCGACAGCCGGGTGGAAGGACATCTCGGGCACCCTCCCATTCCACCAGGAAGTAGTGACCGTCGCGGCCGCGATCGCCGCCGGAAGCAGTCAGCCCGGGAGCGGGCGGCGGCCCCAACAAGAGATCATCGGCGGCTGGGCCAGGTCCAGGGTGCCGGCGGCGACGTTGGCCAGGTGCTGGGCGATCTCGTCATCCGTGGCGATGCCGTGGTCGAGGAGCTGGTCCCGGATCAGGTTGATGGTCGCAGTCTCGAGGTGGTTGCAGGCGGGATCGCTCACCGGGAAGGCGGCATCGGCCGCCACGGTGACGAGGCCGACGGCCCGGAGCCGGCGCGGCAGGGTTCGCCCGTAGGCCAGGTCCACGCCGCGTTCAGCCAGCAGGGCACGGAAGCCCCGACGGATCCGATTGGCCAGTTCCTGGGGGGGTCCGATCTCCTCGAGGCAGCTCAACGGCTGCAGCGCCGGGTCGGCGTCCTCGACGAGCAGGACCCCGCCCGGGCGGAGGGTGGAGGCCATGGTGGCCAGCGCCTCGTCGCGCTCGGGGACGTGCACCAGGACGAGGCGGGCGTGGACCAGGTCGAACGGGCCGCCGGGGGGTGGGCCGGTCGCCACATCGTGCTCCAGGATGTCGACGTTGGATGCGCCGGCGACGGCGGTCGCTGCGGCTGCGGCGGCGGCTCCGGTGGCCCACGAGAGGTTGATGTCGGTGGCGAGGACGTGCCCGGTGGGGCCGACCCGCTCGGAGAGGTGGTCCACCACCGAGGTCCCGCCCGCCCCCACTTCCCAGCAGCGCCAGCCCGGGGCCAGGCCCAGCCCGTCGAGATGCCGGAAGGTGGCCGGGTCGAAGAGCGTGGTGAAGGCGGTGAAGCGGTCCATGGCCTCGGGAGCGTCGTTGGAGAGGAGGTAGCGACCGCGCTCCGGCTCGTCGCTCATGAGGCCGGGAGGACGGCTGGCGCCAGGTCCTGCGACGTGCCGGCGTGACGGTCGAGTACCTCGGCCACCTCGGCCCGCCCCTCCTCGATGAGCGCCCCCGTCGCCGAGAAGTCGCGGTACTGGCCCGAAGGCTCGCCGCCCCCGCTGAACACGACCACCTCGACACCCGGCGGGAGCAGCGGCGAGCTCGCGGACGAATCGAGCGTGGATGGCGACGAAGAACGCCGTCAGCTGCGCCTCGAGCGGTCGGCGCGGCGCCGGAGGGTGATAGTGCAGAGGCCCGCAGAGCAGTACGTAGATACGGTCGCACCCCGTTTCGATCGCCCGGCTGATCGGCACGTTGTTGACCACGCCACCATCGACGAGCAGGTCGCCGTCGATGGTGACCGGCGGGAAGATCGACGGGATGGCCGAGGACGCCAGGATGGCCTCGACGGCGGGGCCGTGGCCGATCCAGCGCTCGCGGCCGTCGGTGAGCGACGTGGTCACCACCTCGATCGGGATGGTGGCGTCCTCCAGGTTCTCGTAGTCGATCCCGGACTCGATGATGGCTCGCAGCCCGGAATTGGCATGCACCGAAGCCCGCTTCTGCAGGTACGCCCACGGGCCGTCGAAGGTGCCGCGCGGGAAGATGTCGGTGCCCTTGACCGGCGCGCCAGATGGTGGCCATGCGTTCGGCGTTCTCAAGCGTCGGCTGCCCGGCATAGGACGCGCCGTTGATGGCGCCGACCGACACGCCGAAGACGCGATCGGCCCGTATGCCGCGTGCGATGAGCTCCTGGAGCATGCCGACCTGGACGGCGCCGCGGCTGCCGCCGCCGGCGAGGACGAAGGCGGTGCGCTTCGGCGGGGGATGACGACCGTTACGACCGTTACGACCGTTACGACCGTTACGACCGTCTCGGTGAAGTGGCGGCGCTGCGACCACCTGGCGCGGACCCGGTCGGTGAAAGAGAGCGGCGGCGGCGAAGGCGCTTCGAAGTGATTGGGGTCGCTCACGATGCTCTTCCGGACGGGTCCGACGGTCGTGGCGGTTGCTGCCCGCGCGCCCGTGCCTCTTGGCGCGCTCGCCAGGCCTGCCGCCCCGCCATGTCGTGACGCACCGCCCACATGATCACGATGACCGCCAGGACGATCATCGCGACCACGAAGATGCCGAAGATCACGAAGAAGGCGGTATTGCCGGCCGACGCCAGCAGGAGGGCAGATGCCATGTCCTTCTCAGGGTAGAGGGGATGTCACACCCCGTAGACACACTGCAGCGATGGTTCTCGTCGCACCCCGGCCCCTGCTCCGGACAGATGCCGTGCCGGATCGTGGCACCGGGGCCGAGGTCCTGGCCCTCCTGCGCGGCGACGCGGCGGCCCGCCCCCGTTTCGATCCCGGCCTGGCCGGCGGGTTTGCGGGCCTGGCTGGAGGACGCCGCCTACGACGTCGTCGCGGCGCGGGGCGAGCACGCAGCGCCCCTCTTCCTCGGGCCGCGCCAATTGCTGGGCTCGCACGACGAGCTCGACGGTGACGGCTATGGCCGGGGGGATGGCCATGCTGCCGGCCTGACCGACCGGCTCGTCCTCTCCCGGCTGGTGCACTCCTTGTTGCGCCAACTGGTGCACGCCGGCGAGATCAAGGAACCGTTGGCCGACGCGCTCGATGCACTGCGCGCACACGGCGACGTGGACGAGGCGCGGGAGATCGAGTCGCTTCCGGCGGCGGCGCGCACGGCCCTCTCGGAGACGCTGGCGGTCCACGCCCGCAACCTGACCGGGTTGGTGCCGCGCTTCGCACCGGGCTGGATGCCGCGGACCAACGACCGCGTCGCCATCCCGCTCGCCGGGGGCCGGATCGTCCTCCACGGCGTGTTCGATCTCGTCGTGGGACTCCCGCAGCAGCGGACCGCATCGCTCTGCGCACTGGGGCTGTCCACCAGCGGGCCGTGGGCGGTGGCTCGGCGATCACTGCATTACTTGTCCTTGCTCGAAACCCTCCGGACCGGCACCCCCCCGTTCCGGCTGGCGCTCTTGGAATCCGCCTCCGGCCGCTACGGCGTCGAGGATGTACGCGAGGAGCACCTGCGGGCACTGGCGTCGCACATCGCTGCGTGGCTCGCGACCATGCCGCCGATCCACGCACGCAGAACGGATGATGGATGGCCGTCTCATGGACGCGCTCCTGGCGCCCGTCCCCGCTGTCGACGCCACCGCCACGGCCGTCTGGCGCTCCACCCTCGAAGACGCAAAGTCGAAGCTGGCCGGCCTGGCCGTGCGGCGGGCAGGGGCCGTCCGCTTCCGCGTCACCGACCACGAGGTGCGCACCGCGTTCACCACCGACGCGACCAGCGATCTCGGGTGCGGCCCAGCCGTTCGCCTGGTCCGCGCTCACGGCGCGGCGATCCATCGGCGTGGCCGCCGTTCGCCTGTTGCTCGCGGGCACGGCGCGCTCGCCTCTGGAGGCGGTGCGCTGCCGGATGGCTGAATCCTCCCGCTGGGTGCAGGAGGGCAGTTCCTCCGCCACGCAGCTCGACCGCTGGATCGACGGCCTCTCGCCCGCCGGGCGGGCCGCCGTCGGCGCCGAGGCAGTGACCTGGGCCACCCGCCTGTGGTGCGCCCTCGACTGGTCGTCGTTCCCATCGACGCCGGTCGTGGGCCGCGACCACTGGTGGGACAGTCCCCATTCAGCACTGCTGGCGCTCCGCGGGCGCGCCGACGTGCGCTCGGCGAATGCGCACCTGGTCGTGCTGTCAGGGCCGCGTCGTGGCTCGGTACGCGCCGAGCTCGCCCTGGTGACCCTGGTCGAGGCGTTGCGCCTGCGTGGGGACGACGTTCCCGGGCCGCGTCGTCGGGTGGTGGCCCGATTCGGGCCACCTGGTCCGGGTCGAGCCCGAACCGGCTGTCCTGACGCTCGGGACTGAGGCAGTGGAGCTGGCCCTGGGTGGCGCCGGAACGTCGCTCCGATCGGCCGCCTGACCGCCTGCAAGGGAAGCCGCCCAGGTCATCTATCGTGGGGTCCCCCCATGGAGACCCGCGCAGACATCAGGAACGTCGCCATCGTGGCGCACGTCGATCACGGCAAGACCACTCTGGTCGACGCGCTCCTGCGCCAGACCGGGGCGTTCGGCGCCCACCAGGAGCTCACCGACCGCGTCATGGACTCCGGGGACCTCGAGCGCGAGAAGGGCATCACCATCCTGGCCAAGAACACCGCCGTGCGCTGGGGCGGCGTGAAGTTCAACATCATCGACACGCCAGGGCACGCCGACTTCGGCGGGGAGGTCGAGCGCGGGCTGACCATGGTCGACGGCGTGCTCCTGCTGGTGGACGCCTCCGAGGGCCCGCTCCCCCAAACCCGCTTCGTCCTGCGCAAGACGCTGGAGGCCCGGCTCCCCGTCGTGCTCGTGATCAACAAGGTCGACCGGGCCGACGCCCGCATCGCCGAGGTCGTGCACCAGGTGGAGGAGCTGTTCCTCGACCTCGACGCCGACGAGGACCAGATCGACTTCCCGATCCTCTACGCCAACGCCAGAGCGGGTTGGGTCAGCACCGAGCCCGGCGTCGAGGGCGAGAACGTCGAACCGCTGTTCCGCTCGATCATCGACCACGTCCCCGCCCCGTCCTTCGACCCCGACGCCGGGACGCAGGCTCTGGTCTGCAACCTCTCGGCCTCCCCCTATGTCGGCCGCCTGGCCATCTGCCGGATCCACAACGGCATGCTGGAGAAGGGCAGCCCGGTGTCCTGGTGCCGCCTCGACGGCACCGTGGAGAAGGTCAAAATCACCGAGCTCTACGTGACCGAGGCTTTGGACCAGGTGCCGGCCGAGTCTGCCGGCCCGGGCGAGATCGTCTCGGTCGCGGGGTTGGCCGAGGTCACCATCGGCGAGACATTGGCCGACCCCGACCGGCCGGTTGCCCTGCCGGCCATCACGGTCGACGAGCCCAGCCTGGCCATGACCGTCGGCATCAACACGTCGCCCCTGTCCGGGGCAGACGGCACGAAGCTGACCGCCCGGCTGCTCAAGGCCCGCCTCGATGCCGAGCTGGTGGGCAACGTGGCCATCACGGGTGGCGACGACCGAGCGCCCCGACATGTGGGAGGTGCTCGGTCGCGGCGAGCTCCAACTGGCCGTCCTCGTCGAGACCATGCGGCGGGAAGGGTTCGAGCTGACGGTCGGCAAGCCGCAGGTCGTCACCCGTGAGATCGACGGCAAGGTGTACGAACCGGTGGAGCGGGTGAGCATCGACGTGCCCGACGAGTATCTCGGCGTCGTCACGCAACTGCTGGCGCTCCGCAAGGGCACCATGTCCGAAATGGTCAACCACGGGACGGGCTGGGTGCGCTTCGATTACCGGGTTCCGGCACGCGGCCTCATCGGGTTCCGCACCGAGTTCCTGACCGAGACTCGAGGCACGGGCATCCTCCACCACGTGTTCGACGGATGGGAGCCGTGGCACGGCGACCTGCGGACCCGGCGCAACGGCTCGATGGTGGCCGACCGCCGAGGGGTGACGACAACCTTCGCCTTGATGAACCTGCAGGAGCGCGGAACGCTGATCATCGGCCCGGCCGAGGAGGTCTACGAGGGCATGATCATCGGAGAGAACGCTCGGGCCGAGGAGATGGACGTCAACCCGACCAAGGAGAAGAAGCTGAACAACATCCGTTCGGCGACCGCGGAGGATTTCGAGCGGCTGACGCCCGCCATGACGTTCTCGCTGGAGCACGCACTGGAGTTCATCAGCGAGGACGAGTGCGTCGAAGTCACGCCGAAGGCGGTGCGCCTGCGCAAAGTGCTGCTCGACCAGGCGACGCGGGGCAGGTTGCGCAGCCGGGCCCGGGACGCGGCACAACGCGAACAGACCGCGTCATCTTCGTCTCCGTCGAAGTAGGGACGCCGGGTCGTGGTCGAGACATGGTGACGGCAGGGACGGCAGGGACGCGCACGGACCGAGGGCTTCGATCACATCACCATCGTGGTCACCGACCTGCCCGAGGCGCGTCGCTTCTTCGGGCTCCTCGGTTTCGAGGAGAGCATCGCAGTGGTGGCGTCGGGCGAGCAGGTGTCGGCCTACATGGGCATTCCGGGGTGGGAGTCCGACCACGTGACCCTGGTGCTCAAAGGCGTCGACGTCCACCAGGAGATTCAGCTGCTCTTCTTCCATGCGCCGCCCATCAAGGTCGACAGCGGGACGGGCACGCTCGACCGGACTGGCTTCAACCATGTGTGTTTCCGGGTCAACGACCTCGCCGCGATGCTGGAACACCTGGCTGCGAACGGAGTCACGCCGCGCAACGAGGTCCTCGACTACCACGACCGCAAGCTGGTGTTCCTGGACGGCCCAGGCGTCGTCGTCGAGCTGGCCGAGTGGGCCGGGGCGTAGGCCATAGCCAGGCGCCGTCAATGTGCTCACCTATCATGAGCCGCCTGGAGGGATGGCAGAGCGGACGAATGCACAGCTCTTGAAAAGCTGCGAGGCGCAAGCTTCCGTGGGTTCAAATCCCACTCCCTCCGCTCGGGGACACAGAGATTCGTCGCGATCCATCACTACGACGACACACGCAGGTCGGCGCTGAGGCACCTCACCGAGTCCGCCAAATTGTCATGAGACGCACAACTGTGCGCACACCTGCTCCGTGACGCGACGATAACTCCCCAAGAGTTTTGTTGACCGGGGAGAGGCGGGCGGATGGCGGGGAGCAACCCAACGGGCAAAGCAATCCTGCGCGCGTCGCTACGCCTGTTCCGGCAGGACCGGCAGATGATCTGGCTCCCGGTCATGGCGACAATCACCGCGGTGATCGCATTCGCCATCGTCGCCGGACCGGTTGCGCTGGCGCTCGGACACAACGGGATCGCTGTCATTGTGGCTTTGGCCTGTGGCTCGGTCGTCGCCACCGCCGCCACCGTGATCTTCAACGTGGCACTCGTCTTCGCAGCCACGGATCGCATCGAGGGCAGAACGCCGACGATTCGTGGGTCCTTGGCTCAAGCCTGGGGACGTCGCAAAGTCATCTTCAGCTGGGCCATTCTTTCGGCCGTCGTGGGGACGGCGATCCGGTTACTCGAACAGCGACTCGGACTCGTCGGCCGCCTGATCGGCTTCGCGGGAGGCCTGGCCTGGGCCGTCGCCACCTTCCTCGTCATCCCCGTCCTCGCCTTCGAGAACGTCGGACCGATAGAGGCAGTCAAGCGATCCTCGTCGATCCTGAAGGCTCGGTTCGGCACGGTCGCCCGGGGTGGGCTGCGCTTCGGGTTGCTCTTCCTTGGCTTCTCACTCGGCGCCCTGCTCGTGTTCTTGATCGGTGTTGTCTGCATCGCACAGCACGCCTACGTCATCGGCGTGCCGATCGCCGTTCTCGGGTTTGTCCTGCTCATCGGCGTCTCGATGTACGCGTCAGCCGCCGGGATGTACATGCGAACGATTCTTTATCGGTTCGCGATGGACCAGCCCATTCCCGACCTGGGCGTCGACGTGTCTGGAACCTTCGGGACATCTTGACCTCTTGACCTCTTAGGGAGATCGGTCGGGAGTGTGGGGACATCCCGACCTGAGGACGGACCGTTTCTTTTCCGATGTCCGACACACCCGCTGCTCTCGGCCTGGCGTCGCTCGGTGCCGACGTCATCGGCGCGGTGGCCGCCATGTCGAACGAGGAGCGCCGGGCTCGTCTCGACGGGGCCTTCCGTCGGATCGCGGCCGACCAGGGGGAGATCATCGCCATCCTCGGCGAGGTCGACCGGTGCCAGTCCTATCGAGACGACGGGGCGACCTCGACCGAGTGCTGGGTGGTGCAGCGCTACGGCGTCTCGCCTGCAACCGCCCGTGGGCTCGTGCACGTCGGCCGGTTGGCATGGGACGTCCCTCACTTGGTGGGGTCGCTGTGCGCCGGGGACATCACTTTTGACAAGGTGCGAGCGCTTGCCGAAGTGGCCACCCCTGAGACCGACGCGCGAATGGCGCGACCAGGCCAAAGAGTGCTCGGTCGCCGAGCTGAACGAGGTGGCGCGGACGCAGCGCTGCCATAGAGGAGGGGCCCGGCGACAAAGTTGCCGCCAACGAGTCCCAGCATGATCACGAGCGACGCTACCTGCGCTTCAACGACCAGCACCGCACCATGACGGCCCAGCTGCCGCCCGACTCCTACGCCGAAGTCAAGACCCGGCTCGAAGCGCAGGGCCAGCCAGGTTCCTTCTGACGGCGAGACCCCCTGGGACCAGCGTCTCTGTGACGGGTTCTTGGAGGTGATCAGTTCGCAGAACCCGGGTTCGAGCGGCAGGGGCAAGCCCGTATCTTCGTGGTGGCCCACGTTCCCATCGATGCTCTGGTCAACGAGTCGGGCGTCAGGCGACCGCGCTGGCCGGCGAACTCGACCACGTGGGCCTGATCGATTCTGAGACGGTGCAGCGGATCGCCTGTGACGCCACCATCGCCATCGCGGTCGACGACGACGTCGGGCACACCATGTACGAGGGCCGGGCCAGGCGTTTCCCGACCAGGGCCCAGCGTCGGGAGGTCATGCGCCGAGATCGACATTGCCGGTTCCCGGGCTGTACGAACGTGACCTTCGCCAATGTCCACCACATCGTGCCGTGGGAGCCCGACGGGCTCACCGACCTGGACAATCTGGTGCTCCAATGCCTCCACCACCACCATTTGGTGCATTCGGACGGGTGGTCCATGACGGGCAACGCCAATGAGGAGCTCACCATCCTCGGCCCGCAGGGCCGGGTCATGACGTCGCGCCCTTCGCCCCTGTGGACCAGGGCGACGGCTGGCGCAGGCGTCGCACTCACAAAGGCTGAGGACGTCTCGCAGACCACTGGGCGACCGCGGCATTCATGAGGCACCACCGTCGCGGCGCAAGGACCGACTGGGGCGATGCATACCCTGTGCGCCGCCGCCTTCGCCGAACTCCCGGAATGCATCCGGCCTGGAATCGCCAGGAGGGAAAGCGGTAACCTCGCACCGCCACGGGGAGTACCAAGTTCGTTCTCGCCGTGGCCAGGTTCCGACGAACTCGGGGGAGGGCGCGTGGCAGACATGAAAGCCGTGCAGGTGACTCGCCACGGGCCACCAGGCGAAGTCTTGTTGGTGCAGACCGTCGAGCGACCCGAGCCCGGGCCCGGCGAGGTGCGCGTGAAGGTAAGCGCTGCGTCACTCAACTTCAACGACATCGACCGCTGCCTGGGCAAGCTGGTCTCGGTCCCCACTCCTCCGCCGTTCACGCTCGGCATGGACGTATGTGGCGTGGTCGACGCCGCCGGGGAAGGCGCCGAGTCGTGGTTGGGCCAGCGGGTCGTCGCCATCACCAAGAACGCCCTCGGCGGCATCGCCGAGTATGCGATTGCTGACGCCATCTCGGTGTTCGATGCTCCCCCGAACTTCGACGACGTCGAGGCCACCGCCTTCCTCTTGTCCTTCCAGACATCCCACCTGGCCCTGTTCAAAAGAGGGCGCCTCCAAGCCGGCGAGACACTGGTCGTGCACTCTGCCGCCAGCGGATTGGGCACCGCGGGGATCCAGCTCGGCAAGGCCGTCGGAGCCCGGGTCATCGCGGTGGCGGGAGGGCCCGAGAAAGGAGCCCTCTGCTCAGCCCTCGGAGCTGACCTGGTGATCGACCACACCGCAGAGGACTTCGTCGAGGCGGTGCTGGTCGCCACCGGCGATGCCGGCGCAGACGTGGTCTACGACCTGACCGGCGGCGACTTCGTGGAGCGCTCGTGGCGCTGCACGGCGCATGGGGGCCGATACCTCGCGGTGGGGTTCGCCGATGACGATGCCAACGGCATGACCGGGCGGCCGCTTCGCATGGCGTGCATCGGCAACATCGACATCGTGGCCGTCATGGTGGCCTGGGCGAACTCGGTCGACCCAGGCATGCGGCGCTTCGGCTTCAATCCATTCGGGAGGGACGTGGCCGACGAGATCCATGCCGATCTCCTGCGCTTGGCCGCAGCCGGAGCAATCCGGCCCGCAGTCGGACGGCGGGTCTCCATGGAGGAGGCGGGACAGGCGCTCGACGAGCATGCCGCCCGCCGTTCGGTGGGCCGCACAGTGGTCGTGGTGCAATGACGGGGTACCGATGAGCACGGTCGAATACACGTGGCGCGACTCCGAACTGCGCAGCCCACCACTCCGAGCCCTCGAATTGGACGGGGGCGCAGCTGGCGCGTCTCGGGCCCGAACTTCCCTCCCTCCGCCCATCGTCAGTGACCGCCGCCGCCGTCAAGCTGGCCGGTTCGGACGACTTCGGGAGCGATTCCTACCGGGAGCCGCTGGAGGTCTATCTCCGTGCCTGCGAGGACGAAGCCGAGCTGACGACGTTCGGACGCCTCCTCGTCTCCAAGATGCTGGCGCGCGCGCTGGCCAATCGCATCGCCCTCCAGGACTGGTCGAAGAAACATCCAGAGGTGCGCGAGGGCCGCATCGAGCGGCCCTGGATCATCGTCGGGTTGCCCCGGACAGGAACCAGCCTGCTCTCCATACTCCTCGGGCTCGACCCGGTGGCCCGGCCGCTCCTCCAGTGGGAGGCCGCGCACCCCGTTCCTCCGGCGACCCTGGAGGAAGCGGCCGAGGACCCGCGTGTCGCCCGCACGGCCAAGGATCTCGACGGACTCATGAAGCTCAACCCGCCGCTCAAAGCGATGCACCCCTTCGGCGCCACCGTGGCCGAGGAATGCGTGGCGATCTTCATGTACGACGTGCGCGCCTTGGCGCTCGAGACCCAGGCGCACGTTCCGAGCTACGCGCGCTGGCTCGAGAAGGCCGACATGACTTCGGCGTACGACGTGCACCGACTCGCCCTGCAGACGCTGCAATCGCGCCAGCCGACCGAACGTTGGATACTCAAGACGCCCAACCACCTATGGCATCTCGATGCCATGCTCGCCGCCTACCCCGACGCCAGGGTCATCTGGACCCACAGGGATCCTGGACCGGTCGTCACATCGTTGGCCAGTCTCGCCAACGCCGGCCAGCGGGTCCTGACCAGCCGGAAGGATCCCCGCCCCACGGCTGAGGAGTGGAAGCGCAAGTGTGCCTTCGCGCTCCGCTCCGCAATGACCTTCGACGAGCAGGCGGCTACCGGCTGGTGCCAGCACATCCACTACGAGGCACTCATCGCAGACCCGGTCGCCATGGTCCGTGAGCTGTACAGCGGCTTCGGCGAAGAGGTGGGCTCACTTCATGCCCGGCGCATGCATGCCTTCCTCGAAGATCGGCCCCAAGATCTCTTCGGCAGGCACCGCTATGACCCTGCCGACTTCGGATGGACCTATCCCGGCCTCGCCAAAGAGTTCGAGGACTACACGACCCGCTACCACATCGAGTCGGCCGGGCACTCGTAGGGTGAGCGCCACTCTCGGCTCTCAGCTGGCGCAGAGACTTCCGACTCCCGAATTGCTAGTGTGCCGAAACAGGAACGTGTTCTAGGATTTCATGGGATGCGGAACGGGGCCACTGGGCCCGGTTCCGCCAACAGGGGGTGTGACGATGAAGAGGGTCACCGGCCTACGGGCCCTGGGGGCAGCGCTGATGCTCACGACGCTCACCGCGGCCGGCGTGCTCGTCACGCCAGGGGTCGGTGGCGCTGCCTCGACCTCTTCGGCCACGTTCGGGACACTCCCGTCTCCCTGTGGCAAGGGCCACGACACCGGCGCCACGGACACGGGCGTCACCAACAGCACCATCAACATCGCCTACGGCGACGACCGAGGGTTCTCCGGTCTCCCCGGTCTCGACCAGGAGATGGGCGACGCAGTGAAGGCCATGATCGCGTGGTGCAACGCACAAGGGGGCATCGGCGGGCGCAAGCTCGTCGGCGACTACGGCAACGCCGCGGTGACAAACGTCGGTTCAGTAGTGACACAGGAGTGCAAGCAGGACTTCATGCTGGTCGGCGAAGGCTTTGCACTCGACGGCACCGCGGAACAGACACGCCTCGGTTGCAACCTTGCTGCCGTCCCCGGCTTCACGGTTGCTCCTGTGGTGGCGAACGCCTACGAGATGTACCAGGCGTCACCGAACCCGGCCAACGCCAGCCCCGTGTCGAGCGCATACGAGGCCGAGAAGCTCTTCGGTGCCAAGACCAAGAAGGTTGGTGTCTACGGCTCCACCCTTTCCACCCAGGAGTCCTCGACAAACAAGGCCGTCCAAGCATTCACGAAGGCCGGCTGGAAGTTCCTCCCCAACTGCACCGCGAACATCGACTACAACGGCGAGGCGAACTACACCCCGTTCATGCAGAAGCTCCAGAGCTGCGGGGCGCAAATCATCTTCAATGACGCCACCCCGGGGCAGACGCTCTACGGCGCCTTCGAGGCAGAAAACACGATCGGCTACGACCCCATCTGGGTGATGGACTCCGGCGCGTACACAGCCGCCTTCGCACAATGGAACACCGAGGGGCTGGCCAACAACGTCTACGTCCGCTTGTCCTACGAACCGCTCGAGGCGGCCAAAGTCGTCCCCGCTGTCTCCCAGTACATCTCGATCGTCAAGAAGTACGGGGGCCTGACCTCGCAGCTGGGTGAGCAGGCGACCTCGTCCTTCCTCCTCTGGGCGACCGAGGCCAAGGCATGCGGTTCTACTCTGACCCGCCAATGCATGATCAACCACCTGTCCAAGGTGACGAGTTGGACCGGTGGCGGTCTCAATGCCTCGGGCAACCCGGCCAAGAACATCCCGCCGAACTGCGGCCTCTTGATGAAGCTCGACGGGACGAAGTGGGTGCAGGCCTACCCCAAGAAGCTCGGGACCTTCGACTGCTCCCCCAAGTACGTCATCGCCAACACGGGGTCAGTCATCGGCACTACTTTGAACGCCCAGGGTTACGCAACCCAATACGCGACCGTCCTCGGTTCTGAAGCCTCAGGGGTGAGCACCCAGAACATCAGCTCGTCTGCCGCCTGACCTGAGGGACGGGAGCTCCGGCCATGCACCTGTTACTCACCTACACGATCCTCGGGCTGGTCACCGGCGCCGTCTACGGGATCGCAGCCTCAGGTCTCGTCCTCACCTACACGACCTCGGGCATCTTCAACTTCGCCCAGGGCGCCATGGCGATGCTGGCCGCATTTACCTACTGGCAGTTCCGATACGGCTGGAACTGGCCCGCGCCCCTCGCGCTCTTTATGGTGCTCGTCGTCCTTGCCCCCCTCCTCGGCATCGTCCTCTACGTCGTCATCATGCGGGGGCTCCGCGAGACGGCTGACGTTACAAAGATCGTGGTCACCATCGGCGTCATGCTGGGCCTGATCGCGCTGGCGCAGTGGATCTGGAACCCGGGCGTGCCGCGCACCGACCAGCTCTTCTTCGGCAACGCGGCAAAGTTCAAGTTCCTCGGTGTCTACGTCACCGACCACGAGGCGATTGCCCTGGGCTGCGGTGTGCTCATTGCAGTCGGCATCCGCCTCCTGTTCACGAGTACTCGAACCGGCGTCGCCATGCGAGCCGTGGTCGACAACCCGGCGCTCCTCCAGCTCAACGGCGGCCGGCCCGAACGGCTGGCGGCTTTCTCCTGGGCCCTGGGCGGAGCACTCGCCGCGCTGGCGGGCATCCTCATCACCCCGATCAGCGGAGGCTCTCTCGACGTCCATGTGCTGACGCTGCTCGTGCTGGACTCCATCGCCGCCGCGATGTTCGGCCGGCTCCGGAGCATCTGGCTCACATTCGCCGGAGCGCTCGTCCTCGGTTTGGCCAGCACCTACGTACTCGGGTACTTCCCCGAGTCGTGGGAGTGGGCATCGAATTTCCGCATCGCACTCCCGATGATCGTGTTGTTCATAGTCCTGATCGTGCTGCCACAGGACCGGCTGCGAGGGGCGACGCTTCTGCGCACCAGAGAGCGATTCACCGTCCCGACCATCCGCTCGGCCCTGACGTGGGGCCTCATCCTGCTCGTCGTCGTGCTGGCTCTCGAGCAGATCATGAACTCCGGCGACATGGGTTCGCTCACTGTCGGGATCATCTACGGCATCATCGCCCTGTCGCTGACCCTCCTCACCGGATATGCCGGAGAGATCAACTTGGCACCGGTGTCTTTCGGCAGCGATCGCCACCATCATCGTGTTCCATGTCGGCCTCTCCGGATCGGGACTCACCCAGCGGATCACGCTGTGGGGACTCCTCCTCGGCGTGGCCGTCACGGCGGTCGTGGGCGGCCTCATCGCGCTGCCGGCTCTGCGTCTCCGCGGCCTGTATCTCGCGCTCGCCACCCTGGCGTTCGGGGTCTTCGTCTCGGACATGATCATTGCCGACATTGCTCCGCACGTCCTGCCCATCTTCCACCTCCACTACTCGATCTTCCCCAACGGCACGCTGCAGATCCCGGCGCTCAAGCTCGGTCCGATCGATCTCAGCTCCTCGAAGACGTTCCTCACCACGTCGACGTGCATCTTCATTCTGATCGGCATCGGCCTCATCGCCCTGCGGCGAAGCAACTACGGACGCCGGCTCACCGCGATGAAGGACAGCCCGGCCGCCGCCGCCACGTTGGGCCAGAACCTGATCAAGCTGAAACTCTCGGTGTTCATGATCTCGGCGGCCATCGCCGGACTGGGCGGCGTGCTGTTGTCGAGCGCGACGGGGAACGTCAGCGACACGACCTTCATCATCTTCATCAGCCTGGCCCTCGTGATGCTCACCGTCGTCGGAGGAATCGGCAACGTCGCCGGTGCACTCATGGGCGGGATTCTGGCCGGCACCGCCTTCCAGGCCCTGACCTCGACCTTCACGAACCTGAGCACGGACCACGGCGGCGGGGGGTTCTGGAGCGTCCTCGCCAATCTCTCGCTGGTGGCGCCCGCCCTGGTCGGCGTCAGCCTGGGCCGCAACCCGAGCGGGGCCGTGCCCGAAATCGTGGACAGGTACCGGCCACTCTGGCAGGCCAAGGGCGTGCTGCTCCTCGGCGTGATGGCCGAGATCGTCGCGTATCTCCTCGTGCTGACCAAGGTGATGGGGAACTGGTGGCTGGTGTTCGCAACGGCCCTGATCGCCATTGCCCTTCCCGCTGTCGGCCAGCTGGTGCACCCGGAAGCCTTCCTCGGACCGGTCAAGAGCGGGTCGCCGGCCCTGGAGCGACCCGCGCCGGCGCCGGTCGCGGTGGAAGTCGTCGCAGAAAGTGTGGTCGATGCCCGTCCTTGAGGTTTCTGAGGTGTGTGTGGCCTTCGGTGGGGCCCAGGTGTTGACAGAGGTCTCGCTCACCGTCGCCGAGAAGGGCGTGACGGGCCTCATCGGGCCCAACGGGGCGGGCAAGACGACGCTGTTCAATGTCGTCAGCGGGTTGTTGGCGCCCAAATCCGGGCGCGTGATGATCGACGGCCACGACGTGACGAAGGCCGGACCGTCCCGTCGCGCCCGCCGCGGGCTGTCTCGCACCTACCAGCGGCTCGAGCTCTTCACTTCGCTCACCGTACGGGACAACATCCGGGTGGCCGGCGAGATCCGCAACACGTGGGGGCGCCGTGCTCGGATCGACGTCGGCGCCGAGACCGACCATGTCATCGAACTTGTCGGCCTCGGCGACGTGGCCGATCGCGAGGTGAGCGAGCTGCCGACCGGTCGCGCGCGGGTCGTCGAAGTCGCGCGCGCCCTCATGACCCAACCAAAGGTCCTTCTGCTCGACGAGCCCGCCTCAGGACAGACGGAGCAGGAGACAGAGGCCTTCGGCCGTCTGCTGCGTCAGCTCGTCGACGAGCGCGACCTGGCCATCTGCCTGGTCGAACACGATGTCGGCCTGGTAATGGGCACCTGTGAACACATTCATGTCCTCGACTACGGCGAGGTCATCGCCAGTGGCACTCCCGACCAGGTCAAGGACGATCCGGCTGTCATCAACGCCTACCTCGGAGCCCCGTGAACGACGCCGCGTCCCCGGCCGGGTCCAGCGGTCCCACCGATACTGGGTCTGCATGACATCCGAGCTGGCTACGGCCCAATCGAGGTCGTGCACGGTGTCACCTTGGAAGTCGCGGCCGGGTCGGTCATGGCACTGCTGGGTCCGAACGGGGGCGGCAAGACGACGATGCTCAACGTTTGCTCCGGCACCTTGTCTCCGAACAGCGGGGATGTGCTTCTTCGAGGGTGCCGTCGTGACCTCAATGTCGGCGGACGATCGCGCTCGGAATGGCATCTGCACGGTGCCCGAAGGCCGCGGGATCTTTCCCAATCTGACCGTGCGGGAGAACCTTTTGATGGCGACCCAGGTCGGGGTGCCGATGGGGCGAATCGAGGAAGTGGCCTTCTCGCAGTTCCCCCAGCTCAGCGGGCGGCGGAAGCAGATGGCCGGGACGCTGTCGGGGGGCGAGCAGCAGATGCTCGCCCTGGCGCGTGCCTTCGCCACAGAGCCGAAGCTGTTGCTGCTCGACGAGCTCTCAATGGGGCTGGCCCCGATCGTGGTCGGTCAGCTCTACGACAAGGTTCGCGAGTTGGCCGAAGCTGGTCTCTCGATCTTGCTCGTCGAGCAGTTCGCGCGTACCGCACTCCCCATCGCTGACAGTGCCGCCGTCGTCCTGCAAGGCGTCATCGCCCACAGGGGCACCCCGGCCGAGATGGAAGAGGCGCTGACGACGAGCTATCTGGGCGCCTGACGGCGCGCACGGGCAGCGCCCCGTGCTGATGCAAAGATAAAAAGATGGCACGAAGGAGCGCTTTCGCAGGGCATAAGGAGCCGACGGGGCGGCTCGCGTGACGGACCTGCTCGAGATCGACCATCGCTCTCCCTTCGAGCGAGCCACCGGCGCCTCGGAGGACATCGCGCCGGAAGCGGTGGGTCCTGTGGATCGCCGCCGGCGTGCTGCTCGCCGCTGCACTGGGCTACCTGATTTCCGATCAGGTGCAGGCACGGGACCGCGAGGCTCGGGCCCAGACAGCGCTCGGCGTCACGCTGCAAGCGGGCCCGTCACGCCGGCGCACAACTGGACGACGTCCGCCGAGACCTCAGCATCCTGAAGACGCAGGTGGGTAGCGACTCCACCGCGCTCAGCCAGGACACCTCGCAACTCTTGGGTGCGCAGACCTCACTGGCCGCTGCGAAAGCGCACGTCAGCCAGCAGGCGCTGCTCATCAGGCTCACTCAAAACCTGCCTGGTGGGCGTCGAGCAGGCACTGAACGAGCTCGCGGTCGGGAAGCAGGCGGGCGCCATTGCGGCGCTGAACTCGGTGTCGGCGAGCTGCTCGGCTGCAGAAGCCTCCAGTGGCTGACCGCGCGGGACGCCTTCACCGGCGTCTGAGCCAGTCGACGGCCGTGGTCGTGGCGCTCATCGTCGGCATCGGCCTCCTCGACGCGGCCGTCTGGACCGATGTCAACGCGCGGACGCGGAGTCAGAACGAGGAAGCTGCGCTCGCCGACGGCGAACAACCGCCTTGCGACACTTCGTCACGAGATGAAGGTGGCGCAGTCCGCCAAGGCGGTCACGGCAACCGAGCGTGGCTCTCTGCAGACCTCGATCGCGTCGACGATGAATCAGCTTGCGGCGACCAACGCGGCGTTGGCAAACGCCAACGTGGGCGCCTACGTCCAGGGTGTCGGCATCGACACGCTGCAAACCTGTCTCGGCGGCGTCAAGGGCGCATTCGATCAGATCGCGGCCATGAACAATGCCGGAGCAGCCAAGGACATTTCGGCCGTCTCGGGACCGTGTACGCAGTTGGCCGGTGGCTCGGGAACCGGACTGGTCTATCCCTTCGACTTCCCCGACCCTTCCGTCATTCTGGTGGGACAGACCTACTTCGCCTATGCCACGAATTCGGTGGCCGGCAGCATCCAGATCATCGATTCCACCGATCTCTCGCACTGGACCGCGATCGGGAATGCTCTGCCGAGCCTCCCCGTCTGGGCGACGCCCGACAATACTTGGGCTCCCTCTGTCGCAATGATCGGCGGCACGTATGTGCTCTACTACGCGGCACACGTGGCAGGAACGGCCGACGAGTGCATCTCAGTGGCAACGTCCAACCAACCCCAGGGACCGTTTCACGACACGTCGACAGCACCGTTGGAGTGCCAGAAGTCTCTCGGAGGGTCCATTGACCCGGCCTCGTTCATCGACACCAACGGAACGCAGTACCTGGTGTGGAAGTCGGGCGGTCCGGGCACTTCGAAGATCTGGTCGCAGCCGCTCGTCCCGTCCGGCACGTCGTTCGTTCCCGGGAGCAATCCCACCTCCCTGCTCGTGCCAGACCAGCCATGGGAGGCCGGAACTGTAGAAGCGCCGGACCTCGTCACCACGGGTGGGCACTACTACCTCTTCTATTCGGGCAACGACTGGAACGGCGCGGCTTATGCGGTCGGCGACGCCACCTGCGCGGGGCCTCTGGGCCCCTGCAGCGACGCTTCACCGAATCCGATCCTGACGAGCGGATCCGGAATCGCCGGTCCCGGAGGCGAGTCAGTGTTCGCCGATACCGCAGGCAACTTCTGGATTGCTTTTCACGCCTGGCTCCCTGGCGCGGTGGGATTCCCCAACAGCCGAGACCTCTACCTCCGCCGTCTCAGTTTTTCCGGTGCCGTGCCGGCGGTGGCAACCTCGGGATAGGTCAGCGCTCAGCGGCAAGCGCTTCGGCCCGCCGGGCAATGCCCGGCGCGTCCATGGCGGCGCAGACCTCGGTGAACTCGTCCGTTGGACCCCGCCAGCGCAACTCGTCCACCTTCCCCAGGAGCGAAGAATCGATCCGCAACGTCGCCAGATCCTTGAACAACAGTGCGTCGTCACGACCCCCCTGCAACGTCGCCGCCAGTTTCGCGGCCCCGCGCACGGTGACGCCCCAGTCACCGGAGTCCGGGGGGATGTCCTCAACGTGCTTCCATCGGGCCAACACCGCGGCAGCCGACTTGGACCCCCAGCCGGCAAGCCCGGGAAATCCGTCCGCGCTGTCACCGACGAGAGCCAGGTAGTCAGGGATGGAGGTCGGGCCGACCCCGAATTTGGCAGTGACACCGTCTTCATCGATCAGCATGTCCTTGCGTCGATCGAGCTGCACAATGCGCGTGCCTCGTACGCATTGACCGAGATCCTTGTCAGGAGTGCAAATGATGACTTGGTCTACCGCCTGGTCGGCGTCGGCCACCGCGGCACCGCTCGCTAGGGCGTCGTCCGCCTCGAGTTCGACCATCGGCCACACGACTACTCCCAGCGCAGCGAGTGCCCCTTCGAGCGGCCACGCCTGGGACCAGAGGTCGGGATCGACGCCTTCGCCAGTCTTGTAGCCGGGCCACAGATCGTTACGGAAGGACTCAATGACGTGATCTGTCGCCACGCCGACGTGCGTTGCACCCTCGCCCAGCAGTTGCAGAACGGAACTCACCACACCTCTTACCGCGGCTACCTCCAGGCCGTCGGCGTTGCGATGTGGCGGGGCGCCAAAGAAGTGTCGGAACAATTCGTAGGTCCCGTCGACGAGATGCACCTTCATTGCGACAGTAAGTCTGTCACTGTGGGGGCGATTCGGTCACCGAGAACCCGCCGGGGTCTCGTCGGGTTCGGCCACAGCGGCAACGACCTCCACTTCGACCAATTGATCGGGATAGCCGAGGGCACTGACTCCGAGCAGGGTCGACGGAGGTTCGTGTGACCCGAAACAGCGGTGCACCACGCGCCAGGCGGCCACCAGATCGGCGCGATCGCTGCTGGCCACGTAGACGGTGGTTTTGACGACGTCGTCGAGCCGCGCCCCCGCCGCCTCCAGCGCGCCGCGGAGATTGGCCATGACAGTCTCGGCCTGGGCCGTTACGTCCTCGATCGCCACCGTCGCTCCCGCATCGTCGAGGGGACACGCTCCGGCGGTGAAGACCAAGATCGTCCGGCTCTTGGCCACCGCCGCGTACGCGTAAGGGACACCCGGCGCGAGGCGAACCGGTGTGGTCTGTGCGCGCCGAGGGTCATCGGGCATCGCGCTCGAGCCTCTCACAGTGCAGGTCAGCCTGGAGGATCCTCGATCTGCTCCATGAATTCGAGGCGGATGCGTCCCGGGGCCTCGACGAAGGCAATGCGCCTGGTACCGAATGTGCCGCTGACAATCCTTGGCCCCCAGAGGACGGTGTGGCGCGCCAGCTCGGCATCCAGGTCATCCACGAAGAGCGCCGGGTGCAGGAACCCCTCATCCGGCAGCTCACACGCGTCCTCGTAAATGGCCTTCGTGAAAAGCGTCAGGGAGAGCGTCCCGAGCTGCACGTCGGCCCGCCGCCCGTTCTCCCACGCGACCGGTTCGGTCACGGCTGCGCCGGCCGCCTCGTACCAGGAACACGCCGCCTCCAGATCGGCGACCTTGATCGCCAGGTTGGCCATGCCGGTGACGGGCATCAGTGCAGCGGGGTGCCGTACAGAGAGCCCAGACCTTCAGCGATGAGCTCGAGTCGCACGCCGTCTGGATCCGAGAAATACAAAGAGATCTCGCTTTCGATCTGCGTGGGAATTCCGGCTACCTCCAAGCGGGCACGCGCCGCGTCCCACTGCGCCTGGTCGACAGAGATGGCGAGATGATGGAGTCCGCCCAACACCTCGGCATAGGGCCCGAGCCCGAGACCCGGAAAATCGAAGAAGGCAAGCGTGTTGTCGTGGCCGATGTCGAAGAAGAGGTGGGTCGACCCCTGGTAGTCCCGGTTCTCGAACAGCTCGACCAACGGGAAGCCGAGGAGGTCCTGATAGAAGCGAATGGTCCGCTCGACGTCCGAACAGATCAGCGCCACGTGATGGACGCCGCGAGCCGTCGACCGTGGCCGGTCTCCTGGGTGACGGAGGTACTGCGCCCGTAGACGCTCGCGCTCCGCTGCCGCCGCCTGCAGGTCGACGGTCACAGCCCCAGCAACCAGGCGGCGTTGGCGCCCAATATGTTGGCCCGGGCGGGTTCGGCCAACCCGGCCACGGCGCGCTGCGCCTGCGCCATCGGGTCCGCGACACCCTCGGCATGGGGCCAGTCGCTTCCGAGCATGTAGGTATCGTCACCGACCTTGGGAACGAGACGATTCGGCATCTCGTAAGGCAACGCGGCCACCCGGACCTGGCGCAGGAAATAGTTCGAGGGGCGGTCCGACAACTTGTGAAACGGCTGGCCGTGACGTTGGGTGTAGAAGTCCGATGCCCCGTCGATATGGAGGAGAAAGCTCGGCACCCAGCTTGCCGTCAGCTCGACCACCCCGACGCGCAGGCGGGGGAAGCGTTCCAGCACTCCGGTCAGGATCAGGTTGGCGAGCGCCACCGCTGGGGCCAGATAAAGGAAGATCGAGTCGAAGAGTTGCTCACCCTCCTCCTGCTCACCGGTTCGCCAGGCGGGGTGCAAAGGGCTCTCAAAGTCCGAGACGTGAAAGACCGGCGCAACGCCTTCGTCGCTGAACGCTGCCCACACCACATCAAAGTCCGGGTGCGAAAGAGGCTTCCCGTCGACGGGAGCCGGCGCGACCATGGCGAGGCGCACACCCTGTGCACGCACCCGCCGAATCTCCTCAACCGCCCAAGCCGGATCGTGCAAAAGCACGTGGGCAACCCCAAAGAGCCTGTCTTCGCCCTCGCCACACACGTCGGCGACGAAGCGGTTGTACGCCCGGGCATTGGCGCGTTGTGCGCCTCGGTCCGACGCCAACCGCTGTTCCCACAAGAGGCCGTAATTCGGGAACAGCACCGCGGCATCGAGGCCGAACGCATTCAGCGATGTCAGGCGCGGCTCCGGCGAGCCGGTAGGAGTCCGGCACCAGCTCCTCGAACGGCGCCGGAGCCCGCTCGCCCCGTAGCCGGCGGATGCGGTCCTCCCCGATCAGGTTCGAGCGCTCCGGGATGGGGACCTCCAGCGGGCTCAGCCTGTTGCCGCGCCACATGAGCCAGGGCCATCCCGCGTCATCGTCGGCGATGGACAACGCATCGGACCGTTGCGCCGGATCGATGTACTCGGACCAGGTCGTCCGCGACTCGAACAAGTGCTGGTCGACGTCGATGGTCTGCAGCATTGCGTGCCCTCCCACGCGCAGAGTACCAGCGGTCGTTCGTTCACGTCGTGCCCCAGGTGGCGAGCGTCCTGGGCGCAACAGGCGAAGCCCGGCGAGCTACTCGATGCAGCCGCGGATCTCCCGCAGCCAATCGTCGGCGGCCTCCCAAGCGGCGTCGGCCTGGCGCCGCTGTTCCGCGCCGAGATCCCCGGCGGCCGGATACGAGCCGAGAAACTTCACGTCGGCCAAGCCGGCATGGAGATCCCGGAGACAATCCGCGACGATCTCGTCACCCACATGGCCCGACAGGTCGATGACGAAGCAGTACTCGCCGAGCGCCTGCTTTGTGGGGCGGGACTCCAGCTTGGTCAGATTGATGTTGCGCGCGGCGAACTGCCCGAGAATGCCGTGCAGGCTTCCCGGGTGATCGGCCCGCTGGAAACAGACGATGCTCGTCTTGTCGTGCCCCGTGGCCGGCGGGACGCGAGTCTGGGCCACGAGGACGAACCGGGTCTGGTTCTCCGGATGGTCCTCGACGTCCTCCGCCACGATCACCAGGCCGTATCGCTCCGCGGCCAGCCTCGGCGCGATGGCCGCTTCTCCCGCTGCCCCGGACTCGCCCAGTACCCGCGCTGCATCCGCCGTGGAGTTGGCCGCCCGTTGTTCGGCCCCGGGTAGCGCCCGGGCCAGATACTTCTGGCACTGGGCCAGTGCGTGCGGGTACGAGGAGACCGTATGGATGTCGGCGAGCCCGGTACCCGAACCGGCCATGAGGTGAAGGTGGATGTCCATGACGACTTCTCGCTGAATGTGCAGGTCGACGTCGTGAATCAAGCCATCGATGGTGGCACTGACCGTCCCCTCGATTCCGTTCTCGATGGGCACGAAGCCGAGGTCCGCCTGGCCCCGAGCGACGGACTCGAGGACGGCCGAGATGGAGGGCAGCGCCCTCAGGTCTGCCCCGGCCAGGTCGGGCTGGGTCAAGAGCGCCTCCTGCGTGAAGGTGGCCTCGGGGCCGAAATAGGCCACGGATGTCGCAGGCGGGTTCACAGTTGGGCAGGATAGAGCAGCTCATGGATGCTTCCACGCTCCGCAGCCTCATCGAAGACGTCGCCGCCGGACGCTGCGCGCCTGACGATGCCGTCCGGCAGCTGCGCCGCCTCCCCTACTCGGACCTGGGATTTGCCCGGGTGGACCATCACCGCGACCTGCGCCTCGGCATACCCGAGGCCGTTTACGGCCCCGGTAAGACGCCCGAGCACTGTGCCGCCGTGGTCGAAGAGCTGCTCTCTGAGACGGACGGTCCGGTCCTCCTCACTCGGGCGACGGAGACGCAGGTGAAGGCTGTCAACGCAGCGGCGACGGCGCGCGGCTTCGGCCAGGGCGACATCGCCGAGAGCGGGTCTCTCTCGACGGTGGTCTTCCGCGCGGCACCATCCAGGAACGGCGCCGTCGTCGTCATCACGGCTGGAACGGCCGATCTCCCGGTCGCCACCGAATGTATGGCGGTCCTGGCGGCCCTTGGTTTCGGGCCCACCCTGCTCACCGACTGCGGCGTCGCCGGACTGCACCGGCTTCTGGCGGAGCTCGACACGCTCGCTCTGGCGGACGCCGTGGTGGTCATTGCCGGCATGGAGGGAGCTCTGGCCAGCGTGGTGGGCGGCCTCACGCCAGCTCCCGTCGTCGCCGTGCCCACGAGCACCGGGTATGGCGCAGCCCTCGAGGGTGTGACCGCGTTGCTCGCCATGCTCTCGGCCTGCTCCTCCGGCATCACCGTCGTTGGCATCGACAACGGCTACGGCGCCGCCTGCGCGATCGCCCGGATCCTCCCGTGACGCAGGCGGGTCCGGGGTCGTCCACACTGGCCTGGTTCCACTGCTTCGCCGGCATCGCGGGGGACATGGCATTGGGATCGCTCGTGGACGCGGGGGCCGACGTCGATGAGGTCCGGGCCTTGCTCGACCGACTTTCCCTCCCGGGTTGGCACCTCGACTTCGAGGACGACATTCGAGGCGGCATCGCCTGCACCCGCGCCATCGTCGGTGGCGATGACGTGGTGGTGCGCACCCACGGGGTGATCGCGGCCCTCATCGAAGATGCTGCGCTGCCTCTACGGGTGGCGGCACGCGCCCAAGCGGTCTTCCACAAGTTGGCTTCGGTCGAGTCCGCCCTTCATCGGCGGCCCATCGACCAGGTCCACTTCCACGAGGTCGGGGGGCACGACGCCATCATCGACGTCGTCGGGACGGCCGCTGCGCTCGAGGTGCTCGGTGTCGACGAGGTATCCGCCTCCGCGGTTGCAACGGGAATGGGAATGGTGCGCAGCGCGCACGGCCGCTTGCCGAATCCGGCGCCGGCCACGGTCCGCCTGCTCGAAGGGATCCCTTCGTACGGACGCGACGTGTCCATCGAACTCACGACACCGACCGGGGCTGCGTTACTCGCCGCGCTGTCCACGGACTTCGGCCCCCTCCCCGGCATGACGGTCACCGCGTCGGGTTTCGGCGGAGGTTCGGGTGAGATGGATGACCTGCCCAACTGCACCCAGGTGGTGATCGGTCAGCGTGTCGATCGCCCGGCCGTCGGGCCCGGGCAGGGCGCACTGCTGCTCGAGACGAACCTCGACGACGTCACGGGCGAGCAGCTCGGCCTCGCCATTGCGAGCGCGCTCGACGCTGGCGCGCTCGATGCCTGGGTGAGCCCGGTCACCATGAAGAAGGGTCGTCCTGGCCACGTTCTCCACGTCCTGACCGACGTAACGCTGGTCGAGATTCAGCGGGCCGAGATCCAGCGGGTAACCGGAACCATGGGGACCCGCGCCACCGCCGTGGAACGGTGGCCGGTCGCACGCGAGGTCGGTCAGGTCACCGTCGACGGCATCACGATCCGAATGAAGGTCATCAGCGGGCGGGCCAAGCCGGAGTTCGACGACGTGGCGCTGGCTGCCGCCAAGACGGGCGCCCCGCCCCACGAAGTGGCCAGCCGGGCCGAGGAAGTCTGGCGGGCCGCCCATCGACCGACTGCAGGTCCGGAGGATCCGTCGGCCTGATGCCAAGCCAGATGTTTCACTACGACGAGGCGATGACCGACCTCGTTCTGGCGGCCTGCCGAGAACGGCTGTCCATGGATCCGGTCGCACTCGACTTCGGTGGCCTCGTCGAGGCGCTCGACGCCGAATTGGCGGGGCTCATGCGGCCAGGGGGAAACGACGCAGCCGAGGTGCTTCAACTCTTCGTGGACAAGCTGTCGACGGCGGTCGTCTCGTGCGACAGCCCGCGCTTCTTGTCGTTCATCCCGGCCGCGCCCACCAAGGCCTCGCTGCTCTTCGACATGTTCGTCTCGTGCTCGTCGTTGCACGGCACGTCCTGGCTCGAAGCGGCTGGCGTCGTGGTGGCCGAGAACCAAGCCCTCGGGGTGCTGGCGGCGCAAGCGGACTTCCCCGAGGGAGCAGGCGGCTGCTTCGTCGCCGGTGGATCGGCGGGCAACCTGTCGGCTCTGATGGTGGCCCGCGACACGGCCGAGCACAGGCGCCGCGCCGCAGCACCGCTGCGTCCCCTCGTTGCTCTGAGCGAGGACGCGCACTCGTCCGTCGGCAAGGCCCTCCACGTGCTCGGTATCGGGACGCTGACCGTCGCGACGCAGGACCATCGCCTGACGGGCGCTGCTCTCCGAGCTGCGCTGCGCGAGGATCCCCGCCGTGCCGACGTCATCGGCGTCGTCGCCACGGCGGGGACGACCAACGCCGGCATCGTGGACGACCTGGCCGGGGTGGCCGACGTCGCCGCCGAGCACTCCCTCTGGTTCCACATCGACGGCGCTTACGGCGGTGCCGCCGCACTCTTCGCCCCGTCGGTGCGGGACAAATTCGCCGGGTTCGAAAGAGCAGACTCGTTCATCGTCGATCCCCACAAGTGGCTCTTTGCGCCCTTCGACTGCGCGGCGCTCCTCTACCGCCAGCCCAACCTGGCCAAAGCCGTCCACACTCAGGATGCGCAGTACCTCGAGGTGCTGCACAGCGAGAACCCCGAGGAATGGAACCCGAGCGACTACGCCTTCCATCTCACGCGCCGCGCCCGCGGCCTTCCGCTGTGGTTCTCCATGGCGGTCAACGGCCTCGACGCGTACCGCGAGGCCGTCGAGGCAGGACTGGCCATGGCCCAACGAGCGGCCGAGAGGGTGTCCGAATCTCCCTCTGTGGAGCTGGTGCGCGATCCCGGGCTCTCTATCGTCCTCTTCCGGCGTCCGGGGTGGGACAAGGCCGACTACGAGACCTGGTCGGCCGAGCTGCTCAACGCGCAGATCGGCTTCGTCACACCGACGACATGGGAAGGTGAGACCGTGGCCCGCTTCGCCTTCCTCCACCCCAACACGACGCTCGAGATGGTCGACGAGATCCTCGACTCAATGGTCGACACGTGACCAGGCTCGTTCCAGCAGGACGCGCAGCGTCTCAACGTCCTGAGCGCCCGGAACGGGCCACGCGCCACCGATGAGGAAGTAGGGAACGCCCGTTACATCGAGCTCTGCGGCGGCGGCCTCGTCGGCCCGCACATCGCTCGCAAAGGCCGTGCCTCCGAGCACTTCCTCGGTCATGTCTTCGGGCAGCCCGACGGACCCGGCCACTCCCCGCAGGACGTCATGGTCAGAGAGCTGGCGTCCCTCGCCGAAATGGGCGGCGAAGAGGCGCCGCACCAACGCTTCCTCCCACTCGGTACCGCGAGCGGCCTGGGTGAGCCGGTGCGCGTCGAACGTGTTGCCCAGACGGACCTGCTCGAAGTCGAAGGTGAATCCCACCTCGGCTCCAAGCGCGGTCAGCTGCGCGTGGCCGGCGCGCACCTGCTCGGGTCGCATGCCGTATTTTCGGGCAACGGCCTCTTCGGCCGTGCCGGGGCTCGAGGCGGGGGCGCGCCGGTCCAACTCGAAAGAACGGTGCACTACCGTCACGTCGTTCCCGTGCTCGAAATCGCTCAGGGCGACACTCAGCCGGGCCAACCCGAGCGCGCACCACGGGCACGCGTAGTCCGACCACACGTCAATCTGCATGACCGTTCACCCTATGGCCGCCGACGCCGCTCTCTACGCCCAATCCTGGGCCGGCCATCCTTCCGCCGCCGCCATGAGGGTCCAGCAGGTTGCGCCGTCGATGGACTCACGGATGATGTCTGCGTGTCCGGCGTGCCGGGCCGTCTCCTCAATGAGGTGCAGCAGGACCCAGCGGGCCGTCCAGACGACGCCGGCCGGTATCCACGGCACCAGGTCCGTCGTGGCGGGCAGAGGGGAGCCGAGGTCTTCCAGCGCGCCGACCACCTTCTCGGTCAGACGGGCCTGCTCGTCGGCCAAGGCGAGGACATCCTCGAGGGTTTCCCCTTCCACCAGCCGAAATCCGTCGGACCAGTCGTCCTGGGGCACGAAGACGCCGGTGTCGCCGGTGGTCAGGTAGGTGGTCCACGCGTGCTCGACCAAGGCCGCGTGCTTGACGAGGCCGACCAGCGTCAGTTCGCTGACGGTCGAGCGCGTCGATGCCCGATCCTGGTCCAGGCCGTGGACGGCGTAGCGCAGGGCATCACGCTGCTGGCCCAGGAAGCCGAGGAGGACCTGGCGCTCGTCGACGAGGGGAGCTACGAGTCCGGGCATGGCGTCATCTCCGTTCCTGCCGGGTCCGACCCGGCGCTCTTTGTGGGTGATGGCCATGGTGCACTCCTAAAGTGGCCATCTATTGGCCACTTTTCATGGCAAACTTGTCCTGTGCGCGCAGATCGGCTCGTCGCCGCCCTCCTGATCCTGCAGGCCAAGGGCCGGATCACCGCGGCCGAGCTGGCCGAGGAGCTCGAGATCAGCGAGCGCACGGCCCGCCGAGACCTCGAGGGGCTCTCACTGGCCGGCATCCCCGTCTATTCAAAGCCCGGGCGAGGTGGAGGCTGGGAGCTGGTCGGCGGGGCGCGGACGGACCTCAGCGGCCTGACCGCCGACGAGGCGCGGGCGCTCTTCCTGATCGCCGGACCTTCCGGCGCCACACCCGAAGTCCGGGCCGCGTTGCGCAAGCTCGTGCAGGCCCTGCCGGCGACCTTCCGCGACCACGCCGAAGCAGCGGCCAGCGCGGTCGTGCTCGACCCTGCCGGATGGGATCACAGCATGCCGGCTGCGCCTGACCACCTCGACGCGTTGCAGCGCGCCGTCATTGAGGGAGTCCGGGTCGAGATGGACTACCGGGGACGGGACGGGCGTCCCTCGTCGCGGACCGTGGATCCGCTCGGGCTCGTCGTGAAGAACAACACGTGGTACCTCGTGGCCGAGACCGCAGCCGGACAGCGGACCTTCCGGGTAAGCCGGGTGCGGTCCCTGCGACTCACGGCGGATCCCGCGGTACGCCCCGACGACTTCGACCTGGCGCACGCCTGGAGCTCCATCGTCACGACCGTGGATGCGCAGCGCGCACCGATCCGGGTATTGCTCCGAGCCGAACCGACGATCGTTGAGGTCCTGCGGTACATGTTCGGAAACCGGGTCGGCAACGGGTTCACGCGCTCGGACGGTCGGATCGAGGTAGAGCTACGCGCCCATTCCGAGTTGATGGTGGCGCGTCAGCTGGCCGGATTCTCGGACGGTCTCGAGGTCGTGGCACCCGAAGCCGTACGCGCCCACCTGGCTGCGATCGGCATGGGTCTGGTACGCGCCCACACCTGACGATGTCAGGCCGAACCGACCGCGGCTTCGAGTAGCGCCGCCGCGGCCAACAACTGCGCCTCACTGTGGGCCGGCCCGATCAGCTGCAGGCTGGCCGGCAACGGACCCGCCGCCGGCACCGGGAGCGACAGAGCCGGAACCCCTGCCAGATTCACCGGAAGGGTGCAGCGCGATACAAGGAGATCGTCACCGTCCTCGAGATGGGGCGGGAAGATACTGAGCGTCGGGGTGACGAGGAGATCGACCTCGGTAAAGACACGCTCGAGTGACTCCTTCCAGGAGCGTTGGTCGCGCCACGCCGCGGCGACGGTGCCCTCGTCGAAGGAGCCCCCGAGTTCCAGGCGGGACCGCACGCCGTCGCTGATGCCGTCAGGGTCCTCCGCCACCAGCGATGCGTCCGAATCCCAGGCCTCCACGACCAGAAGGAGCCCCGCCTGCAACGTCGCGTCATCCCACTCCGGGAGCGCCAGCTGCCGGCAGTCCCACCCCACGGCGCCCAGGGCCCGGTCGAGCGCGGCGGTGATCTCCGGGTCCGCCTCAACGGACAATCGGCCGACGGTCAGGTCAGCCCCATCGACCCCGGCCACGCTGAAGCCCGGCTCGAGCAATTGCATCCCCGTGACCAGACCCTCGACGGTGCGGGCTAGCGGACCGACGGTGTCGAAACTGGGCGCCAGCGGCCACACACCATGCAGCGGGATGCGGCCCCACGTGGTTTTGAGTCCGGCGATGCCGCAGCAGGCGGCGGGGATGCGGATGGAACCACCGGTGTCACTGCCGTACGCCACGTCCGCTTCGTCCATGGCCACTGCGACCGCCGAACCGCTCGACGAGCCGCCGGGGACACGGCTGGGATCGAGGGGGTTGACAGGAGTCCCGTACCACTCGTTCACTCCGGTCACACCGAGGGCCAATTCATGCAGGTTCGTGCGACCGACGATCCGGGCCCCGGCACTGCGGGCGCCGGCGAGGCATGCCGCGTCCCGGGCCGCCGGTACCGCTCGGTCCGCCACGGCGCGGCATCCCGCCGTCGTCGGCTCCCCCGCCATGTCGATGAGATCCTTGACGGCCAGCCGGACGCCCGAACCCGACGTCTCGTAGCGGGTGATGAAGGTGGTCACTGTGTCGTCGTGGTGGTAATGGTCGCGCCCGGCGGCAACTGGAACAGCGACGGCGAAGGCGACGACGAGAAGTTGGTGATCTCGAAGCTCGTCGAGTCCGACGCCACGCTGACGTAGCCGAGGATGCCCTGGGACGTGCTGCAGATGGTGCTCGTCCCTGCGACCCCCTTGGCGACGAGGTCGATGCAGTTCATGTCGAAGCCGTTGAGCGACTTGGTCGAGGTGGTGACCTTGTCACCAGACAATCCGGCCACGAGCGAAACGCCCTTCAGGAAGCCGATCCAATGCGACGGGGTGTAGAAGTCGAAGATCTTGTTCTGGGCCGCGGCGTCGGCCTGGCCGAGCTTCTGGCACGACCAGCTGCCGCCCGAACTGCTCTGGTTGCACACGTACTCGCCGGACGAGTTGACGATGATCTGGACATTGGACGCGCTCGATCCGGTCTGGGTCTCGTGGAAGGCGAGACCCCCGCTGGGCGGGTCTACGGCGTAGACGACCGTGGCCGGAGAGCTGCCCGTCGTCATGTACGTGGCCTCGAACGGCGTGTCCTTGGTCGACTGCAGGTTCTGGGTGAACGAGTCCACGGTCGACTTGTTGCTCTCGACGGTGTGCACATCCTGCTTGACCTTGCTCACCACGCCGCAGCCTGTGGCCACGGTTCCGACGGCCACCAGTATCGCCATGAGCAGTCCGAAACGGCTCCGGTCTGACACGCCTGCCTCCTCCAGAAAGACCGTCCGGACTGCGACGGGTTCGCCACAGTCAGGTTACGGCACGCCAGTGCAGTGTCGCGGCACTGCGCTCCGTACGAGGCGGGTCAGTCGGAGGCGGTGGGCGAGGGGACGGCGCCGTCTTCGATGGGCACCACTTCCTGGCGGCCACGCTGCAGGCCGATAAGCGCGACGACTGCGGCCAGGGCCATGATGCCGCACATGACGTAGAGCACCGTCTCGGTGGCCTGAGCGAAGCTGAGCGAGACGAAGTGGGGAATGGAAGTCACCGACCCACTCCCCTGCTGGTTCTGGGTGATCCGGTTGGCCTCGGACGCGGCGTGCGGGTCACCCATCTTCTGCAGCGCGGTCGTGAGATGGGACCGGTAGTTGAAGAGCTGGATTGTCCCGAGAGCTGCCAGACCGAGACTCGCCCCGTAATTCCTGATGGTCTGGGTGATTCCGGTCGCCTCACCGTAGGAGAGATTGCCCGCACGGTTCACCGCGTCCGTGTTCGCCGGTCCCAGCATCATGCCCATGCCGGCACCGGCGACGATGATCCATATTTGTTGCTTCCCGAAGGAGAGCGTGGTGACCTTGGAGGCCCAGAGCCCGAAGCCGACCGCAGCGATGGCGCAGCCGAGGACCACTGCTCGCTTCGCCCCCTCGCGGTCGAGCATTCGTCCCCCGACCTGCGCCAGGATCACGAAGCCGATGAAGAAATAGAGGAGGAAGACTCCAGCGTCCGATGCCGAATCGTGCAACGCGATCTGCGCGTACTCGCTGGCGAAGAAGAAGATAGGGATGAACGTCATCATCGCGATGAGAAGGACGAGGTTCTCTACGGCGAACGCCCGGACGTGGAAGATGTTGACCTTGATCAATGGCGACTCCGTCCGCAATTCGACGAGGACGAAGATGCCGATGATGACCAGTCCGGCGATGATGCAGATCCACGTCCCGGCATTGCTCCATCCCCATGGAACGGACTGCTGCAGCCCGAAGATGCTCAGACCGATTCCCGCCGCGATGAGCACGGCGCCCCGGTAATCGATGGGTGCCTTCCGGTACTGCGTCTTGGGCTTGGAAACGGCAATCAAGACCAGCGCGATGACGGCAACCGGAATGTTGACCCAGAAGATCGCCCGCCAGGTCCACTGGGTCAGATAACCGCCGAGGATGGGGCCGATGGCGGTGAGCCCTCCGGCGATGCCGAAGAACAGCGCCAGCGCCTTCCCTCGTTCTCGGAGCGGGAACACGTTGACCACGATGGCAAGCGCCGCGGGGAACATGAGCGCACCGCCGGCTCCCTGCACAACCCGGAACGTGACGATCCACGCCTCGGCCCCCGAACCCTTGGGCGTCAGGCCGCACATCGTTGACGCGACGACGAAGATGATCACGCCGATGACGCAACACTTGGTGTGGCCGTAGATGTCCGAGAGACGTCCGCCCAGGGCGAAGAGCGCCGCCAGGGAGATCAGGTAGCCGTTGACCACCCACTGCACACCGGTCGACGTGAGACCGAGCTCACGCTGAATGTTCGGCACCGCGATGGAGACGATCGTCTGATCGATGAAGGTCATGGAGACCGCGAAGATCATGGCGGCCAGTACCCAGTTGCGACCCTGCATGCCGTTCGCGCTCACCGTTGTCTCCCCTCCGCATCTCGTTCTGCCGGAGACCCTAACTGGGCAGTTCGGCGATCGCGAGGCTTTCACGGGCGCCGCGACTTCTCGAGCGGCACCCCTTGGGAGTCGGGCCGAGCCGATAGTCGTGGTCGGCGTACCGGGTCCGATACGGTCGTTGGCGCTGAGAGGGGGTGCTCGTGCGACGACGCAGAATCGCGGGACCGGTCGCTTTCGTGACCGCAGGAGTGATGTGGTTGGGCCTCACCGTCGCCATGTCGCCGACGACCGCTTCGGCCGGGACGCCGCTGCCGGGCGCCCCGAACTGTCCCATCTTCCCGGCGAACAACGTCTGGAACACGCCCATCGCCAACCTCCCCGTGAATCCGCAGAGTGCGAGCTGGCTCGCCAGCATGGACGCGAGCACGACGAACCTTCATCCCGACTTCGGGCCCTCGGACGACCCCTCCACTCCCTACGGCATGCCCTACTCCGTGGTGTCCCCCTCACAGCCCGAGACTCCCATCACGTTCCAGTACGGCGATGAGAGCGATCCGGGGCCGTACCCGTTCAGCGCCGCGACGCCGATTGAGGGCGGTCAAGGCTCCACAGGGGACCGCCACGCCATCATGGTCAACCCGGCCACGTGCACCCTCTACGAGCTCGACGGCGCGCAGTACAGCGCAGCGGGCTCGACCGCCGTGTCGGGCGCGATCTGGAACCTCAACTCGAATGCGCTGCGCCCGTCGGGATGGACATCGGCGGATGCGGCTGGCCTGCCCATCCTCCCGGGTCTCGTGCGATACGACGAAGTGGAGTCGGGCGTCATCACCCACGCCGTCCGGATGACGGCCGCGGCGACGAGCACGTCGTACCTGTGGCCGGCCCGTCACGAGGCGGGGACATCGTCGAACCCGAGCCTGCCGCCCATGGGGGCCCGTTTCCGGCTCAAGGCTTCGTACGACATCTCCGGCTACTCGGCGCAGGCCCAGGTGGTGCTGCGCGCCATGCAGCAATACGGCCTGATCGTGGCCGACAACGGTTCCAACTGGTACTTCGGCGGAACGGCAGACGACAGCTGGCCCATCGCACTCGTCAACGAGCTCAAACAGGTGCCCGCCGCCGCATTCGAGGCGGTCGACGAGTCGTCCCTGATGGTCGATCCCAACTCGGGACAGGCCCGGCAGCTCGGCTCGGCGGTCAACTGCGGATCCGGGCCTGGGTACCGCATGGCGGCAGCCGACGGCGGTGTCTTCTCGTTCTGCCAGCCGTTCCTGGGCTCCATGGGGGGCGCCACCTCAACGCACCCATGGTGGGCATGGCCCAGACCCCCGGTGGTGGCGGGTACTGGGAGGTGGCCTCCGACGGTGGCATCTTCAGCTACGGGAACGCCGGCTTCTACGGATCGACCGGATCCATCCTCCTGAACAGACCGATCGTGGGCATGGCAGCGACGCCGGACGGCGGGGGGTACTGGCTCGTGGCCTCCGACGGCGGCATCTTCAACTATGGCGACGCGGACTTCTACGGCTCGGCCGGGTCGATGCGTCTGGTCCGGCCGATCGTCGGGATGGCATCGACGCCCGATGGCGGCGGGTACTGGCTGGTGGCCGCCGATGGCGGCATCTTCAGCTACGGCGACGCCGCCTTCTACGGGTCACGCGGCGGCCAGCCGCTCAACAAGCCCATCGTGGGCATGGCCTCGAGCGCATCCGGTCACGGCTATTGGCTCGTCGCGTCCGACGGCGGCATCTTCGACTACGGCGATGCCGGCTTCGATGGTTCAGCCGGGTCCATTGCCCTCGCTAAGCCGATCGTCGGCATGTTGGGCACACCCGGTGGCGGTGGGTACTGGCTGGTCGCCTCCGACGGCGGCATCTTCAGCTACGGCGATGCGGTCTTCAACGGCTCGACGGGCGGCCTCGCGCTCGACGCGCCGATCGTGGCCATGGGCTGACGCCGCGGCACGGTGACGCAGGCCAGAAGGAGGCACAGTCCTGCGCCGAACAGGTAGACGAACCCGAGGAGACCCAGGACCGCTATGACGGTTGACACGCCCCAGGCGACCCAACCGGACCCGCCCTGGCCGCGCAACCTCCGACGGCGGCTCAGTACAGAAGCCACCACAACGATGGCAGCCAGGCTCACCGACGTCAGGATCACCTCGGAGAGGCCGAAGGCCTGTATGGAGGTTCTCGTCGGTGGCACCACCCAGCCGGAAGAGGTCGGCCGGGCGCGTGCGACCACGTGCACGAAGAAGGCCGACACGAACTGTGCCGTCGTCAAGAGCGCTGCCACAATCAGCAGCCCCGCCGTCGCCCGATCCAATCGTCTCACCAGGCGCCATTGTCCCACTCCGAGCTGGCGAAAGCGATGGGACCGGCGAGAACCTAACCAGGTACTTCGAGGGTCCGGCGGTAGACGTTGGTCTGGCGGATCTCGAAACCCATGCGCAGGTACAACCGGCTCGCCGCCTCGCGGTGGGGCCGGGACGTGAGGTCCACGGTCCGGGCGCCGACGTCGGCTGAGCGGTCGAGCGCGGCCTGCACCAGGGACCCCGCGACACCTGTCCCCCGTGCGTCGCCGTCGACCACCACATCTTCGATCCAGGCCCGCACACCCGTCGGGATCTGGAACGTCACCAGAGTCAGCATGCCCACGATGCCGCCTTCGTCGCGGGCCACGAACAATGTCGTGGCATCGTCCGCCACTATCCGTTCCAGGACGGCGCGGCTCGGCGGAGGCGACGAGCGCGAGAGCTGGGGGACCAGGCGGTCGACCGCCGCGCAGAGGTCGTCGTCGACCAGGGCGGCGGCCTCGACCGAAATCACGAGGTCGTCGACTCGCCCCGCCACATCGGTTGGCGCACGCTGTCGTAGAGCACGTCGCGCCGTTCACCGTTGATGGCGGCGAAGACGTGCTCGCCCCAACGCTCCGACCCGACCAGGGGCTGGGGCAGCGTCTCGCGGGTGAACCAACCGACGTCACGCGTCTCGAGCGGGTGCGGTGCCAACTCGCCTCCAACGGCCTGGCAATAGAACAGGAGCGAGTAGAGCGGCACCCGGGTGAAGCCGAGGCGCAGGCCGTCGAGCACGGCAATGAGGCGTACCGGTTCCGCGATGATGCCGGTCTCCTCCTCCACCTCCTTCACGACGACCTCGGCCGCCGAGTACCCCACGTCGCACCAGCCGGTCGGGTAGAGCCAGATGCCCGAGTCGGCGCGCTGAATCAGCAGCAACTCGCCCTTGTCGTTCCCGACGGCGGCTCCGACCGCGACCTTGGGGGTGATGTAGCCCGGGACGCCCTTGCCGACGGTGTCCATCCACTCCTGCACCAGCCCGCCGGCGTAGTCGGGGTTCTCGTCCTCGCCGTCGGCCTCGGCGCGGATGTCCGCCGCCACCTTCAGGATCTCCTCGAAGCGCTCCTGCTCGTAGAGGCTCTCGGTGAAGCCCAGCCCGGTCCGGGCGATGCCCGAGAGAGCCTCGCTCCAGCGCAGCAGCGTCTTGAGGGGGACGTCGCGGTCGGCACTCGGGTCCACGAGCGGTGACGCTACCGCGGCCCGCCGCCTGGGCCAGAATGGAGTGTGTCCGTCAACGAGGATTGCCGCCACTACGTGATGCGGACAACGCCGCGGGGGGACCGTCTGGAGCGCTGCAAGGTGGACGCCAACGAGCCGCTGCCCTTCGCCTGCCCCGAGGGCTGCGTGTTCTACGAACCCCGCCGGGTGTCCTCGGCCGGCTGGCAGGTGCCCCAGGACCCCGAAGGGGGCTGAGGCGTCTCGACGTCTCGACGTCTCGACGGGCTTGTAGCCCGGCCGTCAGCCCTCGAGGACGTCCCCCAGGAGGTCCACGGTGATGCCCTCTTCCCGCAGCCAGTCGAGCGCGGCCTCCACCTGGGCCGCCTGGCCGTCCATTTCGCACACGATCCAGCCCCGGTGCTCCTCCACGTCGGCCCGGCGGATGTCGGGATCCACGTCGAACCGGCGCACCAGGGTGGCGAGCACGGCCCGGCGCACCTCGGACTCGGGAAACGTCAGCTTGACCTTGACCCGAACCCCACTCACGACGACTCCTTGCTTCCGTCGCCTATCTCCGGCGGCGATTGCGGCTCCGACTCCCTGGCTTCGGCTTCGGCAGGCCACGGTTCAAGCTGCCGGACCGGAAGCCTTCGAGGTCCAGCGCGACGAAACGGAACCCGGCGGCGCGCACGGCGGCGACGACCTCTTCGCGGCGGGCCACCACCTCGGCCAGCGCGGTGGGCTCGACCTCCAGGCGGGCCGCATCACCGTGGTGGCGCACCCGCAGCTGGCCGAAACCGAGCGAGCGCAGCGCCGATTCGGCGGCTTCGACGGCGGCCAAGCGGCCCAGCGTCACCGGCGTGCCGTAGGGCAGACGCGAGGCCAGGCAGGCCGCGGCGGGCTTGTCCCAGGTGCGCAGCCCGAGCTCGCGGGAGACGCGGCGGATGTCGTCCTTGGTGAAGCCGGCCAAGACCAGAGGGAAGACCGCGCCGGCCTCCGCCGCAGCCGCCTGGCCGGGACGGTGGTCGCCCAGGTCGCTGACGTTCACCCCGAGCACGACGGTGGCGCCTTCGGCCGCGGCGAGCGGGCCCAACGCCTGCATCAGCGCCGACTTGCAGCGCGCGCAACGGTCCGGGCCGTTGGCGACGTAGGCGGCGTCATCCATCTCGCTGGTCGGGACACCCACCCAGCGCAGACTCCACTCGTCGGCCAGGGATCGGCAGTCCGCCTCCTCGACACCGGCCAGCGAGGGCGACAACGCGGTGGCGCAAAGCACCGAGTCCGGCCCCAGCGTGTCCTGGGCCACCTTGGCCAGGAGCGACGAGTCGGCGCCGCCGCTGAAGGCCACGACGACGCGCCCAAGGCGACGTAACACGTCGCGCAGTTCGTCCAATGAGGCGGAGGCCGGAGTGGTCATGGAGGCCGTCGCGGTCGTCGATGAGGTCGTCGTCGTCACGTGGCCCCCAACACGGCGAGCACGTCGTCGAGCGTGCCCACCATGCCCGTGTAGAAGGGGCCGAACTCGGCGTACAAGGCGGAGGCCTCGTCGAAGCGCATCTCGTAGACGCACTCCTTCAGGTCGTCGGGATGGACGCCGAACAGCGTCACGCCCCACTCGTAGTCGTCGAGCCCGGTCGAGCCGGTGATGACCTGCAGTACCCGGCCGTGGAAGGTCCGTCCGACCTTGCCGTGGCCCATCATGAGCCCCTTACGGGCCTCGAAGTCCAGCGCATACCAGTTGTGTGCGTCGGCCCGGCGCTTGCTCATCGGGTAGAAGCAGAAGGCGTCCTTGCCCTCGGGTGGGAGTGTGGGGAAGAGCCGGGCCTGGCGTAGCTCCTCGGGGACACCGGCGGCGTACTCGGAGACCTCGGTCAGCGACACGTAGGACTCGGCGACGGCCACGCCGGAGCCGACCACGTCGGTCTGCAGGCGGCGGAGCCGCCACACGTCGGGCCCGAGCGCCATGAGCCCGAGGTCCGCCTTGTGGCCCAACAGGGCAACGGGGACCACCTGGTAGCCGTCCGCCTCGGCCGCGCTCACGGCTTTGCGCAGGGCGTCGGGGTCGAAATCAGGGGTCAGCCGGCAGAACAGGTGCAGCACGCCCCAGCCGGTCGTCGGAATCAGGGGCACGTCGTCAGTGTAGGGAAGGCATCCGACCCGGGCTGACAACGACAGATGCGCCCGGCCTTACGGCCGGGCGCATCCATACTGCCTCGGTTGGGGGTGAGGCAATCCCCAGTGTCACCCCGAGCTGTTGCAGCATCGTGGCAACCGGGTGACAGCCCCATCCGGGACCAGCACAAAACGGGCCGATCTAGTAATCGTCCATCCCGCCCGGCATGGCCGGCGCGTCTTCCTCGGGCTTGTCCACAATGACGGCCTCGGTCGTCAGGAACAGCGCCGCGATGGATGCCGCATTCTGCAGGGCAGAACGGGTCACCTTGGCGGCGTCGATGACGCCGGTCTTGAAGAGGTCCTCGTACTCGCCGGTGGCGGCGTTGAGGCCGTTGGCACCCTTCAGGCCGCGCACCTTCTCCACGATGACGCCGCCCTCGAGGCCGGCGTTCACCGCGATCTGCTTCAGCGGCTCCTCGACGGACCGGGCCACGATGCGGGCTCCGGTGGCCTCGTCGCCCTCGAGCTTGTCGGCACCCTCGAGGATGGCGGTCTGGGCCCGCAGCAGGGCGACGCCACCGCCGGGGACCACGCCCTCCTCGATGGCGGCCTTGGTGGTCGAGACCGCGTCCTCGATCCGGTGCTTCTTCTCCTTGAGCTCCACCTCGGTGGCAGCCCCGACCTTGATCACGGCCACACCGCCGGACAGCTTGGCCAGGCGCTCCTGAAGCTTCTCCCGGTCGTAGTCCGAGTCGGTGTTGTCGATCTCGGCCTTGATCTGGTTGATCCGGCCCTTGATGTCGGACTCGGTCCCCGCGCCCTCGACGATGGTCGTCTCGTCCTTCGTGATGACGACCTTGCGGGCGGTGCCCAGCAGGTCGAGCGTCACGTTCTCGAGCTTGAGACCGACCTCTTCGGTGACGACCTGGCCACCGGTGAGGATGGCGATGTCCTGCAGCATGGCCTTGCGGCGCTCGCCGAAGCCCGGGGCCTTCACGGCGACCGAGCGGAAGGTGCCGCGGATTTTGTTCACCACGAGGGTGGCCAGGGCCTCGCCCTCGACGTCCTCGGCGATGATCAGCAGCGGCTTGCCGCTCTGAATGACCTTCTCCAGGACGGGCAGCAGGTCACGTACGGCGGTGATCTTGGAGCCGACCAGCAGCACGTAGGCGTCCTCGAGGGTCGCCTCCATGCGCTCGGGGTCGGTCACGAAGTACGGGGCGATGTAGCCCTTGTCGAAGCGCATGCCCTCGACGAGATCCATGTCCATGCCGAAGGTCTGCGACTCCTCGACGGTGATGACGCCGTCGCGGCCGACCTTGTCGATGGCCTCGGAGATCATCTCGCCGATCTCGGTGTCGGCGGCTGAAATGGAGGCCACCTGGGCGATCTGCGCCTTGGACTCGGTCTCCTTGGCGAGGCCGTGGATGGAGCCGACGGCGATCTCGACCGCAGCCTCGATGCCCCGCTTGAGCGACATCGGGTTGGCCCCGGCGGCGACATTGCGCAGGCCTTCGCGGACCATGGCCCAGGCCAGGACGGTCGCCGTGGTGGTGCCGTCACCGGCCACGTCGTCGGTCTTCTTGGCCACTTCCTTGACCAGCTCGGCACCGATCTTCTCGAACGGGTCCTCCAGGTCGATCTCCTTGGCGATGGAGACACCGTCATTGGTGATCGTCGGGGCGCCCCACTTCTTGTCGAGCACCACGTTGCGGCCCTTCGGGCCAAGGGTCACACGGACCGCGTCCGCCAGCTTGTTCATGCCGGTCTCCAGGCCGCGGCGGGCGTCCTCCTGGAAGGCGATGATCTTGGCCATCTGGTGTATTCCTCCGTTAGCACTCTCGTCTTGTGAGTGCTAATAGGTAATCACCTTAGGGGGCCGGGCGCAAGGGCGACGCGGCCCGATCTTCCGCCGGGACCTGCCCCGGGGCCGGACCTGGTCCCGCCCGGGACTCAGCCCCCGGCGACGGCAGGGACGATCGAGAGCGTCTGCCCGGGGCCGACCGGCGTGTCCAGGCCCTCCAGGAACCGGACGTCCTCGTCGGCCAGGAACACGTTGACGAAACGGCGCAGGTTGCCGGCATCGTCGAAGAGGCGCTCGGCCAGGCCCGGGTGGGCGGCGTCGAGGGCCTTGAGCGCCTCACCGACCGAGCTCCCCTCCACCTCGACCTCGCCCGCACCCCCGGTCAGGGTGCGGAGCTGGGTGGGAATGCGGACGGTCACGCTCATCGGGGGGTCTCCTTGTTCTTCCGGTTGCCGGTCTCGTGGTCGTCCAACGCGGCATCGAAGGCGTCCAGGGTGGGGGCGATCGTCGCCGTGGGGGCGCTGCCCGGCGCGCCGGCCAGGGCCTCGACCGTCTTGAGTCCGTGCCCGGTGACCAGGGCCACCACGCGCTCGTCGGGTCGGATGGCGCCGGAGGCGGCCAGCTTGGCCAGGGTGGCGATGGTCACCCCGCCGGCGGTCTCGGCGAAGATCCCCTCGGTGCGGGCCAGCAGCCCGATGGCGTCGACGATCTCGCCGTCGGTCACGGCGGCGCACGAACCCGCCCGAGCGGCGGATGACGTCCAGGGCGTACCACCCGTCGGCCGGGTTGCCGATGGCCAGCGACTTGGCGATCGTCTTGGGCTTGACCGGCCGGATGGCGTCGGTGCCTCCGAGGAAGGCGGCGGCCACGGGTGAACAGCCCTCGGCCTGGGCCCCCGAGACCCGGACGGCGGGCTCCTCGGGCAACAGGCCGACCTTGCCCAGCTCGGAGAAGCCCTTGGCCACCTTGGTCAGCTGGCTGCCCGACCCGATCGGGCACCACGACGTGGTCCGGGGCCTGCCAGCCCAGCTGCTCGGCGATTTCGAAGGCCAGCGTCTTGGAGCCCTCGGCGTAGTACGTGCGCACGTTCACATTGACGAAGGCCCAGCTGGGGCGCTCGCTCGTCAGCTCGGCACACAGCCGGTTGACGTCGTCGTAGTTCCCCTCGACGGCGATCACGGTCCCGCCGTAGACGGCGGTCATGGTGATTTTGGCGGTCTCGAGGTCGTGGGGAATGAGGACGACCGAGTCCATCCCGGCCCGGGCGGCGTGCGCCGCCACCGAGTTGGCCAGGTTGCCCGTCGAGGCGCAGGCGGCCACCTTGAAGCCGAGCTGGCGGGCCTTCGTGAGCGCCACCGAGACCACCCGGTCCTTGAAGGAGCCCGTCGGGTTGGCCGTGTCGTCCTTGATCCACAGCTCGCCCAGGCCCAGCTCGGCGGCGAGGCGGTCCGCCCGCACCAGCGGGGTGAAGCCGGCGCCGAGGTCGACCGGCGTGGCGTCGTCGACCGGGAGCAGGTCCCGGTAGCGCCAGATGGAGCGGGGACCGGCGGCGATGCTGTCCCGGCTGACCGCGGCGGCGATCCGTTCGTAGTCGTAGGCGACCTCGAGCGGCCCGAAGCAGTAGTCGCAGACGTGCAGGGCTTCGGCGGGGAAGGCCCGCTGACATTCACGACAACGCAGCCCAGTGACAAAACTGACCATCGGTCCTCCTCATCGGTCGGGCATTGGCACCAGGTGCTCTACGGTCTCCCGCAGGGCACTGGTTGCCGCGACGTCAACGGGCCCGTCCCTCAGTCGCTCTGGATGATGTGGAGCAATGATAGCCCGGCCGGGCCGGCCGGCTCAACGCGGTGCGGCTGCTTGAATCGGGGGCGTGCCGGACACCTATCACCACGGTGACTTCCCCACGGGTCCCGTGCTCGAGGCCAAGGCACGGGCCGGCACGACCGTCTCGGTCTGCATCCCCGCCCGCGACGAGGGCTCCACGGTGGGCTCGGTGGTCCGGGCGGTCGTCCAGCCCTTCCTGGCCGGGCACGGGGGCAACGGGCTGGTCGACGAGGTCATCGTGCTCGACGACGGCTCGCGCGACGACACCGCCGAGCAGGCCCGCGACGCGGGGGCATCCGTGGTGGCCGGGTCCCGGCGGGGCCGGCGGCAAGGGCCAGGCCATGGCCGCCGCCCTGGCCGCCTCCACCGGTGACGTCGTGGCCTTCCTCGATGCGGACGTGGCCAACACGACACCGGCCTTCGTGACCGGGCTGCTCGGACCGCTGCTCACCACCGACCACGTGGCACTCGTGAAGGGCTTCTACACCCGGCCGCTGCACGGCGACCCCACCGGCGGCGGGCGGGTCACCGAGCTGGTGGCCCGACCCGTGCTCGAGCTGCTCTTCCCGGAGCTCTCCTGGGTGCGCCAGCCCCTGGCGGGCGAGACGGCGGCGCACCGCTGGGTCTTCGAGAAGCTCGGCTTCGCCGGCGGCTACGGGGTGGAGCTCGGCCTGTTGATCGACGTGGCCCAGCATCTCGGATCCGACCGCCTGGCCCAGGTCGACCTGGGCGAGCGCATCCACCGCAACCGGCCGCTGCACGAGCTGCGGCCCCAGGCGGTCGACGTGCTGCGGGCGGCTCTCGAGCGCGTCCCGCCGACGGCGCGGCCCCCGCGGCCATGACATCGTGATCGTCTCCAACCGCGGCCCGCTGACCTTCCGCGCCGGGCCCGACGGCGCGCTGGTCCCCGTGCCCGCCGCCGGCGGGCTGGCCTCCTCCCTGCACCGGATCCTCGCGGGGAGCGGCACGACGTGGGCCTCGGTGACGATGGGGGCGGCGGACCGCGAGGCGGTCGCCCAAGGCCTCATGCACGAGGACGGGCTCGACCTGCTGCCCGTGGTCATCGACGACGACACCTACCGGCAGGCCTACGACGTCGTCGCCAACACGACGCTCTGGTATTGCCATCACCACCTCTTCGACCTGCCGCACCGGCCGCGCTTCGACCGCCACTGGCGGGAGGCGTGGGAGGGCTACCGGGCCTACAACCGTGCGATGGCCGACGTCGTGGCGGAGCGGGCCGGCGAGGGCGACGCCGTCTTCGTGCAGGACTACCACTTCTCGCTGCTCGGGCGGATGCTGGCCGAGGCGCGCCCGGACCTGCGCACGGTGCATTTCCTGCACACGCCGTTCGCCGCGCCCGACATGCTCGGCGTGCTGCCCGACGACGTGCGGGCGGAGTTGCTCGACGGCATGGCCGGCTACTCGGCCTGCGGCTTCCACTGCCACCAGTGGGAGGCGGCGTTCTTGGCCTGTTACGCCGCTGCCGGGGACAGGATCGGGGAAGCCGGTGGTCCGTGGGCCGCACGGGTCGCGATCGCGCCGGTCGCATCGGTCGCATCGGTCGCGCCCCCGACATTCGTGGCGCCGCTCGGCCCCGACGCCGGCGTGCTCGAGGAGGAGGCGGCCGCGCCCGAATGCGTCGCGGCGGCGGCGGCTCTGCGGGACGAGGTCGGCGGGCGACGGATGATCGCTCGGACGGACCGCATGGAGCCCTCGAAGAACATCGTGCGGGGGATGCTCGCCTTCGAGGAACTACTGCTGGCGTATCCCGAGTGGCGCGGCAGGGTGGTGCACGTTGCGTTCGCGTACCCCAGCCGGCAGGGGCTGGCCGAGTATCTCGCCTACGGCGCCGACGTGGAGCACACGGCCGAGCGCATCAACCACACTTACGGCTCCGAGTCCGACGGCTGGACGCCCATTGTGCTGTCACTCAAGGACGACCGGGCCCGCTCCCTCGCCGCCCTGACCCTCTCGGACGTGCTGCTGGTCAACCCCGTGCGCGACGGCCTCAACCTCGTCGCCAAGGAGGGACCGCTGTTTGAACGGTGTCGACGGTGTTCTCGTGCTCTCGCAACAGGCCGGCGCCTGGGAAGAGCTGGCCTTGGGCGGCGGCGGCGCGCTCGGCATCAATCCCTTCGACGTCGCGGGCACGGCCGACGCGTTGCACGCCGCGTTGACCATGGACGCGGTGGGGCGGGCGGCACGGGCCACGGCGTTGCGCACCGCGGTGCGCGGGCGTACCTCGGCCGACTGGTGGGCCGACCAAGCTCGCGGCCGCTCAGCGCTGACTGACGGCGTCGGCCAGGTCACGCAGCAGCGCCACGGCGCCGGTGGCGCCGGGCACGGACAGATCCGCCGCCGCAGCCACCGCCGCCGGGCTCTCGGTGTCGACGGCGGCCACCCGCACCACGCGGCGTGGCGGCGCCGGTCCTTCGGCGTCGCGCAGCGCCTCGAGCGCGGCAAAGGCGGGCAGGTCGCCCACGTCGTCTCCAAAAGCGGCGAGCGCCCGCAGCGGCTGCCCGTCGTGCTGCTCTTCGTGCTCCGCCACCAGCGCGCGCACCACTGTGCCCTTGTCCACCTCGATCGCCGGCCGCAGCTCGCGCTCGAGCCGTCCCGGATGTACCTGGAGGCCCCGTGCGTCGTGCTGGCGTTCGGCGAAGGCCACCACCCAGTCCTTGTGCTCGGGCGCGCGCCGGAAGTGCAGCGTCACCGTCAGGCCCTTGGGCTCGACGTAGACGCCCGCGGGTGCGGTGGCCATCGCCTCCGCCACCACCTCGTCGATCACGGCGGCCCAGGTGTCGTGCGCTGGTCCCTGCAGGGCACGCTCCAGGCCGTAGAGGCCGACCAGCTCCACCCCGGGTGGTGCACCGAGCACATCGGCCAAGAACGCCGTCGGGCGGCCCGAGATCACGGCGACCAACGCAAAGGGGACGGCGAGCTCGGCCAACAGCGCCGGCACGCCCGGGAGCGGGCGCGCCCCGACCGGGTCTACCACGACGGCCGCGAGGGTTCCGTCGAAATCGAGGAACAGTGCGCTGTGCTCCGGCTCGTCGGCGAGCGGGTGCAGGAGCGCCGGCAGGCGCGCCGCGGCGTCGCCCGCGGTGGGCAACGTCAGGACGAGGCGGTGGTGGTCGTCGTCGAGGACGCCAGGTCCGCGCCGATCACCACCACGACGTCGACGCCGGTGGTGGTGCTCACGGGGGTGGCCGCGGAGATCGGCAGGACCTCGGACGGCTTCACACCGATCGTCGTGGCGATAGACGCGGCCTGCTGCTGCTGGCCCGACGCGTAGTAGACCGCCGAGGTCGCCACCGATGTCGCGGCGTCGATCGGTGTCTGCATCGTCCAACCGCCGGCGCCGATGACCGTCGAGTAGTGGGCAGCCAACCCGTTCGTCGTGGTGCCGTTGGCCACGACCACGGTGGTGGCGCTGTGGGGTGCCGTCGTGGTGGTGCTCGTCGACCCGCTCCCCTTGTGGCCGGCCTTGGTGGTCGTCGTGTGGGAGGGCAGCCGTCGTGGTGGTCGTCGTGGTGGCGGCGCCGGCCGCCGCAGTGGTCGACGTCGTGCTGCCCCCGGCCGCGATGGCGGCCGTGGTCGGGGTGGTGGTCGTCGGCGTGCTGCTCACACTCGGGCGCGTCCCGACCGACACGAGAACCGCCACCGCCACGACGAAGAGAATCAGGACAGCCGCCGCCCGGACGATCGAGAGCGAGCCGGCCGATCCTGTCTGCGGCTGGTCGTCATCCATTGAGCGACCAGCCTGGCCCGGGGCGCCGCCCGAAGCAAGCCTTTCCGCTGGTCGGCCGGGTTGCCGCGGCGCAGGCCTGTAACCTGGGGCGCAGCGCCCGAGTAGCTCAGTTGGTAGAGCACTTCACTTGTAATGAAGATGTCGCGGGTTCGATTCCTGCCTCGGGCTCCGAGTTTCCGGGCTCTCCTCTGCTCATCTGCTTCCCTCCGCCTCGCATCGGGAGACATTTGGACGGTGTCGGGTGCGGGTACAGAATCGTGGGGCGAGGTGACCGGGACGCGGTCAGCTCGTTCTATTCGCGAAAAGGTGAGAGGGAGGGGCCGCATGCTTTCTGACTTCAAGAAGTTCGTGCTGCGGGGCAACGTCGTCGACCTGGCCGTGGCGGTCGTGGTGGGCGTCGCCTTCACGGCGATGATCACCGCCTTCGTGGCCGATCTGATCACACCGCTGATTGCCGCCATCTTCGGCAAGCCCAACTTCGACGGCCTGACCTTCACCATCAACCACTCGGCGTTCAGGTACGGGTCGTTCCTCAACGTGCTGCTGGCCTTCCTCATCGTGGCGACGGTGGTCTTCTTCGCCGTCGTCGTGCCGCTGACCGCGTTGATGCGCCGGCTCAACGTGCTGCCCAGCGAGGAGCCCAAACCCGAAACGCGCGAATGCCCTGAGTGCCTCAGCGACATTCCCGTCGCGGCACGACGGTGTGCTTTCTGCACGTCCGAGGTACCGGCTGCGGCCTAGGACGTCGGTGCCGGTGTCGGAGTCGGAGTCGGGTCGGAGTCGGAGTCGGTCAGCCTCGCACGGCACGCTGGCGGGCCACCTCGAAGCAGGCGACCGCCCCGGCGACGCCGACGTTGAGCGAAGGCAGCGTGCCGTGCTGGGGAATGGCGGCCACCGCATCGCAGCGCCGGCGCACCAGCGGAGCCAGCCCCTTTTCCTCGCTACCGACGACGAGCGCCACGGGACCATCGCCGAGGGGGAGGTCGTAGAGCGACTGGTCGGCCTCACCAGCCAGGCCGATCGACCACACGCCGAGGTCGCGCAATTCACTCAGAGCGGCCGGCACACCGCCCACCACAGCGAAGGGCAGGTGCTCGATCGCCCCGGCCGCCGTCTTGGTCACCGTGGGCGACAGGCGCGCCGAACGATGGCGCGGCAGCACGACGCCCGTCACGCCGGCGCATTCGGCGCTGCGTAGGAGGGCACCGAGGTTACGGGGGTCCGTGATGCCGGCCGCCACCAGCAGGAAGGGTGCGGTGCCGTGGCGGTCGGGTGCGACCAAATCCTCGAGCGCCACCGGCTCGAGGGGACGGGCCAGGGCCAGAACGCCCTGGGGCGACTCGGTGCGGGCCTGGGCGTCGAGCCTGGTGCGCGGCACCGTCTCGACCGGGACCCGCATGCGCCCGGCCAGCTCCTCGATGCGGTCCAGTTGCGGCGAGGGGTCCTGGTCCTCGGCCAGCATGATCCGTCGCACAGTCCGCCGTCCCACCGTCAGCAGCTCGAGCACGGCACGGCGGCCCTCGACCTGGTCACCACCGAGCTCGCTGCGCGGGCCCGGACGGCGATCCCCTCCGGCGCCCCCGCGACGAGGCTCCTGGCGATTGGACGCCCCTGCTCCCGCCCCGGCTCCGGCTCCGGCCCTCGCTCCCGCCCGGCGTGGTCCGCCGCCACCCCGGGGTGGCGGGCGACGGCTCACGCCGACTCCATCAACACGACGGCAAGGCAGGCGATCCCCTCGGCCCGGCCCAGCGCACCCAGCCCCTCCGCCCGGGTCGCCTTGACCGAGACGGGGGCGCCGAGCACAGCGCTGAGGCGCTCCACCATGGCGGCGGTGTGCGGAGCGAGGCGGGGGGCGTCGGCGATCACGGTGCAGTCGGCGTTGGCGCAGGCGAACCCGTGCGCGGCCGCCATGCCCACCACCTGGGTCAACAAGGCGACGCTGTCGGCGCCCTCCCATACGGGGTCCGTGTCGGGGAAGTGACGGCCCAGGTCGCCCAGGCCCACCGCACCCAGCACGGCGTCGGCCAGCGCATGGCACACGGCGTCCGCATCGCTGTGGCCGCCCAGGCCGCGCGCGCCCTCGATCTCGACGCCGCCCAGGACGAGCGGCCGGTGCGGGTCCTCCGAGAAGCGGTGGATGTCGATGCCCTGGCCGATGCGCACGCTCACCCGACGCCTCCCGCACCCCGCTCCGCCAGCAAGCGCTCGGCGATCCCGAGGTCGCCGGGATCGGTGATTTTGAGGTTGCCGGGCTCCCCGCGCACGACCTGCACCGTGCCGCCCAGCGCCTCCACCATCATGGCGTCGTCGGTGGCCCCGGTTGAAGCGGCGTCATGGGCCTCTCGCAACAACGCGGCCCGGAACGCCTGCGGCGTCTGGACGGCCACCAGTGTCGTGCGGTCGAGAGTGTCGGTGACGCGCCCGGACTCGTCCACGGCCTTGATGGTGTCACTCGGCGGCACACCGGGCACGGCCCCGTCCGCTTCCCCTCCGCTCACCACCGCGACCACGGCGTCGAAGAGGGCCGGTGAGGCCAGCGGCCGCGCCGCGTCGTGCACCACGACCACCGCCGCATCGGCGGGAACGGCGGCCAGGCCCCGCCCCACCGACTCGGCCCGCGTCGGGCCGCCGGTGACGACGGCATCGGCGCCGTGCAGCTCATGGTCGCTCTCTCCGGCGGGCACCACGAGGACCACGCCGGCGGAACAGGTCCGGCACGCAGCCACGGCCCATTGCAGTACCGGTCGGCCGCCCAACAGGGCGAACTGCTTCAACTGCCCGAAACGCCGGCCACTGCCACCCGCCACGACGATCGACCACACCTTCGCCTCCGCGTGGTCGGGCCCTGCGATCAGGTCAGCGCCTCGTTCAGACGCTCTTCGGCCGTCTCCTCGTCCACGTTGAGCGCGAAGGTCAACTCGGACACCAGGATCTGGCGCGCCCGCTGCAGCATGCGCTTCTCACCGGCGGACAGGCCCTTGTCCTTGTCCCGGATGGAGAGGTTCCGGACCACCTCGGCCACCTGGTAGATGTCGCCCGAGCGCAGCTTCTCGGAGTGGTTCTTGTAACGACGGGACCAGTTCGTCGGCATGCGCGCCTCCTTCTTGCGCAGCACGGCGAACACCTCCTCGACCTCTTCGTCGTTGATGACCTCGCGCAGGCCCACGCCCTCGGTGTTGTCGGCGGGGACGTTGAGGATCAGATCGCCGTAGGCGAGACGCAAGACCAGGTACTCACGCTTCTCGCCGAAGGCGACCTTGGTCTCTCGCTTCTCTATGACTGCGGCCCCGTGATGGGGGTATACGACTTTGTCTCCGACCTTGAAGGACACAGGACTCAGGGCTCCCTTTTGGGTGGATCGGCTGCGCCCGCACGGGCACGCAGAGCTGCGGCGATGCTTGTGCGGAGGTGGCCTGGACGGGGAGGACCCGTCCGAAGGTGACTGTTGATTTTACCAGATCACCGCATCATTCGTATCGCTCGAAGATGCTGGCCTCGACCAGGCGCGCCAGGCCGTCGCGGATGTGGCGGGCGGTGGCGGCGCCGATGCCTTCGACGGACTCGAGTTCGGCCGCCGAGGCGGCGAGGATCTCGGGCAGCGAGCCGAACCGCTCCACCAGGCGCTCGATGAGCGTCTCGGACAGCTGCTGGGGGAGACGGTGCAAAAGGCGGTACCCGTGCGGCGCCAGTCCGATGTGGAGCTGGTCGTCGGAGTCGGGCAGGTGCAGGGCGGCCACCACCTTGCGCAGGTCCATCAGCCCGTCGGCCGAGAGCGACCGCAGGTGGGCGATCCCCTTGTCGTCGGCGTAGTCGCGCAGGACCAGCCCCAGGCTCTCGGGGACGCCGGAACGGAGCTCGTCGGTCTGCAGGTGGATGAGTCGGCCGTCGGACCCGAGCTCGACCAGGTGGCCCTCGATCTCCTCGGCGATGCGGCGCACCATTTCGCCCGGCTGCAACGCCGAGACGACGTCGCGCACCGAGACCGAGTCCTCCATTTCGAGCCGCGTAAGCGTGGACAGGGCGTCGTCGTAGCGGACGCGGAAGCGCTGCAGCGTGGAGAGCGCCTGGCTCGAGCGGTCGATCAGCCAGCCGGCGGACTGCGATCGTGTGCTTGCGGTCGTTGCGGTAGACGGCGATGGTCGCCATGGCCTCGGAGACGGCGATCACCGGCACGTCGATGGAGCGCGCCACCCGCTCGGCCGTGCGGTGGCGGGTGCCTGTCTCCGAGGTCGGGACCGTGGCCTTGGGGACGAGGTGCACGTTGGCTCGGGCGATGCGCGAGGCGTCGGGGGCCAAAATGATCGCCCCGTCCATCTTGGCCAGCTCGGACAGGCGTTGGGGAGAGTACTCGGCGTCCAGCAAGAACCCACCCGTGCAGACCGACAGGACGGCCGGCCCGTCACCGACGAGGATCAGCGCGCCGTGTTTGGCCTGCAGTATCCGGTCCAGGCCCTCGCGGAGCTTGGTGCCCGGCGCAATCATCGCCAGCGCGTCGTTCAGAGGCTGGCTGCCGCCGGCGCCGTCGGCCACCCCGGCATCGTACCTGGTGCGCCCCGCGCGCCGGTCTCCGGATCGGAGCAGGCCGAGGGCCTCGGCCAGCGTGCGCACCCCATGCACCCTCAGGCCGGGCGGGGCCGCGGCAGGCGCCCCCGCCATGGAGGCCGGCACCAGCGCCCGTGTGAAGCCCGCCCGATGGGCCTCGGTCAGGCGGCGGTCGGCGCCCGGGACGGTGCGCACCTCGCCGGCAAGTCCCAACTCCCCGAAGACGACGACATCGGGGGGCACGGCGGTGTCGGTGATGACCGACGCCATGGCCAGCGCGACGGCGAGGTCGGCCGCCGGCTCGGTGACGGTGATGCCGCCCACGGCGGCGGCGAACATCTGGGCCGAGGCCGGGATGTCGACCGCCGTGCGGCAGGCCAGGACGGCCAGCAGCAGGTTGGCCCGTGCCGCGTCGATCCCCAGTGTCTGCGGTCTCGGCGGGCCTGCGCCGCCCCCGTTGCCCGGTCCGAGCAGCGCCTGCACTTCGACCAGCAGCGGCCGCCGGCCCTGCAGGACCGGCACGACGACGCTGCCGGGGACGCCGGCCATGCGGTCGCCGAGGAGGAGCGGGCCGGGATCGGGCACGGCGCGGAGGCCGTCGTCGCGCATCTCGAAGATGCCGACCTCGCCGGCCGGCCCGAAGCGGTGCTTGACCGACGTCAGCACGCGCAGGGCGTGGTGACGGTCGCCGTCGAAGGAGAGCACCGTGTCGACCAGATGCTCGACGGCGCGCGGCCCGGCCAGATCGCCGTCCTTGGTCACGTGGCCGACCAGGAGCAGCGGGGCCCCGGTCGACTTGGCCATGCGGGTCAGGCGCTCGACGCAGGTGCGCACCTGGGCCAGGCTGCCGGCGGGCTGGCCCAGCTCGGGGTCCGAGACGGACTGCAGCGAGTCGACCACGACCAGCGCGGGGCGATGCCTCTCCACGGCGGCCTCGATGGCCTCGACGTCGGGTCCCTCGATGGCCAGGAGGTTCCGGGGCACCAGGCCGATGCGCGAGGCCCGCCCCCGAACCTGCGCCAGGGACTCCTCGGCCGAGGCGAGCATGACGTCGAGCCCCGTGGCGGCCAGCGACGAGAGCACCTGGAAGAGCAGCGTCGACTTGCCGATGCCGGGGGGCCCGAAGAGGAGCGTGACCGAGCCGGCCACCACGCCGCCGCCCATGACGCGGTCCAGCTCGCTGACCCCCGTCGCCAGCGGGTGCATGGCGTCGGTCGAGATGTCGGCCAGCGCCAACGCTGGCGGCCCTTCCGCCGGTGCCGATCGGGCGCCGGCACGGCGCACCGGAGCCGGACCGAGGGTGTTCCACTCGCCGCAGGCAGGGCACCGTCCCGCCCAGCGCAACGAGGTCGCAGTGCAGGACGAGCAGAGAAATGCGCCTTCGCCGCGCGGGCGCGTGCGAGGAGCCGTGGCCATGGCGTGACCATAAGTGAGAGGTGTCACAAGACCGGGGATCGTCACGCTGACGGCACTGCGACCGCAATGGCAGGCTCGGTCCGTGGAGCCACCGACGACCGTCAGTATCCGTAGGGCGTCCACCCACGACGCCGAGGGCATCCTCGCCGTCGTGGAGGACGCGTTCTCCTACGGCGGGACGCGCGACCCGCGCGGAGGAGCTGACCATCGTCCGGGGCACCTGGTCGGCGCAAGAAGACCGCCGCTCCCTCATTGAGCTCGTGGCCGATGAGGGCGGCGCTGTCGTGGGCCACCTGCAGGCCGCGCCCGGCCGCCTCGACGGCACCGAGACTCCAGTGGCGGGCGTCGCACCCGTGTGCGTCGGCACGACCAGCCAGGGACGCGGCATCGGTTCCGCGCTCATGGCCGCGTTGCTCAGCGCCGCCGAGGATCGGCAATGGCCCCTCCTGGTGCTGCTCGGTGACCCGGCGTACTACGGGCGCTTCGGCTTCGAACCGGCCGGACCGCTCGGCCTCGACTACGCGCCGGTGGGGATGGGCAACCCGCACTTCCAGGCCCGGCGACTCACGCGGTACGCCTCGTCACTGCGCGGGGACTTCACCTACAGCTGGGAGCGCTGAGACCGAGAGGCGTATCGATTCGGTGGTGCGGCGCGAAGGGAGGCCGCCCGTTCGGACGGCCTCCCTTCACTGCGTTCCTGTGCAACCCGCCCAAGCGGGAAGAACCACTCGGCGAGTGGCTACTCGGCGTCTGCGCCGGCGCCGGCCAGCTCGAGCGGCGGGGGCTGAATGCCCTCGATCGCCGTGAAGCTGAGCTGTGGGCCCTCGCCGTCGATGGGCGACTCCTCGACGTCGACGACGATGGTCTCGCCGACGCGGAATTCCTTCCAGAGGATGCGCTCGGACAGCGGGTCTTCGACCAGCTGCTGGATGGCCCGGCGCAGTGGCCGTGCTCCCAGCTGGGGGTCGTAGCCCTTCTCCGCCAGGTGGGCGCGGGCGGCAGGCGTCAGCTCCAGGCCGATGCCCTGATCCGAGAGCTGCTTGACGGTGCGCGACATGAGGAGATCGACGATCTCGGTCACCTCGGCCCGCGACAGCTCGTGGAAGACGATCACCTCGTCGATGCGGTTCAGGAACTCGGGGCGGAAGTGCGCCTTGAGCGCCTCGTCCACCTTGGCCTTCATCCGCTCGTAGGTGACGGCCTCCGACGTCTTGGCGAATCCGATGTTCGCCTTGCGCAGGTCGGCCGTCCCGAGGTTCGACGTCATGATCAGCACGGTGTTCTTGAAGTCGACCGTGCGACCCTGCGCGTCCGTGAGCCGTCCGTCCTCGAGGATCTGCAGCAACGTGTTGAACACGTCGGGGTGCGCCTTCTCGACCTCGTCGAAGAGCACGACGGAGAACGGCTTGCGCCGCACGGCCTCGGTGAGCTGGCCACCCTCTTCGTACCCGACGTAGCCGGGGGGCGAGCCGACCAGCCGGCTGACCGTGTGCTTCTCCATGTACTCGGACATGTCGAGCTGAATGAGCGCGTCCTCGTCGTCGAAGAGGAACTCGGCCAGCGTCTTGGCCAGCTCGGTCTTGCCGACGCCCGTCGGCCCCAGGAAGATGAACGATCCGCTCGGGCGCTTGGGGTCCTTGAGGCCGGCCCGGGTGCGGCGGATGGCACGGGACAGCGCCTTCAGCGCCTCCTCCTGGCCGATCACGCGCTTGTGGAGCTCGTCTTCCATGCGGAGCAGCTTGGCGGTCTCCTCCTCGGTGAGGCGGTAGACGGGGATGCCGGTCCAGGCGGCCAGCACCTCGGCGATGACCTCTTCGTCCACGACGTCGAACAGGTCGACGCCCTCGGCCCGCAGCTCGGCTTCCTGGCTCTCCTTGCGGTCCAGGCGCTCCTTCTCCTGCTCGGCCAGCTTCTTGGCCTGCTCGAAGGCGCCCTTCTCGATGGCGGCCTCCTTGTCGGCCCGCAGGCGCGCGATCTCCTCGTCGAGCTTCTTGGCGTCCGGCGGCGTGCTCATGCGGCGGATGCGCAGACGGCTCCCGGCCTCGTCGATCAGGTCGATCGCCTTGTCCGGCAGGTAGCGGTCGGCCAGATAGCGGTCGGCCAGGTTGGCCGCGGCCACCAGGGCCTGGTCGGTGATGCTGACGGCGTGGTGCGACTCGTAGCGGTCGCGCAGGCCCTTGAGGATGTCGATGGTCAGCGCCACCGTCGGCTGGTCGACCTTCACCGGCTGGAAGCGCCGCTCGAGGGCAGCGTCCTTCTCGAGGTGCTTGCGGTACTCGTCGATGGTCGTGGCGCCCACGGTCTGCAGCTCGCCCCGGGCCAGCATCGGCTTGAGGATGGAGGCCGCGTCGATGGCACCCTCGGCGGCGCCCGCGCCCACGAGGGTGTGGATCTCGTCGATGAAGAGGACGATGTCGCCCCGCGTGCGGATCTCCTTGAGGACCTTCTTCAAGCGCTCCTCGAAGTCGCCGCGGTAGCGGCTGCCCGCCACGAGCGCGCCGAGGTCGAGCGTGTAGAGCTGCTTGCCCGTCAGGGTCTCGGGCACCTCGTTGGAGACGATGCGCTGCGCCAGTCCCTCGACGATGGCCGTCTTGCCCACGCCGGGCTCACCGATGAGGACAGGGTTGTTCTTGGTGCGGCGCGACAGGACCTGCATCACGCGTTCGATCTCTTTAGCACGTCCGATGACGGGGTCAAGCTTGCCGTCACGGGCCAGCTGGGTCAGGTTCCGGCCGAACTGGTCGAGGACCGGCGAGCCCCCCGGGTTGTCGCCCGAGCTCGAGCCCTGGCTCGCGCCGACCGACTCCTTGCCCTGGTTGCCCGACATCAGCTGGATCACCTGCTGGCGCACGCGGCCGAGGTCGGCCCCGAGGCTCACCAGGACGGTGGCGGCAACGCCCTCTCCCTCGCGTACGAGACCGAGGAGCATGTGCTCGGTGCCGATGTAACTGTGGCCGAGCTGCAGTGCCTCACGCAGTGAGAGCTCGAGCACCTTCTTGGCCCGCGGCGTGAAGGGCGGCGAACCGCTCGGCGCCGTGCCGGCCATGCCGATCGTCTCTTCCACCTTCTCGCGGACGGCCTCGAGGGAGATCCCGAGAGACTCGAGCGCCTTCGCGGCAACGCCCTCACCCTCGTGGATCAACCCGAGCAGAATGTGCTCGGTCCCGATGAAGCTGTGATTGAGCAGGCGCGCTTCCTCCTGCGCCAGCACCAACACCCTCCGTGCCCGGTCGGTGAAACGTTCGAACACCCTGACCGCCTCTCCTTGTTCCTCTTGCTTCTCGGTTCAGTGTACCTGTGGCCTTAGTCCATCACGCCGCAGGCGATACGTCCCGCACCCGGGCCGAAATACCGGGCGACTGGGACGTGCTGCACCCGTTCTACCTGGTGGTTGTCGGCATTCTGCGCCTGTGCCCTAACGTTTGGACCAGTGAACCCGACCGAGGCCCTCGGCCTGCCCCGTCTCCAAGAGGGAATGCGGCGACTGGAACCCCTGCTCACCGCATCTGTCCTGACCGGTGACGCCTTCTTGGACGAGGTGACGACCCACCTCATCGCAGCCGGCGGCAAACGCCTGCGCCCCCTGTTGGCACTGGCCGCCGCGACGGGCGGCGGCCGCGACGCCACCGAGGACGAACTGATGGGCGGGGTCGCGGTCGAACTCGTCCACCTCGCCTCGCTCTACCACGACGACGTCATCGACGAGGCCACCATCCGGCGGAACGTCGAGAGTGTCAACAGCCGTTTCGGGAACCTCGTCGCCATCGTCGCCGGCGATTATCTGCTGGCCCGGAGCGCCGCCATCGCCGCCGGCCTTGGGGTGGAGATCGCCCAGTTGCTGGCGGACACGTTGGGCCGGCTCTGTCAGGGACAGGTGACCGAGGTGCGCTCGGCTTACCAAATCGTTCGCAGCCGTGACGACTATTTCGCCTCAATCAGTGGCAAGACGGCCGCGCTCACCGCGACCTCGTGCCGCATCGGCGCGCTGACCGGCGGGTTGCCGACGGCCGAGGTCGACGCCTGCACCGAGTTCGGGCACTGCTTCGGCATGGTGTTCCAGATCCGTGACGACATCCTCGACATCACTGCCACCGACGGCCAACTGCAGAAGCCGGCGGGACAGGACCTGGCCGAGGGCATCTATACGTTGCCCGCCCTGGTGGCGCTGGCCGACCCCGATGCAGGGCCCGACTTGCGCGGCGCTGCTCGGCACGCCGCTGGACCAACCCGAACGCGACAAGGCCCGGGCCATCGTGATGGAGTCGAACGGGATCGCCGAGTCCGTCGAGGCCGCCCGGCACTACGTCGAGGGCGCGCAGAAGGCCACCGCGGGGATCAGCCAGCCCGGACTGCGGGCGGGTCTCGCCAGCCTGGCGGCCGACCTCCTGAGCGATCTTCCGGACTGATCCGAGGACGAAAAACAAATCTTGGCGAACCGGGCGTGAATTGGCCCGGAATTGCGAGGCGGCCACCGCCGGGTCTCCCCGGTCGGTGGCCGCACCTCTCGACGGATCCGGCGAAGGTCAGCCGGCGCTCGTCCCGCCCGTGCCGCAGGCGGCCTGCAGCTTGGCCAGCCGCGCGTTGACCTTGGTCTCGCGGTTCTGCGCCTTGGTGACGCGGGCGGCGATGCGGTCAGCCAGTTTGGTGTGGCCGGCCGCCTTCGCCTTCGCCTCGGCCGCCTGCACCTTGGGTAGATCGGCGGCGAGCTTGCTCTCCACCTTCTGGACGCGCGCCTGGACCTTGGGAACCAGGGAGCACACCGTCGTCGAAGACGTGATCGCCGGTGTCTTGGCTCCCGTGTTCCCCGTCGAGCCCGTGGAACCCGTCGCGGCGCCCGCCGCGCCCGCGAGCCCCAATGTCAGCGCACCAGCGACGGCCGTTCCTGCGATGATCCTTCGAAACATGTGTCCTCCTCAGACTGTTCGTGCGATCGTTGCGCACCGCCGCCGTTCGACGACAACCCCAGTCTGGGTACCAGGTGTTAGGAACCTGTAAGGAACCTATGAGCATTGCGGTCCCAGCGTAAGAACGCGTGAAGAATCGACGGCATCAGCCCCGCTCGGGCCGCAACGTCGGGAATGCGATCACCTCGCGGATGTTGGCCACGTCGCCGAGCAACATCAACAACCGGTCGACGCCGAGCCCGAACCCAGAGGTCGGAGGCAGCCCGTACTCGAGGGCGCGGAGATAGTCCTCGTCCACCACCGTGGACTCCTCGTCGTCACCGGCCCGGGCCTTGGCCGCCTGCTCCTCGAAGCGGGCGCGCTGGTCGTCGGGGTCGATGAGCTCGGTGAAGCCGTTGCCCAACTCGCGGCCGGCCACGACCGGCTCGTAGCGCTCGACCAACTCGGGCCCGTCGCGGTGGCGTCGGGCCAAGGGCGACACCTCGGCCGGGTAGTCGGTGACGAAGACGGGGCCCCACAGCTCGGGCTCGGTGGTCTTCTCGTAGATCTCGAGCAGAATTTTGCCCGGTCCCCACGTGGCGTCGACCTCGATGCCGACCTCGGTCGCCACCTTGGCCAGCTCCTGGCGCGGCGAGCGCACATCGAGCGTGAAGCCGGTGGCTTCCGCCACGAGCTCGCTCATGGTGGCGCGCCGCCAGGGCGTCGTCAGGTCGAGGTCGCGCCCGCCGTAAGTGAGCTTCGTGGTCCCCAGCACATCGAGCGCCAGCCCCGCCACGAGCTCCTCGAACACGACCATCGTGTCGGTGTAATCGGCGTAGGCCTGGTAGAGCTCGAGCGTGGTGAACTCAGGATTGTGACGCGGGGAGATGCCTTCGTTGCGAAAGCTGCGGCCGATTTCGAAGACCCGGTCGAAGCCGCCGACGACGAGCCGCTTGAGGTACAGCTCCGGCGCGACACGCAAGTAGAAATCGGTGTCGAACGTATTGTGATGTGTGACGAACGGCCGCGCCGTGGCTCCGCCCGCGATGGGATGCAGCAACGGCGTCTCCACCTCGACGAAGCCCTGTTCCCACAGGCGCCGGCGCATATTGCGCACGACGTCGCTGCGCATCTGCAGCAGCTGACGCGAGCGCTCGTTGGCCCACAGGTCGACCTCGCGTTGGCGGTAGCGCGTCTCGACATCGCTGACGCCGTGCCACTTGTCCCCGAAGTTGCGCCGCGCCTCGGCCAGCAGCGTCCACTCCTTGACGAGCACCGAGAGCTCGCCGCGCCGGGTCCGCACCACTTCTCCCGTGGCGCCGATCCAGTCACCGAGATTCAGCTTCACGAACTCGTCGAAGCGCTCCGTCACGGCGGCCCGGGCGAACAGTTGCACCGTGGCCGACGCGTCGCGGAGCTCGCCGAAGGCCGCCTTCCCCTGATTGCGCAGGAGCATGATCCGGCCGGCCACCCCGACGGTGACGCCGGACTCCTCCCCGGGCGCGAGCGACGACCAGGCCTCGACGACCTCTGCCGTCTGGTGCGTGCGGTCGAAGCGGTACGGGATCTCCGGCCGGACGTTCCCGGGCGCGGACGCGTCGCTCATGAGGGGACGTTGCGCTCGTACACGATGCGCAGGCCATGCAGGGTCAACCAGGGCTCCACGTGCTCAATGGTGTCCGAATACGGGGCGATGAGCGAACTGAAGCCTCCCGTGGCCACCACGACGGAGGGCCCGAGCTCCTCCATGAAGCGGCGGGCCAGGGCGTCGACCAGTCCGGCGAAGCCGTACAGCGTCCCCGACTCAATCGACTCCACCGTCGAGCGGCCGATGACGCTGCGCGGCTCGACCAGCTCCACCCGTCGCAGCGCGGCGGCGGAGTGGTAGAGCGCGTCGAGGCTGACGCCCACACCCGGCGTGATGGCGCCGCCCATGTACTCGCCGTTGGCGCTGATGGCCTCCACCGTGGTCGCGGTGCCCATGTCGACCACGACACAGGGTCCGCCGTAGAGGTCGTAGGCCCCGACCGCGTCCGCAATGCGGTCGGCACCGACCTCCTTGGGATTGTCGTAGAGGATCGGCATCCCGCTCTTGGTACCCGGGCCGAGCACGACGCTCGGCAACTCGGAGAACCAGCGGGACGCCATTTGGCGCAGTTCCGCCGTGACGTGGGGCACCGAGGAGCACACGGCGATGCCCGAGACCGAGGTGGAGATGTCGAGGCCCTCGAGGTCCAACAGCTGGGTGAGCAGGACGGCGTGCTCGTCGGGCGTGCGGCTGGGCACGGTCGAGAGGCGCCAGTGATGCGTAAGCCCGCGGGGCGCCGTCGGGTCGTGTTCGGTCCCGATGCCGACGCCGATGCTCTCCTCGGGCGCTGGGCTGTCGCCGTCCGCGTCAGGCGCGTAGAGGCCGATCACCGTCTCGGTGTTGCCGACGTCAATGACCAGGAGCACGCCTCAACGTCCTTCCGCGGGCGAGGCGACCGTGTCGGCCGTCGTCCAGAGCAGGTCGAGCCCGAGATCGAGCACCGGGGCCGAATGGGTCAGCGCGCCGACCGAAATACGATCCGGTCCGGCGGCGGCGTAGGCGCCGATGGTCGCCAGGGTCACCCCACCGGAGACCTCGGTCAGGATCGGCCCGGGCGAGTCCACGTGCGCCACCGCAATGGCCTCGACGACCGTGCCCGGATCCATGTTGTCGAGCAGCACCGCATCGGCGCCCGCCCGGGCGGCCTCGGCCACCTGGTCGAGGGCGTCGCATTCGATCTCGACCATCCGACCCGGCCACAGCGTGCGGGCCCGGTGCACCGCATCGGTGATGCTCGTCCCAGCGAGGTGGTTGTCCTTGACCAGGACGGCGTCGGAAAGGCTGAAGCGGTGGCTGGTGCCGCCACCCGCCCGCACGGCCGCTTTCTCGAGCAGGCGCAGGCCCGGCGTCGTCTTGCGGGTGTCGAGGACGGCCACCGACGGATTGCTCTCGTGCGCGGCCGTCACGTACTGGGCGGTCAGCGTGGCGATGCCCGAGAGCCGCCCGAGAAAGTTCAGCGCGGTGCGCTCGGCGGTGAGGATCGGGCGCAACGGGCCGGCCAGCTCCAGCACGGTGTCGCCGGCCGACAGCTCGTCCCCGTCCGAGGCCCGCCACCGCAGGTCGATCTCGGGCCCGACGCGCCGGTACGTCTCGGTCACGCAGGCGCAGCCCGCCAGAACGCCGGAGCGTCGGGCGCGCAGCGCGAACTGGGCCCGCACGTCCTCGGGCACCAGGGCTGACGTGAGATCGCCCTCGGGGCCGAGATCCTCGGCGAGGGCACGGCCGACGGCGTCGCGCACCGCGTCGGTGTAGGCCCCCGAGTCGGTGCCGACGGGGTGGTCACTCACGGCGATCCTTCGCGTCGCGCCCGGCGCGACCGTGCATCAGGCGCCGTCGCCAGGCCGGGTCGGTCTCGGGGTACTCGCGCCGGGCGTGGGCGCCCCGCGTCTCGGCCCTTGCCAGCGCGGAAGCCAAGAGCGCGTCCGCCAGCCGCAGCAGGTTCGCCAGCTCCCCGGCCCCGACGGAGGCGGCCGCGTCCCCCAGGGCGATGGTCGCGTCATCGACGACGGCGCGCGCCCCCGCCAACGAATCGGCACTGCGCACGACACCGGCGCCGCGCGTCATCGCTCGCTGCACCGTGTCGCGCAGCTTCGTCACATCAACGTCCGGCCACCGGTCCGGGTCCGGCGGTAGCGGCGTGGCGGACCGCACCAACTCGGTGCAGGCGATGCCGTCAATCGGTTCGGAGCCGAGCACTGCCCGCAGCGCGCCGGTGGGCTCGGGACTGCGGGCCCCCGACGGGATGCGCTCGGCCAGGCGGGCTCCGAAGACCATGCCCTCGAGCAGCGAATTGGAGGCCAGCCGGTTGGCCCCGTGGACGCCGGTGCAGGCCACCTCGCCCACCGCCCACAGCCCCGGGAGTGCCGTGGCGCCCCACAGGTCGGTGACCACGCCGCCTGACAGGTGATGCGCCGCCGGCGCAATCGGCAGCCAGTCCCGCTGGGGGTCGAGACCGATCGACGAGAGCGATGCGGCAATGGTCGGGAAGCGCGCCGGGAAACGCTCGAGCCCGGTCGCATCGAGCCAGAGATGCTCGACGCCCTGGTCGGCCATGCGGGCGGCCATCGCCCGGCTGACCACGTCGCGCGGCGCCAACTCGTCGACGAAGCGCTCGCCGTCGCGGTCGCGCAGGAGCGCGCCGTGGCCGCGCAGGGCCTCGGAGAGCAGAGGGCGGGGCATGGCCGGATGGTGCAGCGCCGTCGGATGGAACTGCACGAACTCCACGTCGGCCGTCGGCACGCCGGCCCGCAGCGCCATCGCCACGCCGTCGCCGGTGGACTCGGCCGGGTTGGTGGTCACCGCGAAGAGCTGGCCGGCGCCGCCGGTGGCCAGCACGACATGGTCCGCCCGCACCTCGACCGGGGCGCCACCGCCCCCGTCGCCGCCCTCGGGCGGCAGGGCCAGCACGCCCGTGCAGCGGCCACCCTCGACCAGGAGGTCGAGCGCGAACCAACCCTCGAGCACCGCGCTGGCGGAGCGGTAGGTGGCGTCGACCAGGGCGCGCTCCACCTCGGCGCCGGTGGCGGCGCCACCCGCGTGCACGACGCGTGGCCGGGAGTGGCCCCCCTCGCGGGCCAGCGCGAGCAAGCCGGTGGCCTCGCGGTCGAACTCGACGCCGAGGGCGATCAGCTCGTGGACGCGTCCAGGCCCTTCGTCGACGAGGACGCGCACGGCCTCCTCGTCGCACAGGCCGGCCCCGGCGGCCAGGGTGTCGGCGAGATGCAGGTCGGTCGAGTCCTCGTCGGCCCCGAGCACCGCGGCGACGCCCCCCTGCGCCCAGCGCGTCGCCGACTGGGACAGCGCGCCCTTGGTCAACACGCCCAGCGAGAGGGACGGCGACGGACCGCCCGGACCGGCCAACCGCACTGCGGCCGACAGGCCGGCCACGCCGCTCCCCAGGACCAGGACGTCGAAGGGTCCGGGACGGGCCCCGGTGGTCACGCCGGTTCGTTCAGCGTGAGCTCGGCGTCGAGGCGGGCCGACACCTCGTCGATCACGCGGTTGCGCCCGTCGACGTGCACGACGCGCGGCACGTAGGACTCGAGCTCGGCGCGCTCGTAGTCGGCGTAGGTGATGACGATCACCTTGTCGCCCGGCTGCACCAGGCGCGCCGCCGCGCCGTTGAGGCAGACCTGGCCGCGCTCGCCCTCGATGGCGTAGGTCTCGAAGCGGGCGCCGTTGTCGATGTCGAGCACGGTCACCTGTTCATAGGGGAGGATGTCGGCCAGCGCCAGCAGCTCGGTGTCGATGGACACCGAGCCCACGTAGTGCAGGTTGGCCCCGGTGACGGTGGCCCGGTGGATCTTCGACTTCATCATGCGGCGGCGCATCTGCTCACCCGGTCCTTTCGAGTTGGCGCACCTTCTCGGTGGCCGCGGGTACGGCTCGTTCGTCGTCGGCGGTGGTCAGCGCGGCACTGTTGTCGATCAGCCTGACCGGGCCCACCTGGGCCGCGATGAGCAGGCGGAGCGATCCGTGGTCGTGCTCGGTGAGCACGGCCGCCTCTTCGAGGGTGTCGGCGTCGACCACGGCGGCGTAGTCGAGCTGCACCAGCGGCTCGGTGGCGACCACGGCCCGCATGGCCGCGCCGACCGCGGCGCCTGACCGCTCGCCGTCTTCCAGCACGGCGCGGCCGGCGGCCAGGGCCCGCGACAGCACGGTGGCCGCCTGCCGCTCCTCCGCCGACAGCCTGACGTTGCGACTCGACAGCGCCAGGCCGTCGGGCTCGCGGACAATGGCGCACCCGACCACCTCGACGGGCAGCGAGAGCTCGCTCGCCATGCGCCGGACGACGGCCAGCTGCTGGAAGTCCTTCAGGCCGAAGTAGGCCCGGCAGGCCCCCGCCATGGTGAACAGCTTCGCCACCACGGTCGCCACACCGTCGAAGTGGCCGGGCCGGGACGCGCCCTCCCAGGCCTCGCTGACGCCGCGCACCGACACCGTCGTCGACGGCGCGGCGGGCCACGACGGGTACATCTCGTGCACGCTGGGGACGAAGACGACGTCGGCTCCCGATTCGGCGCACACCGCGAGGTCACGGTCCAGCGTCCTCGGGTAGCGCGCAATGTCCTCGGGATCGCCGAACTGGAGCGGGTTCACGAAGATGCTGACCGCCACCACGTCGCACTCGGCGCGGGCCCGGTCGAGCAGCGACGTGTGCCCCCGGTGCAACGCGCCCATGGTGGGCACCAGCCCGACCACCCGGCCGGCGGCGCGGGCCTGGTCCAACACGGCGCGACACGCGGCAACCGACTCGACGACTTCCACGGTGACGCTCCTACACCGCGGCCGGCTGGGCCGGCACGGTGGCGTCTGACTGTTCGGGCACGGTGGCGACCTGCTGCGCCGGCGGTGCCGTGTCCGTCTGCGCCAACCGGGTCGCCAGTGCCGCACCGGCCTGGTAGCCGGCGCGTTCGGACTCGGGCAGCGCGTCGAGGTGGCGGCTGAGCGTCGCCCAGTCGCCCCGGCGCGCCGGGCCGGTCAACGCGGCGCCGGCGCCCAGTGCGGCCACGTCGTCGACGGCGGCCCGGGTCAGCGGGAGAAAGGACTCGAGGTCGAGCCCGACCGAGGCCGCCACCCGCTCGACCTGTCCGAGCAGTGCCACCACGTGATTCGCCGCGATGCAGGCGGCCGCGTGGTACGCCGCCCGATCTCCGTCGGCGACCTCGACCATCCGGCCCCCGAGGCTGGTCACCACGTCCCGGCCCGCCGGCGCCCCGGCGACGGCGAAGGTGACACCCGAACCCAGGCGGGCGGCGCCGACCTCGCCGTTGGGCAGCGGTACCAGCGGGTGCACGGTGGCACGCAGCGGGTGCGGCGCCAGCGCGTCCAGGCCGAGCGAACCGGACAGGTGGACCACCGTGGTGCCCGGCATGGGCAGGACGGCCGCCGCCACCTCGGCCACGGCGTCGTCGGGGGTCGCAATCACGAGCAGGTCGACGCCCGCGGCGGCGTGCGCCAGCTCGTCACGGCGCCCGAGGAACCCGGCGAACGCCCAGCCGCGGGCCGACAGCGCAGCGGCGAGGGACGTGCCGGCCCGACCGGGACCGATTATCCGGATGGAGTGCATCTGACCTCCTTCGGCGTTCCAGCCCCTCGCGGGTGCCGTTCGCCTACAGACGATCGAAGATAACGACGTCTACAGACTACCCACAGGGACGACCGCGCCACCAGAGCACCTGAGCTGGTCCGATGTCACGAGGTCGGGGGCCAGGTCCGCCAAGGGCTGCACCACGAAGCGCCGCTCCCAGAGGCGGGGGTGCGGGACGACGAGGTCCTCCTCGTCCACCTGCCAGCCCTCCACCCAGAGGACGTCGGCGTCCAGGGTCCGCGGGCCCCAGCGGACGGTACGCACCCGACCGGCTGCCGCCTCCAGGGCGCGACAACGCTCGAGCAACCGCCGGGGCGGGTCGGAGGTCGACAGCTGGACCACAAGGTTGAGGTAGGGGCCCTGCCCCTCGGGGCCTCCCACCGGCTCGGTCTCGTAGAGGGGGGAGACTCCGGTCACGTCGCCCGCGGCGGCCAGCTCGTCGACCGCCTGGCGCAGCAGGGCACGCCGGTCCCCCAGGTTCGACCCCAGCCCGATGAAGGCACGCCACGGCGGGCCTGCCGCTCCGGCCATCAGCGGGAGCGCCGCACCCTGACCCCGGTCGAGCCCACGTCGAGGGCGAGCGGCGGGCGCAGCTTGCGTACCGCCACCTCGACCGCCTCCAGCCGGGGATCCACGATCAGCAGCGCGCTGGCCAGACGCCCGCCCAGGGCCTCGAGCAAGCGGTATGACCGCCCGCCGACCACGTCGGCGGCGGCCTGGGCCAGTGCGCCGTAGTCGACCGTGTCGACCAGGTCGTCGCTGTGCTGAGCGGCCTCCATGTCGACCCAGGCCACGATGTCGACCGAGAAGGGCTGCGCCCGGTCCCGCTCCTCGGGGAGGACACCGTGGATCCCCGTGACCCGCAGGTCGCGGATTTCGATCCGGTCGCTCACTGCAGCTGACCGCGCGAACGGCATGCCCTCCAGCTCCGAGAGCAGCTCACGCCCGGGCTCACCCATGGCATGACCCACCACGTGCTCGACCAGCGCCACGGCCTGCGGCTGGTTGCCGATCCGCTCGGACCAGACCAGGTACCCCGCCAGCACGCCCATCACCCGGTCGCCCAGCTCGTCCTGGTGGACCAGGATGCGCAGGCCGGCGGCCAGGGAGTCGTCGATGTCCCGGTAGCAGGCGGCGAGCACGGGCCGGGGATCCCCCGTCCGCTCCAGGGGGTAGTGGGCCCAGGCGATCCCCTCGTCGTCGTAGGCCGCCAGGTTGTGCGGCGACGACAGCAGCGAGACGACGCGGCCGAACCCGTTCACGCGGAGCCAGATGATCTCCTCCTGGCGCCGCACGCGGCGGTGGTTCACCGAGAACCCACCCGGCCGCTCGCTGACGGCCAGGTGATCGGTGATCACCCAGGTGAAGTTGCGCGGCGGAATGCCGGCGGCCCACTTGCCCTTCATGCGGCAGGACCATACAGCCGAGCCATCTGCACCGTCGCCGCCACGTCGTGGACGCGCACCATCCCCACGCCGGCCACCAGGGCTGCGGCCGCCGTGGCCAGCGATCCCTCGATCCGGTCGGCCACGGGTGCCGGCACCTCGGACCCCGGGGCCGCGGCCAACAGCCCGAGGAAGTTCTTGCGGCTGGTCCCGACGACGACCCCGGCGCACCCGGCCCCGTCCGCGGCCTCCACCAGCTCGTCCAGGTGGTGGAGCAGCGACAGGTTGTGCGCCTTCGTCTTGCCGAAACCGATGCCCGGGTCGACCCAGACCTCGCGTAGCCCAGCCCGTAGGGCGAGGCCGGCCCGCTCGAGCAGGAAGGACCGGACCTCCTCGGCCACGGCCCCGTAGCGCGGCGTCTCCTGCATGGTGCGGGGCTTCCCGCGCATGTGCATGGCGACCCAACCGGCACCCGACCCTGCGGCCACCTCCCACAACGAGGCCGAGATGTCGTTGACCAGGCTCGCCCCGGCCGCCAGCGCGGCCCGCGCCACCTCGGGCTTGCACGTGTCCACCGACAGGCGCACCTCCCGCTGGTTCCGGCTCGCCGCCGCGGCCAGGGCCTCGACGACCGGGACCACACGTTCGAGCTCGACGCCGACCGGGACGGGCTCGGCTCCGGGCCGGGACGACTCACCTCCCACGTCGATCAGGTCTGCTCCGGCGTCCATCATCTCGAGGCCGTGGGCCACGGCGGACGCCGCGGTGACGTAGAGGCCGCCGTCGGAGAAGGAGTCGGGCGTGACGTTGAGCACGCCCATGACCAGGGGCCGCCGTCCGCCCGGCCGCACCGGCGTCAGTGGCCCCGGATGAACTGCATGGCCTCGGCCCGAGTGGCGACGTCGGAGCGGAAGAGCCCGCGCACCGACGAGGTGACCGTGACCGTGCCCGGCTTCTTGACGCCCCGCATCGACATGCAGAGGTGCTCGGCCTCAATCACGACGAGCACGCCGCGGGGCGAGAGGACCTCGGCGATGGCATCGGCGATCTGCGTCGTCATGCGCTCCTGCACCTGGAGCCGGCGCGCGAAGCCGTCGACGAGGCGCGCCAGCTTCGAGAGACCAGTGATGCGGCCGTCCTCGGCCGGGATGTACGCCACGTGCGCCTTGCCGAGGAACGGCACCAGGTGGTGCTCGCAGAGGGAGGCGAACGGGATGTCCCGCACCATCACCATTTCGTCGTGCCCGGCCGCGAAGGTGACCTCCAGGTGGCGCGCCGGGTCGTCGTGCAGCCCGGAGAACAGCTCCTCGTACATGGAGGCCACACGCTCAGGGGTCGCCACCAGGCCGTCGCGCTCGGGGTCCTCCCCGATGGCGATCAGGATCTCGGAGACCGCGGCCCGGACCCGTTCGACGTCGACGCTCACGTTTCTGCTCCCTTGTAGCGGTGGACCCCGCGCAGGTTCCGGTAGCGCTGGGCCACATCGAGCCCGTAGCCGACCACGAACTCGGGCGGGATGGTGAAGCCGATGTAGCGGAGGTCGAGGTCGACCCGTTGCTCGCCCTCCTTCACCAGCAGGGCGCAGATCTCCACGCTCTTCGGCTGGCGGGACGTGAGGTAGCGCCGGAGGTAGTTCAGCGTCAGCCCGCTGTCGATGATGTCCTCGACGACGAGGACGTGGCGCCCCTCGATTTCGGAGTCGAGGTCCTTGACGATGCGCACCACGCCCGACGTCTTGGTGGCGCTGCCGTAGGAGGACACGGCCATGAAGTCGACGTCGACGGGGAGCGCGATGGCGCGGCACAGGTCGCTCATGAAGAGCATGGCGCCCTTGAGGACCGCGACCAGCAGCGGCGGCTCGTCGGCGGCATAGTCCTCGGTGATCTCCCGACCGAGCTCGGCCACCCGGGCCGCCAGCCTCTCGGCGTCGACCAGCGCCGGCCCGACATCGGCTGCAGCCCACGACGGGACGCCCGCTCCGGACTCGTCGAGGGTCACCGGCGTGACACTACCGGAGCGCTCGCGCCGGCTCGACCCGGAGACGGCCGCCGGTCCGCCGCACGCGCCGGCCCCCGGTCAGCTCGGTCCCCACCGCGGTGCCGGCCGCCACGGCCAGGGTGCGGTCGACCTCGGCCAGCGACGGCGGGTGCTCCCCATCGCCGGCCTCCCGCAACCAGCGCCGCACGGCCCGGCGCGCCAGCGGGCGCTCGGCCCGCGCCAGGGCCCGGGCGTCGGTGGGATCGGGCACGACGTTCGTCGCCAGCGAGTCCAGCAGCGCCACCTCGTCACGCAGCACGCCGGCCTGGCGGGCGAGCAGCGGGACCGGGTCGCGACCGGCCACCGCCGCGCACAGCGGCAGGAGCTCGTGGCGGATGCGGTTGCGGACGAACGCCGGGTCGTCGTTGCTCTCGTCGCACACCGGCTGCAGGCCCGCCGCGGCACACAGCGCGTGGGTCTCGCGGCGGCGCAGTCCGAGAATCGGATGCCGCAGCCCCGGCTCCATGCCCCCCAGCCCGTCGGCCCCCGCACCGCGCAGCAGGTTCACGAGGATCGTCTCCGCCTGGTCGTCCATGGTGTGCCCGGTGGCGACGTCGGCCGGCAGGACGGCGAAGCGGGCCGCCCGGGCCCGGGCCTCGAGGTTGGGGCCGGCGACGACGGCCACCCGGTGGCTCTCGAACCGCGCGCCGAACCGCGCCGCCGCCGCCAGCACCACCTCGGCCTCGGCGTCGGCGCCCGGCGCGCAGCCCGTGGTCGACGTGCACCGCGGTGACGGCACAGCCGGCGGCGGCGGCCAGGACGAGGAGGGCCAGCGAATCGGGTCCGCCGGAGACCGCGCAGGCCAGCGGTGCGCCCCCGGGGGGAAGGTGCACCGGCTCAGGAGCTCGGCGATGAGGGTGGAGGGAAGGCCGGAGCCTTCCTCAGCCACCGGCTCGGGCCACCCAGGCCGCCGGGTCGCGGATCTCCTCCAGCGTGGGCAGCCAGTCCGGCCCTTCCCACACCCGGGCCAGCAGGGCCGGCCCGCCGGCCGCCTCCACCGACTCGACGAAGCGCTCGCCCTCGGCGTACTGGCGCATTTTGGCGTCCAGGCCCAACAGCTTCGACATCAGCTTGGTCAGCCCCCGCGCCTGGGTCCGGCGCTCGTGCAGGACCTGGGAGAAGTGCGCCGCTCCGGGGACCTCGGCCGCGCCGGCCCGGTCCATCGTCACGTCGCCGTGGCCTTCGAGCAGGCTCATCATCCCGGAGATCTTCGACAGGGCGATCCGCTGCTCGGGAGTCGCCAGCATGCCGATGACGCCTCCCTCGCGGGTGGGGTTGCGCCCGGACCGCAGATCGTCGGTGACCCGGCGGGCCAGCTCGGCCAGCCCCGCCGGATCACCCGAGAGCGGTCCGAGCAGCTCGCTCACCAACCCGACGAAGTGGTCGCGCAGCCAGGGCACCGCGGTGAACTGCAGGCGGTGGGTCACCTCGTGCAGCGCCAGCCACAGGCGGAACTCGCTCGGCTCGAACCCGTACTGCGCCTCGACCGCGACGATGTTGGGGCCGACGTAGGAGACCAGGTCCTGGTCCTCGGGATCGTCGTCGTTGATCAACAGGTCGTACTGGCCGAGCACCCGCGTCGCCATGTAGGCCAGCATCAAACCGAGCTGCGTCCCGGCGACGGCGCGACCCACGACGAGGGACGGTCCGCCGAGCTTGGCGCCGCGCTTGTGCTGCAGCTGCAGCATGGCCGGGCCGACCAGGCGCTCGACAGAGCGCACGTTGGCCGCTGCCCAACCGGCGCGATCGGTCACCTTGGCCCGGGCCCGCCCGTGCGTGGAGTGCAGACCGGTGGCCTCGCTGACCAACGTCTCCGCCCGCGCCGTCAGCTCGTCGAACTGTCCCTGCAGGTCCCGCGAGCGGTAGCTGGCGGGTGCGGGCTTGAGGATGAGGGCGCCCGCCGCCACCCGCTGGGCCAGAGCCCAGTCCACCATGGCGGGACCCTCGGCGACGGCTTCCGGACGCCGCCGGTGAAGAGGTCAGTGCTCGCCGTGGTGCTGCTTGCTTTCTTCGTCGATGGCCTCGGCCACGCGGCGGATGAGGCTGTCCGGCACCCGGTCCTTGCACCGGTTGGCGATGACCTTGCGCAACTCGGCTTCGAAGCCGGCGGCGCCGCTGCATGGCCCACACCAGTCGAGGTGCACCCGGATCTCCGTGCGCCGTTCCTCCGTCAGCTCGCCGTCGAGATAGTGGTACAGAACGTGGACCGCCTCCTCGCAGTCGATGGTCGCGCCGAAGAGCCCTTCCGCGTCCACGGTCCCGCTGTCCTCGCTCTCTGCCACGTTCTCGCTCATTCCATCGACCCCCCTGGCAGGCTACCGACCAGGCCCCGCGCTTCAGCCACATCGTGCAACGCCTTCTGCAGCGCCCTTCTTCCCCGGTGGATCCTGCTCATGACGGTCCCGATCGGGACGTCGGTGATCTCGGAGATCTCCTTGTAGCTGAATCCCTCGACGTCGGCCAGCAGCACGGCCATGCGGAAGGCCTCCGGCAGCGCTTCGAGCGCTGCCTTCACGTCGTCGTCGGTGAAGCGCTCCAGCGCCTCGTCCTCGGCCGAACGGCCGGGATCGCTGCCGCCCGAGCCGGCCAGGCGCTTGTAGAGGTAGAGGTCCTCGACATCCTCGACGTCGGCCACCTCGGGGCGCCGCTGGGCCGCCCGGTAGTTGTTGATGTAGGTGTTGGTGAGGATGCGGTACAACCAGGCCCGGAGGTTGGTCCCCTCGGTGAAGGACGCATAGGAGCGGTAGGCCTTGAGGTAGGTCTCCTGCACCAGGTCCTCGGCATCGGCCCGGTTACGCGTCATCCGGAGCGCGGCCGAATACAGCCCGGGCATGAACTCCATGGCGACATCGGTGAAGGTCGCCTGATCTGCCATGGGCCAACCCTATCCACCCGGGGATATCGTCTCGACCGTGACCAACCCACCTGCGGAACTCGGGATCGACCTCATGGACGGGGAGTTCTACGGACGGGAGCCCCACGACGCCTATGCCTGGATGCGGGCCCACGCGCCCGTCTACTACGACGAGGCCAACGACATCTGGGCCGCGGCCAGCTACGCCGCCGTGAAGGCGGCCTCTGTCGACACCGAGGCGTTCTCGAACGCCCAGGGCATCCGGCCGAAGTACCCGCCGCTGCCGATGATGATCGACTTCGACGCTCCCGAGCACGTGCGCCGGCGCCGGCTCGTCTCCGAGGGCTTCACGCCCAAGCGGGTGCGGGCCATGGAGGACCAGCTGCGCGTGGCCTGCGACTCCATCCTCGACACCGTCTGCGAAAGGGGCAGCTGCGACTTCGTGGCGGACATCGCGGCGCCGCTCCCCATCGCCGTCATCGGCGACATGCTGGGCGTGGCTCCCGCCGACCGCGCCGAGTTGCTCGAGTGGTCCGACGTCATGCTCAAGGCCCAGGGCTCGCCCGATCCCGACGCCATGGTCGGCGCCATGCACGCCTTCGAGGGCTACACCAACTACATCACGCCCGTCCTGGCCGATCGCAAGGCCACCGGCAGCAGCGCCGACCTCGTCGGGGTGCTGTGCCAGGCCGAGATCGACGGCGACTCCCTCGACGATTCCTCGCTCATTCACGAGACGCTGCTCATCCTGATCGGGGGCGACGAGACGACGCGTCACGTCATCAGCGGCGGCATGGAGGAGTTGCTGGCCCAACCCGACCAGCTGGCCCGCCTGACCGCCGATCCCGAAGCGCTCATGCCCGGCGCGGTCGAGGAGATGCTGCGCTGGGTGTCGCCGATCAAGAACATGGCCCGCACGGCGACGCGCGACGTGGAGCTGGCCGGGCGCGACCATCAGGGAGGGTCAGGAGCTCCTGTTGCTCTACCCGTCGGCCAACCGGGACGAGGCGGTGTTCGACGACCCCGACCGGTTCGACCTCACCCGGAGCCCCAACCCGCACGTCGCCTTCGGATTCGGTGCCCACTTCTGTCTCGGCAATCAACTGGCCCGGTTGGAGCTCAAGGTGATGTTCGAGCGCCTGCTCGCCCGCATGCCCGACATCCACCTCGCGGCCGGTCGCGACACGCTGCCGCGTCGGCCGGCCAACTTCATTTCGGGCTTCGAGGCCATGCCGGTGGCGTTCACGCCTTCCGCGCCGCTGGGCCGCCGCGCCGGCGCCGCGTGACGGCGGCCCCCGGTATCGCCGGCTGGTCCATTCTCGTCACCGGCGGCGGGAGCGGCATCGGGCTCGCTACGGCAGAACGGTTCGCGGCCGACGGCGCGCACGTCACCATCTGCGGGCGCACCGAGCAGAAGCTCCTCGACGCCCGCGCCCGCATCACCGCGGCGGCGACGGCGGCGCCACCGTCCGCGTCTGTCGTGGCCGACGTCACCGACGAGGAGCAGCTGGCGGCGGCCGTGGCCGCCACCACCGAGGCCACGGGCCGCATCGACGGCCTGTTCGCCTGCGCGGGAGGCTCGCTCCACCTGGGCTCGGTGCTCACCGCCGACATCGACGCGGTGCGGGCCACCATCGACCTCAACCTGACGGGATCGGTGATCTGCGTGAAGCAGGGGGCTGCCGCCATGCAGGCGCAGGGCGGGCCCGGCTCCATTGTGCTGATGTCCTCGGGCGCCGGCCGCTTCCCCCACCGGCACCTCTGGGCCTACGGCGTGTCCAAGGCGGGGATCTGCTTCCTGGCCGAGACGGCGGCCGAGGAGCTCGGCCCCCTCGGCATCCGCGTCAACGCGGTGGCGCCCGGGATCATCGCCGACGAGCTCATGGCCTTCATCACCGCGGGCGGCCCGCTGCTCGACGACTACCTGGAGCAGATGCCGCTCGGACGGGTCGGCACGGTGGAGGACGTCGCAGCCGCCGTCCGCTACCTCCTCGGACCCGAGTCGTCGTTCGTCACCGGGGAGACCCTGGGAATCGACGGCGGCCATCACCTCCGCCGGGGCGCCGACTACTCCCTGCTCTTCGGCAGCTGAGTCGGATCGTTGGCTCCACCGAGAAGCCTCTTGCCGAAGCTATCCGAAATGATTACCGTTACGGTTATGAGATCAACGAGTGTTCCCGCCGCTGTCACCGCTGTCACCATCGGCCTCGCCACGCTCGGCTTGGCCGGCTGCGCCGGTGCCTCGACCAGCGCGCCCGACGTCGTGCACGTGGTAGCGGCCGAGAACTTCTGGGGCAACATCACCAGCCAAATCGGCGGACGAGACGTCGCCGTGACGTCGCTCATCACGAACCCCAACGCCGACCCCCACCTCTTCGAGACCGATGCAGCAGACGCCGCCACCCTGGCCCAGGCACAGGTCGTGGTCGAGAACGGCGCCGGGTACGACACGTGGATGGGCTCGCTCCTCTCGGCGGACGGGGGGAGCCCGCGGGTCGTCAACGCGGCGACCGTGCTCCATGTCACCGGGAGCGATCCCAACCCGCACCTCTGGTACGACATACCCCGCGTGCCTACTGTGGCCGCCGCCATCGCCGGCGCGCTCGAGAAGGCGGCACCCCAGGACATCGCGACCTTCAAAGCGAACCTGGCCAGGTTCGACGCGTCCCTGGCTCCGCTGACCGCAACACTGGCGACCATGAAGGCGCACTTTCACAACGTGCCGGTGGCGTACACCGAGCGGGTGCCCGGCTACACGCTGGCGGTGGCGGGCCTCGACGTCAAGACGCCGCCGGGTTTCGCCCGGGCCATCGAGGACGGCACCGACCCCGGGCCGGCCGACTCACTGGCCATGCAGAAGCTCCTGACCGACCATGACATCAACGTGTTGCTCTACAACGTGCAGACGGTCACGCCGGTGACGACCCAGATCCGGACCCTGGCCCGCAGCCACGGCATCCCGGTTGTCGGCGTTTCCGAGACGATGCCGGCCGGCGCCGCCACGTACCAGCAGTGGCAGCAGTCACAGCTGACCAAGCTGCTCCACGCACTCGAGTCGAGCCGAAACCCGTGACCGAACCGCTGATCGAGCTGCGGGGCGCCGGCGTGCGCCTGGGTTCGCGGACCCTGTGGTCCGAGCTCGATCTGCGCGTCGTCGAAGGTGAGTTTCTCGCCGTGCTCGGTCCCAACGGCGTGGGCAAGACCACGCTCCTCAAGGTCCTGCTCGGCCTCGTCCCCCTCTCAGCCGGCACGGTCCGCGTCAACGGCGCACCGCCGCGTCTCGGCAACCACGAGCTCGGTTACGTGCCCCAACAGCAGGCCTTCGACCGCTCCCTGCCCATTCGCGGGCGCGACCTGGTCCGCTTCGGCGTCGACGGCCACCACTGGGGCCTGCCGCGGCGCGCCCGCGCCATCCGGGAAAGGGTGGACGAGGCTCTGGAGGCAGTCGGTGCCAGCGCCTACGCCGATGCCCCGGTCGGCCTGCTCTCGGGCGGCGAGCAGCAGCGCCTGCGCATCGCGCAGGCGCTGCTCGGCGACCCCAAGGTCCTGCTGTGCGACGAGCCGCTGCTCGCCCTCGATCTGGCCAGCCAGCGGGGCGTGACGCGCCTCATCGACGAGCGCCGCCGCCACTCCGGCACGCCGGTCGTCTTCGTCACCCACGAGGTGAACCCGGTGCTGCCCTACATCGACCGCATCCTCTACCTGGTGCGCGGGAAATGGGCCATCGGCACGCCCGAGGAGATTCTCACCAGCGAGCGGCTGAGCGACCTCTACGGCATTGAGGTGGACGTGATCAAGGTGCGCGACCGCTACCTCGTCGTCAGCGCCGAGGACGAGCTCCCCACCGAACCGGGCGGGCACGCCCACCACGGGCACGGGCACTGATGGGCATCGGCTACTTCCTGCAGTTCGGCTTCGCGCAACACGCGCTGGAAGCCGCCTTCCTCGTCGCAGTGAGCTGCGGCCTCATCGGCCCGTTCGTCATCACCCGCACCATGTCCTTCGCCGTCCATGGCACCAGCGAACTCGCGTTCACCGGGGCGGTCGGAGGGTTGCTCGTCGCCGACAACCCGTTCGCCGGCGCACTCGTGGGCGCGCTCATAGTGGCCGCTCTCATCGGTCTGCTCGGGCAGCGCGCCGCGGAGCGCGACTCGACCATCGGCGTCATCCTGGCGGCCGGTCTCGGCCTGGGCGTCTTCCTCCTGGGCTACTACCACGGCTACGCCAGCGAGGCCCTCAACATCCTCTTCGGCAACATCTTCGGCATCAGCTCGGGGCAGATCCTGCTCCTCGGCGTCATCGCCGTCTTGGTGGCCATTGCCCTCACCGTCATCCGTCGGCCCCTGCTCTTCGCATCGGTCGATCCCGACGTGGCCCGAGCCAACGGCGTGCCCACGGGAGTGTTGGGGATCGTCTTCCTCTTCATCCTCGCCATCACGGTGACCGAGGCTGCGCAGATCGTCGGCACGCTGCTGGTGCTGAGCCTCGCCATCACTCCGGCGGCGGCGGCCCAGCGCCTGAGCGCCAATCCCTTCGCGGTCTCTGTGCTCTCCGTCGCCATGGCCGTGCTGGCCGCCGACGGGGGGATCCTGCTCAGCTTCCAGTTCCCGACGGTCAAACCAAGCGTGCTGATCGTGGCGATCAGCTTCGCCTTCTATGTCGTGGCCCGCCTCGCCGGCCCTGCGGTCACCTCCCGACGGAGGGACCGGTTCGCCGCGCCGGAGATGGCAGAGTTGACCGATGGTTGACCACGCGGCGCCTTCGACCCGCACCTCGCGACGGACCCGGCAGGGTGATGCGGTGCTCAACGTGGTCCAGGGCTCGGACAACTTCCGCAGCGCCCAGGACATCCACGCTGCGCTCCGCGCCTCGGGCGAGACGGTCGGCTTGACGACCGTCTACCGGCACCTGGCCCTTCTCACCGAGGAGGGCCAGCTCGATGCGCTGCAGACGGCCGAGGGTGAGCTCGTCTATCGCCGCTGCCACAGCGAGAGCCATCATCACCACGTCGTCTGCCGGCGCTGCGGGCGGGGCACCGAAGTGGAGCTTCCGGATCTCGAGCGATGGGCCGAGACGACGGCGTCGGACCTCGGCTACAGCGACGTGACGCACACGGTCGAGATATTCGGCGTGTGCGCCGACTGTCGCGGCTGACGCGGGTGGGGCCGGCCGGGCCGCTCAGGTCAAGGAGAACAGCCCGGCGTCGATGACCGTCTCGCCGCGTTGGGTCTCGGTGCGGAAACGGTACGACCCCGGCAGGCGGTCCGCCACGTCCCACACCGAGACGGTCAACGTGTCGCCGGGCAACGTCGGCTTGGAGAAGCGGGCTCGCATGGCGCCGAAGCGCGTCGGGTCCGAGCCGCACACGGCGTGCAGCAAGGCGCGCCCGGTGAAGCCGTAGGTGCACAACCCGTGGAGGATCGGGCGGTCGAAGCCGGCGCGCTTGGCGAAGGTGGGGTCCGAGTGCAGCGGGTTGCGGTCTCCGTTCAACCGGTACAGCAGTGCCTGATCGGTGCGCGTGGCGTAGGACACCACCTCGTCCGGCTCGCGCGCCGGCAGCGGTTCGGCCACCAACGCGCTCTCGGCGTCGCCCTCCGGATTGCGCGGACCGCCGAAACCGCCAGCACCGCGAATGAAGAGCGCCGTGCGATTGGTGAAGGCCAATGCGCCGCTGCCCGCGTGGCGCGACTCGCTCTCGAGGACGACCAGGGCCGCCGAGCCCTTGTCGTACATGCCGGCGACCTTCGTGGTGATGGAGACCGTTCCCGCCACGGGGATCTCGCCGTAGAGGCGAATCGACTGCTCCCCGTGCACCAGCATGGCGGGGTCGAAGTCGCCGATCTCGGCCCGGCCTGCACCCTGGCCGATGATGGCGCTGAACGAGGGCAGGACGCGCTGGGTCACTCCGTCGGAGTTCTCCGTCGTGAACTCGAGCTCGAATCCGGTGGGATCGAGCGCTCCTGCTCCGACGCCGAGGGCGTACAGGAGGGCGTCCTTGGAGTTCCACGAGCGCTCGGATGCGTCGGAGACGACCCCCACGGCATTGAGATTGAGTCCCATCGTCAGTTCCCTTCTGTTTCCTCGCTGCGCTTTTGCTGACGCCATTTGATGTTACATCAATATCTGTTACTATTGTCAAGTGGAGCCAGCCGGCCGGAATACCTTGACCATCGACGCACTGGCCGCCGCCACAGGGACCACGACCCGGCGCATCCGCTCGCTGCAAACACTCGGCCTGCTCCCCCACCCGGTCCTGCACGGTCGCACCGGCGTCTACGACGGGACCCATCGGGACCGCCTCCGGGCGATTGTGCACCTGCAGGAGCAGGGGTTCTCGCTCGAGTCACTCGGACTGCTCTTCGCCGGGCTGGATGCGGGGCGCTCGCTCGCGTCGGTGCTCGGGGTGGCGGAGCCCGGGGCGCCGGCCCACGAGATCGACGCCGACACGGACTCGGCCGAGCTCTACGGCTTCGCCGAGCTGCAGCGGACCAGGCCCGCCACCCCGAGAGGGCGAGCGCTCCTGTCGGTCGTCCCAACGACAGTGTGGGACGAGAGCGAGGCCTCCTAGGCCAGACCGGCAAGGCGCCTGACCGTCGGGCGTCGGGGCTCTCAGTAGGGTCGCTCCCGCGTGCCCGATCCCCCCGCCGTCCCATTGCTCCGCTGGGACCTGGCGCCCGAACACGGAGCCGTCGTCGCCGTGACGACCCGCCACGGTGGCGCGTCCGCGACCCCCTACGACTCCCTCAACCTCGGCCTCCACGTGGGCGACGACCCCGGGACCGTCGTCGACAACAGGGGCCGCGCCGCCGCAGCCTTCGGCGTTGCGCTCGACGCCGTGGTCTTCGCCCACCAGGTCCACGGTGCGACCGCCGCGCTCGTCGGACCCGATGATCGGGGCCGGGGCACCGTCTCAGAAGGCGACGCCATCCCCCACGCAGACATCCTCGTCACCGCCTCGCGCGAGGTCACGCTGGCCATCCTGGTGGCCGACTGCGTGCCGCTGGCGCTGGTCGATGCCGAGGCCGGCGTCCTGGCGGCAGTCCACGCCGGCTGGCGCGGCACGGCGGCGGGGGCCGTCGGCCAGGCCATCGCGGCCATGGCGGACTGCGGAGCCGACGTCGGGCGGGTGCGCGCCTTCCTCGGGCCGGCCGTGCACCCGGACCGCTATCAGGTCTCCGGCGAGGTGGTCCGGGTCTTGTCCGACGCCGTGCGGCCGAGCGTCCTCGACCCGGCCGTGGCGCGTCCCGATGGCCCGGGTCACTGGCTGGTCGACCTGGTCGCGGCCAATCGCCAGCAGCTGGTGGCCGGCGGGGTGCGGGGCGACCACATCGCCGACAGCGGCGCCACCACGTCCGACGAGGCGTTCTTCAGCGACCGCGTGCAGCGCCCGTGCGGGCGATTCGCCCTGCTGGCCCGCCTTGCCGGCTGAGGCCGGTCCGGGGCCCGCGCCGCCGTAGCATGGGCTGGTCCGGATCGCCGGACCACCCCACCTGCATGCCACCACCCGCCCGGTTCCGCTACGACGGTTACAGCATCGACCCGGCGGACTCGGTCGTGGCCTGCCGGTACGCCACGGATACGCACCTCTTCACTGAGCGCTTCGCATTCGAACACGGAGGCGACTGGGGCGACCCGGCGGTCGTGGCCGCCGTGCGCATCCTCTACCTGTTGACCGGCGTCTCGTACTACAAGACCTCGGCCGCCCCCCTTATCGATCTGGGCGAACTGCCGACGACCCCGCCCGAACGCGACTTCCTGCGCCGCTTCTACCGCAACGGCCTCGCGGAGTTCGCCTACCGCAACGGCCTCGACCTGAGCGAGCTGCAGGTGGACGGCCCGGACGCCGGTGACATCTCGCCGGTCGACTACGAGCCCGACGCGGGCCGGCCGCTCATCCCGTTCGGGGGTGGCATCGATTCCATCGTGACGGTGGCGTCGCTGGCGGCGGACCACCCCGGCGCCGCGTTGTGTGTCGTCGAGCCGCCCAACCAACGCTTCGCCGCCATTGAGGATGCCGCCGCCGAGACCGGGCTGCCCGTCACGCGCATCGTGCGCACCATCGACCCTTTGGTCCGGCGCTCGTCCGAACTCGGGTTCCTCAACGGGCACGTGCCCGTCACGGCAATCGTCAGCGCGGCTGCTCTGGTGGCGGCGGTCCTCGACCGGCGCGATGCCGTCATCCTCTCCAACGAGTGGTCGGCCTCTGTGCCCACTCTTGTGAGCGACGGGCACGCCGTGAACCACCAGTGGTCCAAGGGCGACGACTTCGAGCAGTCGTTCGGCGACCTCCTCCTGGCGACGTTGGGGCCGTCCATCTCGGTGTTCTCCTACCTCCGGCCCCGCAGCGAGCTGTGGGTCGCGCAACAGTTCGCCGACCTCACCGCGTATCACCGCGCCTTTCGCAGCTGCAATCGCGCCTTCCATCAGGACCCGGCGCAGCGGCTCGACCATTGGTGCGGCATTTGCGACAAGTGCTGCTTCGTCGACCTCGTCCTCGCCCCCTTCATGGATCGCGTCGAGCTCGAGGGCGTGTTTGCGGGAGACGAGCCCCTGCAGGACTCCCGCAACGAGGAGCGCTTCCGGACCCTGCTGGGCCTCAGCGCAGGCGTCAAGCCTTTCGAGTGCGTCGGGGACACCGACGAATGCCGGGCGGCCCTCGTACTGACGGCACAACGACGGGACCGCGCCGACTCCACGCTCGTCGCGCGCTTGCGCGCCGACCTGGCCGACGCCGCACCGGCCGAGCCCACCGCCCTGCTGCAGCCGCGAGGCACCCATCGGATTCCCGATCGCTATGCACCGACCGATCTCCTGGTCCGCGCTCGCTGACGCGTCCGTCGGCGTCTGGGGCCTCGGCGTCGAAGGACAGGCCAGCGTTCGCCGGCTGCAATCGATGGGCCGCGACGCGGTGCTGGTCGACGACGCACCCGCCGCGCGGGCGCTCGACGGGGTCGAGGTCCTGGCCACCGGCGCCGGCGGACTGGAGGCCCTGACCCGCTGTGACGTCGTGGTCAAGAGCCCCGGCATCAGCCGCTACCGCCCCGAGGTGGCACTGCTCGAGGAGGCGGGGGTCGCAGTCTGCGGCGGCCTCGGCCTCTTCATGGCCGAGGCCGATCCGGCGCGCGTGGCCTGCGTCACCGGGACCAAGGGAAAGAGCACAACGACGGCGCTGGCCGTGCACCTCCTGAACGGGCTTGGTGGGCGCGCCCGCTCCGGAGGGAACATCGGTGTCCCGCCCTGGGATCCCGCCGGTGGTCCGGCGCCGGACTACTGGATCGTCGAGACGTCGAGCTTCCAGGTCCCCGACCTGCAGAACGGGCCCGCCGTGGTGGCCGTTACGTCCTTGTCACCGGACCATCTCGACTGGCACGGGTCGGTCGAGCGCTACTACACCGACAAGCTGTCGCTCTGCACCAAGCCCGGAGTGACGCTGGCCCTCGCCGCCGGCGACGACGAGCAACTGCGCGCCCAGGCCGGGCTCCTGGGTCCCCACCTCCGTTGGGTGAGCAGCAGCGAAGTCGAGCACGACACCCACTGGTCGGCCGCTCTCGGCCTGACCGGGCCGCACAACGCGCGGAACGCCTCGGTGGCACGCGCCGTGCTCGAAGGCCTCGGCATCCCCGGCGCGTCCGACGAGGATCGGCTGGCCCGTGCCGCACAGGGCTTCGACGGGCTGCCCAGCCGCTGTCGCTCGTTGGGCTCGGTCGGGGCGGTCGAGTTCGTCGATGACGGACTGTCGACCAACGTGCTGCCCGCTCAGGCCGCACTCCAGGCGTTCGCCGACCGGCCCGTGGCGCTCCTCGTCGGCGGGCACGACCGGGGATTGGACTACGCGCCCCTCGGGCGGACACTCGGGACCCGGACCTCGCCCACGCTTGTCGTCACCATGCCGGACAACGGCCCGCGCATCGGGCAGGCCGTGCGGCAGGCCACGGACGGGCGGGTCGAGGTGCGCGACGCGTCGAGTCTGGATGCAGCGGTCGAGGCCGCGTTCGACTGGGCCCGGGCCGGTGGCGTGGTGCTGCTCTCCCCCGCGGCGCCGAGCTTCGGGCGCTTCAGCGACTACCGAGAGCGCTCGACGGCCTTTGCCCAGGCCGCCGGCCGCCTGGGGACGCTCAGCTGAACGGCGTCAGCAGCGTGCGCCGACGGGAGCCAGCTCGTCACGCTCGCTGAGGAAGAGCCACCACGAGTCAGCGGAGACGGTCGCAGCAGCGAGCACCACGTCAGCGTCGGCGTCCAATGCCGAGAGGGCCTCCATCGACCACCCGGCGTGATCCACCTCCTGGGTGCGGTGCACGTCCCAGAAGCGGGTGCCCTTGTCGTCGAACCCGTAGTGGCGGCGCAGGCCGTCGCCCTTCGAACGCGCGATGTCGGCCGCCTGGACCTCGTAGGCCGCCACCATGGCCAAGGCAGCCGCAGGGTCGTTCGACGCCGTCGTGCGCACGACGGCCAGCAACGCGGCCGTCGAGGGAGTCGCCGGCGCGTCCGGTGCGGCACCGGCCGCCGCCGCGAAGGTCTCGAAGAGCTCCGCGTGTGGTTCGGGCGAGCCGAGTTCGTCGGCGAGGTTCGCCTCCACGAGCTCGCGGGCGTGTCCCGACGGCAGCGCGTCGGCGATGGCCGCCAACGTGACCGGGAGCTCGCGCTCAATGTGACGGTACTGCTCCGCATAGGCGGCCAACTCACCCTCGGAGAGGGTCCCGGCTTCCCAGCGACGGTAGAAAGGGTGGCTCAGCAAGTGACGCCCGACAATCGCCTCCGCAAGCACCTCGTGCATCGGTAGCGTGTGCATCGGCGCACCTTATCTGCTCCTCGCCGGGCGTCAACTGTGCCGGTGGGGGGTGCCGCAGCGGTCACAATCTGGGTGTGCTCACCCTGGTGTGGTTCGTGGTGGGTGGGCTCGTGGGCTGGGGGGCGGCCCGCGGCGGCACTGCCGTGCAGCAGGCGTGGCCCGTCTTCCTCCGTGTGCAGATCCTCGCCACGTCGACCACGCTGTCGCTGGTGGCCGCCTGGCGCCTGACCTCGGCCGGAGAGCTCTTGGGTCCGCTCGCGCTGTCGGCCGGGATGTGGCTCCTCTTGGGAGCGACGCTGGTCTCCCGGGGCGAGCGGAGCGCCGGCCAGAGCTCACTCGAGGCGTGGGCGGTGACCCCCAACGCCAGCTTCTGGGTGGTTCCGACCGCGGCCGCCTTCGCCGGATCAGCCGGAACGATGATCGCGGTGCTGGCCAACGTGATCACCACCGCCTGGAACGCAGTGGCCGTGCACCTCATGCGGCGCGACGCCCCCTTCCGACAGCGGCGCTCCACGACATGGGTCGACCAGTCCCCGGTCCTGGCCTCCCTGGTGGGGCTCCTGCTCCATCTCCTGGGAGCGGCCCCGGCCTGGACCGCCGACGTCCTGACCCTGGCCGGCCCCCTGCTCGCCTTCTCGGGCGCCGCCCTGTTCACCGGATCGGTCATTCATCCGCACAACCTGGCCGTGCCGCAGACGGAGCACGCCGTGCGCCGCTGGGGCTGGCTGACCGTGCTGCGGATCGCCTACTACGCGTTGGTAGCGACAGCGGCGGCGCTGGCCGGGTCGACCGCGCTGACCGTGGTGGCCGTCCTCACGGCGCTGAGCGCGCCGTCGTTCCAACCCATTCAGCTGTCGGTGCTCTACGGCTACCGCTCCGAGGTCGTCGTGGTCGCGGTGCGCTGGGGCTGGATCCTGGCCCCGCTGGGTCTCGTGGCAGCGGCGCTCGTTCGCTAGTCCGCCCGGGTGCCGCCGGCCAACCGGCGCGAGCGCAGGTTGCGGTTCTTCATTCGGTTGCCGCAGACCGCCATGTCGCACCACGCCCCGCGGGCTGCATGCGAGCGGTCGTAGTAGGCCCAGTGACAGTCCGGATTGCGACAGGCCTTCAACCTGTCCCAGGAACCGTCGCGTTGCGCGTCGCGGATGATGAGAAGAAGCGTGGCCGCCAGGAAGGACGGCCCGTCGTCGCCCGCGGGGTGCAGCACAATCGCGTCGCCCTCGATTGCCAGTTGCACGCGGGCGCCGGCCGCCAGGGCCTCGAGGGTGCTCCGGTCGGCGTGCTCGATGTCCCCCTCGCCGCTCTTTTGCACGAGCAGGGCGCGGATGCTCTCTCTGATGGCGCGCGCCTGCGCCAGGTCGACGTCGGAACCGTGCGTCAGCCCAGCCTGTTCGAGCCAGAACGGGCCTGCCTCAGGGTCCGCCAGTAGGTCAACGCCGGTGTCCGCCTCCCACGTGTTGACGAAGGACTGGACCAGGAGGAGCGGCATCGGCGCCGGCTTCGTCTCCACCTCGGGCACCCAGGCCGGCAACGTCATCCAACCAGCCTAGCAAAACGGTGACCGGTAAAAGGGCTTGACCGGTCTGCTTGTGACGCCCATAATGGTTTTGATGGTCATCTACGAATACCCGGAGCGTTTTGCATGATCGTGGTGCTCGACGAGCCAGCCGGGATCGGCATCCGCCGGGTGCGCTGGCGGGACCGCCTCGTCACTCGGGTCCGCGCGGCCGCTCTCGACCGCCGGTTGGCCGCGGGCGCCTCGCCCGACGCGAGCGTCCAACTGGCCGTGCATGCCGGCCGCCTGTGCGCGACTACCGAGCGGCAGGTGCTCGCGCACAGTCTGACGCGGATAGTGGCAACGGCGGACGCCCCGAGGGCGCGCCGACTCACGGCACCGGTCGACCGTCCGGCGGTGCGGCGCGCCCGGGCCGAGCTGGCCGCCGTCGCCGGTCGCCTCGTCGCGTCGGGACCCGTCAACGTGCAGGGCGTGGCCCGGGTCCGAATTCTGGTGGCCGACGGTACCGGCCCTCTCTACCGGCCCGCGGCACCCGAGCGGCTGCGTCGCGAGCTGATCGAGGCCCTCACCGCGCTCGATTCGTTGGGCTGAAGGTGCCGGCGCCCAGCGCGCCGCGTCCCGCCGTCAGCGCCCGCGCAGAATCCGATCGAGCTGGGCGATGGTGAGCGAGTCGTGGACCGGAGGCTGCTGCCCGGGGCGGAGGCCGTCGAGCCCAAGCTCGAGGAAGCGCAGCGACGGCTTGGAGGATTTTGTGTCGCACACGTCCGCGATGGAGCGCACCGCCATGAGCAGCACGACGATGTCGGCCACCTCGATGTCGGAACGAACCGAGCCGGCACGCTGGCTGCGGTCGAGGATCTCTTCGAGCAGCGGTGCGGTCCGACCGAGTCCCGTCCCGCTCGTCCTCCATGGGGGGGCCGAAATCGTCGCCCGCCAGCAGCTGGGCACCGCAATGCAGCGGCGCACGAATTCGAAGACGCCGTCCTCGGCGGCCACCTCGGCGAGGACCGTCTCGGCGATCTGATGCTTGCGCTCCTGTGCCGCCTCGACCACGGCGTCGAGAAGGTCGGCCTTGTTCGGGAAGCGGCGGTAGAGGGTCCCGACGCCCACGTCGGCCCGTACGGCGATGTCCTCCATGGAGGCCTCGTAGCCGTGCTCGGCGAATGAGTCACGGGCCGCGCTCAGAATCCTGGTCAGGTTGACCTCGGCGTCGCGTCGCAGAGGACGCTGCTCCACCACGCCCACACCGGGGCGGGAGGAGGCACTCCGCGTCAAGCCAGGTCCTCTGGCCCGAAGGCGATGGCGCCGACAATGACCTCGCCCTCGGCGGTGAGCGCGGGGTGTGGCTCGCGCTCGACGATGGAGGGCAGGGTCCTCTTGGGGATGGTCAGCGCTGCGAGCGCGGCGACCACCAGAGCGAGCCCGCTGACCGCGAAGGCCAGCAGGTAGCCGCGCTCCTTGGGCAGCCCACCGGGTGTGAGGCCGCTCACGACAAGAGAAGTGGCGATGCCACTCCCGAGCGCGGCGCCGATATTGCGGATGTTGGTGTTCATTCCGGTGGCGACACCGGTCTGCTGCGCGGGCACCGCTTCGATGATGAGGTTCGCCATGCTGGCGAAGCCCATGGCGATGCCGATGCCGAGAAGGCCTGTTGCGGTGTAGATCGACCACTGGTCGTCGTGGTTCAAGATGAGCAGGAGATAGCTCGAACCGGTGACGAGCGAACCGACGACCAGCACCATCTTTGAACCGAAGACCCTCGAGAGACGCCCCGTCATTGGAGCGACGACCACCATGGCGGCCGCAAACGGCGCCAGGTAGAGCCCTGACTGGGTGACCGACGCCCCGAATCCGTAGCCGGCGCGGGTGGGCGTCTCGGTGAACTGGGGCAGCGTGATGAACATGGCGAACATGCCGAACCCGAAGAGCAGCGCGGCGAGGTTGGTGCTTGCCACCGCGGGAATGCGCATCATCTTCATGTCGACCAACGGCGACTTGGAGCGGCTCTCCGCGACGACCCAGAGAACGATCAGGACCGCCGTGGCACCCAACAGGGCGATGACGGTCGTGTCACCCCAGCCCCAGAGCGGGGCATACGAAATGGCGAGCAGGCCCGTCACCAGCCAGGCCGACATGAGGACGGCCCCCAGCCAGTTGATACGGCCCGGCGACCGCACGGGTGATTCGGAGATGAACACGAACGTGGCGACAGTCGCGATCGCCGACATGATCATCGGGATCCAGAACAGCCAGTGGTAGTTCAGATGTACCAGGATCGGACCGGCCAGCACGATGCCCGCTCCCGCTCCTGCGCCGAGGATGGCCGACATGACACCGATGGCGCCCGCCACACGTTCGGGGGGGAACTCGTCGCGGATGATCCCGAACGCGAGCGGGAAGATGGCACCCCCCGTGCCTTGAATCACCCGGCCCACCAGCATGACGGGCAAGCTGGTCGCCAGCGCGCTGAGGAGGGAGCCGACCGTGAGGGCGAGCAGGACGGCGACGATGATCTTCTCCTTGCCGAGCATGTCCCCGACCCGGCCGAGGATGGGCGTCGCGATGGCGGCGCTCAGCAAATACGCGGTGAGGAGCCAGCTCGCCCCGCTCTCCGACGTGTGCAGCGTCTGTTCCAGCTGCGGGATGGCCGGGATGATGAGGGACTGCAGAAGGGCAAAGGCGAGGGCAGCCGTGCCGAGTACGGCAAAGGTGAGCGCGTAGTTGGTGCTTCGTGTCGCCATGCGGACCGATCCCCAGAGACGGAATGCCTTGTTCCGCTTAGGCTAACAGAAGCGGAAGGTGCTATTCCGGAAGCGCAGGTGGTGGTGCCCGAGAATGGGACAGCGGACACCTGCGCCCCGCGGCGAGCTCATCCGGTCGCAGGCAATTGGTTCAGTGCGTCCCCCATGACGGCGGTGGCCTCGGGAATGCGGGAGGAGCACTGGTACTGGGCCGCCAAGATGATCGCCAGGGACGACTCGTACATCGAAAGCTTGCGCGCCTCGAGCGCCGCGACGATTTCCCGGTAGCTCTTCTTGTGGGCAAGGTCGGTGCACGCCGTTGCCCCGGCGTCGACGAGCGTCGGGTCACTGGCGGTGGCGGACACGCCGGCCAGGTGGAGCACCTTGAGGTATGCCGCCTTGGGGTTCTTGGGGAGAGATGGGTCTCCGTAGTAGATCTCCGCCGCGGCCAGCGCCGCCGCCGGCTGATTGGCCGCCAGGTGCGGGAGCTTGCCGGGTGGGAACGCGACGAGGTCGACGTACAGCCGGCGCTGCGCACTGTTGCCGGTCTGGCCCTGAGCCAGGCCGTGGTGGACCATCCACACGATGGAGCCGGTCTCGTAGAACTCTTCGCCCCCCGGCCCCTGATCGCGCACCCCGTCAGCGTCGGACGAGACCCACGCGTGGTCGAGCGGCTTGGTGCAGGGCCCGGTGACCGACGCGCAGCTGGCGATGCCGATGCCATATGTCTTGTGTCCCCACAAGCTGCCCGAATAAAAGAGCCAGTAGTGGTCGTGATCCTGAATCATCGTCGGCGCCTCGACCAGCTTGTCCTCCCACGGCTGGGTGGCCCCGAGGAGACGCTGTGGGGGCCCGGCCGTCGAGAGCCCATCGCCCGACAACTGCTGCGTGTAAATGGACGTTGATTCGTCGCAACAGTCGCCGTCGCTCTTCCACAGCAGCCATGGGGTCCCGTTGGAGGCCACGAAGACGCTCGGGTCGATGGCGCCACCTTCGTCGAGAGGGCAGATGAACGCCGATGTCGAGTCGTCGACGAACGGACCCGTTGGCGTGGTCGCCGTGGCCCGGGAAATGCACTCCGCGTTGGTCTCACCGTGGGTCGTCTTGACGCACCCGTGTGCGGGCGGGCTGGCGAGACACCCCAATGGCACCGTGGCCGGGGTGGAGTAGTACAACACGTAGGAGCCGTCCGGGCGTTCCCACACGTCAGGGCCCCACTGATATCCCGAGACCGTCCAGGAAGGCACCTTGGGAAACGCATCACCGAGGAAGCGACCGGAGAAGCCGTCACCGCGCGACAGGGCGATCACAGGCACATTGGCGCCACGGTCGTACTTGGAGGGCGAGCTGCTCGAGGCATAGAAGTACAGCGTGTTGGAGACGGCGAGGGCCGAGGGGTCGGCGAAGTCCCCGTCGTAAATCGGCTCGTCGTGATTGAGCCCGGCCAGAATGTTCAATGGGAGGCCGTGCGAGCGCGACGGGTTCGGCCCGACTGGGCCTTTGGTCGCGGATCGGCCCGGCGGAACGTAAACCTGGCCGGTCCTGATGGAGGGTTTGAGGACGTGCGAAATGCCGGCGGCGTTGGCCGGGCTGCTCGCACTGGGGACGCTGGTGCCTTGGCTGCAACCGGTCGCGAGGAAGGCCGCCACCACCACGCATGCGACCCCCCACGTGGCGCGTCGCGACTGCAACCCATGTTTTTTCAGAAGCATCGGGGGAGCCTACGGCCTCGTGGCATCCGCTCACGGGGCACCTCGAGACGCGGGGCGACCGGCCTCAGGCCTCCACCGCCACACCGAAGTCGACACTCCGGCCCACCCTCGCCGCGTCGCCCCTGGGCCGGTGACGGGATCTCGACCTTCGTCCAACGCCGCGCGCCGCGATGTGCCCACTCATGGTCGACGTGGGCGACGCCGCCGCAAACAGCGCTACCGCTTCGGCCCAGTCATCTCCAACGTCCTCCGAGCGACGTCAAGGTCCGGGTGACGCTGACGGCTACAACGGAGACCGGCTACGGCGACACGCCCTTGGCCGCTGGGCTGCGTCGCCAGCGTCCGATGACCACGAGGCCTGAACCGAACAGCAGCGTGGCCAGACCGATCAGCCACTCCCATGTGAGGAACGCTCCCGTAAAGGCGAGGGGGGTGGCCGGGACGAGTGCGGGCGGTGTCGTTGCGGCAGGAATGGGGACGGCCGGAGTCGCGGCCGCCGGGGTACCCGTGGTGGGATTGCCCGAACCGCCCGAGTTGGTCGGTGTCGTCCCCGTCGTGGGGTTCGTGACCACTGCAGTGCTGGCGACCACGTAGAAGATGCCCACCCCGGCACCGCCGCTCGGCACGGTGACCGATTCGGTCGCCGTGCTCCCCGACGAGTCCGGCGTCGACGAACCCGTACATGCCACGAGCGTGTACCCCGGCGGTGCCGTCGCTGTCACGGTGTAGCCACCGGCGTTGACCTGGGTCGGAGCGAGCGGGTTGGGCGTCGCCGAGAGGGTCGTCGGTCCGCTCGCTGCCAAGGTCCCGCCCGACTGCTCGGTCGTGCTCGGGGCCCCGTTGACGCACAGATAGATGTGGCCGGCGATGGTCTGGCTCACCGGCACCGGCACCACGTAGAAGATGCCCACCCCGGCACCGCCGCTCGGCACGGTGACCGATTCGGTCGCCGTGCTCCCCGACGAGTCCGGCGTCGACGAACCCGTACATGCCACGAGCGTGTACCCCGGCGGTGCCGTCGCTGTCACGGTGTAGCCACCGGCGTTGACCTGGGTCGGAGCGAGCGGGTTGGGCGTCGCCGAGAGGGTCGTCGGTCCGCTCGCTGCCAAGGTCCCGCCCGACTGCTCGGTCGTGCTCGGGGCCCCGTTGACGCACAGATAGATGTGGCCGGCGATGGTCTGGCTCACCGGCACCGGCACCACGTAGAAGATGCCCACCCCGGCACCGCCGCTCGGCACGGTGACCGATTCGGTCGCCGTGCTCCCCGACGAGTCCGGCGTCGACGAACCCGTACATGCCACGAGCGTGTACCCCGGCGGTGCCGTCGCTGTCACGGTGTAGCCACCGGCGTTGACCTGGGTCGGAGCGAGCGGGTTGGGCGTCGCCGAGAGGGTCGTCGGTCCGCTCGCTGCCAAGGTCCCGCCCGACTGCTCGGTCGTGCTCGGGGCCCCGTTGACGCACAGATAGATGTGGCCGGCGATGGTCTGGCTCGGAGCGCCGCAATTGAGCGGCGTCAGGTCGTAGCTGCCGGTGTCAGTTGTCGAGAACCCGTCCGACCATCGGGTCAAGGTATCGAGAGTGATCAGCCCTGAGGCCGTGGCCGGCAACGTCTGGGTGAGGGTCGTAGAAGAGTAGGGCTGTCCCGGCGACGCCGCGATGTCGAACGTGCTGCTGTTCAGAGTGGACAGTCCGCCCGTCACCGACGTGACAGAACCCGTCTCCGGCTCGTTGAAATCGTTCTGAATGGTCCAGGCAATCGTGTACCCGCTTCCGAGCGGGCTGGCACAACTCGCATTGGCGCTGATGAGGTTGTTGTGCCCGAAGGCCGGGGTGGCGAACGCCACCAGGCCCACCATGGCCAGAGCCGAGGCGGCGGCACCTGTGACCACATGCCGCAGGCGACCGGACCAGCGGCCGGCTCTGGCTCCCGAAGACACCCCGCGCCTCAGGACCCGGCTTCCATTGCCCTTACGTTCCGGTTTCGCCAATCAGGGACCCCCAGTAGGACCGACACACCAAGTACTCTGGGGGTGAGGCTACCAACAACGGACGAACAATTTCGTGGACCGATAAACGGCGAGATCGCGCCATCGAGGATCGTCCGCTGCCGGGTTGCGGATCAGCGGTTCACGATCGCAGACAGGTCAGGCACGGCGCTACACCTCAACTGGAGCCTGAGAGGAGATTCGAACTCCTGACCTGCGCATTACGAGTGCGCTGCTCTACCGACTGAGCTACCCAGGCAAATGCGTTCCCGGAGTGACGGGGGATCTCTGCGGACCCCCCGATCGGGAACCGGCTCAACATGGTAGACGCCTCGCTCGGGCCCGCCGCCGAAGCGCCATGCCGGTGCCGGCGACGAACCCTCCGATGGTGTTCGAGCAGGTCACGAAAGCATGGGGCCCGCGGCGGCCTCGGGTCCCCGGTGCCCATCTTGAATGCAACAGCCATGCAATAACAGTGCAAGCGGCCGGGCGCACACTGAATGCAGGGCGGAAGACGCTGGAGACGCTGGAGACGCTGACCGCAGCAGGAGAGGAGGCGAGGTCGTGGTATCCACCATGGGGACACAGGCGACCGTCGAACGGCTCAAAGCCGTTGACCTGCTGCGGAACTGCACCCACGCCCAATTGGAAGAAGTCGCCCAGCTGGCCGAGCGCGTCCAGGTGGGCGCAGGTGAAATGCTTGCCCGCGAAGGGCGGATCGGCCGGGAGCTCTTCTTGATCCTCACCGGCTCGGTGGCAGTGACCCAGCAGGGCCGGCGGGTGAACACCCTGGGGGCCGGCGACTTCTTCGGCGAGCTGGCCGCCATGGACCCCGGGCCGCGAAATGCCACCGTGACGGCGCTGTCCGATCTCGACGTGCTCATTATCGGGCCCCGCGAGTTCTCCGCCATGGCCGATATCCCAGGCTTCCGGGACGCGCTGTTCCGCACGCTGGCGAGTCGGCTGCGGACCGCCGAAGCCCGCCTGGCAGCCGCGCTCGACGCGCCGGACCGTGGTCGGCACCGCGGGAAGGTGGCCACTCCCCGACTGTGATCTTTGGCGTTCGGGTTCACCGGGGTCCCGAACGCACCCAGGCGGACCCGCCCAGCGCATACCCTGACGTCGCGGGGCGCAGCTCTCCGCCCGACGGGGGAGCGCACATGAGCGGAGACAACAAGGGGGGCGAGCCGGCCGCACCCGGGCGCCTGCAGAGCGTGCCCTGGTTCGTCGACTGCACCGAGGAGCAGCTCTCGGAGATGGCGCGCATCGCCGAGCGCCTCCGGATTCAGGCCGGCGAGGTCATTTTGCGCGAAGGGCGGCTCGGTCGCGAGCTCTTCGTCATTCTGGAGGGGACGGCCACCGTCACCCGTGAAGGGCATGTGGTGAACATTCTCCACGCTGGTGACTACTTCGGCGAGCTGGCGGCCATTGAGGCCGTACCCCGCAGCGCCACCGTGCTCGCCACGACGGATCTCGACGTCCTCATTGTGGGACCACGGGAATTCGAGTTGATGATGGATGTCCCTGGGTTCCGCAACGCACTGCTCAGTGGCATGAGTCGCCGCATCCGCGAAGCCGACGACAGGTTGGCGGCGTACGACGACGAGGGGAATTCCGAGCCGGGCTCACCCGATGGGGGGGCTGCGCCGCACTGACAACTGCGTCAGTCGGGCTTGGCGGCCAGCCCTGCCAGCCGGTACAGCCCCATGGACAACGCGGATTCTTCCGCGCTGCGCAAGAGCACGGCGACCCGCTCCTCGTCACCGGTCGGCCGGCGCTGGCGCAATATTCGGGCCAGCTCGACCTCCGCCGCGGCCACAAAAGGTGGCGAGCCCATACGACGGGCCAGACGCAGGGCTTCCTCGTGGTGGACCTCGGCGAGGGCGAGGTCACCCATGGTCGCCGCCAGGAGCCCGAGATAGTGGTCGGCCGGCCCCAGGCAGGCGGCGGCCGGCGCGCGGACCACGATCACGGTTCCGGCGTAACGCCGCATGGCCCCGTGAAGGGGGGAGGCGATGTCACTCGCCAATGCACCGAGCATGCCGCAGGCAGCGGCCGCCATGGCGAGCGAGACACCTTCGGTCTGATCATCCGCCACGTTCTCCCACCCGAGTTCGGCCAGCGAGCGCAGCTGGACCAGCGACGCCTCGACATCACCTGCCTCGGCATGGACCAGCGCCAGCGCCGCCGGCACGGTGCGGTACTCGGTCGGGGTCTGCGCGACGACCTCCCTGAACAGCCGGCCGGGCCCGGTCAGGTCGCCGCGCTGCCACCACGTCCACAGCATCAGCGCACCGTAGAAGCTCAGAGCGAGTTCGTTGTGACCCTCTGACACCTCCAAAGCGTGCTGGCCGAGCTGCTCCGCCCGCTCGAACTGACCCTCCAACAAGGCCATCATCGCCATCACGTTGAATGCGTACGACGCCTCGAGCGGATGCACCGGCCCGCTGTCGCGGGCACGGAACCGGGCGATCTCCTCGTTCACGGAATCAACGTGGCCCTGGGCCAGCAGCTCACGGATACGCCACATGTGCCCGTGAACCGCCAAGAGCTCGTCGCCGATGTCGTCGGCAATCTCACCGAGCTCTGTCCCCGTGGCGAGGCGCTCGGGCGCCGCCCCGACATCCCACAGCGCGTGCATGCGCGCGTTGAGCGCATACCCGAGCGCGACACGGTCCCCCAGTCGCCGGGCCATTGCGACCGCGTCGTTACTGAGAGCGAGCGAGCGTCGAAGATTTCCGGCAGCCGGCACTGTCGTCCGGTACACGATCACGAGACCGAGGCGGGCCGTCACCATGGCGCGGAGATGCGAGTCCTTACCCTCGGGCAATGCGGCCAGGGCCTCCTCCAGAAGGCGGATCTGTTCCTCGTCGGCTCGCACGATGCCGAGATAGCTCAGCGGACCGGCCCGCAGGGCGGCCGCGGCGAGACGATCGACATCTCCCAGTGACCGCGCCAGCGTGGCTGCCCGTTCGAGGTTGGTGTTGGCCGACGCACTGTCGCCCGCCCGATTCTGGGCCTCGGCGAGGGCGATGAGCACGTCGCAGCGCGCCTCGGGGGTGGAAGAGCCGAACTGGTCGGCCACTTCCAAGCTGCGGATGAAATGCACCGCGGCCTCCTCGAACGCCAACAGGCGGAGCGCGCGTTCGCCCGCGGCCCGGCAGTAGCGGGTGGCCTTGTCCGCGTCGGCCAGTGCCGCGCCCATGGAGAAGTGGTGGGCCAGCTCATTGACGTAGGTGTCTAGCTCGTCGGCGTGCACTCGCTCCGTGGCGACGGCGATCTCGTGGTGGTATCGCACCCTCCTCCCGCGCAGGAGTTCGCCGTAGATCGCGTCACGTACGAGCGTGTGGGTGAAGGCATAGCGGCCGAGGAATTCCTGGCCCACGCGGCGGAGTAGGCGTGACTCCTCGGCCCGGTCGAAGGCGTCAAGCTGTCGCTCCGCGGTCAGCTCAGCCGCCTCGGCGACAACGCCCGCCTCGAACTCGGTGCCGGCCACGGCCGCCGCCTGCAGCAGGTAGATCACGTCTTCGGGCAGCCGCGAGACGCGCCGGGCCACGAGTTCGCGGATCGCTTCGGTCGGGCTCAGGTTCGGCGGAACGGGCGCCTCCCCCTCCTCGGCCTGCTCGGCCTCCCGATAGCCCAGCTGGCGGAGGAGCTCGTCGAGGAAGAGGGGGTTCCCGTCGGTCAGCTCGCACAGCTGGGGAACGAGGTCGGCCGGGGTGTTCGGCCACCCCCGCACCAGCTCCTCCACCCCTGCGCTGCTCAACCCCCGCAAGTGCACGGTGGCCACCGGGTGCACCGCGCGAAGGTCCGCCAGCATGGCGCGCAGCCGGTGTGCTGCCGGCACTTCGGTGTCGATGAACATGCCGACCACGCCGAGCTTGGCGTCGTCGACGCCCCGCAGCACGTGGCGCAGCAGCAACAGTGTCGGCTGGTCTGCCGCGTGCAGGTTGTCGATCACGAGCAGGACGGGCCCGCCGGACGCCAGCTCGTTGAGCGTCGCCACTACCGCCTCGAAGAAACGGAAGCGCTCCCTTTCGGGATCACCACCCTCCTCCTCGCCCAGCGGCGCGTACTCGCGCAGTCGCACCACCAGGCGGGAGAGCTCGGTGAGCTGCCAGTCGGGCATGCGCGAAATGCGGTCCGCCGAAAGTGACTGGAAGTAGCGCCCCAGCCCTTCGGCGAACGGCTGGAACGGCGCCACGGGATCCTCGTCGCAGCGGCCCCAAAAGACCAGCCGACCCTCCGCCTCGGCGGCGTGCGCCAAGTCGACCACGAGACGCGTCTTCCCGATGCCTGGGTCGCCGTCGACCAACAAGAGGCGCCCCCCGCCTTCGCCGACAGAGGTCCACCAGGCACGCAGGAGGGCAGACTCGCGGGCCCGGCCCACCAGTGGGCCCTCCCGCTGGGACACCGGCACACGGACCTGGTATCCCGAAGACGACGATTCCGTCGAATCTCCGTTCGCGAGGCGGGGGCCGGATTCGGGCAGGGCCATGAAGTCCAACGCCGGGTCTTGGGCCAGGATCGCATGTTCCAGCCAGGACACATCGTGCCCCGGTTCGATTCCCAGCTCGTCGACCAGGACGTCCCGCAGGTCCTGGAACACCCGCAGCGCCTCCGCCTGCCTGCCGCAACGGTAGAGCGCCAGCATCTGCTGCGACCACAGGCGCTCGCGCAGGGGGTTGGCGCTCGCCAACGTCTCCAGCTCGCCCGTGATCGCCTCGTGCCGGCCAATCGTGAGCTCGGCGTCCATCCTGGTCTCGGTGGCCAGCAGCCGCAGTTCCTCCAGGCGGCGCGCCTCCGCCCGGGCAAACGGCTCGTCGCGGACCTCGCTGTAGGCCGGCCCGCGCCAGAGCCTCTCGGCCTCGGAGAGCAGCCGCACACATTCGATCGGGCGCCGGCGCGCCAATTGGGCGCGGCCCTCAGCCACCAGACGTTCGAGCCGGAGCACGTCCGTCGCTTCCGCGGGGACGTCGAGGAGATAGCCCGGCGCCCGCGTCACGATGACGTCCTCGGGCACTCCGGCCTCGCGGATGCGCTTGCGCAGACGCGAGATGGTCGAGCGCATTGCGATCTCCGCCCCGACGCCGTCGTTGTCGTGCCACAAGGAGTCCACGAGGCGGTCCACTGACACAATGATGTGGCGGTCAATGAGAAGCCGGGCCACCAGCGCCCGTGCCTTCACCCCCCCGATATCGATGGGCACCCCGTCCCAGGCAATCTCGACCGGACCGAGCACTCGGATCTCCAAGCGCTGGGGAGGAAGTTCGCCTTCGGCCACCATGCATCCACTCGCTTCCGCCACCTCTGGAGATCCGGCGAAACTCTAACGCTGCAGGCCCTGACGCGCCGCTGACGGCGGATGAGGCACCGCGTCAGGCACTGGGGAGCGAGCGGCTGCGTTGGGCGCAGACGGCTTCAGGCCGCCAGCGCCGCCAGTCGCACGAAGAGGGACTGCACCAGGAGGGTCTCGTTGGGATTGCGAGGCAGCGCGGCCGCCGTCTCGGTGATCAGGCCCACGGCCTCAGTGGCGCTGCGGACGTCCGGATCGCCCACCACCATGGTGCTGCTGGCCATCCGGACGACACGACCCCGGTAGGCCCGGGCCAGCACTCCGAGCCCAGCCCGCAGGGCGTCCGTGCGGAACCGTCGCTCCTCGCGTTGGTGCTGGTCGACGATCTCCTTGCGCCCGGGAAGCCCGCGCTCACCCATCTCCTTGGCGGCTGCCGTCAACGACTCGATCTCACGGGCGTGGGCGGCGCGCAACGGCTCCACCGCCCGGTCGGCCGACTCCAGCACGCGCCGCGTCATCCCGGCCGCGGTCATTCCCGCCGCGGTCAGCTCGTCCGGTACCGAGGACCAGAGCGCGACGCGGGCCGCAACGTCGGGGTCGTCGACCATGATGCGCGCCCGTTCGGGATTGCCGCCACTGCTGTCCGCTACGACCGCCGCCATTTCGGCCGTGACGCCCGAGTCCGTCAGCCACTGCACCAGTTCGCCCCGCGGCACGGGCGGGAAGTCCACCTCGACCGAACGGCTGGCAATGGTCACCAGATCCGGCGTGACGTCATCGGCGAGCAGCACGAAGACCGTGTCACCCGGTGGCTCCTCCAGCGTCTTGAGCAGGACGGGTGCGCGGTCGAGCACGAGGTGCACGTCCAGGATGATGATCACCTGGCGCGCTGCGTGCAACGGACGCCGCTGGGCCAGCGTGACGACCTGGCGCAGAGTCTCCTTGGAGACCGATGCGCCGCTGCGCCGCACGATGTGCAGATCGGGATCGGTGCCGGCCAGGGCCGCTCGGCAGGTCGCGCACTCCCCGCACCCCCCCTCGGGGCAGAGGAGCGCCGCCGCGAACCCGTACGCCGCCGCGAGCCCGCCGTTGCCGGGGGGGCCCCGGAAGAGGTACGCGTGCACAGGATTGGCCGCGGCGGCGCGCAGCGCTGCTACCGCCGCGTCCTGCGACACGACGCCGGCGAAGAGCTCGGGGGCGGGGCGGTCCGCCGTCACCGGCGCCCAGCGGGCGCGTCACCGAGTCGTTCGCGCACGAAGGTCACGATATGCGCCGTGAGCGCGGCGACCTCCAGCGTCCCGTCGACGACGAGCCAGCGCTCCGGGTCCTCTGCCGCCTGGGCCAGGAATCCTTCGCGTACCCTCGCGGCGAAGTCCGGCCCGAGGCGCTCCATCCGGTCGGCACCATGCCGGTCCTGCGCGGCCAGGCGGTCCGTCGCCACGTCGACGCTGACGTCGACCAGGATGGACAGGTCAGCGGCCAGCCCGCCCGTGGCCCACCGGACCAGCCCGACGAGCTCAGACGGGTCGAGGCCCTGCCCGTAGCCTTGATAGGCGATGGTCGATCCGGCGTAACGGTCGCTCACCACCCACTCGCCCGCCGCCAGGGCGGGCTCCACGACGTGGACCACGTGCTCCGCCCGGTCCGCCGCCATCAGCAGCGCTTCGGCACGCGCCGTGGGTGGCGTTGCGTCGGGCGTCAGCAGGAGCTCGCGCAAGCGGGCGCCGACCGGCGTTGCCCCGGGCTCGAAGGTCAGCTGGGCGCCGAGAACGTCGGCCAGCGCGCTGGCCTGCGTGGACTTTCCACAGCCGTCGATACCCTCGAGCGCAATGAGCCGACCGCGGGCCGGCATCTCAGAACGGTTCGGTCGGCGCAGCCCTCTTGGTGCCAGCGGCCTTCTTTGTCGCCCCGCTCTTTTTGGCGGTCGACTTCTTTGCCGTCGTCTTCTTTGCCGCGGCCTTCTTCTTGGCCGGCGCGGCCTTCTTGGCGGCCTTCTTCTTGCGCGTGGAGGGGCCGGCGGCGCGGCGCTCGCCCAGCAGCTCGGACGCACGCTCGATGTCGATGGACTCCACCACGTCGCCCTTGCGCAGGCTGGCGTTCGTGGTGCCGTCGGTCACGTAGGGCCCGAAACGGCCGTCTTTGACGACGACCGGAAGGTTGGTCGACGGGTCGGTGCCCAGCTCGCGCAACGGCGCCGCCGCAGCCCGCCCTCGGCGTTGCTTGGGTTGCGCGAACAGAGCCTGCGCCTCGGGAAGGGTCACGGTCAGCAGCTGCTCCTCGCTGCCGAGGCTGCGCGTGTCGGCGCCCCGCTTGAGGTAGGGGCCAAAGCGTCCGTTGTGGGCCACCACGTCCTCGTTCGTCTCGGGGTCCGTCCCGATGACGCGCGGGATCAGCAACAGCTGCAGTGCCTGCTCGAGTGTCAGGGTGGTTGGCTCCATGGAAGAGAAGAGTGACGCCGTGCGCGGCTTGTCCCCCCCTTCCACGACCTCGCCCACCTGCACGTAGGGGCCGAAACGGCCGGCCTTGACCTGAATCTCGAGACCGCTCTCGGGGTGGGTGCCGAGCACCCGGTCGTTGGACGGCGCGGCCAGGATCTCCTCGGCACGCTCGATCGTCAGCTCGTCCGGAGCCATGTCGTCGGGGATGGAGGCCCGGTCTTCTCCGCGCTGGAGATAGGGGCCGTAGCGGCCGACCCGCGCCACGATCGGCTCGCCGTCCGCCCCGTTCCCGAGGGGAATGGAGTTGATCTCCCGAGCGTCGATTTCGCTGAGGTGGGTGGCCACCGAGGCCTTGAGCCCGACCGCATCGACATCCTCACCGTGCCCGTTCCCGGCACCCGGGACGTTCGTGCCGAAGTAGAAGCGCGTCAGCCAGGGCAGCGCCTCCTCGCGCCCGGCAGCGATCTCGTCGAGATCGTCCTCCATCGATGCCGTGAAGCCGTAGTCGACGAGGTTGCCGAAATAGCGCTCGAGGAGCCCGACCACGGCGAAGGCGGTGAAGCTCGGCACGAGTGCCGTCCCCTTCTTCCACACGTAGCCGCGGTCGAGGATGGTGGCGATGACACTGGCGTAGGTGGACGGGCGCCCCACGCCGAGCTCTTCCATGGCCTTGACGAGCGAGGCCTCCGTGTAGCGCGCCGGCGGCTGCGTGGTGTGCGAGCCGGGCTCGAACGCGCTGCCCTCCACCACGTCGCCCACAGCCAGCGCCGGGAGCACGACCTCGCGATCGGCCAACTCCGCATCGGGGTCGTCCTCCCCCTCGACGTAGGCGCGCAGGAACCCCGGGAATGCTATGACGCGCCCGCTGGCGGAGAACTCGGCCTCCTGCCCCTGGGCCACGCCCTCGGGCACCTCGGCGGTCAGGCGGATCTGCGCGCTCGTCCCGGTGGCGTCGTTCATCTGGGAGGCCACCGTGCGCTTCCAGATCAACTCGTACAGGCGGAGCTCGTCGCCCGACAACGCACGACCGGCCTGCTCGGGCGTCCGGAACGTCTCGCCGGAGGGCCGGATGGCCTCGTGGGCCTCCTGCGCGTTCTTGACTTTGCGCTCGTAACGACGGGGCGCGTCGGGGACGTAGGCGTCGCCGTACATCTCGCGAGCCTGGGAGCGGGCCGCCGTCAGAGCCTGGTCCGAGAGCGTCGTCGAGTCGGTGCGCATGTACGTGATGAAGCCCTGCTCGTAGAGCCGCTGGGCCACCTGCATGGCACGCTGCACGCTGAAGCGGAGCTTGCGCCCCGCCTCCTGCTGCAAGGTCGAGGTCATGAACGGTGCTGCCGGCGAGCGGCGGAAAGGTCGCTCGGTCACCGCGCTGACGGTGAAGGAGCGGCCGACCAGCGCCGTCGCGACCGAGGTCGCCTCCTCCTCGCCCAGCACCCGGGCGTCGCCCTTGCCGGTGCGCTCCCCGTGCTCGTCGAAGTCTTTTCCGGTCGCGATGGCGGCCCCGCCCAAGCCGATCAGGGCGGCGCCGAAGCCCGATGTGGCGGCATTGGTGAAGGTACCGTCGACGCCCCACCAGGTGGCAGAGCGGAATCGCATGCGAGCTCGCTCGCGCTCGACGACCATACGGGTCGCCACGCTCTGCACCCGGCCCGCCGACAGTCGGGGCATGACTTTGCGCCAGAGGACGGGAGACACCTCGTAGCCGTAGAGACGGTCGAGGATGCGGCGCGCCTCCTGCGCGTCCACCAGGCGGCGGTCGAGATCGCGCCACTCCTCGACGGCGCGGGCGATGGCGGCCGGCGTGATCTCGTGGAACACCATGCGCTTGACCGGGACGGTCGGCGACAGCACTTCGGAGAGGTGCCACGCGATCGACTCGCCCTCGCGGTCCTCGTCCGTAGCGAGATACAGCTCGTCGGCGCCTTTCAGCAGTTTCTTCAGGTTCGCCACAACGGACTTCTTGGGGGAGGAGACCACGTAGAGCGGCTTGAAGCCGTTGTCCACGTCCACCCCGAGCCGCGCCCACGACTCGCCCTTGTAGGCGGCAGGGACCTCGTCGGCACCCCGCGGCAGATCGCGGATGTGGCCGATCGACGACTCGACGATGAAGTCGGGTCCCAGCATGCCGCCGATTGTCCGTGCCTTGGCCGGCGACTCCACAATGACGAGCGCCTTACCCACGGCACACCGCGCGGCGAAGCAATCGGGTGGAAGAAAGGGTGGGCATGGTCACGTCAGAGTGGGGGTACGCCACCCCGCCTGTCAAGAGCAGGGTCCACGACCAGGGCGGCGACAGGGCGGTTCGCTATACGCCTGAGCAGGTCAATCGACCGGCGCAACAGCTGCCACGGCCGGGGCCGAGTCCGCCGAATCGGCGTCCATCGCCTCGGAACCCCGCTTGGAGAAGGCGAGTGCGCCCAGCAGGATCACCAGGGCGACGCCGGCGATGGCGAGGCGGGCCCCGGTGTGGTGCTGCAGGCTGATGACCGCCGGGAGGATGAGCAGCGAGACCAGGTTCATGACCTTGATCATGGGGTTCAGCGCCGGTCCGGCCGTGTCCTTGAACGGGTCACCCACCGTGTCGCCGATGACGGCGGCCTTGTGGGCCTCCGAGCCCTTGCCCCCTTCATTACCGTCCTCGATGTACTTCTTGGCATTGTCCCACGCACCACCCGAGTTCGACAGCGTGTTGGCCAGGAGCTGGCCCGTGAGGATCGTCCCGGCCAGGAAAGCGCCGAGCGCCAAATAGTTGATCCCGAAGCCCACGATGACCGGAGCCAGGATGGCCAGCAGCGCCGGGGTGGCCAGCTCGCGCTGGGCGGCGGCAGTGCAGATGCTGATGACCCGCCCGTACTCGGGCTTCTCGGTGTAGTCCATGATGCCCGGGTGCTCGCGGAATTGGCGACGCACCTCGAGCACGACGGTCCCGGCCGAGCGACCGACGGCGCGGATGGCCAGGGACGAGAACAGGAAGGCGATGGAGCCACCGATGAGGAGGCCGATGAACGTCGTCGGGTTGGCCACGTTGATCTGAATGACTGAGAACAGCTTGGCTCCCGTCGCGTGCAGGCTCGGGAGCTGGTCGCCGATCGTCTCGATGAAGGAGGCGAAGAGCGCGACGGACGCGATGACGGCCGAGCCGATGGCCACGCCCTTGGTGATGGCCTTTGTAGTGTTACCCACGGCGTCGAGGCTGACCATGACTCGCTCGGCCTCGCCGGTGAATTCGCCCGACATCTCGGCGATGCCCGCCGCATTGTCCGACACCGGTCCGAAGCTGTCCTCGGAGACCACCATGCCAGCGGTGGCCAGCAGGCCGATGCCGATGAGGGCCACCAGGTAGAAGGTGAGCTCAATATTGCCGTCGCCCAGCCCGATGGCCACGCCGATGGCGATGGCGATGGCGATGATGGCCCAGACGGAGGACTCGAGACCGATGGAGATGCCCGCCAGCACGGTGGTGGCCGGACCGGTTCGCGCCGACGCGGCGATCTCCTTCACCGGCCCTCGCTCGGTCGAGGTGAACTGCTCGGTGATCTGGCTGGCGACCAAGGAGAGGATCACACCGGTCAGCACGGCATAGAAGACCTTGAGGTCGTGCACGTAGTACTGCGCCACGAAGAAGGCGCCGACCACCGTGAGCACGGCGGCGAGCCAGAAGCCGCGGTTGATCGGGGCGAGGGCGTTGCGGTCCTTGGTGCGGGCCCGCACCACCACCACACCGATGACGGAGGCGAAGATCCCGATGGCCGGGACGATAAGGGGGTAGAGCACCGCCGCCGTGGTGTGGTGGAAGCGGAAGGCGGAGTACCCGAGGATGAGGGCGGCAATGATCGTGATCTCGTAGGACTCGAAGAGGTCAGCGGCCATGCCGGCGCAGTCGCCCACGTTGTCGCCCACGTTGTCCGCAATGGTGGCCGCGTTGCGCGGGTCGTCCTCTGGGATGCCGGCTTCCACCTTGCCCACCAGGTCGGCCCCGACGTCGGCCGCCTTGGTGAAGATGCCGCCGCCGACTCGCATGAAGAGGGCGAGCAGGGACGCCCCGAAGGCGAACCCGATGAGGACGGCCGTGGCCGAGTTCTGGAAGATGAGGACAATTGCGGTGGCCCCGACGAGGCCGAGGCCCACGCAGAGCATGCCGGTCACGGCGCCGGTGCGGAAGGCCACCCGGAGGGCCTCTTTCATGCCGCCGCCCTGGGCGGCCGCTGCCGCCGTCCGCACGTTGCCCCGTACGGCGATGCTCATGCCGATAAAGCCGGTCAGGCCGGAGAAGGCCGCGCCGAACAGGAAGCAGATCACCCGGTAGATGCCGTCCTGCTGGAAGGTCAGGGCGACCGAACCGTCAGGCCGCACCACCTTGGTTGCAGTGAAGAAGATCAGGATGGCCAGGGGGATGACAATCATCGCGATGGCCCGGAACTGGCGCGCCAGGAATGCCTGCGCCCCTTCCTGGACCGCCAGCGCGATCTCCTTCATTTTGGCGGTGCCCTGGTCGAAGGAGAGGACGTTCCGCGCCAGGAGTAGCCCGGAAGCGATGCCGACGATGCCGGCGAACAGGCAGATGTACAACCATGTCTTGTCGACTCCACCGAGGTGGAAGGCCTGGTAGCCGCCCTTGGCTGCGAGCAGTCTGATCATTCCCGGTGTGCCCTTTCTGTTCCTGTCCGTCTGGCGGGGAGGGGATGGAGGCGCCCTCCTCCGATTGGTGCGGCAGCGCTCAGCACCGTTGTTTCGATGTCCTCACCCCAGGCCGACGGCGCCGCAGTGGGGTCGCACCCGACGCCGGGCCGGGGGGGACGTTAGCGACTGAGGACCGGTCCGGCAATTTGGCCTCCGCCCGAACGGCTTCGGTCGGGGC
>CAWKKE010000009.1:0-102695 GCA_963850185.1 uncultured Acidimicrobiaceae bacterium
GACCCCCTCGGCCCTTCGAGGAGCGGTACTCAGGGCCCCGAAGCCCGACCGAGTTGGCCGCTCTTCTGGGCGAAGCCGGCTTCGCCATCGACGACCAGTGGATGTACGAAGTCCGGCCCGGCACCCCAGAGTCTCAGCGCGATTGGCTGGCCGTCCCCATCTTCAACCAGCATCAACTTCGGGGCCTGGCCGATGAGACCCGGCTGGAGATCATCAACCGGGCGTACGACCGGTGGGATAAGGACTGCACCGGTCCGGCCGGACAGCTTTACTGCGTGCGCGCCGTCGCCGCCTAATCAAGCCGACGTAGGCCTGGCCCCGGACCAGCGTCCCGACAGATCGGCCCCCAACTGGAATTGGCCCCAGGTGTGATCGAACGCATGCGCTACTGACTTTATGGAACGACCCGGTGTTCTGCGCTCGCGTTTTGTGCCGCTGTCTTGGTAATAGCGCGTTGTGGGTCTCGTGCTATAGCCGAGCGAAGTAGCCCTCCACCGATAGGACCGGCACGCTGGCATCCGCACCCAGCGACGCCGCCATCGTGACATCCTCCGCATAGCCCCAAGCCTTGAGTTCACGACCTCCAGCGCTGCCTCTCAACGCTGCGCCCAGATCGTCTGCGATGTGCCGATAGGCCCCGATCGCGGCCTTTGCCTCCGGCGAACTGCGGTCCGTGCCGAGGGAGGACAGGACCGCACCGGCGCCGATCAGGTCTTCCAAGCACGGGGCCGCATCCCAGAAGCGCCGCGCCAATGTTCACCGGCGGCGATAACCGCGACCGACCATCCGCACTCATTGATGCACGAAGCGACGGCCGGTGCATTGCGAATGGACCCCGCGATCACCCGCGCTCCTCGACCGGCGAGTGCGGCGCAGATGGTTGCGCCATTGGGCGAGGGCAGGACGACCCGATCTCCTTCACCGAGGCCGAGCAATGACACCGGAGAGAGTGAAATCCCGCCCTCGCCGCGGTCCCCCGCCAGTGCAGCTCCTCGCTCGGCAGCGAAGGCGGGAGCAGATTCGTCTCGCCATCTATAGGGAAAGACGAGAGCACCGTTCCCCACCGCAACCGAGACGGCGGTCGTGAAAGAGAGCACATCGACCACGACGATGGTGTCGACACCTATCCCCGATGCGAGCGCGCCATCAATGCCCCAGTCGAACCGGGCCTCAAACTCTGCCTGGCCGTAGATCAACGGGTCGGCGGTTAGATTGGGGGCCGCGGCTTTCTCGTCATTCGGCACTCCATCACAATGCCTCGCGCAGGGGCCGACGTGTACCGCCGTCACCCGCTCCGGAATTCCCCCTGTCGCGTCGAAGTCCCACCTTGGCGATTACCGGCTGTGGGCGCAACCAGACAAGCCGGGTTCCGACAGATCCCGACCGCGAACAGGCGGCCGGCGCACGCAATCCCGTCGTTCGGAGCGGTCCGAAGCTGACGGGCCCGAGAGAATGCCAGCACAAACACGGTCTTTATGGGCGGAACGTTCGCGTTGTCGCTAATCAGTCTGACCAGCATGGGCACGCCAGGTCGAACGCAAAATGCCTCCGTCGAACTAGGGCTCAGCCCTGCGACGAACGACTCCCTCACCCGAGGGGCGGGACGGACGGCAGGCGTCGCCACGCGACTCAAGAGCGCACTCGAGGTGCCCGAGCCGAGCTCGATGAGCAGTAGGCCGGCCCTCCCCAACTTGTGCGCCCGGACTGGCTCCGTGGAACTGCGCGCGGTCAAAGAGCTTTTTAGCTCACGGTGCCTGCACGGCTCACTTCGTAGAGTGGCTCGGTGGCCAAGAACACCGACTTCGTCTTCCCCGGCGACCTCGCTGACGAGCGCGAGCTCCTCCTCGAGTGGCTCGACTTCCTTCGCGGTGCCGTCCTGCGCAACATCTCGGGGCTAAGCGAGGAGGACGCGCACCGCCGCCCAGAGGGGAGGCTGCTGCCACTCGCAGGAATCGTCAACCACCTCGTCGGCGTGGAGCGCCGCTGGATAGACGGCGGCATGCTCGGCCGCCCGGTCGTGCGCAACCAAGAGGAGTTCTTCCCAGGCCCCGAGCTGTCCGTCGCCAAAGTGACCCGCTCCTACCGCCAACCAGCAGACAAGACCAACGACGTCGTCCGTCAGCTGCCCCTCGACGCACCGAACGGCCGCCAAGAAGGCACCACATTGCGCTGGACGCTCCTCCACCTGATCAACGAGACGGCCCGTCACGCCGGGCATGCCGACGCCGTACGCGAGCTCATCGACGGCTCGACTGGCGAATAGACCCGCGGTCTTCGACCACGCTCGGAGGTCCACCGCGGGTGGTGCCCGCCGGTGATGTTTTTAGGCTGTCAGGAGTGCCCCTCACGCCATGAAGGCGCGGCAGGATTTGGGCCAGCTGGTCCTCCGCCGCCCAGACCCGCTCGAGATCGTCGACGAGGTCCCAGTCATGTTCCATGAGCCAAGCCACGTCCCAGTACGGGTCGTGCGGCCGACCGGTCAACTCTTCGTAAGCGGTTAGGAAGGAGGTGGCCGCTTTCTCTCCCGCCCAGACCTGGAGGTTCCAGCGACAGGTTGCGACGTCCATGCCTGAGGGGCCGACGCACGCGTTGGCCCAGTCGACCACTGCGGTAACCGTCCCTCTCAGCCAGAGCACGTTGCCGGGGTGGAAGTCCCGGTGCACGAAGCACTCCTCGTAGGCCAGTCGGGCGCCTTGTCGGCGACGACATGGCCGGCTCCGCCGACCGCCACAGCTCGAGCGCCCACGCCCATCTGCCCGGGCACCGGCAGCCCCGGCCGTGGTGCGGTGGAGGTGTCCCGGCACCACGGGAAGTAGCGGTGGCCGAACCCAGCTCCGCTCAGGGCGTGCACCTGCGCAGCGAGCGCAGCCAGGGCATGGACGTCGGGTGCCGGCTGCGCCCTGCCGGGGACGCGGGCCATCAAAAGGGCCGGGATGCCGTCGCCGACCTCCGCTCCATCGGGGTCGGCGGCGATGACCGCCGGCACCACAAGGCCGTGACGGCTTGCATATTCGAGGGCCTCCACCTCCCGGGCGGGTGCCTCCGGTTCTTCGATCCGGAACTTCTCCCACACATAGCGGCGCAGTACCAGCACCGTGCCGTCGGCCAGACGGACGGCGTGGACGGCCGTGCTCGACGCACCGGGCAGTCGGCGCACGGACATTACCGGAGAAGCGGCACGCCGGCGTACCCACTCCCGCACCCGGTCTGGGACCGGGGCCGGCGCAGCTCACCCGGGAGCTCGGCCGCCGGCCGTTGGTTCGGGTGTCGCCAAGCCTTCGCGCTCACCATCCGCTGCGTCCTGTCCCAGATTGCCCAAGCCGAGCCACCAGGGGCGAGATGGGAAGAACTTCTACGGAGCGCTACGGGTGCCCTGGGTCAGTTTTTCGCCGGTACCGCTAAGGCCTTTGCATGTGCCGTCCGGCTGGTCCAGGGGCGAGTTACCGGTGGCGCTAGTCAGGCTCTCACTTGCAGGCGCCAGCAGGGTCGGACGGGAACGGAGGGCGCCTGCGTTGTGCTGCGTGCTACTTCCGACCAGAGAATTGACCGCCCGGGACGTGTCGTCAGCTCTGGGTGGCCCTTTGATGAACCTCAGCCAACGCTTCTGGTGACGGCTTTGTCGGCCGCCACGGCGGGACGAGGCCATCGCTCCCGTACCGGGGCACGAGGTGAACGTGGTAGTGAAAGACCTCTTGCCAGGCCGCCGAACCGTTCGACTGGGCGACGTTCAGGCCAAGAGGCTCAAGTGTCTCTCGGAGCTGGGCGGCCACCCGGTGGACAGCTCGCATCACGGCCGCTGCCTCGTCCTCGCTTACTGACCAGATGTCGGCGGTGTGCTTTCTTGGCACGACCAATGTGTGCCCGGGCGTCGCTTGGCCGATGTCGAGAAAGGCCACGGCGACCTCGTCCTCATAGAGGCGCCAGGACGGCGCGGTGCCCTCCGCGATGGAGCAGAAGATGCAATCCATCCCTTCATGCTGGTCCATGTCATCTCCCCATGCTCTGAGACGTTCTTGAGGACGAGCCCTGACCACAGAACGCGCTGCAGGTGACGCCGGCTCGCAGCGGAGGCGCGGGCACATAAACGATGAGCGGCCGCGGGAGCGCGATTCGAGTGAGCATCGTTCTATTTGCGATGCAGAATGCGGCGTCAACGAAGGGATACATGCGCTGATTATGGTCGTTCGACAAAGAAAGTTGGCCGGGCTTGGTTGCCTGCGGCCGTAGCCGTCCATATGTACGCGCTGAGCCAACAAGGCCGAACGCCAAAGCAGCCCGAGGTTGGTCGATATGCAGCCTCGGGAGGATCTATGCAACCGGGGGGCCGTCGCCATTTGCTCGAGCGAGGTCGCCAGCGACGAACGCCGCGAAGTCATCAGGTAGCTCATACAGCTCTTTGCTGCTCAGCAGGTGCTGTGGTCTGTGAGCACCCCGGCAAGGCAGCGAGCAGCGCCGAGCACCCCATTCAAGCTCGTCGCGGGGATGGACTTGTCGATCGCAGGCGGCATCCTTGCTCCGGAATCGACGAGCGCCGTAATGCCGTAGCGGCGGCGCTTTCGCTCGCGGTGCCCAGTAGGTTCCATACACGCGCTCGTGGCCTCGACGACGTTGCCACTCGCTGGAGCGGTCCGTCCTTTGGCTCCCTGGGCCGGACCGAAAGGGGTTGTTTTTGCGACGAAGAACAGGGCTCCGGCTGGTGTGAGGTCGTCCCTTTTCACCAGCCGGAGGTCGGCATTGGTCAGCTTGCAATCAGGCGGGTCGTCCAAGGATGTTCGGCCGTGTCCGCTAGCGGATCACCAGCTCGGCGGCGGGACGCTCGCCACCGTCGGGTGATCGCGTCGTGTAGCCACTCACGCTGGCTGTTGTCGAGCCGCGGAAGTGCAGCCTCGAAGTCCTGGGTGTCCTTGTCACGCTCGGACATCGACTTCATGGTGAGGACCACTTCGGGCGCGAGGTACGGGATTCCGTATCGTTGCTTGCTGGTTTCGGAGAGCGAGCGAGTCACCGTTGGCTTGCCCCGGTGGTACACCCAGGTTGTGCCGATGGCCGCGCCGAAAAGCACTTGGGTGGGGAGGGGAAGCTCGGGGGAGACGAGACGGATACTGTCAGGGCCAGCAACCAGCCGCCGACCGGTCGGCCACGGCTGTTCTTGTTGATCGGGGCCGACGACGAGCTGAAAGTGTAGGCCGGACAGGCCACGGAGTGCGTGCTCGTCGCGTTCGAGGAGCACTACATCTACGTCGTCGTGGGGTCGGGTCACCTGGCCGATGGCCAGGTCGATGGCCCACCCCCCGGCGATCCACCATGGGACGGTGAGGTCGGATAGGAGTGAACGTACAGACAGCACGGGCTCGAAGCCCGTAGGAGTGTCGTTGAGCATTGAGTTTGCCTCCAAAGGCGATGACGGTCGGACCGTCTCCTTGGGGCGTCGCAGGCGGCGGGCTAGCGGAACGTGCGGAGGATCGGTGCGGCCATGAGTTTGTTCGTCATTGGGCACCACCTCCTTCGCGCCTGCGGGTCGATAACCAAACTGTAGCTCTTGGCTCGGACCGAAAGGGGTCGGTTATGAGCCGGCTGTCCCCTCGGCCGAGACCGGCACCGCGTCGATCCTGGTCGGCCAGGCGCAAAACCCAGGACCGAAATCAACGGCTCATCCACCGATCGAGGGAGGGGTTTTGGTACGGTCAACGCGTGGGCGACCTGCTCGGCTACGCGAGGGTTTCGACCGGTGACCAGAGGCTCGACTTGCAACTCGACGCCTTACAGACGGCAGGTTGCAAGCGGGTGTGGTCAGACACGGCATCGGGATCTCTCGACCGAGCGTCCCCAGCTCGTCCAGCTGTTCGACCACTTGCGACCTGGTGACACCCTCGTAGTGTGGCGCCTGGACAGGCTTGGCCGTTCAGTCCGGCATTTGATCGACCTCGTCGGCGAGCTGGGGGAGCGAGGCGTCGGCTTACGGTCCCTTCAGGAAGGGATCGACACCACGACGCCTGGCGGCCGCCTCGTGTTCCACGTGTTCTCGGCATTGGCTCAGTTCGAGCGAGAAGTCATCATCGAACGTTCGTCGGGCTGGCGTCGCGGCTGCCCGAGCAAGGGGCAGGGTGGGAGGACGGCCGGCTCTAATGACTCCTGCCAAACTAGCCACGGCCCGACGCCTGAGAGACGGCCGAGATCACACGCTTGAAGAGATCGCGGGAGTGATAGGGGTCAGTCGGTCCACTCTTGTTCGGCATCTGGCCGGACGGGAGTTCAAAGGGAACCCAATGCTGGCAACCATCAACATCGACAGGCCAACCCCGTGACACTGGTTCGCCAAATCCAAGAATCGGCTGCTGGTGATTCTGTGCCGGTGAGCGTTCTGCTCCGCCAGCTCAAGCTTCTCGCGCACCGGCTGAAGTTGGCCGACGTGACAAGCTGGGCTGACGCTGAACTGGCAGGGTATCGCTCACTTGCGTCGCTCCCGGGCTACCGCGGACCTTTCACGGCTTCAGTCCTTGGTAACTTCGCGGGACCGTTCGGGTCCGGTTGGAAAAATGCTCCGATCCCGCCCGTGGCCTTCCCGCAAGAGATGCGGGAGGGCGCGCTGTTCCGCCTCGTCTTTTCTCAGAGTGTCGCTGAACTTGAGTCTCTAATAGCGGACGCCACGGGGGATTCTCCGAACCCTGGCCCGCCGATGCCCTACACTTCTCCAGTACATGCAGAGTCGGGGGAGACAAGTATCAGTCCCGACCTTGTCTGCTATTCGGTATGGAAGGTGGTCCCGCGTTCCGCCGTAGCCGGCGTGCTCGACGGTATCCGCAATCGAGTACTGGAATTTACCTTACGGCTGGAGGCCGAAGAACCAGCAACCGGAACCAGCGAGGAGCCAGATATCGACCGCGGGCGTGCCACCCAGATCTTCCACACCGTCGTGCATGGAGGCGCGACGAACGTTGCTATTGGCAGCTCGGATTTCACTCAGCAATCTGGGCTTCCGGCTCCGGGCGACGAAGATGCCCTTCTGGAGTTTCTCGGGAAGCTTGGGCTAGATCGAGACGAGCTTGACGAACTTAGGGCTGCCTTTCAGGGTGACCGGGAGGAAGCGGGAGCGACTTCGACTGAGCCGGGACCGAGAGTCAAGTCATGGCTGGGGAACCTTGTGACTAAATCCGCAATTGCTGCCGGGCAGATAGGGACAGGCTCCGCGGCCGCCATAATCGCGGAGGCAATTATCCACCACTACGGTTTTTAGGTTGGACTTGCGCCGTGACTGACAACAGCACGGAAAGCGCCGAGCGCCGGGTGGCCATCGAGCACGAGCTGCGGCGCCTTGAGGAGAGCGCCATGTTGAGCTCGCAAGCTCAGTTCGAACAGACGAAACAGTGGCGGGGGATCAACCTCGGGCTCGGCCTACCGGCGAGCTTGCTAGCCGCGGCGGCGGGAGCCACGGCTCTGGCCGCCACGGCTGGCCGGATTACCGCCGGGATACTGGCGATCGCCGCTGCTGGGTTCGGCGCCGTCTTGACAACCATCAATGCCTCGCACCATATGAACCAAGCGGCCGCCGCCGCGAACGCTTACTTGGAGATCCAGACGGCTGCACGGCAGGCAAGGGAGATCGACCTTCCCTACATGGAGATCGAAGACGCGCGTCAGCTCCTCGCGGAGCTAACAGCTCGGCGGGACGAGCAGAACAAGACGGCTGAGCCACCGAATCGGTGGGCGCGCAGGAAGGCGCAGGAGAACATCGCCAAGGGTGGCCAGATCTACAAGTCGACCGGGAGAAGGAGCCGCAATGCCCCTGACCGTAACCCAGGGATTCGAGAGGTTCTTGGAGTCGTTGACGCCGCTGCAGAGCCAGCGCGACGCCGCGGCGAAGCATCGAGGCAGTGTTGAGGCGTCACTGAGGAACGCCCTTGACGTGAAGGCGTTCCGGGAGTCGGGCTCCTTCAACCACGGGACTGGGGTCCGCAACCATTGCGATGTCGACTTGCTCGTCAGTATCGGGGCGAAACCCGCGACCTCTGCCACAGCGCTGAACTGGGTCAAAACAGCCCTGGGAAACAGCTTCGGGAACACCACGGTCCAGATCAGACGCCCAGCAGTCGTGGTCCTGTTCAACGGGGGCAAGGAGATCTGGGAGATTATCCCTGGTTTTCGAAAGAACGCCGGCGATGCCGCGCTCTACGACATACCAGGTGTTGGTGAGATCGATTGGATGGAGTCGGCTCCCACCGAGCACATCAAGTACGTCAACGAGGTCAACCAAAAAGCGGGAATCGCCGGGAAGCGCGAAGAAGCTGGCCAGGCTAGCAAAGGCGTGGAAGTACTACAATAGTGTCCCGATGTCCTCGTTCTACCTTGAGATGCGGGCGGCTCAATACTTGGCCGCACAGAAATACTTCGACCCCGTCCAGGACATCTCGCGCCTGCTAGCGCACCTCGTCGCTATAAAGCTCGGCCCCATGAATGACCCTAAGGGTTTGGTCAAGCGTTTTTACGCTTGCTCCAGTACGTCCAAGGGGGAAGAGGCGCTCTCAAAGCTGAGGACTGGTGCAACGGGGGCCAAGAAGGCGCTCGACGCTCACAGCGACGGGAAGGCGAGCGACGCCTTCTACTACTTGAACTTATTGTTTGGTGGGCAGTTTCCGCCTCGCTAAACCAGATACGTAGGATTCGCTTCGATGGGTGCCGAGGATGACCCAAACTTAAGTCATCCGCCGGATCTTCGGTGATACGTTATAGAAATAGGCCCAAGGTCCATTTGGCTCCGAAAGGCCGATCAAACCCTCTGCACCCAAGCGGCGAAGGACATGCCGAGCAATGAGCCGCGGCACGTCGGCGTCCGGCGCCGATGATGGACGCCGTCATTTTCGACGAAAGGGATGGCCGGACTGGGACTGAGGCAACTACCCATCTTCGACAGCCATGCCGCCAAAAGCTTGACAATCGGTACCTCAACCGCCACGCTGGTTGCACCGTCGCCGAAATCCTCGATGATCATCTTGGTGTTCCCATGAGCAAGCGAGTTGCGTGTCTTGTAGAGGTGCTCGGCTACGTCCGTGTCGGAGGGTAGACGATGACGAAGAACTTCAAGACGATCAAGCGCTCTCTGCCGGTAGACGTCAAAGACATCGGCGGTGGTTCCCAAAACCTCGGTCGCAGTGAGGCTGCCGAAGTCGTAGGTTTCGAGAAGGTCGAGGTGGGAGGCGATGAAGGTCTTCCCGTTGTCCCGTGCGGGCGCCTCTAGGACGCGGTACAGGCAGAGGTATTCGTAGGACATCGACTTGTCGAGTCGCCATCGCATAGAGGCCAAGCACCTCGGATCGGTTTGCAAATCGGGCCTCGAAACGGGTGAGCGCCGGCGCATCATCCTCGTCGTAGCGCATCACGAGTCCCAGCAAGCCGAGTCGGAGGTCCACGGCCTTCGCCAGCGCGGCACCGAGCGACTCGTAGTAGGACATCTCGTCGGCGCCTCCTGGCTCCGGCACGAGGGGGACGATCTGGGGGTCGCCGGCTGGTGCGTGCACCGTGGGCTGAACGAACGTGGGCATGTCGTGATCGAATGCGATGCAGTTGGAGAGGAACAGCACTTCGTCGAACGGCACGGGGTGACGGAAGTCGCGGCGAAACGGTACAAGCCATGAGCCTGGCGTGTTATGCAGAAGCACCCAGCGGGCCTGCACTTCGAAGGGCCACATCGAGGCGTCGCCCATTCCACAGCAGCCAATCATGTAGTGCGCCTGCGTCCAGTCGACGTCGGACCGCCGGCGAGGCAGGGGCGGTAGGTCTATCACGTTGTTCCTAAACCAATCGGCAGTTGGGGGAGTTTAACTCGATACCTGCTCAGCCGGACCTGCTCCTTCCGCAGCCATGACGCTACGACCGTTCTTTTGCGGCGAGTCGCCAGAAAGACTGCCTGGGCGTAGTGCAACTCGTGCCTCTTCCAGCTCGGCGGCGGTTCACCTGTCGTCAGTTCGAGAATCGACTGCTGCCACTCGTCGTTGTTCCCGACAGCGGCGAGCCGGATCCAGACTGCGGGTTGCGATGCGACGTGGTCAAGAAACTCATCGCGTGTGAGTTGGCCACAGCTTGGCAGTTGCATTCAGAAGAGAGGGCACCCAGCGCCGACGTGCTGAAGTTGGCTCCGGACGAGCCGACGATCGCTACCGCCGCAACTCGTCGGCCGGTGCTCCAAGTGCTCGAATCATGGCCTCGTTGCTGTCGCCCGGATTCGGGTGGTTGAAGACGTGCTCGATCACGAATGGAAGCCCCAATTGCCGGTGGCTGACAAGGCGAACGGTTTGCCGGTTACGTCACAGCGACAAAACTCGTCCACAGCAGTTCACATTCCCTTGGTGATCTGCCCGAGGGCACGGTAGGTGCGGTTCGCCCGCACGGCCGCTCGCTGCTCGTTGGCCGTGGCGTCGATGTACACCTGGGAGGTGTTCAGGCTCTCGTGGCCCAAGATGTGCTGGATCTCGCTGGCACTGGCGCCGTCCTCGGCGAGGCGGGTGGCCATGGTGTGGCGCAGGGCATGCACCGACGCTCCCTTCGGGCACCCGGGCACCGATGCCGGCCCAGCGGTAGGACTGGCGGACCAGGTACTGCGCCCCTCCCCGCCGGAGGCGCTCGCCGTGGCCGTCGACGAAGAGGGGAGAGGAGGGGGTGAGCTTCCCATTGGGGAGGTGCGACTTGCGGGTCGACAGGTAGTTATTGATGACGAGCTCGAGCGGGCCTTCGATGGGCACGAAGCGGACCTTGGAGCCCTTGCCGGTGACCTTCAGGCGGCGTTCGCCCTCCCGGCCGTCGATAGAGCCCAAGTCCAGGCCCAGCAGCTCCGAGAGGCGCAGGCCGGTGAGCAGCGCCGTGGCCACGAAGGCGAGGTCGCGTTCGGGCCAGGGGTGGCGTGCGTGCCGCTCGCCGGCGGCGACGGCTTCCAGGAGGCGCTCGGGGGTGCCCTCGCCCTGGAGGGCCTTGGGTGCCCTGGCCGGGACCTTGGGTTTGGCCACCGCTGCCATCGGGTTGCCGACGACCACCTCGTCGGCCACGAGGAAGCCGAAGAACTGGTTCCAGGTGGCCCAGGCCCGGGCGATGCTGGCGGCGGCGTGGGTGTCCGAGTAGGTGGCGAACGCCCGGCGCAGGCTCTTTGCCGTCACCTGGCCGAGGCGCAGCTCCTGGGCATCGGTGCCGGCGTCGGCGGCCAACTGGGCCGAGATGGCCGCAAGGTCGCCGCGGTAGGCGGCCTCGGTGTGGGGCGAGCCCTTCAGCGGCTTGCGGGCCACGAAGAAGTCCTCGAAGAGCTCCACCAGACGAGTACCCGCTTCGGTCCTCGGCGAGCGCCAAGCCCGGACCTGGCAACGCTGTGCTGGAGCCGGCGGCCTTACCAGCCGGCCTCGCACGGTCAGCGTCGCCCTTTGGCATGGGGGAGAGGCTACCATAAGTGATGCATAACGAGGCTTATACATCATTCAGGCGGTGACACGGCGGTCTGAAGGGGGAGTGCCAGCCTGGTACCGCCAAGGGCGCTGACCCTGACTATCGCCGAAGTGTCGTGTCGCCTAAACGACGTTGCCGGCATAAGCCGCCGCCGGGACATCAGGCGAGAGGTCGCCACCAGCGAGCCGGTTCTTTATGCCGGCGGCCTGACCGCTGAAATGGCCTCGCTTGCCCTCACGGTCAGTCTCGGCAAGCACCTCAGGCGCCAACGCTCGGTGGCTTCTAGCACAAGGTGTCAGCGGCCGGCGCAAGTACTGGCGGTGGAGGGCACATGCCGTGGTGAATCAAGAACAAGCCGGTTTCGGGAGACGACCGAACAGACCGGCTCGTTCACAGGAGAAGCCCTTTTAGTCACAACACGAGAACGAAATATCACGCGGTCTCGGTCTCTGCCCACTGGGCGGCGAGGTCCGCCTCGAACTGCGTTGCGCTCGTCTTGTCGGTGAGCTTGGCCGACCATTTCTCCTCGACATGGCCGTACTTCCACACCAGCAATGCGCCGACCCAGGTGAGGATGAACATGCCCACGATCACGAAACCTGCGGTATTGATGTTGAAGTTGCGCCATGAAGTCCCAGAAGGAGCCGGTGAGGTGCAGCTCCATCGGCAGCAACCCGAGCACCTCGATGGTGCCGATGAACAAACATATGAACACGGACAAGCCGGTTATGGCCAGGTTGTAATAGACCTTGCGGACCGGGTTAAAGAACGCCCAACCGTAGGCCATGTTCATGAAGACGCCATCGGCGGTGTCCATCAGGCTCATCCCGGCCGTGAACAGGATCGGGAGGCACATGATCGAATACCACGGCAATGCCCTGGTGGCCAGCAGGGCCGTGGTAGCCAGCAGGGCGACTTCGGTGGCCGTGTCGAAACCCATGCCGAAGACCACGCCCACCGGGTACATCTGCCATTCCTTGGTGATCGTCTTCATCCACTTCCCGAACACGCGGTACATAAGGCCGCGGTTCTCGAGCTGCTTTTCGAGCTCGGCCTCGTCGAAGTCGCCGTGGCGCATCCTGCGGAACACCGAGACGATGCCGGCCAGGATGATGATGTTCAAAAAGGCGATGAGGTAGAGGAACGTAGCCGACACGACCGTGCCGAAGATCCCACCGAACTGTTCGAGGCCCGAGCCATTGTTCGAGACCGCGGCGTAGACCGTCCTTTCGGCGATGACGATCCCCACCCCGATGGCAACCACGATGGTGGAGTGGCCGAGCGAGAAGAAGTAGCCCACGCTGATCGGCCTCTTGCCTTCGTTCATCAGCTTGCGGGTGGTGTTGTCGATGGCGGAGATGTGGTCGGCGTCAAAGGCATGGCGCAGGCCGAGCGTGTAAGCCAACACCGACACCCCGATGCCGAGGCCCTTGTAGTGGTCGGGGACCACGAAGATGATGAACACGCCGAAGCCGACGACGTGGAGCAGCACGATGGACGCGAACATGAGCTTGGTCTGGAGCCACTGTCCCGGCCCCATGTCGCGACGGAACTGCTTCAGCTTCGCAAGCGGGCCGGAACCGGCCGGGACGTCGCTGACAGTAGCCACCGGGGACCTCCTCCGTGTTGCGCATAGTTCTAGCTCAAAATGCGAGCTGGACGCAAGAGGTTCCAGTTCGAGATTTGGCGTCTCGAAGCGTCTACGATGAACTTGGTGAGCACCCTCGCTGGGCCGGCCAAAAGGGAACGGGGCTTGACCTCGAGTGTCGAAGGCGTCCTGGCCCTCGTCCGGGAACACGGGGGAAGGGTGACCTCGGCCCGCCGGCTCGTCCTGGAGGCCATCTTCGCCGCCGAGGGGCACCAGACGGCCGAGGAGCTGACGGCCACCGTCCAAGCACGGGCGCCCGACGTCCACATGTCCACGATCTATCGGAACCTGGACGACCTGGAACGCCTGGGGGTGGTAATCCACGCCCACTTGGGGCATGGGCCGGCGATGTACCACCTCGCCTCCACTGCGCACGGACATCTCGTCTGCGAAGGTTGTGGGACCACGATCGAGGTCCCCGACGAGCTGTTCGCGGGGTTGTCCAGGTCAGCCAGGTCTGAGTTCGGCTTCGACATCGACCCCCACCATTTCGCCCTGCTCGGTCATTGCAGAGGTTGTCAGTAAGCGTCGTCTCAGGCCCGTCTTCGAGATCAGGCCAGCGGCCAACGCCCCAGTCCCACCATGATGAAACCGTTGGCCGCGAGCACATTGAAAACACTGGGCGAGTTGAGGGATGTGCGGCGCCAGTCTGCATCCCTCCAGCGCCTCAAGGTGTCACAGGCGAGGGCGTGAACTGGTCGAGGTCGTAGACGCCGAGGCTGCGCTCGATGGCACCCACGCGGTCCACGACCGCACCGAACGCGCTGGTCCCAAATTGACGCGCTTGAAGGTCGGCGAAGGTGGACGCGAGTTCGCTCAGTAGTCCCGGGCCAACAAGGTCGCGGAACGCCGGGAAGACCACAGTGTCCTCTCTCGCCTCGTGCGGCTGGTACATGCGCACAAAGGCCGACATGGCTTTCGTTACTGGTTGGCGCGTTGCCGTGGAGCTCATCCCGCCCGAAGTGGAACCCTTGAGGATCAGCTGGGTTAGCTCCCTTCCCCTTCCGTGCTGGACGAGCAGAGTGTCAACCGTGCTGACCAGCTTCCCGGCGTCACGCAATCGGGGGAACACGTAGCCCTCTTCGAGCGCCTCGTGGAAGCTCTCTATGAACTCGTGGATGATCTCGGCTCCGCTATGGATAGCCGAGACGGGCGGGGCCTGCCCAGCGTCCACCCGACGAACGGCTTCTTGGTAGATCAACAGGACTCGCTTGAGGACACCGTGTTCTGCCATCAGGTCTACGTCTGGCGGCGGGGAGGGGACGCCCGGCTGGGAAGACGGAGGGGCGAGGGAGCCGGCCTTTGTGTAAGCGCGGCCGACGGCGAGGACCGCCGCGCCCGTGGCGAGCAGTCTCCTACGATTTACCAGCGGGCCACTCGCATTTCCGGCATTGTCACCATGCCTGCTCACTGGTCCGGCCCCGGAATCCCTAGCAGTCTCGGCTGACCGGCGGGCACCAGAGGGTCGCCGTCCGCGCTCATCAAGTACCACGGCCCACCGTTCAGGTTGATGCCCTCGCCAGAGGCCATGCCCGGGCTCACGTCGGCCACATAGGTATAAAGGGGCCACCCGCTGTAGGTCACGACGTCAGCGCGGCCAGGACTGGAGATAGTGCTCACGAGCCCAGCCTCCACACCCGGCCCACTGGTCGGCTTGGTCCCGGTGGGGACCGTGAGCGGCGGCCAGGACAGGGCGCAGGTCCCGGTGCACGTCACCTCCCGACGCCGGTCGGGCCGAACACGTACAGGGAATAGCCGGCGCCGTCAACGAGGGCTCTGGCCCCGAACTGGGCCATGTATACGGCTTTAAGGGCCATGGGCGCGGCGGCTTGAGCAGAGGTGGCCGGTGCCGTCGACGTCGGACTGGGTTGGTCCCCGCAACCGGCGAGGGAGCAGCTCGCCCCGCTGGCGGCGACGGCCCAGGCGAACCAGCCCTGCCAAGGGTGCATTGACCTTTTCGCATGCACCCCCCTCAGCCGCCGGGGGAGGCGTGGTGTACCGCCAACCCTGCCGTGCAGGGCGATGGCGGGCGGGTAGGCACCAGGTGGAGGTGGGAACCGGCCCCCATGGAGATGGCGACGACCGCCACGAGGGCCGGCACGGTGGCCCCGGCCCACTGGAGGCGGCTGGTCCAGCCAGTCGGAGTACCAGGTAGGGCCCGACGTCTGGCTGTCCGTTCGAGCCTTCGATGCGAAGGCTCGAACATCGCTGTCAGGGCGGCCACCAGGCCTTCCGGTATGGGCCGAGCTGAGGTCAGGGCTGCGGAGCGCCCAAGGGTGGCCACTTGAGCGTCGAAGTCCCGGCACGCCGAGCAGCTGGCGAGATGAGCATCAAGATCCTGGCCAGAAACAGGAAGCTCCTCGCCGTCCAGGCGCGCCGAAATGGCCTCGGAGGCCGCCTCGCAGGCGATGGGGGCCTTCCTGCACGAGCTGCCACCAGCCTTGCTCACGACGAGGAACCGTACTGGAGCGGGACAGTCGTGACCTGGCCTTCGGCCCACCTCTTCGAGGCCGCGTTGAGGGACCAGGCCGAGATAAGTGATGCATAATGACACTTATGCATCAGTCATACCCAAAGGAGCGGCGGGCGAGCGGCATCGGTGTCACCCAGGCACAGCTCGTCGACAGAGTGCCCTGGCTGCGCGATGGCTGCGCGTCCTGTGCCGACCGTCCCTGATGGCCAAAGGGCCAGGGCCGTAACGCTGCGACGCGCTACGGCCCCGAGTACGAAGAGACGACGCTCACGCCGCCGGTGCCAGCCACTGGTACAGCGGCGGTGCCGCCGTAGCCGTCGTCTGCCAGTTGGGCCATCGTCTTGAACAGGTACAGGTCGCCCTGGTAGCTCACGTACACCTTGCCCGGGGCGCTCAGCAGGGCCCCGCTGTACTTCCGAGACATGCTGGAGCCTTGGCCCCGGCGGTGCGCCCAAGCCGTCATCTCCGTCGCGGAAGCGCCAGCTGGTGGCGTGGTGATGTGCTGTGGCCGGGGTTGTGACCGTACGGGGCTGCTGGCATTCCTTCTTCTCGGGCTAGTTCAGTAGAAGTTCCCCCGGCTTAGGCCTGTGGAGGGGTAGACGGGACGCCCCGAGCGACGGCAGCCGCCGGAGCTCCGAGTGCTAAGACCCGCTGTGGCTCGGAAATCGGGTCGCAGCATTAGCAGACTGAAAACCAACGCGATCGCAGGCGATCGTCGGCTGCAGTTGCCCGTGTGACGGGGAGCGAGGCCGTTGATCGTCAACGAACACCCTGCTCAGGTGGCCTGTCAGTCAGAGACGATCGGCAACCGGCGCTTTCCACGTCGCGCCCGACAGAAGAGTCAGGGCGGGTCAGACAACGGAGGGGTTCGATCCCTCAGGACCGCCGTGAACAGGGAGAACGCGCAGTACCGTTGTTTTCCAGTCCACTAATGCTGCTACCCGGGGTCACTTGGCATCGACAGGCTCGGGTCGCTTTGTGCATCGCTTTGCTGGTCATCAGTGGCTGATGAGCAAGGACGCCCCACCCTTGAGCCGGCGGTTGTCCCGCCGGGACAGCCGGAAGACCTTGTAGTCCCGCGAGGAGACCTCGATGGGGGTAGTCCCTTTGTGGGCGGCAAGGGATCGCCGGTCAGCGACCCGGTCCTGCTGTGGCACCATGGAGGGAGAGGATATGGTATGGACGACATCGACCAAGATAAGCCCGTCTGGTATTTGAGCTACGGATCAAACATGCAGTACGACCGGTTCATGCGGTACTTCACGGGCGAGCGGAGCGGCTCCATGGTAGAGACGCCGCCAATGCCAGACTGGTCCCGACCTGGTGAATGCCGACCCACAGTATTCGAACATCGCCTCTACTTCGCGGGCGAGTACACCTCATGGGGCGGTACGTCGGGCGCCTTCGTCGAATTAGGCCCAACCAGTGGTACCAAAACGCATGGCCGCGAGTACCTGATCACGTGGGGTCAGTTTTCCTGGCTGTACCGGAGTGAGAACCTCACTGGTGGCGCATCCGCAGACTCCATTCCTGCCGTCATCTATGAAGACGCCATCGCTGGGAGGGTCAAAGTTGAAGGCCTCCCCTATGGTTGCGTGATCAGCCTCAAGCCTGTTGACGATGACGTACCGAGACTCGCGGTCACGACCGCCCACGCGCGGCGAAGTCGGCGCCGAGCGATAGCTATCTCGGGAGCATTATTCGCGGACTTCGAGAGACCAAACCGTGGCTCACAGACGACGAGATTCTCGACTACTTCGCAACAGTGGAAGGAGTCGCACTCCACAGCTCGACCCAGGACGACAGCCGGAACAGACAAGAGATGGCTTGGATCGCGCTTGGGCGTGCATGTCAGCCCTCGTACGCGAGACGGCTGAACCCCGGACCCGGGTAGCGATCGTCGGCGGAGGTATCGCCGGCCTCTACTGTGCCTTTGAACTGGCCAATCGGCACGGGTTCGAGTCGACCGTCCTAGAGGCCGCCCCTAGGTTCGGCGGCCGGATCGAAACGAGGAAGATGGGGGAATTCAAGGCCGAGTTCGGGCCAATGCGCTTCGAGCCGAATATCCAGCCGCTCTTGACTGCCCTCGTCAAGCAGTTGCAACTCGACCGCGAGTGGGGCGAATTCACCGGGACCTCGATCGACGAGGCTGCGGCGCGTTCCTGGCAGCGCGCGGTACAACCTCCGGCACGACGAGCTGCGCCACACGTGGGACGTGCTCCCAGCGAGGACTGGCCAGGGATCAGCGCCGCGTAGACCAGCCCGCTCGACCTCCTGCGATTGGGCGTGGCACGCATGTTCCGACCGGCCATGTGGAAATACCTGTCGCAGGTCACCAAGCCCGAGGATTGCGGTCGTCCCGATGAATTCGACCTCTGCGTGGATACAACCGTCGCTCCTCCAGCTGGGAGTTGGCTCGAACAGCCCTATCAGCCCGGGAAACGGCAATGGAGCTGTCCGGGCTGGGACGTGAAGCAGTTGGCGCTTGACAACAACTTGGAGGAAGAGACGTCCACGCCCCTCGAGCGTCAGCGGGAGCGGCGGGTCCTGGTGCAGGAATGGCTTGACAGCCTGGATGACCGTGGTTACGACGAATTGCGGCGGAAGGCCACACATCGCGAAGGGCATCTTTTGCGCGACGAGGGCTTCTGGAACGCGATGAGCGAGGAGCTGAGTCCTTCGGCGGTCAGCTTCATTCGCGACGAAGGAACTTTTTATCACCTCTTCCCGGACAACCCGAACGCGGTGGAGTGGGGCATCTTCTGGCTTCGGCTGCTGCGGACGTCAGCCAATAAGCTCAAAAAGTTCAAGGGCGGTACGGCCAGCCTTGTCGAGCAACTGACGGCACGCCTCCAAGCCCGCACTCACGTGACCCTTCGACCCGCGCAGGAGGTACTGGAGGTGGCGCCGGGGAGCGGCGAACGCCCCATTCGGCTCAAGATCCACGACCGCCGGGACGGACGTGAGTACACCATGGAAGCGGACCATTGCGTCCTTGCCCTGCCTTTGGCTCCCACCGTGCGTTTAGCCTCGGCCTTTCCTGTGGATATTAGGGAGAGATTTCGCCCATGTGTTCGGGTTCGCGCTCCTAAAGTGCTTCCTGGTCGTCAACCGCCCGTGGTGGCGAAAAGGGATGCCACCGCAAACAGGTGCGAGCGGCGTGCCCACGCGGGAGCTGCACTTCGAGCGGAACGAATCTTCTGGGATGGTCATGTTGTACACCGATCACCCGGCCACCGAGTTCTGGAAACCGTTCGTGACGTTGCCGGTACACGACCAGGCCGAGATCGACATGGGGGCTCCAGAACTGAAGAGGACCCTTGTTCAGCAACTTCTGATCAATGCTAGGCACGAGGCGCACCGATCTCGCGGCTCTACTCCTTGACGACATGGCCGGCAGAGAAGGTGCCGAAACGAAATACCAGCAGCGTCATGTGAAGGACTTCATCCTAGCTGTGAGAACTCGCTTGCAGCAAACGGAGACCCAGACGGCGTTGAAGGAGTGGTATTCGACACTGGTCGGTACCCGCCAACGGTCATGACGATAGAGAACCTGGAGCGCATTCTCGACGTGCTCCGTCATCCAGGATTCAAGAGCATGGTGCCTCCGTGCGATGAGTTGCGACCGCAAATTCAGGCATTTCTGGAAAAGGCCGGGACCGACATTAGCGGAAATAAGGATTTCTCCCGAGCCGCTGTCTCGGTTGTCTTCCCGGCGGGTTCGCGCCGAGTCGGGCGACATCATCTCCGGCCGGGAGGCGAGCCTGGACGTCCAAGTCAATGAGGCTTGCAACCACGTAGTGACCTGGGGGATCGGGATTGGTTCCGCCCGCCTTTTGGGGCGGGATGTCATTGGTCGACGTCGGTGCCCGTTCCTGGGAGATCATGGGCCGACTGGAAGCGTTTGCTTTGGTCAGGACAGCGCCAGGGCCAAGCCGTCCCGAACGTTCACGTGTGCGGCGAGGCGTCGGATTACCAGGGTTTCATCGAGGGGCGCCGCTGCGATCAGTGACTCGGGTCGTAAGGGTGATCGGCAAAGCGCACGAGAGCGTCTGGAGCTAAGAGAGGGCAAATAGACATCGACGAGGCGTTCATCGCGGACTTGTCGGCCGAAACCGCCAGTGATTGGAACCTCGGCCGTCTATCGGATACCTCGCCCACACAGACAGATGGGGCGGACGGTGCTATCACTATCACTTGCTCCTCTGTGTCACCTCTTCATTACGGGAACTTCAACTGGTCCCGCTCCTGCAGAAACTTGTTAGACGACTAGGAGGTCGATATCCTCACCACGTCAGGCAGTGTTTCGCCGCGGGGGCACGCCGCACTCACGGGCCATTGGGATCGCACGGTTGATGAAATCGTACCTACGCTACCGTGTCACGATTCAAGGCTCTGCAAGCCGTCCTTGCGAACCACCGCCTTCAACCTGTCTTCTCGCTCGCAGCCAAGCTGAAGGCCAGTCATACCTTCCGGGTACCCTCCTGTCCGTGAACACGGTAAGCACGTGAAGGAGGATGCTCGTAGTGTCCCCCAAGGTCGGGGACGTCAATGACTCGTGAACACTTGCGACGAAGTCATCGCAAGACTTCCGGCCACCGTCCAGCTCAAAGGTGACCGTCGCGCCATAGCCCTTCGCCCCTATCAGCGACTCTGCCTGTGAAAAGGTGATGCGGGGTGGTTGCGCGGGATACAGTGTGGCTCCGTTTCCTGACTTTGGCTGAGAAGGTTGGCGATCGTCGATGCGTTGCTGCATTGTCTCGTGAACCGTAGCTCGAGAGTCTCGGATTGGGTTTCGAGTCTATAGGCGTCGTCCGGACTAAGAATGCATCCTACGAATTTCCTGTATTCTAGCGCATCCCTAGTCAACTTCTCGTCGTTTCCACAAAGAACCCCAGCTGTTATATTTCCGTGGCCGCCCAAGTACTTTGTCGCGCTGGACTACCATCGTATGTCGGCACCGTAGTCCGGGGTTTCCACAGTAGTGGGGTCCCGAAGGTGTTATCGACGACCACACGCGTCTGGGAGTTGTCGCCCTTGACGATTCTGATCATATCTACGGCGGGAGGGACGATCAGAAGAGGATTCGAGATCGATTCGATGAACACGAGCTTCGGGTGATGCATCGCAACGCACTTGGAGAACTCCGCCAGGTCGTAGACATCATTCTGGGGGTAAGAACGCTTGACATCGATCCCACGGCGTTTTATCAGGACGTTGTCGATCAACGCGTTGGTGCCCGTCAGCTCACTAAGGAACAGCCACGTACCCGTCTCACAGTATCCTGAAAGATAGATAGCGCAGTGTCAATTGCCGACATACCTGAAGACGTTAGAAGAGACCATGCAGATCCTTCCATTCGAGACAGAGCGACTTCCACACCCGCACAGTCGGATTCCCGTATCGGGTATAGATAAAGTTGGCCGAGGCTACTGTGGGGAATTATTCTCATCGCAGAACGCTTGTTCTGCCTCGGCGATGCTGGCCGAACACGGAACCCCGCATCGCGATATATGGGGGTACGATGCTGGAGCCATCGAAGTCTGCCTGATCTCGCATACCTCACTTGTTCGTTCACAAAGTGTCGCATATGTCAGTGTTGACCGCCAGGACCTGCACAATAACCCGCTCTCGTGTACCTTCACGTTGTTTTCCTTTTGGGTGAAATCCCCATAATCAAATCCACCCTTTATCAAGCTTAGTGTATTGACTTCCGTGAGTGTTCAGACCGCGGACGATCCAGGGCCAGGTTGCGCGCGCGGATTGCTTGGTGGACAGCAGAGCCTTCGCATGACATTTCGTCCCGATGTTCCTCGTGGGCCGATGCCGCCTCCAAGTTCTTGGCCCTCGTCACCAGGCCACGCTCGTCTTCGGAGGCCCCGGTCGGAGAGCAGCGGACGGGCCACGAGGTGCAAGTCTCCCCGAGTCCCAGGTAAGGCCGAGAGCGGAGCCGCAGCAATCGCCTGGTCGAGGGCTTGCTCGGCTTGCAGCTCGACCTCTCGGTGGCGCGGTCGTAGAAACGTGATCAGTGCTTCGTCAGTACCGCGTTGCCGCCAGGTACCCGTCCATAGAGCGGAACTCTCCGGTGGTTTCGACCATGTGGGGCGCCGGGCAGATGCGGGGATGTCCACGACGACGAAACCTCGCGCCGGCTCTTTGTCCAATGGAAGGAGCCGTATGTCGAAATCCACCCGCTCGCGGACGTTGGCGGTGACGACGTCACTGATGCGGTCCTTAACCCCGGCAAGCTCCAGTGGCGTCGGGCTGAACGACATGGCCGCCTTGTCCTCAAGGACCACGTAGATGATGACCCCGCCCTCGGTCGCCATGGCCGCGACATCGGCAAGGCTATACCCACTGGCCTTGGAGGCCGGGAGCTGAGCCTTCACCTCGAAGGCGGCGGCCTCGTGTGGTAGGAACCCGCCTCGATGGCCCGCACTTGGTCTGTCGCCAGGTGCGCGAGGACGACGCGTTGGTCGCGGCCTTGCCGTTTTTTCACATCTACGGCATGCAGGTGCTCATGAACACGGGTCTGCGGGCGGGAGCTACCATCGTGACGATGCCGCGCGCCGACCAAGACGGCCGCCAGCGGGACTTCCTCGACGAGGTCCGTGTCTTCCACACGACAGGCACGTACACGTCGCCCGACGACCTCGGCCGGCGCATCGAGAAGCGACTGCGGGCTATGGCCACAGAGGCTCTTCGCCATGGGTCAAGTTCCGGCAACACCGTTTTCAGGGCGGTCAGCGTCCACGACGACGGCCGCACCGTCACCGTGGTCGGCCAAGTCCGAGACAGCGCCGTCGCGGCGTCCCTTGAGGGCCGCCGACCCGACATGTCCTACCGCGAGAAACTCCGACACGCGGATCACCTGGCGGGGCGGTACCAGCCCGGTCCGCGTCAAGACCGTGGAGTGGGAGAGACGAGCGGCCGGGCGCCGCAAGATCACCCTTACCGCCGACCGTATGCCCGAGAACAGGTCGAGCCTGCTGGAAATGGCGGTGAACAACAGGACCCCGGAGGAGCTCACGGAGCTCGCCGCCCGGGTCGTGCTCCTTGGAGAGCCGAACCCTCTTGACACGATGTCGTTCATGTTGAGCGGCACCAGCCCGTTGCCGGCTTTAGAAGCGGTAGGCCTACCCGAGGACTCGGTGGAACAGGTTGCGGTGTTGGTCATCACCGAGCTAATGGTCGGCGAGCGAGGCGTCGACCATCTCGCTTCGTTCCGTCTGATTCCGCGGAAGGCAGGCCGGCGGCGGCTCCGTCTAGCCTGGATGCCGCGCAGGCGGTACACAACGTGGAGCCGGCCGAGCGGTCCATCGAGGGGCAGACCTCCGGTCAGCACCTAAGGCGTACGGCGCCGGCCGCATTTTTCCAGGTCGCTGTAAGGGTAGGGCGGGGCGCCCTGAACCTGCCACCATGGTCGGCGTGCACGAGCCGGTTGAGACGGTCCGCGAGGCGAGATCGATCTCGCCGCGGATCTTGCCCGCCTCAATGTCCACCTCACGGATGAGAAGGCGGTCCTCGACGACCGCCTTGACGACCTTGCTGAACGGATGGACGTATCGCGAGCCGCGCTTCATCCCTGGCGGCTACGTCACGGTCGATGTGGTGCTCGGCATGACCCGCGAGGCGGTGACCACGAGAGCGGGTGTTTCCCGGAAGTGCACCTCGCCCGGCTGCGGATCGCCCGCGACCACCCGGAGGCAACCGGCTGGCCGGACAAGGGGCGCGACTACCTGATCGATCACGATTACGCCCGTAACACCGTCACCGATGCGGATGGCCGAAGCGAGCCGCCAGCTTCCACGACGGCGCGGGCAACGGCTTCTGGTCGTGGCCGAGCGTAACGATCTAAGAACGGACGAGAGCGTGATGGGAGCCGGAACGAGCAGTGGAAGGTCGGTCCCGTTATTCGCCGGGCATTGCTGTGCTCGCCGGAACAGGGTGGCGCACGCCGGCGGCGCAGGTGAGCCCGGCCGGAGCCGGGTCAAGGCAAGTGCCTGTCACACGAACGATCGTTGGCGGACGCGGCTGCTCTACGAGGCGTTTTCCCAGGTGAGCGGTGTAACGCTACCCGTGTACGGACCTATGTAACGCCAGCCTCTGTTTGCGATACAGGTAGCCAATGCGGGTTGGCTACGGACGGGTTTCGACAGTGGACCAGAACCCCGACGCCCAGCGAGACGCCTTCGCGGCCGCCGGCTGCGACCAAGTCCTCATCGACAAAGCCAGCGGCAAGCTGGCTCGGCGGCCGGAGCTAGATAAAGCCCTGCTCGTGGTCAGGGAGGGCGACCAGCTGGTCATCACCAAGCTGGACCGGCTCGGGCGCTCGCTTGAACACCTGGCGGCGCCGTGGGCTGCCCTACCGCAGCAATAGGGGGTGCCCTGGTCGGTTCCCACGTCGGCGGTCTTGCTAGAGGCCCGGTCTCGTAGGCTCCCCGCTCGTCGTTGCCGGTCACTGTGAGACCCCTTCACCTACGATCCATGTCACACCTGCGACGTACTGTCCAGCAGGCCGAACCGGGCGAAAGGGAACAGGGCGCCAGCCATGGGCGGGACCACAGCTACTTACATGGAGGTGGTGCCCGAACTCGGGCAGGTTGTTCGCTGCCGCGACCGGGTGTGGGCCGTCAATGAGGTGACACCATCGTCGCTCCCGGAAGATCCGATCTCCGGCACCCGATCGCAGCATTTGGTGCGGATGTCGTCGCTCGAAGACGATGGATTCGGCGACGAGCTGACAGTCATCTGGGAGCTTGAGTCGGGCACCCAAGTCATCCCTCACCAGGAGCTCCCGCGTCCGGAGCTGGGCCGACTTGATCCCCCGGAGCGGCTCGAGGCGTTCCTGGATGCGGTTCGGTGGGGTGCCGTGGCCACTGCGGATTCTCGCGCGCTGCAAGCGCCGTTTCGTTCCGGCATCACGATCGAGGACTACCAGCTCGACCCGGTGGTCCGTGCGTTGAGCATGCCCAGGGCCAACCTGCTGATCGCCGACGACGTCGGTCTGGGCAAGACGATCGAAGCGGGTCTCGTCGTCCAAGAGCTTCTGTTGCGGCACCGAGCGCGCACCGTGATCGTCGTGTGTCCGGCCGGATTGTGCGTGAAGTGGCAGGAGGAGATGCGCGACCGATTCGGGCTGGAGTTCCGGATCGTCAACACCGACGCCGTTCGCCAGCTTCGTCGCGACCGTGGCGTCGGCGCGAATGTGTTCACGTCGTTCCCTCGGCTGATCGTGTCGATCGACTGGTTGAAGGATCGTCGGGCCCAGTCGCTGCTCGATGAGGTTCTCTCGGGCGTCGACCACCGGAGGACGCCCCGCAAGTTCGACCTGTTGATCGTGGACGAGGTGCATTCGGCGGCCCCGTCGGGCCGTGGCAAGTACGCGATCGACTCACTTCGCACGAAGGCCATCCAGCGGATCGCTCCGCATTGCGAGCACCGTCTGTTCCTTTCGGCCACGCCGCACAACGGCTACCGGGAGAGCTTCACTGCGCTGTTGGAGCTTCTTGACCCGCAGCGGTTCGCTCGGGGCGTCGACCCCAACCCAGAGCAGCTGGCCAGGGTGCTGGTGCGCCGGCTCAAGCGTGAGCTGCGAGAGGAGCTGCCCCCGAACCCAGACGGCACCCCCCGGTTCGCCGAGCGGCGAGTAGAGGCGATGCCCGTCGACTACCCCGAAGACGAGCGCGAGGCCCACGAGCTGCTGGAGCGGTACGCCGAGCTGCGCCGGTCCCACCACGCGAAGGGGTCGAAGCGTTCGGCGGCTGATTTCGTGACGTTGCTCCTCAAGAAGCGGCTGCTCTCGTCACCCTCGGCGTTCGCCAACACTCTGGCCCAGCACCGGGTGACGCTCGACAGGAGCGACAGCGCGCAGACTGCCGCCAGCGAAGCGCAGATGCAGGCTGCCTGGGACCGCAGCGATGACGAAGCGGCTGACGACGAGTCCGGCGAGGTCGTGGCCGAGGTGCTCACGACCGCGTCGCGTGGCCAAGCGCCGCTGACCGCCGAAGAGCGGGAACTGTTGAACCGGCTCGGCGGCTGGGTCGAGGAGCGGCGCAACCGCCCCGACGCTCGGGCCGAGGCACTGCTCGGGTGGCTCACCGACATCTGCCGCACCGCAGACGGTGGCTGGACCGACGAGCGAGTCATCATCTTCACCGAGTACCGCGACACCCAGAAGTGGCTGGTCGACCTGCTGCTCACCCACGACTTCGGCGGAGACGGTGGCGACCGGATCGCCACCCTCTACGGCGGCATGGATACCGATGATCGTGAACGCACGAAAGCCGAGTTCCAGGCACATCCGTCACGGTCGCCGGTACGGATCCTGGTGGCCACCGACGCCGCGTCGGAGGGTATCGACCTGCAACGTCACTGCTGGCGGATGCTGCACTGGGAGATTCCGTGGAACCCGTCGCGCCTCGAACAGCGCAACGGCCGGGTGGACCGCCACGGCCAGCCCCATCCCTTCGTGGAGATCCGCCACTTCGTCCCCGAGGGCTGGGAGGACGACACGTCCGGGTTCGCCACGGAGCTGGGATTCCTCTCACGGGTCGCGTACAAGGTCGAACAGATCCGCGACGATCTCGGCTCGGTCGGTTCCGTGCTCGCCGACCAGGTCGGCGACGCCATGTTGGGGCGCCGCACGACCATCGATGACGACGCCATCGACCGTGCCCGCAGCAAGCCCGCCACCAAGGTGCTCCAGGTCGAGCGCAAACTCCGCGAGGGCCTGGCCCGCTGCCACGAGCGCCTTCAGGAGTCGATGGACGAGCTCAATCTCACTCCCGACCGAGTCGAACGGGTCGTCGCCACCGCCCTCGATGTGGCCAACCAACCGGGCATCCTTGCGACCGGCGTCGATGGCGAGTTCCGGCTCCCCCCTCTCAGCGGTTCCTGGCAGCGGACCTCGGAGGGGATGATCGACCGACTCTCGGGTGAAGAACTGCCGTTCACCTTCGACACGAACCTCGCCGGCACCCGCGACGACATCGTCTTCTGCCACCTCGGTCACCGCCTGGTCGCCCAATCCCTGCGCCTGTTGCGCGCCGAGGTATGGGCAACTGGTCAACACCAAAACCTGGCACGTGTCACGGCCCGAACGGTCGCACCGGTTGCTGATGTCCTCGAGGTCGGCGACGTCGGCGTGGTCTGCCACGCCCGTCTCGTCATCACCGGCGTGGACGGCCACCGCCTTCACGAGGAGTTGGTCGTTGCCGGGGGCCGGCTGCGAGGCGGGCGCTTTGCTCGGATCGACACCCTTGCGCGACCTCGACGCCCTGCTCCGCTCGGCCGGAGAGGCACCCGTCGAGCCAGAGGGGCTCGAAGAGGTCATCCGCTGGTGGGAAAGCGTGGTCGCGCCCGGGCTCACCAGGGCACTGGACCGCCGCTCGGAGACCGTCCAGGACTCGAAGCGCCGCGAGCTGACCGAGCGCGCCGCAGCAGAGGCCGACGCCGTGCGCACCGTGCTCAGCGACCTGCGACAGCAGATCACCACTGACCTCGACAAGCTGGCGACAGAGCGGACCGAGCAGCTCAGCCTCTTTACCGAACCCGAGCGGGAACAGTCCCAGCGCGACCTCGATGCGCTGCGCCGACGACTCGACGAGATCCCCGAGGAGATCGAACGCGAAGTCGAAGCGGTCCGCCGCCGTTTCACTGATCCCGAGTGCCACCTGTTCCCCGCAGCGGTAACGATCCTGATTCCAGAGGTCGAGGGCTGATGGCTTCACCTTCCTCCAAGCAGGGTCGGCGGCCGCTGGCCAACCCTAAGGCCGCCATCGACGACTGGCTGAACCTCGTCGACCCCGACGGTGCGTTCCTCACGGTCACCGAACTGACGGCGGTGTTTCCTCACGGCTTCGAGCCCATGCCGGCAGAGCAACGCACCGAGCTGCGTTCACGTGCCGCCGACCTCGACGACGATCCCGCGGAGCGAAGCGAGCTTCGCCGTTGGCTGCTGGCAACCGTTCTCGATTGGGACGACCTGCTCGCTGAAGACCAGCGCCTTCCCGCCACCTCTCTGGTCCGAGTCGCCGAGCAAGGTGTCACCATCCGGCCCAGTCAGGCTCTCCTCGACGTCGACAACCCCAACAAGATCCGAGTCGGCGTCTTCTTGTGGCCGCTCGGCACCCGACTCGAGCGCCGGACCGACATCACCACATCCGGCGACACGTGGCCGGCCAGCCCCATCCAGCGGGCCGAGACCTGGTGCAGAGAGAGCGGCGTGCCACTCGCCCTGGTGACCGACGACGACCAGTGGACGCTCGTGTGGGCACCTCGCGGCGCCCCAGCCGCATCGTGTCGATGGCGACTCGCGGATCTCGCCGACGAACGCATCCTCCAGGCCGGGTTCGTGTCGCTGCTCGGTGCCCGCCGGTTCTTCGCGGTCGAGGAAGACGAGACGCTCGAAAAGCTCTTCGAGCGAGCAGCGGACGCCGAAGCAGAGATCACCAAGGGCCTCGGCTCCTCGGTACGCCGCTCCGTCGAACTGCTCGTCGCCGCCATCTCCCGCGACGACGTTGCCAACGACCATCGAGTGCTCGCCGGTGTGGCCCCCACTGAGGTCTACGAGTCGGCAGTGACGGTGCTGATGCGACTGGTGTTCCTGCTCTTTGCCGAGGAACGCCGGCTCTTGCCCGCCGAAGATCCGCTGTGGGCCGAGTCGTACTCCGTGCTTACGCTGCGGGACGAACTGCGTGCAGCCTCGACCCGTGACGGCGAGGACGCCCTCGAACGGCGATCCACCGCCTGGTACCGACTCCTCGCCACCTGCCGCGCCGTCCACGGCGGCGCCAATCATGATCGACTCACCCTCCCCGCCTATGGCGGCAGCCTCTTCGACCCCGACCGCTTCCCCTTCCTCGAAGGACGCCGCGCCCCTGACCACATCGTGGCCGGTGGGATCGACCTCGGCCCCGCTGAAGACGCAGCCACCGGACCCGGACGACCCGTCGCCATCGACGACCGGACAGTCCTGGCCATCCTCGACGCTCTCTTGAACATCAAGGTGCGGTCCGGGCGGAGCACGGTCACGCAACGGGTCAGCTACAAGGCGCTCGACGTCGAGCAGATCGGCCACTGCTACGAAGGGCTGCTCGACCACAGCTCGGTGCGAATCGACGCGCTCTCCGTCGGCCTCACCGGCCCCGAAGGCGCTGAGCCCGAGATCGCGATCGACGACCTCGAGCACCATCTGGCCGGCGGCATTGACGGACTGTGTGAATGGCTGGCCGACAAGGAGCGTTGCAACAAAACAGCTTCAGCACTGGCCAAGGAGCTTGAGAAGCGGCCTGAAGGCGTCGACCTTGCCCGCCTCCGGGTCGCCTGCGGTCACAACGACGACACCGTCACCCGAGTGCAGCCGTTCTGGGGCCTGATCCGTAGCGACCTGCGGGGACTCCCCGTCGGTCCTCTTGCCGGGGTCGCAGTTCGTGACGCAGACCTCCACCCGCCGCAACATGGGCGCGCAGTACACGACCAAGGCTCTCGCGGAAGAGGTCGCCCAGTATGCCCTCGAACCGCTCGTCTACGAACCCGGCCCGCAGAACGAAGCCGACCCCGAGAACTGGAAGCTGCGTCCGCCGGCTGCCATCCTCGGTCTCCGCATCTGCGACCCGGCCGTCGGCTCCGGCGCGATCCTCACCGCGGCCGGCCGGTACCTCGCCGACCGGCTCATCGAGTCTGTCGTCGAACACGGATCGGGCGAAGGCCCCTTCGCAACTCGGCTCAGCGACCTCGCCAATGCTAGTCCCGAAGAGCAGGTGGTCCTCGCCCGTCGAGAGATCGTCGACCACTGCCTTTACGGCGTCGACAAGAATCCCGTCGCGGCCGAAATGGCGAAACTCTCCCTCTGGCTCACCACCATGGCTCGCGAACGACCATTCACCTTCCTCGACCACGCCATCCAGGTCGGCGACTCGCTCCTCGGCATCACCGACCTGGAGCAGCTCCGCTGGCTCCACCTCGACCCCGCCGAGCGGAAGGGCAAGGCCGGCTTCACCACCGTCGCCCTCGATCTACGCCTCAAGGAGGCGGCTGACTTGGCCCGTCGGCTCCAGGATCTGTCGGTCGTCTCCGTCCGCGACGCTACGGAGAAGCAGCGCCTCCACGACGAACTCCGAACAAAGCTAAGCCGATCTGTCTGTTGTCGCAGATGCTGTAGTGGGCGCCGCGCTCAGCACCGCCGGCCAACGCGGGAGCGCGATGGAGCAGCGCCTTGACACCCAGATGGAGCGAATCCGCGACCGCATCGATGATCGACGGCCTGACAATCGAGCGAGACGCCGCAGCGTCGATGTACTCCGCGCGATCGCGACTGGTTGGCTCCGAACCGATCTTCCCGACGAGATGCCGATGCCATGGGAACGGCAATGCCTCCACTGGCCGCTCGCCTTCCCCGAGGTATTTCTCGAGGAGGGTCGAAATGGGTTTGATGCCGTCGTGGGAAACCCGCCGTTTCTGGGAGGCAAGCGTATTTCCGGCGCCAACGGTCTTGCCTACCGCGAGCATATCGTCGAGGCTGATCGCTCAAGACGTGAAGGGAAACGCCGACCTCGTCGTCTATTTCTTCCTGCGATCCTGCTCCATCGCCCGAAGCGTCGGGCTCTTGGCGACAAACAGTGTGAGCCAGGGACCGCGGGAGTTGGCTGACCGCTTAGTTGAGCGACTGGCCATCCATCGGGCGTGAAGTCCGAGCCGTGGCCGAATGAGGCCAGTTTGGAGATTGCCAAGGTCTGGCTGATGCGCTGGCGATTGGACCGGTCTGTTCGTGCTAAATAACCGGCCGGTACTTGGGATCACATCATCTTTGGAAAAGCGCGTCGGTTGGAGGGCACCTCAACAGCTTCTTCAAGCCTCCGGAAGTCGTTCATCGGGTGCGCCCTCAACACGATGGGATTCATCCTCACTGCAGAAGAGGCGAATGGATCTCTTGCTCAAGATGAGCGGAACACCGGGAACGTTGGATAAGAGGCCTCGGCTACCTGAACGGCGCAGACCTCAACGATCGACTCCCGAGCAGCAGACCGAACGATGGGTAATCGATTTCGCCAATTGGCCCCTCGAACGGGCTCGCTCTGTACGAAGCGCCCTTTGCGTTGGTTGAGCGCCGGGTGAAGCCCGAGGTCTAGGAAAGAAGCGAGCTCCCGGGCTGGTCAGAGCGGTGGTGGCAATTCTGGCGACCAGCGGCCGGCACTGTATTCGCCGATAGCGAATCTAGACGAGTGCTTGCCATCGCACAGTGTGAGCAAGACCTTCATACCGGTCTTCGTCGCCGCGGACAGGTGATGTCGGACAAGCTCGTCGTCTTCGCCTATGACGATGATGGCCACTTCGGGGTACTTACGATCCCGTTTCCACTGGTGGTGGGCATTTGCCGTACACGCGTCGACAATGCGAGCTGACCCTTCGGTACTCACCGTCAGATGTCTTCGAGACGTTTCCGCAACCCGCGCCGCAGCAGGGCCCTGCTTGGGAGCGATCGACGACGCCGGACAATCGCTCAACGAGTTCCGAGCCGACCTCATGATTCGAACGCAACTCGGACTTACGAAGACCTACAACCGGGTTCACAACCCTGATGAACACGATCCCGACATCGTCCGACCTCCGCGAGCTGCACGTCGAGCTCGATCATGCCGTGCGCGACGCCTACGGCTGGAGCGATCTGGAACTGGACCATCATCACTGGGAGACGCCGCAGGGGATGCGGTTCACGGTCAGCCCAGAGGCGAAGGACGAGCTGCTCGATCGCCTGCTCGAGCTGAACCACGAGCGGTACGCGGCCGAGGTCGCTGCCGGGCTGCACGACAAGAAGGCGAAGAAGGCACCGGTGAAGCGCAAGACGCTGGCCGCTGACCCGGCTCAGGACACACTGCTGTGACTGCTCCACCGATGCCGGCCGACCTCCGGGCAGAGCTCGAGCGACTGGTGATCACCGATCTCCTTGGCCCGTCGGACCCCCACGAGCAGTTGCCGGGAGTTCGGTCTCCGGTGCGGGAGTGGTATCTGGTCGGGATGTTGGCGCCGATGGGAACGATCGTCGACCCGAGCCGTGGCGACGGCGACGACCTTCCGGGCGGTGGCGACGATGGTGGCGCACCTGGCCCCGATGACCGGCCGGCCAAGACCGTCCTGTTCCCGTCGTCGGCGGGCTTCACTGCTGCGGTTGACGCTGTCGGGTGGGTCGCTGAGCGTGTCGGCGTCGTGGGGGCGATACGAGAAGATCGACAATCCCGACCCAGCCGCGACGGGTGCCTTCGAGAGGCTGTGGCAACGTCATCCCTGTGGCGGGACAGTGTCTGTGCCTCTCGTTGAGGGCGATTTCGGTCCGCTCAAGCCGGACCCGTTGCAGCCGGAGGTCGTGGTCCGGGGGAGGTGCCGGAGGACTCCGAGCTGTTGGCTGGTAACGCTGTTCCTGGTGAACGAGCAGCTCCCCGCTCCTTCGAATATCGACGAGCGGTGGTTGTTCCAGATCGAGCTGGCCGCTGAGGCCACTGACGGGTCGGCCGTGTTCGTCGGTCGTGACGTGGCGCTGCCCGATCAGTCCGCGGACACCGACGGAGAGTTGCGGCATCTGGACTTGCTCTACCGCGAGAAGGTGGAGTTCGCCGTCGGGCACGGTATCGCTGTACACGCCGAGCCATCCGGTGGCGATCCATATCGGGCCACGTCGATCCGTACGTCGGTGATCCCCCGTTCGGAGGTCGCCAAGGTCGAAGCTCCCGGTCCCGATGACCCAGCGCTCGACGAGACCGAGCGCGAGCTGATGGGCACGGTCACCTTCGACATGGAAGCGCTCTCCCTGTTGGACGGCCCGGGTGCCGCGACGGTGCTCCGGCCGCTGGCGGACGCGTATGACCGGTGGCTCGACCGCCAGGCCGATCGCGTGGGAGACCTGTCCGACGACCAGGCCGAAGCGGCCCGCACCGCACTGGAATCGGCTCGGTCCATCGCGGAGCGGCTTCGGATCGGCATCGACCTGCTGGCATCGGATCAGATCGCTGCGGAAGCGTTCGCGTTCGCGAACCACACGATGTGGCAACAGCGTCTCCACACGCTCGTCGGGTTCGCTCGCCGCGACGACCCCAAGCTCACGTTGTCCGACGCCGAGACGCTGGTCGCCTCGAAGCCGAACTGGTCGTGGCGGCCGTTCCAGATCGCCTTCGTGCTGGTGAACCTGCCGTCGCTGGCGGATCCCACGCACGCCGAGCGCCAGCTCGACACCGGCACCGCCGACCTGTTGTTCTTCCCGACTGGCGGCGGCAAGACCGAGGCCTACCTCGGGCTGACCGCTTTCACGCTGGCCATCCGCCGTCTGCAGGGCGAGGTCAGTGGGCACTCCGGCGAGGGCGGGGTGGGCGTGTTGATGCGCTACACGCTCCGCCTGTTGACCTCTCAGCAGTTCCAGCGCGCCGCCACCTTGATCTGTGCCTGCGAGGTGCGCCGCCGTGAGCTGATCGCCTCCGGTGACGCCCGGTGGGGCGAGACCCCGTTCCGGATCGGGATGTGGGTGGGAGGATCGGTGAGCGCCAACCGGACCGAGGATGCTGCTCGCGACCTTGACGACCTCCGCAACACCGGATGGGCAAAGGGTGCCGGACCCACGTCCCTCGTGGCCTGCCCCTGGTGCGGGCAGGAACTCGACCCCAAACGGGACGCCACCTCGCACCCACAGCTATGGCGGACGCTCATCACCTGCGGCGATTCCAAGGGCCGGTGCCCGTTCACGGCCAAGAGATCGGACGGGGAAGGCATCCCCGTGGTCAGCGTCGACGAGGAGATCTACCGGCTCCTACCCGACCTGGTCATCGCCACCGCTGACAAGTTCGCTCAGCTCCCGTGGCAGGGCGCCACCACCGCCCTCTTCGGACGGGTAACCCGCAAATGCTCCCGCCACGGCTTCCGCACCCCAGACCTCGACGTCATGGGCAACCACAACGAAGCCGACACTCACCCCAAGAGCGGCGACCTGCCCGCAGCGACCACCGCTCAGTGTCTGCCCCGTCGACCCCCGGATCTGATCATCCAGGACGAGCTGCACCTGATCGCAGGACCGCTCGGGTCGCTGTTCGGGCTGTACGAGACGGCCATCGACGAGATCGCCTCGTGGGAGGTCGACGGCAAGCCTTCCCGGCCCAAGGTGGTGGCGTCCACGGCGACGATTCGCCGGGCCGAGCACCAGACCTACAACCTCTTCTGCCGGCGTCTCGCGGTGTTCCCGCCCCAGGTCCTCGACGCCGGGGACTCCTTCTTCGCGCTCGAACGCCCCCTCGACGAGACCCCCGGTCGGCTCTATCTGGGGGTGTGCGGGATGGGGCAGCGCTTCAAGTCGGTCGCCACCCGCGTGTACACGACGGTGCTCGCCGCAGCGCAGGTCCTCTACGAAAAGCACGGCGCTGCGGCCGACCCGTGGATGACGACTGTCGGGTACTTCAACGCCTTGCGCGAACTGGGCGGCATGCGTCGCATGCTGGACGACGAGGTGACGAACCGGCTCCGGCGAGCGGATCGCCGGGGTCTCGCCAACCGGTATGTGAACGAGACCCGGGAGCTCACCTCCCGGATCAGTTCCAGCGAGATCCCGGCCACGCTCGACCTGCTCGGCGTGCGGTTCACGGGAACGAAGCCAGCCAAGGGCCAGCGGTGGCCGGTCGACGTGGTGCTTGGCGACCAACATGATCTCGGTCGGTGTCGACGTACCCCGCCTCGGGCTCATGATCTGTTCGGGTCAGCCCAAGACCACGGCCGAGTACATCCAGGCCACCAGCCGGGTCGGTCGTGACGCGTCCGGACCGGGTCTGGTCGTCACCCTCTACAACTGGGCGCGCCCACGGGACCTGTCCCACTACGAGACCTTCGAGCACTACCACCAGACCTACTACCGACAGGTCGAGGCGCTGTCGGTGACTCCGTTCGCTCGGCGGGCCCTGGATCGAGGCCTCACCGCGCTGATGGTGTCCGAGGCTCGGCACACTCGGGCCGACTGGAACCCAAAGCCTGCCGCCCAGGACGTGCCGGTCAACAAGCCGGACTTCGACCCCATCGTCGCGTCACTGCACCAACGGGCCCAGCTCATCGCCAATCAGGCTGCCGCGAACGAGGTCGACCAGCTCCTCGCCACCCGACGGGACAAGTGGTCCAAGCAACAGAAGGCTCCGGGAGTGACCCTTGTCTACGCCCGAGGCCGCGGCGGTGCCATCGACTTGTTGCAGTCACCCGAGTCGGGGCCATGGACCGACTTCACCGTCCCGAACTCGCTGCGTGAGGTCGAGGTGGGATCGAACCTGCTGCTGCGTGAGGACGACCCGTCCGACGACCCGACGGCCGATTACCCCGACGCCGCCCACCGGCGATGAGCAGGCCGAGGCGGAGCTGGTGCCAAGCGGCTGAGGACGCCGACCCGGTCGACGACGCCGGAGTGATCCCAGACGAGGGCGACCAGTGAGCCCGAAGGGCGCCTACGACGGGCCGGTTCGGGTCGGCACGATCCGTCCGAGCCAGGCCATCCACTCCTACGGCGTCGGCTCGCTGATCGACCTCCCCAACCTGAGCGTGATGGTCGGCGGACTCGACCGGTGGGATACGACCCGTCAGGAAGTCGTCACCGAGGACCGCCTCCTCGACGCCGTGCGAGCCCGGGTCGGCCCGCAGGTCGAGGCTCTCCGTGCTCTTCCATCGGAACCGCAGACCACCACCAACCCCTACGACGAATGGGCACGCGTCGGCGTTCCCGTCACCGTCTTCCCGCGGTGGCTGCGCTGCACCGCCTGCAACCGGCTCTTCCCCGTCGCGTCCGGCGCACTGAAGCTCGATCACAACCCCCATCGCATCGACTGGACCCGCTACACCCACCCCAACTGTGACCGCGCTCGCAAGCCGCCGCCCGCCGTGCCGGCCCGGTTCGTCGCCGGGTGCCCCGAAGGGCACCTCGATGACTTCCCCTGGGTACGTTTCGCTCACGACGGCGTTCCCACCTGCCCCAACCCGATCCTGCGGGTCAACGACATCGGCTCCGGTGGTCGCGCCACCGACCTGCTCGTCACCTGCCTGTCGTGTGGTGCCAAATCGACGTTGGCCAAGGCATTCGGACCCGCAGCCACAGGCATCATGCCCCAGTGCAGGGGACGGCACCCGCACCTCGGCCGCGCCTCGGAGCCATGCGCGGAGCAACTCCGCACGATGGTCCTGGGCGCGTCGAACCTGTGGTTCAACTCCAGCGTCTCGGTGCTGTCCCTCCCCGTCGGGGGTGGTTCGCTCAACCAGCTCGTCTACGACCACTGGGATGCGTTCGCCAAGATGCCGGTCAAGGACGTCCTGACCTACGCCCTGTCCTCAGACCGGGTACTCGCGGCGGCCTTCGCCGGCTACGACCTCGACGAGGTCTGGGACGCGATCGAAGCCAGACGTGCCGGAGGCAAGCCCGTATCGGGAACCGACGTCCGTGGACCGGAGTGGGCTGCGCTCACGGCAGGGTCGCAAGGACAGACATCTCCTCACTTCGAGGCGGAACCCATCGCCGCTCCGACCGAGTTCAGCACGACCATCGCCGGGGTCACGCTCGCTCACCGCCTGCGGGTCGTCACTGCCCTGTGCGGATTCACCAGGATCAGCGCGGGCGAACCCGGTGACGGACGAGCCACGGCCCCGCTCGAAAGCAAAGGCTCACCGACGTGGGTGCCGGTCGTGGAGAACCGGGGAGAGGGCATCTTCCTCCGTCTCGACGAGACCGCCGTCCAGGCATGGGAAGCCAACGCATTCGACAACCCACTGTTCGTGTCGATGCGACGAGCCCACCGCGACTGGCGACAGGCCAGGGGACTCGATCCGACCGAGGGCTGGCCCGGTGAGCGGTTCGTGCTGCTCCACTCCCTGTCCCACGCTCTCATCAACGAACTGGCCATCGAGTGCGGCTACTCGTCAGCCTCGATCAGCGAGCGGATCTACAGCCGGGGCCCAGCCGAAGGCCCCGAACCAATGGCCGGGCATCCTCCTGTACACGTCGGCGCCCGACGCCGAAGGCACCCTCGGCGGCTTGGTCAACCTCGGCCAAGCCTCGGAGCTGGGACCCATCCTGCGGCGAGCGCTCGAACGCTCCGGACTGTGCAGCTCAGACCCTCTCTGCGCCGATCACGAACCCGACGCCGCCACGAGTGCCATTCACGGCGCCGCCTGCCACGCATGCCTACTCGTGGCCGAGACCAGCTGCGAGCGAGGCAACCGCTACCTCGACCGCTCGCTCCTCGTCGACACCTTCCGGCACACCGGCCTCGAACTCTTCGCATGAGTGAACTGGCGGACGCGATAGCTGACGTCGCTGGCGGCCTCGGCGACGCTCACGTCCGCGCCCTCGCCGCCGCATACCGCTCGGCCGGAGCTTTCAGCCCAGGACATGCGGCCAAGGTCAGGCAGGCCGTTCCCGCGCCGCACCACGCCGAGGTCGACCGACTCAACCACGGATGGGCACTCCAACCGGATCTCGACGGTGTCGCGATTGCTCTCGCCCTCGAGGCGGCCGAGTCTGCGCTCCGCCGTGCAGACGTGCCCACCGTCGAGGTCGTCGTCACCGGCCCGGACTCTCTGGCAGCCCCGGTGAGGCTCACCTCAGAGGTCGTCTGCCAACTCATCGACGAGGCGACCACGCGGGTCACCCTCGTCAGCTTCGCGGCCTACCAGATGACCTCGATCATCACCGCGCTCGACGGAGCCCTCGCTCGCGGCGTGTCGGTCGCCCTCATCCTCGAATCGCCCGAGAACCTCGAGGGTGGGGGCGGGGCAAAGGTGTACTCGAAATACCGCATCTACCACTGGCCTACCGAGCGCCGCGAGCCTCCTGGCGCCAAGCTCCACGCCAAGGCCGTCATCATCGACAGCCGCGACGTGCTCCTCACCAGCGCCAACATGACCGCCGCCGCCTACGACAAGAACATCGAGCTCGGAGTCCTCTGCCGGGGAGGCGGTGTGGCCCGCCAAGTCCAAAACCATTCACACCACTTCGACGCACTCATCGCCCGCGGCATCCTCACCGCTGTTTGGTAGCAGCTGATAGCAAGTCCCGATACGCGAAGGGAGAGTTGAGAATGTCGATCGCCGGGGCCTCGCAGCCCCACTATCGGATCTTCGATCTCAGATCTAAGCTCTGCGGGTGAGATTGCGCGGATGCAAACGAATGACGAACGTCAAGGGATGAGGTAAATCGATGCTGCTAGTAGGTCCTTCGCTGCATCAAGCGAGGAGTGTCAGCAGGCGATCTGTGATATTGCAAGTGAGTTTGCGAAGCCGCGAACGTTAGTATCTGGGTGCAAAGTACACCCCATGGGCATGATCTCACTACTCAGAATGGCATGACGTGACCGACACGTGTGAACCGTTTCATTTGTTAATTAAAGTGGAGTGCCAAGCGGGAGCCGGACGCGCTGGAGTTGCACAGAGCCGTGGCTATTGAACAAGGGGCTGTGTGGTGGGGAAAGTACGGAAGCGGAATCAGCTACAAGCGACTCGACAGCGTTCGACAGCAGCTCGAATCCCACATCGAGACCCGCGTTTATCTTTTTGCGAGAGGTGAATGTTGGCGAACCACGTTGGTTGATATCACCACTGACGAGAAACGGGTCGACATAGTTCGAAAGCCTCCGTATTACAGCACTTCGTTGTGCCGGATGTTCGTGTTACTCAGAGACTTTGTGGCTCTGTCTCCTGAATGGGCGGAATATCACTTAGTTCCAGAAGCTCACCCTGAACCGGCGAGGATGTCTGGCGCCCTCGCGAATCGTCGGGCCTCATCTACGTTCTTGAACGCCATTAGGCGGGCTCAATCCGACTCGAGACCCCGACGATCAAGCGAGCTCTTAGGAATATCAGCCTTTCCACTCGATCTAGGGGAACCACGAGCAGTTCTCGTGGCAACGGCCGTGAGGGCTAAAGCTCCGGCATCAGGATTGAACGTCACTAGGAGTGTGCCGACGGTGCGGGCCGCTTTGCTGCCCCGTTTTGAGAACCGCCGTGAGAACCAAACCAGACCGAAACGCTGGAATTTGCTGTCATTGGGTGTCATTGGTTGGCCACTTAGATCGAGCCATTAGCCCAGCTCAGAAGTAACAATTGGTACCATTGACTCAACGTGTCCTCTGCCGTCAATTGGTCCAGGGTCCGCTACGGATCAGAAGGTTGGGCTCGACTACGGATCAGAAGGTTGGGCCCGTCCGCTGCGAGACATCTGCAGGCTCGCAAGCGACCAGCCGGGAGCGCGCTATTGATTCGGATCGGTTGAGCCCAGGACGATATTGGCCAAACCCTGGACCAGTTGCGCGTTCGAAGCAACCGATTTGTTAGATGAATGGTCCTCGGCTTCGAGAGCGGCCAACGCCATCGCTCGGGCCGTCGGTTCGGCGATTGGTACAGGTGGAGAGGCTGCAGCGGATGCGACCTTCGCCACCAATGCCGACGATGTCCTGCCCAGGGTAACGCCGTAACTTGCGTTCGCCGTCGTGGGCTGCGTCGTACTCACGTAGGCGATTCGGCTCCCGTCAGGTCGCGTGGCGATGACGTCGAGTGCAGCCGCCCCGCTCACGCGCACCGTGCCGTGGACTTCGGAGGGAATGTAGATCTCGGTGTCCGTTGCCCGGTCTCCTCTCCTGCCGTTTGCCGTCGACATGGCCGTCATGGCGAAGGCTCGAGAGGTGGGGTCAAAGGCGTATGCGCCAAGCCGCCCAGCCGTGGCCACCGGCCAAACGCGCATCAGTAGCTGTCCGCGGCTCGGAATCAGGCGGTCATTGGGCGAAGGGGTCGCCTTCGGATTGCCCTTCCCCGGGGTCCCGTTCGATGTCGTTTGGTACGTCGAGTGCTGCCATCGGGTGCACCAACACGTGCCCGGAGCCTTGGAGAGACCCTTCCAGGCCCAGATGGTGCCCCCGGTCTGTGTTGCGTCCTGCGCTGCTAGCTCCTTGGACAAAATGGTGTTGTCCGTGCTCGCTGAGTCCCCGAACTCCGTGACCAGCACGCCCGAGTGCATCGACTGTGCTTCTGCTTCGGCCGTCTGGTAGCCGAACGTGAAGTTCGGGGGGTAGCCACCTTCTTTCGCCGGCAATCCCAGCAACTCCTGCTCGACGGTGAAGGCGTAGGTGTAAACGTGCGGCGCGAACACAATGTTCGGGTACGACGTGAACGGCGCGCTGGCCTGGAGAGAGAAGTCCACGAGGTTCCGGTAGGCCAACGGCTCGAAGAAGATCTGCTGGTGTGACACTGACGCGAGCTGGGGGTATGCGCAAGCCCCCGTGAGCGAGGTTGGATCACTGGCAGGACAGGTGCTGCGCCCGTCCCGCACCCCGGTCAAAGCCTCGATCGCTCGGGTGTAGAACGGATAGAGCTCGGAACTGCTGGCCTGGTACCCGTTGGCCGCCGGCAGCGATCCGGTCGACCCCGGCTGCGGCTCGTTCATCAACTCGTAGCCCAACACGGCGGGGTTCTTCTGGAAGCGATGGGCGAGGACGGCGAGTGCGCCGATGTAGTGGTCCTGCAGTCCCGTCCCGGGCGATTGTCCCTGGGGGGCGGCGACAGGGCTGTTCTGCCAGAAGTTGGCGAACGCAGCAGATTCGGCCGGGTTCAGCTCGTCAATTCCGTAGAGGGCACAACCCGGTTTGCCGTTGGTTTGCACGGCCCACGAAGGAGCACCGTCGCTGCCGCCCGAAGGTGTGCAGCCCGAAGGGGCGCTCTTGGTGCTGGCCGGAAGGATGTAACGCGAGTACTGGTCCTGATGCATGTCCAGGATCACGTAAATGCCCTGCTGCCGAGCCCAGCCGACCACCTGCGAGACGCGGGCCAGGTAGGTCGCCGAGTACGTCCCCGGCGTCGGTTCCAGCTGGCTCCAGTTGAGGACGAGGCGGACGACGTCAAAGCCCAAGGCGCGCATTTGGGCGAAGTCGTCACCGCTGCCGGGAGCGATCGACTGCGCGAAGGCCGCCCGCGTGGCCTGTACCTCGCAGAGCGGGGGCTGGGGAATCAGTGGCGAGGCCTTGGGGCACCGACCCGTGTAGGCCGAGGGTGCGACCGGAAACAGGGCCGGTTTCCCCTGCGCTTTCGGGTACGCCACGTCCTCCATGCCGACCGCGGCGGCGCCGTGGAGCAAAACTTCGCGCCCTGCAGCGTCGGCCAGGAAGGGCGTGCGATCGCCACCGCTCGTCGGCGTGACCACGTGGAGGAAGGTCAAAGACTGGGCCAGCGACGCTGACGACGTCGATGGCGCGGCGGAAACAGGCGACTGATCGGCGAACGGAATAGCCAAGGCGATCATGGCCACCAGGGCAACGGTGACGAGCGCAGCGGTTCGCCACGAGGGAAGACGTGCGGGCACGGGCGGTGAAGCTAGCGCGATCTTTCTGTCTCCGTCAGTCAGTAGGCCGGCTCGCAGCCGGTGGCGCACCGCCTCCCTCGAGGAGCTCGAACAGGTCGTCGATGGATGCGACGAGCGGGCTGAGGCGGCGCCGGCTCGCGATCGAGCGCTCCCAGGTGTGGAGGTCCTCGTTCACTCCCACGGTGAGCTCTCGGCCGGCGCGGGTGAGGCGCAGCAGCACACGCCGGCGGTCAGACGGGTCGGGCGAACGCGTCAGCCACCCCGACGCTTCCAGCCGGTCGAGCGTAAGGGTCATGCCACCTGAGGCGCGGCGCAACACCTCGCACACGGTGGAGGGGGCGCACGCGCCGCCCGGTGAGCGACGAACGACCGCCAGGACCAGGTAGTCGCCCAGCGCCACTCCGCGCGCAGCCGTCACCGACTCGAGCTGCTGGCCGGCCACGAGCTGGAGCGCGACGAGCCGGGCCATCAGCCCCGACTCGCCCGCCCGGGTCCAAGAATCCGGGCGCATCGACTTGGCCCCGACTCTGTCGGTGGCGCCGGTTGCGAGTCCCGACGCTGCGGGAGATGCCGGCGTCATGCGGTGATGCCGAAGCGGTCGAGGCCGTAGACGGCGATGGCGTTGCCGCGCACGAGCTGGTAGACCTCCTCGGGATCGAGGCCGGCCTTGGATGAAAGCTCCCAGGCCCGGCGGCGCGACTCGGGCCACGAGCCGTTGGAATGCGGGAAGTCGCACTCGAAGAGGATGTGCTCCATGCCCACCTCCTCCCGGCTGCGCAGGCCGTGGAGGTCGTCGAAGATGCAACCGAACACTCGGCCACGCAAGTAGGTCGAGGGAGGTTCGGGCAGGTCGACACCGCCAACCGACTCGTGCCAGACGCCGTCCATGCGCTCGTACTGAAAGGGCATCCAGCCGACCTGGCTCTCCGCGTAAGCGAGCTTGAGCGCGGGAAAGCGCTCGAGTGTGCGGCTGTAGACCCAATCGCACACCGATCCCTGCGCGTTGTGGGCGTTGAGCGACATGGACACGGCCAGGGGAGCGTCGGCGGAAGTGGTCGGCATCGACGAAGAAGACCCGATGTGCATGGAGATGGTCGTCTCCGTCTCCTCGCAGGCCGCCCAGAGCGGGTCCCAGTCGCCGGTGTAGAGCGAGGAGAAGCCGAGCTTGGCCGGGTTCTCGCTGAAGGCGATGGCGTGGCTGCCTTTCGCCCCGCAGCGCCGGACCTCGGCAGCAGACGGCCTCGGGGTCCCAGAGCGGGATCAGTGTGAGCGGGACCAGGCGGCCCCGCCCGGACCCGCCGCACCACTCGTCGATCATCCAATCGTTGTAGATCTGGAGGCAGAGGAGCGCGAGCGATTTGTCGGGCCGCTCCGCAAAGCCCTGGCCAGCGAAACGCGGGAACGTATTCGGATAGTTGATGCCCACCTGCTGGTGGTTGGCGTCCATGTCAGCAAGGCGGGCCGTCTGGTCGTAGGCGCCCTGTCGAAAGTCCTCGTAGATAGCAGGCACGTTCTGGTGCCATTCGAGCGGCATGCCGCCGGACGCGTGCAGGCGATTGGTGCCCATGACGAGGTCGTCGAAGATCCAGACGTCGGTCCACGTGCCGTCGTCGACATCGCGCTCCATCGTCAGCACTCCGCCCTGAAAGGTGCTCTTCGTCTTCTCGCGTACACAACGTGGCCCGCGCTGGCGCAGCGAGGCGGGGAGCTCGCGCTCCCACAGATCGCGGGGTTCGAGGATGTGATCGTCGACCGAGATGATGAGAGGAAAATCGTCCTCAGCGGGTGTCAGTGGTGCAGGTTGGGAGGTCATGGCACGGCTCCCGTTGGTCATGCCCCGGCGCAACTGGTGCGACGGAAGTCGAGAATAGCTTTTTGCAAAGATACTTTGTGCGGCGTAATCTCGCTAGCCGTGCCTGACGCCGTGCCGCCGCCGTCCCCCAGGGTCGAGGGCCTGGAGCCCACCTTCCGACACCTCGATGACCCCGAGGTGCCCTGGCAGGCGATCAAAGCCCAACGCAACGCGGACGGATCGGTCGCCCATGTGTGGGAGAAATGGCTGGCCTTCTCGCCTGACCCCCAATACCTGACGATCTACGCCCGCTACGACCCGGGCATGGTGGTGCGGCGACACGGTCACTTCTCCCCGCACGTGGTCTTCGTCCTCGAAGGGGAGGTCAGTTTCGGCGATCGGCGCTGCCCAGCTGGGACACACATCGAGCTGCCACTTGGTGCAGCGTTCGGCCCGGTGGTGGCCGGTCCCGATGGCGCGGTCATGTTCGAGGTGATGATGGGTGACCCGCGCAGCTGGGGCGACCAGCCGGAGGCCTACGAGGCGGCACTGGCGTCGCAGGGCGCCGAGGCATTGCCCGACCCAGCGCTCGAATTCCCCGGGTGGTTGGAGGACCTGCGCACGCACTGGGCCGGCGCGGCGGGAGACACCTCGGGCGGGGACTGAGTTTCCGGCCCGACACGGCGTCGTCGAACCGTCTTGATCGGCAAGACGAGGTACACCGAGGCCAGCGGTACCGGCCTTACCTGGGAAACCCCAGCACGTGCTCACCCACGATGTTCTTGTTGATCTCGGTCGTTCCGCCGGCGATAGAGGCCTGGCGCACCGCCAGCAGGTTGTCGCCCCAACGGTCCGAGTCCACCAACGCGTCAGACCGATCAGGTCAACGGCCAGCGCCGCCAACTCCTGGTCGCAGTGAGCCCAAGATAGCTTGGCCAGTGAACCACCGGCGCCGGCCGCCGCCGGGTCGGACAGCGAGCGCTCCGTCAAGAAGCGCATGCAGCGGATGTCCGAGTAGATGCCGGCTAGGCGCTGCCGGAACACCGGGTCCTCCAGGCCGGACTTTGCTCGCGGGTCCGTCAGCAGGTCGTCGAGCCGGTTGGCCAGCGACAGATGGAGGCGTGCCACGCCGGCCCGTTCGAAGCTCAGGGTCGTCATGGCCACGGACCACCCGCCGTGGAGCGGTCCGAGCATTGCCGAGCGGGGCACGCGGGCGTCTGTGAAGAAGAGCTCGGCGAAGGACTGCCCACCCGTGATGGTGGTCAGCGGCCGCGCCTCAATCCCGGGAGTGCGCAGGTCGACCAGGAAGCACGTGATGCCGGCGTGCTTTTTGGACGTTGGGTCGGTGCGAACATAGAGCTGGCACCAGTCGGCAAAATGGCCGAGGGAGTTCCACGTCTTCTGCCCGTTAATGACGAAGTCGTCGCCGTCTTCGACCGCAGAGGTGCGCAGCGAGGCCAGGTCCGAGCCCGCGTCGGGCTCGGACATGCCCTGCGACCAGATCTCGTCGCCGCGCAGCATCGGCTGGAGGAAGCGCTCCTGCTGCTCGGGGGTGCCGAAGTGCATGATGGCCGGGGCGATGTTGGACACGCCGATCACGTTGACCGGGCCGGGCGCGCGGACGCGGTTGGTCTCTTCGAGGTAGGCGAGCTGCTCGGGTACGCCGGCTCCTCGTCCGCCGTGCTCGACCGGCCACGACGGGGCCGCCCAGCCGCCGTCGGCCAGTGTGCGGTTCCAGGCCCGCAGGACCTCGAGGGACTCGCCCTCGATCTGGTGGCCGCCCGCCTCGACTACCTCGGCGGTGAGGTTGTCCTGGAGCCAGGCGCGCAGTTCTGTCCGGAACGCCTCGGTGTCCGGCTCCTCCTGCGAAGAATCCATGCCAACTCCTTGCTCGTTCATTGGCCCGGGCTCACGCCGAAGATGGCCAGCTCGGCCGCCCGGAATACTGGCCTACCGGGGTCGTTTCGGACCAACCGCCCTCGTGGGGAGGAGGCTCAGCCCGGTGCGCCGTTCTCCCGAATGAACTCGTCGAAGAGCGGCACGGTGAAGTCCACCTGTCCGCGCCGCGGACTCCAGATGAGTCCTTTGCCGATGAGCGAGTCGCGGAACATCGAGACGCGGCGTTGATCGGGAGCGCCGAACGCCTTCGCCACCGCGGCCACCGGGTAGGGGCCGGTGCCCAGCGAGGCCATCGCGCCGAGGTACTTCTGCTCCGTGTCGGTGGCCATTTCGAAGCGGGTGCCGAAGAAGTTGCGGGCGAGCGTGTCCTTCACAATGGGACGGGCCCCGTCGAGATCGGCCTCGACGATCGGAGAGGTCTCTGCGAAGTTCCAGAGCTCCCGTCCGTACTCCTGCAAGAAGTAGGGGAACCCGGCCGCTTCGGTCACGATCTGGCGTGCCGTCTTCTCGTCGTAGGCGACGCCGGCCGTCGACGCCGGACCGACAAGGGCGGACCAAGCGGCCGATTCGGAGAGGCGGCCGAGCTCGGCGTAGGAGAACAGCCGGTCCGCGTAGGGCTTGGCCGCCAGCAGCCTCACCCGCAGGTCCGGAAGGCCGGCGCCCACCATCGTCACCGGGAGCCCGGCCCGGCTGATGGCCTGGAACGCCATGCAGATGGCGGCGAGTGCCGGGCCGTCGAGGTTCTGCATCTCGTCGATCAGGAAGAGCGCGCCCATCTGGTTGGCCTGTGCCACCTCGCCGATCTCCCGAAGGAGCCCCGCCAAGTCCTGTTCCGGATCACCCGAATCGGCGACTCCCGTCGCGGCCTCCACATCGAGCTTGAGCTCGACCGTCCCGGGGATGGCGATGGAGAAGGCCTTCACCACCGAGAGGGCGCGCTCAATGCGCTGCTTGGCCCGGTGTCGCCGGCTCATGTTCATGAGGAGGCGAGCGGCCATGCGGGCGAAGGTGGTCCGGAAGTCCGGGCTCGAGCCGACCTCCTGGACGTCGGTCGTGGCCCAGCCGGCCTCGCTGGCCAGGACGTCGAACTCCATGAGAAGGACGGTCTTCCCGACACCCCGGAGCCCGGTGTAGACGAGGCTGCGCTCGTAGGCACCCGCATCGAGCCGCTCGACCAGGGACTGGAAGGCCTCCATGTCCTGGTCGCGCCCGGCCAGCGTGCGGGGCTTCCGCCCAGCTCCGGGCGTGTACGGGTTGTCGCGCTTGTTCATGAGGGGCTGCTCCCGCCTTATTCTCAGAGTTTCTAAGTCAAACCTTAGAATAGAGGCGGGGTGTTCGTGGGGGATGGGTGACCAGGCTCCCGGGCTTAGTCTAAAGAAGTCTTTAGAAAACCCGAGAATCGGGTTGGCAGTCGAGCCGGTTCTGCCGCCGGCGACGAAGGCTTTGCGCCGTGTCGTGAGCTTGGAGAGCTCCGAGGAAGCGCCGAAGATCTGGTTCGCCGAGCTCGTTGCCTTGGGGCGGGTTCAGCTCGGTTTCGTCGCTGCGACCGGTTCCGCATAGGTGGCTCGGGTCAGATCAATGATCCGGGCGGCTTCCATCGAGAGTTCGAGATCGTGATGGACGAATCCGACCGTGACGGCCTGCGGGGGTGTGAAGGGCCGTATTTCGACGCGGTCGTGATCGGCCACGAGGCGGCGATAGGACAGGAAGGACCCCATCCCGGCCTGGGCGGCCGCCAGCCACGATCCTCGGTCTTCGAAGACGATCGTCTCTTGAGGGATAGAGCCGGAAGCGCTTCTCGCCATGGCGTTGATGAGGGCGCGGCGTCCTGAATCTGGCGGCGGCACGATCAGTGGCTGCTTCACCACGTCATGCCATGTCACCGCTGCAGGGAGATCGGTGCCGAGAGGCGAGACGAACACCACGTCCAATTCGGCGACGGGTATGCCGATCAGCGGGGTGTCACCAAGCAACGGGGTCAGCTCGATGAACCCGACTTCCGCTGTGCCATCCTGCACGATCCGCAGCACGTCGTCGGCGTCGGAGGCCCGGCACACGCTGATGACGAGACTTGATTCGCACCGGCGGAGCTCGCCCAACGCTTCGGTGAGGAGCAGCCCGTTCGTCGGCGTCGTGGCGATGACGAGCTCCCGCTTGTCCCGCACTGCGTGCGCTGTCTGCTCCACGGCGTCGAAGGCGGTGAGGGCATCCCGCGCCGCGTGCACGATCTCCTGGGCCGCCTCGGTGACAACGAGGCGGGTGCCCGAAAGAGCGAACACCGTCACCCCTTGCTCGCTCTCGAACGCGTGGATGGCGCGCGACACGACGGGTTGGGTGACGCCCAGCGACCGGGCGGCTGCGCTCACCGATCCGAAGTCACTCACTGCGATGAGATAGCGCAGCTGCTGGACGTTCATGTCCGCAGAGCATAGGTCGTATGTCCGAAATGGGGCTTGTGGCCATTCGAGCCTGATGGTCTTGTAAGGGCGGTCCAGAGCGGGGAGGTCATTGATGACGGGTTTGCGGCGAATGCTGACGCAAGGCGCGGCCGGGGCACTCCTGGTGCTGACGGCCGCCACGTTCGGCCAGGCGGCAATCGCCACGGGGGCGGGAGCCGCCCCGGTCGTTCGCGCGGCGCTCGCTCCCGGCTCAATCAACAACGTCCTCGTCATTGAGCTCGAGAATGAAGACGCCACCGAGACGTTCGGGGCCGGTTCGGTGGCGACCTACCTCAACGGGACGCTCGTCCCCAAGGGCGAGCTGCTCGAGAACTACTACGCCACCGGCCACGTGAGCCTGGACAACTACATCGCCGAGATCTCCGGGCAAGCCCCGACACCGCTGACCGACTCGGACTGCAACCTCACCGGGTTCAGCAACGTCACTCCCGGGACCGACGACCCGAACGCCGCAACCTATCCGGGACAGGTCGACGGCAACGGTTGCGTCTACCCGGCGCCGACGGCCACAACGCACGGAGCGCCGACCATCGCCAATCAGCTCGACGCCGTCTCCCCACCCAACCCGTCGACCCACGTGGCCTCCTGGAGGGAATACGCCGAGGACATGGGCAACGACCCGACGCGAGACGGGGGAGTGGCCGACCCGCTCGGCGGGACCGACTGCGCGCACCCGGCGGTGGGCGGCACGGACGGCGCGGCCTTCGCCGAAGCCCAGGACCAGTACGCGACGCGGCACGACCCCTTCGTCTATTTCCATTCCATCATCGACAACACGGCGGAATGTGATGCCAACGTCGTGCCGCTCGGAACGACGGCCGTGGGAACGCCCAGCACGTTCAACGGCGTTGCGCTTCCCGACACGTTCACGGGCCATTTGGCCAACGACCTCTCCAGTGAGGCGACGACGCCCAAGTTCGGGTTCATCACCCCGAACCTCTGTGACGACGGCCACGACGACACCTGCGCCGGGACCAACGTGGAGGGAGGCAAGACCGGTGGGCTCACGGCGGCGGATCTCTGGCTGAAGCACTGGATGCCCCTGATCATGGCGTCTCCCTCGTACCAGTCCGGTCAGATGCTCGTGGTTCTCACCTCCGACGAAGGTGATGACACGGACGCCACCGCCTGCTGCAACGAGCAGCCTGGGCCGAACTGGGCCTTCCCCGGGAGCAGCCCCCTCCTCGGGCCCGCGCCGACAACACCCGGTGCCGATCCGGGAGGCGGAAGGATCGGCACGCTGCTGCTCAACTCCACCTACATACAGCCCGGGACGGTGGACACGACCGGGTTCTACAACCACTACTCGGCCCTGCGCAGCTACGAGGACCTGCTGGGGTTGACGACCGGCGGCACGGACGGTGAGGGGCACCTCGGATTCGCCGCCGCCGCTGGGCTGACGCCCTTCGGACAGGACATCTTCCAGCCCGATGAGGCACCGACCATCAGCGTCGATCCACAGAGTCAATCGGTCGCTCCGGGGGGATCGCTGACCTTCACCGCGGCGGCGGATATTACGACGCCGACCATCCAGTGGCAGGCCTCTGCCAACGGCGGGAGCAGTTGGGTCAATGTGTCCGGGGCGACAAACCCCACGTTCACAGCCACGAACGTGGCCGCATTCGAGAATGGCTGGAAACTCAGAGCCGTGTTCACCAACCACGTGGGATCGGCGACGTCCGACCCGGCGACCATCACGGTGACAGGCCCGACGACCACGGTCGTGCTGCCGTCGAACAACGCCACGTCCTCGGGCAATCAGGTCCTCGACGCTGCCGCCTCATCGGGAGCGACCAAGGTCCAGTACGAGGTGACCGGAGGAAGCCTGACCAACGCCGTGATCGCCACGGCCACGCCAACGGTCTACGGATGGCTGGCGACGTGGAACACCACCACCGTGGCGAACGGGACCTACACCCTGCAGAGTGTCGCCACTCAGAACGGGCTCACGGGCACCAGTACAGGCATCACCATCACCGTCAACAATGCGAATCCGACGACCACTGTCGTCCTGCCGTCGAACAACGCCACGTCGTCGGGGAATCAAGTCCTCGACGCCGGCGCCTCATCGGGAGTGACCAAGGTCCAGTACGAGGTGACCGGAGGAAGCCTGACCAACGCCGTGATCGCCACGGCCACGCCGACCATCTACGGGTGGCTGGCGACGTGGAACACCACCACCGTGCTGAACGGGACCTACACCCTGCAGAGCGTGGCTTCCTACGCCGGGGGTGTCAGTGGCACCAGCGCTCCCATCACGGTCTCGGTCGCGAACTGAGTTCGTAGTAAGGGCGCCGGACTGATGGCGTCCGACTGGACGTCGAACCCGTGTGCCGAATCGGCGAAGCTAACGAAGGGGATCGAGGCTGTTGGGGTCAATCGTCGCCGGCCGCAACGTCCGTGGCCAGATCCGAGAGTCGCAGATTGTGGCTGCGCGCGTGGCGACGCAACCTCTGAAAGGCGCGATCCATGTCGACGTTCGCGGCCTGACTGATCTTGCCCTTCGCTTGTTCGATCGTGATCCGGCTGTTGAGGGCCTCACTCAGCTGCGAATTGAGCTTCTGCGCGTCGATCGTGACCCGGTGCTGAATGATGGCGATGGTGGCGATGTCCGCCAGGCCTTGGACGGCCGTCAGCTCCGTTGCGTTGAGGGCCCCCTCATCGGCGCGAAACAGATTGAGGGCGCCGATGGTGAGGCCGCGGAGACGGAGGGGAAGGGCGTGGACGGAGCGAAAGCCCGCACCGACGGCTTGTGGGGCAAAACGCGGCCAGAGCGAATCGGCCGCGGCCAGGTTGACGTTGACCACTGCCTCCCCCGTGGCATAGCAGTCGAGGCAGGGTCCCTGGTCGGCTTGCAGCTCGTAAAGCTCCAGGACCCGCATGGTCTCAGAAGACGAGGCCACGACCTGGAGTGCGCCACTCGGAGGAGCCAGCATGACCCCCGCGGCAGTGACGTCGAGCACCTCGACGCTGCGGTCCACCAGGTGGCTGAGGAGGTCGACGACATCGAAGTCCTCGACCAAGGTGTCGGCCAATTCGACCAAAGTGCGGATCAGCAGGTTCTCGTTCATCACGGGCACTCCCAGAATTCGGGGTCGTCGGCGGTCCGGGGTCTGGGCGGGCGGCAGACGTACTTCTCCTCCACATTTGAGCACACAGAATTGGTTCATCGCTCCTCCAACGAGCTGAAATTGAGCCTCCGGGAGACCACGTCACGGGCCACCTCGGTGATCGGCGTGTCGACGCCGAACGCGTAGGCGCGCAGACGCGCCAAGTGCGTCACCCACGCCGACGTCGAGTTGGACCGACACCATGCCCGCGGCCTGGTGGACCACGGTGTGGATGTCGGCGTTCAGTTCTTCCGCGATGGCGTCGGGCTCGGCGTGCGCCTGGAAGGCGAGAATGGTCCAGGCGATCACGTCAGCCGTCACGAGAGCGTCCGCGTGCTGTTCATCACTCAAGGGGCCGGAGCTGTCCCGGAACACATTGAGGGCGCCGATCCGCACGGCGCCAATTCGCACGGGAAACCCGAAGACCGCCCGCGCCCCGGCATCGACGAGCCTCGGGCGTGAAGGCCGGCCAACGGCGGGAGGCCGGGGCGGACAGGTCGGGCTCGAGGATCACCGAGCCGGTCCGGTACGCATCGATGCAGGGACCTTCTCCGAGGGTGTACTGCAGCTCTTCGATCAGAGACGAGACGGGTCCGGTCGTGCACAAAGAGGCCTGAGGGACTCCGTCGCGAAGGACCATCACCCCCGCGCCGGTCAGGCCGACGATGTCGGCCGCCACCTCGCAGAGCGGCCCGGGCGCCGAAGGAGTTCCGCCAGCGGCCACGATGCGAGCGACGATCCGCGCCCGCCGATCGGCTGCCATTTCAGGCCGGCCGGCAATGGAGCGGCCGAGGAGTGCGGACCTGCAGTTCCAATCGCGGGTCTCCTTGCCGGAAGGCTCAGGCGCTCCACGAGGACCAGGTTTCGCGCATCCCGACCAAGGTTGGCGGGCGTTCCTCTCACCCTAATCGGTCGCCTCCCAGCGGCTCGGTCCCGCGCTCCGACCCACAGCGCGTGCCGTTCGATCGGGTCGAGAGCGTGCGCCGCCACGTGCCGGCCGGCTCGATTCCTCCCAGGTCGGGGCAGCGGGGACAGGGAATCCCGCCAGCTGTCACCCCCACCCGGCACAATGCCCTTGTGGACGCGATCGAGATCAGGCCCAGGGATTCCTCCTTCGCCAAGACCTGCCCGCAGCGCGTCCAACTCGATGTGCTGCAACCCTGCGAACCGTTGCCCGACCCGCCGTTCTTGCAGATGCTCTATCGGGCGGGCAATGCACACGAGGACGACACCTTCGCCCTCCTCTTCGATGGGGCGGAGGGGGCGGTCGTCATTGAGGCGGAGAACTCCAGCGACCGGGAGTTGCAGACGCTGCAGGCGGTGAAGGACGGCGCACGGGTCATCGCCGGCGCCCGGCTCCCGATCGACCACGAGGCGCAACGGGTCGGTCAGCCCGACCTGCTCGTTCGCCACGGCGAGGGCTACCTCCCTATTGAGGTCAAATCGCACAAGGCGCTCGAGCGAGTCCGCAAGGGAGGAACCGGAACGGCCCTCGTCTCCGACATCACGACGCCGTTCTTCGATGCCGCAGCGGTGGATGCGGGGCACAACCCGCGCAAGCATTTCGGTGACCTCATGCAGCTGGCGCACTACCGCGCTCTGCTCGACGCGGCCGGCATCGCTTCGCCGGGCTGCTTCGCCGCGGGCGTCTGTGGCTCCGAGGGGGTGATCGTCTGGCACGATCTTGCTGCGCCGTTGCTCGATCCGCCCGAGTACCTCGACGAGCCCGCCGCCGGGCGCATCAGTGCCCTGGCGCGCTACGACATGGAGTTCGCCCACCGCGCCGACATCGCTCGAGCGGCTGAAGCACACTTCTACGACGAGGTCACGCCCCTGCTGGCCGAACCGATCGTCTGCGACCAGTGCGACATGTGCCGCTGGCGGGAGTGGTGCGGTGAGCAACTCGAAGACGCCGCTGACCTCAGCCTGATCACCGGGGTCGGCGTGGGTCGCCGAAGCCTGTACAAAGCCAACGGGATCGACGACTTGCATGCTCTTGCCGCGCTCGACTGGCGAACGGCCGAGATCGTCCACGGCAAAGTCGATGTCGACGGGTTGTTTCGGAAGGCAGCGGGCCGGCCGGTGTCGACGACGCTCGCTGAGGTCATCGCGAACCGGCCAAAGCAGGTCGAGGTCCTGGCTGCGCTCGACCTGACGACGGTGGGCGACCTCGAGGCGATCGACATGAAGACGCTCGCGGTGTGCGCGGCGGGTGCGTCGAACGCGGCCGGGCAGATCGAGCTGGCCCGGGCGCGTGTCGGTGCGGCGCCCGCCTACCGCAGGCGCGGCGTCGACGTGGTCACCGTGCCCCGCGCCGACATCGAAGTCGACGTGGACATGGAGAACACGAACGACGGCTGCTATCTGTGGGGCGCCCTGGTCACCGATCGGCGGAGTGGCACTCCGGTCGTGCGCTACATGCCGTTCGTCACCTGGGACCCCGATATCGAAGCCGGAGAGCTGATCGCTTTCAAGGAATTCTGGTCGTGGTTCAGCGACCTGCGGGCGGAGGCTGCGGGTGACGGCTTCTCGTGCAAGGCCTACTGCTACAGCAAGAGCGCCGAACAGGGGCAGATGACGCGGCTCGCCGACCGTCTCGGCCTGCGCGACGAGGTCGACGAATTCTGGGGTTCCAGCGACTGGGTCGACCTGCTCGAGGTCGTCCGGGCGCAGCTGATCACGGGCCGCAGTATGGGATTGAAGGAGACGGCACCCCTGGCCGGCTTCGCCTGGCGCAGCGGCGACAGCGGGGGCACGCTCGCCATCGTCAAATACCACCAGGCGATCGACGACGAGACGAGCCCTGCCGGACGCGTTGCCGCGCAAGAGTGGATCCTCGAGTACAACGAGGACGACGTGCGGGCAACGGCCGCCTTGCGCGAATGGCTCGATGGACCGGCACGGGAAGTGCCTTCGATCGGGATGGCGACGGGCTGAATCAGTCCGCCGGTGGGCTTGAGACTGTCGGGCCGGTCGGTCGATCGCCGCTCAGGGTGACGCGGTGCATGACACGGCGCTCACCCTCGTAGTCGAAGATCCCGAAGTGCATGGTGGCACGGTTGTCCCAGAAGGCGAGCGTGTCGGGTTTCCAGTGGTAGCGCACCACGAACTGGGGGCTCGCCATGTGTTCGTAGAGCAGGCGCAGGAGCCCGCCACTTTGCTTCTCGGGCATGCCCGTGATCCGTACCGTGAACTTCGGATTGACGAAGAGGTTCTTGCGGCCGGTCTCCGGATGCACCCGCACGACGGGGTGCGTGGCGGGCAGAAGCTTGGTCAGCTTCTTGCCTTCCCACACGTTGCCGTGGCCCTCGGCCACAGCCTGCGCGTAGTAGGGCTCGAAGTGGAAGGCAGAGAGCTCGTCGCACAGGCGCTGGAGAGGTGGCGCGAGGGATTCGTAGGCCGCTCTGGTGTCAGCCCACATGGTGTCCCCGCCGGCTTTGGGCACGACCACCGAGCGGAGCATGGATGCCAAGGCAGGCCGTTTCATGAAGGTGATGTCGGTGTGCCAGAAGTCCGTACGGTCCTTCCCACTCTCGATGGAGTGGATCTCCTTGCGCTCGGCCACCTGTGCTTCGACCGGGTGGCTTTCCGTCAGTTCGCCAAAGCGTTCGGCGAAGACGATCTGGGTGTCATCGTCGAGATGTTGGTCCGGGAAGAAGACCACGAGACGCTCGAGCCAGACAGCCCGGATGGCGGCAATGACATCGTCATCGAGGTCGGCGGCACAATCGATGCCATGGATCTCGGCCCCGATGGTGGGGCTCAGGGGGCGGACGTCGAGATCGACCTTGCTCAGGGTCATGCCGTCCATGGTGCCAGCTCAGATGATCAGGTGCTCGCGGGTCTCGGGGTTCTGCATGTTCTCTTCGATGTGTCTCCTCTGCTCCTCTGCGGATTCATTGGTACGAAGGAGCAGAGGGGAGACCAGGAGTCCGAGGAGCACGCACCCCGCCGCGATGTAGAGCGCCAGCTGGTAGCCGAGCGTCAGCGAGTGGAGCGCGGAATGGCCGGCGGCGACAAGCGACTTGGTGCGGTTGGCCGCGATCGTGCTCAGGAAGGCCAGCCCGATAGCGCCGGCCATCTGTTGTGACACGTTGACGACGCCGGATCCGAGACCGGCATCGTCGTTGGGTACTTCGGACATGCCTATCTGCAGCAGCGGCATGAAGGAGAGCCCGGCGCCGGCGCCCAGTAACAGGAAGGCGATGAAGATCTGGGGGAAGTAGCTGGCGTGTTCGCCGGCGGCGCCGAACAGAATCAACCCCACCGTCGCCATGGCCATGCCCGGGTACATCACAATTTTGGCTCCGAAGCGGTCCACGAGCTTGGCCGTGATGCCCGTGGAGAGGGCCGCCATGAACAGCGCCTGCGGGAGAAAGGCCAAGCCGGTCTTGACCGGGCTGTAGCCCAGCACGTGCTCGAAGTAGAGCGCCCCGATGAAGAACGTCGAGAACATGCCCGTGATGAGCAAGCCACGGATGACCGCCGTGCTCGTCAACGTGCGCAGCTTCAGAATGCGCAGCGGCATGATCGGATTGGTCAGGCGCGACTCGAGCACGATGAAGAACACGAAGAGTGCGAGGGCAGCGCCGAGTATCCCCAACGTGTGCGCCGAGAGCCAGCCGTACGTGGTCGCCGTGACGACGCCGTAGATGGCGACCATTACCGACAAGGTGATGAGCGCGGAGCCCACCCAGTCGACGCCCTGTTTGATGCCCAGGCCGACGTTCTCCACAATGAGGAAGCGGCCCAGGATCAGCGTGGCGATGCCGATGGGCACGTTCACGAAGAAGATCCAGTGCCAGCTCAGGAACTGGGTCAGGACGCCGCCGGCGAGAAGGCCGATGGAGCCGCCGCCGACGGCGACGAAGACGTAGGCGCTCATCGCCTTGCCGCGCTCGAGGGGGCTCGGGAACTCGGTGACGATGATGGCGACGATCACCGAGGAGGAGAGCGCGCCGCCGATGCCCTGGATGAACCGCGCCGCGATGAGCATGGTCTGGTCGTCGGCCGACCCGCAGGCGATGGAGGCGAGGACGAACAGGGCCACGCCGGCCAGGAACACCTTCTTGCGGCCGATCAGGTCACCGAGGCGGCCGGCCAGAAGCAGGAAGCTGCCGAAGGAGATGAGGTAGGCGTCGACGACCCAGGTCAGGCCGGACTGGTTGAAGCCGAGGCTCTTCTGAATGTCCGGGAGCGCCACATTGACGATGGAGCCATCGAGGGCGTTCATGAACATGGCCAGGCAGACGACGACCAGGGCTATCCAGCGCCGGCGGTCGCCGGTCTCGCTCCCGGCCTCGGGAATGGTCCCTACTTCTTGGATAGTCATGATTTCGGGACTATCCTATAGGGGTGATCGATGAGGCCGTGCAGGTAGGCTGGACGCTGTGAGCGCGCGAGCCACGGCAGGCCACTCCACGGGGACGATCGTGCTCCTGACCAGGCTGGCCAGGGCGGTCTACCTGCGCAGTTCGGTCGACCTGGTGGGCATGGCGCTGCGGAACATGGTCGTCCTCGCCTACCTGCGGGACCACCCCGGCGCCTCCCAGCAGGCCATGACCGAGCAGCTCTCCATGGACTCGAACACCGGCGTCCTCGTCCTCAACGACCTCGAGGACCTGGAGTACGTGGAGCGCCGGCGGGACCCCTCTGACCGGCGGCGCCATCTCGTCGACATCACGGACGCCGGCCTCGAGGCGCTCGAGGAGGCCGAGCTGGCGCAGGGGAGCATTGAGGACGAGATCCTGAGTGGGCTGAGCGAGTCGGAACGGGCGGAGTTCCGTGGCCTGTTGGTGAAGGCACTGGAGGATCACGATCCTCCGTCGAAGTCCTGAGTCCCGCTACTCCTGAAGATCGTCACGCGTCGGCCCCGGCGCAAGGCGACGAGAGCGCGCCGCGCGACGTATGAACTCGATTGGATCGAGACACTGTGACGGCCGAGGAACAGGGCAGCGCTCGCGTGCGATGCTGAATTCGTGAGCTCACGATTGGCGACGGACGCCGAGGTGGCGACGTGGCGCGACGAAGGCTGGGTCCTGCTCGAAGGGCTCGTCGGCACCGAGGAGATCGACGCCTTGGTCGACGATCTGCGCGAGATCTTCCCGAGCGCCGAGGAGCACCAGGCGGACCCCGAGGGCGTGTACGAGCAACGCAGAGGCCGCCCGAAGCAGCCCGAGGAGGCTTTCGTCTGGCCCGATGAGGGGCCCGGGTTCCGTCCCGCTCAGCAGCGCTGGAATGCGGCGTTCCCCTTTCCGGGCAGCGGGGCCCTCAATCGGATCTGCGTCCACGCCTCTGTCGTCGATTTCGCCGAGCGGGCGCTCGGCAACGACGACATCCGGCTCTACCAGGCCCACGCCAGCGCCAAGTACGCCGGCGTGACCAACTACGAACAGCCGATGCATCTCGACCGCAACCATTCATGGCTGCCGCCTGCGAACGAATCGCCCTGGTGGAACCTGGAGGGATTCCTCTATCTGACCGACGTCACCGAAGACGACAACCCCACGCGGCTGGTCTCGGTTCGCGACACCGAGGAGATCGACAACCCATACGGCGTCCTCATGCCCCGGGGCAATCCCGAGGTCTACGCCGCCGAACGGCGCGCCTCCGGCGTCCGGGGCTCCTACCTGGCCTACCGCTCGGACACGTATCACCGCGGCGCCCCGTTCGGCTCGGGCGCCGGCGCCCGCGTGGTCGTCGCCGTCGCCTTCAAGAACGCCGCCACCGAATGGATCGGCTACGACACCCAGCAGAGCCGATCGACCGGGACCGAGTGGACCGTCTTCGTCGAGGGCTCGACGCCACGCGAGCTGGCGCTCTTCGGCTGGCCCCCTCCCGGTCACCCGGTGTGGACCGAGCGCCTGCTCGAACGAACGCAGACGCGCTATCCCGCCCTCGACCTCGGTCCGTGGCGCGCGGGGCTCAACCCTGGGGCTTGAGCACCGAACCCGTCGCGTACTGGGTCGCGTAGCCCTGGGCGTTGAGTGTCGTGCCGATGACGGACCCCGTGTTCGCCACGACGTACTTCGGTGAGCAGTCGAAGGAGCCGAGCTTCTTCGGGTAGTACTGCACCCACTTGGTGTTCTCGAGCTTCATCAGAATGCCACACGCCGCTGGCTGGTTCTTGGCCGGGTCGGACGGTGCGTTGAGCCCGCCGCCCGTCCAGCTCGTGACCTTCGAGAGGTGGTTGATCACGCACTGGCGCGTCAAGGTGGAGCCACAGGCCTTGGCTTCGGTGGCCCAGAGCAAGAAGGACGACGTGGCCTGCTCCCCGAGCGCCGAGGTCAGGCCGCCCGACTTCTTGACGACGGAGAGGTACTGGGCCACGGCCGGCACGACCTTGGCCGCTTCCAGCGGCTCGAACCCGATGCGGACGTACACGTTGTTGCCCAGCCCGCTCGTGTTCCACTGCGCGAAGGACTCCGTGTACTCGGCGGCGTCCAGCAACCAGACCGGGTTGTAGCCGATCTGGTTCGCCGCTTCGAGGGCGCCGTAGAGGGTGGGCCCCGGGGTGGCGTCGTTGAAGACGATCTGCGCGCCGCAGGTCTGCAGCTTCTGCACGAACGGGGTGTAGTTCGCCTCGCCGGCGTAGTTCACCTGGAAGGGGCAATTGACGAACTTCCAGCCGGCGGTCGTGTAGGCCTGCACGGCCTTGGCCATGGATGCTTCCTGGGTCGAGAGCGTCGAGTTGTACTGACCGACGTGCTGGGTCTTGGAGCCGAAGAGCTTCTCCCCCTGGTACGCGATCGACACCGGGCTGGCGTTCGCCGGGTTCGGCGCGGCCTGGTACATCTCGTAGGCGTTGGCCACGACCGGGGAGACGGTAAACCCGGGGACCGCCGCCAGGTTGCAGCCCAGTCGGGTCTGCTCGGCCGTCCCGTCGAGCGCGAACCCTTCGCCGACCAGCATGAAGTCCGTCTTGCAGGCTTGCGTCATGACCGAGCCGACGTTCGTCACCGCGGCGTCGTAATAGTCGCCCACGATCTTGCGCCCGTTGATGCCGCCCTGGGCGTCGCACCAGGCGATCATCGCCTTGACCGCGTCGCCCATCTCCTGGTCGAGACCCGGGCTGCCCGAGAAGCCCCGGTCGTCGCCGTAGCCGATGTTGATGGTGGAGTTCGTCACCCCTTGCTCGGTGGCACCCGTGGCGTTCCCCTTGCCGCAAGGTGACGGCAGCGTGCCGAACTTCGCGGACGAGGTCGACGATGCCCCGCTCGACGCCGGGGCCAGGAGCACCCCGGTCGCGGTGAGTGAGGCAAGCAGCAAGGCAGCGCCCACAGCCCTCATGCCAATGATCCGTGTCATGGCCGAACCCCCGTCCGCGCAACGCGGTTTCTGTGCCTGCCCCCGCAGGGCCCAGAACCGGCTCTCGTTTGCATCGGCACCCTACCAATCCGACATCCGGAAATCTTGGCGCGTCGAATACCACCGTGACTCGTGTCGAGGTCGGGATCGACCGCGGGCAGGCGGAGGCGGTCGAGCCGCGGCTGCGGCGGTTTGCTGACTGGTCAATGACCGTGCTGGCCCGACTTCTCATCCGAGTGTTCTTCCGCAGCGTCGAGATCGAGGACGGTGAACTCCTCCCCGCCGCCGGGCCGGTGCTGCTGGTGGCGAACCACACCAACGGGCTCGTCGACGGCCTTCTGCTCATGGCGGCGCTCCGCCGCTACCCGCGCTTCTTGGGCAAGTCGACCCTCTTCAAAATCCCTCCCTTGTGGCCGTTCCTGAAGCTGGCCGGCGTCATCCCGGTGTACCGGGCGATCGATGCGGTGGCGGGAGACCACAACGTGTCGGCCTTCGCCACCAGCCACAGGCTGTTGCGGGACGGTGGGATCGTGGCCGTCTTCCCCGAAGGCATCAGTCACGACGAGGTAGCGCTCCAACCCCTCAAGACGGGCGCTGCCCGGATCGCCCTCGAAGCCGCAGGCGAGGCGGGGACGGAGGACCTGGTGACAGTGGCCGTCGGGCTCGTCTACGACGCCAAGGCGCGCTTTCGTTCGCGCGCCCTCGTTCGGGTCGGGCAGCCGGCGAAGGCGGCCCAGTGGGCCGAGGCCTACCGCCGCGACGTGCGGGCCACGGTGCGCGCCTTCACCGAGGACCTGGCCGCGCAACTCGAGCTCGTCAATCCCTCGTTCTCCTCGTGGGCACAGGCCACCCAGTTCGCCTGGATCGCCGAGTTGGTTGTCCGCTGTCCCGGCGAGGACCAGTCGGACGATCCCGCGCTGGCCGACCGGGTCCACGTCGCGGCGCGTCTGGCGGCTTGCCAGGACGCCTGCCCCGAATCGCTGGAGCAGCTGTTCGCGGACTTCGCGACCTACGAGCGCGATCTCGAGTTGCTCGGTGTGAGCGACGCCCAGCTCGTGCAGGGCTCAGCACTCCGGCGCGGTGTGGGGTTCCGGGTCGCCTGGTCCGCGCTCAAGGTCCTCGTGGCGCTGCCGTTCGCCGTCCTCGGCGCGCTGGTCCACATCATTCCGTTTCAGATCATGAAGCAGGTCGGGAAGCGGCCGACCAACGAGGGCATCAAGGCCACCGTCAAGCTGCTGGGCTGCTTCGTCCTGTTCGCGGCGACCTATGCGGTGGTGGGGGTGCTGGTGGGTCGCGCCTACGGCGCGTGGGCCGGCCTCGGCGCGGCTCTGGCGGCACCGCTGTGCGGGTTTCTCACGGTGCGACTCCTGGAGCGGGTACGACGGTTCGGCGGGGTGGTCGAGGGGTACCGGATCATCAAGGCGCACCGGAGCATCCTCGGACCGGTGTTGGCGCACCGCGCCGCGGTCGTGCGGGACGCGCGATCGATCCTGGTGCAGACGTGAAGCCGGACACCGTGCGGTACGGCCCTGATCGGGCCCAGGTCGCGGAAGTGTGGCGGCCCGAAGGGGCCGGTGACGACGTGCCCGTCGTCGTGCTCATCCATGGCGGGTTCTGGCACCAGCATTTCACCAAGCGGCTCATGCATCGCCTGGCGCGCGCCGTGACCGGCCAAGGATGGATCGCCTACAACATTGAGTACCGACGGGTCGGGCCGTTCGGCGCAGGGGGCTGGCCCGAGACCTTCGAGGACGTCTCCGATGCGATCGACGCGCTCGACCAGGTCGAGGGCGCGGACCGCCAGCGGGTGGCGACGTGCGGCCATTCGGCCGGGGGCCAGCTGGCGCTGTGGGCCGCCTCTTCGCGTGCCACGGGAGACCCCGAGCAGCCGCCCCCGTTGGTCGATGTGTGCGCCGCCGTCTCCCTGGCCGGGGTGGTCGATCTCGCTGCCGCGGCGCGCCAGTACGTCGGGCGTGGTGCCGTCCAGTCGCTCATGGGTGGCGACCCCGACGACGTGCCGGATCGATACCGGCTGGGTTCTCCGACGTCGCTCCTCCCCGTCGGCAAGCCGCAGCTGTTGCTGCACGGGGTGCCGGACCGCTCCGTGCCTCCTTCATTGAGCGAGCACTACGCCGAGACGGCCGTTTCCCTGGGTGACTCCGCCCGCTACGTGCCGCTCCCGGGCGTCGGCCATCTGGACCTGATCAGCGGTCGCGGGACCGCGTGCCGGGAGCTGACGGCGTGGCTCGACTCCGTCTTCGGCGCAGCCCATCCCTGAGCGGAGGTTGCCCAGGTAAAGGGCCGTTGTGCGAGGTGTGTGCAAGGCCCGCGTGGAACCCGCGCTCGGATCAAGTTGCCCGGTCGATTGGTCGATACAAGGAGGCTGAGCGGATCGAACAAAGCGGGGGACATGGGGCTGGCTTCTGAGGATGGCGCGAGTGGGCCCCCCGCGCCGACGGGCCGGAATCTCCGGTTCGACCCTCGTCGGCCGAGCGTCTGGGGCTGAACCTCAACAAGCTGCCCTACCTGGTCGGGCCGGTGGCGTTCGCCGTCGTGGTGGTTCTCATGCGCTTCGGCTACGTGGCGCACGTGCGGTGGTGGGTGTGGCTGATTGTGCTGGTCGGCGTCACCGTCATCAACGTGGCGGTCGACCGCTTCTATCAGGCGAGCCGGACCACGTTCAGGCTCAATCTCCGCGTGATCAGCCAGGTCGCTGCGATCACGTTGGTCATCAACCTGACGGGGTGGGGCCCGGTGCTGTGGGCCGCGTACATCTTCATCGCCCTGGAGAACATGGCCCGGGCGGGATCGCGCGTCTGGCGGACCATGGTGTTCTGGAGCCTCTTCGGCATGGTGCTCGGCCAGATCGCCCTCGACCAGGGTTGGCTGCAGTCCGAGCTCAGCGACCCGGCGGCGGCCTCGTTGAACGTGATGGGCGGCTTCGTCCTCTATTTCGTCATCCACATGGCCGGCGCCATCATGGAGCAGAACGAGACGGCGCTGGCGCAGAAGGAAGAGGCCGAGGCCCATCTCCGGTCGAGCGAGGATCGCTTCCGCTCGCTCATTCAGAACTCGTCCGACGTCACCATGATTCTCGGTGATACGGCCGAGTTCCGCTACGTCTCGCCGGCGATCAAGGATCTCCTGCAGTACGAACCGGACGAGCTCGTCGGCCTGAACTCGACCGAATTCGTGCACCCCGAAGACCTCCACATTGTGCAGACGATGCTCGGTGGGGACTTCCAGTCGGAGCCCGGGACCGCAACCCTCGAGTTCCGCATGGTGCGCAAGGACGGGATGGCCCGCAATGTGGAAGCCGTGGTGTCGAACCAGACCAACCGTCCCTCGGTGGCCGGGTACGTCGCCAATATCCGTGACATCACCGAACGCAAGAAGTTCGAGGCGCTCCTGGCCCACCGTGCCCTGCACGATCCGTTGACCGGCCTGGCGAACCGGCAGCTGATCCTCGACCGGGCGCAGCAGATGCTCGAGCGGTCCCGCCGCTCGGGCGTCCCGATGGCGGCGCTGTTCATCGACCTCGACAATTTCAAGGACTCCAACGACTCGCTGGGTCACGGGGCGGGCGACAAGTTGCTGCAGATGGTGGCGGGGCGGCTGCTGGGCATTCTGCGCTCGGGCGACACCGTGGGCAGGCTCGGCGGCGACGAGTTCGTGATTCTGGCCGAGGGCGTCTCCTTCGCCCGGGGCCCCGAGATGATCGGCGACCGGGTGCACGAGGTGCTCAAGCCGGCCTTCCACCTGCCGGGGATCGACGGCATGACGATCACGGTCACGGCGAGCATCGGGATCGCCGTCGGCAATCGCCCGTCCGCCGAGGACCTGCTGCGCGACGCCGACATCGCCCTCTACCGGGCCAAGGAGGCCGGCCGTGACCAGTCCGTGCTCTTCGAGCACTCCATGCAGTCAGCGGCCAAGGAGCGGCTGACGCTCAAGACGAACCTGGAGTCAGCGCTCGACAACGACCAGTTCACGCTCGTCTACCACCCGATCTTCGACCTCGAAGAGATCCAGATCCAAGGTGCCGAGGCGCTCCTGCGCTGGCAGCATCCCACCAGGGGCACCATTGAGCCCGACGTCTTCGTCCCGGTGCTCGAGGAGCGCGGCCTCATCATGGACGTCGGCCGGTGGGTGCTCAACGAATCGTGCCGGGAGGCCGCCGTGTGGCACGCCCGGGGGCACCGCGCCAGCATCTCGGTCAACGTGTCCATGCGCCAGCTCGAGTCGGACCAGCTGCTCGACGACGTCCGCGACGCGCTGGCCGCGCACGGCGTCGATCCGGCCCTCCTGATCCTGGAGGTCACCGAGTCCTCCCTCATGCGCGACTCCGTTGCCACCGTGTCCCGGCTCAATCTGCTGAAGGAGCTGGGCGTCAAGATCGCCATCGACGACTTCGGCACCGGGTACTCGTCGCTCGCCTACCTGCGGCAGTTCCCGGTCGACGTCTTGAAGATCGACCGGTCGTTCGTGGCGGACATGAGCCGCTCGCCCGACGCCGAGGCCCTGGTCCACACGCTGGTCGAGCTCGGGCGCACGCTCGGGCTCGTCACCCTGGCCGAGGGCATCGAGACGCACGCGCAGCTCGAGGGGCTGCGGGCCGAGCACTGCGACCAGGGACAAGGGTTCTTGTACTCGGGACCGATCGACGGCGGCGAAATGGCCGCACTGCTCGACACCGTCGGGGCCGGCCGGCCGGCCGCTGCCGTGGGCGCGGACCCGGGTCGCGCGGGCGTCGGCACACCCCGGTCTTCGACTCCGGGCCGGCGACACGCACCAGCGGCCGCCCCGGCGGCCGGGCAGTCGACCGGGCGCTCAGGCCCGCACTGAGCCCGAGGTCCGGGTTACTTCTTCCCGAGACGGACGGCGACGGCGGCGTCGGGCTCGAGCACCCGGAAGTTCAGGCTCTCCTCGAGGTAGAGCCGCACGACGTCGGCATCGTGGTCCAGGTAGCCGATGGAGAGGTCCTGCCCGCTCTCAATCTTGAAGTCGCCGCCGCGCAGGCTGAGCACGACACCGCCCTCGATGCCGGGCGCCCACACCAGCGGGCCGCCGAGGATTTTGCGCAGGTGGTCCTTGAGCAACTCCCCGCCCATCTCCGTCGTCTCGACGATGGTCGTGTACATGTCCGGGCAGATGGCCAGCCCGTAGGGGCCGTCGATCCCGGCCTGGCGCAGCGCCTCGACGCCGCGGGCCACGGCGTCGGGCGCGTGGGCGATGTCGGTGATGGCGATGGGCTCGTGCGAGGTGGCCTCGGTGATGCCCTTGATCCCGCCAGCCTCGTACCCGTGGAAGACGATGGCGTTCTCGCCCAGCGCGATCTGGCGCAGCGCCTCGTCGAGCTCGGCCAGGTCGGGGGTGCTGGTGCCGCGGTCGACGTCGTCGAGCTCAATGCGTGAGACCTTGAACTCGGTACGCAGCTCGACGACGGGGAGGACCTTGCGCTGTGACGCAGCGACGCCTTCGGACGGCCCGGCGATCTCCTTGATCCGGCCCAGGCTGGTCGACGAGTAGTTCCAGCCGTGCGGGCCGGCGAAGTCCACCAGCTTGCGGGCGGCCAGGTAGGTGGGGAGGCGTGACTTCGCCTCGTCGTCGATGAGGTCCCAGGCGGCGTCGGAGATCGGGGCCAGCTCGCGATGGAGGTGGTTCATCGCTCCACTCCCTTCAGGCTGCCGATGCCCAGGGACCCCGAGGGGGCGGCGGAGCCTCCGTCGGAGTCGTTGTCACCGACGTCGGTGACGGGCACGGACGTGTACAGGAACTTGCGAAGCTGGGTGTCGAGCTCGCTATCCCGGCGGCGCAGCCATTCCAGGGCCATGGCGGCGTGCTCCTTCTCGTCGTCGCGGTTGTGGATCAGGATGGCGGCCAGGCTCTCGTCGGTCGTGGCCTTGGCCCGTTGGTCGTACCAGTCGATCGCCTCGAGCTCCTCGGTCAACGACTGCATGGCGCGGTGGTAATCGAGTGTGGCTTCATCGAGCAGCTCAAGCGGCTCATGGAATCCCTCGTTGGCCAAGGCCCTCTCCTCCGGTCGCTCCCACAACCCGGGGCGGTCGGCCCGGGACGATGCCCACAGTAAAGCCGTTGCGGGGCAGGTCAGTCCACGCCGGACCGGGTCCGGCGCCGGTCTGCGGGCCGGGCGTCCGCCCTGTCGGTCGCGAGACGGTGCGGTCGGCCCGGCGCGGGCCGGATCCGTCCTCCGGAGCCGGCCCGGCGGTGGGGCGAGGCGGGCTGCCCGGAGGCAGGCGGGCGGCAACGGACGCCCTTCAGCCGGGGTGGACCAGGGGATATCCCAGCGCAGCTTCAGGTGTACGGGCTAAACATTGGGTGTCGGGTCCTCGCCGACCACTGATTCCAAGGAGACACTCTCGATGCTTGCTTCCAGCTACCCGATCCTCGACATCTTCCTCACGACGCTCTACTTCTTCCTCTTCATCATCTGGATCTGGCTGCTGATCATGGTGTTCATGGACGTCTTCCGCAGCCACGACATGAGCGGCTGGTCCAAGGCGCTGTGGGTGATCTTCATCATCGTCCTGCCCTTCCTGGGAGTCTTCGTGTACCTCATCGCCCGGGGCGGCAAGATGCACGAGCGGGCGGCCGAGCAGGCGGCCCAGCAGCAGAAAGCCTTCGACCAGTACGTCAAGCAGGCCGCCGGCACGCCCGGTGAGTCCACCGCCGACCAGCTCCACAAGCTGGCCGACCTCAAGTCGCAGGGCGTGCTCACCGACGCCGAGTTCGAGGCCCAGAAGGCCAAGATCCTGGCCAGCTAGGCAGGCCTTCGCCCGCCGCCGGTTACAGTTCCCCGGTGGCGACGCAGGACGACCACGAATCCGAGCAGGACGTTCCGGCCGCGCCCGGGGAGAGTGCCGCCGAGCACGGCGAGCTCTCGCAGCGGGCCGCCTCCCGGATCGAGCACGATGCCGCATCCCCACTGCCGTGGCGGTCCGTCGTTTGGAAGACCGTCGTGGTGGTGGTGGCCGGCATCACCCTCTACCTGCTCTTCCCGAGCCTGGCCGAGGTCTTCGACTCGTTCCCGAAGCTGACCTCCCTCGACCCGATCTGGTTCATTTTCGCCCTGGCGCTCCAGGTGGCCCACTTCACCTGCACCATCGCGCTGCAGCGCATTGCGCTGCGCACCAAGGCGTGGTTCTCGGTCACGACGTCACAGCTGTCCGGCAACGCAATCAGCCTCATTGTGCCCGGGGGGGCGGCCTTCGGGGCCGCCACCCAGTTCCGCATGCTCGCCGCGGCGGGCAACGATCCCGCTACCGCGGTGGCGGGGCTGACCGCCTTCTCGCTGCTCGGCATCGGGGGGCTGCTCGCCCTGCCGATCTTCGTCCTCCCCGCCATTCTGGCCGGGACGCCCATCGCCAACGGCCTGGAGCACGCGGCGCTGCTCGGCATCGCGGCCTTCGTGCTCTTCGCCGGGTTCGGCGCGGTCGTGCTCGCCCTGGACGCGCCGCTGCGCTGGGCGGGACGGGCATTCCAGGCGGTGCGCAACCGCCTGCTGCGCAAGAAAGCGCCCATGTCCGGCCTGCCGGACCGCCTCGTCTACGAGCGCAACCGGATCCGACGCGTCCTCGGCCGGCGCTGGAAGGCGGCCCTGCTGTTGAGCAGCGGCCGGCTCGCCTTCGACTTCGGGACCCTGCTGGCCTGCGTCCGCGCCACCGGCGTCAAGCCGAACCCGTCGCTGATCCTGCTGGCCTACGCCGTGGCCGGGCTGCTGGCGTTGATCCCCATCACGCCCGGCGGGCTCGGGATCGTGGAGGCGGGGCTCAGCGCGTTGTTGATTCTGGCCGGCGTGCCGGGCGTCGACGCTGTCGTGGCCACGCTGGCCTATCGCATCATCTCGTACTGGCTGCCCATCGCGGTCGGTCCCTTCGCCTACTTCGCGTTCCGGCTGCGCTACGGGAAGCCGGGGCAGGGCGGTGACGGGGCCGCCGGTGCGGGGGGCGGCGCGGCCGGCGCCGGGGGAGCCGACGCAGGGGGAGCGGCGTTGGCAGCCGGTTGAGCGACGCGGGCTGCGGGTTGCGAGGTCGCGACGCGCTGGTCGCGGGTTGCGCGGTGCCGGCCGTCGGTCGAGCGCCGTGGGCGGTGCCTGAGCGGTGCCGGCGCCTGCCATGGGAGAATCGACGGCTCATGTACGAGGGGACGTGGGAATCCGTCGGGACCCACCGGGTGCCCGACTGGTACGACGATGCCAAATTGGGGGTCTTCATCCACTGGGGCCTGTACTCGGTGCCGGGGTGGGCGCCGCGCGTGCCCGACATACAGCACCTGCTCGTCCATGACGGGCCGAAGCGGATGTTGCGGGAGAACCCGTACGCGGAGTGGTACCTCAACACCATGCAGATCAAGGGGAGTCCCACCCACGAGTACCACGCCCGCACCTACGGGGAGGACTACCCCTATGACAACTTCGTCCGGACCTTCAACGACGCGTCGTCGGGGGCCGACCTCGACGCCGTCGCCGAGCTCTGCCAGGCGGCGGGGGCCCGTTACGTCGTGCTCACCACCAAGCACCACGACGGCTTCGCCCTGTGGCCCTCTTCGATCCCGCACCCGGTCAAGGGCGAGTACCACGCCCGCCGCGATCTGGTGGGCGACCTGACCGATGCCGTGCGGGCCCGGCGCATGCGCATGGGGCTCTACTACTCGGGCGGCTACGACTGGCCCTACAACGACGCCGTGTTGTCGACGGCCGCCGACGTGGTGCTGGCCGCGCCCCAGGACCAGCGGTTCATTGAGTACGTGACGGCGCACTGCCGCGAGCTCATCGACCGCTACGCGCCGTCGGTGCTGTGGAACGACATCGCCTGGCCGAAGGATCCCCGGCTCCCCGAGCTGTTCGCGCACTACTACAACACCATCGAGGACGGTGTCATCAACGACCGCTGGAAGGAGCCCGACGTGGCGCGGAACAAGCTGACCGACGCCATGGTGCGCGCGGGCGGGGCCGCACTCCAGGCGTTGTGGCAGTTCATTCCCGAGCGGCGCAAGCACCTGACCTTCCCCGCCCCGAAGCACTACGACTTTCGGACTCCCGAATACGAGGTGCTGCGGACGTACTCGCCGCGCAAGTGGGAACTGGCCCAGGGCGTCGGGCACTCGTTCGGCGCCAACCGCCACGAGCGGCCCGAAGACATCATTTCGGAGACCGACCTGGTCCAGCGTTTCTGCGATGTGGTGTCGAAGAACGGCAACCTGTTGATCGGCGTCGGTCCCCGGCCCGACGGGACCATCCCCGAACAGCAGCAGGCGCCGCTGCGCGGCCTCGGGGCGTGGCTGGACGTCAACGCGGAGGCGATCTACGGCAGCCGGCCCTGGGTGGTCACCGAGTCGGTCGCGGCGGACGGGACGCCCCTGCGCTTCACCAAGAGCGGCGACGGCGTCTACGCGTTGGTGATGGGTATGCCGCGGGCGCGGCGAATCGTCATGCGGGCGATCGACGGTACGCGGGTGCGGCGGGTGCGCCTGGTCGGAGCCGACGCACCGCTCGACTTCGCGGTCGAGAGCGCCGGGGACCTGTCGGTGACCCTGCCCGAGCGGCTGCCCATGGCGGCGGTGACCGTGCTCGACCTCGGCACCGATGTGCGGGCGCGGGTGGGCCGCGGGCGGTAGGGCTGGGGTGCGGCTCCGTTGTTGTTCTGTTGTCTTCCCCGGGGACTGGACCGCGCTCCGGGGCGTTCGGACTGCTTCGAGGTGACTATTGGCTCTAGTGGCGAGGAGGCTCCCGGCACCAAGATCGAAGCCATGGACGAGGCCGGTTCTCGTCCATGAGTTCGCATCAGGGGCGGTAGCGCAGGAGAAGACGGCGCGCGTGGTGGTCCGAGGGAGAGCCACCACGCGTCAGCCGCCTTCCCAGTGGCGAGTCCCTCGGCCGGCCGGTCGTGCCGTGTAGGTTCCATCCCACTTCGTCGAATGGGAGATGCACGCTGCTGCTTGACCTGTTCCTGATCGGGCTCGTGGTCACGCTGGAGCCCATCCCGCTCACCGCGATGATCCTGCTGCTCGCGACCGAGGGCGGCCTGTTGAAGGGCCTGGGCTACGTGCTGGGCTGGATGGTCACCCTGGTCGTGATCGTCGCCGTCACCGTGCTCGTCACGGGCGGCAAGCCGCTCATCCCTCAGAGCAACCCGTCCACGGGGGCCTTGGCGGTCAAGCTGAGCATCGGCGTGGTGCTGGTCGTCATCGCCTACCGGCGCTGGGGCTCATGGGGCAATGCGGAACCGAAGGGCCAGCCGAAGTGGATGCGGGGCATCGACCGCGTCAACCCCCTGAGCGCGGCCGGCCTCGCCTTCCTGTTGCAGCCGTGGGTCCTCGTCACCGCCGGCGTGGCCGACATCACCCAGGCCAAGATCTCGTCGACGGCGCAGTACATCGCCGTGTTCGCCTTCTGTGTGTTGTGTTCGGCGAGCCTTCTCGTCATGGAGGTCTACGCCGCGCTCCGCCCCGCCGAGGTCAAGAAGACGCTCGATGCCCTTCTCAACTGGATCACCTCGCACCGGGACCAGGTCATCGTGATCCTGTCGCTCGGACTAGGCCTCTACCTGATGGCCAAGAGCATCTACGGGCTGGTCAGCGCGGGCTGACCTCCTCTCCGTGGTGGTTGCTCCGACGGGCGTGCATCCACCGGCGCCGGCGGGGCGGCCGTTAGCTTCGGGCGCGGGAGGGAGGTGTGCCCGATGCTCGCCTACACGTGGCCGCTGCTCAGCCTGTTCTGGACGTTCCTGATCTTCGCCGGGATCTCCCTGCTGCTGTTCTTCGTGATCTTCTGCTTCGTCGACAACTTCCGCCGTCGTGACCACCAGGGCCTCGCCAAGGCGGGATGGACGCTGCTCATCCTCCTGGTGCCCTTCGTCGGCGCCCTGATCTACATCGTCGCCCGGCCGGCGGACGCTCGACTGGCTCCCTGAGAGGCGTCTCGCCGGGCTCCTTCGCGGCGCTCTGGTCCCGGTCTCTAGGCACGTGCGAGGCACGGGCGAAATGCGGGTTTCGCCCGGCGCCGCCGTTGACTATCTTTTGTCTTTCCAGGGAACGTGCAGGAGTCGGCCATGCAGAACCATCATCCCAAGGTCACGCAACGGCCCGACCGGGCCTGGGTGGTCGAGTGTGCACAGTGCCGCAACGACCTGGCCTCCTCGGTCCCGATCGGCATCGGGATGCCGCTGCGGGACAGGGAGACGGCCGAGCGGCTGCGGGACAACCACGCGGCGCGGCCCCTGCGGGCCGCCGCGTCGTAAGTCCCTTGTCCGAAGCCGGCGGCGGGCTCGGGGCGGCACCGGCCGGCGTGGTGACCAAGGTCAGCCCCCGTCCGGTCGCTGACACGGTGGCCCGGCTGCTCGAGCTGCTGCAGTCCAAGAGCATCAAGGTCTTCGCGGTGATCGATCAGCAGGCGGAGGCACGTGCGGTCGGGCTCGAGCTTCGTGAGACGACGCTGGTGATCTTCGGCAACCCCTCGGCGGGCACGGGCGTCATGGTGGCCTCGCCGTTGGCTGCCCTCGACCTCCCGCTGAAGGTCCTCGTCTGGGCCGAGCCGCAGCGGGGCACCCTCGTGAGCTACACCGCGCCGGCCACGCTCGCCGCCCGGTACGGCCTGAGCTCCGAGTCCCAGGCGGCCCTCGAGGCGGTCAACGGGCTGACCGACGGGCTCGTCGCCGACTGACGGTCGTGCCCTACGCGGCGGGCTGTTCGGCGACCGCCTCGCCCGGATGCCCCACGAGCTTGGACGAGAACTTCACCGCCTTCACGGCACTGGTCGCCCCCGTCTGCAGCGTGGCTCCCACCACAATCAGGATCACGCCGAGCCAGAACACGTAGGGCCAGCCCAGCATCAAAATGCCCAGCCGGCCGAGCATGTAGGGCGGCGAGCAGACGGCGGCGCCCACGGCGCCTCCGACGGCCGACGCCGCCAGTGTGTCGCGCCGTGATCGGGCCTTCTTCTCGACGCCGACGATGCGGGCGGGCACCGCGACGTAGCAGAGCATCATGATGCCGACGACGATGCTCTGGCTGATGACGAAGGGCCAGTGGCCCCAGCGGGTGGCGATCAGGGCCGAGAAGGCCAGCGCGGCACCGATACTGCAGCCCCAGGCCAGGATGCTGCGGATGTGCCGGTTGGCCCGTGTGAAGGCGGGACGGATCTTCGGGGGACCCGGCACCGCAATGGTGAAGGCGAACACCCCGTTCAGGTAGAAGCTGGCCGCGGTGAGCACGACCACCCCGAGGATGCACGGGATCAGCAGCGGGCCGCGGATCACGTGGAACTGCTTGCCGTGGAGGACGTGGAGCTTGATGTCGAGCATGGCGATCCAGATCCACATGGCGGGCACGATCTGAATCACGGCCAGCCGCCAGTTGGTGTAGAGGAGCTTCACGCCCTGGAACAGCATGAGGAAGGCACCGACGATCAGGGCCAGGGGGGCGAGCCAGCGCCGGCGCTGGCTGAGCTGGAGGACCGCCTGCTCGACCGCCTTGTCGTCGCCGCGCCGGATGGCGTCGGTCAGCCGGCCGATCAGGGCACCCGCCCGGGCCCGGCGCGTCGGGGAGGGTGCAGGGGACGGACCGTCAGATACCGGAGACCCGGAGCCGTCCGGTGCGCTCCGCTTCCCGTGGTCCACCGTCACTGGTTGCCCCTCATCGCCGCACCTGGACCCTGCCATTGTGGCGCGCCGGAACGGCCGGGAAAGACCGGAACGCTCTGCGGGCCGGGTCGCGGGAAGGGTGCGCGCCGGTCCACGTGTTGTCGTGCACGGCGGCCGGTGCGGGAAGGGCGCCAGTGGTCGTAGCCTCGGGACCGGACAATGGCGCGGGGACGTGTCGGGGAGGAGGCCGACGATGGCCGAGGACAACGGGATCATGTTGGCGGAACGCCCCGAATCGCTCGTCCCGCACAAGAGCGAGGCCGAGTGCAGGGCCAGCGGCAAGGAGGCCCGGGGCAAGGTCCCCCGCGAGCTCAACGCCACGTTCGAACCAGGACCGGACCGGCCCGATCCCGTGTCTCTGCTCGAGGAGCAGGCCAAGACCAGGGTCCCGGAGCTCGTGCCCATCCGCTACGGGCGCATGCTGGTCTCTCCCTTCACCTTCTTCCGCGGCGCCGCCCTCATCATGGCCTCCGACCTCTCGACCACACCCTGCTCGGGCCTGACGGCCCAGCTCTGTGGGGACGCGCACCTCTCGAACTTCGGGGTCTTCGGGACACCCGAGCGCCAGTTGATCTTCGACTGCAACGACTTCGACGAGACGCATCCGGGACCCTGGGAGTGGGACATCAAGCGACTGGCGGCGAGCGTCGTGATCGCCGGCCGCAACAAGGGCCACGCCAAGGCGGTGCGGGCGCAGGCGATCGTCGCCCTCGGTCAGATCTATCGGGAGTCGATGCGCCAGATGGCAACCATGTCGAACCTGGAGGTCTGGTACTTCCATGTCGACGCGTCGGAGGTCGTCGCGGGGCTGGAGTCCCAGGCCGCTACCTCGGGTTCGAAGAAACAAGCGCAGATGGCGGCGACGGCGACGAAGTTGGTGGCCAAGGCGCAGACGAAGGACAGTCATCGGGCACTCGACAAGTTGACGCACGTGGTGGACGGGCACCGCACCATCATCAGCGACCCCCCGCTGATCGTCCCCCTCGAGGAGCTCTTCCCGGAGGTGGAGTTCGAACAGGTGGAGAAGATGTTCCGGGACCTGTTGCGCCGCTACCGCCAGAGCCTGTCGACCGACCACCGCCATCTGCTGGAGGAGTACCGGTTCAGCCAAATCGCCCGCAAGGTGGTCGGGGTCGGCAGCGTCGGGACCAGGGCCTGGATCGTGCTCCTGCACGGCGCCAGCCCGGAGGACGTCCTGTTCCTCCAGGCCAAAGAGGCGGACGCATCGGTCCTGGAGCGCTTCACGAAGAAGAGCCAGTTCGGTAACCACGGTGCCCGGGTGGTCGCCGGCCAGCGCCTCATGCAGGCCGCCAGCGACATCTTCCTCGGGTGGCAGCGGACCGACGGCATCGACGGGGTGAGCCGCGACTACTACGTGCGCCAGCTGCAGGACTGGAAAGGGTCGATCGACACCGACACCATGATTCCCGAGGGTCTGGAGGCCTACGGCAAGTTGTGCGCCCTCACCCTGGCTCGCGCGCACGCCCGCTCGGGTGACCGCTTCGCCATGGCGGCCTACCTCGGCAACAACGCCAGCTTCGAGAAGGCGCTGGCCAAGTTCGCCGAGTCCTACGCCGACCAGAACGAGCGGGACTACGAGGCCTTCGCGGGAGCCTGCAAGACCGGCCGGCTCCACGCGGAAGAGGGGATCTAGCGATGCTCGCCGGCGGGGGCCGGCGGGCCGCTGGTGGCCCTCCGGTACCCCTGTTGCGGGAATGTGCGATGCTTAGCGGCCGTACGGAGCAGGCCTGGCCAGCCCGCGCAACGACAACCGAGAATTGCTAAGGAGTCGCCATGCTTGCCACGAACTATCCCATCCTCGACATCTTCCTGACGACGCTGTACTTCTTCATCTTCATCATCTGGCTGTGGCTGCTGTTCATGGTCTTCATCGACATCTTCCGCAGCCACGACCTCCACGGTTGGGCCAAGGCGCTGTGGGTGATCGGCATCATCATCATGCCGTACCTCGGAGTCTTGGTGTACCTGATCTTCCGGGGCGGCGGCATGCACGAACGGGCGGCGCGCCAGGCGGCCCAGCAGCAGAAGGCTTTCGACCAGTACGTCAAGCAGGCTGCCGGGACACCCGGTTCCTCGACGGCCGACCAGCTCTCGAAGCTGGCCGAGCTCAAGACCAAGGGCGTCCTCACCGATGCCGAATTCGAGTCCGAGAAGTCCAAGCTGCTGGCCAGCGCCTGAGCGGGCGCACCGCCGTCAGCGCGGCAAGCAGAGCCCATCGAAGTGACAGCCCGATCGACATAGAGAGAGGAAACGAGGAGACACGATGCCCATGGGACCAGTCAGCTACACGGTGATCGCCTTCCCCGGCAATCAGTTCAACGGCAACGTCGCCCCCGAGGTGGCGAAGCTGGTGGCGAACGGCACCGTGCGAATCCTCGACCTGGTGTTCGTGGCCAAGGACGAGCAGGGCGACACCATCAGCATTGAGTTCGACCAGATGGACGAGCTGGCGGCCTTCAACGACATCGACGGTGACGTCGGTGGCCTCGTCAACGCCGAGGACCTCGACCACGTGGCCGCCAACCTTCCCGAGGGGAACTCCACGCTGGTCATCCTGTGGGAGGACCTGTGGGCGGTGCCGCTCGTCGAAGCCATCCGCGGTTCGGGTGGGGTGCTCATCGACAGCGCCCGGATTCCCAACGACCTCGTCGAGGCGGCATTCGAGGAGCTGGCCGAGGCACTGAAGAGCTGAGCACCAACAGACCGAAGACGAAAACGAAGAGAGAAGGAGCAAGACCATGCCAATGAGGCGACGTCCCTTGATGCGTACAGTCGGCCGGACAGCGGTGATCGCCGGCACGGCCACTGTGGTGGCCGGCGGGGTGAACCGGCGGCAGCAACAGAAGGCCGCTCAGCAGAACGCGGCCGCGCAGCCCCCGCCCGCCCCGGAGGCGGCCCCGGAGGCCGCGCCGGACTCCGACGACCTCATCAACAAGTTGAAGGAGCTCGCGAACCTCAAGGACCAGGGCATCCTGACCGAGGCCGAGTTCGCCGACCAGAAGTCCAAGATCCTGGCCGAGATGTCCTAGGCCTCAGAGCCTCGCCGGCGTGAGTCGGTGGATCTGCGAGTGAGCGGCACCTCCCGGGGTGCCGCTTTTTCGCGTCCGCCGGCCCGGGTCACGACACCGAGAGCTGAACGTCCTCTCCAGGCTGCACGAGCCGCAGCCAGTCGGACGACACGGCGTGGGACCGGTTCGGGATCATGCGACGGGGGCGGAACGAACCGAGGAGCCGGCCACCCTGGGTCACGTCGAGCCGCGGGCGTTCCAGAAAGACCCGGCTCCTGACGAGCAGGGGCCCGGTCCCGGCCCGGGCGGGCACGGCCAGGTTCGGGGCAACCCAGAGGAGGGGGTCCGCGACGCGCAGGCGGACCGCCGCGGGCCCGGCGGGGCTGCGGTCGCCGTTGCGCAGCCACGCGGCGGCGGCGCGACCCACCGCCGCGGCGCGGTGCGCCGCCACGTCCGCCGTCTCGGCGGGGTGGACGAGGTTGCCGGTGGCGAAGACCCCGGGCGCGCTCGTCGCGCCGTCGACGTCACACGCGGGACCCTTCGTACCGGGGTCCATCGTGAGGTGGGCCAGGCGGGCCAGCTCGTTGTCGGGGATGAAGTCCCCTGTGAAGACGACGACGTCGACGGCCACCGTGCGTTCGATGTCATCGGGCCCGCGGACGAGCACCCCGTCCACACGGTCGCGTCCGGCCACGCCGGTGATGGCTGTCCTCGTCCATACCGGCACGTGGAGGCCGACGCGGGTCGCGAGGTCGAAGGAGCGGAACGTCTGCGTGTGCGCGAGATCGGTCACCAGGGCGACCGGCCGGACACCCGCTGCGCGCAGGGTCAGCACGGCGGAGTACGAGACGTGCTCGGCCCCCACGATGAGCGCCCGCCCGGAGAGGGGCAGGCGCTGGCGGTGCACCCACTGCTGCAGCTGGCCGGTCGTGAAGATCCCCGAAGGTCGCGTTCCCGGAACGAGGCGCGCTGCCCGTGGCCGCTCCCGCGCCCCGGTGGCGAGGACGACGGCGCGTGCGTCCACCTCCAGCAACCCTTGCGGCCCGGTCACCTGCGCCCGGCGCGGGCCTCCCCACGCTGTCACCATCGAACGGGTCCGGATGTCCACGCCACCGGCGGCCGCCCGCTCCACCCAGCGCCGGGCGTAGGCAGGACCGCGTCAGGACGCGTCGCAGGTCGCGCAGGCCGAAACCGCTGTGCTCGCACAACCGGGGCGTTCCACCCGCCTCGTCCTCCCGGTCGAGCACGACGACGTGTCCGGCGCCCCCTGCTCGCAGGGCTGTCGCCGCCGCCAGTCCGGCCGGGCCGGCTCCGACGACCAGCGCGTCGACGGGCACGACGCTGCGAGTCACCCGGTCACCCCTGCCAGCCGGGCCGCGACGGCCGCGCCACAGAAGAAGCCCTGACAGCGCCCGTTGGTGGCGCGGGTGCGCCGGCGCAGGCCCCCGAGGTCGGTGGCGGGCACCGCGGCGCAGAGCGCGTCCCGCAGCTCGCCGTCGGTGACGCGTTCACAGAAGCAGACGACGTGCCCGTAGGCCGGATCGGCCGCCACCAGTCGGTCGTTCTCGAAGGGCCGGGTGGCGCGTTCGCCGAGCTCCGGCATGTGCGGGATCTCCGGCTCCTGCTCCGCGTCGACCAACGACAGCCCGCCAGCCCCCATGTGGTCGACGACGTGCTCGGCGATCGCCAGTGACGCGGTCAGACCGGTGGAACGGATCCCTCCGACGCAGGCGTAGTGCTCTTCCTCGTGGATGGTGATCTGGTAGTCGCGATGCTCGGTCGCGGCACGTATGCCGGCGTAGGTCGCGGTGACCTCCTCGTCGACCAGGTCGGGCAGAATGCGTCGTCCGGCGTCGAGCAAGCCGCCGAGTCCCGCTGCAGTGGTGACGGTGTCACCGCGGCCATCGATGTCCTCGGCCGTCGGGCCGAGGAGCACGTTGCCGTACACCGTCGGCGCCACCAGCACGCCCTTCGTTCTTTCGGTGGGGACCGGCAGCACAATGCAGGACACGAGCCCGCGGGCCAACTTGTCGAAGACGATGAGCTGGCCCCGCCGCGGCGCGATGGTGAACTCGTCGTGGCCGAAGCGCCGGTTGAGGAGGTCGGCACCGAGCCCCGCCGCGTTGACCACCCAACCGGCCCGGATCGGCCCCTCGGACGTCTGCAGCAGCCACTCGTCACCGAAGCGCCCGACCGCCTCGACGTCCACACCGAGGCGGAGCTCGACGCCGGCGCGGACCGCTTCGGTGGCGAACGCGATGCTCGTGCTCCACGGGCAGATGATCGATTCGTCGGGGATGGTGACGGCCCCCGTCGCCCCTTGGGCCAGGTGGGGCTCGCGGCGGGCGAGCTCGTCGAGGTCCATCCGGGCCGCGCGTTCGTAGCCGTTGGCCCGGGCCTTGGCCAGCACGTCGTCGAGTCGCGCCGCTTGCTCCAGGTTCCAGGCCACCAGGACGGCCCCCGTCTCCTCGAGCGCGATCCCGCTCGCCCGCGCGTACGAGGTGAGCAGTTCGTGACCGCGGCGGACCAGAGAGGACTCCAGGCTCCCGGGCTGCGTGTCGAAGCCGGTATGGACGATGGCGGTATTGGCTTTCGAGGTGCCGGTGCCGACGTCGTTGGCGCGCTCGAGCAGCACGGTGCGCAACCGATAGCGGGCCAACTGGCGACCGATGGCGGTGCCGACCACGCCGGCACCGATGACCACGACGTCGTAGCGCCGGTCGTCGGTCACGGCGATGCGGGGGGAGGTGTCGGGGTGAGGCGAGCCACGGCGCGCTCGAACCGTGCCAACCGCTCGCCGGCCGCGGCGGCGTCCATCACGGGCTCGTAGCGGGCGTCGGGTCGGTCCCGGCGGACGACATCTCTGAGCGTTCGCCCGGCTCCAGCCCCGAGCCGGGCCAGTGCGCCGACGCCGGCCGCGGTGGCATGGGGCGAGGAGGCGACCTCGACGGGAATCTGCAGGAGGTCCGCCTGCATCTGCATCAGCACCCGTGAACGCGTCAGGCCACCGTCGACCCGCAGGAGGGCCAGCGGCCGCCCGAGGTCGGTCGCGGCGGCACGAGCCAGCAGCGTGACCTGCGCGGCCAGACCCTCCACGGTGGAACGGACCACATGGGCCGGTTCGGTGCCCGGGCCGATGCCGTCGATGCTGGCCAGGGCGTCGGGTTGCCACCACGGTGCCCCCAGGCCGCTGAGGGCCGGCACCACCTGCACGCCGCCGTTGTCGCCGACTGCGCCGGCGACGGCATCGAGATCCTCGGCCCGTCGCAGGAACCCCCAGCGTTGCAGCCAGGCGATGGCGGCTCCGGCGGCATAGACCTGCCCGTCGATGCAGTAGGCCGCTGCATCCTCGAGCTGCCAGGCCACCGAGACGGCCATGCCCTTTGACGACACCACGGGCCGCGGGCCGGCATTGGCCAGGAGGAACGCACCCGTGCCGTAGGTGCACTTCGACTCGCCGGGCTCCAGGCAGTGCTCCCCGACCAGGGCCGCCTGCTGATCGACGCTGAGGCCGCGTATCGGCAGGGTCGGGCCGAAGGCATCTGTGTCGCCGATCTCCTGGGCACTGCCGACAACCTCGGGGAGCTCCGCAGGATCGAGGCCGAAGGCGTCGCACGCCTCTTCGGACCACCTGCGCGTGCCGAGGTCGAGCAGCAGCGTCCGGGAGGCCGTGGTGACATCGGTGACATAGGAGCCCGTGAGGCGGTGCAGGAGCCAGGCATCGGTCGTCGTCACCACGCCCTCCCCGGTCACGTTTCGGCGCAGCCAGGTCATCTTCGGTGCCGCGAAGTACGGGTCGAGAGGAAGGCCGGTGCGGCGCGTCAGGTCATCCGCCACGCCGGCCATGTCGTGACAGATCGCCGCGGCCCGGCGGTCCTGCCAGGAGATGGCGGTACTCAGGGGGCGGCCCGTCTGGCGGTCCCAGGCCAAGACCGTCTCGCCCTGATTGGCGAAGCCGACGGCGGTGACGCCCTGCCCGGCCCGGACGACGGCCTCCCGTCCGGCCTCGCGCACCGATTCCCACAACTGCTCGGGGTCCTGCTCGACACCGCCGCCAGGAACCGCCTGCGGTGTGACGGGGGCCTCGACGGAGGCCACCGTCCCGCCGTCGTCGCCGAAGACCACTGCCTTGGTGGCGGAGGTCCCCTGGTCGATGGCCAGGATCCTCACCCTGCGCGCTCGTCGTCCGGCATCGGATGGCTCCACCTCCTGCGCCATGGTCGGCGTTTTCCGCACTCTCCGCTCATCCTGACAGGCGGGAAGCGGCCCCCGACGGCTCCGTGACAACTATTCCCGTCACGCAACGAAGAGGCTTGCTATCGTGCCGACAACACCCGCAACACCCGCTGCCATCCCGGCCGAAAGGCCGCCCAACAAAGGGGGATGCACGTGCCTGAAGGGACGATTGAGGAGGAGGTCGACCTCTCGACTCTCTCCCTGGACGAGCAGGAACTCGCGAGGATGGGCTACAAGCAGGAGCTGAACCGCTCCTGGTCCGGGTTCTCCAATTTCGCCATCAGCTTCTCCATCATCTCCATCCTCGCCGGATGTTTCACCACCTTCTACGCCGGCTGGAACGGCGGCGGCCCGGCGGCCATCGCCTGGGGCTGGCCCATTCTGGCGGCCCTCGTGCTCTGCATCGGGCTCTGCCTGTCGGAACTGGTGTCGGCGTTCCCGACCTCGGGCGGCATCTACTGGTGGGCTTCCAAGCTCGGCGGCGTCAAGGCGGGCTACTACACGGGCTGGCTGAACCTCATCGGCCTCCTCGCCATTGTCGCCTCGGTCGCCTACGGCTGCGCGACCTTCTTCGACCTCACTCTCGGGTTCCTGGCCCCCGGCAGCTACACGTCGGGCAACCTCGACACGATCTTCCTCTACTTCCTTGCCATCCTCGTCATCGCCGCGGTGGTCAACATCTTCTCGAGCCACCTCCTCGGCATCTTCAACAACGTCTCGGTCTGGTGGCACGTGCTCGGCGCAACGGCGATCGTGCTCATTTTGATCTTCCTCCCGGATCACCACGCCAGCGCCAAGATGGTGTTCACCTCCACCGTCAACAACACCGGCTTCTTCGGAGGGAAGACGAACGGGTGGGGCTTCATCTTCATTGTGTTGCCCCTGGGCGCCCTGCTGACGCAGTACACCATCACGGGCTATGACGCCTCGGCCCACCTGTCGGAGGAGACGCACTCGGCCGCCGATTCAGCCGCCAAGGGCATCTGGCGCTCCATCTTCTACTCGGCCATCGGCGGCTGGATTTTGCTGCTCTCGTTCCTCTTCGCCGTTCAGAACGAGGCCGGCGTGACCAAGGGCGGCGGCGGTGTGGCGACGATTTTCGCCCAGGCGCTCACCTCGAAGTGGGGCGGCACGGTGCTCCTGATCGCCACGGTCGGACAGCTCTTCTGCACCATGGCCTGCATGACGAGCTGCACGCGCATGCTCTTCGCGTTCAGTCGGGACGGGGCGGTTCCGGGGAACAAGATGTGGTCCAAGCTGAACTCCCGCCGTGTCCCGGTGTACGGAGTGATCGCGGTGGCCGTGATCGCCCTGATTCTGACGTCCCCGGCGCTCATCAAGGTCAACGTCAATGGTGTGGCGGTGCCGGTGGCCTTCAACGCCGTCGTCTCCATCGGCGTCATCGGCCTCTACTGGTGCTTCGCCGTGCCGATCTGGCACCGCTGGCGGATGGGCGACAGCTTCGAGGGCGGCAGCTGGAGCCTCGGTGCGAAGTACAAGTGGCTCTCGGTCATCGCTCTTCTCGACATCGTCCTGGTGTCGTTCATGGCCTTCCTGCCCAACGTCAACCTGGGCGTGCCGTGGGTCTCGGGCTTCTCCTGGAAGTTCGTCAACTACACCATCCTCGTGTTCCCCGGTGCGCTGATCCTCTTGTGGATCTACTGGCACGCGTCGGTCAAGAACTGGTTCACGGGGCCCAAGAACACGATCGACGTCCTCCCCGAGACCTCCGCATCGTCGCTGCCCTGAGCGGCGCGCCGTTGCCGCTGCGGTGAGCGCCGGCGACGGTGCAGAGTTGGACACCGCGCTGCTCGAGCGGGTGGCGCGCTCGGCGCGGACAGCCGTTGCGGGTCGAGCCGCTCCCGGGCGGTCTCACCAACAAGAACTTCAAGGTGTCGACGCCCGGCGGCACGTACGTGCTCCGACATTCGACGCCGGCCTCGGCCGACGAGCTGGCCGTCGACCGCCGTGCCGAGTACGAGAACAGCGTGCGTGCCGCGGCGGCCGGCGTCGGCGCGCCCGTCTTCGAATTCCTTCCCGACGACGGAATCCTCGTGATCGGGTTCCTCGAAGGCGAGACGCTGAGCGACGAGCACCTGCAAAGACCGGGCATGGTGTCCCGGCTCGCCGACGCGTGCCGACGGCTGCACGCCGGCCCGCCCTTCGTGAACGGCTTCGACATGTTCGAGCTCCAGCCCGAATACCTGGCGCGGGTGCAACGCCGCGGCTTTCGCCTTCCTCCCGGCTACCTGGAGCACGTCGACGCCGTGCAGCGCGTGCGCGCCGCCCTGGCCGTACGGCCGGTGGCGCTCCGGCCGTGCCACAACGATCTGCTGGCCGCCAACTTCATTGACGACGGCCGGACGGTGTGGATCATCGACTACGAGTACTCGGGGAACAACGACCCCTACTTCGAGCTGGGCAACATCTGGAGCGAGTGCCACCTCACCCTGGAGCAGCTGGAGGAGCTGGTGGAGGCGTACGACGGGAGGCTTTCGCGCCGCCGCCTTGCGCGCGCCCGGCTTTGGGGGCTCATGTCGCAGTACGGATGGACGTTGTGGGCGTCCATTCAGGACGGCACCAGCGCGATCGACTTCGACTTCTGGGGCTGGGGGATGGAGAAGTACCTGCGGGCCGAGGCCACCTTCGGCGGGCCCGACCTCGAGCGTCTCCTGGTCGACGTGACGCAGGCAGACTGAGGCCGGGCTTGGTGAGGGAAGGGACGACCGTGGAACGTGCACCGACGGAGGGAGACCTGCCCGACCGTGCCCGCGTGGTCGTCATCGGCGGCGGTGTCATCGGGACCTCGACCGCCTACCACCTGGCTCGCCGCGGATGGAACGACGTCGTCCTCCTCGAACAGGGGCAGCTTTCCTGCGGCACGACGTGGCATGCGGCGGGCCTCCTCGGCCAGCTCCGGGCGACAGAGTCCGGGACCCGACTGGTGCAGTATTCGGCCCGCCTGTACGGCGAGCTCGAGGCCGAGACCGGTCTCGCCACCGGTCTCAAGCGGTGTGGTGGGGTGACGGTGGCCCGGACGCCCGAGCGGCTGGTCCAGCTCCGGCGGACGGCGGCCACCGCGGAGGCCTACGACCTCGAGTGCGACCTGCTGACGCCGGCGCAGGCTCGGGAGCGCTACCCCATTCTGGAGATCGGCGATCTCCTCGGCGCCCTCTGGCTTCCGGGCGACTGCACCGTCAATCCGGTCGACGTGACGGCGTCGCTGGCCCGCGGCGCCCGCATGCGGGGCGTGCACATCGCTGAGCGCACGCGCGTGACCGACATCGTCACCAGCGCCGGCCGGGTGACGGGCGTGGTCACGGACCGGGGGGACATCGAGGCAGAAGTCGTCGTGAACTGCGCCGGTCAGTGGGCCAAGGCCGTCGGCCTCCTCTGCGGGGTCGACGTGCCCCTCCACTCGGCCGAGCACTTCTACGTGGTGACCGAAGCCATTGCGGCGGTGCACCCGGACCTGCCGATTCTGCGCGACCCCGACGGGTACACCTACGTCAAGGAGGAGGTCGGCGGCCTCGTCGTGGGGGGCTTCGAGCCGAAGGCCAAGCCGTGGGTCGCCCCCGATGCGTTGCCCTCCCCGTTCGAGTTCCAGCTCTTGGAGGAGGATTGGGATCACTTCAGCGTGCTGATGGAGTCCGCCGTCCATCGGATCCCCGTGCTGCAGCAAACCGGTCTCAAGAAGCTGTTCAACGGTCCGGAGAGCTTCACGCCCGACAATCAATTCATCCTGGGCGAGGCGCCCGGGCTCGGGGGCTTCTTCGTCGGGGCAGGGTTCAATTCGGTCGGTATCGCGTCGGGGGGCGGGGCGGGAAGGGCGCTGGCTGACTGGATCGTCGAAGGGGAGCCGGCGAGCGACCTCACCGCGGTCGACATCCGGCGCTTCGCACCCTTCAACGCCAACAACCGGTGGCTGCGCGATCGGGTAGGGGAGGTCCTCGGACTCCACTATGCGGTGCCTTGGCCCAACCGGGAGCTGGCCACGGCCCGCCCGTTCCGTCGGTCGCCGCTGCATCACCTCCTCGCCGCCAAGGGCGCGGTCTTCGGGTCGAAGATGGGATGGGAACGGCCGAACGTCTTCGCGCCGAGCGGACACGAGCCTCGGCTCGACTACACCTGGGACAGGCCCGATTGGCTGTCCTGGTCTGCCGCGGAACAGACCGCGACCCGCGGCGGCGTCGCCGTCTTCGACGAGACCTCCTTCGGCAAGCTCCTCGTGGTCGGCCGGGACGCCGAGGCGGTGCTGCAGCGCGTGTGCACGGCTGACGTCGGAGTGCCCCCGGGCCGGGCCGTCTACACCGGCTTGCTCAACGAGCGAGCCGGCTACGAGGCCGACGTGACGGTGACCCGATTGGCGCCGGACCGCTACCTCCTGGTGACGAGCGCCGCATCGCCGGTGCGCGACGCAGCCTGGATAGAGCGGCATCTCCGCGTCGGCGAGCACGTCTCGGTGGTCGATGTCTCCTCTGCCTTCGCCGTTCTCGGCGTGATGGGTCCGGCGTCGCGGGAGCTTCTGGGCCGCCTCGGCTCGGCCGATTTGTCCGACGATGCGTTCCCGTTCTCGACGAGCCGGGAAATCGCCCTCGGCTACGCCACGGTGCGGGCCACGCGGATCACCTACGTCGGAGAGCTCGGCTGGGAGCTCTACGTCCCACCCGAGTTTGCGATCGGCGTCTACGAGGATCTGCTCGGGGCCGGGTCCGATCTCGGACTCGTCGACGCGGGGTACTACGCGATGAACAGCCTTCGTCTCGACAAGGGCTACCGGGCCTTCGGCTCCGATCTCACCCCGGACTACACGCCGGTGGAGGCGGGCCTGCGCTTCACCTGCAAGCTCGCCACACCGATCGCATTTGTGGGTCGCACGGCCCTCGAGGCTGCCGTTGCCGCCGGCCCTCGACGGCGCCTGGCTTCGTTCCGGCTCCGCGATCCCGACCCCATGATCTGGGGCGGCGAGCTCGTCCTGCACGACGGTGCACCGGCCGGGCAAGTCAGCTCAGCCGCGTGGTCGGCGACCTGCGGGGCGGCGGTCGGGCTCGCCTACGTCTGGCGACGTGACCGCAGACCCGTCCGGGCCGAGGACCTGAACGAGGGAACGTGGGAGGTGATGGCGGGCGACCGGGTGACGCCGATGGACCTCCGGCTCGGCGCGCTCTATGACCCGACCTCCGCGCGGATCCGGGCGTGAGGGGTTATCCCGTTCGCTTCCGGGTATTTCAGAGGCCGAGGGAGGCTGCAGTATGCAGACGAACCGGCAGGAACTCGCACGTGCAGCGAGAAGGCGGGTGCAGCGAGGGAGGAGGACCACGGGGAGGATCGTGGCTTCCGCCCTCGGCTTCGGAGCGGCGTACTACTTCGACGCCGAGAACGGTGGGCTCCGCCGCAAGCGACTGCACCGGACCGTGGACCAGGCCGCCCGCTCCATCAGCGCGCGGCTGGTGCCCCCGGTCGGGGAACCACCCGTGGTCTTTCATCCGCTGCTGCGCAGCCGCCACGACGAGGGGGCCGGCCCGCAGCGAATTGAGGCGGCGCGCTGAGGGTCGTTGCACGGGAGGTCGTTCCGTCCTCCCTGGTGAGGGGCGCCGTCGCGCTCTCTGGGCCCTCCCTGCGCCGCCCTGACCCGAGCCATTTGGCGGAGGTCGGGCCGGTAACGTAAGGCCGATGTGGCCGAACGATCGTGGCGCACGGGTCACCTTGGGCCGCGCTGGCTCGCACCCCGCTGCACGTGGCTGAAACGCTCGGGCCCGAGGCCGTGACCGAGCTGGCCCCACCCGAACCCGGGACGGCCGTGCGGGAAGCCGACGTCCCCTCCCGCGGCAGGTGGTGGTGGGTGCCGGGGGCCCTGACGGTCATCACCATCGCCAGCGTGATCGTCGTCACGCTGTCGCAGCTGCATCCCGGAATGCTGTTGACGAACACGACCACCACCGGCGGCGACACGGGCGCGCACATCGCCATGCCAAAGTTCCTCGAGAGCCTGCTCGTCCACGGCCACCTCACCGGCTGGGATCCCGGCTGGTACGACGGCTTCCCCCTGTACACCTTCTACTTCACGATTCCCGACCTCTTCATTGCGATCGGTGGCTGGATCATCCCCTACGGCGTCGCCTTCAAGCTGGGGACGATCCTCGGGTCGGTCATCCTGCCCATTTGCGCCTGGGCCTGCGGCCGTTTCTTCCGCCTGCGCGCACCGTTGCCGACCATCCTCGCCGCCGCCACCCTGCCCTTCCTGTTCGACTACACGTTCACCATTTACGGCGGGAACCTCTTCTCGACGTTGGCGGGTGAGTACGCCTACTCCTTCAGCCTTTCGCTGGCGGTGCTGTTCCTCGGGCTGTTCGCCTGCGCGGTTCGGGAGGGCAGGTACCGCGGCTGGACCGCCCTCGTACTCGCCGTCTGCATCCTCTCGCACATGGTCGGGGGCCTGTACGCCCTGGGTGGCGCGGCCATTCTCACGTTGGTCGAGCTCCTCCCGGCCCGCTGGGGGATCGGCGACTCTGCGCTGCGCCTCTGGCGTGGCGACGACACCGCGGTGCAGGTCCCGCGCTCCCGCATTTTGTGGTGGGCCTGTTCGACCGTCGCCATCGGGCTGTTGCTCTCAGGGTGGTGGCTGGTCCCCTTCGGGCTCGAGCACTCGTACGCGTCGTCCATGGGGTACACGAACGTGGAGGGCTGGGCCCAGTACTTCCGCGAAGCCGATGCCTGGGCGCTCGTCCTGGCGGGGGTCGGCGTGCTCACGGCCGTCGTGACGCGGAGTCGCTTCGGCATCACCGTGACGCTGCTGGGCATTGCGTTCGCGGTCGCCACCGCAGTGGACCCGCAGGGCAGCCTCTACAACGTGCGCCTGCTGCCGCTGTGGTTCATTTCGGTCTACCTGATGGCCGCCTGGGCGTTCGGGACCTGGTGCGTCATTGCGGCAACGGCCTGGCGAGGGGTGCAGGACCGCCGCTGGCAGTCGGACGAAGCGGCGCCGTGGGACGAGGCCGACGTTTCGGACGGGTCGGCGCCCGTCGCGGAGCCTGCCGGGTGGGCGTCGCCACGGCCGCGACATGCACTCCGACCGACCCGGCGTTGGGGCCCGGCGGCCGTGAGCGGCGCCATCCTCGGGCTCCTCGCGGTGATGGTGGCCGTCGTGCCGCCCTTCATCCTCCCAGCGTCGTCGCTCCCGGTGACGCTCGGGCCCAACCAGGTGACCAATTGGTCCAGCTTCAACTACGAGGGCTACCAGGGCCAGGCCTCCTACCCCGAGTTCCACTCGCTCATGGAGACGATGGGCTCCCTCGGCCAGCGCTACGGGTGCGGCCGTGCCATGTGGGAGTACAGCGCCAGTGAGAACCGCTTCGGCACGCCCGAGGCGCTGATGCTGCTGCCCTTCGAGACGAACGGGTGCATCGACTCCATGGAGGGCCTCCTCTTCGAGTCTTCCGCCACGACGCCGTACCACTTCCTCAATCAGGCGGAGTTGTCGGCCGGGCCCTCCGAGCCCGAGGTCGGCCTGCCCTACGGCCCGCTCGACGTGACGCTCGGGGTGCAGCACCTGCAGCTGCTCGGGGTGAAGTACTTCATGGCGGAGTCGCCCCAAGTCCAACAGCAGGCCGCGGCCGACCCCGATCTGCAGCTCGTCGCCGAGAGCGGTCCCTGGACCTACAACTACAGCGGCGCCGACACCACGACGACATGGCAGATCTACCTGGTGAAGGACTCGCCCCTCGTCACCCCGCTGGCCAACGACCCGGTCGTCCTCTCCGGCGTGAAACCCGGGCCGTCGAGCTGGCTCGGCACCGCCGCCCACGAGGGACCTGCCCTGTCCTGGTACGCCGACCCGAGCAAGTGGAACGTCGAGCTGGCCCAGAGCGGTCCGTCCGACTGGCCCCGGACGGCCGTGAGCGACGTGCGGCCGACCGTCAAACATGTGGGGACGACCAAGGTCACCGCGGTCACGCAGACCAATTCGTCCATCAGCTTCCACGTCTCCCGGGTGGGGACACCGGTCCTGGTCAAGGTGTCCTACTTTCCCAATTGGCAGGCCATGGGGGCGAACGGCCCGTGGCGCGTCACACCGAACCTCATGGTGGTCGTCCCCACCAGCCACGATGTGACCCTGACCTACGGCGATTCCGCGGCCAATCACCTCGGGCAGCTGGCCACGCTGCTGGGGCTGGTGGCGCTCGTCATGCTGTTCGTCGTGCCCACCATCCGCCAGTGGAGGCGCCGGCTGAGCGCCTGAACGTCGTCGGGTGGACCTCCGTCCCTCCGCCGGGACCCCGGCCTGTCGTCAGCGTCCAGATATTGCAATGGGTGCTGCCGCATGGCCTGTTGTGGGACACAAAGGACAGAAAGTGTTTAATATGTCCTTCTGATGACCGCCACGCTGCAGGCCGTGAACACCGCGGTGTCGCCCGGCGGAACGCCGGCGAGCACGTTCGGCCCGACCGAGGAGCGGATCCTCACCGCCGGGCTGGCCCTCATCGGGCGGCGCGGCGTGCGCAGGCTCGGGATGCGCGAGATCGCCGAGACCGCCGGCGTGTCCCGGGGCACCCTCTACCGCTACTTCCCGAGCAAGGACGAGGTCCTGGCCGCCGCCGCCGCCTACGACGCCCAGCGGTTCTCCGACGGCCTCGACGAAGAGCTGGCAGCCGAGCTTTCGCCAGAGGAGCGCATCTCCGCGTTCATGGCCTACGCCTTCGACTTCATCCGCTCACACCCGTGCCGCCCGCTCTTCGAGTCCGAGTCCGGGTTCGTCATGAGCTATCTCCTCGACCACCTGCCGTCGCTGCGGGAGGAGCTCCTGCGCCGGCTCGGCGACGCGCTCGACACCGTGCCGGCCGTCGCCGCGGGCACTCTCGGCAAGGACCAGCTGGCCGACGTCATCGTCCGCCTCTTCGCGTCGAGCTGGATCATCCCCGAGACCGACGACGCGTCGCTCGTGCAGTCCGTCAACCGCATCCTGCAGATCAGTCCGGAGGAGAACAATGAGTAACCGAGACCGAGACCGAGACCGAGACCGTAGACGGCGCCGGCGACGGCAACGCGTTGTCCGGCATGGACACCGACATGGCGGCCAACCCACAGCCGACCTACAAGCTCCTCCGGGAAGAGATGCCGGTGTTGTCCATCGACGTCGGCCCCAACCCCGGGGTCCTCCTGTCGCGCAAGGAGGACATCGACTTCGCCCTGCGTCACACCGAGATCTTCTCCTCCAACGTGGACGCGGTCGACCTCAAGAACAAGCGGCCCATGATCCCGCTGCAAATCGACCCGCCGGAGCACAAGAAGTTCCGCAAGCTCCTCGACCCGATCTTCTCCCCCCGCAAAATGGCCGCCATGGACCAGCAGGTCTCGGACCTCGTCAACCACCTCATCGACGGCTTCATCGAGCGCGGCGAGGTGGACTTCGCCAAGGAGTTCTCGGTCCCGTTCCCCTCTGAGGTCTTCCTCACCCTGCTGGGCCTGCCCATGGACGAGCTCGACACGTTCCTCACCATGAAGGACGGCATCATCCGTCCCGAGCACGTGGTCGGGACGGCGCAGGGGTCGGCGAAGGCCCAGGCGTACCAGCAGAAGATCGCCGACTCGGTCTACGAGTACTTCGACAAGGTCCTGGACCAGCGTGAAAAGGAGCCGAAGGACGACCTCCTCTCACATTTCCTGAGCGCCGAGGTCGAGGGCAACCGCCTGAGCCGCGAGGACATCCTCGACATCTGCTTCCTCTTCCTCATCGCCGGTCTCGACACCGTCACGGCCACGCTCGACTGCATGTTCTCCTTCCTGGCGAACCACCCCGAGCACCGCCACCAGCTCGTCGAGAACCCCGACATCATCCCCAACGCCATCGAGGAGCTCCTGCGCTGGGAGACCCCCGTCATGATGGTGTCCCGCGTCGCGGTGGCGGACACCGAACTGTCCGGGTGCCCGGTCCACAAGGGCGATCACGCCATTGTCGTGATCGGCTCGGCCAACACCGACGAGGCCGAGTTCCCCGACGCCCACGAGGTGCGCTTCGACCGCGAGGTCAACCGTCACATCGCCTTCGGTGGCGGCGTGCACCGGTGCCTCGGGTCACACCTGGCCCGCCTGGAGCTGCGCGTCGCCCTGCGCGAATGGCACAAGCGCATTCCCGACTACGAGGTCGAGCCCGATCACGAGCTCGTCTACACGACGGGGATCCGCTCCATCGACCACTTCCCGATGCGCTTCACGGCGCGGGCGTAGCCGGATCAGAGCTCCGGCGTCCCCCGTCGGCCACCTGCTCGGTCCAGCGGCCCTCGTGCCAGTAGCGGCGCTCGTGGCGGCCCGCCGGGTCCGCATACCAGCCTGACGGAGCGGCGTCGCCGCCCTGCGCCGGCGCGGGCTTCCGGTCGGGCTGCCGGGCCAGCCGGCTCAGCTCGGTCAGCTCGGCGACCAGCTGGTCCGCCTCCTCGACCTCGCGGTCCCGGAACTCGGCCCGTGCCCGCTTCCCCGCCACGTCGACGTGGACAGTGGCCAGGCCGAGCGGTCGCTGCAGCGGGCCCTGGACCCGCCTGATGCTCTGCGACTTCTCGAGCGGGACCCAGGTCGTGGCCCGGTTGATCCGCCCCGTCACGCAGACGGCGTGCGCCGTGTCGTGGCCGGCCGAGAGGAAGTGGAAGCTCAGAGGAGCCTTCAACCGGGCCCGCGCCGGCGGCGGGGTGCGCTCGGGATCGGGTGCGCCCAGCAGCCGGGCCAGCAGGTGCCAGGAGTCCTGCTGTGATCCCACCGGCAGAATGGCCTTGCGGACGACGCCGGTCCCCTCGCCCCGCTGGTTGCGCGACGTCGCCCCGGCGACGTCGACCTCCAGGCGGCACCACCCGAACGGCCGCCACAGCAGCGGCTCTACCTGCCGGACGGCCTGGATCCTGGCGTAGGGGACGGTTTCTGAGATGGTCTGCAACAGGCCGCGTCGGATGCGGACACCTTCGGGTGCCTCGACCGCGATGAAGGCGTACTGGCCCGACAGGCGGCGCCAGATCACGCCGGCCGCGCTGAGCAGGTACACGGCAAGTATTCCCGCCACGGCCGCTGCGGTCTTCGGCTCGAACTGATCGAGCACGGCCAGCACCGCCACCGTCCCGATCACAATGATGGTGATGAGCGACAGGAAGACCGACGCCAGCAGGCGGCCCGTGTCCACGCTGGCCATCGGCAGGCCGGTATTGCTCGACGGGGCTGCCTCGGTGTCGATGTGCCCGGCCAGCAACACGAGGCGGAGCTCGGCCGCCTGCGCCTCGGAGAGGTAGGCCAGCTTGCCGTCGGTCGAGCCCGACCCGGCGAGCCGGATGCGGAGCTCGGACACCCCGAGCAGGCGGGCGAGGAAGGGGCGCACGATGTCCACGGCCTGGATGCGGGCCAACGGCAGGCGGCGCGAGTCCTTTCGGATGAGGCCGGTCTCAATGCGCAGCGTGTCGGCCTCGAGGCGCCAGCGGGTGACCATCCAGTGGATGTAGCCGTAGATGGCAGAAATGAGGGTGATGACGATCAGGTAGTCGGTCTCGGCCGTCGAGTTCTCCGCCTTCGAGTGCACGTTGGAAACGACGACGAGGAGCACCAGGGCAGGAGCGAGACGGCCGACGCGGGCGACGGGCGTGAGGGGATGCAGGCGGCTCCAGCCTGCGTCGGGTGTCGGCGCGTCCGGACTGGCGTCGGTCACATGCCCGCCGCCATCGATTCGCCCAGCTCGGTCAGTCGGTCTCTGAGCCGCGCCGCTTCCGCCTGTTCGAGTCCGGGGATGCGGGCGTCGCTGGCGGCCGCTGCCGTGTGGAGCTTGACCGTGGACAACTTGAAGAGGCGCTCGACCGGACCTGCGGTCACCTCGACGAACTGCATTCTCCCGTAGGGCACGACGGAGAGCCGCTGCACCATGACGCCGCGGGCGACGATGAGGTCCTCGTTGCGTTCCTGATAGCGCCAGGCCCGGAAGCGGCGGCGGAGGAAGATCGAAAAGCGTCGCGCCGAGCGCCACCGTGACCACCACGCTGATGATCCCGGCCAGCGCGCCCGCCACGGACCAGAACACCAGCCCGAAGAGCGCGGCCAACAGCACCGAGATCGTCACGACCTCGGCCCGCCGCATCCGCCACAGACCCGGCGATGGGCGCAGCCAGGGCTGATCGTCCCCCGTCGACACACCTACGACGATAAAGGGAACCCTCCGACCTAAGGTGGCAATTGTGACCCAGTTGGACACGTCGGCGACAAGAAAGCTGGCCATGGCGCTGGAGCCGGTGGCGGGTCAGGTGTACTTCTCGCCCGAGTGCCACGCCGACTATGCCGCGCTCGGGTTCTCGCCGAGCCCGGGCGCGCTGCCGAACGGCGTGCAGTTCCCCGACGGTGCCGCCTACTTCACGAGCCGCGGCTCGGTCATGGGTCAGGTGCCCGGCGACGTGGTCGCCGCCGCCTTCGCCGTCTTCAATCCCGAGGCGGTGGTGCCCGCCGTGGCGTTCGGCTGGAGCAAGGTCGATGCGGCCACCATCTGCGCCGCGCGCACGAAAGGTGCGGTGGCGCAACTGGTGCGCGTGCTGGGTCCGGAGCCCGACGGGCTGGCGGACGCCACCGAGTTGATGGCGGAGGCGGTGGAGCCGCTGCGCCCCGAGGGCAAGCCGCTCTTCGCCGGGCTGCGCAGCCTCGGGCTGCCGGGCGATCCGATGGGTGACATGTGGCGGCTGGCGGACATGTTGCGCGAATACCGCGGCGACGCCCACACGGCGGCCTGGACCTCAGCCGGCCTCGACGCCACCGAGGTCGGGTTGCTCACCGAGCTCTACTGGGGGCTGCCCCTGCGCTCCTACATCCGCACGCGGGCCTGGTCGGACGGGCAGCTCGGTGCAGCCGAGGCCCGGCTCTCCGCCCGGGGCCTGCTGGCCGACGGTGCCTTCACGGACGAGGGCAGGGCTGTGCGTGAGAAGGTCGAGGTGGCGACCGACGCCCAGTGCGGCGTCATCCTCGACGCGCTGGGGGACAGGTTCGATGCGTTGTTGGCCATCCTCAGCCCGTGGGGTGTCGCGCTCCGCGCCGCCGGTGCGTACCCCCCGCAGGGCCCGCACGACCTGGCCCCGGTTCGCTGACGCTCAGCCGAGCGGTTTGTGCTCGGTGCCGTCGCCCGGCGTGACGAACAGGGCAATCCCCGGCTCGTGGACCCGGGCCGTGTGCCACACGTTGGTCGGATTGATCATGGCGTCGCCCGGTCGCAGCGCCACCACGTGTTCGGCGCCGTCGATCTCCTGCACAATGTCGATCCGGCCCGAGAGCAGATAGACGAGCTCTTCTCCGGCCGGGTGCCGTTCCCAGCCGTCCCAGGTCGCGTCCTGCGCAATGACGCAGACCAGCCGCCCTTCCGCCTCGTCGCCGGCGAACCGGCTGCGGTAGGCCTCGACGTACTCGCTCGACCACTCGAAGTCGGGTAGCGGGGTCGCGGTGGAGCCCCGCCCCAGGTGCACGAACGTGTGTGCCAGGTCGAAGGGCTCACCGGCGCCGGGCGTCATCTGCTCAGTACAGCGGTGACCACGCCGCGCTGCGCAGCAGCCGGCTCTCCCAGCGGTCGCGCACCTCCAGGGCGTCGTGCAGCCAGGTGCCCGGGGCGGATGCCTCGGGCGGGAGGTCGTGGCCCAGCATCCACATGACGGCCTTCGTGTTGACCACGCGCTGCCACAGGATCACCTCGGTCGTCTGGTGGGTCCCGAAGACGGGCTGGAAGGCGGCCTCGAGCTCGATCATGCCGATGCCCTCCTCCTTCTGGCTGCTCAGCGTGTGGTCGTAGAGCGTGCCCGCCTTGGCGAGGTAGGCCTGGAGGCCGCCCTTGAAGGGCCAGGCGGTGTCCTCCATGAAGAGGGAGTTCTTGTGCGTCTCGCCGTTGACGGGCACGGTGCTCGAGGTCGATCTCCTGCAGGGGCGACCACGGCACGGGCCGGACGATTTTGCCCTCGTGGCTGTGCCGCATGGCGTCGACCTCCGAGGACCACTCGACCAGGTCGCCGACGCGGACGCGCTCGGAGAGCTCCTCCCAGGCCGCGGCGTCGCGGCAGCCGGTGATGGTGACGATGGTGTAGGCCTGGCCGCTGCCGTGGGCCAGGCGCAGGTACCACAGCAGCCTGCTGCCGTCGGACTTGGCCAGGGCCGGGATGAGCTCGTCGCGGTAGGCGTCGTCGAACGCATCCTCCTTGGCGCCGGCGACGCGGTGCACCTCGTGCAGCAACAGCACGGTGTTTCCCCCTTTATCGGTACGGCTCCTCATGGGAGTACGGCTCAGCGAGTGGTTGCGATGCCCCCGTCGACCGGGATGACCGCCCCGGTCAGGTAGGCCCCGGCCCGCGACGACAGGTAGATCGCCGTCCCGGCCATGTCGTCCGGGCGGCCGATGCGCCGCAGGGGGGCGTTGGCGGCGATCTGCTCGCCGAAGGCCTCCAGCGTGGCCGCCATCATTTTGGACTCGAAGGGCCCCGGCGCGATGGCGTTGACCGTGATGGCGGGGGCGAGCCGCTTGGCCAGGTGGCGCGTGAGCTGGTGCACGGCCGCCTTCGAGGCCGAGTAGGAGTAGGTCTCGAGCGCGGGACCTGCAAGCCGTCGATCGACCCGATGTTGATGACGCGGGCCGGTGCCTCGACGGACCCCGCCTTCTGCAGCAGCGGCACCAGGAACTTGGTCAGATGGAAGACGCCCTTGACGTTGAGTGCGAGCACGCGCTCGAACGCCGCCTCGTCGAAGTCCTCCAGCGGGGCGCCCCAGGTGGCGCCGGCGTTGTTGACGAGGATGTCGAGGGCGTCCTCGCGCGACGCCACCTCGTCGGCCAGGCGCCGGCACTCCGCCTCGGTGGAGAGGTCGGCCGGGATGCCGATGCACGTGCCCTTCTTGGAGAGCTCCGCCGCCACCTCCGCCACCACGTCGGCCTTCCGCGAGGAGATGTACACCTTCACGCCGGCGTCCACGAACCCCTCGGCGATCATCAGCCCGATGCCGCGGCTGCCGCCGGTGACGAGCGCCGTCTTCCCGGCGATGTCGAAGAGGTCGGAGGCGGTCATGGCCTCAGTGTGCCAGTCGCACTCATGGCGCGGCCAATGCCAGCGCGCTGCGCACCAGGACGCCGGCGCCGACGCGCAGTGACTCGTCCTCGACGAGGAAGGTCGGGCTGTGGTGCATGCCGCTCGAACCGTCGGCGGCGCCGCCGCCGACGAAGAAGTAGCAGCCCGGCAGGTGGCGGAGGAACTCGCTCACGTCGTCGCTGGGCGAGACCGGCGGCATGCGGAAGACCTGGTCGGGACCGAGCACGACGCTGGCCTCCGCCTCCACGACGGCGGTGGCCTCGGCGTCGTTGACCACGGCGCGGGTGTGCTCGGGCAGCTCCAGCTCCACGTGGACGCCCTGGTCGTCGCCGACGCTGTCGCACAGGTCCTGCAGGCGGACCAGGGCCTCCTCGTGCTGGGCCTCGGTGAAGGTGCGCAGCGTGCCGGTCACCCGGGCCGAGGTCGGCACCACGTTGACGGCGGTGCCGGCGTGGATGGTGCCGGCGCTGCAGACGCAATCGGTCTCCTCGTAGCGCAGGCCCGAGGCCACGTCGCCCAGGCGGCTCACCAGCTCGGCCGTGGCCCGGATGACGTCACCCTGGGCCGAGGGCATGGCGCCGTGCCCGCCCGGCCCGGTCAGGGTGATGCGCAGGGAGTTGGCCTCGGACATGGCGATGCCCGCCCGCAGGGCCACGAAGCCCGAGGGCAGCTGGGAGGTGACGTGGAACCCGACCAGGCGCGCGCCCTCCATGGCGGTGAGCGCCCCGCCCTCGAGCATCGCCTTGGCGCCGCACAGCGCCTCCTCGGCCGGCTGGAAGAGGAAGACGTAGCGGCCCGGGAGCTCCTCGCGCCGCGCCGCCAGCAGCGAGGCCGCGCCGAGCATGGAGGCGACGTGCACGTCGTGGCCGCAGGCGTGCATGACGCCCTCGACCTCGGAGTGCACGGCGCGCGCCTCGTCCTCCTGCACCGGCAGGCCGTCGATGTCGCCCCGCAGGACGACGCTGCGCCCGGGTCGGCCGCCCTCCATGGTGAAGATGCCGCCGGTCTCGGTGGTGCGGAGCGTCTCGGCGATCCCGAGCGCTGCCATGTGGTCGCGGATCATCGCCGTCGTCTCGTGTTCGGCGAAGGCCAGCTCGGGCCGGCGGTGCAGCGCCCGTCGCCGGTCGACCATGTCGTCGAAGACGGCGTCGGCGGGGGCCGGGCCGAACAGGTCCGTCACGTCACCGGCTCAGCAGGTCGCGGGCGATGTGGGTCACCTGGATCTCGTCGGTGCCGGCGTAGATCTGGAACACCTTGGCGTCGCGGGCCAGCTGCTCGACCCGGAACTCGGACATGTAGCCGTTGCCGCCGAAGAGCTGGACCGCCTCCATGGCGACCTCGGACGCCGCCTGGGCCGAATACAGCTTCATGGCCGAGGCCTCGGCCAGCGTGAGGGTCTTGCCCGCCGAGCTCATCTCAATGTGGCGGAACACGAGGTTCTCCACGTTGAGGCGGGCGATCTCCATGCGGGCCAGCTTCAGCTGAATGAGCTGGAACTCCGCGATGGGCCGCTCCCAGAGCAGGCGGTCCTTGGCGTACTGCACGGAGAGCTTGAGGCACTCTTCGATCAGGCCGAGCGACATGGCGGCCACGCCGGCCCGCTCGGTGACGAAGTTGCCCTTGGCGCTCTCGCGGCCCTCGTTGCCGCCCTTGCCCTCCGTCTCGCCCAGCAGCCGGTCCTTGCCCACCCGCACGTCGGTGAGGAAGAGCTCGCCCGTCGGCGACGAGTGCAGGCCCATTTTGCGGAAGGGCTTGGACTGCTCCAGCCCGGGCATGCCGCGGTCGAGGATGAAGGTGAGGACCGGGCGCTGGCGCAACGGCGTGTCGCTGCCGTCGTCGAGCTTGGCGTAGAAGACGATGGTGTCGGCGTAGGGGCCGTTGGTGATGAACGTCTTGTTCCCGTTGAGCACGTACTCGTCGCCGTCGCGCAGGGCCGACGACTTCATGCCGCCGAGGGCGTCGGAGCCCGAGTCGGGCTCGGTGATGGCCCAGGCGCCGACCTTGTCGAGCGTCATGAGGTCGAGACCCCAGCGCTCCATCTGCGCCGGGGTGCCGCCCTTCATGATGGTGCCGCCGGCCAGGCCGGTGCTGACCCCGAGCGCCGTCACGATGCCGGGGCAGTAGTGGCACAGCTCAATGATGGGGATCAGCGTCAGGGCGGCGTTGCCGCCGCCCTCGGAGCGCTCGGGCGCCGCCGCACCCGACGTCTTGCGCTCGAGCGCCCGCTTGAAGGAGTCCCGCGCCATGGCGTCGAGCCCGAAGGTCCGGTAGAGCTTGCGGATCACCTCGTAGGGCGGGGTGTCGCCGTGCTCGAGCTCCTCGACGTTCGGCTTGACCTCTTCCTCGACGAAGCGCCGCACCGCGTCGCGGATCGCCAGCTGCTCTTCGGACCACTCGAACATGACGTGCCTCCCTGGGCCTACATCCGCGCCGGCGCCGACCCTACCGGTCGGGCCTAGGCGTCGGCGATCTTGCGCAGCGTGTTGCCGTCGGTGTGGATCACCTCGTCGGCGACCCGGGCGTGCTTGATCACCGTCGTCTCCGTGTAGGTGAACTCGTCCTCCACGCTGGTGTCGATCGTCACCTCGTAGCGGATGGCCTGGGCGTTCTTGTCCAGCCAGTTGTTGGAGAGGATCCCGTAGGTCTGGCTGCCCACGCTGGCGTGCAGGGTGAACTTCGTGTCGTCGGCTCCGACCACGGCACCGGCCACGATGGCCGAGCCGCGGGGGATCAGGAAGCAGCGGACCACCTCGCTGTCGCGGGCGTCCCACATCCAGTAGCCGACCTCGGTGTGGAACGGGCTCTCCTCCTCGCCCCGCCAGGCGGCCATGCGGTAGTCGAGGCCGTAGAGCACCTGGCTCCCGTTCTCCACCGGCCCGAAGGGCTTGAAGTCGATGTGCTCGCGGTACGGGGTCAGGCCGATCTTCCCGTCCTCGTTGGCGTAGGCGACGTCCTCGCCCTTCTCGCCCTCCCAGATGCCCGCCAGCCGGGCCAGCGGCCCCCATTCAGGTCCTGCGCTCAACGTTCCTCCTTGTCGCCGGGTCGGTCGACCTCACCTTAGGCCGGGTCGCACGCGCGCTTCCCGGAGATCGGCGGCTCACCCCGGGTCCGCTCAGCGGTTGATGGGGAGGTCGACGCAGCTCGACGTCGTCGTCGGGCGCCGGCCGGCGCCGGCGGGCTTGCGGAGGCCCGACGGCGCCCGGGTCTGGGTGCCGGGCCCTCTCGGAGTGGCGCTGGGTGCGCGCCACGATGATGCGGCTGGCCACCAGGAGGAGCAGCACGATGACCACCAGGATCAGCGCGGCGTCGTAGGCGAGGTAGTGCTTCTGCACCGAGGGGTCGTAGAAGGTGAAGACGACGTAGGTGAGGTACGGGAACTGCGGCTGCGTCAGCGAGTGCGGCAGCGTGTTGGAGAACCCGCCGTGTAGAGGAGCGGCGCCGTCTCGCCGCAGGCGATGGCCAGGGCGAGCAGGAGGCCGGTCACGATGCCCGGCAGCGCGCGTCTTGAGCACGACCTTGCGCAGCGAGTAGCCCGCCGACATGCCGAGGGCCTCCGCCCCCTCCCGGTAGCCCGTGGGCACCTGGCGCAGCGAGTTCTCGGTCGTCTTGGCGATGTAGGGGACGACCATGATGGAGAGGATGATCACGGCCGGGAGGCAGCGAGAAGCTCCAGCGAGCCCGACCACCAGGGCCGTGAAGCCGACGTAGCCGAGCACGATGGACGGAAAGCCCGAGAGGATGTCCGACGCGGTGCGCAGCGGCCGCCGCTCAGCTGCCGCTCAGCTTGCCCTTCGGCGTGAACTCGGCCAGGTGGATGCCGGCCATCACCCCGATCGTCCCGGCGACGATCAACACGCCGGCCATGAGGATGCAGGGTGCCGAGGATCTGGTCGCGCAGGCCGCCGCCGGTCGGCGGTGAGCGGGGTCCACAGGACGCTCCAGCGCCAGTGGGACCAGGCGCGCGGACAGACGCCGAGCAGCAGCCAGGCGGCCGGCGCCATGATGAGGATGAGCGCCAGGTAGGTCAGGGCACGCCAGGATGGGTGGAGACGCGCCGGCGCCGGGTGGCCGGCCCGCCGGCCAGCGAGGTGTGCTCATCAGCGCCGCCCCCGACGGGGCGCCACCCGGCCGGTCCGGTTGACGATGAGCCGGGCCACCAGGTTGACGCGCGACCGAGATCACGGCGAGCACCAGGGCCAGCTCGGCCAGCGTGGCCACGTCGAAGCCGGTGCCGTCGGTCTGGGCGCCGTCGAGCTGGGTCAGGATGGTGGCGGCGACCGTCGTGAAGGGCTGGTAGATGGTGTGCGGGATCTGCAGGATGGCGCCGCCGATCATGGCCACGGCGATGGTCTCGCCCAGGGCCCGGCCCGAGCCCGAGCACGGTGGCGCCGATGATGCCCGAGCGCACCCAGGGCAGCGTGACCGGTTCGCCACCTCCCAGTCGGTCATGCCCGAGCGCGGACGCCGCCCTCCTTGGGGAGCGGGGGCACCTGCGAGAAGAGATCGCGGGTGGTCGAGGCGATGATCGGGACGATCATCAGCGCCAGCACGATGCCGGCGGTGAGCAGGCCCTCGCCGGTCCCGGCGGGTTGCCGGAAGTAGCGCAGGACTCGGCACGTCGGGCAGGTCGTTGTTGGCGATGATCGGATAGACGTTGTTGGCCAGCCACGGGCCGAAGGTCAGGATGCCCCAGAGCCCGATGACCACGCTCGGGATGCCGGCCAGGATCTCGACGGTGAACCCGAGCGGCCGGGAGATCCAGGTGGGCATGCGCTCGGTCAGGGCGAAGGCCGCGCCGATGGAGAGCGGCACGGCGATGACGATGGCGATGACGGACGAGGCCAGGGTGCCCCAGATGATGGCCCAGGCGCCGAACTGGGCCCCCTGCGGGTGGGCGACGCCGTGCGGTGTGGACGGTGGCGGCGTAGCCCGTCGCCGTCGGTCCAGGTCCGGCCGTAGAGGAAGTACCAGCCGTTGACCCGCACCGCCGGCCAGGCCTTGAGGGCCAGCACCGTGACGGCGAAGACCAGCGCGGCCAGCGGGAGGAGCACGGCCACCCAGGCCGCGCTGCGCCAGCCGCTCTCCTCGTTGCGGCCGGATGCTGTCAGCGGCGCGGCGATGCCCGGGGGCTTGCGCGCGCCGCCGGTGCGGCGTGGCGGGGACGCTCCCCGCCACACCGCCGACGGTGGTCATCTATTTGATGCCCAGGATCTGCTTGACCGACTGCGCCTCGACCTTGGCGGGAGCGGCTGGAAGGCGACCTGCGAGAGGTACGACGGTCGCCGAGCCCTGCTTCGGGTTGACGGCCCACTCCAGCACGGAGCGGATGCTCTTGGCCGTCGACGCGGCTCGACTGGTCGTTCGACACGATGGCGTACTCGTAGTTGATGATCGGGTAGCCGTCGTTGGCCGGTCCGTAGATCAGCGAGATCGTGCCGTTGGCCGGCGTCTTCTTCACGAAGTACGCCGCCTCGGCCGCGATGGACGTCGCGGTCGGCAGCACGTACTGGCCCTTGGCGTTCTGCAGCGCGGCGTAGCCGAGGCCGGCCTGCAGGGCCTGGGTCTGGTAGCTGATGCCGACGTAGGCGATGCAGCCCGCCGTGGCCTTGCAGCCCGACACCATGCCCGAGTTGCCGGACTCACCGAGGGCGCCCGGCGCCGTCGGCCACGGGACCGTCGTGTTGTAGGCGATCTTGGCGCCCCAGCCCGACGGGTCCGCCTTGGACAGGAACTGCGTGAAGAGGAACGTGTCACCGCTGCTGTCGGAGCGGTGCAGCGTGACGATCGGCGATGGTCGGCAGCGTCACGCCGGGGTTGGGGCTGGCGATCTGCGAGGCGTTCCACTTGGTGATCTGCCCTGGTAGATGGCGGAGAGCACCTTGCCGCTCAGCTTGAGGTGGGCGGTGACGCCCGGCACGTTGTAGGCGACCAGCTGCGCCGAGATCGCCAGCGGGATGTTCTTCAGGTCGGGGCTGGCCGACGTGACGCTCGGCGCCAGGTAGGCGTCGGAGGCGCCGATGTCGATCGTGCCGGTCTGCGCCTCGGAGATCCCGGTGCCCGACCCGGTCCCGGCCGTCTGGATCGGTGGTGTTGGAGTACTTCTCGTTGTAGCCGCTCGCCCAGAGGTTGAAGAGCGGGTAGAGCAGGGTGCTCCCCGTCTCGGTCACCGTGCCGCCGGGCGGCTTCTCCACGCCGCCGCGCGGGCAGCTTGACGGCTCGCCGAGGCCGCCGTGCTGAGGACGACCGAGCTCAGCGCGAGCCCCGACCGCCGCAGCGGCGATGAATCCTCGCCCGCAGTCGCGTCGCGCTCATCAGTTTTGTCACAGGTTCTCTCCTTGTGATGTGGGTTTGGTTGGTGTTGCTCTGGTTGAACCGGTTGATGCGGCTTGTGTTGTGCACTGGACTCCGCCCCCTCTCGGGGTCCGGATCGTCGCCTAGCCCATCCGTCCCGTGACGTAGCGCTCGGTGTCGGGGTGCGGCGGCCTGTTGAACAGGTCGTCGGTCGCTCCGTACTCCACCAGTGCCCCCTGGTAGAAGAACATCGTCTGGTCCGAGACGCGCATGGCCTGGCCCAGGTTGTGGGTCACCACGATCAGGGTCAGCGCGGGCGCCAGCGTCTTGAGCAGTGCCTCGATGGACTCCGTCGTCACCGGGTCGAGCGACGAGGTCGGCTCGTCGAGCAGCAGGACCTCGGGTCCGACGGCGAGCGCGCGCGCCAGGCAGAGCAGCTGCTGCTGGCCGCCCGACAGGCGGAACGGCGAGTCGTTCAGGCGGTCCTTGACCGCGTCCCACAGCCCGACCTCGGTGAGGCGGCGCTCGCACACCACGTCGAGCTGCTTGCCCTTGGCGATGCGGTGCGCCTTCACGCCGGCGACGACGTTGTCCTTGATCGACATCGGGAACGGGTTCGGACGCTGGAACAGCATGCCGACGCGCCGGCGCAAGGTCAGCAGGTCGACGTGCTGCGCCCACAGGCTCTCTTCGTCGAGCGTGACGTCGCCCTCGCGCATGAAGCCGGGCACGCGGTCGTTCATGCGGTTGAGCGTGCGCAGGAAGGTGGACTTTCCCGAACCGGTCGGGCCGATCAGCGCCGTGATGGAGCCGCGCTTCAGCTAGACGTTGACGTCGTTCAGCACGATGCGACCGGAGAAGCCGAGGTTCAGGTTCATCGACCGCATGACACACTCGGGGCGGGTGGCGTCGGGATCGAGGGCCTGCAGCGACTGGTCGACATCGGACTGGGCCTCGGTCGTAACGGGTTTGTGACTTGCCTGGGTGATCTCGCCATCAGCCACTAGCTGGACCGTAGCGAGGCAAGGTGAACGCCAGGCAACAGCAGCGCAATCCCCAGGTGAACAGTTCGTAAGTTCGGGTTGCGCCCAGCCTCAGGCTGCGATCCAGCCTGGCGTGGCTCAGGCCTGCAACACCCCGGTCCGCCGCCTGCGTGCCAGGCCTCCTGATGGGCGGCCGCGATGGCCAGCACGATGCCGGGCGCCCAGGCGATGACGGCCAGGCACGCCAGCGCAGCCGGGATGGACAGGACGAGGGCCGCTCCCGGTCGAGAAGAGGGCGAAGGCGGCGGCCGCCGAAGCTCAGGAACCCGCGAGGAGCCAGGCGATCCACCAGTGCAGCACCCGGGGCCGGTGCGGGTGCCGGGGGGAGGCAGTCCCGCACGGCGCGGTAGGGCATCCAAGGTTGACGACCGGCACGAACCAGGACCCGACGCCCCAGGCCGGCGAGAACTGGGACGGGATGTCGAGCGCCCGTCCGGCCGACGCGGCCCTGTGCTGCCAGATGCAGGCGAAGACCACCGCGACCACCGTCAGCAGACCGACAAGGAGGCCGATCGGCGTCAACGAGTTGCTCGGGGCGTGGTACGGCGGCGGCGTGTTGCCGTGCTCCGCGTCGTGGAAGTCGATCCGGAACTGGTGGCCGGCGGACCGCAGCTGGTCGCGCGTTCGACCCGCTGGAGGAGAAGGGTGACGAGGTAGTAGACGCCCGGAACGGCCACCGCGAACCGGGCCACGGGACCATGCCGCGCTCGTCGTCCACCAGTTGCGTCGTGGTGAACGTGTTCAGCCGCTCCGAGGCCACGGCCCACGGCGCCACTTGCGAGGGCGGACCCTGCGGCGCGGCCGCGTCGGCCCACGGCGGCGGCGGAGGGTGCTGGGGCAGCACCGTGGCATCCGGTCCAGGCGTAGCCGTCCCACCAGCGCTGACCCGGGCCGCCGGCGGGGTCCGTGGTACCACCCCGGGGGCGCGCCGGGTAGCCGCTGTGGTCGCTCACCCCCCCATCCTCTCAAAGCCGGGGGTGGCTCCGGACCGGTCCCCGCCTACAGCAGGAGTTCGGCCATCTCCTCGAGTGCGGCGATATGTGCGTCCGTGTCGGGGAGATCGGCGTGCATGGTGTTCACCGACAGGTGGCTGGCCCCGCCGCCTCCCAGCGCCGGGCGTGCTCGGCGATTTTGTCGTGGTCGCGGACCGAGTACTCGAGCCTGCCCTCGAACTGCAGGTTCGACACGTCCGCCCCACCTCGGCCGCGCCCTCGCGGATGTGCTCGAGCGCCGCCTCCAGGCCGCCGCCGGGCCGGACCATGGGGAACCAGCCGTCGGCGATGCGGCCCACCCGGCGTAGCGCGGCGGGGGCGTGGCCGCCGATCCAGATCGGGATCGGTCGCTGTACCGGCGGCGGCGCGATCCCCGAGGCCCGGATGTGGTGGTAGCGGCCGTCGATGGTGACACTCCATTGGGTCCACAGGCCCGCAGCACAGCGACCTGCTCCTCCAGAATGGCGGTCCGCTCCTCGAACGGGACGCCGAGCGCGTCGTACTCGAGCTTGTTCCAGCCGATGCCGAGCCCGAGCCGGAAGCGGCCGCCGCAGAGCAGGTCGAGCTCGGCCGCCTGCTTGGCCAGCAGCGCTGTCTGGCGTTGCGGCCCGATGAGGATGGAGGTGGCGAAGGCGAGGTCGGTGAACCCGGCGACGTAGGAAAACATCAGCAGCGGCTCGCGGAAGGTGGTGTCGATGGTGTACGGGCCACCGAGGTCGCCGAGCACAGCTGTGTCGCCGCCGAGCACGTGGTCGTAGGCGGCCAGGTGCGTGTAGCCCAGGTCGGAGACGGCCTGCCCAATGGCGCGCGACCGCGCCAGGGTCGCCGCCCGCTTCGGACTGGGGGAAGATGAGGTCGATTTCCATGTGCGAGTCTGCCCGCTCTCGGGGAGCGGCGGTTAACTTGAGCTCATGAAACTCCGCATC
>CAWKKE010000010.1:0-552381 GCA_963850185.1 uncultured Acidimicrobiaceae bacterium
CCCGTCGTGGTGCCGCCGCCCACGCTGCCCGCGCCGGCGCTCCGGGTGGCGGTGAAGCCCGCGACGCGGCCGACGACGACAAGCTCATGTCGGCGCTGCATCGGCTGGTGGACGAAGACCCGTCGCTGAGCGTGACCCGCGACGACGAGACGCGCCAGACGATCCTCGCCGTGAGCGGCGAGGTGCACCTGGCCGTCACGCTCGAGCGGCTCGACCGCAAGTGCAACGTCCACGTCGAACGCGAGGAGCTGCGCATCCCCTATCGCGAGACGATCACCCGCCAGGCGGATGCGGAGGGCAAGCACAAGAAGCAGTCGGGCGGCCACGGGCAGTTCGGCGTCTGCCACCTCCGCCTGGAGCCACTCGGCCGCGGCGAGGGCTTCGTCTTCCGGGACGAGGTGGTCGGCGGCGCGATCCCGCGCCAGTACATCCCCGCCGTCGAGAAGGGCGTGCTCGAGACGTTCGACGCCGGCGGCATCCACGGCTACCCGGTGGTCGACATCGCCGTCACCGTGGACGACGGCAAGGCGCACTCGGTGGACTCCAACGAGGTCAGCTTCAAGATGGCCGCGGCGCTGGCCGTGCGGGCGGCCATGGCGGAGGCGGGTCCGATCGTGCTGGAGCCGATTTCGCGGCTGGAGATCACCGTCCCGGCCGAGTGCCAGGGCGACGTGCTCGGTGATCTGCACTCCCGGCGGGCCCGCATCGTCGGGACCGAGGCCGCCGCCGACGCGGGCTCCCAGACCGTCACCGCCACGGCACCAACAGCCGAGCTCACCCGCTACGCGGTCGACCTGCGGGCGCTGACCGGCGGGCGGGGCTCCTTCACCGTGGCGCACGAGCGCTACGACGCCGTGCCCGAGCATCTGGCGGCGTCGATCCCTACCCTGGCGGGCTGATCATCCCAGGAACGGGAACGTGTGTTGGAAGCGCACCGGGATTTTGCTGAGGACGAGCGTGCCCAGCAGGCGGTTGCCGGGTGTCGTCACCACGGCCACGGCCAGCGTGCCCGCCCGGTGCCCGAGCGGTTTCGACACCTCCGACGAGGTGAAATGTCCCGAGTACCCGGCGATGCAGATCGCTTGCTTCTTCGACACGTCGTCGGCCAACCGGCCGTAGAGCTTCGGGGCGATGCTGTGCAGGTTGCTCAGGCTGTACTTGCGCACGCCCTCGAGGTGCCCGTGGCCGCCGACCGCCTTGGCTGCCGTCGGTAGAGCCAGGTAGCACGAGTCGGCGGCGGTGCCCGAGTCGGTCCGGGCGGACGAGCAGGACGCCAGCAACGAGGCCGCCAGGACGAGGCCGGCGGCCAGGGCGCCGACCCGGTTGCGGTGAAGCATCGGCCTCACTCGGCACCCCCGAGCGCGGCCGACTGCGTCGGCGCCTCGTAGGCCACGGGTCCGGCCTCGACCTCGCTCGAGAGAGCCTGACGGGGCCAACGGCCCCGGCGGACCTGGAGCGCCAGCTGTCCGATGAAGAGCCACCCGACCACCAGGATCATCCAGAAGCTGATGAGCCGGTACAACAGGACGGCATAGGCCGTGCTCGCCTCCGGGCCGCCGAAGGCGACCAGCGCCACCGTGATGGAGCCCTCGACGACGCCGAGGCCGCCCGGGGTGATGGGCAGCGAGGCTGCCAGCTGGCCCGCCCCGTACGCGAGCAGGAGCCCCTTCCACGGGATCGGGACGTCCAGGGCGAGGAACATCATGGCGAAGCAGGCGCAGTCGAGCAGCCAATTGATGGTGCCCCATGCGATGATGCGCCCGATCTGGGTCCAGTTGAGGCGCACTGCCGTCATCCAGGCGACCACCCTGTCGATCAGAGCCACGGTGTCGCCCCGGGGCCTGCCGGTGAGGGCCACGGAGAACTTGAGCGCCCACGAGAGCAGGGCGTGGAGGGGACGCTCGTAGACGAAGAGCGACCCGATTCCGAGCAGGACGATGAACGTGCCGATGAGGACGGGCACGAGGTCGAGAGAGGCCCCCTCTTGGGTCGCCACGCCCAACCCGAGGATGGCGAGCAGGGACAGGCTCACCGACGCCGCCACGAGCGTGCCGACGAGCGCCCAGACGGCCAGCGTGTTGTCGGCGCCGAAGCGACGGAACCAGCGGAAGCCGTAGACCGAGGAAAAGGCGTTGCCGATGGGGAGCGAGTTCGTGATGGCCTGCGACGCGAACGTCAGCTTGACCAACGGACTCCACGGCGCCCGCAGGTGGCCCGCTTTGAGAAGCTCGAATTGCATGGCGGCGAAACAGAAGTAGGAGCCGATCTCGGCCACCACCGCGGGCGGCACCCACCACCAGTCGAAGTTGCGAAAGACGGTCCCGAAGCCCTCGAGCTCGGAGGTCTTGGAGGAGAGCACCCAGAGAGCGACCCCGACGAGGGCGAAGCCGATGATGATGCGGGCAGCCGGCCATGCCCTCCGGAGGCCGCGGCGCACGCGCTGTCGGCCCGTGCTCGAAGGCGCGGGGGCGGCGGGCCCCGGTGCCGGTGCCGGTGCCGGTGAAGGTGCGGGGACGGGTCCCTGGCCGCCAGGCGGGGCTCCATCGGGGCGCGTCCCCACGGCGCCCCCCGGCCCCGCGGGCACGTCGGGCCCCTCGGGCGGCGCGCTAGCTGGGCCAGGCGTCGGTGAGCCTCTTCCAGGAGAGCTGCAGCGTCTCGGGCATGACCCGCGTCTCGGCCACCGACGTCATGAAGTTGGTGTCGCCGGACCAGCGCGGCAGGACGTGGAGATGGAGGTGCGCCGGGATGCCCGCGCCCGCCGCCCGGCCGAGGTTGGAGCCCATGTTGAGGCCGTCGGGCCCGTAGGCGGCCTCGATCGCCGCCACCGATGCCTCCGTGGCCGCCCACAATTCGCTGGACTCACCGGCGGTGAGGTCGGCCAGTGACCCGACATGCCGCAGGGGCAGGACGAGGACGTGCCCGCTGGCGTAGGGGTATGCGTTCAGTACGACGAAGGCCGCCTCGCCGCGCCACACGACGAGATTGTCCTCCGAGGGCGGGCCGCTGGCGGCCAGCCGGCAGAACACGCAGTCGGCGGCTTCCTGGGAGATGTCGCCCCGGCGCTCCCGCTCCGTCGCCTCGACGATGTACTCCCGGCGCCACCCGGCCCAGAGGTGTTCGAGGCTCACGGCGCAACCCGCCGCGCGCTCGACTCGTTCGCCGCGGCGGGCGCCCTGTCCTCGGGGAGACCCTTGCGGCCGACCTCGTCGACGACCTCGGTGACGAGGTCGTCGAGGGGCACGCCCTGCTCGGGCTTGGTCGTCCAGCCGCGCCGGTTCACGCCCACCGTCCCGGCCGCCACGTCCTGGTCCCCCACCACGAGGATGTAGGGGATCTTGGTCATCTTGGCCCGGCGGATCAGTCCCCCCAATTTCTCGCCACTGCCCTCCGCCGACGCCCGCAGTCCCGCCTTGGCACAGCCGTCGACGACGGATTGCGCGTAGTCGGCGTGCGCATCGGTCACGGGTATGACGCGCACCTGTTCGGGGCTCAACCACGTCGGCAGCGCACCCGCGTAGTGCTCAATGAGGACCGCCATGAAGCGCTCCACCGAGCCGAACAGCGCCCGGTGGATCATGATCGGCTGATGGCGTTGGTTGTCGGCGCCGATGTACTCCAGCCCGAAGCGGTGCGGCAGCTGGAAGTCGAGCTGCACCGTCGACATCTGCCACGTCCTGCCGATGGCGTCGCGGGCCTGCACCGAGATCTTGGGCCCGTAGAAGGCTCCACCGCCCTCGTCCATCACGAGGTCGAGGCCCATCTCCAGCGCGGTTGCCCGTAGCGCCTCGGTGGCGACCTGCCAGTCCTCGTCGGAGCCGACCGCCTTGCCCGGCGGCTTGGTCGACAGCTCCAGGTAGAACTCGTTGAGCCCGTAGTCGCGCAACAGGTCGAGCACGAAGTGCAGCGTGCGGACGAGCTCGACGTCCATCTGCTCGCGGGTGCAGAAGATGTGGGCGTCGTCCTGGGTCATGCCGCGCACACGGGTGAGGCCCTGCAGCACGCCGGACTTCTCGTAGCGGTAGACCGTCCCGAACTCGAAGAGCCGCATCGGCAGCTCGCGGTAAGAGCGCTGGTGGCTCTTGTAGACGAGGATGTGGAACGGGCAGTTCATGGGTTTCAGGTAGTACTGCTGCCCGCCGTCGAGCTCCATGGGCGGGTACATCCCCTCGGCGAACCAGTCCAGGTGGCCCGACTGCTCGAAGAGGGCGCTCTTGGTGATGTGGGGCGAGTTGACGAAGTCGTAGCCCGACTCCACGTGGCGCTGGCGCGAGTACTCCTCCATCAGGCGGCGGATGGTGCCGCCCTTCGGGTGGAAGACGGCCAGGCCCGACCCGATCTCCTCGGGGAAGCTGAAGAGGTCGAGCTCGGCTCCGAGCTTGCGGTGGTCGCGCCGCTCGGCCTCTTCGAGCTGGTGCAGATAGGCGGCCAGCGCCTTCTCCGACTCCCACGCCGTCCCGTAGATGCGCTGGAGCTGCTCGCGCTTCTCGTCGCCGCGCCAGTACGCCCCCGCCACGCGCATGAGCTTGAAGTGGCCCAGCCGCCCGGTCGAGGGCACGTGCGGCCCGCGGCACAGGTCGATGAAGGCGTCGGTGTTGCGGTAGGTGCTGACCTCGGTGCCGGCGGCGTCGATCTCGTCGGCCCCGATCCCGACGGCCTCGATGATCTCCTGCTTGAAGGGCTGATCGGCGAAGATCTCGAGCCCCTCCTCCAGCGTGTGCACGTGGCGGACGAAGGGCTGGTTCTCCTTGACGATCAGCCGCATCTCCGCGTCAATGCGGTCCAGGTCGTCGTCGCTGAAGTGGGCGCCGTCCGGCAGCTCGAAGTCGTAGTAGAAGCCGTTCTCTATCACCGGCCCGATGGCGTACTTCGCCCCGGGCCAGAGCCGCCGGACCGCCTGGGCCAGGACGTGCGCGGTCGAGTGGCGCAGCACCTCGCGGCCGGCGTCGGAGTCCGCGGTGACGATGGCGACCCGCGCGCCGTCGGGCAGCGGCAGCTCGAGATCCACCTCGCGTCCGTCGACGGTCACGAGGACGGCCGCCTTGGCCAGGCGGGAACCGATGGATTGGGCGAGCTCCAGGCCCGTCGTGCCCTCAGTCAACTCCCGCGTCGAGCCATCGGGAAGATCAACTGAGATGACGCCTGGCATCGCGCTTCCTTTCCTGGTCCGCCGGCCGGTTTTGCCTGGTCCGGACTCCGTTGGTGGTCCACCAAGGGTACCGGACGACCCTCTCGGGCCTGGCCCACGTCGATCAGAGCGTGACGCCGAGGAGACGCGCCCCGGCGGCGACCGACCGGCCGGCCGTGGCCTCGTCGTCGAGGGCGCGCAACGCGGCGGGCGTGTCGAGGTCGGCGTCGAGCGCTGCCCGCACGGCCGCCAGGCCGGCCGACCCGCCGCCGTCGTCCGGTGCGCTGCGCCACAGTGCCAGGCGCGCCGCCGCCGCCGGCATCTCCTCGTCGGTGCGCCAGTCCCAGTCCTCCCGGTAGTGGTGCGCGAGCAGGGCGAGGCGCACGGCCGCCGGGTCCCACTCCTTGCACAGGTCGCCGACGAAGACCAGGTTGCCGAGCGACTTCGACATCTTCGTCCCACCCAGCCCGACCAGGCCGACGTGGAACCACAGCCGCACGAAGCGCTCGCCCGTCACCGACTCGGACTGCGCCGCCTCGCACTCGTGATGGGGGAACACCAGATCGCGGCCGCCGCCGTGGATGTCGATCGTCTCACCCAGCTCACGCAGCGCGAGGGCGGAGCACTCAATGTGCCAACCCGGCCGGCCCGGGCCCCAACGCGACTCCCAGGCCGGCTCGTCGGGCAGCGACGGCTGCCACAACACGAAGTCGAGCGGGTCCCGCTTGTTGGGGTCCTCCGGGCGGCCGCCGTGCTCGGCCGCCAGCACCAGCATGCGCTCCCGGTCGTAGCCGCTGATGCGACCGAATTCGGGGAAGGCGGCCACGCTGAAGTAGACCGACCCGCCGGACTCGTACGCGTAACCCCGCTCGAGTGCGGCGCCGATCAACGAGAGGATCTCCGAAATGGCCGAGGTGGCCCGCGGCTCTGCGTACACCGGCAGGAGGTTGAGGAGCCCCATCTCGGCGTCGAAGCGCGCCATCTCCTCGGCCGCCAGGTCGAGATAGTGCACGCCGAGCTCACGGGCCTTGCGCAGGATGTCGTCGTCGACGTCGGTGACGTTGCGGACGCACTTCGTCTCGTGCCCGCCGTCGCGCAGGCGGCGCTGCAGCATGTCGAAGTACAGGTAGACGGCGGCGTGCCCCAGGTGCGCCGAGTCGTACGGGGTGATCCCGCACGAGTACATCGTCACGAGCGGCCCGGCCTCGAGCTCGACGATCTCCCCACGCGCCGTGTCGTACAACCGCACAGCTACAGACCAGCGATCCTCAGCGTCGAATGCGCCTTGTGCTTGATGTTGAGGGTGATACAGACGGCGGTGAACGCCTCGATCGCCGCGGCCTGGTTCAGGCTGCCGGCGTCGAGGGGCCGCAGGCCCGGCATCTGCTCCACGAGGGTGAGCGTCATCACGGTCGCCTCCGGATGGTCCGAGCACACGAGCACATCAGCTTCCAACCCCGATTCGAGGTTTTCCATTTCCGAGGCCGGCAGGTGGTGGAAGGCGGCCGCCACCAGGCTCTGCGGCAGGGCGGCCTGCACGGCTGCGGCCATGGAGCCCCGGGGAGGGATAAGGGCGAGCATCTCGCGCCCCTCCTTGACCAGCGCGTTCACCATGGAGACCACGACCTTGCCGCCCAGGGGCTCGCGCAGGGAGCGCACCGTGGCGATGGCGCTGTCCCACGGCGTGGCCAGGACGACGAGGTCCGCTTCGGCGGCCCCGGCGTTGTCTGCCCCGCCAAGGGCCAGGTCGCTGTCGGGCCAGCGGGCCACCACCTCACCCGCCACCGTGGCTGCCCGCTCCGCGTCGCGTGAGCCCAGCGTGACCCGGATGCCCGCCTCGGCCAGCCGCACCGCGACCCCGCGCCCGGCCGGACCGGTCCCACCGAGGATTCCCACGTGCACGCCCCTACCTTCGCATAACCTCCTGGCGCAGTGGGACTCCTCGACGGCAAGCGGCTGCTCATCACGGGCGTTCTCACCGACGCCTCGCTGGCCTTCTCCGTCGCCCGCCTGGCGCAGGAGGAGGGGGCCGACATCGTGCTGTCGGGTGCCGGGCGCGCCCTCTCGCTGACCCGGCGCACGGCGCGCAAGCTCCCCCGCGAGGCCGAGGTCCTCGAGATCGACGTCACCTCGCCCGAGCAGCTGCAGGCGGCGGGCGCCGCCCTCGCTGCGCGCTGGGATCGCCTGGACGGCCTGCTCCACGCCATCGGCTTCGCGCCGCCCGAGTGCCTGGGCAACGGGATGTTCGCCGCCGATTGGGACGACGTCTCGACGGCGCTCCACATCTCGACGTATTCGCTCAAGGCGCTCATCGACGCGTTCCTCCCGCTCCTCCAGGCGGCGGGATCCGACGGCGGCGCATCCGTCGTCGGCCTCGACTTCGATGCGTCCGTGGCGTGGCCCGTCTACGACTGGATGGGCGTGGCCAAAGCGGGCCTCGAGTCGTTGTCGCGCTATCTCGCCAAGGAGCTCGGACCCCGCGGCATCCGGGTGAATCTGGTGGCGGCGGGGCCCGTCCGCACCATGGCCGCCAAGTCGATTCCGGGATTCGGCGCCTTCGAGGACACCTGGGCCGACCGGGCGCCGCTCGGCTGGGACATCCACGACTCCACGGCCGTGGCCAAGGCCTGCCTCGCCCTCTTCAGCGACCTGTTCCCGATGACCACGGGGGAGATCCTGCACGTCGACGGCGGCGTCCACGCCGTCGGCGGGTCGGCCTGACTGACCAGAGCAGCGAGGCGCCGACAGTAGGTTGCAGGCATGAGTATGCGCGGCCACGGCATGGGAGGCGGCGGCCGCGGCGGCGGCTGGGGCGGCATGCGCTCCGTGCGCCAGGACCGCGCCGTCCTGCAGCACCGGGTCAAGAAGGGCACGGCGCGGCGCATGCTCACGTTCGCCGTCCCGTACCGCAAGATCCTGGCTGTCTTCCTGCCCATCGTGATCGTGGACGCGGCCATCAGCGCGGTGAACCCCCTCATCCTGCGCGCCCTCATCGACGACGGGATCCTGAAGAAGGACTCCAGCCTGGTGGTCCAGCTGGCGGTCCTGGTGGCGATCCTCGCTGTGGCCGACGCCGGCCTCGTCCTCACGGAGCGGCGCATCTCGGCCTACATCGGCGAGAGCCTCATTTTCGACATGCGCTCCAAGGTGTTCCGGCATATTCAGCGCATGCCGCTGGCTTTCTTCTCCCGCACGCAGACCGGCGCGCTGGTCAGCCGGCTCAACAACGACGTGATCGGCGCGCAACAGGCCTTCACCGACCTCCTCTCCAACGTCGTCGGCAACTTCGTCACCGTGGTGATCGTGCTCGGCGCCATGTTCTTCCTGAGCTGGAAGATCACCCTGGCCGCACTCATCCTCGTCCCCGTGTTCCTGATCCCGGGCCGCTTCGTGGGGCAACGCATCGGCTCGCTCACCAAAGAGGGGTACAACCTCAACAGCGAAATGAACATGATCATGCAGGAGCGCTTCCAGGTAGGAGGGGCGATGCTGGTCAAGCTCATGGGCCACCCCGAGTCCGAGGCCCAGTCCTTCGACACGAAGGCCGGCCGCGTGCGCGACATCGGCATTTCGCAGGCCACCTACTCGCGCGTGTTCCTCGTCTCGCTCACCCTGACGGCGGCGCTGGCCACGGCGCTCGTCTACGGCTTCGGCGGTATCGCCGCGATCCACGGTGAGCTGCAGGTCGGTACCGTCGTCGCGCTGGCCAGCTACCTGACGCGCCTCTACCAGCCGCTGACCCAGCTCTCGAACGTCAATCTCGACGTCATGACCGCCCTCGTCTCCTTCGAGCGGATCTTCGAGGTCCTCGACATCGAGCCCATGATCGAAGAGGACCACGACGCCGTCGACGTCCCGCGGGGCCGCGCCTCCATCGCGTTCGAGGATGTGGACTTCACGTACCCGAGCGCCGAAGAGGTGTCGCTGGCCTCGCTCGAGTCGGTGGCCGTGCTCGAGGCCGGCCAGCGCGGGGAAGTCCTCCACGACGTCTCGTTCACCGTCGAGCCCGGCCACATGGTGGCATTGGTGGGCCCGTCGGGGGCGGGGAAGACGACCATCTCGAACCTGGTGCCGCGCCTCTACGACGTGACGGCCGGGTCGGTGCGGCTGAGCGGCATCGACGTGCGGCACGCCAGCATGGCCTCGGTGCGCGACGCGGTCGGCGTGGTGACCCAGGACCCCCACCTCTTCCACGACACGTTGCGGGCCAACCTCATGTACGCCCGTCCCGAGGCGAGCGAGGCCGACGTCCTCGATGCGCTGGCCCAGGCCCAGATCGGGCATCTGGTCGGCGAGCTGCCCGACGGCCTCGACACCGTCATCGGCGAGCGGGGCTACCGGCTCTCGGGTGGCGAGAAGCAGCGTGTCGCACTGGCCCGGCTGCTCCTCAAGGCGCCCGACATCGTCGTGCTGGACGAGGCCACGGCGCACCTGGACTCCGAGTCCGAGGCGGCCGTGCAGCGCGCGCTGCGCGAGACGCTGGCCGGCCGCACCTCCCTCGTCATCGCGCACCGCCTCTCCACGGTGCGCGAGGCCGACGAGCTGCTGGTGATCGACGGGGGCCGCATCGTCGAGCGCGGGACCCACGCCAGCCTTCTGGCCGAGAACGGCCTCTACGCCGAGCTCTACCGCACCCAGTTCGCGGACCAGGAGCAGGAGGAGGAGCAGATCGCCTGATCAGTCGGTCGGGCGCAGCACCTGCGACAGCTGATCAGCCACGGGGGTGAACTCGGGCATCACGAAATCCCTCCGGAGCCAGTTGGCGCCGTCCACCACCAGCGTGTGGCCGGTGACGAACGCCGCGTAGGGCGAGCAGAGCCAGGTGACGGCCCAGCCCAATTCGTGCAGGCGGCCGAGCCGCCCCGCCGGACTCCTCCTGGCGTCGACCGACTCCCCCTCGGGGCGCAAAGCCTTGAGGTCGTCGCGCATGTCCTCGTGGGGGAACAGTCCCGGCGCCAGCGCGTTGACCCGAATGCCGTCGGGCGCCCACTCGACCGCCAGCGACTTCGTGAGGTTGCCGACGCCCGCCTTGGCGGCGGCATTGTGTGCCATGCCCGGCCCGCCCGTGAACGACTGCGTGGCCAAGATGTTGACGATGGCGCCCCCGGCGTCCCGCGCCACCAGCCGGCGCTGCAGTTCCTGGCTGCAGAAGAACGTCCCGTCCAGCACGATGTTGGTCACCGACCGGAACGCGTTGGGCCGCATGGACGCCGCGAGCACGGGGAAGTTGGCCGCAGCGTTGTTCACGAGGACCGTGGGCGGCCCGAGCGCCTGCTCCACGGACTCGAAGGCCTCGGCGATCTGCTCGGGCTCGCGGATGTCCGCCGCCGCGTGCGCGGCGCGGCCGCCCACGGCCTCCACGGCGGCGACGCCGGCCAGGCGGTGCTCCTCCGAGCGGGAGATGACCCCGATGGCAGCGCCCGCCCGCGCCAGCTCCACGGCGATGGCCCGCCCGAGGCCCGTGCCCGCCCCGGTCACGATGGCCGTCGTCCCGGCGAAGGTGTCGGCGGGGAGGAAGGGCGACCCCGCCGGCGGCGGCTCCGGCAGTCCCACCGCGGCTACTTGCCCTCGAATTCGGCCTGCTGCTTCTTGGCCTTGGCCGCGTAGCCCGCCGGCATGTCCTCGCTGACGAACTCGACCGACGCGCTCAACGCCTCGAAGCGCAGCGCCTCGGACAGGCCGCGGTAGGCGAAGGCGTCAATGGTGCGCTTGATCGACTGCACGGCGAGCGGCGCGTTGGCCGCGATTTCGGCGGCGATGGCGGCCGCCGTCGGCACGAGCTCCTCGCGGGTCGTCACCTGCTGCACAATCCCGAGGCGCCCGGCCTCCGCCGCCGTGATGCGACGGCCCGTCAGCGCCAGCAGCTTGGCGTGGCCGGCCCCGATCTCGTGGGCCAGCCGGAGGTCGCCGCCGGCGTCGATGGACACGCCGACCTGCGCCTCGGGCAGGGCGAAGAGCGCGTCGTCGGCCGCCACCCGGATGTCGCACATCAGCGCGAGCTCGAACCCGAAGCCGAGGCAGTATCCCTGCACGGCGCACACGATCGGCTGCGGCAGGTCGTGGAAGACGCGGAAGCGCTCGTGCACCCAGCGGATGCCCTCGTAGTAGTTGCGCACCTTCTCGGCCGGCGAGCGGCCCGTGACCCGGTCCTCGGGCATGCCGAGATCGACACCGGCACAGAAGGCCCGACCCTCGGCCTTGACCAGGAGGACGCGGATGCGGTCATCGAAGCGGGCGCGGTCGGCGAGCACGCCCAGCTGCCGCGTGGCCTCCCACGACCACATGTTCAGCTTCTCGGGGTAGTCGAGCGTGAGCGTGCCGACGCCCGAGCCGTCCTCGGGGACGTCGAGACGGAGCTGCCAGTCCTCCTCGGGGAGCACCGGGTCGGTGCGTATGGGCATGCTGGCTGCTCCTCCCGATGGCGGCGGGGCTGTCTCCGGGCCGGATCTGCGCGGCCGGCCGATGAAAAGTAGAATCTGTTCTAGTTCCCGGGGGCGCCCCGGGCAACCGGTCGCAATCTTCGTGGCAAATGGCGACGAAGTCCCAATGAGGAGGAACCCCCATGCACAACGAACTGTGCGAACGCCTCGGTATCGAGTTCCCGATCTTCGCCTTCACCCACTGCCGTGACGTCGCCGCCGCGGTGAGCAACGCCGGGGGCCTCGGCGTGCTGGGCGCGGTCGGGTTCAGCGCCGAGGAGCTCGAGGTCGAGCTGACGTGGCTCGACGAGCACGTGGGCGACCGCCCCTACGGGGTCGACATCGTCATCCCCGGCAAGTACGAGGGCATGGGAGAGCTCGACCCGGTGAAGCTCGAGGAGGAGCTGCGGGCGATGATCCCCGACGAGCACCGCAACTTCGCCAAGAAGATCCTGGCCGACCACGGCGTGCCCGAGATAGAGGGCGGGCCCCGGCGCGAGCTGCTCGGCTGGACCGCGGCCACGGCGGCGCCGCTCGTCGAGGTCATCCTGCGCCACGACAAGGTGGCGCTGGTGGCCAATGCCTTGGGCACGCCGCCCGACGACGTGATCGAGCAGGTGCACGAGCACGGGATGCTGATCGCCGCGCTGGCCGGTTCGGTGAAGCACGCGTTGAACCACAAGGCCGCCGGCGTCGACATCGTCATCTGCCAGGGCTCGGAGGGCGGCGGGCACACGGGCGACGTGGGCTCCATCGTCTTGTGGCCCGAGGTCATCGACGCGGTCGCTCCCCTGCCGGTGCTCGCCGCCGGCGGTGTGGGGTCGGGACGCCAGATGGCGGCCGCCATGGTCATGGGCGCCGCGGGCGTCTGGACGGGCTCGTTGTGGCTGACGGTGGAGGAAGCCGACGTGCCGCCGAAGCAGATGGAGTCCTACCTGAAGGCGACGTCGCGCGACACGGTGCGCTCGCGCTCGTTCACCGGCAAGCCCTGTCGGCTGCTGAAGAACGACTGGACGGATGCCTGGGAGGCGCCGGGCAACCCCAAGCCGCTCGGCATGCCGCTGCAGATGATGGTCGCCATCGACTGCGTGTCGCGTGGGCACGCCTTCCCCGAAGAGGCGCGGGACGTGAACTTCAACCCCGCCGGCCAGATCATCGGCGCCGCGACGTCGGTGCGGCGGACCAAGGATGTCGTGCTCGGGATGGTCGAGGACTACATCGACGCGCTGGAGCGGCTGCAGGCGGTGAACGAGGGCGCTCCCGCCTGACGCCTGACGCATCGGCGCATCGGCGCATCGGAGTGGTGCCATGATGTTCCCGGCGCAGTCGGAGGCGGAGGAGACGAGGTGCTCCAGGGGGCAGAACGACATGGCGCAACGTCGTGCGGGAAGCGGCGCGCCGGAGCGACAGCGGGGCTGGTGATCGGCGCCGCCGCGCTCCTCGCCTGCATCCCCGCCTGCAGCTCGACGACCACCACGTCCTCATCGTCGAGCACGAGCACCAGCACGACATCGTCTGTCACCGTGCCCGAGCAGAACCCGGCGGAGCTCGCCACGTGTGTCTCCGACGCCCAGACGCTCACCGAGGCTCTCGACACCTACATGGCGGAGAAGGGCGTCTTCCCCTCCCCGCCGGCGGCGTGGAGCGCGGCCACGTATGCCGCCAACTTCCAACCACTCACGGCGGCGTCGGACGGTGGCCCTTTCCTGCCGAGCCCACCCGGAACGAAGTACTACGTCATTGAGTACGACTCGGCCGGCCACGTGTGGGTGGCACCGCCGGGGGCCTACGGCCCCTACAACAAGGGGCAGGACTTCGCTACCGATCCGAACATCTGCGCCCCGGCCATCGGCTGATCAGCTCTCACGGGACCATCCCGGCGACGTAAGGTGCCGGTCGTATGGATCTCCACGAAGCGCTGTACACGACGCGTGCGATGCGACGGGTCCGACCCGACCCGATCCCCTACGAAGTGCAGGCCCGCATCCTCGATGCGGCGGTCCGGGCCCCCTCGGGGGGCAACCAGCAGAACTGGCGTTTCCTCCTGGTCGACGAGCCCGCCAAGAAGGCGGCCCTCGCACCTCTCTACCAGCACGCCATGGGCGAGCTCTGGACGACGGTCTACAAGGACCAGCTCGAGGCCGCCCACGCCGACCCCGAGGCACCCGAGTCCGTGCAGATGTTCAAGGTGCAGCGCTCGGCGCAATGGCTGGCCGACAACTTCGAGACGGTGCCCTTGTTCCTGTTCCCGTTCAGCCAGTACGACCCCACGGGCGGCTCCATCTACCCCGCGGTCTGGAACGCCATGCTCGCGGCCCGGGCCGAGGGTGTCGGCAGCTGCCTGACCGCGCTGCTGCAGTTCTTCCACCCGACCGAGACATTCGAGATCCTGGAGATCCCCACCGACGAGGGGTGGATCCTCTCGGGCACGGTGAGCTTCGGCTACCCGACGGGCACCTGGGGTGTTGCCCCCCGGCGCCCGGTCCACGAGGTCGCCTACCGCAACACCTGGGGCACCGACGTCGGCTTCGAGGTGCGCACACCCCTGTGGGAGGGCTGACCGAGCTCACGGTGCCCTTCGCCGGCACCGTGCTCCGCGTGGCAGTCACTGCGGGCGATGTGGTCCCGGCCGGTGCCGTCCTCCTCGTGGTCGAGTCCATGAAGATGGAGCACGTCTTCGAGGCAGCGGCGCCCGGGACGGTGGACTCGGTCGCTGTCTCGGCCGGCGACGCGGTGCAGGCCGGGGACGTGCTCGTGCGGATCGACGAGGCGACGGGACCGGCGGCGGGGGCGGCGGCGACGGCGGCGGCGGCGGCGGGGGCGGCCCCAGCGTCCGGGGGCGTCATACGTCCCGAGTTGGCCGAGCTGCGGGAGCGCGTCGCGGCCACGCTCGACGACGGCCGGACGACGGCGACCGAGCGCCGGCACGCGGGTGGGCGACGGACGGCACGAGAGAACATCGAGGATCTGTGCGACCCGGACAGCTTCGAGGAGTACGGCGGCCTCGTCATCGCGGCCCAGCGGGCGCGCCGGACCGCCGACGACCTCGTCGCCAACACGCCGGCCGACGGTCTCGTCGCCGGCATCGGCCGGGTCAACGGAGACCTCTTCGACACTGAACGGTCGCGCTGCGCCGTCCTCTCGTACGATTATTCCGTCCTGGCCGGCACCCAGGGCCAAATGAACCATCGCAAGAAGGACCGCCTCTTCGAGCTCGTGGAACGCCTGCGCCTCCCGGTCGTCCTCTTCGCCGAAGGCGGCGGTGGCCGCCCCGGCGACACGGACATGGCCGTCGTGACCGGGCTCGACACCGAGGCCTTCGCGCTGTTCGGCGCGCTCGAGCGGGAAGGTGCCGCTGGTCGGTGTCGTCTCGGGACGTTGCTTCGCCGGCAATGCGGCGCTGCTGGGATGCTGCCACGTCATCATCGCCACCCCCGACGCCAACATCGGGATGGGCGGCCCTGCCATGATCGAGGGAGGTGGACTGGGCGTGTACCGCCCGGAAGACATCGGGCCGGTGTCGGTGCAGGTGCCGAACGGGGTCGTCGATGTCCTCTGCGCCGACGAGAAGGAGGCCGTCGAGGCGGCCCGCCGCTACCTGGCGTATTTCCAGGGGGACCTGCGGCACTGGGCGGCGCCCGACCAGAAAGCGTTGCGGGCGGTCGTGCCGCCGGACCGCCGGCGCGTCTACGACGTGCGGCTGGCGATCGAGTTGCTGGCCGACGAGGAGTCGGTCTTCGAGCTGCGGCCGTCGTTCGCCCCGGGCATGGTGACGGCATTGGCCCGTGTGGAGGGCCGCGCCGTCGGCGTGATCGCCAACAATCCGCTGCACCTGGCCGGCGCCATCGACGCCGCCAACGCAGACAAGGCGGCGCGCTTCCTGCAGCTGTGCGAGGCCTTCGGGCTGCCGATCCTCTCCCTGTGCGACACGCCAGGCTTCATGGTCGGGCCCGAGGCGGAGGAGACGGCGCTCGTGCGCCACGTCAGCCGCATGTTCGTCGTAGGTGCCTCGTTGACGGTGCCGTTCGCCTGCGTCATTTTGCGCAAGGCCTACGGTCTGGGCGCGCAGGCCATGGCCGGGGGCAGCTTCCGCCGGCCCCTGTTCACCGTGGCCTGGCCGACGGGCGAGCTCGGCGGCATGGGGCTCGAGGGGGCGGTGCGCCTCGGCTTCCGGCGGGAGCTCGACCGCATCGAGGACCCCGGGGAGCGGGCCGCCGCCTTCGACGCCATGGTGGCGCGTGCGTACGAGCACGGGAAGGCCGTCCACGTGGCCGAGCACTTCGAGATCGACGACGTGATCGACCCGGCGGCGACGAGGCGGCGCCTCGTGCACGTCCTCGACGCGGCGGGGACGACGGGGACGACGGGATCGGCGGGGACGACAGGGAGTCGGCGGCCCTTCGTCGACACGTGGTGAGACGACGACAGATAGGGAGGACGCCATGACGAGCAATACGGGGACGGCGACGGAAAGCGAGATCGAGCGCCTCGTCGGCGCCATGACCCTGGACGAGAAGACGTCTCTCACCGCCGGCGCCGACATGTGGTACCTGCCGCCCGTCGAGCGCCTGGGCATCCCGGCGCTCAAGGTGTCCGACGGTCCGTCGGGCGTCCGGGGCGACAGCCTGATCGGCCGGCGCTCCCTGTCGATCCCGTGCGGCATCGCCATCGGGTCCACCTGGAATCCCGACCTCGTCCGCCAGCTCGGTGACGTCCTGGCGGCCGAAGCCCGCTCGAAGAACGTGCACGTGGTGCTCGGTCCCACGGTGTGCATCGTGCGCACGCCGCTCGCCGGGCGGACCTTCGAGTCCTTCTCGGAGGACCCCTTGTTGACGGCCCGCATCGCCGGCGCCTACGTCGAGGGCGTGCAGGGGGGCGGCGTCGCCTGCTGCATAAAGCACTTCGCCTGCAACGATCAAGAGCACGAGCGGATGACGATCAGCGCCGAGGTCGACGAGCGGGCTCTCCGGGAGATCCACCTCGTCGCCTTCGAACACGCCGTACGGGAGGCCGGCGTCTGGTCCGTGATGACCGCCTACAACAAGGTCAACGGTGTCTACTGCGGCGAGCAGCCTGACCTCATCGGCGGCGTGTTGCGGCGCGAGTGGGGCTTCGACGGGCTGGTCATGTCCGACTGGTTCGGGACGCACTCGACCGTGGCGGCGGCGGTGGCGGGGCTCGACCTCGAGATGCCCGGCCCGTCGGCCTGGCTCGGTCCCACGTTGGCCGCCGCCGTACGCGACGGGCAGGTGGACGAGTCGGTGGCCGACGGCCAGGTCCGCCATGTCCTGGGGCTGATGGCGCGGGTGGGGATCCTCGGCGGGTCCACCGTCCCCGACGAGAAGGAGGACGACGATCCGGGACGCCGGGCGGTGGCGCGGCGGGTGGCGGCGGAGGGCACCGTCCTGCTGGTCAACGACGGCGTGTTGCCGCTCGATGTGGCGAGCGTCGGCAGCGTGGCCGTCATCGGGCCGAACGCCGGCCAACTCGCGATGGGTGGCGGCAGCTCGGAGGTCACGCCGTACCGGCGGCGACGCGTGGACGAGGCGCTGGCGGAGCGACTTCCCCGTGCCGCGATCACCACCGAGGTCGGCTGTCGCATCGACCGGGGGGTGCCGGCGATCGACCTGCGACTCCTGAGCGACGAGACGTTGCGGATCGACTACTTCGACAACGCCTCTTTGGAGGGGGCGCCGGTGGCGACGGACGCGGCGCACACGGCCCGGGTCCTGTGGATCGGCCCGCCGCAACCGGGGCTCAGGGTGGGTGCGTGCTCGGTGCGTCTGTCCGCGACGTTCACGCCGGACGTGTCAGGTGCCTGGCAGCTCGGGCTCGAGAGCGCAGGGCGGGCCGTGCTCCGCCTCGATGGTGCCATCGTCGTCGACAACACCGAGCCCGTCCGCGGCTCCAGCTTCTACGGCGCCGGCAGCCAACCGGTCGAGGTGACGACCGACCTCGTCGCCGGCCACTCTTACGACCTGACGGTCGAGATATGGCCGCGGTCCTCCTCCTCCCCCATCATGGGGGCCCGCATCGCGGCCTCGTCCCTGGACGCCGGCGACGAGTTCGAGCGCGCCGTGCGCGCCGCCGCGGAGGCCGACGTCGCCGTGGTCGTCGTCGGCTCCAACGGGCAATGGGAGTCCGAGGGCCACGACCGTCCGGACCTCTCGCTGCCCGGGCGCCAGCGTGAGCTCGTCGAGGCGGTGCTCGAGGTCAACCCTCGCACGGTGGTGGTCGTCAACGCGGGCTCCCCCGTCGAGATGCCGTGGGCCACGAGGGCGGGCGCCGTCCTCATGACCTGGTATCCGGGCGAGGAGGGCGCCGACGCGCTGGCCGACATGCTGATCGGCGCAGCGGAGCCGTCGGGGCGGCTGCCGGTGACCTTCCCCGCCCGCGTCGAGGACGGACCGGCTGGGTCGGGCGTCGAGGGGGACCGGTATCCCGGCATCGAGGGCAAGGTCGTCTACGGGGAAGGCGTGCTCGTGGGCTACCGCTTCTACGAGACGATGCACCTGGCGCCTCTGTTCCCGTTCGGGTTCGGGCTCTCCTACGGGGACATGGTGCTCGAGGACGTCGTGGTCGGCGGGGTCGGCGGGGTCGACGGGGTCGAAGTCCAGGTGACGGTGGTCAACAACGGGCCTCGTCGGGGCACCGAGGTGGTGCAGGTGTATGTGCGGGCCCCGGAGTCACTCGTTCGTCGTCCCGACCGCGAGCTCGTGGGCTTCGCCAAGGTGACCGTTGACGCCGGCGATCGTGCGACCGTCCGCGTAACGCTCGACGCCGCTGCGTTTCGCTACTGGGACGTCGATTCGCACGTGTGGCGGGCCGACCCCGGTCGGTACCAGCTGCTGGTGGGAAAGTCATCCCACGACGTCTGGGCCAGTACCGAGATCATGTGGGAAGGCGCGCCGACGTCGTAGCAGAAGTTCCCGGGACACTGACCTGGGACCGATTTGCCGGTCCTCCCCGTCGGGCGGACGGTTTCGCTGCCACGATCACAGAGGTTCCGCTGACGTGCGCGACCGGAATCTCTCGCGCGTCGTGACAACGACACGACCATTCTCTCCTTGTGCCCGAGGCTGCCGCACCTCCCAAAGCTGCATCTTCCCGGGCAATGGCCCAAACGACCACACCGCCGGCATCAGCGCTCGGTGCCGGCGGTGTGGCGGGGCTCTCCCACGAGGCGCTCAGCGACCTGATCGGAGATGCGGACCTCGACGATCTGTTCCGAATCCGGAACGCGGTCGACGGTCGCATCATCCTGAAGCTGGGTGATGCCGACCGGCAGGAGGCGTTTCGTAATGACGGGGCGACCTCCCTCGAGTCCTGGGTCACCGAACGCTTCGGGCTCTCGGCGTCGAGTGCCCGGGCCTATGTCCATGTGGCCGAGAAGGCCTGGGACCTGCCCCACCTGCTCGGTGCGCTCTCCTGCGCTGACCTGTCCTTTGACAAGGTGAAGGCACTGGTCGATGTGGCCACGCCCGAGAATGAGCGCGAGTTGTGCGCCCAGGCCAAGGAATGCTCGGTGCGCGAGCTGGCCGAGGTGGCCCGTTCCCGAGCCGAGCTGGCCCAGAGCCGCGGCCCGTCTCCTTGGTCGCACGAGGGTCGCTTCTTGCGCTTCAACGACACCGCTCGCACGCTGTGCGCCCGGTTGGCCCCCGACTCGTACGCCCAGATCAAGGCCAGGATCGATGCGCTGGTCAAAGCGGTCCCCTCCGACGGGGAGACACCGTTGGACCAGCGACGGTGTGACGCCTTGGTGGGGATCGTCGGCTCGCCTGTCCCGGGCTCTGGGGGCTCATCGACGGGGGCCACCACGACCAGCCCCTACGTGGTGGTGGCCCATGTCCCCCTGGGCGCCCTCTTCGAGGACACCGGCGAGGAGAACGTCTTGGCCGGCGAGCTCGAGCACGGGGGCCTGATCGACCGCGCCACGCTGGGGCGTCTCGCCTGTGACGCCACGCTCGTCGTCGCCCTCGACGACGACGTCGGGCACAGCATCTATGAGGGCCGGGCACGACGGTTCCCGAGCGACACCCAGCGCCGAGAGGTCATGCGGCGCGACCGACACTGTCGCTTCCCGGGCTGTGCCAACGTCACCTTCACCAACGTCCACCACATCGTGGCGTGGAAACCCGGGGGAAGGACCGATCTGGACAATCTGGCCCTCCTCTGCGTGTTCCACCACGGCATGGTGCACCGCAAGGGCTGGACCATGACCGGGGACGCCAATGCCCAGCTCAGCTTCGTCGGCCCGAGCGGCCGGGTCATGACCTCGCGCCCCTCGCCACTGTGGACCAGGGTGACGGCGCTGACGGCCTTGACGGCGGGGCGGCGGACGGGGCCGCCGGGTCCGACGGGCTGAAGCGACGCCAAAGGGCTGAGTCCGGGACGAACTCGGACATCGTCATGGCGTTGATAGCGAGGTCCCTGTAGGAGGTCTGCTCGTCTCGGCCGGCCCACGACATCTGGTGCGGATCACCATCGAAGACCGTCGACAGGCCGCACCCCCACCCCTCGCTCCGCCAGGCACGACCCGACCCGACCCGGCCCGGCCCGGCCCGGCCCGACCCGGCCTGACCCGGCCCGACCCGGCCCGCGGGAACTACCAGGTCCGAGGCAATGCCGGGATGGCGTCAGAGCACTCAGTCCCGGGAGTCCCGACGTCGGTGTGGTCCGCCACGGCGGCGGGTCAAAAGGGGGGTTGAGGGCCTCCAATACGATGGGCGGGTGCCGCCCTCGTCCGACGAACCCCGACCCCAGGGGAAGTCGGGATCGGGACCCGCATCTGGCGGCGATGACGGCTCCATCTCCATTGAGGAGATCGAGGACGCCGTCGTCGATGGCGACACTCCCCTCCCGGCCCGGTCCGGCACCGCACGGGCGGCGCTTTCGCACCGGACCTTTCGCATCGTGTTCCTGGGCGCCTTCGCCTCGAACATCGGCACGTGGATGCAGAACGTCGTTCTGGGTGCCTATGCCTACGACCTCACGCATTCGGCCACGTTCGTGGGCGTCATCATCTTTGCCCAGCTCGGCCCGACCCTGATCCTCCCCATGGTCGGCGGCCTCCTGGCCGACAAAATCGACCGCAAGCGATTTCTGATCGTTCTGTCCATCGAGCAGCTGGTGTTCTCGCTCGGTGTGGCCCTCGTGGCCGCCTCCCCCCACCCCTCACACGTGCTGCTCGTGGTGATGGTGCTTGGCGTAGGAGCGGGGAGCGCCATGTTCGGACCCGCGTACTCCGCCGTCCTGCCCGGACTGGTGGGCAAGTCGGACCTGCCTGGCGCCATCTCGCTGAACTCGGCCCAGATGAACGCGTCCCGTGTCATCGGCCCCGTGATCGGCGGTGTCCTCTACTCGTTGGTCGGACCGGCGTGGATCTTCGCCGGGAACGCTGCCACCTACCTGTTCGTGGTGGCAGCCCTCATGATCGTCACCCTTCCCAAGGTGCCCCAGACACCCACCGGGGCCAGCCGCTGGGGCCAGCTGACGGCCGGCATCACGGTGGCCCGCCAGGACCGGGTGGTGGGCCGGTGCCTCGTGACTGTGTTTGTGTTCTCGCTGCTGGCTCTGGCGTTCATCGGGCAGATGCCGGTGGTGGCCGCGCACAATCTCGGCATCGACCTCTCGAAGTCTGCCGACTACGGCATCTTGTATGCCTCGTTCGGCACGGGAGCCCTGATCGGCGCCATCTCCATCGGGACGGTCTTCGCCCGGACGTCGAAACCGATGCTCGTACGCGTCTGTCTGGTGGGCTACTCGGTGGCGCTCTGCTCGTTCGCGCTGCAACGGAGCACCGTCCCGGCGGACGTGTCCGTGGCCATCACCGGTGCCTTCTACTTCGCATTCATCACGGCGCTGAATACCACGTTGCAAGCGCGGGTCCATGAGAACGTGCGTGGCCGGGTCATGGCCCTTTGGATGATGGGCTTCGGTGGGACAGTCGGGGTGGGCAACCTGCTCATCGGGCCGGTGGTAGAGGCCATCGGCATCACGACCGTGCTGCTTCTCGGCGCTGGGGTCGCCCTCGCCCTGGCCTGGTATGCCGACGTCCGGACACCGCCCGAGGTTCAGGTGGTGCTGGGAGTGGAGTTGGCCCAGTAGGCCTCGCGGAGCGCCTTCTTGTACAGCTTGCCGTTCTCGCCCCGGGGAAGCAGGTCGGTGAAGTCGACGGTGCGCGGGCACTTGTAATGAGACAGGTTGGCACGGCAGAACGAGATGATCTCGGCCGCAAGCTCCGGCCCCGGCACGGCGCCGGGAGCCGGCTGGACGACGGCCTTGACCTCCTCCCCCATTTCGGGTTCCGGGATCCCGAAGACCGCCACGTCGGCCACCGCGGGGTGCAGCACGAGGACGTCCTCGATCTCCTGCGGGTAGATGTTCACGCCGCCGGACACGATCATGAACAGCTTGCGGTCGGTCAGATACAGGTACCCCTCTTCGTCGAGATGACCGACGTCCCAAAGGGTGGCCCACCCCTTGTCGTTGAAGGTCTGACGCGTCTTCTCCGGGTCGTGGTTGTACTGGAACGTCGCCACGCCGGTGCGGCCGCCGAAGTAGACGACGCCGTCGTCGCCCACTGGGACGTCATTCCCGTCGTCGCCGCACACGTGGACCTCGCCCCAGATCGCCTTGCCCACGGATCCCGGATGCGTCAGCGCCTCCGCCGCGGTGATCCAGGTCATCCCCATGCCTTCCGTCCCCGAGTAGTACTCGTGGATCACCGGTCCCCACCAGTCGATCATCCGGCGCTTGACCTCGGATGGGCATGGGGCCGCGGCATGCACCACGGATCGCAGCGACGACAGGTCGTATTTCTCTCGCACGGCGTCGGGCAGCTTGAGCATGCGTACGAACATGGTCGGGACGAACTGGGCGTGCGTGACTTTGTGCTCTTCGATGAGGGCCAGGCAGCGCTCGGGGTCGAAGTGCTCCATGAGCACGACCGTGCCGCCCATGCGCTGGGCCGTCATGGACCACACGAGCGGAGCGGAGTGATAAAGCGGCGCGGGAGAGAGGTATACGTCCCCAGGGCCGAACCCCATGATCCCGCCGAGCATGCCGGAGAGGACGACATCGGAGCCGAAGGGCTGCCCAGTGAGCGGACGGCGGATCCCCTTGGGGTGGCCGGTGGTGCCCGAGGAGTAGAGCATGGCCGAGCCCTCGACCTCTTCGGGCAACGGCTCGGCCGCCGAAGCTGCGACGAACTCGTCGTAGGAGGTGTGGCCTTCGGCGGGCGTCCCGGTCATGAGCCGGAGGTCCACCTCCGGAGTGCGGCTGACAAACTCTGCCGCCAGAGCTGCCAGCGCGTCCGAGGTAATGAGCGCATGGGCGCCACAGTCGACCACGATGTACGCCGCCTCGTCAGCGGCCAAATGCGTGTTGACCATCGTGTAATAGAGACCCGAGCGCTGGAGGGCGAAAGCCACCTCGTGGGTCCGGTCGTCATTCGGCAGGAGCACGGCCACGTGATCGCCCGGTCGCAGTCCATGGGCGAACAGAGCCTGGGCCAGGCGACTGGACCGCTCTTCGAGCTGGGCGAACGTGACGACACGGCCGGAAGCGGTGATGACGGCCGGCCGTTGGCCGTCGCTGGCGGCGTACGTGGCGGGGCGAAAACGGGTGGGACTGGCGTCGTCGGGGCTCACCGCTCTCTTCTAGCTCACGGGACTGCCGTCGCGCCCGCCCAGGGAAGCGCCATCCCGGCCTTGTCGTCGTGCCGGGACGCTGGTCTGATCAGCCTCTCTTGGGCGACCAGCTCCAGCGCCGCAACCCGAGGACGGCGCCGCCGACGCCCCAGATGGCCATCACACCGAGGTCGCGCCAGGGCCACAGAGGCGCGCCGGCTTGACCCGTAAAGGAGCCGACCAACGCGTCGATCAGGTGGCGGATGGGAAAGTAGTCGGCGAAGGTGGCCAGGCCCGAACCCGGCGCGATCGGGAACCAGAGACCGGAGAGCGCGACCAGAATGAAGAAGGTGAGGCTCACCATCGGGCCTGCTGCGTCGGCGTTGGGCACGAGGGTGCTGACGCCCACGCCTAGTGCGCTGTAACAGAGCATCGCCACCACGAGCGTAACGATGAAGGGGAGCCAGTGTGCCGGCCCGTGGACGCCGTAGCCGAGGCGGCCGACCACCAGCAGCAGAATGACACCCAGCGCGGCAACGATCATGGAGTTCAGCAAGACGGCGGACATCGCCATCCAAGTGGGCAGCGGGCTCAGCCGCAACCGCTTGAGCAGTCCCACCTCTCGTCGGTTCACCAGCGTGATGGCGAGGATCGTGAAGCAAGCGGCCATGACGCCATAGGCGCAGAAGCCGGCGACGTAATAGTCGATGAGCTTGATATGCCCGTAGGAGCTCACCGTCGATGTGCCCGCCGTGGCGCCGAGCAGGATGAGAAAGACGACGGAGAAGGCGATCGTCATGAGCGCCCCGATCGGGTTGAGCCAGAACGACAGCTGCTCGAATCCGACCTGGCGGGCCACGAGGGGCAGGTCGCTCAGCCCGCGAAACGATCCCTTCACCGGGGCGTCGCGGGTGCCGGCGTCGCTCCCAGGAAGCGTGGCGCTCACGCGCCCGACCTCGTCAGTCCGAGGTAGATGTCCTCCAGCGAGACACGCAGGACGGAGAGTCCCGCCAGCGCGTGCCCTCCAGCCAAGGCCCAACCTGTCAGGTCATGCAGCACGGTCAGCTCGTCTTCGGTGTGGATGATCACCTGGCCGTCGGCGTCTGGCTCGGCCGGCATCGGCAGCTCCGCCAGGGCCACGCCATCGGGCAACCGGAAACGAATGGTCACAGCACCGAGATCGCGGCCTCCTATGGACGCCGGCGTGCCACTGGCCACGATCTCCTGGCCGAACAGGACAGCCACCCGATGGGCCAGCGCTTCCACCTCGTCCATGTAATGCGTCGTCAAGAGCACGGTGGTCCCACCCGCCGAAAGCCGCTTGATGAGGTCCCATGTGTCCCGACGGCCGGCCGGGTCGAGCCCCGTCGTCGGTTCGTCGAGGAACAAGAGGTCGGGGTTCCCGATGATCCCTAGCCCGACGTCGAGACGGCGTTGTTGACCACCAGAGAGCTTCTTGATCCGTTCGTCTGCCTTCTCGCGCAGACCGATGAGCTCGATCACCTCGTCGATCGGTCGCGGGTTGGGGTAGTAGCCCGCGTTACGGCTCAGGACCTGTCGCACCGAGTAGTACGGCTCAATGGCAAGCTCTTGGAGCACCACCCCGATGCGCGTGCGTAACCAACGTTGGGTGCTGTGATCGGAGGGGTCGACGCCCAGGGTCTGTACGGCACCACCGCTGCGGCCGCGAAACCCCTCGAGGATCTCGACCGTGGTGGTCTTGCCGGCGCCGTTCGGGCCGAGCAGCGCGAAGACCTCGCCCTTTTGCACATCAAAGCTGACATCGCGCACCGCGACCGTGTCCCCATATGACTTCGACAGGTGCTCCACGCTCACTGCGGCCACGGTTCCCCCGATGCCCTCGTGATGACGCAGCAAGCCCTGACGAATCTCTCCCTCGGCACCACGCGTGTGACGCTACCGGAGTACACGACCAGCGCCGCGCACAACCGCTATGAAGAAACGACTGCGCTCACCTTGCCGCCGGACACTTCGCTCCCGGGCGCAGATCGGTCCGATGCCACCAGCACCTTGTCGAGCAAGTCTCGCAACTGCCGCAACTCCGAGTGCGACAGGGCCGAGAATGCCGACGGAGGCACCGAGAGCACCTCGTCGATCTCTCTGGCGACAGCCCGGCCCGCATCCGTCAACACGATGATCTTCACGCGCCGGTCATCGGGAGAGGGTTCCCGCTGGGCCAGCCCTCTCGCGTCGAGATCGTCGACCAGGGCGGTGATGTAGGACGGGTCACACCCGATGCCCCGGGCCATCTCGCCCATAGAGACAGCGTCGTGCCTGGCCAATCGCACCAAGGTCTTGATCACCCCGGGCGACAGCTGCAAGCGGGCGCCGAGCCCTGCCATCCGCTCCACGTGCTCGCCCTCGAAGGCGACCCGTTGCAGGCGCTCATAAGCGTCCTCGGCCATTCCCACGGACCGATTGTCCCACCGGGGAAACTCTTTGACAACATCAGATCTTTGAGTAATATGAAGTATTCCCATGGCTTCCCCTGAAACGACCTCGTTCACCCTGTCGCCCGAGCTCCGCCGGACATCGGGCGTGGTCGTCCTGGGATCGATCATGTCGATCCTCGACACCACCATTGTGGCCGTCGCCCTGGCGACACTGGGCCGGGACTTCCACGTGTCGGTCACAACCATTCAGTGGGTGGCCACGGGCTACTTGCTGGCCCTCTCCATCGTGATCCCCGTCACGGGCTGGGCGGTGGATCGATTCGGCGCCAAGTTGGTGTGGATGACCTCACTGAGCCTCTTCATCGTGGGATCGTGCCTGTGCGGCGTCGCCTGGTCGGCCAACTCGTTGATCGCCTTCCGGGTCCTCCAGGGGATCGGGGGCGGCATGCTGCTCCCGGTCGGCCAATCCATCCTGGCCCGCGCCGCAGGGCCGCAGCGAATGGGCCGCGTCATGAGCATCATCGGCGTGCCCATGGTCCTCGGGCCGATCCTGGGGCCCGTCATCGGTGGACTCATCGTGTCGAACTTCAGCTGGCGCTGGATCTTCTACATCAACCTCCCGATCGGCATCATCACGCTGATCCTGTCCAGCCGCTGGCTCCCGAAGTGGGACACCGACGAGCGCTTCCCGGCATCTTTCGACACCCTCGGGTTCTGCCTGCTGTCTCCCGGACTGGCAGCGCTCGTCTACTCCCTGGCCGAGGTGGGCACCACCGGCAGTTTCACGAGCACCTCCGTCGTCGTCAGCTTCATCCTGGGCGTCGTACTGATGGCCGGGTTCATCATCCACGCTCTGCGCATCAAGAACCCATTGCTCGAGCTGCACTTGTTCAAGGACCGTAGTTTCAGCATCGCCAACATCTGCATCTTCATGCTGGGGTTCACGCTGTTCGGCTCCATGTTCCTGCTCCCGCTCTATTACCAGATCGCCCGGGGGCAAGAGGCGTGGGTGGCCGGGCTCCTGATGGCTCCACAGGGCATCGGTGCCGCCTGCATCATGCGTTGGTCAGGAAGTATGACCGACAGAGTCGGGCCACGGCGGGTCGTGCCGTTCGGCATCCTCCTCATGGCGGCAGCGACGATCCCCTTCGCGTTCGTCACCACCTCCACCAGTGAGGTGCTCCTCGCCGGCACGCTCTTCATCCGCGGGCTCGGGCTCGGCTTGACGATGATGCCCGTGACCGCGGCGGCGTACTTCGGTCTCACCCACGCCGAAATCCCGAAGGCGAGCACGACCATGAACATCGTGCGGCAGGTCGGTGGATCCGTGGCCACCGCCCTCTTCGCCGTCGTGCTCGAGCGCCAGATCGTGACGCAACTCGGTCCGGCGGCAGCCAAAGCGGGCGGGAGCACCGGCGTGATCTCCTCCACAGCCGCGCTGCCGCCACAGGTCGCCGACCCGGTCGCAGCGGCCTTCGCGCACACGTTCTGGTGGGCCATCGGGGCAATCCTGATCGCCTTCATTCCGACCCTCTTCCTGCCCAACCACGCCGCGGCGGCGCCGGAGTCACGGCACCAGGAAGGCAACGAAGGGGAGGGCGTCGGCGGAGGGGATATCGACACGGGGACACCCATCGCGGGAGCGATGCTCGACTGAGGGTGCGACCTGACCGCCTCCGAATCGAGTTGACGGCACAGCTGTCCGAGGCTGGGTGCGTCGCGGCCGCAGAGGAGGCGGACGAGCTCATCGCATGCGCGGGCGGGGACGGGCCCTCGTTGCGCGCAATGGCCGACCGACGCCTGGCGGGCGAGCCCCTGGCGTGGATCACAGGCCGAGCGAGCTTCGGCGATCAGTCCATCCTCGTCGATCCCGGGGTCTACGTCCCCAGGTGGCAGAGCGTGGAGTTGGTCACGCGGGCCGGCGCCCGTCTCTCCGTCGAGGGGAGGGCGATCGACCTGTGCACCGGCACGGGAGCCGTGGCGGCCGCATTGCGGCTCGCCAAACCGGCGGCGCGCATCGTGGCCACCGACAGCGACAGCCGGGCCGTCGCCTGCGCGCAGGCGAACGGCGTTGAGGCCTATCACGGCGACCTATTCGACGCCGTGCCTGATTCGTTCCGGGGCGAGACAGATGTCGTGGTCGCAGTTGTGCCCTACGTCCCGTCGACCGAGTTCCATCTCCTGCCCCGCGACACGCTGAGGTTCGAGGATGCTTCCCACTACGATGGCGGCCCGGACGGCGCCGACGTCCTGCGCCGAGTCGTCGCCGGCGCACCTGGCTTCCTGCGCCCCGGCGGTGCGCTGTTACTCGAGCTGGGCGGCGACCAGGCGGACCTGCTCCGCGTCACGCTCGACGACCTCGGGTACGCCGCCATCCGGATCTGGACCGACGAGGATGGGGACCTACGCGGCCTGGAGGCGACGTTCGGCTGACTCGGGTGTGTGTGTGTGCCTTCTCAGCGACGCGCGAAGACCAGGGCTACCGATGTCCGGTCCACCACGTGCCAGCGGGCGTCGTGAGCGAGGTACTGCGCCAGTGGCGTGTGGGCAGCCCATACGACATACGAGACGTGGTGGGCGGAGAGAATGGGGTCGGGGTTCGCGGTCAGGTTCGTCACCGCCATGAACTCGGCGAGCACCTGCCCCTCGAAGAGGTCCGTCCGCCCATCGACGAAGGTGGCCCGGTGGCGCGCCACCGAATAGTCGCCCCAGGTGTATTCCGTGAAGATCCGCCCCGAGCGCCCGCTGAGGTAATTGAACGCACCGATCGGCTGCGAGGACGCGACGGACCCGGCCGGCACCGCGGGAATGGCCACGAAGACGATGGCCAGGGTCAGCATCGCTGCGCCCGTCCAGCGCCGCGCCGCGGTCCCCCAGGCCGGCCTGGACGGGAGCGTCGCGGCCAGGCCGGCGGCAACGAGCATCAGATACACGTCGAGTCGCTCGGTCCGCAGCGCCGCCACGAAGAGGAACAGGCCCAGCGATCCCTCGAGGACCGATATCCGACGTGTCCAGACGCAGGCCACCAGAACGGCCAGCGGAACCAAATAGACGAGAAGCGACATCACGGAATGGAAATTCGGTGAGTTCCACTCGGTGATGTACCGCGAGATCTGGCCGTTACGGGAGACGTCGAAGTCGTAGGTCAGGAGGCCCGGCCCATACGGCGTGACGCACGAGGCGACCAAGCTCCCCAGCAACGCCAGACCCAGCGAGCCGGTGAACGGCGACTGGCCCACGCCACCGACCATGCGGACGAGTCCTTCCGGGATGAGCGACCAGCCCAACTCGACCGCGACGACAAGGAGTCCGAGGAGGATCGACCCATGGGTGTTGACCCAGAGCAGGCAGAGCGGCGGCAGCAGGAACAGCCACCGCGGATTCTGCCGGGCCTTGGTCAGGATTAGGAGCTCGAGCGGGAACCACACCAGGGAGAAGTCGAGCCCCCGGTCACTCGCGGCGATCCCGGCGATGCCGAGGGCGAGCAGGATGACGATGGCGGCGACCCGACCACCTCGCGCCCCAGTGCGCGCGCGTACGCGGCACTGGTCACGAGGGACAATCCACCGAGGATGATCGCGTAAAGGCTGTACGCCTCGTTCCCAATCCAACGTTGTGTCTGCGCCAGGGCGATCTCGGATCCCCATTCGTCGGTCACCCAGCGGCGATGTGACTCGGTATAGCTGAACGGATCCAATCCCATGAACGAGTGGTGGCCCAGCATCCACTGGCCGGCTGCCATCGACCAGAACTCGTCATTGGACAACGCTGTCGAGCGGGCCACAGTCGCCACGAGTCCGATTCCGAGAACGATGCCGACGATCTCGATCGCTCGCTGTGTGACGCGACGCTGCGGGATCTCGTCCGAAGGCTCCGCTCGTGCAGTGGCGGCGCCGGTCGTCGGTACATCTACGGTCTCGACGACCCGGGCGCTCGCCTGCACTGCTCCCCCCTCTACCGGTCCCCCACCGGCGTCCCTGCGTGCACCGTACAGCGCGCCCCGAGACGGTGGCGTCGCAAGGTGGTTGCGATCCCGTCGCTTCGTTGCGCCGACCACTCCATCGCGATGCCGCGCGCCCCGGGGTTGGGACCCGATCTGCACCGTCCTCGAGCAGCAGACCCTGAGGGCGATACAGTGACGTCGTGAGGTAGAGCACGACGCGTCCGGCCGCCGCAGCACATTGCGGCAGTTCACACCCACCGTCGTTTCCGTCGATCCTCGGAGCTCACCATGCCTGCTTCCTCCGCCACACCGCACGCGACCTTCGTCGCCCGTCACCTGCACCACGAACGCGGGGGTCACGTCGTGCTCGACGACGTGTCGCTCTCCGTCGGTCCCGCCACCTGCCTTGGCGTGGTCGGCCCGAACGGCGTCGGTAAGTCGACCCTGTTGCAGATCCTGGCTGGCCTGATGGTGCCCACGTCGGGCGAGGTCCGGGTGGACCCACCGACGGCGAGCGTCGGGTATCTGGCCCAGGAACACACCCACGGCGGCGACGAGACGGTCAACGCGGCCCTCAATCGGCGCGCCGGCATTGCGGCGGTCGAGACGGAGCTTTCGGCGGCAGCCTCTGGCCTTGCCGCAGGCGGACCTCAGGCCGAGGACCGTTACGCGGCCGCCTTGGCTCGCTACGAGGCAGTCTCGGCCGGTGACTTCGAGGCGCGGCTCGTCAGCGCGTGTGCGCAGGTGGACCTGCCGCCCGAGGTCACCCAGCAGCAGGTGTCGACGTTGTCCGGTGGCCAGGAGGCGCGGGTGGCCTTGGCCGCCATTTTGCTCGCCCGCTTCGATCTCACCCTGCTCGACGAGCCGACGAACGATCTGGACTTCGAGGGCTTGTCCCGGCTCGAGGACATCGTCGCCCGGCGCGCCGGCGGGATGGTCATCGTCTCGCACGATCGGGCTTTCCTCGAACGGACGGTGACGGACGTCCTCGAACTGGACGAGCACTCCCGGACCGGGAACACCTACGGAGGCGGCTGGGACGCGTACCGACGTGAGCGCGCCGCTGACCAGTCGCACGCCGCCGACGACTACGCGGTCTACGAAGCGCAGCGCGCCGATCTGCGGCGTCGGGCCCAACGCGAGCGCCAGTGGGCCACCACCGGCGTGGCCCGCGAGAAGAACCATCCCCGCGACAACGACACATCGCAGCGGAAGTTCCGAATGGAGCGCACCGAGACCCTCGCCGGGCGGGCGCGGCGAACCGAGCGTGCGCTCGCCGCTCTTCAGGCGGTCGAGAAACCGTGGGAGGGCTGGGACCTCCGCTTCACGATCAGCGAAACGGCGCGATCAGGCGATGTCGTCGTACGCCTCGAAGATGCGGTGGTCGAGCGGGGCGACTTCACGCTCGGCCCGTTCACGCTCGATATTGCGTGGGCGGAGCGCATCGCACTGGTCGGCCCCAACGGCTCTGGCAAGACCACTCTCGTCGACACCTTGCTCGGACGCCTCCCGCTCTCCACCGGGACGAGGCGGCTCGGACCCAGCGTGGTGGTGGGCGAACTCGCCCAGGACCGTCGCATCCTCGGCGACGTTCCCGACCTCGCCGACGCCTTCATCGCCGCGACCGGCCTCCCCCGCGACCAGGCCCGATCACAGCTGGCCAAATTCGGACTTGGCGCGGAGGCGGCGGGCCGTCCTTCGTCGACGCTCTCGCCGGGCGAGCGCACCCGGGCCGAAATTGGCGGCGTTCGCCGCGCTGGGCGTCAATTTCCTCGTCCTCGACGAGCCGACGAACCATCTGGATCTCCCCGCCATCGAGCAGCTTGAGTCTGCGCTGCAGGAGTACCGCGGAACCCTCCTCCTCGTCTCCCACGACCGACGCCTGCTCCAGACGGTCACCATCACCCGCCGCGTGGAGCTCCCTGGTCGCCACGACGAGTCCAGGAACCTGCGCAAGGGTTGAGGGTCTCGGCCGTTCCCGGAGTGAAGGGCGCCGCACCACGATCGCAACCACCCAGCGCCGTGGCGTCACCTCCGTCAGTCCATGCTCGGTGGTGCGGCTGTCGGCGCCGGGAACGGGGTCTCTGCGCACAGCCGCGCAGTACGGGGGGGAACCAGGATGACGAACAACCTGAAGGCAGCCGAGAACATGGTGCGACGCCTGATCGCCTCGGCCAACCGGTCCCACGGTGGCGGCACCTGGGACTACGAGCTCACCAGCGAGGTCGACAACATCGAGGTGGTGTCGGGTCCCGGCACGAACACCCTCCGGGTCCACCCGTGCTGGCTGCGTTACGTCGTGGCCCAAAACGAGTTCCAGTGCTGCGTGGCTGACGAGATCGAGGCCTGGTACATGCTCGAGCAGCTGACGGCGGAATCCCGGTGACGATCCCCGCCTGAGGACCTCCGGACTTCCGGATCTCCGAACTGCACAACGTCTAAGAAAATCGCTCCCGTAACGCCACCTCGGCTGCCGCCACACCGCACATCCCGTGCACACCACCCCCCGGGGGCGTCGAGGCCGAGCAGAGATACACGCCGTCGACCGGCGTCCGGTACGGATTCCACCGCGCCACCGGCCGGAAGACCGTCTGGCGCAACGTGGCGGCTCCACCGTTGACGTCGCCGCCCAGCAGATTGGGGTTGTGCGCCTCCGCCTGGTCGGCCGTACGCACGGAACGGGCCAGCACGAGGTCGCGAAAGCCGGGGGCGAAGCGCTCGATCTGCGCCTCCATACGCTCGGTCATGTCCACCGACGAGCCATTGGGCACGTGGCAGTAGGCCCACAACGTGTGCTTGCCCGCCGGCGCACGCGTCGGGTCGACCACGCACGGCTGGGCCACCAGCACGAAGGGCTGCTCGGAATGCCGCCCGGCCTGGACGGCCGCCTCCGACCGCGCCACCTCGTCGAACGTCCCCCCGACGTGGACGGTCACCGTGCGCCGGCAGGCCTCGGCGCCCCACGGCACCGGGCCGTCGAGCGCCCAGTCCACCTTGCACGTCCCGGCGCCGGGCTTGAAGCGGGCCCACGGCCGCCCCGCCCGGCGGGACAGCTGTGTCCCGGCCAGCGCGACGAACGCACGCGGCGAGGTGTCGAGGAGCACAGCACGCGCCGGCGGCAGTTCGGCCAGCGACGCGATCGGGCTGTCGGTGTGCACCACGCCACCCAGGCGGCGCAGTTCGTTGGCCAGACCCTGGGTGATGGCCGCGCTGCCCCCCGCCACCACGGGCCAGCCGGCGCCGTGGCCGAGCGCAGTGAGGAGGAGGCCGAAGGCAGAGGTCAGCGGGGCCGTCAGGGGCTCCATCGAATGCGCCGCCGTCCCGGCCAGCAGGCCGCGCGCCGCATCGGTCGTGAAGCGGCGCGCCGTGTGCTGCACGGACGGCGTCCCGACGAATGCGAAGCGGGCGAGTGCCAGCGGGTCGCGCGGCACGCCGCGCATCGGCGACAGGACGTAGGGCACAATCTGGTCCAACCAGTCCACCAGCGGCCCCACCAGGTCCTCGTAGGCCGCCGCGTCACCACCGAGGTGCGACGCCGTCTCGCCGACGTCGCGGTACAACGCGGCCACGCGTGCGCCGCCGAGCGGGTGGGCGAAGGCGATCTCGGGCTGGCGCAGCGCCACGCCGAGGGCGGCCAGGTCGAGCGAGCGGAAGAAGGGTGAGGCGACCAGCGCCGGATGCACCGCCGAGCACACGTCGTGACGAAACCCCTCGAGCGTGAGGGCCTGGGTCCGGGTCCCCCCTCCGATCGTCGGTTCTCCCTCGAAGACCTCGACGCCGAGTCCCGCCCGGGCCAATGTCAGCGCCGCGGCAAGGCCGTTGGGTCCCGAGCCCACTACGACCGCATCTCCACGCTGCACGCTGCGACGTTACAGAGCGCTGCCCCACGGGGTGCGGCAGAGCCCCAAGAGGTCCACTGGCGCGCCGGCCCGGGGGTCAATAGGTTGCGCTGAGCGGCAGAGACTCAGGAGACGCGCCGACACGAGAACCACGAGAAGGGATCCCCATGGCAGACGTGCACGGAACCTACGAGCCACGCTTCGAACCCGTGCGCGCCACGCTGGCTGACCAGCTCGAGACCGGGGCCGACCTCGGCGCGTCCGTCGCCGTCTTCCTGCACGGGGAGCCGGTCGTCGACATCTGGGGCGGCTGGGCCGACGCCGAGAAGACGCGGCCCTGGGAGCGCGACACCATCACCAACGTCTGGTCCACCACCAAGACCATGACCTTCCTCGTCGCCCTCATGCTGCACGACCGCAAGGAGCTCGATTTCCATGCTCCCGTTGCCCGGTACTGGCCCGAGTTCGCCGCCAACGGGAAGGAACGGATTGAGGTCCGGCACGTCATGGGACACACGGCGGGACTGAGCGGCTGGGAAGCGCCGCTCGCCCCCGAGGATCTGGCCAACTGGGAGCTCTGCATCACCCGGCTGGCCGAGCAGGCGCCATGGTGGGAGCCGGGCACGGGCTCGGGGTACCACGCCCTGACGCAGGGCTACCTCATCGGCGAGATCGTCCGGCGGATCACCGGCGACAGCATCGGCGCCTGGTTCGCCAGCGAGGTCGCCAAGCCGCTCGAGGCGGACTTCCACATCGGCCTGCCTCCGAGTGAGGACGGCCGCGTCTCCAACGTCATCCCGCCCCCGCCCATCGACGTCGCCGCCATGGAGGGCCAGGTCTCCGAGCTCATGATGAAGACATTCATGAACCCGCCCATCGACGCCACCATGGCACATCAGGAATGGTGGCGGCGGGCCGAGATCCCCGCTGCCAACGGCCAGGGCAACGCCCGCTCGGTGGCCGCCATCCAGTCGATCGTCGCCGGGAAGGGTGAAGCGCGCGGTGTGCGCCTGCTCTCGGCAGAGGGCACGGACCCGATCTTCGAGGTGCAGGCAGACGGCATCGACAAGGTGCTCGGCGTACCCGAGCGCATGGGCATGGGCTACGGACTCAGCAATCCACCCGAGATGCCGCTCGGCCCGCGCGCTTGTTACTGGGGCGGCTACGGCGGGTCCGTCGTCATCATCGACCAGGACGCGCAGCTCGTCGTCTGCTACGTCATGAACCGCATGGAGTCGGGACTCGTCGGGGATCTACGCGGCACCAACATCATCGCCGCCACCGTCGAGGGCCTCGCGTCCTGAATCAGGGCAGGACCGCCTCGGCTTCGATCTCGACCTTCCAGGCGGGGTCCAGCAGTCCCGCCACGACGACCATGGTGGCGGCGGGGCGCACCCTCCCGAGAAACTCGCCGTGCACGGAGCCGACGGCCTCGGCGTCCTCGGCCGAGGTGATGTACATCCGGGTCCGCACCACGTCGTCGAACGAGGACCCCGCCTCGGCCAGTGCCGCTCCGATGATGTCGAAGCACCGGCGGGCCTGAGCCTCGGCACCGTCCGGACAGCGGCCACCCGGCTGCACCGGGACCGGGCCTGTGCCCGAGACGAGGACACGATCCGCCACCCGGAGGGCGCGGCTGAAGCCGATGGTGGGCTCGAAGGGAGAGCCTGAAGAGATCTGCTGGCGTTCGGCCATGTCCCGCATCTTGCCATCCCGGCAATGTCACATCCTCTCGGTGCGACGGGTCTGCTGGACTGACGGACGACACCGGAGGACTGTGCACCCATGGACGATCAGGCCGACAAGACCGCACGCTTCGAGGAGCAGCGGGCCCACCTGCGCGCCGTGGCCTACCGGATGCTCGGCTCGCTCAGCGAGGCCGACGACGCCGTCCAAGAGGCATGGATTCGCTTCAACCGCACCGACACCACGGAGGTGGAGAACCTGCGGGCCTGGCTGACGACCGTGATCTCCCGGGTGGCGCTGAACATCCTGCGCTCCCGCCGCACCCGGCGCGAGGACCCGCTGCAGACGCACATGCCCGACGTGATCCTGGACAGTCCGGGCGGGACCGACCCCGAGCACGAGGCGCTCCTGGCCGACTCGGTCGGGGTTGCGCTCCTCGTGGTGCTCGAGACGCTCGGAGCGGCGGAACGGCTGGCCTTCGTCCTGCACGACATCTTTGCGGTGCCCTTCGACGAGATCGCCCCAATCATCGAACGGACGCCCGAGGCGGCGCGCCAACTGGCCAGCCGGGCCCGCCGGCGCATTCAGGGCGAGCCGACCGTTCCCGACGTCGACGTGCAGCGCCAGCGCGAAGTGGTCGACGCGTTCCTGGCCGCGGCGCGCGACGGCGACTTCGAGGCGCTCCTCGCCGTCCTCGACCCCGACGTGGTGGTGCGAGCCGACCAGGGCGCGGTCCCGGCCGGTGCGGCCGGCGCGACGCCCGGTCCGGTGCGCGGTGCGGCCCAGGTTGCCCGCCAGGCGATGGTCTTCGCCCAGTTCGGCCTGTTGACGCACCCGGCGCTCGTCAATGGTGTCGCCGGGGCCGTGACCACGCGGGACGGGGTGGCGTTCTCGGTCGGCGCCTTCACGGTGAGGGGCGGGAAGGTCGTCGCACTCGACATCCTGGCCGACCCCGATCGCCTGCGCTCGCTCGACCTCACCATCCTCGGCGCCTGATCACACCCCGACGTCGTCGAGGTAGGCGCGCGCCCGGGCGAAGGCCGCGCGCGCCTCGGGCACGCCGGCGGTGACCAGTCCCTGCCAGCCGTGCACCATGCCCGGCCAGGACTCGGCGGTCACGGCCACCCCCGCAGCGCCGGCCGCCCGGGCCAGCGCCTCGGACCCCTTGCGCAGCGTGTCGTACTGCCCCGCCGGCAGGTAGAGCGGGGGCAAGCCGGCCAGGTCGGCGTAGACGGGCGAGAGGCGGGGGTCGTCCAGCGCCACCTGACCCGCCGCGTACTCGCCGCCCCTGTTGCGGACCCACGCCGCGGTGAGGAACGGATCGATGTGGTGTCTTTGCTCCTCGACGGGGTCAGGCACAGAGACGTCGAACCAGCCCGAGACGGAGACGAAGCAGGCGGGCAGCGGCAGGCCCTCGTCCCGTGCATTGATGAGCGCCCCCAATCCCAGCAGGCCACCGCACGAGTCCCCGCTCACCACGACGCGGGCGGGGTCGATCTTGCTCTGCAGGAGCCCGCGGTAGGCGGCGGCGCAATCGCGGTGCGCGGCGGGGAAGACGTGCTCGGGTGCGAGCCGGTAGTCCGCCATGACCACGCGGGCTTCGAGCTCCTCCGCCAGCATGGCCCCGTAGAAGTGATAGTCGTCGAGCGGGGACGACACGAGGCCGCCGCCGTGGCAATGGAAGACGATGCGATCGGGTCTGGGCCGGCGGGCGTCCTCGTACCACGCGCAACGCACCCCGCCGAGCTCCACCTCGGTGACGGCCACGTGCGCCGGCAGCGGGTGCCCGTGGAACGGCGCCATCATCTCCCGCACAGCGCGGTAGTCGGCGTCGGGGTGGGCGAAGTCGCGCGGGACGAGGGCGAGGATCTCGGTCAGCTCCCGGCTGGGCACCCGATCAGGCCAACTCGTAGTCCGCCAGGTCGGGCTCGCGGGTGCGGTCCCAGTACGTGTGCAGGTCGTAGGGCCAGTTCTGCGTCACGCGTCCGCGCTCGTTGCGGTACCAGGTGGGCACGTCGGCCACGCCCCAGACCATGCGCGCGTTGCCCTCCTCCATGTCTCGGCCGTAGCGCTCGTGAACGTCGCGGCGGCACGACATGGTCCGGTGGCCGGCCCGGAGCAGCTGGCCGATGGCCTCGACGGCGTAGCGCACCTGGCACTCGACCATGATCAAGATGCTGCCGTTGATTACCAGGTTGGTGTTGGGTCCGTACAGGAGGAAGAGGTTCGGGAAGCCCGGCACGGTCATGCCGAGGTACGCCCGGGCGTCGCCGTCCCACTCCTCGCTGAGCTCGATGCCCCCGTGGCCGAAGACCTTCATGGGTGCCACGAACTCCGAGGCGCGAAAGCCCGTCCCGTAGATGACCACGTCCGCCGGGTGCTCCTCTCCGTCCGTGGTGAGGATGCCGTTCGGCATGATCTCGGCGATGGGCGTTGTCACGAGATCGGCGTCGGGGCGGCTCAGAGCCGCCGCCCACCGCCCGTCGTCGCGGAGGGCGCGCTTGGCGAACGGCGGGAAGTGCGGGACCATCTTCTCGAAGAGCGCGTCGTCCTCGACCTGGGCCCGCAGGACGTCGAGGAGCATGGAACGGACGAAGTCGTTGCCGGCGCTCACGGCTTCGGTGTGCTGGTCCCACTCGGGGTCGACCCGGGCTGCCACGAGCAGGCCCTCGTGCATGAGCCAGAATTGCCACAACCGGTCCCAGCGCCCGTAGCTGGGCAGCAGCCGCAGCAGCTCGTGGAATTCCGGAGGGAACGGGTTGCCGTAGTTCTCCGTCGGGAGCAACCAGGGCGCCGTGCGCTGATAGACATCGAGGTGGCTGACCACGCCTGCCAGGTGGGGTACGAACTGTGCCGCGCTGGCACCGCTTCCGATGACGGCCACGCGCCGGTCGGCCAGCTCCACCGTGTCGTCCCAGGCCGCCGAGTGGAAGGACGGTCCACTGAAGCGTTCCTGTCCCCGCAGGGCGGGAAAGGACGGTCGGTTGAGCTGTCCCACCGCGCAGACGATCCCGTCGACGACGTGGGTCGTCTCGGCGCCGTCGGCGCCACGCACGGTCAGCGACCATTCGGCCGCGGCCTCGTCGAAGCGGGCCTCGGTCACCTCGCTCCTGAAATGGATGCACTCCCCCATCCCGAGATCCTTCGCCGTCGACTGGAGGTAGGCCAACAGGTCCGGCTGGGCGGAGAAGCGCGAGACCCAGTCGTTCGTCTGCGCAAAGGAAAAGCTGTACAGCTGGTTGGGCACGTCGACCCGGCAGCCCGGGTACACGTTCTCGAGCCACGTCCCGCCCACGTCGTCGTTCTTCTCGAACACCGTGACGACCACACCGGCCTGGCGCAGGCGGTGCGCCGCCGCCAGCCCCGAGGCGCCCGCGCCCACGACGGCGCAGCGAAACGCGCGTCCGAGGTCGTCGGTGCGCCACGAGGGTCGGCGCGGGTCGGTGCCTTCGAGCGCGAGCTCCTCGGTCAAGAACCCTTCCCAGTGCCCGGCGGAGCCGTCGCCGACCAGGAACCCGAAGACGCGCCGGCGCTCATCACGGGTCAGTCGATGATCCGGCCTGCCCGAGGCCAGGTGGTGTGACAGCGCAGCGACCGCCAGCGCACGCGCCTCCGCCTGCTTCTCTGGCGTCAGGCCGCATCCGGGCACGAGCAGCTGGGCCTGGTCCGGCGCGAACTCCTCCTTCAGCAAGGACAGGTCGCCCGTGCGGTGCGCCACCGCGCAGAGCAGCGGGTGCACGTCCGCTGCGGCACAAGCTGCTGCAGCGTCTGCCACTTCGAACCCGTCCCCACCCATGCGGACGAGCCTACGCAGACGCGTCCCGAGGTGTGGTCAGCGGCCCATGTGCTTGCCCAGCTCGGCGATCTGGCTGTTCACCTCGACGGTACGGGGCAGCTTGTCCATGGCGGCGGCCAGGCTCTCTGCTGTCCAGCGGTCGTCGGCGTCCACCGAGTCGGCGATCGACCAGCCGGCATAGATCCCGACGGACCCGCCGTACACGCTGAAGACCTGCCCGTTGAAGGGGCATCCGTCGGACGCCAGAACCGCGACCAGCGGCGAGACGTTCTCTGGGTCGAACAGGTGCTGCTGCATCGCCTCGCCCATTCCGGGCGTCTGCATGGTCAGCCGTGTCCGCGCCACCGGGGCGATGCAGTTGGCCCGCACACCGTAGCGCTGCAGCTCCATGGCGTTGACCACCGTCATCATGGCGATGCCCGCCTTGGCCGCCGAGTAATTGGTCTGGCCCACGTTGCCGTGCAACCCCGCTCCGGAGCTCGTGTTCACGATGGCCCGGTCGGTGATAGTTCCCGTCTTGGCGGCGTCGCGCCAGACGTCGGCCGCGTGGCGAGTCAGGTTGAACGTGCCCTTCAAGTGCACGGCGATCACATCGTCGAACTCCTGCTCGCTCATGGACACGAGCATCCGGTCGCGCAGAATGCCGGCGTTGTTGACCACCACGTGAAGGTCGCCGAACGCCGAGACGGCCTGGTCGACCATCGCCTTCGCCCCGTCGAAGGAGCTCACACTGTCGGTGTTGGCCACGGCCTGGCCACCCGCCGCGGTGATCTCGTCGACCACGGACTGCGCCGCCGAGATGTCGGCGCCCGAGCCGTCGACGGCTCCGCCCAGGTCGTTGACGACGACCTTGGCCCCGAGGGAGGCGAACAGGAGGGCGTGCTCGCGTCCGATGCCCCGTCCCGCTCCGGTGATGATCGCCACTCTGTCCTGCAGCATCTTCCAGCCGTCCTCTCGCATTCGTCGGGGACCGGCCGCCGGCGGGCGGTGGTCCGGGCGAGACGATTGCAACGGCGCCGCGGCCTGTCAAACCGACGTCAGCCGGTGGCTTCGAGCAGGCGGCGCTCCAGGTAGCGGCGCTCGGCATCGGTGCCCGCCAGGTCAAAGGCCCGGCGGTACGACTCGGCGGCCTCCTCACGACGGCCCAGGCGCCGCAGCATGTCCGCCCGCGCGGCGGGGAGGAGGTGATAGGCACGCAGCTCGCCGTCCGGTGCGATGCGGTCGAGGAGCGCCAGCCCCGCCTCGGGCCCCTCGCTCATGGAGACGGCGACGGCGCGGTTCAGCGCAATGACGGCCGACGGCGTGAGCGCGAACAAGTGGTCGTAGAGGTCGGCGATCTCCGCCCAGTCCGTCGTGGGGTCGTCCCGGACGTGGCAGGCCGCGATGGCCGCCTGGACCTGGAACGGGCCGGGGCGGCTGAGACGAGCGGCCGAATCGAGCCGCAGGCGGCCCTCCTCGATGGCCTCCGCATCCCACAGCGTGCGGTCCTGCTCGCTCAAGACGACGAGGTCGCCGTCGGTGTCGACGCGCGCCGCGCGGCGGGCGTCGTGGAACAACATGAGGGCTACCAGGCCGAGCGCCTCGGGCTCGTCGGGCATCAGTGCGCACAGGACCCGGCCCAGGCGGATGGCCTCGGCCGTCAAGCTGCCCCGGACCAGATCGGTGCCCCCGCTGGCGGAATACCCCTCATTGAAGAGGAGGTAGAGGACCGCCAGCACTGCGGCTGTCCGTTCCACCAGCTGGTGCGGCGGGGGCACCTCGAAGGGGATGCCCGCATTGCGTATCTTGCGCTTGGCCCGCACGAGCCGCTGGGCCATGGTGGCCTCGGGCACGAGGAAGGCATGGGCGATCTCGGGCGTCGTCATGCCGGCAAGCGTGCGCAGAGTCAGCGCCACCTGAGCTTCGAAGGACAGCGACGGGTGGCAGCAAGTGAACATGAGTCGGAGCCGGTCGTCGGGGACATCGTCGTCCGTGATCGCCTCGATGTCCTCTCCCCCTCCAGTCATGGCCGCGACCTCCCGCGTCTTGGTCTCGCCCAGGCGCGCCCGCCGGGCGCGGTCGACCGCCCGGTGACGCGCCACCGTCGTGAGCCATGCGCCGGGGACGCGCGGGATGCCGTCACGGGGCCAGCGCTCGAGCGCGGTCGTGAAGGCATCTTGCGCGCACTCCTCGGCGAGGTCCCAGTCACCGGTCAGCCGGACCAGGGTGGCGACCACCCGGCCCCACTCGGCGTGGAACGCCTCGGCGACCGCGGCCTCGACGTCGGGCGTCAATGCTCCCAGATCGGCCTCACTTCGACCGACCCGTCCTTCGCCCCGGGGATGCGGGAAGCCACGTCGATGGCCTCGTCCAGGTTCTTGCAATCGACGACGAAGTACCCGGCCAACTGCTCCTTCGTCTCGGCGAAAGGGCCGTCGGTCGTGAGCGTCTCGCCGTTGCGCACGCGCACCGTGGTGGCGTCGCTGGTCAGCCGCAGGCGCTCGCCTCCCTGCAAGACACCACGGTCGGCGGCGTCCTTCATGAAGGTGGCGTATTCGGGCGAGATCTCCGTGTTCTCCAGCTCGGGGTCCCGCAAGCCGGCTTGCTCGTCGAGGGCAACCATCAACAGGTATCGCATGCTGTTCTCCTTGGTGGGTTGGTTTCGTCTTGACGACGATCGGGGGCCGGCTGGATCGACACCCTTCGGTTCCGAAACCTTTGAAACTTTGGTCAAGTCTGCCGTCCTACGCTCACCTGCGATGACGGACGCCGACACCCCTGACTTTCTGGAGCTCGAAGTGGGCGCCATCGCCGCCGGTGGGGGCTGCGTAGGACGGACGCGAGACGGCAAGGTGGTCTTCGTGCGACACAGCCTGCCCGGCGAGCGGGTGCGAGCCGAGATCACCGCCAGCACCACCTCCTACCTGCGGGCGGACGCCGTCGAGGTCCTTCGGCCCTCGCCCGACCGCGTGGAACCCCCTTGTCCACATGCCGGTCCGGGGCGCTGTGGGGGCTGCGACTTCCAGCATGTGGAGATCGGGGCCCAGCGGCGCCTGAAGGCCTTCCGCATCGCCGAGCAGTTGTCGCGGCTGGCCGGGGTGGACCCGGCGATCGAGGTGGAACCGGTGGCCGGCGATGCGGCGGGCCTCGGCTACCGGAGCCGGGTGCGCGTCGCGGTGGACGGCCGCGGCGCGGTGGGATTCCGGCGTCACCGCTCCCACCGGCTCGAGTACGTGCAGGAGTGCCCTGTCGCCAGCCCGGCCGTGACCGCGACCGGCGCCCTTGCCACCTTGTGGCCCGGCACCACCGAGCTCGAGGTCGCAACGGGAGGCGATCCTGCCGAGGCGGTCGTCTCGGTCACGCCGCGGGGTCGTTCTGCCCCGCGCCTACCCGACCTCTCCACGGGCATGGTGGTCGGCGGGAAGGTCCGGCGTCCTCCAGGAGCCGTGCACGCGGTCGTGCGCGGGCGCTCCTACCGGATTTCGCCCGGTGTGTTCTGGCAGGTGCACACCGGCGCCGCGACGGCTCTGCTCGACGCGGTGCTGGGCTTCGTCGGCCCGTGCACGGGGAGGTCGGTGGCCGACCTGTACGCCGGCGCCGGCCTCTTCTCCGTCCCCTTGGCTCAGGCGGTGGGACCGACGGGCTCCGTCCTCGCCGTCGAGCGGGACCGGCGCGCCTGCGCCGATGCCCGGCACAACGGCGCCTCCTTCCCCACCCTGCGTGTCCTCGAGGGCGAGGTCACGCCGGACCTCGTGCGGTCCGGCCTCGGCCGTCCCGACGTCGTCGTGCTCGATCCCGCCCGCGAGGGGGCAGGAACCGGCGTCATGCAGGCCATCGACTCGTGTGCGCCCGCCGTGCGCACCGTGATCTATGTCTCGTGCGACCCGTCGTCCTTCGGGCGCGACAGCCGCGTCCTGCTCAATGCGGGCTGGGGCCTCCGTGGCCTGCGCGCCTTCGACATCTTCCCGATGACCGAGCACGTCGAGCTCGTGGCCGCGCTGGACCGCCCGCCGGCCGACGGGGCGGGGTAGGCGTTCTGCGTTGACCGTTGCGCGTTACGCGGTTGCGCGGTTGTGCGGTTATGCGTGCCCGCCGAGCTCGTGCTCGATATGACCGGGCGACTCGAACTGGAGAGTGGAGTGCGCCACGTCGAAGTGGTGTGAAAGGCACTCCTGCAGGTGGTCGAGCACGCGTCCCGCCTCACCCGTCGTGAAGCACTCGTCGGTGACCACGACGTGGGCGGTCAGCACCGGCAGCGAGGAGGTGAGGGTCCAGGCGTGGAGGTCGTGGACGGACTGGACCTCGGGCAGCTCCATCAGGTGTTGACGCACCTCCTCGACGTCGATGTCCTCGGGCGTCGCCTCCAGCAGGATGCGCAGGGCCGGTCGCAAGAGCTCCACCGCGGCCTTGAGCATCAACAACACCACGACGAGCGACGCAATGGCATCGGCGCGGTCGAGACCCCAGACGACGATCACGGCACCGGCGATCAGCGTGCCGCCGAACCCGTAGAGGTCGGTCAGGATGTGACGATAGGCGCCCTCGACGTTGAGCGAGCGCCGGTTGGCCCGAGCCATTGTGAGGGTCGCGGCCAGGTTCACGGCCACGCCAACCGCGGCGACGACGATCAGTACTGCACCGTCGACCGAAGAGGGGTGGACGAGCCGGACCACTGCGTCGTACGTCACCAGCGCGGAGACGATGAGGAGGGCGATGGCGTTGCCGGCGGCGGCGAGAATCTCTGCCCGCTTCATGCCATAGGTGTGCGAGCCGGTCTCCGGGCGAGCCGCCAGCCTGATCGCCACCAGCGAGCCCGCGATGGCACCGACGTCCACCAGCATGTGACCGGCGTCGGCCAACAGGACGAGCGAGTTCGATGCGACGGCGGCTCCGACCTCGAACACCATGAAGGTGACGAGCAGGACCAGCGCGACGATCAGCGCGCGGCGGTCGGTGTCCACCGAGGTCTGGCCGTGGCCGTGATCGTGATCGTGACCGTTGGCGCTGGCGTTGGGGTGGCCCGGCCCGTGTTCGTCACCCATGAGCGTTCACGTGGTCGGCGTGCGTCAGCACCTCTTCGACGAGGCGTCGGACGTGCGCGTCGTCGACGACATAGAAGATCCGCGTGCCCTCACGACGGCTCCGGACGAGGCGAGCCAGTCGGAGCTTGGCCAGGTGCTGGGAGACGGCGGCCGGCTGGGCGCCGACGAGCTCGGCCAGTTCGTTCACCGAGTGCTCACCCTCCAGCAGCGCCCAGATGACGCGCAGCCGCGTCTCGTCCCCGAGCAGCTTGAGCATCCCGACGGCGGAGCGGAACTCCTCCTGGGCGGGAGCCTCAGGTATCTGCGTAGTCACGCAGATACTTTACCGGTGCCCGCTCCCTGCTGCCCACACGTGGTGACTCAGGGGGCCGAGGCGAAGCTCGACGTGGGGACGGGCTGCACGGTGCAGGGTTGCTGAACCGACGACTGGGGCACAGCTGCCTGCAGCACGGACTTCATGATGGGACCCGCCACGCTGGCACCGTCAGAGCTGTTGGCCTGCTTGGGCACGACGACCGCCACCGCGACCTGGGGATTGTCGGCCGGCGCCAAGCCGATCATCCAGGTGTCGGTCAGCCCGGTCGTCGGGTCGGTCTGCGCGGTTCCCGTCTTGACCGCGGCGCAGAGGTACGACGGGAACCCAACCCCGGCCGCCGTGCCGGTCAGCGCCACGCCCTCCATGAGGGAGGTCACCTGCTGCGCCGCCTGAGCTGTGGCAACCGTGGACTCGACTTTGGGCGTGTAGGTCTGCACCAGCGAGCCCAGCGAGTCCTTGATGGAGGACATGAGGTGCGGCGTCATGAGGACGCCCTTGTTGGCGATCCCCGCTGCCACCATGGCGTTCTGCAGAGCAGTGGTCTGGACGTTGTACTGGCCGATTGCGGTCTGGCCTAAATGCGATTGGGAGTTGTCCGGCAATTCCGGAAAAATCGACTTCGACACGTTGGGGAGGTCGATCCCGGGCACCGAGTTGTAGCCGAACAACTCGGCCTGCCTGGTCATGATGGGAACTCCGAGCTGCACCCCGAGCTCCGCGTAGCCCGGGTCGCACGAGAACGGGAGCATCTGCGTCATCGTCCCGCCGCAAGGCCCCGACTGGTCGCAGAGCCGGTAACCCGGAGCGTCGGAGAATGTCTGGCATTGCTGCACGGGGTAGTTGAAACCCGCCAGGCTGGGCTTGAGGTTGTACGCGGCGGTGCTCGTCACGACCTTCATGGTGGAACCAGGGGGAAACGCATAGCCAGTGGCGATCGGCTGCAGGAACTGGAAGCCCTCGTGGTCTTTATCCGTATAGCTGAGATAGGCCAACTGCTCCGCCTGGAGTGAAGGGCTGACGAGCGGATTGGGGTCGAAGGTCGGATTCGAGACCATGGCCAGGATGTTCCCGGTCGACGGCTGAATCACCACGACCGCTCCGTCCTTGTTCGCACCCGGCGGCAAGCTCGTGAGCGCCGACCAGGCTGCTTGCTGCAGCTTGGGCTGGACCGTGAGGGTCACGTTGTCGGTGATCGTCGGCTGGCTCTGCCGGAAGATCAGCTGGCTCAGTGTCTGGGGCGGCTGCTGATGCGAACCCAGAAACGCGTCGTACTGCTGTTCTATGCCGGCTGTGCCGTAGTAGAGGGCGGAGTCGTATCCCGTGATGCCCGCAAACAGCGGACCTTGCGGATACTGGCGGACGTAAGAGTACGGATACTGGCTCTGATTGGTCCCCGCCGGCGTCCGGACCGACTGGGCGAGCACGGTCCCGTCCGCGGCCAAGATCGATCCGCGGGGGTTGCTGTACTTCTGCGCGGCCACCTGGGGATTGTTCGGCGAGGTCTGCAGCTGCTTGGCCTTGACGAGCTGGATGTTGACCAGCTGTGCCACGACGAGGCCGAGGCACACCACCATGATGACGCCGAGCCAGCGGATCCGGCGGCCCATCAGCGCGCCAACCGATTCGTGGACGACCCGATCACTGGGTGCATGGTAGGCGGCGGCCCCTCCGCGATGGCTTCATGCTCCGTTCCTGTGTGTCTTCTGTGCTCCGATCACCCCCCGTGTCGCCAGGTGGGACGGTCCTTTCGCTGGGTGTACGGCGTCGCAATGCCCATGCCATGTGGGTCGATGCATCAAGACCGCGTGCGCCGGAGCCGATTGTTCTTCCGTGGGGCGTGCATTTCCGCGGCTTGGGTACACGCCTTTGCGGCGCCCCGCGAGTATCGGTGGCGTGCCGACGGCGGAGCGGACCGCAACCGGACCCGAGAGGACTGATGTGAAACAACGCGCACCGAGGCATTTCCTCCCCATGGCAATGGTGGCCAGCGCCGCCGCTTTGACGCTGACGACCATGCAGGCGGCACCGGTCGCCCAGGCAGACGAGGTGGCGCACGCCGCCGGCTTCAACGCCAACCTCACCTGGAGCACAGACCTCCCCGACGCGGGCAACGCCGTCGCCCTCTCCTCGCCCAACGTGGCCAACTTGGACGGGCAACCGGCGGTCGTGGTCGGCGACCTCTCCGGGAAGGTCTACGCCTACCATCTCAGTAACGGATCAGGCGTGGCGGGTTGGCCCTACAACGCAGGCGCACCCGTTCAGTCTTCTCCGTCGGTGGCTCCGATCTCGCCCGGGGGCACCGACTCGGTCTTCGTCGGGACCGGCGACGCCGGCAGTCCCACGTCGGGCGGGTACCAGGCCATCACGAACACCGGTGGCGACCAGTGGTTCGTCCAGGAGACCAACCCGGGCACCGACTCGGTGGCCCACTCGGGCGTCTCCGCCTCCCTGACGGTGGGCAACTACGCCGGCGGCTTCGGCGTGGAGGCAGGCTCACTCGGCCAGAACACGTACGCGCTGGGAGCCGGCAACGGCGCTCTTCTCGGTGGCTTCCCGTGGTTCCAGGCCGACTCGGTGTTCTCGACGGCCGCGGTCGCCGACCTCTACGGCGACGGCGACAACGAGCTCATCTCCGGAGGCGACTCGAGCGCCGGGTTGGCGTACGGGCAGACCTACAGCAACGGCGGGCACATCCGGATCCTCTCGAGCGCCGGCAATGCGGGCGCGGCGACCCCGTCGGGCGGTCTCATCTGCCAGTACAACACGACCCAGAACATCGACCGCTCGTCGCCGGCGGTCGGCCAGTTTCTGGGCGGCGGCGCCGTCGGCATCGCCATCGGCGACGGGAGCATCTACGGACCGTCGGTCTCCGATGCCAACAAGGTCTTCGCCATCAACACAAGTTGCGGCCTGGCCTGGAGCGACCAGCTCAACGGCGTCACCGCTGACTCACCCGCACTCGCCAACGTGACGGGCAACGGACAGCTCGACGTCGTCGAGGGAACCGCGGCGAACACCGTCTACGTGCTGAACGGGACGAACGGCGCCACGGTGTGGTCGGCCGGAACGACGGGCCAGGTCATCGGCTCACCGGTGACGGCTGACCTTACCGGCGGCGGCTACCAAGACGTCATTGTGCCCACCACCGCCGGCATCGACATCTTCGACGGCAAGTCGGGGGCCGAGGTGGCGGTGCTGGACCAGTCATACGGTTTCCAGGGCTCGCCGCTGGTGACGGACGATCCCGACGGCCACATCGGGATCACGGCCGCCGGGTACTTCGGCTCGAACGACACGGGGTACATCGCCCACTGGGAGATCGACAACACGAATGGGTCCGGTTCGAGCATCAACGAGCCGGGCGCGTGGCCGCAGTTCCACCACGATCCCCAGCTGACCGGTGACGCAGGCACACCACAGCCCACGCTGCAGGTGCCGTGCAACGCACCCGCCGGCGCGCCGAACGGCTATCTCCTGTCAGCCTCTGACGGCGGCGTCTTCAACTACGGGAACATCCCGTTCTGCGGTTCGACGGGCAGCATCCATCTGAACAAGCCGGTGGTCGCATCAGCCATGACCCGCGACGGCGGCGGTTATTGGGAGGTGGCGTCGGACGGCGGCATCTTCGCCTTCGGCGATGCGCAGTTCTACGGCTCCATGGGCGGCAAACCGCTCAACCAGCCGATCGTCGGCATGGCCGCCACGCCGGACGGCGGCGGCTATTGGCTCGTCGCCTCCGATGGCGGCATCTTCAGCTTCGGCGATGCGAAGTTCTACGGCAGCACGGGCGGCATGCGCCTCAACCAGCCCATCGTCGGCATGGCGGCCACGCCAAGCGGCGGCGGTTACTGGCTCGTCGCCTCGGACGGCGGCATCTTCAGCTACGGCAACGCGAAGTTCTCCGGGTCCATGGGCGGCAAACCGCTGAACCAGCGGATCGTCGGGATGGCGGCCGACGGGCAGACGGGCGGCTACTGGGAAGTGGCCGCAGACGGAGGCATCTTCTCCTTCGGCGCGCCCTTCTACGGGTCGACGGGCAGCATCCGGCTCAACGCGCCCATCGTCGGCATGGAGTCCAGCGGAAACGGCGCCGGCTATCGCTTCGTGGCTTCGGACGGCGGCATCTTCAGCTACAACGCTCCCTTCTACGGGTCCATGGGTGGCAAGGCTCTCAACAAACCAGTTGTCGCCATGTCCGGAACCTGATCCCTTCACGCGGAGGCCCGTACCGGGAGGTGGCTACCCCCCACCCCCGGTGCGCCGGCCGCAGTATCCTGATTCCCTTTTCCCAGCTCAGCACTTAGAAGAGGGGCACGCGTGCATGACACCGCCGGCATCGGAGATCTGGTCGGGCGACGTCGTGACGGCCGCGTCCTGATCATCACGATGGCACGGGCCGAGAAGCGGAACGCCATCGACAGGGCGATGGCCGACGCGCTCGACGACGCCCTCAACGAGCTCGACGACGATAGAGACCTGTGGGCCGGCATCCTCACGGGGAACACCGATGTCTTCAGTGCGGGAAGTGACCTGACCGCCGGCGGCGACTACGTGACGGAGCGCGGCGGTGAGTACGGCATCATCCGCCGCCGCCGCCGCAAACCGCTGATCGCCGCCGTCGAGGGTCCCGCCCTGGGCGGCGGGCTGGAGATCGCCCTCGCCTGCGATCTCGTCGTCGCGGCGAGCACGGCCCGGTTCGGCCTGCCCGAAGTCCGCATCGGCGTCGTGCCGACCTGCGCTGGCCTCTTCCGCGCGCCACGGGCCCTGCCGCTCAATGTCGCCAAGCAACTCATTTTGACGGGCCGGCCGATCGAGGCGACGCGTGCCTACGAGGTCGGCTTCGTCAACGTGCTGACTGCGCCGGGTGGGGCGCTGGCGGAAGCCATGTCGCTGGCCCAAGAGCTCTGCGAGAACGCGCCGGTCTCCGTCCAGGCGTGCATGGCCGCGGTCAACGACATCGTCGCTGCCGAGGACGCGCTGGGCTGGCAGGAGACCCAAAGCGCCATGGCCGCTGCCATTGGTTCAGACGACGCCCGCGAGGGCGTGCGCGCCTTCCTGGAAAAGCGACCGCCGGTCTGGACCGCGCGCTGACCAGGGCCGCGCGCTGGGCGAACCCGATAGGGCGGCGCCGTCGCGGGGCGTTCGGCTGCCTTGCTCTCAGGCGGCGTTGGAGTAGCGACCCATCTCCCGGCCGTCGACGTACGCAACGCACTCCTGGGCCTGGAAGCCTCCGACGAGCGCTTTGCGGGTCTTCTCTATGCGGACCTGGTGCGGCTCGCTCGAGCCCACCGAGAACTCGTAGCCCCTGGTACGCCGGAGGGAGAACATCCCCAGTTTGCGAATGACGGGCTTCCCGTCCACAGAGATCTTCAGCGGTCCCCAGAGCTGGTCGAATTGGAACGCCACGTTGTGGCGCTCGTTCTCCCCCACCTCGAACTCGAAGTCCAAGTGCCGGTCGATCATCGATCCCTACCTCCGCGCTCGATTCTGACAACCGTTGTGTCGGCGCAGGCCGGGGAGAGATGCACCACCTTTGTCAGAACGTTGCGCGAATGAGATTCGGCTGGGGGGACTACTTCCAGCCCTGGAGGACGTGCTCGAACCACCACGGCGGGGCGGCCGCGGTAAGGACGTTCATGTCCCAGTAGTCCCACCAACGGACGATCTTTCCGTCACGGATCTCGTGGACCGACGCCACATCGAGCGCCATGGATTCGCCGGTCGGCCATTCCCAGTGCTCCACGTGCTCGGTCATGACGACATCTTCGCCCGCGACCAGGTGGCGCGGTTCGTCGAAGAGCTTGGACAGCTTGTCGAATGCGAGCCGCAAGCGAGCGGTGATCTCGGCGGGACCGCGGGCGACATCGTCGTCGGGCGTCACGATGTCGGTGTATTCGCCGTCCTCGGCAAAGCGAGCTCCGAGAGCCGCAAAGTCCTGGCGATAGAGATCGACCCAGAAACCTTCGATCAGTTGGCGGTTCTCGTCGATTCGCGTCACGGTGCACTCCTGTCGCCGGATCGCCGAGATCCTACGGGCGGGGACGTCTACCCTGCCGTTCCGTGTGCGCCGGATTCATCTCACTCCTCACGGCGCACGATTCGCCGATGTCGTGCCCGCTCGTCTCCCGATGGCCCGTCGGAACGGCCTGTGGGCTTGCCTTGGCGCTGCCCAGCCCCTGGAGGGCCGTGGTTGTGCCTACGTTGTGGCAGGTCGGGTCGGACGGCCCTAGGCGCTGAGATGGGCTCCGGGGCAAAATCGCTGCGGGGGCGGAGTGGTTGCCGATGCCCATGTGTACGGGTACACGCGTCATTCCGCCCCCCTTTCCTCCTCCCGCCGGCGTGCTCCGCGCGGCCGGGAACGGCGTTGGTCAGACTCCCCTACCGGAGCCACCTATTGGAGCGGGGCGGATGGGATCCGGTGACTGCGAGAGCTCCACAGCGCGACAAACGGGCCCGAGACTCGGCTGTCGATGTGAGAAGTGGCCTGACGAGTGTGCCCTCCCATGCCCTTGTCCGCTTCCTTGCAGAGGTCACCGGCCGAACAGCATCCTCGTCTTCGGAATCGTGGACGGCACCCACGCGGCCAAGGTCTGGGCGTTGCCCGTCACGCTGCTTGCGGCGACAGACGCAAGACTCCGATCAGACCACTACCACGGCGACCAGTCCCCCTCTGGGTCTGTCGTTTGCCCCACCTCGATGAGATACCCGTCGGGGTCGCGGATATAGCAACGGGTCTCGTACGGGTGCTGCTTGGGCGGGGTCAGGAATTCGGCTCCCGCGGGCACTCCACTCCTCATACTTGGCCTGAATGTTCTTGACCCGGATATTGAGGAAGCTGCTCGTCCGGTCTGGGTCGGGCGGGGTCTCCAGGGTCACGGTGGGCTTGTCGTCGGTCGGACCTCCGCCGACATTGATGACGATGAAGCTGTTGGCCAGCGCCACATTCACATTTGTCACGGAGCCCGAGAAGACCACCCTGCCGCCGAGCACTTCGGTGTAGAACCGCTTGGAGCGTTCAACGTCATCCGACACAATGAAGTGGCACAGCACCATGTCATCTTCGGGGCCTTCGGGTTCAGCCAACTCACACCTCCCTGACCTGGACAAATTGGTTTGCCTCGGGCCTCGAACCCTCGATCTCAGCCGTGTAATTCCCTTCGAGCCTCTCCCCCGCTGGAATCGTCGCAGAATTCTCTCAGGTCATGCTCGTCGCCAAGCCGTGACCACGTGCGCCTTCTTCTCGGAAGGAAGATCGTATCCAGCGCAATTGTCAGCACAGACCCAGGGAACGGCCGCGGCCGTTAGGACTTGCCAGGTTCGTATGACTCAGTGAACAGGTCTCCTTGTGCGGCGCCGGATCCGGACTGGCCACCTCCCGCGCCACGCAGCACGAAGGCTACTGCTACAGCGATCACCGCTCCGGCGAGAGGCCCTGCGATGTACACCCAATACCCCGTGAAGGTAGTGGACGCCAGATCCGGGCCGAACGTGCGAGCTGGATTCATCGATGCGCCAGAGATAGGGCTACCCCAAAGTCCGGCAAGGGCGATATAACCGCCGACTCCAAGGGCGCCGAATATCCCGACGTTTTGGGCACCGGAGGCCGTCCCGAGGATCACACTGACCAGACCCGCAGTGAGGAGAAGCTCCATCCAGAATGCAGCCATATCCGAATAGCCGTGCGCCGGATAGTTGCTTCCGTACTTCGCCGAGACGTTGATGATGGAGTGGAGCACCACAGCGGCCAGCGTGGCACCGCCGAGCTGGGCAACGATGTAGCCGGGTACCCGCCACCATTGAAAGTCTCTTCGGAGAGCGAAGGCGATGCTGACCGCTGGGTTGAGATGTGCACCCGACACCTTGCCCATGAACAAGATGATGGCCATCACCGTGAGTGCCGGAGCCACGACGGCGGCTTGATGGCTGATGACTCCGGGGAAAGCCTGGCCCATCATCCCCCCGCCGGCGGCTGCAAGTACCAAAAAGAACGTTCCGAGAACCTCGGAGAACAGTCGCCGCCATTCCTGTCGTGGGTCTTGGAAGTCTTGGATGCGCTGCATCACGCTCTGCTCGTAACGGGCTACTGGACCAAGTACCTCTGCGGTCTCCGTCGCTTCTGTTGTCACGGACAAACCCCCTTGTTGAAGTTGCGGTCTTCGGTCCGCAGGACGCAACGCAACGCTGAGTCCCTCGGCGTGGAACGTTCGGACTAGCCGAGCTTCTGAGTGAATATCAGGCTTCCAAGGGCCGTTGCAAGGGGCAACGAGGCACGAGTACGGTCCGTGACACGGCCCGCTCCTTCTCTCGCGTCTTCACTCGTGACACCCCTGAGGACCCTGCCACATGGCCAACGCCAGAGCCACGACCGGTTCCCGTCTTTGCCGAGGATGACTTGGCTCTTGGGACAGTCGTGTCCAAGTTGGGCACAACCCTGCTCGATGCCATTCGAGACTACGCGGACGAGAACAACATCGAACTCGAAGGCGTGCCGGAGGACAGGAGGGCCGAGATTCCGCCGGAACAGATCGTCACCGTGTTGCGGAGCGCGTCCGCGATTCTATTCCCGCTGCTGGCGGAGACCGCCGGGTAGCCCGTGCCTCATCGGGGACACCGAAGCAGGATGGCGTCTGGGCCGCGCGGCGTGCACAGTGATCGACTGCGACGGTGCGTCGCCAACCCGAATCCGTCGACGATCTCCATGTCAGCTCATCCACGGATGCCGAACACCGCGCCGGATTTCGAGACTCCCCTCCCATAAGTCGCCGGCTGACGCTGGACCCTGCGTTCGAGGAGACCGGACGTAAGCCACATGACTGCGTCCCGTTGAGCCTGCGTGCGGGCCGTTCTCCTCGATCGGGCGTCGGGGCATCGTCGGTGGGGGGTTAACCACACCCATTGTCGGGGTGTCTACCACCATTGCTCTCGCGGCCAGCGTGAAGGACAGTGGACGCAACGGTTGGCAATCAGTCGTGGGAGCGGAAGGAAAGACATGACGAACCGATGGACTCGAATATCTGCACTGACCGGAGTGATCTTCGTCGTAATTCTCGTGCCCGCGGTGCTCGTGACGTCCGGGTCTCCTGGGTCGAACACCAGCGCGCTGAAAGTTCGGGCCTATGTCCTGGCTCACAAGAATCATTACAGCGTGGGTGCTCTACTCTCCATATTGGCCGTCGTGTTCGGCCTGTTCTTCTACGGATATCTCCGCGCCTTCTTCCGACGTCAACCCGGCTTGGAGTGGCTCTCTTCGCTGTTCTTCGGCGGTGCGATCGTCTTCGCCGTCGGCGGCGCTCTTGGCGGCGGGCTCGATGCCGTCCTGGGCGATTCGCCGTCCTCGTTGAGTGCGACCTCCCTTCAACTGCTCAACACCATGGCGATGGACCTCAACGTGGGCGCGATCGCGTCGGGACTCGCGATCCTGTATCTCAGTGCGGGGTTCATCATCTACAAGTCCGGGGCCCTCCCCGTATGGCTGGCGTGGGTGTCCTGGTTGCTCGGCGTGTTGGCAGCGTCATTTCTGCTGTCGTTCTTCGCATTGCTTGCGACGCCGTTCTGGGTGCTGTTCGTGAGCATCTTCCTCGCCTCACGTAATCCAGCTCTCGGCGCCTCAGGCACAGATACTGACGCTAATAGCGGGTCCTCTCACTCTTTGGCTCAAGTATGAGGAAGACGTGCTGGGCGATTCTCCCAGTCCCCCTTGCATAGTGGCACGGCACAGTGGGATTGACGACTGGTGCAGGACTGGATCGTCGCCGTGGAAACACGATTCCTTTGTGCACGGAGCGCACGCCTGACGACACCGAAGAAAGGAGACGCCCGCATACGACCGACCTTCTAGGAGCTTCGAGAACTCGAACCCATGACTTCATCCGTTGAAGAGTCCCGGAGCAACTAGGTGGCCCATGGACCGTTGGACAATTACGTCGGAAGATTCAACAAAGAGAGGCACAATTAGGCTGTCGCTTCCAGCGACCGCTGCGCTCTTAGACCCAGTGAACCGCCAGTATGTCCTGCTGAATGGCGATCAGACATCCCACGAACCCAGCAATTGGAAACAACCAACGTATGGCCAGCGGCCAGCGCCGCAACGCGAGCGCGAGCAGAGCAGCCATTGCGCCAAGTCCGACAAAGGCGTAGCGAGGTTCATAAGTCGCGGTCTCGAAGGCGACGACCCAGATGCAGAGAAACGATAAGACCGAAATTGCGCCGAGAACGAAGAGGTCCCGCTTCGAGACTCGTTGGTGGATGAGGCCAAAGAGTACGGCAGCGATGACACACGCCAAGATGACGCCAACTGGTGTCGGCCAGTGGAACCGCCCCCATGAGGACTCGTACCAGTTTGTGACGATCCTGTTCGGAACGTCAACCACGATGAGGTGGAGCGGGTCCCTCACGACATATGGGATGGGGTAGCCGAAATATGCACCCAGCCCGCCGAGTCGCGTGAGATAGACGATCGAGTCATGCCGCGCAAGTGGATCTCCATAACGTATCCAGTTCTGGATGAGATACCACGCGCTTACAGCCAACGCCGAGAGAGCGCCGCACACGAAGAGGCACCAGCGGCGGCGCCACGTCGGCGCGAGCAGGGCTAAGAGAGGTATGAGCAGGGCAAGCGGAATAACCGACAATTTGGTCGTCACCAAGAGGCCAAAGACAGTTCCCGCGGCGAGCATCCAACCCGTGGCGGAGCGATCACTGAACCGCAACGCACAGTATGTGAGAACGGCACCGAGGAAAGTGACGAGGTTGTCGTTGGTCACGAAGGATGTGACGAAAATGAACCCTGGAAAGAATGCGACAAGTGCCGAGGCGATGAGGGGCGTCCAACTGTCTCGGGCCACTAATTTGGCTACAAGGAAGGTCGTCACCACGGTCGCCGCGCCGAGGAGAACATTGCCAAACCGAAGCCAGTCGAGAAAATCCGTGTCCGGAAAGACCCGAGGCGGAGGTTCGGATGGCAGACCGGCGAGTTCCTGCCATCCCGCCATGAGCGCGTAGTAGAGGGGAGCCTGGTGTGCCTCGTCGCCGCTGCACGACAGGAGGCTCGTGGGTGGTGGAGGTGGTCGGCAGTCCATATTCATTCGGTACCAATGACCACTGACGAGGGTTTCAATGTTCAGTACGTGTTCAGGTTCGTCTGATGATTGCCATGAGGGCGTCTCGTAGGCGACGACGGAGGCCAACGCGATGAAACCGAGGACGATCAGAATCAGTGCGAAGCGAACGTGAGGAGACGAGGGCCGGCCGCCCAAGGGGCCCACTCCTCGCAGCCAGTCGCGATGCGCACTTGCGGTCGATGAGGTGCTCACCCACGAGTCCCTTCCTTGAACTACCGAGAATATGCAATGGGGGTGGGGCCCGCTGGTAAGAGCAAAAGGCACGCGCAGCCACTCGCTCTGAGGAATAAGAAAGCGCTCCAGTTCAAGAACCGCGCCGGCCGATTCCTGCGACGGAATCGTCGGTTCCGCCATGAGAACGTGGCAACAGGCACTGGCCGCCCTCATCAGATCTCTGGAATCGTTTGGTCTCGCCGTTCTGATTGTCGTCGGATCAGACTCTGACAGGGCAGTGGACGAAAAGTCTTGTGCAATCTGAAGCCCAAGGTCCTCCCCGACCCTGCACGACGCGGGACAACCCAGGTAGGACGCCGTTCTTGCCGTCCGACCTGGGCTCGAAAGCCCTTTCGCGCTTCTGTAGGCCGAGGATTCCAAGGACATGAACCGTCAGAACCCATTTCGGCTGACCTCGATTGAGCGCCCCGTTACCACTAAATTCGCCGCCGAATCGCGCTCTCTCCGTTGCGGATCCGGGTTCGATTCTCGGCACAATTGATCCATGGACCTCGAAAGTGCGACCCAGATGCTCTACCGGATCGCTCCAGCTCAATTCACGTCAACTCGGGATGCGATGGCAACTGAGGCCCGCGACGAGGGCAAGCGCGAGCTCGCATCCTCACTGAGGAAGCTGCGCAAACCCTCGGTTGGTGCGTGGCTGGCAAACCTCCTCGTCTTTGAGCAACGAAGCGATGTCGAGCAGCTGGTTCAGCTGGGCGCCGAACTGCGGTCCCCAAGACGCAAGGTGGATGGAGACCAGATTCGAAAGGTCTCTAAGGAGAAGGGCGGCACGGTCTCGAAGCTCATTCGAGACGCCAGGTCAATTGCGTCCCGAGAAGGCCAGTCGATCTCAGAAGCGGCATCGCTGGAGCTCGAGGCGACACTCGAGGCCGCGTTTGCGGATCCTCAGGCCGCCAAGAGTCTTCTCGGGGGACGCTTGTGCAGTGGACTGCACTACTCGGGACTCGGATTCGGCGAGCCGGCGGTTGCGGGATCGAATTCTGGTCCCACAAATCCTGCTTCGGCGCAACGCGCCAAGTCGGCTGACAAAATCGCTGCAAAGAGCAACCTGGCCAAGGCTCGGCAGGACGCGGAACGGGCTGATTCGCAGTTGGAGAAGGCGAGCCAAGCCGTGGCGCACGCCGCCGACAAGCTGACACAGCTCGCGTCTGCCGAAACGCAGGCGGCTCAACGTTCGAAAGAGGCTCACGCGAGAGCGTCAGCCGCCCAACAGAAGCTCGACAAGCTGCCCTAGGGTGGCCGGAAGCGTCGAGCAGGTCGGTCGCACGGAAGAGGGTTAACCCGCTGCGGGAGATGCCCGGCCCGGAGTGGCGTGCAGTCGGGGGACTACCGAGTCGAAACGACTCGCCGTTGCGGGGACCATTGAGGACTCGGATTCCACTCCTCTTTCATTCTGCTTTCACCTCCCGTTCACACAAACGACACCTACACGACCGGCTGGCAATCTCGCTGTTCGACCCACCCGTAGCCCCAATGAGACGCCGAATGGGGATGCAACTATGACCACGACGAGCGAGCGACATGAGCGCGACCGGCCAGCGAGGGCTCACCGCCGAGGCCGCCGGTATGTCTATCTGACTCTCGCCTGGGTTGGACTCTGCGCGCTGGTGTTGCTGGTGCTGGTCCCGATCGCGCGCATCGACACTTCGGACAGCGCCTCCGCTGCGTCGGGCGTCGGCGAGGGCGTGCTCGCAAGCGCTACGCCGACCGTGCAGGTGGCGAGTAATGCGACGTACGGCGACATCTTGACTTCCGAGAATGGGTTGGCTCTCTATACCTTGAACACCGACCATGGAGCGCAGAGCACCTGCGCGGCGGCGTGTGCAGCAGCTTGGCCGGCACTCACCGTCCCGAGTGGAACAACGCCGACCGGCGGCTCCGGTGTCACCGGAGTGCTCGGTACCGCGGAACAATCGGATGGAAACCTTCAAGTCACATACAACGGCTCCCTCCTCTACACATTCGAGGGAGACACGCCTGGCCAGGTCACTGGACAGGGAGCGGACGGCTTCAGTGTTGTCAGCCTTTCTGCCGTCACGCCCACGACCACCACCACGAGCTCCGCGTCACCGACCACCACGTCCACTTCCACACCTCCCTCCACCTCTCCAACGATGCCTTCATCCACCTCGACGACGTCCGCCACCTCGACGACGTCGGTTCCGTCCTCGGGTGTCGGGGCGACAACGACGACCGCATCACCGGTCGCTGCTGTCGTCAGCAGTCCTTCGTCGACTGGAAACGCGGACGGCAATTCCACTGGGCTGGCGTCTACCGGCATCGGCGACGACGCTCCGATCCTCAGTCTGGTCGGAATGGCCATGATCGCAGTCGGCGTCTTGGGTCGACGCCGCCTTGTGCGCCCAACGCGTGCAGCGGAGCGGTCGCCCAGTCAATAGTCCGATACTCGAATCGCCAGGAACTAGAGCTGAGTCCCAGAAGTAAGACGTCAGTCCTCGAGGACCTCTCAAAGGTTGAATCTTTATGTTCCCTGATGACTGAGATGTGTACTCGATGTGACGTAAAGGTTAACTCCGATTGCGTGGCTTGACCGGCAATCGCTCGCACCAGAGACTCCGTCGAAGGGAAGAGTGCTGATTCAACCATGTCTCGTATGCGCAAGTTCTTCGTTCCGGTCGCTGCAGCTGTTGTCGGCTTCGCTGTCGCCGCTCCGCTCATCAGCGAGTCGGCTACCCCCACTAACGACTCGTCGACCGTCGCCTTGAGCGCCGGTGGAACGGCGTCTATCACCTGCACAGGCGCGTCCTTGTCCGAAACGCTGCAATCGGCGACGAGCATGAGCATCGTCTGCAATCCAGGCGTGACGACGCCCACGAGCGCACCGACGTCTACATCCACAACGACGTCGCCGACAACCACTCCCACCACGACGCCGTCGACCACCACGACGACAACTCAGCCAACCACGCCACCAAGTGGAGCGCATAGCTCCGAACTGGGCCTTTACAACAATGGCACCACGGCGTCCCAGCTTGGTGTCACCGTGCAAGTTGTTTCGGACTACGCCTACGACCCCGACTGGACGACGTACGCACCGTCTGGAGCAGCGGCAGCACAGGGGAAGCTCCTCATGCTTGCGGTCGGCGCGCTAACCCCAGCGCAGGCAACAGCAATCGGAACGATCCTTGCCGACAACGGTCAGCCGTCCGCCATCATCCGTCCGATGTGGGAGATGAATCAGGGCAGTTGGTATCCACTGTGGAACGAGAACACCATGTCGGCCGCAACATACAAGTCCACGTGGATTGCCATGGTCGACGCCTTCCGATCAGTGCCTGGAACGGACTTCAAGTTCGACTATGACATCAATGCCGGCACCGGCAACAACGTGAATGGTAGGTCCAACTTTGACAGCTATCCCGGCAATGCGTATGTGGACTACATAGGCGAGGACGTCTACGACAACACTGACTCGGTGTCGGCGGCGCAGGCGGAAATCACCGAGATGACGGATTTTGCTCAGATGATGCGTTTGCCGTGGTCCCTTCCCGAGTGGGGCATGAACGGCCCTAACGATGACCCCGCGTTCGTCAACATGGTTTCTGCCGAGACCAATCTGCCGAGCTGCTGGGAAGAGGCCTTGTTCTCTGAACCCTGGTCATCGTCGGGATTGGGCTCCAACCTCTTGGACCTGCCGAACTCCTTCGCGGCCTACGAGTCGGACTTCGCGTCCGCCACCACGACATCGACCACCACGACATCGACCACCACGACGGACCCGGCTACCACGACAACGACAACAGCTACGACCGATCCGGGCTCAAGCGCCGGGGCGACGACGACAACGACAGATCCGGGGACCACGACAACGACCAGCGCTCCATCTTCAAGCACGGGAGCGACGACGACAACGGTACCGGCAGGCGCAGTCGTGAGTAGTGCTTCGTCTACAGGAAGTACTGGCGGCGGTACTTCGTCTACGGGAAGCAGTTCCTCGTCGACAGGAAACACTGGCAGCAGTTCTTTGTCGACGGGCAACACGAGTGGCAGTTCTTCGAATTTGGCCTTCACTGGCCTCGGCGACGATGCTCCGGTCCTCCTGATCGCCGGGATCGCCATGGTCGCGATCGGTGTTTTGGGGCGACGTCGCATTGTGGGTATCGCTCGCCGAGCTCAGCGAGGATCGAAACTTCAGTAATCGCTGGCTCCCCTGGGCGCAGACTCTTCACAAGTACCAGTCGCTCGGCGATGCCTCTTCACTCGGCGACCGAGGTCCACTCAACGGTGTCTGGGACTACTGGGGGGCGGTCGGACTCAGATCGGCTTTCGACCGCCTCGTGAATCTGTCACCGTGTCGGGACGTCGAAGACACTGTGAACCGACGAATCGCCCGCGCTATGGGGCGCCCTCCGGGTCCTTCGATTCCTTTCCCCGACCGCTCTGCCTCCGACTGGGGATCCCTATGGCGCGTGCGAGCAGGAACGAGACGGCGGTGTTGGTCGAGAAAAATATTTCCTGGCCTTGCGAAGTGGGTTACCCCTGGCGGATGCAGTCGCGGCTGGTGCAGCCACGCATCGAATCACGAGCGCGGCGGCGCTCATAGTTTCCGAATATCTCGGTGCCAAGGTGCATTGGTGGCACGACGGTAGAGCTGACGCTTCTCCACAACGAAAGGCCGCACAATGGACTGCGATCGGACTCGTGAACGGGAGAGGGTTGCTGTGCCGGCGCGCCTACTTGGTCTGGTGCTGCTGGCGGGCATCTCTTGCGCCTGCATACCATTCAACTCCGACCAGGCAAGCGCTTCCTTATCGACGCGGGCGGCGCAACGCGCCGTTCTTCAGGACACGGCCGTTACGTACGGCCTCGATGTGAATCCGGCCAACCCGACCATCGGCCTGGCGCGAGTACCTCAGGTCCTCCAGTTGGTTCAGCGCGCCGGTGCTTCAGCCGTACGCACCGGCGGCAATTGGGGAACAGAGGAGTCGTCGCCTGGTCACTACGACTTCTCCGAGATCGACCAACTCTTCTCTCTGGCGAGCGCCGACGGAATCACCGTCCTTTTCGAGTTGGGGAAGGAGCCAAAGTGGGACGCGCTCGGAGGAAACACCAACGCACCGCCATCAGACTGCGACACTCCATCCGCGAGCTGCACCTCGGTGAGGCAATACGTGACTGCGCTCGTGCATCATGCCGCTCCCGAGGGTCTCCGATATCTCATTGTGCGCAACGAACCTCAGGACTTCAACAAGAACTGGGTGGGCGGCGATGCGGCATCGTATGCACGGTTTCAGAGCGTCGTGTATCAAGCAGCGCACGCGGCAGATACGGACATCAAAGTGCTGAATGGCGGTACTGAGGCCGTCACAACCTCTCTGGCTGAGCACCTTGCGCCGCAGGCCGCCCACGACGCGAAAGCCATAGCCTTCGCCACCGCCCTGTACTCCGACTCTTCTTGGTGCAACTCGCTCGACATCCTCGATCTCCACGTCGGCGACTTCGGCCCGGTGTGGTCGCCCCAAATCGTTGACGCGTCCGAGCGGGCCATCCAGGCGTGCGACGGAGGGAGGCGCATTCCCGTCTGGGTGACCGAAGTCGGCTACCCATCAGTACCCGTCCTCCAAGCATCGCCCGTTTACACCGAGGAACTGGGAAGTCAATACCAAGGGGGTGAGGCAGGCCAGGCTCGCTTTTTGACCGATACATTCAGAGCGCTTGCGCACGACGACAACGTGGTTGGCATCAACTGGACATTCGCTGTCGACCCAAACGTGACCCAGGCTCCGCCGCGAGGTACGAACGACGAGACGGTCTTCGATGACGGATTCGGAGACGGCCTCTCGTACTCGAACTATCAGACCAAGGCCTCATACCACGCGTTCCAACTGATCGCAGAAAAAGGCGGTCGTCCCGGAAGGTCGAATGAGTGAAGGTCGAACAGGCGAACTGCAAAAGGACGAACGGTCGGACGAATGCCATGACTCCAATGGACTGTTTTCGGTGGACGTCCGGTGAGCGCCCCGTCGTCGAGCGGTGAAAGGAACAAACGCTCGCTTCGGAGGGAAGCAGCAACGACTGAACGCCTCGATGGCCTGGATCGTTGACTCTCGCGATCCTGACTCGGACACCGAACAATCATCTCAATTCGGTGTTTCACACTCCCATAGATGCCGAAGGTGCACCTCCCGGCCTATGGGGGTACCCTCACCCCTTAATGGCGTAGACGAAACAGCCGCGCATCGTCAGGGTCATGGGCAACTCGAGCTGATTGGCGGCTGCCGATGCACCTTCTTCGCTCATTCCCATAGTTCGTAGGAAGGCCGACGCAGGCGCCGCATCGGACAGAGTATGCATCCGAGCATCCCACCTCACCTCCTCAACCTGGTCGTCCGGGCCGTTGAAGACAGTGGCGACGATGGCCGGCGATTCCTCTCCATCAAAAGTCCCTGACTCGCCCCAGAACGGCAGCACGCCGGAGAGCTCAGGCGTGCTTTTCCGATCGGCCGAGCAGGCGACAAAGAGCCCACCCTTTCGAAGTGCCCGACGACACTCGCTGATCGGCACGACTGGGTCCTCGTAGTGATAAAGCGTGTACAACGCCGCCACGGCATCGAAGCTGCAGTCGCAGACGGGAAGTCGTTCGCCGTCAGCCCGAACGGCGGGACGAGGACCAAGGGCCAGCATCGTCGGTGAAATGTCGAGCAGAACGCCTTCTATGCCGAGCTCGGGTAGGAGTCGGGTCAGAGCGCCATGCCCGCCGCCGACATCGAGGACCCTGTTGGCTCCCGCTCGAGCGATCCGCTCTGCGACATGGGGATGCACATCGTCGTGGTCCCATTTGGCATTCGACAAGAACCGCCCTGGGTCAGTGTCGTAATCGGGAGGTAAAGCGGTCACGACTCAATTGTGGACGATCAGTCATCCATCGCGCCGGAAAGGGTTCCGAGCCGGCGACGGGGACAGCGTCGGAACCTCGTGCAAGCAGTCAGTCGAGGGACGGAACGATGAGTCGGAACGTTAAGGTCCAGAAGGTCCCAGGACAAGGGCCGAAGAGCCACGGCAGCGAGGTCGGAGGTAGGTGGATGGCACAACCGGTAGTGCATTTTGAGATAATCGGAGAAGACCCAAGTCGGCTCCGCGACTACTTCGCGCAGCTCTTTGGTTGGAGCTTTGCAACACCATCGCCAGTTGCCCAGGAAGTGTCAGCACCGAACGAGTATGGATTCTTGGATCTCATTTCCGCCGACGACGGGGCAGGCATTCGCGGTGGAGTCGGAGGCGGACACGGTTACCGAAGCCATGCTGTCTTTTACGTCGGCGTACCAGACGTCGAAGCTGCGTTGCGGCGAGCCGAAGACCTCGGCGGTACTCGAGTCATGGGTCCAGTGACGTCACCCAGTGGACTCGTTGTCGGCCATTTCAACGACCCTGAAGGCACCCTGATTGGGGTGGCCGGCCCCGCATAGAAATGCCACACCTCCGGCGCACGGGTGCGGGTAGACCTACGAGATTGTCTCGTCATCGAGCGGCGCCTCGAGGCGATTTGGACACCGCCAGGTTGATCGGCATCTCGCGTCGTACCTGGCCGGCTCCCCGTTCTCCGACAGGCCCGACACATCGGAATTCGTTCGCTTCGACCCTCCACGTCAGTGGAGTGTCCGAGGTTTGGAGCGAACCAAGTAGCGCGCCACCCACCACTACTGTCGACAACGTCGCGCAGCGATTCTCTGCCTGGTCCGTGCCGATCGAGATGGCGGTGTTCGAGTTCAAGGCGCGTCCGCCGCCCGATATCGACACCTCCCAGTCCGTCAGTCGTTGGATAGCTGTGCCCCGAACTCCTTGGGATCGAAGTGCTCAACCCAGCCGGTGATGACGCGGTCGTAAACATCAAAGACCCCTGCAATTTTCAAGCCGGCCAACTTTCCGCCCAACCTCACGTAGTCGACCCTTTCGATCATCACGACCGCGCCATCAGACAGTAGGTGCCGAATGTCGGCGTCCACGACGCCGCCTAGGCTCATCATCCGGGAGAGGTCCGTCTTCCACGATGGCTTCTCGTCCATGGATCGGCTCAAGCGGGCCGTTGCAACACTCGGCGTCCTCGCTGAAGAATCGGCTGAGCGTCGCCCGTCGGCCATGCCGCCATGCCGCCATGCCCCCATGAACGCTGCCATGAAGTCACGCACGACATCCTCGGCGCTCGGTGGTCCACCTACGCCTCCCATCGTTGCTCCGCTGTACCTTGGCGTCGATTCGGCGAACCAGACAGATTGGATTGCTTGAACTCGGGCTGCCGGGAGTGATCGCCGATCGCCCCATTCGCGCCGCGTGGCGGCAGGTCGACGGGAGCAAGCACCAAAATGCTTCGTCCAGACCCGCCCGGGGGCGGCGAACGGGCACCCGGCATCGAAAACGCTTAACTCCCCAAGTGAACATGGGAAATCTGTTGCATCGCACCCTTGACAGTGCTAAGCCGACTGACGTTCCTTCTCCAATCGCTTGGGTCTACGGCCGAACGGAGGTGCCCCATGCGGTCTTCAAGGGTTGCTGTCGTGGCGGCTGCAGTTGGCCTGGCTGGAGCCATGAGCATGCTGCCTGTGCAGGCCGCCAGCGCGCAGCCACCTAGCACTCAGGTGGTGATTCCAATGACTGGCGCGACGGTTACAAACACCCAGGTCGTACTCGACGCTTCCGCCTCTCCGGGCGTAACCCAGGTCCAGTTCGAACTGACCGGGGGCACCCTGAGCGACTTCCCGATCGCTACTGCCACGCCCACCATCTACGGGTGGATCGCGGTGTGGAACAGCACCACCGTGGTCAGCGGCACCTACATCCTCCAAAGCGTCGCTACCTCCGAGGGTTCAAGCGCCACGAGCCCTGGCATCTCGATCACAGTGAGCAATGGAGAAGCGAGCATGTCGTTCGTGCTGCCGAACGGAGCCGTCTCGGGCACCCAGGCCGTGTTCGACGCGGTTGGCCCTGCGGGCGTGACCTCGGTGCAGTTCGCCTACAGCGCCATCGGGGACGCCTACGGCAACTTCAACCCTGGTTGTCCCGCTACTGGATCGGTGCCCGAGTACATGTACATCTGTACAGTTAGCGCTACCTCCACGATTTACGGGTGGATCGCGCTGTGGAACAGCACCGAGGTGCCGAACGGCTCATACGAGATATGGGTTACTTGCGGACAATGCAGCCCCGACCTCGCAGCGAATTCGATGAGTGTGGCCAACCCAGCCGCCACGGTAGTGCTACCGGCGAACGGATCCACAGTGGCAGGCGGCCAGTGGCTCGACTGCGTTCCACCGGCCGGCTACGACGGCGTCCAGTTCTGGATCGAGGGTCTCAGCCTGAGCAGTCCACAGTTCTTGGGTGTCGCAAACCCTACCTACTACGGCTGGCTGTTTCAGTATGCAAAAGAGAGCGTGGCTGACGGGACCTACAGCATCTACTGCACCGCGGTGGACCCCGCATCAGGTGCGGATGCGTTCAGCCCCAACGTCTTGGTCAACGTGGCGAACTAAAGCAGTCAGCCAGGCGTATAAGTGCTGCATGGCAGGTTCCCACCTCTTCGATTCTGCAGCGGCGGACTGGCTCCTGATTCCTAGCGATCTTCGGCAATTCTGACGAGTCTTCAGGCCTAGTCCCGTTGTGTCGTCAGGTGGCCTGCCTCTCTCCGGCGGGCAGGGGCACGGAAACGTTGACTTCGTGTGAATCGTCGCTCATCAGTCATGAGCGTGGAGTGGCCATTCATTTCGTTGGGAAATGCGCCATCCAAGAATCCTCAACCGGAAGGTCTGGGTCGTTCAGACGATCTGGTCGACCTGGTAGCGGTTGGGGAGCCGGTGAAGGAGTAGAACGACTCGGGCGTCCAGGTCAGCGATGTCGGCATCGACGTGATCAAATACCTCGTTGACAACGAGGTGGGCTGTGTGGCGTGCGCTGTCGGCCTGGCGTTCGGCTAGGAAGCAACCCGTCTCCTCGCGACCGCTCAGTTGTTCACCGCGAACAACGATCTGCGCGTCCTCGGTAAAGCACGACAATGCATCCATCGCTCGGTGATGATCGATCGCAGTCAGGTAAGCGACGAAACGGTTGTGGCCGGCCGAGCATGCGTCTCCGGCGTCGCGGGTGGTCAAATCGGTCCTCCTGGATGCGGAGCGTGCTGAACCGATGAGACAACCCCGCGCCACGGCGACCATCCCCAGCCAGAACTCCGGTCTTGAGTGGCCCACTTCGCCCGTACCCTCACTGATAACGCCGGCCAGCAGAACCAATCTCTGATCCATTTTACTGGTGCCAAAGGAGAAGGCATGACCCACCTCCCGAGCAGCAGCACATGACCGACCTGGCCGAATGGGGTACCACCCTGGGAACGCTGGTCCTGGCCGGGGCGACCTTTGTATCGATCCGTTCTTCCAACCGTTCGGCGCGGATCGCCGAGCGTGCGTTGCTTGCAGGACAGCGCCCGTTGCTCGTCGTCGCTCGGCGCGACGACCCGGCGCAGGAGATCCAATTCGCCGACGGCCGGGTACTGGAATGCTTGTCCACTCAGGCACTTTTTCTCCACGAGAATGAGATCATCTATCTGGCGACCCCACTGCGAAACGCCGGGAGCGGCCTCGCGCAACTACAGGGCTACCACCTCGATCCTGAACAAGCTGAGCGCGTGCAGGCTGATCCACTTGGTACGGCCCGGCATCGCCGCGGAGGCCAGGCTCCCGACTCGGCAATGTTCATTCCGCAACAGCGCGACCTCTACATCGCCTCGGGTGAGACCGGCTTCTGGCAGGCAGCCCTGCGCGACCCTTCGAGTCCGACCTTTAAGGCGGTGCAGGATGCGCTCGATTCCCGCGGTCGCCTGACCGTCGACCTGCTGTATGGCGACCTCGAAGAGGGACAGCGGACCATCACACGCTTTGTGCTGCTGCCAAACGCCGATGGCACATGGCGCTGCGACGTTGCTCATCACTGGCGAATAACCGCCAGCAATGGGTCCTAACGGACACCGGCTCAGGACTCGATCCGGAATCCCGAGGGCTGGTGTTGGGCCGCTTACGCGCGCAACCAATCGTGGACTTCAGTCGGCGGACAGGGATGCCCGTTGGGTCGCCAATCGTAGCCAGAGGAGTTACGGCCCGAGACTGTCCGTCTGGTCCTGACGACGGACAGTCGATGGCCGAGGTTGCTCGATCTGGACAACAACTACAAGGCACTCGGCACCCGGGTCCGTTCAGACAAATACCGACACCGAAGAAGTGGCCGACGGCTCGCAAGGTCGTGAACAGGACCTATTTGGTGGGCGCTGCGGGACTCGAACCCACGACCTCAGCCGTGTGAAGGCTGCGCTCTAACCAGCTGAGCTAAGCGCCCTGGCGGATTTGCCGGTCCATAACCGTAGCCTGCGTGACGACAGCACCCTGCGTGGCCGGGGTGATTTGGGGAGCCCCAGCGGCACCGGTACCCTGAGGCTGTCATGTCGCCCACCGCCGGAAACGGCAACAGTAAGCCTCCGCAGACCCTGACCAGCCGCATCATGGGTGCTTTCACCGGGCCGCCGTCTGCAGGCAGGCCCGACGCCGATGAGACGCCCGAAGTCCTTCCCGCCGGGGAGCGCAAGGCGGCGATGTCGACCCTGAACGAGCAAGAGGTCAAGTGGGCTCTGGGGGGCCTCATCTTGGCGGCTCTGGCGGGGATAGGAATTCCCGCGTATTACCTCATCGCGAACCCCCTTACGAAGCAGGACGGGAAGTATGTCGCTGTCTCTCCTGATGCAGGGCTCGTCGGGGGCGTCATCCTCTTGTTCACCGTCATCGGTTTCGTGGCTCTCTGGAAGCGCAAGCGCACGCTCGTGGCGTTTGCCCTCTTCGTCATTGGGTTCGCCTTCACGCTCTTTCTTCTGCCGGTCGGCTTCGCCTTCATCGTTCTTGGCGGTTGGCTCATGTTGCGGGCGTGGCGTCTCAGCAAGTACGGAACCACCGACTCCAAGGTCATCCGACGAGTGGCGGCGACTCAGCCCCGTGGACGACAGCGCAAGGAAGCTGCACGCTCCACGTCTAAGGATGCGTCTTCCGGCCCGGCAGCCCGTAAGCCTCCGACAGCCAGCAAGCGCTACACCCCGAAGGCCCCGGCACGAAAGAAGATTCCCAAGCCGACCGAGTAACGACCAAAACGGAGTCGGATCCCCACCTCTCAATCGACTGGTTCGATCAGCAGCGCCGAGCGCAAGAGTTGCAGAGCGTCGGTCCGCCGGCGCACGAGCGAACGAGCTGTCGGCTCCTCTCCCAACGCTCGCAACACCTCAACCTCCGTGACCACCCCGATCACCGTGGAATAGATGGCCAAAAGCAACAACCGCGGGTCGTGGCGGCGCATCGCTCCGGCATCCATCTCCGCTTCCAAGAACGATGAAGCCCGCAACATCAGAGGATCGAGCGCCAGTGTCATCTGGGTCGCGGCCGGCGGTCCCAACCGGCCCACTTCGCGCAGGAATCCGAGGAGCTCGGGTTGGCGTGCCGCTAGGCGAAACACCGAGCGGACCACGGCCTCGACCCGGTCCCAGCCGTCCCCTGCTCCGCGCAGCGCCGTCTCGAGGGCCATCGAAAGATCATCGGCGCTCCGGGCGATTACGGCTTCCAAAAGGGCGTCCTTGGACGGGAACCAGTACAAAATTGACTGCTTGGTCAGCTCGAGTTCCTTGCCGACCGCATCAAGCGACGTCGCCTCATATCCCCGGCTGGCAAAGGAAGCCAGGGCGGCATCCAGGATGCGGTCTTTGGTCGATGAACTGGGCACTTACCAAATGGTAGACAGAATCGGCGGTCAGTGGTAGACATTTCCGATGCCCATTGAGCGGGATCTCCGTGGGAAACGCTTCTTCATTACCGGGGCAACCGGGTTCCTGGGTACCGCCCTGGTTGAGCGCATCGTCCGCTGTGTCCCCGAAGCCGACGTGACGCTGCTGGTGCGCCCGGGGCGCCGATCGGACGCGGCGGCCCGGCTCGCCCGTGAGGTGATCAAGAACGACTGCTTCGATCGCCTTCGCTCGGAACTGGGAGACGGCTTCGCCGCAGAGGTGGCTCGCCGGGTTCACGCCGTGCCCGGCGACGTCAGCCGGGACGGGCTCGGGCTCGACGACACGGGACGCTCGGCTCTGGCGGCAGCCGACGTGGTCATTCACTCGGCGGCCACCGTCTCCTTCGACGCCCCCTTGACCCAAGCCGTCGAGATCAACCTCCTCGGCCCCTCCCGGGTGGCGGCCGCGATCGCCGAGACCGGATCGGCCGCCCACCTCGTCGCGGTTTCGACTGCGTACGTGGCCAGCACCCATCAGGGCGAAGCCAAGGAGGAACTGCTCAGCGAGAACCGCTTTACCCTCGATGTCCCGTGGGAGGCCGAGGTGTCATCGGCCCGGCGCCTGCGTAATGACCTGGAGGCCGAGTCCCGCAAGCCCGAGAGGCTGCGGGCGTTCACCAAGCAGGCCCGGGCCGAGATCGGCGCCGCCGGCGATCACTTGATCGCCTCGAAGGCCGAGAAGCTCCGCGAGGAATGGGTCAGCGACGAATTGGTGACGGCGGGCACCGCACGCGCGCTCTCGCTCGGGTGGCCCGACGCCTATCCCTTCACCAAGGCGCTCGGCGAACGGGCCCTGGTGGAGCAATGGGAAGGCCGCGTGCCCATCACGGTCGTACGGCCTTCGATCATCGAGTCGGCGCTGTCGGAACCGCGGGCCGGTTGGATCCGCGGCTTCCGCATGGCCGAGCCGATCATCGTGTCGTACGCCCGCGGCCTCTTGCGAGAGTTCCCGGGCGTCCCCGAGGGAATCGTCGACGTCATCCCCGTCGACCTGGTCGTGGCCGCCATCCTCGCCGTCGCGGCGCGGGGTCCCGAGCCGGGACGGCCGAAGGTGTACCACGTCGCATCCGGCGTGCGGAACCCGCTCCGCTACGGACACCTCGTCGAGCTGTCCGAGGACTTCTTCAGCCGCAACCCCCTCTACGACGAACGCGGCCAACCCATCAACGTGCCCGAGTGGTCCTTCCCCGGGCGGGGACGGGTGCAGCGCCAGCTCAAGCGCGCCGATGCCGCCATGACCTTCGTGGAAAAGCTGATCACTGCCTTGCCGATCCGAGGCAAGCAGGCGCAGCTGGCCGCCCGGATGGAAGACCGGCACACGCTGGCCAAGCGTGCGCTCGGGTACGTCGAGCTCTACGGCGCATACACCGAGACCGACGCCCGGTACCGGGTCGACAATCTCATCGAGCTGTCGGAAACGGGCGACGACGACGACCACGTCCGCTTCGTGTTCGACCCGGGCGTCATCGACTGGGACCACTACGTACACGAGATCCATCTGCCTTCTGTGCTCGAGCACACCCGCGTGCGCACGAAGCCCGGCAAGTCGGTGGTGGACAAGCGACCGGAACGGCAGCGACGCGCCATCCTGTCGCCGGACCGGCATCTGGCCGTGTTCGATCTCGAACACACGCTGATGTCGTCGAATGTCGTCGACACCTACGCCTGGCTGGCCAGCCGCCACTTGTCGCCCACGCGGCGCGCTCGCTTCGTGGCAGACCTCCTGCGACAGGCCCCGTCCCTGCTCGCCCTCGACCGACGCGACCGCGGCGACTTCCTGCGCTCGTTCTACCGGCGCTTCGAGGACGCGCCCGTCGAACGTCTGCGCGAGGACTCGTGGGAGCTGTTCCACCGCCAGCTCCTCACCCGCTCCTTCCCCGACGGCTTCGCCCGGGTCCGCGCCCACCGGGCGGCCGGGCACCGGACCCTGCTCATCACGGGGGCCCTGGACTTCATCATTGAGCCGATCCGGCCGCTCTTCGACGACATCATCTGCGCGGAGATGGAGTCGCGCGACGGAAGGCTCACCGGCCACCTGACGACGCTGCCGCCCATCGGAGAGGCCCGGGCGCTGGTGTTAGCCGACTATGCCGCGCTACACGGGCTGTCCCTCGAGGAGTCGGTGGCCTATGCCGACTCGGCCAGTGACCTCGCCATGCTGGAAGCGGTCGGCTTCCCGGTGGCCGTCAATCCCGAGTCTCGCCTCTCGGCCATCGCCCGGCGTCGGGGCTGGCACGTGGAGCACTGGGCGAAGGCGGAGGGGGGGTCGCACCGCCCGCTGCCGCTCGGGCCTTTCGACGTACGGCAGCCCAAAGCGGTGATGGGCCGATGAGCACGCTCCTCTTCGAGCGCTCACTGCCGCGCTTCGCGGCGGCACACGTCGTGTCGTCGCTCGGATCGGGGCGGGGAGCCGGCATCGGACCGCTACGCCTGATCGAGCGCGACGCGCCGACGATGCCGGCCGCTGACTGGGTGCACGTCGACCCGATCCTGTCGGGGATCTGCGGGTCCGACCTGGCGACGCTGGACGGGCGCAGCTCGCGCTACTTCGAGGACATCGTCTCCTTTCCTTTCGTGCCAGGTCATGAAGTGGTCGGAACGCTCACCGAGGACGCACAAGGTGCCGAGGGCGGGTTGCTGGCCGCCGGTAGCCGGGTGGTGCTGCAGCCGGTGCTCGGCTGCGCCGCCCGAGGGATCAAGCCCATGTGCCGTGCCTGCCAAGCCGGGGACGTGGGCAACTGCGGCTCCATCGCCTTCGGCCACATCCGGCCCGGACTCCAGACCGGCTTCTGCGCCGACACCGGGGGTGGTTGGTCGACCTCGGGCCTCGTGGCGCACTCCAGCCAGCTCTACGCGGTGCCCGACGCGTTGAGCGACGCCGATGCCGTGACGGTCGAGCCCGTGGCCTGCGCGGTGCACGCAGTGCTCGGTGCGCCGATCACCGACGGCGACGTCGTGGCCATCGTCGGGGCGGGCACGGTGGGCCTGCTGGTCACGGCAGCCCTCACGCATCTCGCGGCGGCGGGCGGCTGCGCCACACCGGCGGCCGTGCTCGTCGGGGCACGCTACGCACATCAGCAGCGCCTCGCCCGCGAGCTGGGCGCCACCGAGGCTCTGCCAGCGGACCAGCTCGGCCGCTCCGTGCGCCGGCACTCGCGTTCGCTCTCCTTCGGTGGCGCGTCGGGCGTGACAGCGACGCTCTCCGGCGGCGCCGACGTCGTGTTCGACTGTGTGGGCAGCGCGGAGTCGATCGCACAGTCGCTGGCCATGGTGCGACCACGAGGCACGGTCGCCCTGGTGGGCATGCCGGGCAAGGTGACCGTGGATCTCGCCTCCTTGTGGCACCGCGAGATCCGGCTGGCGGGAGCGTACGCCTACGGCACGGAACGAACTCCCGGAGCCCGCGACGGCGTCTCGACCTTCTCTCTGGCCTTCGACGTGGTGGCCGCGCAGCGGACGGGCCGACTGGTGTCGGCCGCCTACCCGCTGGCCCGCTTCGAGGACGCCGTTGCCCACGCCGGTGCTGCCGGCCGCCGCGGGGCCGTCAAGATCGCATTCGACATACGGAAAGGACCGATCCGATGAGTCGCCGCCCAGGCTTCGTCCTCGAGGTGGACAAGTCGACGCCACCGACCCTGTTCTGGAGCGGCGAGGCCTTCAGCCTCGAGACGCTGCCCGAGGGCAGTCGCGTCGTGTACGCACCCGAACCCATGAAGGCGATCGAGGATCCCTATGGCGCCATTCGCCACGCGCTGCTGCACCCGCAGGGCGACCGGGACCCGCTGCCCGCACTGCTCCGCCCTGGCATGAAGCTCACGATCTGCTTCGACGACGTCTCGCTGCCGCTGCCTCCGATGGAAGCGCCCGATATCCGCCAAATGGTGATTGAGACCGTCTTGGACATGGCGGCGGAGGCCGGCGTCGACGACCTGCAGCTGGTGGCGGCGCTGGCCCTACATCGCCGCATGACCGAAGAGGAGCTCCGGCACGCCCTGGGCGACCGGGTCTACGACGCCTTCGCGCCCCACGGCCTGTTGACCCAGCATGATGCCGAGGACCCCGACAACCTCCTGTTCATCGGCGAGACCGATCTGGGCGAGGAAGTGGAGATCAACAAGCGTGCCGCCACCTCCGACCTGCTGGTGTACGTCAACATCAACCTGGTCGCTATGGACGGCGGCCACAAGAGCGTGGCGACGGGCCTGGCCAGTTACCGCAGCCTTCGTCACCACCACAACCCGCAGACCATGCGCCATTCGAAATCGTTCATGGATCAGCCGGCCTCCGAGCTGCACTCTGCGAACTGGCGCATGGGCCGCCTCATCGCAGAGTCCGGGGTGAAGATCTTCCAGATTGAGACGACGCTCAACAACGACACCTTCCCGTCGAACTTCGGCTTCCTCCAGAAGCGGGAGTGGGAGTGGTCGTTCCGCGATCGTGCCTCCTACGCGGCCACCTCCAAGGCGTTGTCCAAGACGCCGCCACGCCTGGCACGGCAGATCTTCCACTCCATTCGCTCCCCCCACGCGCTGACCTCTGTGCAGGCGGGCGAGGTGGAGGCCGTCCACGCGCGGACCACGGCAAACGTGTGGGCTCAGCAGGGCGTCGACGTCGAAGGCCAGACCGACATCCTGACCATGGGGTTGCCCTACATCTGCCCGTACAACGTGAACTCAATCATGAACCCGATCCTGGTGGCCTGCCTCGGGCTCGGCTACTTCTTCAACATGTACCGGGGCAAGCCCCTCGTGCGCGAGGGCGGTGTCGTGATCATGAAGCACCCGACCCGGCCCGAGTTCCACCCCGGCCACCACCCGAGCTACATCGACTTCTACGAGCAGGTCTTGACCCAGACCGTCGACCCGGTTCAGATGCACAAGGAGTTCGAGGAGTCCTTCGCGACCGACCCCTGGTACGTGCATCTCTACCGGACCGGGCACGCCTATCACGGCGTCCATCCGTTCTACATGTGGTACTGGTGCGCGCATGCCATGGCGCACCTGGGACGGGTCATCGTCGTGGGCGGAGACCCGAAGGCCGTGCGCCGGCTCGGCTTCTCACCGGCGAGCTCGTTGGACGACGCCCTCGAGATCGCCTCCGATGTCGTCGGGCCATCGCCGACCCTGACACACATGCACAACCCGCCGATCTTCATGTCGGACGTGCACTGATGGCCGCGTCGGGTCTGCTGAGTCGACTGCGCTCGGCTCGCTTCCCTCTGGCCGCCCCCTCGTGGCCGACGACCGTGGAGCGACCTGATCCCGAGCGCAAGGTCGGGCTCGACTACGACCATGACTGGTCACGCCGTTACCCGGTCCGTTTGGCCCGGGCCATGGTCATGGACAATCTCGCCCGACCCGCTGCCCGCGTGCTGGCACCGGCGACGGTCCGGGGGCTCGAGCACCTTCAGCACCTCGAGAAGCCGGTGATCTTCGCGTCCAATCACCTCAGCCACATGGATACGCCGCTGCTCCTGACGACCCTGCCGGTGGAGTTCCGGCACCGGACCGTCGTGGCGGCGGCGTCGGACTACTTCTTCGACCGCACCTGGAAGGCGATGCTCTCGTCGTTCGCTCTGGCCACCATTCCCATTGAGCGGAGCAGGATCAACCGCAAGTCAGGGGACACCGCGGCCGAGCTGATCGAGGACGGCTGGAATCTGGTCATCTTCCCGGAAGGCGGCCGCTCGCCCGACGGTTGGACCCAGCCCTTCACCGCCGGCGCCGCCTACCTGGCCCGGCGCACGGGCCGCCCGGTGGTGCCCGTCTACCTGCACGGCACACGTCACGTCCTGCCCAAGAGCGCCGAGTCCGAGGCGAGAGCACCAGGAGGATCGGGCACCGAGTCGCGGCGCAGCAGCACATTGCGCCGCGCCCCGATCGCCGTGCTCTTCGGCGCACCGCTCTCCCCCGACGAGGGCGAGAACACCCACCGGTTCTCGGACCGGATCGAGGCCGCTGTCGCCACGTTGTCACGGGAGGTCCGTTCCGACTGGTGGCAGGCCCGACGCGCAGTCAGCGCCCTGGCGCCGGTCGAAGGAGCCGAGACGGCGCACAGAGGACCGCCGGCCTCTCCGTGGCGCCGCGCCTGGGCACTCGACGAGCCCCCGTCGCGTCAGCCTGGGTCCGACTGGCCCGACTGAGCCTTTCGCCTTCAGCCGTCAAGAAGCGACTGGGGCCCGGTGCGTGGTCGGAACGATCAGAGCAGCGAACGGGAGACGAGAATGGCCGTCTCGGCCAAGCCCGCGTCGCGATGGACGAGGCCCTCCTGGTAGTCCGGGTCGCGGATCATGTCGACGAACGCGTCGATCCCGGGGTACTGCATGATGGCGATCTGGTCCCAGGGCCCGGTCTGGCCGATGAGGACCTGGAGCACGTCGTTGTAGAGGACGAGGGTGCCGCCCCGCCGCCCCACGTGCTCCAGTGCCACCACGCCGTAGCGGCCGTAGGCCTGGGCGCCACTGAGCCCGGCGCCGGCCAGCTCGTGTCCATTCGGATAACGCGCCTCGGAGTAGTACGAGAGCAGGTTCACGAACTGCAGGGGTCCGTCCTCCCCGGACTCGAGCAGGGTCCGGAGCTGGTCCTCGTCGGGGTTGATGCCCCCGAAGCCGTGCGATCTCATATTCGTCATCAGCACAGCCACGTCCTCGTCCTTCCACTGCGCCACGAGGGCTCCTTTCCGACGGCGTCCCGCGGATGGTAGCAACGGTGTCAGGCTGTGGTGCGAGCCGGCGCCGGTTCTGAGCTCGCCGCCTTCCCGAGTCAGGAGAGCAATCCCGTGCAGACCATCATCCTCGGCAGCGGCGGCCCACTGCCCCACCCCCTGCGCGCCGGGCCATCGACCCTGGTGCGCACCACCGCCGGCGATCTGCTCTTCGACTGCGGACGTGGCGTGCTCATGCGGACCGCAGCCGCCGGAGCAGCGGCCGGAGCGCTACGCGGGCTCTTTCTCACGCACCTGCACAGCGATCACACCACCGACCTGAACGACATCGTCACATCCCAATGGATCACGTCGTTCCAACCGCAACCCCTGCCCGTCTACGGTCCCGTCGGTACGGCCTCGCTCGTTCGTGCAACGGAGGCCATGTTGGAGCTCGACATCGGTTACCGCTTGGCCCACCACGACGACCTGCAATGGCGGCCGAGCGTCGACGTCACCGAATGCGAACACGGCACCGTGCTGGAACACGGTGCGGTCCGGGTCACCGCCGCACCCACCGATCATGCCCCGGTCCGCCCGACCGTCGGCTTCAGGGTCGAGGATGACGAGCGGTCCGTCGTCATTGCCGGTGACACTGTCCCATGCGCAGGGCTGGACGAACTCTGTGCGGGCGCGGACGTGCTGGTGCACACGGTGGTGCGACCCGACCTGATCCGGGCGCTCGGCCTCCCCCGCTTCGTCGACGTCCTCGACTACCACTCCTCGGTCGAGGACGCGGCAAAGACTGCTGCGCGCAGCGGCGTTGGGACCCTCGTCCTCACCCACCTCGTCCCCGCTCCCGAACCGGGCACGGAGGACGAATGGACAGCGATGGCCGCCGCGCACTTCGACGGCCCAGTCGTCGTGGCCCACGACCTCTTGTCGTTGGACGTGGTCCCGACCGCCTGACGCGATGGCCGAGGTGTTCCGCGAGGCGTCGGCGTACTACATGGTCGGCCGGCCTCCCTACTCCCGTGAGGTCCTGCCGGTGCTCCGGCACGCGCTGGAACTGAACGGACGTGGCCGCTTGCTCGACGTCGGCTGCGGACCTGGTGCGCTGACGCTCGAGCTGGCACCGGGATTCGACGAGAGCGTGGGGGTCGATCCCGATCCCGGCATGCTGGCCGAGGGCCGGCGACGGGCCGGGGAGGTGGGGCTGTCGGGGCTGCGCTGGATACAGGGAGTCGCCGAAGGCCTTGGCCTGCTCGACCTCGGCCGGTTCCAGCTGGTCACCTTCGGACAGTCGTACCACTGGACGGCCGGTGTGCCGGTCCTCAACACGGTGCACGGGATGCTCGAGCCCGGCGGCTCCGTTGCCCTCGTCGGCCATCGGGTCGAGGGCCGCCCGATGCCGGCCGGACCCGGATTGCCGCGGATTCCCGAGGCCGAGATCATGCAGCTCGTGCACGAGTTCGCCGACAACGACGCGGCGCTGCGGCAAAAGGGCAAGCGTGCGACACCGCACCTCCATGCAGCCGACCTGCGGGCGTCGTCCTTCGGCGCCTGCCGCACCGTCTACGCGCCCGGACGTCCTGACGTGGTGCGGAACGTGGACTCCGTGGTCGCGGGGTACTACTCGACGTCCTACGCCGCGCCGCGCACCTTCGGGACACGCCGAGACTCCTTCGAGACCGCCGTGCGGGAGCTGCTGCTCGAACGATCGCCAACCGGGCTCTTCTGGGACTGGCCTGGTGACACCGAGATTCTGCTGGCGGCCACCTGATGGACGCCGCACCGCACGTGAATCGCTCAGAAGACGATCGCTCCGGCACGGGCGCGGGATGACTGTCGACACGATCTCCTTGCCCATCGGGGCGATGGCCACGGCGCCAGCTTGAAATCCCCAGACTGTGCGGGATGGTGTGCGACCCAGATTCTCTGGATTCATATCTCCTCTGGGGCTCTCAATGGGACGATCCGCGGTGCACTCCCGCCTGACCAACGCTTGAATCCCGCCATTGGGCGGTTGACCTGCGGACACGCCCAACCGGAGCGAGGTGGCAACGGGCAATTCGGCTGGGTGAATCGGGTTTTTGGGACCGTCGGCCGCCACCAGCATTTTGGTGGCGACGGGCGCCGGTGGCGGACACACAAATACCCTGATCAGGGGGTATGCATCCCCCATTGACAACCCCTCGAACGCAAAGTAAAAAACCGTGACTCTCACACAAGGCGGTGGATCCATGAGCGATACGTCACAAGGACCAGGCTGGTGGTTGGCATCCGATGGCCGTTGGTACCCACCAGAATCACAACCCAGTTATCAGGCTCCGCCACCACCTGCCCCTGCGAGCCCCTCGACTGCCCCCCTTAGCCCCTCGACTGCCCCCCTTAGCCCCTCGACTGCCCCTAGTAGCCCCTCGACTGCCCCCTTGAGTAACTCGGCCCCGTCCAACCGTCCGACGTCCGCGGGTGGAATGGTTCTGGGACTCGTGGGGCTGGTGATGTTGCTCGTTGCAGCCATCGGTCTTTTTTTGCCGTGGGCGACTGGCTCAATATCTGCTGGCGGGGGCATCATCAACGCCAACTGGTCAACGACGGGAATCGACGCACACCCAGACGGGATCATCTATCTCCTCTTGTTGATCGCCACCGGGGTGTTTGCAGCGTGGAACCTGCTGGCAGGGAATCGCAACAGCAGCCTTTTGCTCTTCTTGGGCTGGATCGCGCTCTTGGCGATGTCCGTGTATGAGATCTTCTACATCTCGGCCAAGAGCGGGGCGTATAGCTCCATCTTTGGCGCGGACGTCGGGTCGGGCAGCATCGGTAGGGGCAGTGGAGTGGCCCTCTGTGCGTTCGCAGGAGTAATCGGTTCTGTACTGGCACTGATCAACCTTTCGATGACCTGGTCACGAGAGGGAGCGCAATCCAGAGGGCGGCTCGTGACGGTTGCGGTGGCGGTAGTGGCTTTTGCAGTGGTTGGCGGCGGTCTGATTGGCCATGTCAGAGCGAACAGCGGCAGCACTGGAAGTGTCAATCTCCTCGGGGGCTCTGGCAACTCTGGGAACAGCGGCATTTTTGGGAACAGCGGCGACTCTGGGAACAGCGGCAACTCTGGGAACCGGGGAAACTCTGGGAACCGGGGAAACTCTGGGAACCGGGGAAACTCGGGAAATAGTGGAAACTCTGGGAACACCGGAGACTTCTTTGGGAACAGCGGCGATTCTTGATCACGACGGCGGCCCCTCTGGTGCGGTTCTGCGGTTCCCTCTTCAGGGAACACCGGAAACCGACGAGCCGGTGAGGGTTCCATAGGTTCCGGGACCGCTGGGGCTGACGTTGGTGCGAAATCGCCGTGAACGTTCGGTGAAGAAATCGACCTCCTTGGTGCATCATCGCCGTGGTCGTCGTACCGTCGTGGTATGGCCGATATCTACACAGCTGAATACAGGCCGAAGGGCCACAACGTCTACCACTCGCACCCTGAGTGTGGAGAACGCGGGAGGGTCGAGCGGCAGCACCACGAAGTGGGTCGCGGAGCACCCGGCGAAGACCGTCACCTGTGTGAGGTTTGTCAACTCCGCGCAAAGCATGACGAACTGGGCAGGCGAATCGATGCAATCAAAAGCGAGTTTGGGCTTCGTTGAACGAGTGCGGAGACAGTCCGGGCGCGAGGAGCACCGCATCATCTGCCGGTTCCGCGTCTCGAGGTGACTGGCGCGACGACCAGATTCGTGCAGGGGTCGCTCAGATCGATGTCGCATTCACGCGCCGTCGGTCGCACCGTCACCAGCCTCCCCGCCCTACTGATTGATTCCGACGGGTCCTAGGTGCGCCGGCGCCGGCGGCGGCGGCGCGTGCCTCCGACGGCGGCGAGTCGCTCCTCCCGGAGGCTGTCGGACGCCTCGTCCTCGAGGGCGCCAAGGGCCACGTCGCCGAGCGCCCACGACAGAAGCCGGTCCGCCAGCGCCGGGTTCCGCGCCAGCACGGGGCCATGGAGGTACGTCCCGACGACGCGACCCTGCACGGCGCCCTCGCTGCCGTCAGCGGCGCCGTTGCCCACGCCGACGACGACGTGCCCCAGCGCTGCAGTTCCCTCCAGCCGCGACGTCGCCCCACCGTGGTTCTCGAAGCCGGTGAGCGGAGGGAGCGGTCCGCCCGGGCCGGGATCCACCTCGACGAGCACCTCGCCCACGGCGCGCGGCCCCGTCGGCTTCACCGTCTCGACCCCGAGGAGGCCCACCCCCTCGTGCGGCTCGCCGGAGGCACCGGGAAAGGACCGGCCGACGATCTGGAATCCCGCGCACACCGCCAGCACCACGGCCCCTTGCGCGGCGCGACGGGCCAGGGTCCCGTCGTCGATGAGCGTGCGCGCGGCGCGGACCTGAGGCCCGTCCTCCCCCCCACCCAGGCAGTAGATGTCAGCCTCCGGCAGGGGGCGGTCCGAGACGGCCTGCAGCAACGTGACCGTCGTGACTGCGCCATTCGGCGCGCCGGGCCAGCACCAGGCCGTTCCCCCCGTCGCCGTAGGTCCCCAGGAGATCTGGGTAGACGACCGCGATGCGCAACGAGCCCGTCACGGCGCCTCCAGCAGGTCGTAGAACGCGGTGTAGTTCCCGATGACGTCGACCACCTCGTCCGACCCGGCGGCGGCGCTCGTGACGGCCGACACGGGCGGCGGGCTCGGTGGTGTGCGCCACACCGGCGTAGTGCAGGCGAACCGAGAGGTCACGGTAGCGGTCGCCGGTGGCCACCACCGCCCGTTCGGTCAGGCGCTCGTAGGGGACGTCCCACAACCAACTGGGATCAGCGCCGTCGGCGATCCGCGCGTTGATGCTGACGACCAGCGGCGCGTCGGAGCCGGCCACCAGATCGAGCAGCTCGCCCCAGCCCGCCGGGTTCTTGGCCAGCATGAGCCGGGCCCGCACGTCGCCGAACGAGCGCACCGTGAAGCGTCCCGCCACCTCATCGACGCCCTCCATGGCGGCCAGGGCCAACAATGCGTCAACCCCGGACACTTCGGCGGCCACGGCCGCCATCAGAGCGTTGGACTGGTTGAACCGACCGGGCAACGACAGCCGCACCGGTGCACTGCGTCCGTCGGCCCACTCGCCGCGTGCCGTACCGTCAGCATCGGTCACGAGCGTGGCCTCCGGATCGGGGCGGGCGAAGCCGCAACCCGCACAGGACCAGCCGCCCCCGACGAACTCAATGCGGCCTTCGCAGGAAGGGCAACCCACCGCATCGTGGTGCCAGCGCAGCCCCGCGCCGACCCAGTGCACGTCGCGCGCGGCCCCCGCCCCCCACGCAACGAGGGGGTCATCGGCGTTTGCCACGACGTGCGTGTGCGGCGCGGCTGCCAGAGCCGCCCGCCAGCTCCCGGCGATCATGCGCACCTCGTTGGTCCGGTCGAGCTGGTCGCGCGAGAGGTTCAGGAGGACCACCGTGGAGGCCGCGGTGGCCGTGAGGACGCGCGGCAGGTAGACCTCGTCGGTCTCGAGGACGGCCCGAGGGGCCTTCGAGCCGGCGAGCGCGGCAACATGGCCGGGGGGCATGTTCGAACCGGTCTCGTTGCTCACGACTTCGTCACCCGACGCGCCGAGCCCCACCGTGAGCAGCCGGGTCGTCGTGGTCTTCCCGTTGGTACCGGTGACGAGCGCGACCCGGCGCCCGGCGCTCAGATGCTCGAGCAGGCGGGGGTCCAGTCGCAGGCCGGCGCGGCCCCCGGCGACGGTGCCCTGGCCACGCCCGAGGCGGCGCGAGGTGGTGTTGACGACGCGCGTCGCCGCACTGGCGAGCTGCGCCTTCACCGAGGGGGCTTGCTGCGGGCCAGCTCCTCGGGAGTCGGCTCGTGACGCACTCTGGCCTCGGGGGGCAGCAGCGCGCTGATGGCCTCCATGATGCTGTCGGTGTCCGCCTTGGCGTCGGTCAGCGACAGCGGCACCGGCCGGCCTACCCGTACGACGACCTTCGCCGGGTTCCGCACCAACGTGAAGTCGGGCACGCCGCGCCGAGCGCGGCCAGACCTTCTCGGTCCCCCAGATCCCGACCGGCACGACCGTGGCGCCCGTCGAGGCCGCCAACCTCGCCGTTCCCGTCTTGCCGTGCAGCACCGGGTCGAAGAAGTCGTAGCCCCGGGGGATGGTGCCTTGCGGGAGGACGATCACCACCTCCCCCGCCTTGAGCGCGGACTCGGCAGCACGCAGTGACGCGCCAGAGCCACTCCCACGATCGACGGGAATGCCGCCGATGGCGCGGCGATCGTCCCGACGACAGGCGCGTCGAAGATCTCCTTCTTGCCGAGGAAGCGCACCGGCCGGCCGATGGCCCGCGCCACCAGCGCCAGCGCGGCCACGTCGAAGTAGCTGCGATGGTTGGAGGCCAAGAGCACCGGGCCGCGTCGCGGCACGTTCTCGACGCCTGTGATGTCGAAGCGCGCGTAGGGGAAGGACAGCTTGCGGACGAACGGACGGAGCATGTGGTACGGCTCGAGCCCGACGACACTCGGGACGCCCTGAGGGCGGTCCCAGTGCTCCACCGCCCAGCACCGGGTTGCCGCCACCAGGGTCAGCGAGGGATCGGGATTGACGGCGTGCGGCGTGCCCACGCTTGAGAGCAACGGCACGTCGAAGATGCTGTCACTGCAGGCGTGGCAATCGGCCAGGTCGATCCGGTTCTCGTCGGCCCAGGCGCGCACGGCACGCAACTTCCCGGTGCCCCAGACGAAGCCGTCGTAGAGGCGCCCCGTGTAGCGGCCGTCCTTCGTCTCGTAGGCGGTAGCGATGAGATCATCGAAACCGAGGGCCTCGGCGAACGGGGCGATCATGTCGGCCGGCGTCGTAGTCGACAGCACCAGCCGGTGGCCCCCGGCACGGAATTCGGCCAGGCGCTGGGGGGCGAACGGGGCGACGATGGCGCTGAGCGCGGAGACGGCACGCCGACCGGCAGCCTGGACCTGTTCCTGGTGCCAGCCTTTGGCCACCCGGGCGGCCGCCCGTACCAGGGCCATGGAGACGAGGTTCTCGCCCAGGCGGTCGTTGATCGCGTAGAGGAGCTTGTCGCCGGGGAGCGAGCGCCCCGGCGGCAACACTCCCTCCTCTATGAGGGCATGGTTGAGGATCTGGCCCGAGGCCCGGCACAGCAGGGTGCGGTCGAGGTCGATGAAGACGGCGCTTTTCGCCACGGACAGGGAGCCTAAAGCAGTTTGCGCGGGTGTCTGGGGGGTCACGGAGTCCCCCGAAATGGGCCCGGAATTAGGAGAAGGGATCGCCGGGGGGGAGGGCGATCCCTTCTCAAGACTCATCAGGCTCAGAGGGGGGGCTTCCGATTACCTGCGGTCTGAAGTCAGTTTGCCGGTATCTCGTCGATCAGTCAAGCAGCTTTAGCAGATACTTTCTATCAGTTATAGTGATGCGTACGATAACTGCGGCAAGCACTTCCCAGGAAGAGGCCGATGGAACTGAAACACCTGCAAGCACTCCTGGGCATCGCGGACACCGGGAGCTTCTCCGCCGCCGCCATGTCCATCGGGACCGTGCAGTCCAACGTCTCGGCCCACGTGGCCCGGCTGGAGCGAGAGCTCGATGTCCAGCTCGTCGACAGAGCCTCGGGCCGACTGACCGAGGAGGGAGAGGTCGTGGTCACGCGGGCGCGCCAGGTGATGAACGAGCTCGAAGCACTGGTCTCCGACGTGTCGGCGCTCCGCGAGGAGGTCATCGGCACGGTCCGCCTCGGCATGATCGGCACGACGGGTCGTTGGCTGGTGCCCCAGCTCTTCGACCTGCTCCGGGTGCGGCACCCGCATATCCACCTGAATATCGCCGAGGGCTCGAGCGTCCAGCTGGAACAGCAGCTCGCCTCGGGCCAGCTCGATCTGGCCGTCGTGACGTTCCCCCTGAGCGGCGACGAGATCATGGCGGCCCAGCTCTTCGACGAGGACCTGGTGGCCGTCCTGCCGCCGGGACATTTGCTGAGCCAGGAATCCTCGCTCCCACTCGAGCGCCTCTCGGAGATCGAACTCTTGCTGCCGGCGCCGGGGACGGCGTTGCGGGCCGAGATCGACGCCGCGACGGTTCCGGCCCGCATTGAGCTGCGTCCCGCCATGGAGCTCGACGGTGTGCGCCTGATCGCCTCGCTCGCCTTCGACGGCTACGGCGCGGCCATCCTGCCCGCCACCGCGGTGCCCGGTCACCTGCGGGGGCGTTTCTCGGTGCTCCCGGTCGAAGGTCTCCCCCGGCGGCGGGTCGGAGTGGCGCAGCGACGGCGCGGCCTGCCGTCGGCACCGGCCCGGGCGGTCATTGACGTCCTCGGGATCGTGGTCAACGACGTCCTCTCCATGCCCGAGGGCATCCACCCCACTTGAAGCCGGCCCGTCCGCCGGATTGCGACCGGCCACCGGCACCGGCCGACGCAGCAGCGCGGTGGCGGCCTGCCCTCAGGCCGGTGTCGTCGGCTCTCGCCACATGGTCCAGAGGGTCGGCCCGTCGTCGGGGAGCGGCAATTCCTCGACGACCTCGAAACCGTGACGCCGGTAGAAGGGCACGTTGCGCTCCTTGGACGACTCGAGGTAGCAGGGGATGCCCTCGGCATCGCAATGTTCGAGGACCGGTCGCAGCAGCGCGCCGCCCACTCCCCTGCCCTGCTGCTCCACCGCAGTGCCCAGCGTGGCCAGGTACCAGTGCGGCTCACGGGGGTGCTTTGTCTCGATGAACGTCAACAGGTGCAGCGTGGCCCGCAGGTTGGAGGCCACGAAGGGCAGCACGGGCAGCAGGGCGAAGATCCCGCCGAGGCCCGTCTGCATCGGCTTGCCCGCCGGGGCCCAGATGGCCGAGCCGCTGTAGCCCTCGGTGGTGTAGCAACCCCCGAAGGGGAGATAGTCGGCGCGCATCTGCGTGCCGAAGAAGGCGCGGAGTCCGGCCTCACGGCGGGCGGGATTACGGAAGATGTGACAGGCCACCGGGTCGTCGAAGAAGGTCCGCGCCAGTTGCGCGGCCATGGCGGTCACGTCGTCCTGCGTGGCGCGCCGGACTACTGGCAGGGCAGGCTCGCGTACCATGACGGAGTCGATGGTGGCAGAGGCCCCGCCCATGCGCCACCCGGCGACGCCGTGGCATGGCCCTGGCCCAGGGTCGCCAGCTCAGGGGCCAGTCGCTCACCGACGTAGATCCCGCCCGAGCGCGTGAAATGCACCCCGTCGTTGCAGCGCATGCTGACCTGGTTGACGGTCGGTGCGTACGTGCCACTGGGCGAGACGAGCGCGTTGAGATCGAACACGTAGAGCCGGCTTCCGCCGCTCTGCGAGGGCATCGTGGAGGCGACCTCCCTGATGGTCGCATTGTCCTGCGCCAGCGCGTGGGCGCGTCCTCGGGCCAGGGCGCTCCCGAGGGTGAGGTCCCGCTGCTGTAGTACGGGGTCGTCAGCAGGACGACGCTGGCGCCCTTGGAGCCGAGGACGGAGACGGCCTGGCGGTACCGGTTGGCCAGATAGCTGTCGAAACCCGGCTGACCGACGTTCTGCCACTGGCCCCCGACCTCCTGATCGAAGGTCTCGCCCCGCGCCACGTAGATGACGACATCAGGGTTGTAGGCGTCCACCCAGCTGCGCCAGGTGTCGAAGAGCGAGTTCGGGTTGCCGTCGACGTCACACGGCGGGTCCGGGCTCACGGTGTACCAGAGGACGCGGATGGCGGACTCCATCGAGACCGAGCAGGCGGGTGACCCCTCGTTCACGATCTCCACGTCGTAGGGCTGGGCCTCCGCGGCCAGACCCACGCCGAGCGACCCGGCGACGGAGTCGCCGACCAGCAGGACCTTGACGGGCTTGGAGGAGTTCGCCGCCGGCACGACAGGCGACAGGAAGGGGGGAACGGTGGTGGTCGTGGTCGTGGTCGGGGCTGCGGTGTCCATGACGCGCGTGCCGGGGAGCGTGGGCACCGAGCTGAGGGAGCCGGCGAGCGTCGCCGCCTCGGCAGGCGGCGCCTTGACCGAGGACGGCGCCGTCACGGCGAGCTGCGTCCCCTGCAGCTCCGCCGCACCGACCGGGACGAGCATGCTGATGCACACCGTGCTGATGGCGATGGCCGCCCCGACGGGCGCCGCCACCCAGGAGCGCCAGCGTCGCAGCGCGCCGCGGCGGATCGGCATCTCCAACAGTTCGTAGCTGACGGCGGCGATGGCGGAGGTGACGGCGACGCGGGCCACGAAGAGCGGGTACGGGCCCCAGTGCAGCCGTTGCCCGCTCATGACGAGCACGACGGGCCAGTACCAGAGGTAGATGCCGTAGGAGATCCGGCCCAGCTGGGGCAGGGGCGGCAGCTCCAGCAGACGGACCACCACGGAGCGGGGCGCCACCGCGCACCCGAGGACGACCCCGCCCGCCGCCAGGCTGGCCAACATGAACCCGCCGCTGAAGGCGAACGTCGAAGTCTCCGACGTGGTGGCCCACAGCACAGCCGTTCCGGCGACGCCGGCCAGCGCGAGCACGGAGGCGGCGCGGGTGAACCACGGGCGGCTGGTTCGCTCCCGCCACAGCGTCAGCCCGATGGCCAGTGCGGCGCCGACCAGCAACGCCTGCGCCCGGGTGTCCGTGCCGTAGTAGGCGCGGCTCGTGTACCCGTTCGGGGCCTCGAGCACCATGAGCAACGCGGAGACCAGCGAACCCAGACACGCGACGCCGAAGAGGAGGTGAAGCCGCCGACGCCGGACCCAGGCCGGGTCGGCGCGGCGGCGGCGTCGGTCCGGCCAGGACCAACCGGCCTCCGCCGAGCACGGGGATAGAGCGTCGCTGGGCCCGACGCCGGGCGCGTTGGCGCCCCCAGCGCCCCACCGGCCGCCGCTCCCGGCGGCGGCTCGAAGTCCCGAGCTTGAGCACGCCCAGCACCACCAGCGGCCAGACCAGGTAGAACTGCTCCTCGATCGCGAGGGACCAGGTGTGGAGCAGCGGCGACGGCTGGGTGGTCAGTGAGAAGTAGCTCGCTCCGGCGTGGATGGAGTACCAGTTCGAGACGTAGAAGATCGCCGAGAGCGCGTCACCGAGGATGTGCGGGGTGGCCAGGAGGCTGGGCACGACGATCAGCACGATCCCGATCACCGCGACGAGCAAAAACAGCGCGGGCAGGAGGCGCCGGGCGCGACCGGCCCAGAAGCGCCGGAGGCGGATCGTGCCGCTGCCGGCCCACTCCTTGACCAGCAGGGACGTGATCAGGAACCCGGACAGGACAAAGAACGAGTCGACGCCGTAAAAGCCTCCCGGCACCGAGTTGAGCCCGGTGTGGAAGGCGATGATCGCCAATACCGAAAAGGCCCTGATGCCATCGAGCCCACGTATGCGGCTCAGCCTCGGGTGCCCCCCGGGTGCGTTAGCGTCCGTGTTCATGCAGCGTCTGGCCCCACCGTCCCTGGCGGCGTCCCTCCCCTCACATAGTGCGGGAACGTCAACCTGGGCCGCAACTCACCGACCCGGCGCACACCGGAGCCGCACTCCGCGATGATCGCCGCGTGCTGAGAATCGGGATCCTGGGGGCGGCCAGCATCGCCCCCTCCGCCCTGATCAAGCCGGCCCGGAGGACGGGGGGCGTGACCGTCGCCGCGGTGGCGGCGCGCGACCACGAGCGGGCGGCCGAATTCGCCCGCAAGCAGGGTATTCCGCGGGTGGTCGGCAGCTACGCCGCGCTGGTGGAGGATCCCGAGATCGACGCGATCTACAACCCCCTCCCCAACGGGTTGCACGGCTACTGGACCATTGCCGCCCTCAGGGCGGGCAAGCACGTCCTGTGCGAGAAGCCGTTCACCGCCAACGCCGACGAGGCCCGGTCCGTGGCGGAAGCGGCCAACGGCAACCCGGGTGTCGTCGTGATGGAGGCATTCCACTACCAGTACCACCCGTTGACCAAGCGCCTTACCGAGATCGTCCGCTCGGGCGAGCTGGGCAACATCACCGAGGTCGACGTCGCCTTCTCGGCCCCGCTGTGGAAGAAGGGTGACATCCGCTACCAGCTGGCGCTGGCCGGTGGCGCCACCATGGACATGGGCTGCTATCCCGTCAGCCTGCTGCGCCTGCTGGCCCCCGGCCCACGGGTGATCAGCGCCGAGGCCAAGCTCTCCTCCCCCGGCGTCGACCGCGCCATGGACGCCCACTTCTCGCTGCCCGACGGCGGGCGGGCGCACATCGGCTGCTCCATGTTCTCGTCCTCGGTGCTCCGCCTCCATGCGGACATTATCGGCGACAACGGCAAGATCTCGGTGTTCAATCCCTTCGCACCCCAGCACGGGCACCGGATGAAGGTCACGACATCGCTCGGCACACGCAAGGAACGCTTCAGCCGCAAGGCCAGCTACGACTTCCAGCTCGAGGCCTTCGTGGCCGCGATCGAGCAGGGGTCGTCGTTCCCGACGACGGCGGCCGACGCCATCCGTACCATGGAGCTCATCGACGCCATCTACACCGCCGCCGGGCTCCCCGTGCGCCAGCCGACCCCGGTCGTCTGATGCCCCTGGGCGCCGACGAGCTCACTGCGCTGGCGGACGCCGCGCTCGACGCGGCAGCCGGCTGCCAGGCGGCCGAGCTGCGGGTCGAGCGCATCCGCAACCAGACCGTCCGCCTGCACGACGCCCGGCCCGAGACGACGGCCGACGACACGAACTTCGGCATGGGCGTACGCGTCGTGGTCGACGGCGCGGTCGGCTTCGCCGCCACCGTCGACGTGCGGCCCGCAGAAGCGGCCAACCTGGTGCGCCAGGCCCGGGAGATGGCGAGGGTCACGAGCCGGGCCGGCGGCGGCCGCGTGGAGCTGGCGCCCGAGCCGCCGCACGGTGACATCACCTGGTCGAGTGCGTTCGAGATCGACCCGTCGACGGTACCGCTGGCCGACAAGGTCGCCCTGCTGGCCGAATGGAGTGGCCGTCTCGGCGACCATCCCGTGGTCTCGCACACCTCGGCGTCACTGCTCGCCGTGTCGGAGCAGACCTACCTGGCCGACCTCAACGGGACACGGGCCACCCAGCACCGGGTGCGGCTGCAGGCACAGCTGGAGGCGCTGGCGCTGTCGGACAACGGGTTCGAGACGATGCGCACGCTGGCGCCGCCGGTCGGCCGGGGCTGGGAGTTCCTGACCGGTCCCGCCGCCGGGGGCGGTTGGGACTGGGACGCCGAGCTGGCGGAGATGCCCGAGCTGTTGGCCGAGAAGCTGCTGGCCCCTTCCGTGGACGCCGGGACCTACGACCTCGTGGTCGATCCGTCGAACCTCTGGCTCACCATCCACGAATCCATCGGGCACGCCACCGAGCTCGACCGGGCCGTCGGGTACGAGGCCGCCTACGCCGGGACCTCGTTCGCCACCTTCGACAAGCTCGGTTCGCTGGCCTACGGCTCGCCCGTCATGCACGTCACCGGCGACCGCACGGTGGAGCACGGCCTGGCCACCGTGGGGATCGACGACGAGGGCGTGGAGGCCCAGTCCTTCGACCTGGTGCGCGACGGGACGCTGGCCGGCTACCAGCTCGACCGCTCCATCGCCGCCTCCATGGGATTCGAGCGCTCCAACGGGTGCGCCTTCGCCGACTCGCCGCTGCACGTCCCGATTCAGCGCATGGCCAACGTGTCGCTGGCGCACTCCGGGGACCGGGGACCGACGACCGAGGACCTGATCGGCGGCGTCGAACAGGGCGTGTACATCGTGGGCGACAAGAGCTGGTCGATCGACATGCAGCGCTACAACTTCCAGTTCACGGGGCAGCGCTTCTACCGGATCGCCGACGGGAAGCTGGCGGGGCAGGTGAAGGACGTTGCGTATCAAGCCACCACGACCGACTTCTGGGGCGCCATGGAGGCCGTGGGCGGCGCATCCACCTGGGTCCTCGGCGGCGCGTTCAACTGCGGCAAGGGCCAGCCGGGCCAAGTGGCGCCGGTTTCGCACGGCTGCCCGTCGGTGCTCGTGCGCGGCGGTGCGCGTGCTCAACACCCGCGAGGAATCGGGACGGTGATCCCCCCACAGGAGCTCGTCGAGCGCGCCCTGTCCTCGGCCGACGCGCTCGGGGCCGACGGCTGCCTGGTGCTCGTCGAGGAGAGCAGCCACGTCGACGTCCGCTACACGCTGAACACGACGACCACCAACGGCGAGCAGCGCGGGCGCTCGGTCAGCGTCATTGCGCTCTCGGGTGCGTCGGTCGGCTCCGCCCGGCGCAGCGGAGAGGTCGGGGCGGACGGCGTGGCGGAGATGGCGGCCGCAGCCCTGGCCGACGCCCGGGACGCGCCTCCGGCCACCGATGCCTTCCCGCTCGTCGAGCCGTCGGAGACCCGTCGCGGCGCGTGACTTCGGGCTCGAACCCGAGTCGACCGATGCCGGCGCGCTCGGAGGCGTGCTGTCCGGGCTGTCGGGCGCGTTCGGGCGCGCCCGCGCCCGCGACGCCGTGCTGGCGGGCTTTGCCGAACAGGATGTGGCCACGCTGTACCTCGGGAGCTCGACCGGCGTTCGGCTGTCGCACGCGCAGCCGACCGCCGCCGTGAGCCTGGTCGGGCGGACGGCGGACGGAAGCGGGTCGGCCTGGGTGGCCGAGCCCACCATTGCGCCTCCGCTCGAGCAGATGGAACTGGAGATTTGGCGCCGCCTCGACTGGGCCGCCACGCAGGTCGCACTCGATGCCGGCCGCTACGAGGTGATCATGCCGCCCTCGGCCGTCACCGACATGACGGCCATGCTCGCCTTCGACGCGCTCGGCGGTCAGGACGCCGAGGACGGCCGCACCGTCTTCTCAGGCGAGGGCGGCGGCACGCGAGTGGGCGAGAGGATCACCACGCTGCCGTTCACGCTGTCGAGTGACCCCGTCGAGCCCGGCATCGCCTGCACGCCGTTCGTCGCCACCGAGGCGAGCGGCTCGGAGGTCTCCGTGTTCGACAACGGCCTGCCCAGCGCGCGCACCGACTGGCTGCACGACGGGGTACTGGAGCGGCTGCGCTACCACCGCGCCGGCGCGGCGAAGTCCGGCGTCCCCATGGCTCCCTACATCGACAACCTGATCCTGCGCTGCGGCGGCAACGACGCGGGGTCGCTCGACGACATGGTGGCCCGCACCGAGCGCGGCCTCCTGTTGACCTGTCTCTGGTACATCCGGGTGGTCGACCCGGCCACCTTGCTCTGCACGGGGCTCACCCGAGACGGCGTCTACGTGATTGAGGACGGCAAGGTGGTGGGAGCAGCCAACAACTTCCGCTTCAACGAGAGCCCGGTCGACCTGCTGGCCCGGGCCAGCGAGGTCGGCACTCCGGTGCGCTCCCTCGGGCGGGAATTCGGCGAATACCTGAACCGGACGATCATGCCGCCCCTGCGCATCCCCGACTACAACATGAGCTCGGTGAGCCAAGCCAGCTGAAGGGCCTCTGCCGTGTCGCCGTGTCGCCGTGTCGCGTGTCTGTACGTGTCGACGTGTCGCCGTGTGACCGTGTGACGACGACGACGGCGGCGGTCGCTCAGTGCGGGCTGGTCGCGTTCGGCGGACTCGTCGGGCGGCACGCCTCGACGAGCAGCCGCTGCGCCGTGGTGACGAACGCGCCCTCCCGCTCGATCTGCTGGTGGAGCCGGCGGAGCGGGGTCTCGTAGCCCTGTGGCGTGAAGTCGGGCACGGTCCAGCGCACCTTGCGCAGGAAGTACACCACCGCGCCGACATCGAAAAAGGCGACGCGCAGGGCGCACTCCCGGAGGTCGACGACCTCGAGCCCCGCCGACGCCGCACCACGGCGGGCCCTTGCCGCGCTGCGGGCCTCCTTGACCGGCTGCGGCCCCATCATGAACTCGGTCAGCTCGCGGTTGGTCCCCGGACCGATCTGCTGCGACAGGTAGGTCCCGCCCGGCCGCAGCACCCGGGCGATCTCCCCCCATAGGACGACGACGGGATGGCGGCTCACGACGAGGTCGAACGAGGCGTCGGCGAAGGGCAGCGTGGGCGAGTCCGCCGCAGCGACGACCCGGGCGCCGAGCGGCTGCAACCGGCGGCGGGCCACCGCGACGTTGGGCCACCACCCCTCGGTCGCCACCAGGAGGGAGGGCGGGCGCGCCACCGTGGCGAGCACCTCGCCGCCGCCCGTCTCGATGTCGAGCGCGGCTTCGGCGCGCGCCATGCGCTCCCCCATCAGCCAGCGCGTAGCCCCAGGGCGGGCGCTCCTCGGTGGCGCGTCCCTCGAACCAGGAGAAGTCCCACCCCTCGACGGGCACGGCAGCGCCCTCGGCGACGAGTTGCTCGAACGACGTCGACGGCGACGTCACCGCGCCGTCGCTGGCGCCGGGACGAGACCCCGGCGGCCTGCCATCAGGTGTCAGCGATCACGTCTCAGCGATCGAGAGGCGTGGGCACGACGACGTGGCTCAGCCCTGACGTGTCCGCCGGCACGGTCATGATCAACCCGTTGTTCGTGTTGTTGGTGTGCCCGTGGTTCCGGAGCGCGTTCTCCCCGATGAAGACGATGGAGCCCCAGACGATGGCGAAGATCATCCAGGAGCGGGCCGCACCTTGGAGGATGAGGATTCCCCACGAGGGCAGCGGATCAACCCCCGACGGGACGGCGGTCCGCTCCCACGGTGTCGGCGGAGGCATTGCACCCGGGGCACCCCCGGCCGGAGGCGCGGGCTGGGGTGGCGGCCACCCGGGGGGTGTGGGGGCGCCCGAGTCCGGTGGCGGCGTCGGGGCCTGCTCGCTCGTCTGCGGGTAGGAGTACGGCTGCGCCGGAGGCGTGGCCGGCGACGCCGGAGGTCCCCCCTGCGGCACCGGGGGCGGCGGGGGCGGCGGAGCCGGCGGGGTTTGTGCCGTCCCCGACAGGGCGCCCAATGGCGGCGGTGACGCTGCCGGCGGGGAGGGCACGAAGTCGCCCAACATGCCCCACGCGTACTCGGAGGTGACCATGCTGAACCACGCGTGGAGGCGCGCCAGATACCGCAGCAGCGACGAGTAAGTGTCGTAGAGCGACGGGGGCATGCGTCCGGTGACGATTACGACGATCCACATCACGAAGCTGAGCGGGGCCGTGAGCCCGTACTCGACGATTTGCGCGAAGACGAAGGCCGGGATGGCCAGGATGATGCGGAAGAAGACCGACACTCGGTTCAACGACCCCCGACCGGGCAGGATGGTGCGCACCGGGTAGTCCACGTCCTCGAGCGAGAACGGCGGGTAGGCATCGGTCAGCAGGAACATGTAGGCGCTCACGCGGATCTCCCAGCGGATGACGCCGCCCAGGAAGGTGTGGGCGAACTCCGGGAGCTCGCCCGTGACGAGCGCGGCGAACCACCCGATGACCGCGACGACGAACGCCGCGATCCCGAGGAAGAACAAGACGATGAACTGCGGGATGGCGAGGATGATGCGGAAGATCACCGTCACCCGGCTCTGTGGCGCCGTGCCGGCGTACCACATGTCCACACGCCTGGTCGGCACGGCCATCGAAGCGCTCGTCATGTCAGCCCCCTTTGTCCGCTACCCGTCGCCGGAGACAGGTACATCGCGAACGTTAGAGCATGGGCACCTGCTCACCGTTGATTTCCCGGCTTTTCCGGTAAGGCACGCCTTGGCGCAGGCACGGTGACGTGATTGCTTGTCGGTCAATTGTCGGACGGTAGCCCACGCGTGGACGAGCAATGTCGGTTGACGCGTCGGGTGGCACTCACACCGAGCCGTAGAGGGCGTCGATGAGCGATCGATTGCGCGTGCTCTGCCAACGGGGGATGACGTGGTTCATGACGTAGCCGAACGCCACACCGCCGACGGGGTCGGCGAACCCCACCGCTCCCCCGGTACCGAAGTGGCCGAAGCTGCCGGGATTGGGACCGAACGGTCTGCGCGGCACGGTCGGCTTGAAGCCCAGTCCGAACGTCACGTCCTCGTGCAGAATCGGGCAGTAGCCCTCGGACTGGGGCGAGGTCGCTTCGGCGAGCAGCCCGGGCGAGAGCACGCGGCCCGGCTCGAGCAGCGCGCCGTACAGGCGGCCCACGCCGCGCGCCGAACCGTGCCCGTTGGTCGACGGGATCTCGGCGCCGCGCCAGGCGGCCGTGTTGACCACGCCCATGGAGGAGAACCCCGGCGGGTTGAAGTAGCTCAGCATCTCCATGCGGGCATCTCCCTCCAGCGTGTCGTCGAGTTCGGCGGGCGGCCCCAATGCGTCGAAGAGCACTGCGGCACAGCGGTGCTGCTCCGCCGGCGGGACGCCGACGTGCAGGTCGGCGCCGAGCGGGCCTGCCAGCGACGCCAGCCGCGTCCCGCACATCTCGCCGGTCACGCGCCGCACGATCTCACCGATCAGATGCCCGTAGGTGTTGGTGTGGTAGGCGTGGCGCGTGCCGGGCTCCCACCAGGGCGCTGTGGCGGCGAGCGCTCCCGCCATCCTGTCCCAGTCCCAGAGGTCTTCGTTGCGCAACGGCTGGCGGATGGCCGGCACCCCGGCCCGGTGGCACAAGGCGTGCCGCAGGGTCGCCCCTTCCTTGCCCTCGGCCGCGAACTCCGGCCAGACCCGCGCCACCGGATCGTCGAGTCCGATGAGCCCGGCATCGACCAGCTGAAGGGCGAGGAGGGCAACGAACGCCTTTCCGACCGAGTAGAAGTCGACGAGTGTGTCGTGCCGCCAGGCGGTGCCTTCGGCAGGATCGGCCCAACCGCCCACCAGGTCGACCACGGTCACGCCGTCGACGAGGACGCACAGCGCCGCACCGACTTCGCCACGCTCGGCGAAGTTCCGGACGAATTCGTCGCGCACGGCGCCGAAGCGGGCGTCACAATGGCCCGAGACCGGGACGTCCACGGGTCCGACTCTGTCCCAGTCGTCTCTCTCATGCAAGCGTGGGACAAAGGTCGGCGGCCGGAGACGGGCCGCACGGAGTTCTCTCTCGGGTGCCTCAGCTCGCGGTTCGGCCAGCTTGCCGGGCCACTCCCTGCAGGAGGGGAAGCCAACTCCCCAGGTCGCGCACGACGAGGCCCTCGACTTTCCCGCTGTCGTCGGCCCGGCGCAGCGTCACGGCGTCGGTCGCCCACGACAAGGCGAGGAACGCAGCGGCTTCCTCCTCGTTCATGGCGCCGCCTTGGCGACCGAGCGACACCACGCTGTCGTCGGTGAGCACACCCCCGTACCGTGCCTCGGTCGCCACGAGATAGCGCTTGGCCGCCACGTGCAAGCCCACCGTTGCCGCCACCCGTTCCCCCAGCGCTCGCCGCACGGCGCGCGCCGCGTCGGTGGCGTGCGTTTCGTCGGTGCCTCGGGGCAACAGGTGGCCGATGTCGTGCACCAGCCCCGCCGCCGCCAGTTCGTCGTCGCCCGGATGGAGATGGGCCAGCAGCGCCGCCGTCTGGAGGGCGTGGTCGAGCTGGGTGACGGGGAGCCCGGGACTGAGGGGGGAGTCGACGCCGGTGGCCAACACTTCGATGATGCCGTCCACGTCGAGGTCGGGCATGGCCTCACTCATCGGCTGCTCCTCGCGTCATACGTCTCCATGTGGCGGCCATTCCCCGTGTGGACATTCTTCATGTGGCGGCCATTCTCCATGTTCCTCGTCTCACACCACCATTCTCCCCGTTGCAAGTACGGTGGCGCCCCGTGCCCTGGACCCCACCACCGCGCAGTCCGTGGGCCGACAAAATGATCGCCCTCGGTCGCGGGCTGGGCGACGACGGTCGCTCCATGGTCTCGCTGCATCCCGAAGTGTTGCAGGCGGCCGCCATGGCCACCACGGGCCTGGACGACTTCGGCGACGACTGGTGGGAGGAGCCCTTCGAGCGCCTCTGCCTGTCCCTCGATTCCGAGGCGCGCCTCCACCTGCCGGGACGCATCCGCACCCGGGGCGAGCTCCAGCTCATTTTGCAGAACCGCTTGCGCATGGTCGACCTCTGGAACAGCGAGCCGGCCGTTCTCCGCGAGCCCGTACACGCTCCCATCATCGTCACCGGCCTCGGGCGCTCCGGGACCACGCTCCTGCACGAGCTGCTCGCCTGCGACCCCGACAACCGCCCGCCGCTGTTGTGGGAACTGCTCCACACCGTCCCTTACGACGACGCATCGGGCGACTTGTGCAACGACGAGATCACGCTCATGGACGAGATCATCCCCGCCTTCACCGCCATGCACGAGAACGGCGGCCGGCTCCCCACAGAGTGCATCTTCGCCTTCGCCCACCAGTTCTCGAGCGACGTGTACACCGGCCTCTACAACGTGGCCGAATACACGGTGTGGCGCAGCGGCCAGGACCAGACGCCGATTTACGACTGGCACAAGCGTCACCTGCAGACGCTGCAGTGGGTGAGCGAGCGGCCGACGACGCGCTGGGTCCTGAAGGCGCCCTCACACCTTTCCGCCCTGCCTCTGGTCTTCTCGACATACCCCGACGCCCGCGTCGTGATTACCCACCGCGACCCCCTGCGCGTCATCGGCTCGCTGGCGGACCTCATGGCGACCCTGCACTTCATGCACTCGGAACACGTCGACCACGGGATCCTCGTGGAATTCATGGCGATGGGCCTCGAGATGCAGATGGACCACGTCACTGCCGAGCGTGACGCCGGCGACATTCCCACCGAACAGATCGCCGACGTCGTCTATCGCGACCTGGTGGCGGACCCGCTCGGAGCCGTCGAGCGCCTCTACGCCGGCTGGGACCTGCCGATGTCGGAGGAGTTCCGCGCCGCCCTGGAGTCGTACCTGGCCGCACGCCACTCGGGCCGAACCGGCGGGCACGAGTACTCATTCGCCGACACCGGCCTCGACCTGGCCACCCACCGGGCGCTGCTGGCGCCCTACCAGGAGCGCTTCGAGGTCCCGTCCGAGGTCTGAACGACCTAGCCTCGAGGACCGGAGCGCAGGGCACGCACGCGCAGCGCACCTTCACCTTCCGAGGAGGCCACATGGACTGGAAGCTCGAGACACTGGTGGTGCCGGTCAGCGACGTCGACCGGGCCAAGGCCTTCTATGCCGATTCGCTCGGCTTCCACGTCGACGTGGACCACCGAGCCGGCGAGGACTTCCGCGTGGTCCAGCTGACGCCGACCGGCTCGGGCTGCTCCGTTTCACTCATGCGCAACGAGCAGGCGGCGGGGACGCTGCAGGGGATGCACCTGGTGGTGCGCGACATCGAGGAGGCCCGACGTCTGCTCGTCGGAGGCGGCGTGGAGGTCACCGGGATCTTCCACTTCGAGGAGGGAGGCGTGCAGGTCGACGGGCTCGACCCGGCGCGGGTCGACTACGGGTCGTTCCTCTCCTTCGGCGACCCCGACGGGAACGGCTGGCTGGTGCAGGAGGTCCCGAGCCGCCCCAGCTGAGCCCGTCGCTTGCGACGTCGGCGTCGGCGTCGGCGTCGGCTGGGCGTAGGCGTCGGCGTCGGCGTCGAGGCATCGGCGCGGGCTACGGCGAGGCGAGATCCCCGATGTCGACCACCTCGGCTGTCGGGTGCGGTGGTCCGTCGGCCAGGACCCAGCGCACGAGCATGTACCCCTCGAGCCGGCCTCCGGTGTCGAGCCAGTTCTCCACCCCCGGATCCGACGGTGCGATCACCATGCGCCAGGAGCCGTCCGGCGCGCGCGTGGCCGTCTTGTTGTTCAGGGCCGTGGTCGCATAGCGGTAGTCGAAGCTCTCCATCCACGGCGAGGTCAGCGTCAACCCCCAGTACAGGAACGGCTTGTCGGGCTCGTGCACGGTCACCATCAACGCCTGGCCCGGATGGAGTTTGAAGCGCCCGCCGTGGTAGGTCATCTCCGCATTCGAGTGGGAGCGCACCTCGTCCTCCTGCGCCGCCACGTGCGCGGAGCCGGCCTGGCCGCCGAAGGTGTTCATGTTGCTCTCCGCGTCGCGCCACATCTGCATGGCCGTTCCGCCCACGAAGGTGAGGAACATGGCGGCGAACTCGAGCTTGGAAGCCAACTCCTCCGACGAGAGGATGGGGTGCGGCACCACCTCTCCCGGTTCGGGCACCAGCTCCACCCGCAGACGGGCGAAGCGGTCCGGGTGCTTCTCGAAGTACGTCTCGCGGATGGCCAACTGCGCCGTCCCCGGTTCGAGGACGACGGCGTTGTGCGGCCTCGGGTCAGGCATGGACGCCGCCGGTGCGATCAAGATGTCGACCTCGCCGTTGGGCCCCAACTCGAACTCGTCGATGTGCGTCTGCGTCTGCGTGCCCGTGCGGCCCCCGACCGGCCCCTGCCCGAACGGCGTGCCGAAGGTCATGCCGAGGTAGGCGCTGTCCCCTCGAAGACCGAGGAGTCGGTAGGTCCGCGTGTCGTCGAGGACGCAGAACGTGTAGTGCACGTCGGGGTTGTCCACCAGGAGCTTCTTGTACTCGTCCTGGAGGTCGAAGAGCTGCGGGTGCAGCGGGTCGGACTTCTCCACAATCCAGTCGAGGATCAGCCTGGTCAGGCGGGTCACCCAGCGGTAGCCCTCCGCCAGGTCGACGTCGGACTCGGGGACACCGGCGGCCTGGCGGACCACGTCGAGGGCCGCCGTCTGGGCCTGCACCCAGGCGTCGAACGCTGCATCCAACCGATCGTCTCGCATTCCGATGAAGCTACTGGTGTTTCGAAGGAGTTTCCCGTTTCCGGACGCGCCCGGTAACTTCGGTGTGTGACCGACACCGCGACCGAGTTGACCCGGACCGACGAGCTGCTCATTGAGCTGCGGTCCTGGCTGGACAAGAACTGGGACCCCGATCTGAGCGTGGCCCAGTGGTGGGAGCGGCTCGGGCTGGCCGGCTGGTCGGCGCCCGGGCTGCCCGAGAACGCCTACGGCAAGGCGATGGCCCGCTCGGACGTCGTGCTGGTGCAGCAGGAGATCGCCAATTTCGGCGCGCTCGGCGCCCCGGCCGGGCTGGGGCTGCTGCTCGCCGCCCCCACCATCGCCACCCACGGCGCCCAGGAGCAGATCGACATCTACGTGCGGGACATCGTCACCGGCCAGAAGGCCTGGTGCCAGCTCTTCAGCGAGCCGCAGGCGGGCTCGGACCTGGCCGGCCTGCAGACCCGGGCCGTCAAGGACGGCGACGAGTGGATCATCAACGGCCAGAAGGTCTGGACCTCGGGCGGCCAATACGCCGACCTCGGCATGCTCTTGGCCCGTACCGATCCTGACGTCCCGAAGCACCAGGGGATCTCCTACTTCGCCTTCCCCATGCTCCAGGACGGCGTCGACGTGCGCCCGCTCAAGGAAATGACGGGCCACGCGCTCTTCAACGAGGTCTTCATCACCGACGCCCGGGTGGCCGACTCCGCCCTGATCGGTGGACTCAACAAAGGATGGGCCGCCGCCAACACGACCCTCATGAACGAACGCGCCGGCCTCGGCTCAGGTGGTGGGAACGCGGCCGGCGGCGGCCTGGCCCAACCGGGCACCGTCATGGGCATGCTGTCGCGGCGGGTGGGCGACCTGGTGGCCCCCCTTCCGGGGGCGGCGGGCGGCAAGAAGAAGTCCCAGGCGCCGGGGGGCGCATTGGGCGCCATGCGGGGTGGCGCCGGGCTGCTCATCAGCCTGGCCAAGTCCCGGGGAGTCAACGGAGACGCCGGCATCCGCCAGGACCTGGTCCGGCTCTACACGCTCGGCGAGCTGGGCCGGTTCAACGGCCTGCGGGTCAAGGCGGCCAAGGAACAGGGCGTCGACATCCCCGGCATGCCCAACGTGGCCAAGCTCTCCATGAGCCAGATCGTTCGCCTCACCCGCGACCTCGGGCTGCGCATCATGGGACCCGGCGGCATGCTGCACGCCTACGACGGCGACGACAAGGCGGCCCTCAAGCACGCCACCGGCGACCCCTTCGCCGGCAGCATCACGGAGATGGCACTCTTCGCGCAGGCACCGCCCATCTACGGCGGGACGGACCAGGTGCAGAAGAACATCATCGGTGAGCGGGTGCTGGGGCTGCCCAAGGAACCCAACAACGACCGCGTGACCCCCTTCTCCGAACTGCCCAAGAACGCCTAGCCGTCCGCGGCTGGGTCGGATTGGGACCGGGGGGATCGAGGGGAATGAGCGGGCAGGACCGCAGCCTGCGCGGCGCGGCCGCCATCGTCGGGGTGACCGACGACGTGTCGCCGACCGGAGAGCTCGACCGCACGGGCCGCGAACTCGAGGTCGCCATGGTGCTCGGCGCGCTCGAGGACGCCGGGCTCACGCTGGCCGATGTCGACGGCGTCTGCCACCCCGAATCTGCGGTGGCCTTCGCCGAATACCTCGGGCTGCACCCGACCTTCGTGGAGTCGACCATGACGGGTGGCTCGAGCTACGAGGTCCACGTCGAGCACGCGGCCGCCGCCATCGCGGCCGGCCTGTGCGATGTGGTGGTCAGCGTCTATGCCTCGACGCCGCGCAGCGACCGCACCCGGAAGCGTCGGCAACCACGGCGCGGCATGGCAGGGCCGAACCCGATGCAGGAGTGGGAGATCCCCTTCGGGCTCCGCCTCCCGATGGGCCCCTATGCGCTGGCCGCCGCCCGCCACATGCACGAATTCGGCACGACGTCGGAACAGCTGGCCGCCATTGCCGTGAGCACCCGGGCGTGGGCCGGGCTGAACCCGCGCGCCCGCTACCGCGACCCGATCACGGTCCCCGACGTCCTCGCATCGCCGCTGCAGGTGAGCCCGCTGCACCTGCTCGACTGCTGCCTCGTGACCGACGGCGCCGGCGCGTTCGTCATGACCAGCGCGGCGCGGGCCCGGAGCCTGCGCAAGCCACCGGTCTACGTCCTCGGCGCGGCGACCTGCACCGACCACATGGGCATCACCCAGATGCCCGATCTCACCACGACACCGGGGGCCGTCTCGGGCGCCCGCGCCTTCGCCATGGCAGGCCTCGGCCCCTCCGACGTGGACGTGCTCATGGGCTACGACAGCTTCACCATCACCGCGCTCCTGCACCTGGAGGATCTCGGCTTCTGTGCCAAGGGCGAGGGCGGACCGTTCGCCACCGACGTGGGCCTCGGTCCGGGGGGCTCCCTCCCCATGAACACGAACGGTGGCGGGCTCTCCTTCACCCATCCCGGCATGTACGGCATGTTCCTGATCACCGAAGCCGTGCGCCAGCTCCGGGGCGAGGCCGACGCACGCCAGGTCGACGGCGCCGAGGTGGCCGTGGCCCACGGATCCGGCATGTTCCTTTCCGTGCTGTCGACGGCCGTCCTCGGGACCGAGGCCACCCTGTGACGACGGCACGCACTGGGCCGACCGAGCAAGCCGTGCACGGCGAACCACCGGTGCGTACGCGCCTGGAGCCCCCGGTCGGCGCGGAGAGCGCGCCCTTCTGGGACGCCACCCGGGAAGGGCGCCTCCTCGTGCAGTGGTGCGTGCGCTGCGACCGGGGCGTCTTCTACCCGCGGGCGTTCTGCCCGTACTGTGCCGGCGTGGGTGGAAGCGAGGTGGGTGGGCCGCTCGAGTGGCGTGAGGCGAGCGGCCGGGCCACCGTGCAGGCTGCCGTCGTCGAGAACCGGCCGGAAGCGGCCGGCGCGTCGTTCGCCAACGGCGCGCCCTACTGCATCGCGCTGGTCGACCTGGAGGAGGGGGTGCGCATGATGACCAACATCGTCGGCTGCCGGCCCGAGGACGTCCGCAGCGGCATGGCGGTGACCGTCACGTGGGAACCGCTGAGCGACGGCCGCCAGCTGGCGCTCTTCCGCCCAGCCGAGGAGGCACCGTGACCGTTCCCGACGACAAGCTGGCCGCCGTGTCCCAGGGCATGCTGCACTCCTGGTGGGCGGACCGGATCCCGGATCGCCTCGCACTGCTCAGCCCGCACGGGGACCGCACCTTCGCCGACCTCAACGCGCAGATCAACCGCCTGTCCCGCGCGCTGCGCTCGCGGGGACTCCGGCCCGGCGATGCCATCGCGCTCATGTGCACCAACGAGCCCGCCTTCTTGGAGGTGCTCTACGCCGCCCAGCGCACCGGCCTCCGCCTCACGCCGATCAATTGGCACCTCACCGGCGAGGAGGCGGCCTACATCGTGCAGAACTGCGAGGCCAAGGCGTTCGTCTGCTCCGGCACCCTGGGCGACGCGGTCGTGGCCGCCGCGGCGGCCGGCGGCCCGGGCCTGGTGAAGATCAACACGGGCGGCTACATCCCCGGCTTCGAGATGTACAACACCGTGGTGGCGGCGGAAGACGGCTCCGACATCGAGGATCCCGTCCTCGGCACCCAGATGCTCTACACCTCGGGTACCACCGGCCGGCCCAAGGGCGTGCACCGCGAGAGCGCCGCGGTGAGCGCACTGGCCACCATCAACTTCTGCGGCTACGACGAGGACTACGAGACCAGTGTCGACGCGCACCTCCTGACCGGTCCGCTCTACCACGCCGCCCCGCTGGCGTTCTCGGTGGCGGTCCCGCTCGTCTACGGCGTTCCGCTGGTGGTCATGGACCACTGGGACCCCGTGGAGGCGCTGCGCCTCATCGAGCAGCACGGCATCACGCACACTCACATGGTCCCGACCATGTTCCACCGGCTGCTCGCGCTCCCGTCCGAGACCCGCGCCCGTTTCGACACGTCGTCGCTCCGCTTCGTGATCCATGGTGCGGCGCCCTGCCCCGTCCCGGTCAAACAGCGCCTGATTGAGTGGCTGGGTCCCGTGGTCGTCGAGTACTACGCAGCGACCGAGGGCCTCGGCACCCTCGTCGACTCCGCGACCTGGTTGGCCCATCCCGGGACCGTCGGCCGGCCCATGGCGCCGGGCCTGGTCAAGGTGGCCGACGAGGCCGGCAACGACCTCCCGGCGGGCGAGGTCGGGCTCGTCTTCCTACAGGCTCCCGCCGCAACGAAGTTCGACTACTACGGCGACACCGACAAGACGACCGGGGCCTTCCGGGGCGACTACTTCACGCTGGGCGACATGGGCTACATGGACACCGAGGGATTCCTCTACCTGACCGACCGCACGGCCAACCTCATCATTTCGGGCGGCGTGAACATCTACCCCGCCGAGGTCGACGGGGTGCTCCTGGAGCACCCGGCGGTGCACGACGTGGCGACCATCGGGGTCCCCGACGACGACTGGGGCGAGGCCGTGAAGGCCGTGGTGCAGCTCGCCGAAGGGGTCGAGGGGACCGACGAGCTGGCAACCGAGCTCATGGCCTTCTGCCGGGACCACCTGGCCCACTTCAAATGCCCCCGCAGCGTCGACTTCGTGTCCGAGCTGCCGCGGGAGGATACTGGGAAGATCTTCAAGAGGAAGCTGCGCGACCAGTACAGGGCCGAGCAGCTCAGGACGGCACAGAAGCCGGCCTGAGAAGACAGGGCTGACCAAACCAAAGGAGCTGAACAACGTGGGTATCTGTGACGGACGGGTCGTCGTCATCACCGGAGCAGGCCGTGGGATCGGGCGCGAGCACGCGCTCGAGTTCGCCAGCCAGGGTGCCAAGCTCGTCATCAACGACCTGGGCGCCGAGGTGGACGGCTCCGGCTCCTCCGACGGCCCCGCCGGCCAGGTGGTCGACGAGGTCCGCGCCATGGGCGGCGAAGCCGTGGCCAACGGCGATGACGTCTCGGACTACGACGGCGCGGGCCGCCTGATCCAAACCGCCGTCGACACCTTCGGGACGATCGATGTGCTGGTGAACAACGCCGGCATTCTGCGCGACCGGATGCTGGTCAACATGACCATCGACGAGTGGGACGCCGTCATCAAGGTGCACTTGCGCGGCACGTTCGCGCCGACGCGCCACGCCGTTGAGTACTGGCGCAACCGGACCAAGGCCGGCGAGACGAACGACGCCCGCGTCATCAACACGACCTCGCCGTCGGGCATCTACGGCAACGTGGGCCAGACGAACTACGGGGCTGCCAAGGCCGGCATCGCCTCCTTCACGATCATCGCCGCCATGGAGCTCGAGCGCTACGGCGTCACGGTGAACGCCATCGCCCCGGCCGCCCTCACCCGCATGACCGAGAACCTGGGCGGGGGCTTCACCCCGGCCGAGAAGAAGCCCGAGGAGTTCGATGCCTTCGACCCGGCCAACATCGCGCCGATCGTCGTGTGGCTCGGCAGCTCCGAGTCGGCCGGCATCACGGGCCGCGTCTTCAACGTGCAGGGCGATCACCTCAGCGTCGCCGAGGGCTGGGTCGAAGGGCCGGCCGCCGACAAGGGCGACCGCTGGGACCCGGCCGAGCTCGGCAAGATCGTGCCCGACCTGGTGGCCAGGGCCGCGCCGAACGCCAACATGGGCGGAAAGCGGAAGTAGCCTCGCAGCATGACCACAGCGACACCTCCGGTGTCCGGCACCGCGGAGGTCACACCTCGAGTACCGGGCCGGCAGGACATGGAGGCGGCCGTCCAGGTCATCCACGACAACGCCGACCGGCTCTTCCTCTGGGACTACGAGCGGGACCGGGGACAGCTCGTCACTCTGTACAACAAGGCCATGGGGTCGCAGTGGAACAGCGTGACGGACCTGGACTGGTCCATCGACGTCGATCCCGAGCGGCTCGTGGCCGAGCAGGAAAGCCCGCTGCTGGCGGTGGCCCGCGTGGCCGGCACGCTGCCCGGCTCGCCGCTGGCCACCTGGACCGAGAAGGAGTACTCGCAGCTCGGGATCGAGATGTTCAAGGCGAGCCTGTCGCAGTTCATGCACGGCGAGCAGGGCGCCATGATGACCGCGGCCAAGATCGTCGAGACCGTGCCGTGGATCGATGCCAAGTACTACGCGTCGACCCAGACCATGGACGAGGCGAGGCACACTGAGGTCTTCGCCAAGTATCTCCGCACCAAGCTGGGCGACGCGTACCCGATGAGCCCCTTCCTCAAGGAGCAGATCTGGTCGCTCCTGGAGGATGCGCGCTGGGACATCGCCTACCTCGGGATGCAGATCGTCATTGAGTCGCTGGCGCTGGCTGCCTTCGGCGACATGCTGCGGCGCACCAAGGAGCCCTTGCTGACCAAGCTCTTGCGCTACGTCATGTCCGACGAGGCGCGCCACGTGGCCTTCGGCGTGCTCACCCTGTCCGAGTTCTACCGCGAGCTGAGCGAGGCGGAGCTCAAGGAGCGCCAGGAATTCCTGCTCGATGCCACGCTCAACTCGCGGGCGCGGGCCACCACGCCCGAGGTCTGGGAGCGCATGGGCACGACGGCCGAGGACGTCTTCCCCTTCATTGTGCAGGCGGCGCAGAACATGAAGGTCAATCCGGCCGGCGGCTTCGCCCGCGCCTTCTTCGCCAAGCTCGTCCCCAACGTGCGCAAGCTTGGCCTGCTGGACGCCAACAACGGCTACCTGCGCGAGCGCTGGGGTGAGGCGGGACTGCTCGAGTTCGAGTTCGCCGACGACACGGGTTCGGACTACGCGTCCTACGACGCGGTGGCGCAGGACAGGGCCGCAGCCGGCGGCGCGTCGGAGGAATCGAGCGCGGCGCGCTCCCCCATTGCCCGGGTGCGAGCCATCTGCCTGGCGCTCCCCGAGGCCGAAGAGCGCCCGTTCGGCGGCCACACCGCTCCCGCCTTCCGTGTGCGGGACAAGCTCTTCGTGATGACCAGCGAGGACGCCACATCCATGACGATGAAGGCGCCCCGGGGAGCGCAGCAGGTATTCGTGGCCTCTGATCCGCAGCGCTTCTTCGTCCCGAAGTACGTCGGGCCAAAGGGCTGGGTCGGCGTGCGGCTCGATCTTCCTGCCGCGCCCGACTGGGACGAGATGGCCGAGATGATCGCCGAGAGCTACTGCCTCACTGCGCCGAAGAGGCTGGCGGCGCTGGTGGGGCCGGCCGGTGCGCCTGGCGCGTCCGGTGCGCCTAGTTCGCCGGGTGCGCCTAGTTCGCCGGGTGCAGCGCGGTGAGCGTGGTCTCCATGTTCTCTGAGTAGCGGACGCCGCTCTGCGTGACGCCCACCGTCTCGCGCTCGCGCACGATCAGGCCGCTACTGGGCACGATCCAGAAGTCGATCGGGTTGGTGCCGTGCTCGGCGGCGCCGGTGAACGTGAAGACGAGGCGGGTGTGCGTCACGGAGACCGAGTGGCCGCCCACGAGCATGGTCGACTGGCCCAACGCCAGCCCGCTCATCTTGATCGGCTCCGCCGGGCTGACCTGCGTGCAGGTGGCCGCCCAGTGCTGCCCCGAGCCTGCCGCCGGCGGCAGCAGGTAGGTGGAGGCCGGGCAATCGATCGTGGACGTGCTGTTCGACCCGGCGATGGACTCGTCCGTCACGAGCTTCGGGATCGTCAGAGCCCCGTTGGGCGCGTTGCACAACGTGGTCGCCTCGGTGTGCTGCGTGATCGGGACCCAGCTGACGGTGGCGCAGCGGGAGTCGGCCACGATCATGGACGTGCTCGCCGGGAAGGAGCGGGCCACGCCCACGAGGTTGAGGCTCTCGCCCCCGCTGGTGCGGTACGTGTACACGCCGGGAGCCGGCAACTTGTTGCGCAGCGAGGAGATCATTTTGTCGGACTGCTCCCGCCGGTACATGCGCAACGCCTCGCGCAGGCCCACCGGCGACGACACCGTGCGGAAGACCAACGCCCACGCCGTCCCGCTGGCGGCGCTGACGATGACCAGTGCCAGCGCAATCACCGACAAGAACCGGTGCTGCTGGACCCATTGCCAGACGATCACAACAAGAAGACTACCCCGGGCGGGTCGGCCCAATCGGGCCCCCGTCGGACCTGGTCAGGGGGTCGTCACCGGCCGGTCCGGCGCATGAGGGGCTCGGCGCTCCTGATCGGTCAGCCCTGGTCGGGCACCCAGTTCCCATGGAAGCCCGCCGGCACACGCCGCGGCAGATGGATGACCGCTTGCGGCTCGCCCGCCACGTCCTCGGCATTGAGGATGTGCAGGGCCGAGGTATCCGTGTCGGCCGAATACACCAGCAGCATCAGCCAGCCGTCCGACTCGTCAGCGCCGGCCGCGCGCGGGCACGAAGACAGCCTCACTCACGCCGGCTCCCGCGCCGAAGGAGCGGGCCGTGCTCGTCCCCTTCTCGAAATCGTGCCGGAGCAACCTCGTCTCCGTGCCCAAGATGTCGTCGGACTCAGCGACCGCCACCGCGTAGCCGTACCGGTGGGGCAGCCCGACGCGGCGTTCGTCGACGCGCGGGAACTCTTGTCCACGGTCGTCCAGCCGCTCCTCCTTGACTGCTCCTCCGTGGCCGTCGAGATGCCAGCGCTCGAGCGTGGGGACACCCTCGTTCGGGCCAAGGTGCTGGGTCCGGAACATGGAGGGGTGGCGCACCACGTCGATGACGACGCCGTCGCCGTCCGTCTCGTCGAAGGCGTTCATCGGGTGGAACACGTAGCACGGCTCGATGTCGTGCCAGACCACCTCGGTGGACTCGCCGTCCCGGGGCAGCAGGCCGATTCGCGAGCGGTAGCCCTCCTCCCAGCGGTAGGGGAACGACGCACCCGCCGCAGCGGCATCCAAGCTGAACGTCACGGGGAGATCGAGCAGGACGATGGAACGTTGGGTGATGGCGCAGTCATGCACGCTCACCGGGCCGCCCATGGCGACGCGCCGGCTGGACCGCACCTTCGCCCGCGCGTCCATGATCGTCACCTCGACATCGTTGCCCCATCCGAAGAAATACGAGACGGCGTAAAGCTCGCCCGTCAATGGGTCGCGCTTGGGGTGGGCCGTGTAGCCGCCCTGCAGCGTGCCCCCAAAGTCGCAGGGACCGATCGTCTCGAGCTCGGTACTGAGCTCGTAAGGTCGTGCGCCCGCCTCCACGATGGCGAAGGTACGGCCGGCGTGGCCGATGACATTGGTGTTGGGGGCGAAATCCATGTCGGCGTGCACCGGCCCCGGGCGCGGCTCCTCGCCCAGCGTGCGCGCCACCTGCGCGGAACGCACCCAGCGGTTGCGGTACCACTCGGCCCGGCCGTCGCGCAGGCGGATGCCGTGCACCATGCCATCGCCGGTGAACCAGTGGTAACTCGAGGGCTCGGGCGGTGAGGCGGGATTCGGTCCGTTCCGGAGGTACCGGCCCGAGAGGCCCTCGGGCACGTGCCCGGTCACCGCCAGCTCGGTCGCCGTCACCTCCTCGAGCACGGGCGCGAAATTGCCCTCCAGGTAGGGATTGGTGGTGACGGTCACGGCTACCCCCTTCGTCGTTCCTCATCTTCGCACGAGAACGGCCATTCCGGGGGTGGTCCGACGCGCCTCCAAAATTAGGCACGATCCCTCCCATGAACAACCGGTGACGGATTCTCGACGAAAACCCCAAACCCCCCTCCCGTCCCCCGGGCGCGCTAAGGTTCCCCCCCGAGGGCACCACCATCACAAGTTTGGAAATCCCTCTGGCTCGCAAGAGCTACCGGCCATGACCCCTGCGAAACGGGTCAAATCTGGCCAGGAGAGGAGTGGATTTTCAATGGCAACTGGTTCCGTGAAGTGGTTTAACGGTGAGAAGGGCTTCGGCTTCATCACCCAGGACGGTGGGGGCCCCGACGTTTTCGTGCACTTCAGCGCGATCAGCGGTACGGGCTACCGCAATCTCGAAGAAGGACAGAAGGTCGAGTTCGAGACCAACCAAGGTCCGAAGGGCCTTCAGGCCGCGAACGTGCGCGCCATCGGCTAACGCCGAGTGCACAACGAAGTACGACAGAACCCCGTCTCATTGCGAGGCGGGGTTCTGTCAATTGCGGAGACGGCGTGTGACGCGGACGGTCAGGTGTCGGGCGGGGCGTTCGGGCGGTTCGGGCGGTTCGGGCGGTTCGGTGCTCACCAATAGGGCCGGTGCTGTTGCGTCGTGACCGCCAGCACCGCCTCGGCGTACTCCTTCCGGCAGACGACGAGATCGGGCAGCCACGCGTCGGGATCGCCGTAGCGCAGCGGCTCGCCGTCGAGCCGGCTGGCGTGCAGCCCGCTGGCGACGGCGACGGCCACCGGGGCGCACGAGTCCCACTCGTACTGCCCACCCGCATGGACGTAGACCTCGGCAGCACCGAGGATGACGGCGGCGATCTTGGCGCCGGCCGACCCCATCGGGACCATGACGCCGCTGATCGATTCGGTCACCTCGTAGGCCACATCAGGGGGGCGGCTGCGCGAGCACCACCACGCGCGGCGGTTCGTCGGTGCGCAGGGGCTGCAGAACCGGAGGGTCGCCGGTGCCGAGAACGAGATCGAGCGCCGGCAGCGCCACGGCCCCGACCTCGGCGATCCCGCCCACGGCCATCGCCACGTGGACCGCCCAGTCGCTCCTCCCGGGCTGGCGGAACTCGCGGGTGCCGTCCAGCGGATCGATGATCCAGAGGCGGCCGGTTCCGGCCACGTGCTCGAGACCCTCTTCGGACCGCACGTCGTCATCGGGGTAGAGGCGGTTGAGCTCGGCGACGAGCAACTGGTGCGCCATGCGGTCGCCCGCCGCGCCGACATCCCGCAAGGACGGTGGGTCGGCCCGCAGCTCCAGGAGTGCCCGGCCGGCGATCTCGGCCAGCTTGGCCGCGTCGCGATGCTCGGCAGCAAGATCCTCGGCCATCCCTCCTGTCTAGACCAAGCGACGGTCGGTGGCCCATCTGGTCAACTCGTGGCGAGTCGAGAGCTGGAGCTTGCGCAGGACCGAGGAGACGTGCGACTCGACCGTTTTGGCCGAGATGCTGAGGTCGCGGCCCACCTCTTTGTAGGTGTAGCCGCGGGCGATCAGGCGCAGCACCTCGCGCTCACGGGGCGACAGCTGGTCGAGCTCGGGATCGAGGCCGGGCGCAGGCGCACCGACCTGGGCGAAGGCGTCGAGCACGAAGCCGGCCAGGCGCGGCGAGAAGACGGCGTCCCCGGCGGCCACGCGGTAGACGGCCTGGAGCAGCTCCGGGCCCGAGATCGTCTTGGTGATGTAGCCGCGCGGCGCCGGCCCGGATGACGTCGATGACGTCCTCGGGGGCGTCGGACACGGAGAGGGCGAGGAATTGCACCTCGGGGTGGTGCGGCAGGACGCCACGGAGCACGGCGTGCCCGCCTCCCCCCGGGAGGTGCACGTCGAGCAGGACCACATCGGGCAGCCGCTCACTGATGAGCTCGATGGCGGCGCGCGGCCTCGTCGGCCTCGCCCACCACGTCGACCGCATCGCCGAGCTCGGCCCGGACGCCGGCCCGGAAGACGGCATGGTCCTCGACCAGGAAGATGCGGGGTCGCCCGCCGGCCTGGCTGCCCGTCTCTGGGTGTGCCGTCACTTGACCCGCTCCCGCCGCGGCATGGAGAGCTGGACCTCGGCACCCTCTCCCGGGCGCCGAACGGACGACCGCCGAGCCCCCGAAGCGCGCCACGCGGGCCCGGATGGACTGGGCGATGCCCTGCCGGTCCTCGGGTACCGCATCGGGGTCGAAGCCGCGGCCGCGGTCCCGGACGTAGAGCATGACGGTGTCCGCCTCGACCTCCGCGTACACGGACACCTGGTCCTCGCCGGACCACTTGGCCGCGTTCACGGTGGCCTCGCGTGCCGCATCGAGCAGCGCGCGCAACGCCTCGTCGAGCGGGCAGTCCCCCACCATCACCACCTGGACGGCGATGCCGTGATCGGCCTCCACCTGTCGCTGCAGCAGGCCGACGCCCTCGGCGAGCAGGGAGGCGTCCTCGCCGATCGCTCCCGGAGGCCTGCCCTCGAAGAGCCAGGCGCGCAGCTCGCGCTCCTGGGTCCGGGCGAGGCGCACCACCTGCTGGGGATCGTCGGACGCCCGTTGAATGAGCGCCAGCGTCTGCAGCACCGAATCGTGGACATGGGCCGCCATCTGGGCCCGCTCCTCGGCCAGCGCACGCGCCTGGCGCTCGGCGATGAGGTCCCGGAAGAGGCTCAGCCACCACGGGCCGAAGATGACGACGCTCGCCGCAATGACGAGCGCGGCGCCGCCGACGGGCCGGAGCGCGGCGACCGTGGTGTGGCCCTCGACCAGCAGGGCGATGCCGCCCGCCCCGATGAGGAGGCCGGCCACGACGCGGGCGATGAGCCAGCGGCGTCCCTTGCCGTCATGGGTGTCCGCCCCGAGCAGGGGCATGACGTCATTGTCGATGAACGCCTTCTCCGACGGGTCGGCGTTGCGCCAGATGAGGATCGAGGACGCCGACGGCCAGGAACGTCGGCCAGCCGAGGAACCCGACGAACGGCACGTGCAGGGAGCTGGTGATGAACTGCATCGCGATCAGCAGCGGAACGAGGATGGCGGCGACCGTCCGGATGCCGCGGCGGTCGCAGACGGCGCGTGAGTAGATGTTGTCGGTCTGCCCTTCCATCGGGATCAGCAACCAGGCCAGGGGGTAGGCGAGCACCATCACGCCACTGGCCACCGCCACCAGGACGAAGCCGATGCGCACCCACATGGCGTCGATCCCGGTCGCCCTCGAGATGCCGCCACAGACGCCGCCGAGCACGCGGTTGTCGGGGCTGCGGCGCAGGGCCCGCAGCTTCCGGCCGACGTGGTGATGGTGTCCGTCGTGTGCGCCGTCCCCGTCGGACCACGGGCCCCGGCGGCGCGGGTGGCCGTGGGGGTGGGACCAGTGGCCCTCGCCCCAGTACGCGTTCCTCCTGCGACCGTTTCCGAAGGCCGCACCGCGGGCGCCCCAGGGAGGCGGCGAGGCGTCCCCGGGACCGCTCTCGGCCCCGGCTCCGGAGGCCGGCCCGGAGCCCTGCTCTGCACCGGTGCCGGTGCCGGTGCCGGTGCCGGTGCCGCCGGCGCGCTGGCACGGGCGCGCTCCGCGACAGGTCTGTCGGGCGGCCACCGTCGGTGAGCGGACGCGTACCGGGATCGGGTGCCTCTTCGATACCCCGATGATCGCGCCGCTGCCGCCCCCGGGCTATCAGGGACATCCCTGAGGACTCGGGGATGGTCTCAGGGTCTGACCAGGGTCTTGCCGGATTCACGCCTGACCTGCGCAGGCGCAGGCTTGACCCATGACCTCCGCACCAGATCAGACACCAGGCGCCACCGGCGCAGCAGCCGGCACGGCCGGCACGGCCGGCACGTCCGGCCCGGCAGGCCCAGCCGGCCCGGACGGGACCACCGAGCAGCCGTCGCGGCCTCCCCCGCACCAGCCACCCGGATACGGCGACGAGCAGCGACTCCACCGTGGCGACCGTGGCCGCATGCTGGCCGGCGTCGCCGTGGGCCTGGCCGACTACTTCGACGTCGACCCGACGATCGTCCGCGTCGGCTTCGTCGCCCTCGCCTTCCTGGGCGGCTTGGCCGTGCCCCTGTACCTGGCCGGCTGGCTCTTGATCCCTGACGAGGACTCGGACGTATCCGTTGCTGAGGAGCTGCTGGCTCGCGAGCGGGCCCGCGGCGCCTTCTGAGCGCACCGGTACCGACCGATGGAGCCGGTGAGCGCCCGAGGCATCCGACAGCACCTGACACCTGACACCTGACAAGCCCAGACTCTGAAACCCCACAGACACGACAAAGAAGGAGGAGAGATCCGATGCGCTACCGCTGGGATCCCGCGTACCCGATGGGCCGCAGGGACACGCAGTACTACGACGCCGCCATGCGGGCCTCGGACGACGAGCGCAACGCCGTCGCGGACAAGCTCTCGCGTCACTACGCCGAGGGCCGGCTCGATGAGGTGGAGTTCAAGAACCGCCTCGACACCGCCATGTCGGCCACGACCCGCGGCGACCTGAACGGTCTGTTCGACGACCTGCCGCGGCTGAGCAGTGAGCCTCCGCCCCCGCCGCCACGGCACCGCCGGGTCCTGCCCTGGATCCTGGTCGTGGTCGTCGTCGCCATCGCGGCCGGGGCGTCCATCCCGTTCTTCCCGATGTACCACGTGCCGTGGCTCCTCTTCGCCATCGTCGGCTTCTTCGTGTGGCGGAGGGCCGGCGGGCACTTCGGTGGGCCCACCACCTCCACCACATGCACCAGGACCGCGACGGCCGGGCGCTCCAGCTCGGTCATGGACCACTGAGGGGCGCCGTGCACGCCCATACCCCCACGAGCCGCGCCGACCAGCCCCGCTCCGCTACCCGGCCCACCCGGCTCGCCCCGGTCACCCCGCCCCTGGCGACAGACGGCGACCCGGGCACGCTGCGCTCCCTGGAGCTCTTCGCCGGCCTCCCCGGCGCCGAGGTCGAGGAGCTCGCCACCCGCTGCGCCGTCTCCACCGCCCACCCCGGGCAGGTGGTCCAGGCGCAGGGCGTGCCGGTCCGGATGTGGCACGTCATCACGGGCGGGCACGCCGTCGTGCAGCGCGACGGCACCCCGATCGGGCTGCTCGGGAGGGGTGACTCGTGGTCGGAGCACTCCATCCTCAACGGGCTCCGTTCGTCCATCGCCGTCGTGGCGCTGTCGCCCCTCACCCTGCTCACTCTCAGCCAACGCGACTTCTTCGAGATCCCCGAGCACCATCCGGTCCTGGCCGGGCGCCTGGTGGCGCGGGCGGCCTTCTCGGCCGACCGACTGGCACTCCCCGTGTTCAACGCCCTGCTCCACCTGGCCGATACCGAGTGCACCGGAGGGCGTCGCGAGGGCCAGTACGATTGAACTCGTTCGACCCCTGACGCCGGCCGGTGGCCGCGTCGAACACCCCCGAGGAGATCCCCCTAATGCGCACCCTGGCCGCGTGGTGTGTCCATCATCGCCGCATCGTCGTCCTGTTGTGGATCGCCGTGCTCGTCGTCTCGATCTTCTCGGTGTCGGCGGCCGGCACCGACTACTCGAACAACTTCAGCTTCCCGCACACCCAGTCGTTCGACGCCATCAACTTGTTGAAGTCCGTCGCGCCCTCCCACTCGGGCGACCAGGAGCAGGTGGTCTTCGGCACGTCCGGTGGCGCCAAGCTGACCGACCCCGCCGTCGGTCAGCGCATCAACACCATGGTGGACAAGATCAACACGCTCCCCAACGTGACGCCGGTCACGAGCCCGTACGACCAGGACGGGAATCTCAGCGACCCGACTGGTCCCACCATCAGCAAGGACCAGACGGTCGGGTTCTTCCAGGTCAACTTCGACAAGCAGACCCAGAACATCTCGAACGCCGAAGCCAAGAACTTCGTCAATGCCGTGACGAAGACCTCGGGTGACGGACTGACGGTCGCTGTGACGGGGCCGCTGGCCGAGCAGGCCAACAACCAGTCGTTCAGCAGCACCGGCCTGGGCGTGCTGCTGGCGCTGATCGTGCTGCTGCTGGTCTTCGGGTCCATCTTCGCCGCCATCCTGCCGATCCTCTCCGCGCTCCTCGCCCTGGGCACGGCCATCGGGGTCATCGGCCTGCTGAGCCACGTCCTCGCCATGCCCTCCATCTCACCCGAGCTCACGCTCCTCATCGGACTGGGGGTGGGCGTCGACTACGCCCTCTTCATCGTGACGCGCCATCGGCAGGGCCTCGTGGCCGGACGTGACGTGGAGTCGTCCATCATCAACGCGGTCAACACCTCGGGCCGTGCCGTGCTCTTCGCCGGGATCATCGTGTGCATCGCGCTGCTCGGCATGTTCGCCCTGGGGGTGAGCTTCCTGTACGGATTGGCAGTGGCCGCCGCCATCGGCGTGGCTCTCACCATGGTGGCGGCCCTCACCCTCCTGCCGGCCATGTTGGGGTTCATCGGGCCCAAGGTGATGAGCCGCAAGCAGAAGAGGAACCTGGCCGAGAACGGCCCCCGCATCATCGGGACCGACAGCAAGGGTTTCTGGCCCAACTGGGCGGACCGCGTGCAGAAGCACCCGGTGCTGTCGGCCGGCGCGGCCCTGATCATCATCGTGGCCATCGCGCTCCCCTTCTTCTCGCTGCAGCTGGGGTCGGCCGACCAGGGCACCGACCCGTCAGGGACGCCGACACGAGTCGCCTTCGACATGCTCTCCAAGGGCTTCGGACCGGGCTTCACCGGGCCGCTCGAGCTGGTGACCGTGGTGCCCCAGAATCCCGACCCCACGCTGGAAAAGGTCGTGTCCACCGTCGCCACAGCAGCCGGGGGTCGACCAGAGCACGCCCCCCACCACGCAGTACATCCCGAACAAGACGGGTGACGGCTACGTGGCGTTGACCACCGTCTACCCGACGACGGCCCCCCAGGATGCCGCCACCACCGACCTGGTGAACCATCTGCGGGACACCACCCTGCCGCAGGCGGTCGGCGACTCGGGCTTGAAGGTCCTCGTCGCCGGGACAACCGCCATCTACATCGACTTTGCGAACGTCCTGAGCTCGAAACTGCCGCTCTTCATCGGCCTGGTCGTGATCCTGTCGTTCCTGCTGTTGATGACGGTCTTCCGCAGTCTGGTGATCCCGCTCACTGCAGCCGTCATGAACCTGCTCTCCATCGGGGCCGCGCTCGGCATGCTGGTGGCGGTCTTCCAGTGGGGTGACCTGGGCTCGCTCATCGGCCTCACCGGAACGAGCCCAGTCGAGGCCTTCCTTCCCGTGATGCTGTTCGCCATCCTGTTCGGATTGTCGATGGACTATCAGGTCTTCCTGGTGTCACGTATGCACGAGGAATACATCAAGTCGGGCGGCAACAACCGCATCGCCGTGCGCAACGGGTTGGCTGCGACCGGGAAGACGATCACCGCCGCCGCGCTCATCATGATCCTCGTCTTCGGCTCGTTCATCCTCGGCGGCAACCGCGTCATCAAGGAGTTCGGTATCGGGCTGGCCGGCGGCATCCTGGTCGACGCCCTCCTGATCCGGATGGCCATCGTCCCGTCCATCATGATGCTGTTCGGCAAGGCCAACTGGTGGTTCCCGGCCTGGCTCGACAGGATCCTGCCCAAGCTGTCGGTGGACGCCGACGATCTGGACACGAGCAAGATGCCGGAGGACCCGGGACCGGAGCCGCAGCCCGAGCTGGCCGGCACGCGCAGCTAGCCGCAGCCGGTCGGGCGCACTCCCGCTGGGCGGCTCTCCCCGTTCTCGGGCTCTCCGACTCAGAGAGCCAACCGTCCGTGGGCCCAGCAGCTACCAGGCGTAGTCCTCGGGCGCCGTCCTGTGCCCCGGGAAGATCTCGTCCAGGCGGGCCAGCACCTTGTCGTCGAGCGTGACGTCGACGGCGTGCACGGCTGACTCGAGATGCTCGGGTGTGCGCGGCCCGACGATCGGGCCGGTGACCGCCGGCCGCGTCAGGAGCCAGGCCAGCCCGACCGCGCCCGGCTCCTCGCCGGCCTCGGCGCAGAGGTCCTCGTAGGCCTCGAGCTGCGGGCGCTTCGTCTCGAGCGTCCGCTTCACGTTGTCGCCGTAGCGCCGGCTGCCCTCGCGCTCCTTGCGGACGACGCCCCCGAGCAGGCCGCTGGCCAGAGGCGACCACGGGATCACGCCCAGCCCGTAGTCCTCGGCCGCCGGCAGCACCTCGAGCTCGATCTGGCGCGTGAGGAGGTTGTAGTGCGACTGCTCGCTCACCAGGCCCAGGAAGTTGCGGCGGGCGGCGGCCGCCTGCGCCTTGGCGATGTGCCACCCGGCGAAGTTCGACGAGCCGACGTACAGGATCTTGCCCTGGGCCCGCAGCACCTCCATCGCCTCCCAGATTTCGTCCCAGCCGGTGCCGCGGTCGATGTGGTGCATCTGGTAAAGGTCGATGTAGTCGGTCTGCAACCGCTTGAGGCTGGCGTCGCAGGCCCGCCGGATGTTGAGCGCCGACAGCTTCCCCTCGTTGGGCCAGTCGCCCATGTCGCCGTAGAGCTTGGTGGCCAGCACCACCTTCTCGCGGCGGCCACCGCCCTGGGCGAACCAGCGCCCGACGATCTCCTCGGTGGCGCCCCGCCCCTTGGAGCGGCCGTAGACGTTGGCCGAGTCAAAAAAGTTGATCCCGGCCTCCAGAGCCGAGTCCATGATGGAAAACGAGGTGGGCTCATCCGTCTCAGGCCCGAAATTCATGGTGCCCAGGCAGATGCGGCTGACGCGGAGGCCGGTGCGGCCGAGGTGGGTGAATTGCATGGGGCCGAACCTACCGGGCTGTGACCAGGGCTGCACCGCCCCGAAGAGTGCACCGATTGGCCGACTTTTTCGCCGCCCCGCTACATTGAGAACACGATTTTCCACCTGAGCGAAGGGGCATGATGGCGCAACAGATCCCGCTGGTCGACTACCTGCAACTGGGTGACGACCCGCATTTGGTGGCGAACGAGTGCACCTCGTGCGGCGCCCGTTTCTTCGACCGCCGCAATGCCTGTGCGGCCTGTGAGGCGACCGATTTCAAGAAGGCCGATGTCCCGACGAGCGGCGAGGTGCGGGCGTTCACCATCGTGTCCTTCGCCGCACCCGGGATCCCGGTGCCCTACGTGGCCGCCGTCGTCGACTGCGAGGGCACCAGCGTGAAGGCGAATCTCATCAACGTGACACCCGATCCCGAACACGTGACGCTGGGCATGAAAGTGCGCCTGGCCACCGAGGTGATCGGCACCGACGACAACGGCACCGAGGCAGTCGGCTTCGGTTTCGAACCCCTGGGAGGTTAGGCACGATGGCATCGGCATCGGAAGAGGTATGGGTCCTCGGGATCCACATGACCAAGTTCGGGAAGCACCCCGACCTCGACACCACCGACCTCGCCTCTGAGGCGGTCCAGGGCGCCCTGGCCGACGGCGGGGTGACCATGAAGGACATGGGCATCATCGGCGCCGGCAACCTGATGGGCGGCGCGCTGCCGATCGGGCAGGTCGTGCAGAAGCAGCTCGGCCAGACCGGCATCCCCGTCTACAACGTGTCCAACGCCTGCGCCACCGGCGCCACCGCGCTGCGCGTGGCGGTCATGGCGATCAAGGCGGGCGAGACGGACATGGGCCTGGCCTTCGGTGTGGAGAAGCTCGCCGGCGCCGGGCTCCTGGCGGGCGGGAGCCGCAAGAGCGACGACAACACCTGGACGCCCTCGGGGCGCTACGGGTCGGTGGCGGCGATCGACGGGCGGATCGGGACCGACATCATGCCGGGCGTGTTCGCCCAGATCGGCATGGAGTACGGCCACCGCTACGGCGGCACCAGCTTCGAGCTCTTCGCACAGATCAGCGAGAAGAACCACTCGCACTCGACGCTCAACCCCATGGCGGCCTACCAGAAGAAGATGTCACTGGACGAGATCATGAACGACGTCATGATCGCCTACCCGAACACGCGTCCCATGTGCTCGGCCAACTGCGACGGCGCGGCGGCGGCCGTGGTGGTCTCGGGGTCGAAGCTCAAGACGCTGTCGCTGGAGCAGCAGAAGCGTGCGGTCAAGATTTCCGCCTCCATTTTGACGACGGACCCGTGGGAGGAGGCGTGCCAGATCCTGCCCAACGTCAACGACCTGACCCGCAACGCGGCGGCGCAGGCCTACGAGCAGGCGGGTGTCGGTCCCTCCGACCTGAACCTGGTGGAGCTGCACGACTGCTTCGCCACGGCCGAGCTCGTGCACTACGACAACCTCGGCTTGTGCGAGCGCGGCGGTGCGGCGGACTTCTTCAAGTCGGGCGCGACCTGGCGTGACGGGTCGACGCCGGTGAACGTGTCCGGCGGCCTGGAGTCAAAGGGCCACCCGATCGCCGCCACCGGCATCGCCAACGTGTGGGAGGTGGCCACACACCTGCGCGGTGAAGGCGGCGACCGTCAGATCGAGGGCGCCAAGGTCGGACTGACGCACGTGATCGGGCTGGGTTCGGCCTGCGGGGTGCACATCTTGGAGAAGTCGGCGGCATAGCGGTCCGGGTCCGGCTTCGGGTTTGGGTTCGGGGCGGTCGGGATTGGTGACGTCTGCGTGACGACCTCGCCGACCTCACCGGTCTCGCCGGTCTCGCCGGTCTCGCCGGTCTCGCCGGCCGTCTACGACACCATCGGGCTGGGCTACGTCGCTCATCGCCGACCCGATCCACGATGGGAGGCGTTGATCCACGAACAGCTCGGGGACGGGCGCGTCGTGGTGAACGTCGGGTGCCGGTACCGGGTCCTACGAGCCCAAGGACCGGCCGGTGGTGGCGGTCGACCCGTCCGCCGTCATGGTGGGCCAACGCGCAGTCGATGCGGCACCAGCTGTACGAGCGAGCGGTTCGGCCTTGCCCCTTGCGTCGGGCAGTGCTGACGTCGCCCTGGCCATTCTCACGCTGCACCACTGGGACGACTGGGCCGCTGGTCTCGCCGAACTATGTCGGGTGGCGCCGCGGCGCATCGTCCTGACCATGGACTTCGAGATGCACGCCAGCTTCTGGTTCCTGCAGGAGTACGTGCCCGAGGTGCGCGAGGCAACGCGGGTCTTGGAGCCCGGGTACGTCACTGTGGCAGAGGCGATCGGGGCTGACGTGGACGCAGTCATTCCCCTCCTCGTTCCCCGAGACATGGAGGACGGCGTGTTGGGCGCCTACTGGTGCCGACCTGAGGCCTACCTGGACCCTGCGGTGCGGGCCAATTGCTCGGGACTGGCCTTGGCGGACCCTGCCGCTGTGGCCCGGGGTGTGGCTGCGCTCGAGGCCGACCTGGCCAGCGGTGCTTGGCAGCGACGACATATCGACCTGGCTGGACTACAGGCCATCGACCTTGGGTATCGGCTCGTCGTTGCTGACGTGAGCTGAGGCCGCCCGCAGGCGGCAGGCAGCAGGCGGCGGGCAGCAGGCGGCGAGCAGCAGGCGGCCCTCGATGCAGAGGGATACCGTGAACCCGTGGAGCTTCCAGAGCTTTTGGTCTCCGACAACTCCGAATGGCGCACCTGGTTGTCGCGTCACAACGCCGAATCAAAAGGAGTCTGGCTCGTCCTCGCCAAGAAGGGTACGACGAAACCAACGACGCTCTCGTACGACGATGCACTTGACGAAGCGATCTGCTTTGGGTGGATCGACGGGCAACTCGGTCGTCGCGACGACGCGACATTTCGGAGACGGTTCACTCCTCGCAATGCCCGCAGTCCCTGGTCGCAAAGGAACGTCACCCTTGCGGAGCGTTTGCTTGCCTCCGGGCGCATGCATCAAACAGGCGAAGACGAAGTGCAGAAGGCAAAAGCGGATGGCCGATGGCAGACCGCCTACGCCGGACAAGCCACGGTTGAGGTTCCCGATGACCTAAAGAAGGCCCTGATCGCCAATCCGCAGGCCGAGGCGATGTTCGACACCCTTACGAGTGCGAATCGCTATGCCGTTCTCTATCGGGTCGGAAATGCAAAGCGGCCCGAGACCAGGGCGCGACGCATTGCGCAGTTCGTGGAGATGCTGGCTCGCGGCGAAACGATTCATCCACAGGGCCCTCGATCTTCCGGCTGATCGGGTTGGCACACTCTCGGCGGTAAGCACCTCGAGCTGTTCCAGGGTGCGCCCGACGCGCGGGCGCGCCAAAGCCCCAAGAGTGTTCGGGTTTCGAAGTGCCGGCGGTTGAGGAGCCGGGGTGCTGCGGGATGGCCCGGGCAGAGCGGGGGCCGTCCCCTCAGGCAGCGTTCGGTGGGGGCCGCTGGCGCTGCTCGCCCTTGCCTTCGCGCTGGTTGCGGAGGCGGTTGTGGAAGCCACAGAGGAGCCGGCCATTGTCTTGGGTGGTGAGTCCCCCGTCGGCATAGGTCTCGATGTGGTCGACCTGGCAGGTTTGGGCGGGCTCGTAGCAGTGCTCGTGGGTGCACATGCGGTCGCGTAGCTCGATGGCCCGTCGGGTGCCTCCGGTGAAGAACCTCGAGCGCACGCTGACGTCGATGCGGTTTCCCAACGAGAAGAGGGCCCGCTCGAAGTAGGCCGCGTCCATCCAAGGCTCTAGAGCACAAGGATGGAGCACGGTGCCGTTCTCGAGCTCAGATATGCGCCCGTGCAGTGTCTCGTAGCCGACGAGGACGGAGAACAGCGGGGCGGGGCGGATCCCCTCGGCGGGGGCGCTGCGGCTGCGCGTGGCCATCTCCACGAGGGCATCGGCCCGGCGCTGGCCCGAGGTGCGGGCCAGCTCGTCGAGGCGCCCCGTGCGCCCGAGCCGCTCCTTGGCCTCGGCGCAGTCGGCCTCGAAGAGGTCGTGCTCGAGGCGGTTCAGCTCGTTGGAGACAATGGCACCTGAGACCGGGTCCAGCGTCATCTGGCCCAGCCACATGCCCGAGAAGCTCGTCTCCAAAAAGACGTTGCGGGCGCCCTTGCGCTCTTGTTCTGATGTTTGGGCCCCGTCGGGGTCGGCCAGCTGCTTCCAATAGGCCAGGGCCCGCAAGAAGTCCTCAAAGCCCATGTCGGTGGCCTGGGCGACGAGCATCTCCTCGTCGCGGGCCATGGAGGCCTCGGTGCGGTGGCGTCGGGCCGAGGCGATGGCCCGGGCCGCATCCTCGCCGATGGCACCCTCACGCCAGGCCTCGGCCACTGCGGGCAGGTGGCGCAGCGTGCGCCCGAGACGCACCCGGCGCTTGGCGGCGGCCCGTGGGAGCGCACAGCGGCTCGAGAGCCACGAGGCCGCCGTCTTGGCCCCTTCAGCCGCCCACTGCTCCCCCGCCTCAAAAGCCGCCGTGGCCTCGGTCACGAACGAATCGAAGCGCATCTCTATGTGGTGCAGCCTCTCCATCGACTCGCCGTCGCCGTAGTTGGGCGCACCAGAGGCGATCAGTGCCTCGAGTGTTGCTTCGAAGTTCTCCAACTCCATGGCGTCGATGCAAACACGGCGTTGTGACATACCGACGCACAAAGCATCCCCTCAGACATTCGAACTCTTTGCCCAAGAATCACCGACATTTCCCCACCGAGCGCGACCGTTCTTCGAGGGGACCTGCGCGCCGCATAGGGGACCATGGGTTGCCCCGTGGGAGCTACGCGCATGCGGCAGTGCGACCTCCCGCAGTGCGACGTGCGGCAGTGCGACGTGCGCCAGTGCGGTGTCCGACAGTCCGACGTGCGACAGTGCGACGCGACTGCGACGTGCGACAGCGCGACTGCGGTGCGGCGGGTAGCGGCGTTGCTGGTGCTGGTGCTGTGTTTGCTGCTTGCTGGTGCTGGTGCTGGTGCTGGTGCTGCTGGTGGTGCCGGTGCTGGCGCCGGTGCTGCTGTGTGCCGACCGCAGTTACGAGCCGCCGGCCATGAGCGGCACCGGCCGGGCCAGGCTCCAGCTGAAAGTGTCCTCGATGTCAGCCAGCGCCAGCGGCGAGGCCAGGTCGGCGACGGTCGGTCCGACCCGGTCGGCCACGGACTGGAGCATGTCGCCGTCGAATCCCCAGAGGTCGCAGGCGTTGGCGCCGAGCACGCGGCGGATGTCCTCCTCGGGCAGGCCGCCGAAGATGTAGCGCAGCGTCTCACGGTGGACCGGCGCCGCGCCTTCGAGGTGGGGATAGTCCGCACCCCACATCAGCTTGTCGATGCCGATCTCGTGACGCATCTCGGCCTCGTAGCGCTTCATGAGCGAGCCGCCCATCCAGACGTGCTTCTCGAAGTACTCACGAGGACGCATCTGGAGGTAGGAGCGCACCGGGGCGCCGCCGTGGGTGTCGAAGAACGACTCCATGTCCCTGATGAGCGACGGCAGCCACTGCACGCCGTTCTCGCTCACGACGACCCGCAGGTCGGGATGGCGGTCGAAGACGCCGCCGAAGATCATGAACCACAGCGGCCGGCGGGTGAAGACGAACACCTCGTAGAGGCCGAGCATGCCGCCGTGTTCGGCGTCGTAGAGGAACTTGGTGTCAGTGGCCGAGCCGGACGCGCCGGTGTGCAGGTTCACGACCATGCCGTGCTCCTCGCAGGCGCTCCAGAACGGCTCGTAGTAGTCGTCGGCGTAGCCCGGCAACCGCGAGGTCACGGACATGGCGGGGAGCATGACGCCGCCGAAGATGCCGTTGGCGCGGGCCCAGGCCACCTCCTCCACGGCGCGGTCCATGTCGTGGAAGTCGATGGGCATGACGCCCGCCCGCCGGCCCGGCGCCGCGTTGCAGAAGTCGGCCAGCCAGCGCACGTAGCCGTGCAGCGCGGGCCACACCACGTCCAAGCTCTTGTCGGTCGTGGCACCGAGATACATGGCTGGAGAGAGTCCGCCCGCCAGGATCGGTCCGGGCAACGCCACCTCGGCATGGATCCCCTGCTCCTCGAGAACGGCAAGACGGCGCCCGTCGCCATCACCCGGCACGACCCAGTCCGCGCCGTAGTGCGCGAGCCAGCCCTCTGCCGCGGCGATGTCGACACCCATGCCGGCGAGGCGCCGCGCCGCCGTCGCACGGACGGGATCGGACTCGTCGACCTCGCCTGGATCGAAGCCGCCGAACATCGAGATGGCGAGATTCGACATGTCGCCGAAGGCGGCGACGGCCTCGCGATGGTCCGGATCCACGTAGGACAGGAAGTGGTCCAGGCTGTCCGGCGACGCGTGCGTGTCGGCCGAGACCACGACGTAGTTGCGGCCCTGCGCGACCGTGGCCGCTCCCTTGCTCATGCAAACGCCCTCCCTGGTCAGTGACACGCACACTACTGCCGGCGCCTCGGGCCGGCGGAGAGGCGGGCCGACGATAGATTTTGCGGTCGGGATGCACACCTCTTCCACCCTCATCCTTGTCGTAGCCGTGTTCGCCGCCAGCTTGGTCGAGATGGTCGAGGCCCTGACCATCGTGGTGGCCGCCGGCGTGAGCCGCGGCTGGCGGCCGGCGCTGGAGGGCGCGGCGGCCGCCATCGTGGTCCTGGGCGTGCTCGTGCTGGTCGTGGGCGTGCCGCTGATCCGCTACATCCCGCTCGACGCGTTGCGTGTGGTCGTCGGGGCGCTGCTGCTGGTGCTCGGCCTGTCGTGGTTGCGCAAGGCGATATTGCGGGCGAGCGGGCACAAGGACCCGCATGACGAGGACAAGATTTTTGCGGCAACGGTGGCCGAGCTCAGCGCGGAGGACGGAGGCGCGGCGGCGGCACCCACCGCGGCCGGAACCAAGAAGCACGACGGCGTGGGTTTCGCCGTCGCGTTCAAGGGCGTCTTCCTCGAGGGCACCGAGGTCGTCCTCATTGTGGTCAGCCTGGGGGCGGCCCAGCACCGTCTCGGCCTGGCTGCCCTCGCCGCAGCCGCCGCCGCCGTCCTGGTGGCGATCGTCGGCCTGCTCGTGGCCCGCCAGCTCAGCGAAGTCCCCGAGAACACGATCAAGACGGTGGTCGGGGTGATGTTGACCAGCTTTGGCCTGTTCTGGGTCGGCGAGGGGGCGGGCGTGCACTGGCCGGGCAGCGACCTGGCCATCCCCGTGCTGGTCGGGTTCTTCGTCGTCGTCTTCTTCGCCCTGACCGCGTTCATGCGCACGCAGCTCCCCGCGCCGGCCGCCGAAAAGGCCACGCAGTGAAGACGCTGACCGGCGCCCTCCGGGCCTTCGGTCACTTCTGGTGGGACTTCCTCGTCGGCGACACGCCCGAGTTGGCGCTGGCCGTCGGCGTCCTGGTCGGGCTGGCCTTCCTGCTGTCCGGCCAACGCGTCGCGGGGGCAATCCTGTTGCCGTTGGTCGCCACGCTGTTCTTGTTCGTCAGCACGTATCGAGGGCGCCGGCGCGCACAGCGCCCCTAGTCGTCCGACGGCGGACGCCGCGGACCGAGTGGCCACATGGTGGTGGTGCCGCGAGGTCGGGGCGTGGTGGTGGCACCCTTTTGGCGTCGGCTGCGCGCTGCCAAGCTCCCTCGCAGAGAAGGCCCTTGGCGAGAGGAGCAGCAATGAGAAGGACATGGTTCGTGGGCGCGGTCGCGGCGATCGTCGCCCTCCTGGCACTGCCGTCGGCCGCGTCGGCGACCGGCTTCGGTCATCATCCACTGCGCCACTTTGGCGGCAGACCCACCCCGGGCGCGGCGGTCGTGTCGCTGGAGTCGGGGCCGTACGGCCCGGTGCTGGTGGTCGGCGGCGCGGGCGCCGGCTCCGTCGCCGCGACCTCCACGTCACCCGCCAGCACTCTGTTCCCGGCCGGGACGTCGCTGTACGAGGCCACCGTCGACCCACCGACCTACGGGACAGCTTTCTTCCACGGCTACCGGGCTGGTTGCACGACCACCGTCGTGGTCAGCGAAGCGGAAGGTCCCTTGTCATGCACCGGCACGGAGACGGATCCCTCCGCTGACTGGCCCGCCTTCACGACGGAGGCGCCCCCGGTCGCCGGTCCCGGTGTGAACCCGCTCCTGCTCGGCGCCGTCTACCGCACCGACCTCGACGCCTTCCAGGTCACGTACGCGGGCCACCCCCTCTACCTGTTCGACCCGGGCCCGGCCTCGTTCGCCGGGGCCAACTTCTTCGAGACGGTGCAGCCGCTCCCGCCGGAGAACACGGCGTGGTTCCTGCTCTCACCCTCGGGCACTCCGGCCACGGGACCGGCCACGCTCGAGACCGAGTCGCCCCAGGCCGGGGCGACCTACACCGCGACGGAGCTGGCAGCGGAGATGCTGCCGGGAACCGGCGGCGCCGCGGTCTCGGTGTACACCTTCAGCCGCGACTCGCACTTCAGCACCTGCTACGACGCCTGCGCCCGGGACTTCATCCCGCTCGACACCGTCGGAGCGCCGACGCTGGGCGCCGGCGTGAACCCGAGCGCCGTCGGCACCGTCTGGAGGGCGGACGGCACGAGACAGGTCACCTACGACGGCCACCCGCTCTACATCTACAGCCAGGAGCAACCACTGGCAGGAGCCTCCGGCCTGGTCACGACCGGCACGGGAGGCAACGGCAACGGGGTCAGCGCCTTCGGCGGGACCTTCGACCTGATCACGCCGTGATCACAGGCTGATCACGCAGTGAACCGTGATCGTCCACTGATCGTCCACTGATCGTCCACTGCAGTTCCCGGACGCGGCGCTGCAGTCGACTCCCCGTCACGACCCCGCCGGCGGAGGCGGGGTCGTGACGCGGGCGCGCCGGTGTCAGGCCGCGGCCCACTCGACAGCGGCCCGCACCCGCGTCGGTTCGAAGGTCTCGACCTCGCCGGGCATCATGAAGCGGAACACGGAGATGGCATGGCGCAGCCAGCCATGGGTCGTCACCACGGCACAGCGCTTCCACTTGGAGAGATCGCGGTGCACGAGCTCGGAGAAGTAGAGCTTCGAGTCCTCGACCGTGCCACCCGCCGTCAGACCCGTGTACTCGTCGCCGAACACGAAGACGCAACGAATCTCGCCGTGGCGGCCCAGCAGTTCGTCGATCCCCGGCACCAGGACGGTCCGGTAGTCGTCCTTCTCGAGCTTGCCGACCACCTCGACGGCGAGCACAGTGTCCGGGCTGTCGATCTTCTTCAGCATGAGCCCTCCTCTGCGGCCCGGAGCAGGAGCATCCGGCCGGGGGCCACTCTGGACCGCCACGCCGGGAGGGGCAAGCGGCCCCCTGGCATTGCGGCGGCCGGGCTCAGGACTCGGGGGCGTCCACGGGGACGGGTGCGGTGTCGGGTCCCTCCAGGGTGCGCTCGGGGAGCAGCAGCACGGCGCCGACCAGGAAGCAGACGGCACCCACGAAGGTCCCCAGATTCGTCAGCGCCAGGCTGAGGAGCTGGCCGCTCGTGGTGACGTAGGACGCCACCGCCGACACCCCGAAGGCGACCGAGCCCGCCAGATTGAGGGCGGTGATCCACCACGAAATCCGGGAGGGCCGCCAGGCGAAGGGCCCGTGGCATTCCTCGGCCCAGCCCAACCAGCTGGCGACGAGGAAGCAGATGGAGCCGAGCGCGTCGGGACGCCAGATCGGGTGGTGTGTCGTGGACGCGCCCAGCCCGACGAGGAGCGCGCTCAGGGTGGTCCGGTTGAACCAGACCGTACCGATCAACTGGATGCCCGCGGCCCACCAGTCGATGCGACGGTTCCGGATCCGCAGCAACGAGCCGAGCCCCTTGCGGTGCTGCTCGACGAGGTCGGTCGGGGTGCCCGCGACCTCCATGTACTGCAGGAAGGAGGCCGTCGTGAAGAAGATGGACCCGACGAAGTAAGTGATGTTGTCCGGGGTGACACCCACTGCCGTGGCGTAGAGCGGGAACGAGCCCAGCGCGAAGCAGATGGACCCGATGGCGAACAGGATCCCCATCCACCAGTCCAGGGCGAACGGCGCCCACCAGGTGGAGCCACCGGGCACCCGGCCGGCGTGCTTGCGGTGCCAGCGCGCATCCCAGAGGAGGCGCGTGCCGTCCGGGAGCCGGAAGACCTCCCGGGTCACGAAGGGACCGAAGCCGCGGCTGCCCTGGCGCCGCCATCCCTCGGGAACCTCCACGTAGCCGACGGCCATGGCGGATCACCATAGGGTGGGGCCATGGAAGGCCGCGTGCGGCGTGTCGGGGTCCCGCATCGCCTCGCCGGGCCACACACGCCGGGCGGCGCGCGCGCGACGACTACGCGGCGGCGTTCGCACTCGCGCTCGACCGCTCCGCCCCGCCGCGCGCAGCGCAACAGTCGGGCGCGCGCCGTGTTCGAAGACGCACCGCCGCTTCTGCGATGGGTCGTCCTGTTCGGTTGGCGCTTCTTCCTCGGCCTCCGCCTGCAACCCCTCGACGCCACGGATCAGATCCTCGGCTGGAAGCTCGAACCCGGCGCGGCGGGGACCGACGCCGTAACGCTGGCCGCCGACTCACCGCTCCTCCGAGCGGAGAACATTGTGGCGGCCGACGACACGGTCGTGTTGTGGGTGACCGTCGTGCACTTCGAGAACCGGGCTGGTCGCCTGCTCTGGACCGTGGCGTCCGCTCTGCACCACCTGGTCATCCCGTACCTCCTCGGGCGGGCCGCTCGCTTCCGTACCGGCGACGAGACGCCGTTCGCCGATCCCGACAGCAGGACCTGACCGTCCCGCCATCGGGCATCATGTGGGCTCGGCGACGGGCCGACCGAGAGGAGCACGCAAATGGGGAGCGAGACGCGCGGTGTGGTGGCCAAGGAGAAGGGCGCGCCCGTGACCCTCGAGACGATCCTGGTGCCCGACCCCGGGCCGGGCGAGGCCGTCGTCGCCGTACAGGCGTGCGGCGTGTGCCACACGGACCTGCACTACCGCGAAGGTGGGATCAACGACGACTTCCCTTTCCTGCTCGGCCATGAGGCCGCCGGTGTCGTCGAGGCAGTCGGCGACGGCGTCACCGACGTGGCACCCGGGGACTTCGTCGTCCTGAACTGGCGGGCGGTGTGCGGGGAATGCCGGGCCTGCCGGCGCGGCCGGCCCTGGTACTGCTTCGCCACCCACAACGCCACACAGAAGATGACGCTGGCCGACGGAACGCCGCTCTCCCCTGCCCTGGGCATCGGCGCCTTCGCCGACCGGACGCTGGTGGCGGCCGGCCAGTGCACGAAGGTCGACCCGGCCGCCCGGCCCGAGGCGGTCGGGCTGCTCGGCTGCGGCGTCATGGCCGGCATCGGCGCCGCCATGTACACGGGAGAGGTCGGCCTGGGCGACTCGGTGGCCGTCTTCGGCTGCGGCGGCGTCGGGTGCGCCGCCATCGCCGGGTCGAAGCTGGCGGGGGCGGCCGTCATCATCGCGGTCGACCTGGACCGGGGGAAGCTCGAGCTGGCCACGGAGTTCGGCGCCACCCACACCGTCGACGCCAGCGCCGGCGACCCGGTCGAGGCGATCAAGGGGCTCACCGGCGGCAACGGGGCCGACGTGTGCATCGAGGCGGTGGGGCACCCCACGGTGATGGAACAGGCCTTCCTGGCCCGGGACCTGGCGGGGACGCTGGTGCAGGTGGGCGTGCCGACCCCCGACATGCGCATCGACCTGCCGATGATCGAGTTCTTCGGGCGTGGTGGCGCGCTCAAGCCGAGCTGGTACGGCGACTGCCTGCCCTCACGCGACTTCCCGATGCTCGTCGACCTCTACGTCGGCGGCCGGCTCGACCTCGACCGCTTCGTCAGCGAGACGATCGGCATCGATCAGGTCGAGGACGCCTTCGCACGCATGCAGCGCGGCGAGGTGCTGCGCTCCGTCGTGGTGCTGTAGCCCGGAGGGGCCGCGCGCTCAGCGCTTCTACGTCGTCGTGCCTCCGTCGGAGAGCTCGCGCCAGCTCTTCTCCTCGAGCTCGACGTCGAACTTCTGTGCGGCCGCCTGAATACGACGCCAGGCCTCGTCGCGCTCGACGTCCGTCACGCCCTCCACCTGGTCGAAACGCGCCACGGCGTTGCGGACGTGAGAGGCATCGACCAGCGGCTCCTTGCGCTCCCGGGGGAACGCGAACTGCTTGTCGTCGAGCCTGTTCTTCTCGGCCGTGCTCAGACCGGCCGTCTCCTTTTCCTTCTCGGTGGCCATGGCGGCACCTCCTGCAGACGCGGATCACGCCACACCGTATTCGGCGCTGAGCGGGATCGTGCTATTCCTGAGGCATGTCCCTCCCTCTTGCCCCTTTCGGTCCGCGCATGGGCCGGCGCGGCATGGTGGCGGCGGCCGACCAGCTGGCGGCCTCGGCGGGGCTCGGCATGCTGGCGCAGGGCGGCTCGGCCGCCGACGCCGCCGTCGCCACGGGGACGGCGATGGCGGTCGTGGGGCCGCACCTGTGCGGGCTCGGCGGTGACGTGCTGGCCATGGTGGCGCCACCGGGGTCGACCCCCGAGGCACTCCTCTCCGCGGGCCGGGCCGGCGCGGCATCCGACCCGGCCCGGCTGCGCCGCGACGGCATGGCGACGATGCCCGTGCGGGGCGACATCCGCAGCGTGCCGGTGCCGGGCGCCGTCGACGGCTGGCTCGCGCTGCACGATCGCTACGGGCGGCTGCCCCTCGACGACGTCCTGGCCCCCGCCATCGAACTGGCCGAGGACGGCTTCCCGGCGTCGATCCTGCTGGCGCTGGCCAGCCATCTCGTGCACGCGGTGCCCGGTGCCGGCGAGCTCTGCCCGGAGGGCCCGCTGGCCATCGGGCAGATCGTGCGCCTCCCAGGCATCGCCCGCACGCTTCGTGCCGTGGCCCGCCATGGCCGCGACGGCTTCTACCTCGGGGAGTTCGGCCGGGGCCTCCTCGACCTCGGCCAGGGCCACTTCGCGCCGGCCGATTTCGCCACCAGTGCCGCGGTGTGGTCCACGCCGCTGCACGCCGGCGCCTGGGGTCACGACCTGTGGACGGTGCCACCCCCTTCGCAGGGCTACCTGACACTGGCCGGCGCCGCCGTGGCCCAGGCGGCGGGGCTCGGGACCGATCCGGACGATCCCCAGTGGGCCCACCTCCTCGTCGAGACGTGGCGAGCCGTCGGTCACGACCGACCATCGGTCCTCTTCGACGGCGCCGACGGCGCGGCCCTCCTCGACCCCGAGCGGCTCGCCGCCGCGGCCGCCCGCGTCGACGCGGCCGCCATGGCGCCGCCCGACGTGGTGCCCGGTCGCCCGATGCCCGCGGCCGACATCGCCCGTCTCGGCGACGGCGACACCACACACTTGTGCGCGCAGGACGCCGACGGCCTCGGAGTGTCGCTGACCCAGTCCAACGCGCTGGATTTCGGGTCGCACCTGGTCGAGCCGGCCACCGGCGTCTTCCTGCACAACCGCGGGGTCGGCTTCTCGCTCGAACCGGGCCACCCGGCCGAGGTGGGACCGGGCCGGCGGCCGCCGCACACCCTCTCCCCCATGCTCGTCACGGACACCGACGGTGCGCTGACCCACCTGGTCGGGGCCATGGGCGGCGACGCCCAGCCGCAGATCATCGTCCAGCTGCTGGCCCGCCTGCTGCTGGCCGGCCACGATCCGGCGACCGCCATCACCGCGCCGCGGCTCACCCTCGACGCGCCCTCCGCCGGCCCCTTCCGGCTGTGGTGGGGCGGCGACATGACGGTGCTGGTGGAGGCGGACGCGCCGCCGGCGTGGCAGGCCGGCCTGACCCGGCACGGGCACCGGGTGCGGACCATCGGCGCCTTCGACCCCGTCGCCGTCGGCTGCGCCCAAATTATTGCGACCGAGCGCGATGCCGCCGGCTCCCGCCTCCTGGTGGCAGCGTCGGACCCGCGCAGCCCCGCCGGCGCCGCACTGGCTCGCTGAGCGCCGAGGAGCGGTGGCAGAGTGAACCCGTGACCAGGGCCGCCGGCGACCCACTGCGGATCGCGTCCCTAGCCAAGCAGGTCCCGCTGGCCGAGTCGCTCCGGCTCGAGAGCGGCCGGCTGACCCGCTCGGGCGTCGACGTGGAGATGAACCCCTACTGCCGCCGGGCGGTGGCCGAGGGGGTCACGCTGGCCCGGGCCACCGGCGGCAGCTGCACGGTGGTGACGCTCGGCCCACCCGGTGCCGAGGACGTCCTGCGCGAGGCGGTGGCCTGGGGCGCCGACGCCGGGCTGCACGCCTGTGACGAGGCCTTCGCTGGCTCCGACACGCTGGCCACGGCGCGCGCCCTGGCCGCCGTGCTGCGGGCCGCCGGCCCGTTCGACCTCGTCCTCCTCGGGCGCAACTCCATCGACGGGGAAACCGGGCAGGTCGGCCCCGAGCTGGCCGAGCTGCTCGACTTCCCCTTCGCCAGCGGGGTCCGCCGGCTGCGGGACGAGGGTCCGGTCTGGCACCTCGAGCTCGAGCACGACGACGGGTCGCAGGAGGTCGAGCTGGCGCTGCCCGCTGTGCTCTCGGTGGCCGAGCGCCTCTGCGACCCTTGCAAGGTCGACCCGGCGGGCCGTGCGGCCGTGTCACCGGCGCGGCTGACCCGGGTGGACGCCTCGCTGCTCGGCCCCGGGCCCTGGGGGGAGGCGGGCAGCCCGACCACGGTCGGGGCGACGCGGGCCCTGGAGCACGCCCGCGCCCTGCGCGTCCTCGACGGTCCGGTCGAGAGGCAGGTCGCCGAGGCCGTGCGCGAACTCAGCCGGCGGAGTGCCCTGACCGCGCCGCCGGACCCGGCGGCTCCGCCGGCGGCCGACGGCCGGGCCCGTGGGCCGGGTGCGTGCCGGGTCATCACCGTCCTCGCCGAGCCCGGCCGTCAGCGGGTGTCCGAGGAGCTCCTCGGCGCAGCGGCGCGCCTCGCCGACGAGGTGGACGCCGCCGTCCACGTGCTCTGTCCGGACGCGGTCGACGCGGCGCCATGGGACGCCGTCGACACCGCACCCTTGGGGACCGCGGGGGCCGAAGTCGTGGTGCTGCTGCGCGGTTCGGGCGTGGCCGAGGACGTGGCCGACGCGCTCGCCGCCTCCGTGCGGGAGACGAAGCCGTGGGCGGTGCTCGCCCCGAGCACCGCGTTCGGCCGCGAGGTGGCGGGACGCGCCGCGGCCGCCACGCACTCGGGGCTGGTGGGCGATGCCATCGCACTGTCGGCGCGCCGCGACGTGCTGGTGGCGGCCAAGCCCGCGTTCGCCGGCGCCCTGGTGGCCGACATCACCTGCCGCAGTGCCACCCAGATGGTCACCGTCCGCCCGGGCGTGCTGGAGCTCCCGCCGCCGCGGGCGGGGGGCTCACCACGCGTCGTGACCCGGACCATGGGCCTGCGAGGACGGGTCCGGGTGCGGGCCGAACGGCGGGACGACGACGTGGAGACGCTGGCCCGGGCCCCGGTCGTCATCGGCGTGGGATCCGGGGTGGCGCCCGAGGAATACGAGGAGCTCAGCCGCGCTCGCCGCCGTGCTGGGGGCCGAGCTCGCGGCCACCCGCAAGGTCACCGACAAGGGGTGGGCGCCCCGCGCCCGCCAGGTCGGCATCACGGGCCGCTCCATCGCTCCGAGGCTCTACGTGGCCCTCGGCCTCAGCGGGAAGTTCAACCACATGGTCGGGGTGCGGGCGGCGGGCACCATCCTGGCCGTCAACGCGGACCCGGGCGCCCCGGTCTTCGAGCACTGCGACGTGGGCATCGTGGGTGACTGGCACCAGGTCGTCCCCCTGCTGCAGGAGGAACTGCGCCGCGCATCACCGCGGCGCGACAGCGCGGCGGTCAGTTGAGGGCCGGGCCGGCGGCCGTGCGCACCGTCGCCACGACCTCGTCGTTGGAGGCGCCGGGCCCGAGCACGGCGGCCACGCCGTCGGCCATGAGCACGTCGACGTCGGCCGGTGGGACGATGCCGCCGATGACGACGGGCGTCTCGAGGCCGGCGGCCCGGAGGGCACCGACGACCGCCGGCGCCAGCGTGAGATGGGCGCCGTTGTGCATGGAGACGCCGACGACGTCGACATCCTCCTGGGCCGTCATGGCGGCGATGCTCTCGGGCGACTGGCGCAGGCCCGCGTAGACGACCTCGCATCCGGCGTCGCGCAGGATGCCGCGCCACGACGCGCAGCCCACGGTCGTGCCCATCGAGGCCGACCTTGGCCATGAGGACGCGCAGGGGACGCTCCGTGCTGGTCACGACCGCCATGCTACGCCCGCCGCCCGCCGGGCCTCACTGCGGCGGTGCGCTCAGATCTCGTTGTCGGCCCGCTCGAGGCCGCGCTGCCGTCGAACTTCTCGCACCCGGTGCCAGATCACGAGCGCCACCGCGACCACGGCGAGCGCGCCGAGCACGTACCCGGCGAAGCTGAACGCCTTGAGCACGTGGTTGTAGCTGCTGCCCAGGCTGTACCCCAGCGAGCACAGGGCGATGCACCAGACCGCACAGCCGATGACCGTGAAGACGGCGAATTTGGGGAGCGCCATCTCACCCAGCCCGGCGGCGAAGGAGACGAACGAGCGCAGCAGCGGGATGAAGCGCCCGAAGAGCACGACCGGCTCCCCGCGGCGCGCGAACCAGGCCTCGGCGCGGTCGAGATCCTTGTGGGTCAGGAGGACGTACTTCCCCACCCGGTCGACGAGAGTCCTCCCGCCGAACCGGCCGATGGCGTAGCCAGCCGCCGAGCCGAGCACCTCACCCAGTATCGCCACGATGATCACGACGGCGAGCTGGAGCGGCTTGATGCCCTGCACCTGGCCACTGGCCAGGACGCCCCCGTAGATGAGGGCGAGCTCGGCGCCCACCGGGAGGCCCATGGCCGAGATGAAGCTCAACGCGAAGATGGCGCCGTAGCCGGCCGACCTGAGAAACTCCTCCACCCTTACCCCGCTTCCGCCGTCAGCACGGGCGACATCTTTGGCGCGTCGAACTCAGATCGCAACTCGCCCCCCGGGCCTTTCTCCTCGACCGCCGGCGAATCCCTTGCCGTAGGGTGACCCCGCCGTCTCGACCGGGAGGGAACGTTGCTCTTCATCGAATACGACGTCACGCCAGACGGTGCGATCGAGGTGGTCGCCCTCATCAACGCCGTGGAGGAGAACGGCGAGGATGCCGACGGCACGGACTGGCTGGCCTGGCGCGTCGCCCAGTTCGACGACAACGGTCTGGGGTGCGTCGGCGTCCCGGCGGCGCAACTCGCCCGCATGGAGCGCACCGAAGATGCCGACGAGCTCCGTGCCATCGTCGAGGGCGTCGTTCTGGCCGACCGCGCCACGAAGGAAGCAGCGCCGCGGTGAGCACCACCCGTTCGCAGCTCTACCGCTTCGCCCGGGACCTCGGGAACGTCGAGGCGGTCGAGCACGGCTACAGCCGAGCCGGACTGTCGGGCGCCGCCGGCGGCGCGGCGCAGCGGCAGGCCCGCCGGGTCATCTACCGGGAGGGCAACCGTCAGATCAACCACTTCGTCCGCGCCATCGGCCTCGGGCCGCGTCGACGCTGATCGCTCCGAACGGCACCGATCGAGCGGTGCCGGCGGAAGCGCGGTCTACTATGACGGCGCGACGGCAGGCGCGGGCAGATCCTGCGCGCACACGCACGAGGACCGGGAGCACGGATGGAAGACAGCAAGGCCAAGGAACTGCTCAGCGCCGAGCGACGCCGCGTGGAGGGGTTGCTCAAGGGACATGGACGCGGCCGGGGTGAACGACCGGACGGCGGCCGACCAGGAAGGCGAGATGTACGACTCGGCCGAGCCCCTCACGACGGAAGGCACCGACGACGCGGTGCGGGCCGAGCTCGAGGAGCGGTTGGCCGCCGTCGGCCGCGCCGAGCAGCGCGTGAAGGACGGCACCTACGGCCTCTCCGTCCGCAGCGGACAACCGATCCCCGACGACCGTCTCGAAGCAGATCCGACCGCCGAGCTCACGGTCGAGGAGGCAGCCGGAGGGCCGGGGCTCAGCTCTCTTTCGTAGGCTCTCCGTGCTCGGCATTGGGTAAGCCCCGGCGCCAGTAGGCCTTGCCCGAGATCTGATCGGGCTGCAGGCCCCGTCCGGTCAAGGCCCGGGTGACCCCGCGGACGACGCCGGCCTCGGCGGCGACGTAGACGTGGCCGACGCCGGCAGGAAGATCGACGGCGGCCACCGCCTCGAGCACCGGGTCAGCGATCGCCCGGCACCGATCTGCCGGATCGGTGGAGCCAGTGCACGTCGAGTCGATCTCCGCCGCACGCCGCCGGCTCCTGCTCGTCGCCGGGGCCGTCGACCTCGAGCAGCGCGATCGCCGTGCTGACCGGCCGGGAGCGTCTCATCATCGCCAGCGCCCCGGGCACACCCGTCTCGTCGACCACGAAGAGATGCCAGTCGGCGTCCGGGCGGAGCGTGATCTTGCCGCGGGGCCCGATGGCGTCGATGCGGTCGCCCGGCGCGGCGGCGGCGATCCAATCCGTTCCCGGGCCCTTCGCCGTGGAGGGAGACGTCGACGACCACCGTCGCGCTCGACGGCGTCGAAGCTCCGGATGGTGTAGCGGCGGTTCACCACCTTGTCGTCGGCCAGCGGCACCCGCAGCATCAGGTCCTGACCCGGCGCGTACTGCAGCCCCTCGATGCCGGGGGCCGTCAGCACCACCCGGCGGAAGGACGGACTCAGCGCGGCCGCCTCGACCACCTCGAGGTGCCAGAGGGCGGCGTCGGCCAGCGGTCCCCCGGGGCGACCCACCATGTCGAGCAATCGATCAGTAGCCATAGACGGCCGGTCTACCAGGAATTCCTGGCGCCCCGGTCCGTCAGCCCGGCGGCGGGTCAGCCACGACCACCCGCACACGCGCCAGGTTCTGGAGGCGGCCGAACGGGCTGGACGCCGGTCCCGTCCCGCCGGGCCACGACCCGTACCGCGGGGAAGGAGGTCCCGGCCTCGCGAAGGAAACGGCGCCGGCGCGCCACGCACCTTCGGGGCGGCATCGACGGGCTCCGCGTCGGCGAAGCGGCCGGACCCGTCGAAGTCCCAGGCGACCTCGGTGATCACCCCCGTCCCCTCGGGGACCTCCGCCACGGCGCGGAAGGTGAGCTCGTCGCCCGACGTGGCGTCGGCGCGCCGGTCGCCGTTCACCGTGAGGGAGACCACCGGCTGAATGCCCCGTCGCCGCGTCGCGTCGGCCGGCACCACGACCTGCCCGTCGACCACCTCGTAGCTCGTGCTCGGCCGGCGGCGCGACGCCCTCCTCCACCCATCTGCTCAGATCCCGCAGCGCCTGATGCAGCATGCCGAGATAGCTGACCGTGTGGAGAGGGCTCTCCTGGAGCTCGTCGTCGCCGTGCAGGGCGTTGTCCGTGAACCAGAGACGGAAGTGCTCGTCGATGGCGCTGCCCAGGTGCTCGCGCACCTTCGAGCGGTACCAGTCGGCCTGCCACGGGAGCGCCTCCCGGTCGAGCAACGACTCGACCACGATCATCTTTCCCTCGAACCGGCCCGATTGGACCGAACCGGCGGCGGCCGCGGCGAACAACGGTCCGAGCACGAGCGGCCGCTGCGGATAGATCGGCGAACCGTCCGGGTTCCGGAATTGGTCCCAGACGGCGAAGTCGCCACCCTCGGGCACCTGGTGCCGGTGGTAGGTCTCGGCCGCGAGGTAGCCGCTGTTGTCGATGGTGACCGTGTCGCCGGGCCGGATCTGCCCGACGGGTGGCCTCTCCCCCGGGCCCGAACATGGCGACGTCGTCGACGACCGACAGCAGGCCGATCCTCGCCCCGGTCGCAGCGCCGGAGCGCACGTACAGATCGGCGCCGCGCACGTCGACGGCGCGGCGGCGCCCGACAGGCGGACCGCGGTGGGCACCGGCAGGCGGGTCGGGCGAGCCGCGCCACGCGGTGTCGACGCCGCCGCGGGCCTGGCCCGGATGCCCTCCCGCACGCACCCTGCGGCCGCCGTCGCCCTCGGCCGGGGCGACGGTCGCCAGGATGTCGAAGTCCTCCCGGACGCGATCGTGCCGCAACGAAGGGGGCGCCTCGTACCCCAGATAGCCGGGCTCGGTCCAGAAGTCCTCGAAGTAAGTCGGGGTCCGCCGCGACAAGGCCACGGTAGAGAACGGGGAAGGCGTGCATCCCCATGGTGCGGTGCCCGAACCAGGAGCGCGGCGGAAACCCCATGCGGGTCACCTCGGTGAGGGCAGCACGCTCCTCCTCATTGAGGCCCTCGAACATGTCGCCGCTCCCACCGGGTTCGACGGCGTCGACGATCTGGTCGAACCGGTCGCGCAGAATCCGCTGGGCGTGCATCCGGACCGTGAACATGTTCGGGATCGCCATCGGTGACCCGATGACGTAGGGGACGAAGCCGTCCCAGACGCCGGAGGTGTTCTCGGCGCTCCCGATGGTGCGATAGCCCCCGCCACTCCCGCCGTAGGCATAGCCGTAGGGCCGGTGCTCGCCGTACATCTGGGCGGCGACGACCCGCGCGTACTCGGCGGATGCGGCATTGGCCCGGTAGGCCGCAATGGTGGGGTCGACGTCCGAGCCCGGCTGCCCCGAAGCCCCGCCGCCGTTCGTCTCCAGGAAATAGCCACCGCTCGAGATCGCGAAGCCGATCCTGTCCTGCTCACCGGTCGCCTCCTGCGCGAGGTGCTCGCTGTCGGGCACCGGCGTGATGTGCTGGAAGAATCGTCCCTCGTAGCGGTCGGCCGGCGGGAAGTACACCGAGAAACGGGTGTCGGTGTCGGCGAATCCGCCGTGGACGTAACGATGGCGGACCGGGGCTTCCCTCCACTCGTCGACGTCGACGTACGGCTGACCGAACAGCGGGTCGCCGTGTTCGGGTCGGTGTCCGTCGGCCATGTCGGTACGGTACCGCCGGAAATCCGCGCCCTTCGTCCCCGGTCGAGCCCGGGGCGGCTCCCTCTCTTCGCGGGAGGGCGGCGCTACCCGTTCGCCGCGGCAGCGGGGGCAGCGGGCGCGGGGCGGCCGGTGCGGCTGACGCCGAGGCAGCCTGCGCGTCGTTCTCGGCCGGCTTGATCCAGATGGAGACGACGTAGGAGACGACAACGGCCACGATCACCACCGGCATGAGCGCGACGGCATCGGAGAGGAAGAGGAGGCTCGGGAGGAGCACGGCGGTCATCGGCATCTTCAGCGCTCCGGCCACCATTGCCCCGACGCCCATGGCCGCACCGGCCACCACGGGCAATCCACCGACGTGGGAAAGGGCGATGCCGCCTGCCGCGCCGATGAACATGCTCGGGAAGATCGGGCCCCCTCGAAATCCGCTGAGCGAGATCGCATAGGCCAGTCCCTTACAGACGACCAGCAGCACGAGGGCGCCCACGGTCCAACCGGCCGCCTGCTGGACCAGAGACGACAACGCCGTCTGGCCGGAAAACAGGACCTCGGAGGATCCGTGCGTGGTCCCGGCGGCGAAGGCGACAGCCAGCCCCCCGACCGCCAGGCCGGCCACGGGCGTGCGCACGATGCGCTGCCGCTGCACGAGCGGGCGCAGGAAGGCCGCCAGCCTGAAGATGGCGGTGGCGACGACCGCAGAGCCGAGGCCGATGACGATCGCCCACAGGAACTCCGAGCCGGTGGGCGACCCGAGGTGCGGCAGGGGTCCCACGCTCAAGGAGAAGGTCCCGAATCCGGTCAGATTGTCGAGTCCGACGAAGATGAGGGCGCCCACTCCCGCCGAGAGCAATCCGGGCACGAGCACCAATTCCATCATCGGGCCCCCCAGACCGGCCATCTCCATCAGGAGGAAGGCGCCGACGATCGGCGAGCCCAGGAGCGTGGCGATGGCGGCAAAGCTCCCGGCGACCCCGATCACGACCACGGCCATGGGTGGCGCGTCCCGCTTGAACAGGTGCACCGCAAGAACGCCGAGCCCGCTCCCGATGGCGATCAACGGCGCTTCGGGTCCCAACACGGCGCCCAGGCTCAGCGTGGCGAAGGCCGCCGCGACGATGCCAAAGAGCTCGACGGGCGGCACCGGCCCCCCGGACTTGAAACCCTCGGACGGCTCATGACCCCCCGTTCCGGGCAGGAAGTGGATCGCCACAGCGACGAGCAGGCCGCTCAATGTCAGCCACGGCAGAGGCCACCAGAGCGGCTCCCCATGGAAACCGACGCTCGTGGGCAGATCGACGAAGACCTCTTTCTGCAGCTTGCCCACGGCATCGAGGAAGAAGTAGGCGACCGCCGCCACGGGAACGCCGATGACGGCCCCGAGGAGGAGCAGCACGATGTAGCTCCTCGACCTGATGATCGCAGCGGGGTCCGGCGCGGCGGCCGGTGCCGGCGCCGGCGCCGGGGCGGCCGAGCTCGCAGGGTCGGTCACGTTCCCCTCCTACGTCGCTGCATTCGATTTCGGTCTTGCTTCCTCGCTTCTCACGGACGCCGAACCATGGGCAGACACTATTGAGGAGCCGCGCGAGCTTGGCGGATGCCGAGGAAACCATGGTGGGGGGCCACCTTCCGCCCGCAGCGCCCTGAGTAACGTGTGCCCGAAGACATGGACGCGTCGCGTGGGAGACAGGGAAGAGTGCATGCCTGAGGGACTCTCCTCGAGCGACCTCGCCGGGGAGATCACTCGCCACCACTCGGCCGCCCATGAGCGGGAGGACGAGGCATCCGGGTCCGACGACGAGCCACGGAGCCACGACCGGACTCTGTCCGTCATTGAAGCGGTGATGCTGGCCATCGTCGCCTTGCTCGCCGCCTACACCGGTTACGCCTCCGCCAAGTGGAACACCGAATCCTCCGTGAAGCTGGCCCAGGCATCGGCGGCGCGGACTCAGGCGAACCGCGCCGAATTGGACGCGCAGAACCTCCGCAACTTCGACTCGACGACATTCAACACCTGGTTCACCGCCTCCATCGCCGGTGACACGACTTCCGAAGCGGTAGCGGTGCGACGGTTCCGCCCGGCCTTCAAGGTGGCATTCGACGCCTGGCTCGCCACGAGTCCGTTCACCAACGCGAATGCACCGCCCGGCCCCACCTACATGCCCGAGTACAAACAGCCCGAGCTCGCCGCCGCCACCACGCTGGACAAGAACGCCACCGCGGACTACACGCTCGGCGTGCAAGCCGGTTCGAATGCCGACAACTACATCCGGGACACCATCTACCTCGCCACGATTCTGTTCCTGATCGGGATCAGCGGCCATTTCCGTTTTATTCGGATCCGGGTCGGCCTCGTCGTCCTGAGCGGGATCATGATGGTGGTGGCCGTCTTCGAGATCGTGACCTCACCGCCCATTCCCTAGGAAGGACAGCGCGCTCATGATCCGCCAGATCGCCGCCATCGATTCTCAGCGAGGCATCGCAACGGACTCGGGCATTCCGTGGAAGCTGCCCGGCGACAGCGCCTACTTCCGCGAGAAGACGTCCACCGGGCTCATCGTGATGGGCCGGGCCACCTACGACGAGTTTGCAGCACCACTCCACGGCGAGGAGAACTATGTCCTCACCACCACCACGGCGCCGCTGCGCACGGGCTTTCAGGCCATCGCCGGCCTCGAGCAGCTGAGGGGGGCGCACCCGGACGAGGACATCTGGGTGATCGGTGGCGCCACCGTGTACCGAGAGACGATCGCGCGAGGCGGAGGAGCTGCTGCTGACGCAGGTGCTGAAGGACTTCGCGTGCACCAAGTTCTTCCCACCCTACGAGAGTGCTTTCGTGCGCTCGAGCGAGAGCGTCGACCAGCACGAGGCGGGCCTCACCTACCGCTTCGAGGTCTGGTCAAGTCGCGCGCCCTCAGCCTGAGCGGATCACCACGGGGGATCGCTGCCAATACGCTGCTGTCCGTGAGCCTCGTTTCCTACGGCCGGCGATTGACCGAGCTCGCCGCGCAGCAACCCGATCGGCCCGCCATCACCTGCGGTGAGACCAGCCTGACTCGATCGGAGCTCGAGTCGTCGGCCAATCGCCTGGCGCGCGACATGGCGGCGAGGGGCGCCGGTGAAGGCGACATGATCACGATCGCGCTCGTCAATTCGGTCGAGTGGTTCGTTGCCTTCGCGGCGAGCTGGAAGATCGGTGCCATCCCCCAACCGGTCTCGGCCACGCTGCCCCGGCCGGAGCTGCAGGCGATCCTCGAATTGGCGGATCCCACCGCTGGTGATCGGTGTGCCCCTCGAGCTCGCCGGCGGCCGCCGAACGCTGCCCGCCGGCTACCGGCCCGACCCCCTCCTGCCCGACGATCCGCTGCCCGATGTCGTCTCTCCGGCGTGGAAGGCACCCACCTCCGGTGGCTCGACGGGCCGGCCGAAGCTCATCGTCTCGGGCGACCCTGCGCTCTACGACGAGGACACACCGCCTCTCTTCGGCCGGGCCGACGGATGCATGGTCGTCCCGGCACCGCTGTACCACAACGGTCCCATCGTGTGGTCCTGCTCGGCCTGGTTGGCCGGGAGTCACGTCGTCGTGCTTCCCCGCTTCGACGCCGAGGCGACCCTCGACGCCATCGACCGGCATCACGCCGACACCGTGTACCTCGTCCCCACCATGATGAAGCGGATCTGGCGGCTGCCCGAGGAGGTCCGCGACTCCTACGACCTGTCGTCGCTGCAACACGTCTGGCACTTGGCCGAGCCCTGTCCGCCCTGGCTGAAACAGGTCTGGATCGACTGGCTGGGGCCCGACCGGATATTCGAGCTCTACGCGGGAACCGAGGCACAGGCGGCCACCGTGATCACCGGGACCGAGTGGCTGGCCCACCGGGGTTCGGTCGGCCGGCCCATTCCGGGCACCGTCATGATCTGCGACACCGAGGGAACGGAGGTCGCGCCCGGCCAAGAAGGCGAGGTGTGGCTGCGTACGGCGCGCGACCGGCCGACCTACCGCTACATCGGCGCAGCAGCGCGGACTCGCGAGGGCGGATGGGAGTCGCTCGGGGACGTGGGCTGGTTGGACAAGGACAACTATCTGTACCTGGGCGACCGGCGCGAGGACATGATCCTCAGCGGCGGGGCAAACGTCTACCCCGCCGAGGTCGAGGCGGCCATGCAGGAACACCCCGATGTGCGCTCGGTGGCGGTCATCGGCCTCCCCGACGACGACCTGGGCCACACGGTGCACGCGGTGGTGGAGGCGGACGAGGACGCCGTCTCGCGGGAGGCTCTGTTGTCCTTCGTTGCCGAGCGAGTTGCTCGCTACAAGGTTCCCCGGTCACTCGAGTACACGGATCAGCCTCTCCGCAACGAAGCCGGCAAACTCCGCCGGAGCGCCCTCCGAGCCGAGCGGACTGCCCCGGATCCCAAAAGCTGACCCGCGCGTCCTTTTGCGGCTCACGGCGCTGCGAAGGACGCCACGAGACCCACCACGGCCAGCAGCAGCGTGCCGGCGGTGATCAGGCGGAAGACGGTTTCCGCGTGGGTCACGTAGCGGCTCCTGTTCCCCCGGGAGAGCGTGAGGACGGCGAAGATCACGGACCACACGATCACCGCGACCCCGATCAACGCCAGCGCGACCTCGTGATCAGTGCCCCGCAGCGGCCAGACGTGGCGCAGCAACACCGCCACGCACACCACGACGGCCAGACCGGAGCGGTTCCAGGCGAGAACGGTCCGCTCCTCCGCGAGGCCGGCGTCGGGCGCTTCCTGCGGAGGTGTCATCTCAATTGGTCCCGAAGGCGGCGATCGCCACCGCGATCGCCCCGATGGCCACGATGCCGATGGTGAGTACGAGCGGCATCCACGACCGCGGCAGTGGGTCACCCCGACGCATGGCGCGCTGGTTCGCCCGCCACTGGCGCAGGCTCTCCGCCGCCACGACGGCACCCAAGGCGATGAGCGGGAGTCCCAAGAGACGACGTCCCCATTCGAGCTGGAGTTTTGGCAGGAGCTGCGTGGCGGCGACGCCCGTGGCGATGAGTGCCAGAGCCGTACGGTTCCAGGCGAGGAAGGTTCTCTCGTTGGCGTAGGTGAACCGCACGTCGGGCTCGTCGTCATGCGGGGACCGGACCTCGTCCGTGCTCGGCGCCGCCGAGTTCGGCTCCGACTCCTGGTCAGCCACCGACTCGACCAGCCTCTCCCCCACCCGGATGCCTCATCGAACCCACCCCCCACAGTATCCGGCCCCACGCAATATCCTCGGCTTTGCGGAAATGACTCGGAGTCCGAAAGCCCTTCGTGCGCTGACCGCACCAAGACGGGAGCGCAGGGAGACCACATGACGACTGAGTTGGTCCTCCTCGGAACGGCGGGAGCACCGATGCCTGTGGCCGGCCGGGCAGGAATCGCCTCCGCACTCGTCGTCGACGGGCGCGTCTTCGTCGTCGACTGCGGGCGGGGGGCGCCTTCTTCCTACGTCGAGGCAGGCCTCGACTTCACACGCCTGGAGGCTGTCTTCCTCAGTCACCTCCACGTCGACCACACGGGCGACCTGGCGGGCATGCTTCTCTATCCGTGGGGGGTGCGGGCCCGCGAGGACGGCGCCCCGCTCGCTCCGGTCTGCGTCTACGGGCCGGGCGCGCCACACGTCGCTCCCGCGGGTGCGGCGCCGTTCACTCGTGAGACGACCATCCATCCGGAACGACCCTTCCCCGGCGTGACGGACCTCGTCGACAACATCCTCGCCGGCTACGCCTATCACCTCAACGTCATGCCCTTGGACTGCCGCATGCCCGACCCGGGGTCCCTCGTGCGGGCGGTCGACATCCCCGTGCCCGCGCCGGTTCAGGGCGCCCCTCGAACGCCCGTCCGCGTGTTCGACGACGGGATCGTCCGGGTGACCACCGTTCCCGTGACCCACGGCCACGCGCACCCCTCCCTCGCCTACCGGTTCGACACCCCGGACGGTGCGGTGGTGTTCTCCGGGGACACGACGGTGAACGACGACCTGATTGCCCTCGCCAGGGACGCCGACGTTCTCGTCCATCAGGTTGCGGACCTCGATTACCTCGAGAGGCACGGCCTCACCGGGCTCGCCCTCGATCGCATGGCCGGGCTGCAGACCGACGTCCGCGAGGTCGGTCGCGTGGCCGAACGCGCACAGGTTCGAGAGCTCATCCTGAGTCACTACCTCCCGGCCGAACCGGAGGCGATCTCGGATGCCCAGTGGGCTGCGCGAGCCGGAAAGGGCTTCAGCGGGAGCACCATCGCCGGCCGCGATGGACTTCGGCGAAGCATCGCCCACGTGGCGCCGCAGACCGAAGGACCTTGACTTTCGCGCATCCGAGAGGAAAGGTGAGCGGACTCACTCCAGCTTTTCAGTCGAACCGCGACCGAAGGGTCAACCAGGAGGCCTTCCCGCCGTCGTTGCCGCGCTCCGAGGGTGGTCTCCGCCGCGACCCCTCCGCGTCACGAACCAACCAACGGAGGCCAAAATGGGTAGTGAACCGGTGCAGGCCGGAGAGTTCAGGCTCGAGGTCGTGGTCATTCCGGTCTCGGATGTCGACAAAGCCAAGAGCTTCTACGAGTCGCTGGGCTGGCGACTCGACGCAGACCTCACAAAGGACGAGCACTACAGGGTCGTGCAGCTGACGCCCCCTGGGTCCGCGTGCTCCATCATCTTCGGCACGGGACTGACATCCGCCCCCGTCGGATCGTTCGAGGGCCTGCAGCTCTCGGTCTACGACATCGACCAAGCCCGGGCCGACCTTCTCGAGCACGGCGCCGATGTCAGCGAGGTGTTCCACGATGTCACGGGCGTCTTCCATCATGAGGGGACCGAGGGCCGCGTGAGCGGCCCGGCCCCAGAACACGCGGACTACGGCTCCTTCGCGTCCTTCAGCGATCCGGACGGCAACGGCTGGCTCCTCCAGGAGATCAAGACACGGCTCCCCGGCCGGTAAGGGAGAACACACGATGAGCAGCGACTACGACGTCATTGTGCTCGGCGGCGGCTCGCCGGGAGAGCACTGCGCGGGCGCCCTGGCGGAAGGTGGATTGCGCGTCGCCATCGTCGAGCGCGAGCTGGTGGGGGGAGAGTGCTCCTACTGGGCGTGCATTCCCTCGAAGACGTTGCTGCGTCCCGGCGAGGCGGTGCACGGGGCGAACGAAGCCGCCGCGAGTGCCGAGGTGAACGTCGAGGCGGTGTTCGCATGGCGTGACTTCCAGGTCTCGGACTACTCCGACGCCGGTCAGGTGCGCTGGCTGGCCGAGAACAAGATCGACCTGCTGCGCGGCGCCGGCCGGTTGGCCGGTCCGGGTGTCGTCGACGTCGACGGAGTGCGCCACACGGCCGATCACATCGTCCTGGCCAACGGTGCCGACCCGGTCGTCCCGCCCGTCACGGGACTGCGCGACCTGGAGGGAGTGTGGGGCAGCCGCGACGCGACCTCCATGAAAGCAGTCCCGCGCCGCCTGCTGATACTGGGTGCAGGGCCGGTCGGAGTGGAGATGGGCCAGGTCGTGCGCCGGCTTGGCGGGGAGGTGGTCATCACCGACATGGCCGCGCACGTGCTCGGCCGGGAGGCTGCGCCACTCGGTGAGGCACTCGGCGAAATGCTCCAGCGTGAAGGCATTGAGCTCGTGCTCTCCTCGAGTGTCACCGCGGCACGACGCGACGGAGACGACTACGTCCTCGAACTGGACGGCGGGCAGGAACTACGGGGCGATCGGATCCTGGTCGCCACGGGGCGTCGGCCGCGGGTGCAGGGAATCGGGCTCGACACGGTCGGCGTCGAAGAGAATGCACACGGGGTCCCCGTCGACGCGCACCTGCGCGCGGCAGACGGCCTCTGGGCGATCGGCGATGTCAACGGGCTGTGGCCCCTGACCCACGTCGGCAAGTATCAGGGCGAGGTCGTCGCCGACAACATCCTCGGGAGGCCGAGAGAAGCCAACTACGAGGCGGTCCCGCGGGTGGTCTACACCGACCCGCAGGCGGCCGCCGTTGGCGCGACCACCGGCCGCTACAGCGCCACGGTCCCGATCACCGACATCGCGAAGATCGCCACCTATACCCGCGCCTATGCCGACGACAAGGGATTCATCACCCTGCTCAGCGATGGTGCGCGGCTGACCGGCGCCTATGCGCTCGGCCCTGAGTCGGGCGAATGGCTGCAGCAGGCCACCCTGGCGATCCGCAGCCGCCTTCCCCTCGACGTCCTCGCCGACACCATTCAGCCGTTCCCGACGTTCTCCGAGATCTATGTGGGCGCCCTCAAGAAACTGCGCCAGCATGTCGCAGCCGGGCAGGAGTCCGGCGATGCGGGAGCCACCGCGAGCAGCTGACCGCGGACGAGGGGACGGCAGGCCCCATACGGCGAGCCGGTCGACACATGCATGCGGAGAGGAGGCCCCGATGGAGTATCTGGTCACCATGACCACCCACGTCCCGGACGGGACCTCCGACACGGCGGTCGAGGACATGCGGGCGCGCGAGGCGGCCCACTCGCGGGAGTTGGCCGCGGCAAGGCATCTCCTCCGCCTCTGGCGACCTCCCCTGCGGCCGGGCGAATGGCGGACGCTCGGACTCTTCGATGCTGCCGACCGGGCCGGGCTCGAGTCAGTGCTCCTCTCCATGCCCCTCCGGGTGTGGCGCACCGACGAAGTCGCCCCACTGTCGCCGCATCCGAACGACCCCGGCCCGCAAACCAGGCGCGCCGCGTCGCCGCGCCAACTGGTCGAGGACAGCGAGTTCTTCACCATCTTCACCATCACGGTCCCGTCGGGAACGCCACGCGACGTCATCGACGCCACGGAGGCGAACGAGGCGGACCGGGCTGGACAGCTGGCCGCGCTGGGCAAGCTCCGGCGGCTCTGGGCGCTGTCCGGCGAGGGTCGGGCGCTCGGGCTGTGGCGGGCCTCCGGCGACGGGGAGATGCAGACGATCCTGGAGTCCCTGCCGTTGCGAGGATGGTCGGACGTGGAGACCGTCCGGCTCGCTCCGCACCCGAGCGACGCCAGGCTGGACCCCCGCTGACGACCGGAGAGTGAGATGGGCACACAGGAACGCAAGGTCGTCGTCGTCACCGGCGCGTCCCAGGGCATCGGCGCCGGCATCGTCGAGGGCTACCGGAAGCAGGACTGGGCTGTCGTCGCGACAGCACGGACGATCGCGGCGGGTGCGGATCCGGGCATCCTCGCGGTCGACGGGGATATTTCGGACCCCACGACGGCGGACCGGATCGTGAGTCAGGCAGTGGACACCTTCGGCCGTGTCGACACCCTCATCAACAATGCCGGCGTCTACCTCTCCAAGCCCTTCGTCGACTACACAGCCGCGGACTATGCGGCCGTGATCGGCGTCAATCTCACCGGGTTCTTCCGCCTGACCCAGCTGGCGATCACCCACATGCTGACAAGAGGTTCCGGCCACGTGGTCAATATCACGACCACCCTCGTCGACGTTGCCGACTCCACCGCGCCGTCCGCGCTCACCGCGCTCACCAAGGGCGGCATTGCCGCCGTCACGAGGTCCCTCGCCATTGAGCATGCGGCTCGGGGAATTCGCGTCAACGCCGTCTCGCCCGGCATCATTCAGACGCCGGCCCATGCCCCGGAGAGCTACGCCGGCCTCGGGGAGCGCCTCGTCCCGCTCGGGCATGTGGGCCGGGTCGATGACGTCGTCAACGCCATCCTCTTCCTGGAGTCGTCGCCCTTCGTCACCGGCGAGATCGTGCACGTCGACGGCGGCCAGATCGCCGGCCACTGAAGTCCCCGGCCGTGCGTCAGGAGCGGTCGACCGGGGCCTCGATGTCGTCATAGAGGCGCGCTGCGCTGAGGAGCCCGTCCCGGCCTCGTTCGAAGACACCGATGCCCGCCTGCGGCGCGAGGTCGTGGGCGCCCCAGCGCAGGCAGTTGAATTCCAGGGCGCATCGCGTGCCGTCATCGGTCACCGAGCAGTGCTCGATGTGAACGCCACCACCCGCACTGAAGCACTCGGTGAAGTACGTCCGCAGCTCAGGGGTCCCGCGGTGCGTGGCGCGTGGCCCGATCGGCTCGCGAACGTACCCGTCCGGCTCGAAGGTGCGGACAATGGCTTCAGCGTCTCCTGTGTCCAGCGCAGCGAGGTAGCGCGCCACGATGTCACCGGGAACCACCGGTCCACTCTCGAGGATGGGTGGTCGCAGGTGCCGTCTCCCGTCGACCGGCCACTGGCTGCAATAGGTGCGGAACACCACTGAGAGCTCGTCCGGCGACTCGGCGACCACGGCGATCGGCCATGACACCGCCTGCCCTCCGGAGTCCGCCAGATGCGCGAGGAGCTCAACGACGGCACGGTTCTCGACGCGCGTCGACGCCACCGTCTCAATGGTCGCATCGAGCCGAGCCAGCCTGGACTGGTTGTCCCGGACGAATTTCCGAAGTTGGTGGTGGCCCCGGACCTCGCCGGCGCGGGGGTCGTAGATCACCACGTCGCCTGGCCACACCGTCTCCAGATCGCCGATAGCGCCGTTCTGCAGAGCGCTGAAGTACTCGGCAACCGGATCAGCCTGGCCGCGGGACCGAGTCTGCTGCCTGGCCAATTCGATGGCCCCGACGAAGTCTGGAAACCACGGCATTGCAGCTCCTTCGTAGGCCGAAGTCCGATACGCCGGCCTTCACTGCTTCCACAGGCGGGAGCCCAGTATGACGCGCGGTGGACACCCCTGGTGTCCCCCCGAACGGGTTGGCCCGCCCACCCCCACCAGGACCGAGCCGGGGACCGTCGAAAGCACTACTGTCCCCGTCACGCCGCTCGAGGAGGTCACGATGAGTCCGAAGAACGAAGCTGCCGTGACGTCCTTCGACTCCACGGCCGATCTGGCCAACGCGCTCCGGCGCGCCTCGGCCGCCCACGGTGAACACGAGAAGCGCATCGGCAAGGCCGACCCCGACTGGCCCGATTGGTACGCCGACTACATGGTGCGCGAGCAGTCGGGCGCGGAACTGCCTCTGTGAGCGGCGACTTCTCGCAGCGCTACGGGCCCTGGGCGGTCGTCGCGGGAGCATCCGATGGCATCGGAGCCTCGGTTGCCCGACACCTGGGCGACCGGGGAGTCAACGTCGTGCTGGTCGCCCGACGCAGGGCGCACCTCGAAGATGTCGCAGCGACGATCCCGTCCGAGACCCGGATCATCGTGCTCGATCTCAGCGCGCCACAGGCGGGGGCCGAGCTCGCCGAAGCGACCGCTGACCTCCCCGTAGGCCTGCTCGTGTACAACGCTGGTGCCGACCCGAATGCCTCGCAGTTCCTGGAGAAGCCCGTGGATGTCTGGAGTGACATGGTGGCGCGAAACTGCACCACCGTCGTCGGCACCACCCACCACTTCGCCACGTTCATGCGCCAGCGAGGCCGCGGGGGCATCGTCCTGGTGACATCGGGCGCTGCGTGGGCTGGCGGATCACATCTCGCCGTCTACGCCGCATCGAAGGCATTCGACCTCGTGCTCGCCGAGTCGCTCTGGGCCGAGTTGTCGCCGGCCGGGGTCGACGTGCTGGCAATGGTGCTCGGGCCGACCGATACACCGGCCTTTCGCAAGGTGCTCAACGGACGCCAGCTGGACGGGCTCGCCGACCCCGATGATGTCGCACGGGACATGCTCGACAACCTGGCGGATGGACCGACGCTCCCGCCCGACCCCACTCCGTTCAGCGGCATCCCGCGCCGACAGGCCGTCGAGCTCATGAGCCAAGGCAGCAGCGCCATCACTGCCGGCTGAGGAAGGCGTCGTCGAGGTCTACAGCCCCGTTGCCGGCGACAGCTGCACGATGTCATGGCGATAGCGACGCTCATCGATGCCCCAGCGGCCCGATCGAAGCGACCAACGGTCCGAGTAGCGCCCTCGGACCGTGATGTCAGCGCCGCCACTGCGGATGCACGCCGTGACATAGCTCTCGCTGGTCGCCCGGTCGCCCTGGACGTCTATGAGGATGTTGGCGAGCTGATGTGACGTGGCGTCGGCTTTCCGGTGCTGTTCGAACACGAACGCCAAAAATTCCGCGCCCGTGCCGTCGAACACGTCCTCGTAGTGGGCAACGCCGTCCGCATGCCAAATGTGGGCCGCCAGGTCGGCATCGATCCGGTCAACCGCGTGGCAGTAGCGATAGAGCGCCTCGGTGATCGCCTGCTTGGCGGCATAGGTCTCCAGTGACTCGGGCAAGCCCTCCCCTTCCACTCTGCAGCCACGGCCGGGTCCGGATTCGGCCGATGTTGGCACAGAGAAGCTCGGCCCGCGACCCCACCGCTCACTCCAGGGCGGCCAGAATCTCGTCGCCCCACCTCTCGAGCTTCATGGGGCCGATCCCGCGGCATCCGGCCAGCTCGCCGAGGGTGCGGGGACGAGCATCGGCGATCGCCAGCAGGTCCTTGTCCGACAGCACGAGATAGGCGGGCATCTTCTCCGCAGCGGACACGGCGGACCGCCAGCCCCGCAGCCGTTCGGCCCCCATGGGGTTGGGCTCGCGAGCCGGGACGAGCGTCACGAGCTTTCCCTCCACGGTCACCTCGACGCCGAAGGACACCCGTTCCCTGAGGTTGCCGACCTGCATCACGACACCGGAAGCGTTGACCTCCACTATTTCGCCACTGGTGCCGCCACGGCTGATCTGCAGACCGGTGAGAGCCACGATGTGCGCCGATTCGACCGGTGGTCGCGGCTCGCGCCGCCGGCGGTCGGCGCGGCCTGCCGGGACGATGGGCCATCTGACTCCGCTCGGAGACGGCCTGCCCCGTCGAGGCGCGTGGGACATCACGAGAGCGGGAGCCACGGACCTCGTCGAGAAACTCCGACGGCGCGTCGGAGTCGGCCAGCAGGACCGTCTGCACTCTGGCTCGGGTCATTCCCACGTGGAGGACTCGCCGCTCCGCATCGAGGTCGTGGCTCAAGCGGTGCGGGAGCAGCCCCTGGTTGACTCCGAACACGATGACGCGATCCCACTCCCGGCCCTTGATCCTGTGAATGGTCGACAACAGGACGCCGGGCCGGGCGACCGACCCTGGCTGTAGGACGGAACGAAGCCACGTCTCGAACGTCGACGCGTCGGTGTGGAGACTGGCCACCGACTCGAGGGCGATGAGGTCGTCGACGTGGGTGGATCGGTCCGCCTCGTCACGGGATGCGTCGAGGACATCGAGGGCGTCGCCCAACCCAACTTCGAGCCTGATCGCCCGCAATCCGGCAATCGACGAGTTGGCGCAGCCCCTGGCAACGACCTCGAGGTCGGATGCGTACTGCCGCAGCTTGTCGACGTCGCCGCCCGACAAACGCCCGGCGAGCCGGCGGACGTCGGAGACGGAGGAGCGTCCAGACGACGTGAGCATGTCGATGACGTTCGGCGCGATCCGCCGCGAGGGTCGTCGGATCGTCTCGCGCAAGTCGTCGATCCGAATGTGCTCTGGATCGTTGCCGATGCGCAGATAGGCCAGAGCAACCCGGATGCCCGTCCGCTCCAAGACCCTCGGGCTGAGTGATGACTCGCATGCGATACCCGATTCGGACAGTCCCACCAGCACGGGCAACAGGGCGGAGTTGACTCGAGCGAGGACCGCCATGTCCGTGGGATCGTGACCCGCCCTGAGCCACTCGCCGATGACCCGGACCGTCGTGCTGGCCAACTGATCCTGCGGATCCTGGAGCATGAGGAGACCGTCGGCCGGGGACGCGCCGCGACGGTTCGTCTCGGCGCGCTCCCCTGCCGACCGGATGACCTTGTGGATCCGTTCCGAGCAATACGACAGCAGCGACGACACCCCGTCGACCACTGCCGGCGGGCAGCGATAGTTGGTCTCGAGCGCATACGGCGTCGCCCCCGGAAAATAGTCCGAGAAATCGATGAGGAACTTCGGCGTTGCGCCCGAGTACCCGTAGAGCACCTGATCATCGTCACCGACTCCGAAACAATCGAGCCCGGGGGCCGACAGCAGCCGGAGCAGGAGCAGGTGAGCCGGGTTCAGGTCTTGGAACTCGTCCACCAGGAGGGTGCGGCATCGCGTCCTGGCCTTCTCACGGGCATCCGGTTGAGTGACGAGGATCTCAATGGCCCGGTAGATCTGCTCGTCAAAATCAAGGGCGCCGGCCTCCGCGAGAGCGGCACGATATCGATCGAAACCGTCGCCAATTCCTGCTGCGTCCGGAAAGATCCCCTCCGCCACCGCCGGTTCCATCAGTTGCAGCCGAATAGCCGACAGGGCCTCGAGGTAGGGGGCCAGCACGTCGGCGTTCGACCTCCTCCGTATGTCAAACGTCGCCTCGATGAGCCTGCGGGCATCCATCTCGTTCAGGACCCGGAGCCGGCCCGCGCCTCCGAATTCGTTGCAGACGTCGTAGGCGAGGCTGTTGATCGTGCAGATGTGCGGCACATGGCCAGCGAACCACTCCGCGGTGCGGCTCCGCATCTCATCCGCCGCCTTGACGTTGAACGCCAGGGCAGTCACCGTTTCGGGCGCCGCCCCGGTGTCGAGCACCAGGTGCCGCAACCGCTCGGTCAGCACCCTCGTCTTTCCGGAACCAGCGGGTGCGATCACGCGCGCCGGACCGGCCCCATGATTCACGGCGCGCAACTGATCCGGCGCCAAGTCTGCCAACCCGCTGAGGTGACGAACCCGCTGCGGATTCCCCGTCTCCGCGTTCCAGCGATGCACGACGACGGCGCCGTCGGGTAGTTCAGGCGCGCCGAACCGGACCCCCGTCGATGTAGGCGTCCGTCCCGTCCCCCAACATGACATCGGCCCGGCCCCCGACCATCACGCCCTGATGGGCCAGCGTGCGCGCCGCTTTGACCGCGTGCCACCAGATGAGGCCTCCCGACCGGGCGTCGTAGTTGTTGGCCCAGACGAGGAACTGCAAGCGCTCGGCGGGAAACTCGAAATTCAGGTCTCAGGCCGTAGACCGGTCCGGCATGACGCTCCTCGAGTCGAAGCCGGTTCGGGTCGATCCCCAACTCGACGATCAGCGGCTGCCGGCCGAGCCAGGCGGCGTGCAAGCGTGCGATGACGGCGTGGGGCTGCGACAGTTCGGCGTCGCCGATGGGCACCCGTTCCAATCCAAGCCAGGATGCCGGCAGGTCGCTGCCCTCCAGGACCACGGCCCCGCGGCCGAGCGCGGGTGGCCCGAACATCACCGGGCAAACCTAGCGGCGCGGTGTGACGACGCCTGCGGGCCGGGCGAGTCGTGGAGCGCCACGACGGAGAAACGTCTCGACCATCCCGCCCGGCCGTCATGATGTCCGTTTTCCGCCAGCGCCTCGGTCGCGACCCAGGCACACTGTCCTGGTGATCACGTCCTTCGGTCCACCCAGCCCGGCGAGGGCCTGGTGATGAGCCAGCTGCAACTTCCACTGGTCCGGGAGACGTCGGGACCAGTCGACGTCGGACCGGGCGCCGTCTGGGTGCCGGGATGGCTGGATACAGAGGCTCAGCTCGAACTGGTCGACGCGTTCGGTCGGTGGGCCGCTCCCCCGGCGGGTCTCCGCCGACCCGCGATGCCGAACGGTTCCCCCTTCTCCACCCTGGCGGTGTGCCTCGGCTGGCACTGGTACCCCTATTGCTACAGCCGGACCTGCGACGATGGCGACGGCGCTCCGGTGAAGGAGTTCCCTCCCATGTTGGCGAAGCTGGGTGCCGCCGCGTGTGCCGCCACAGGGTTCCAGCCCGTGGCGTACGACGCCGCCATCGTGAACCTTTACGGGCCAGGAGCCAAGTTGGGCCTGCACCAGGACAAGATCGAGGGCGCCGAGGTCGTCGCGTCCGGATCACCCGTCGTGACGATCAGTCTCGGCGACAGCTGCACCTTCCGTTTCGGGAACACCGAGCGGCCGAGCCGCCCCTACAAGGATCTCCATCTGGCCAGCGGGGATCTGTTCGTCTTCGGTGGGCCGTCCCGGCTGGCGTTTCACGGTGTGCCGAAGATTCACGCCGGCAGCGGCGATCCCAGGCTCGGGATCGACGGTCGGATCAGCGTCACCCTGCGCAAGGTCGGAGAAACATGGCAGGCAGTCCGGCACCGGTGACGGACCGGTGCTTCCCTCAAGAAGGACGGCGTCCTCACGTCAGCGCACGAAAGTGGATCAACCTCCCCGGCAGGAGTCGTCCCAAGGCTGTTGACCGTCGGCCTGGTACAGCGCAATGGCCAGGTCGTCCTGCTCTGCCGGGGTCGCCTGGTTCGGGGGGACGTTGATGAGTTGTGGCATGCCGGCCAGTTGGGCCGCTTCGTTCCATGTGGGCTGGCTGAATTGGAAGCCGCCCATGTACGTGCCCCCCGGGGACACGGCCGCGTAGTTTCCGCCCGACTCGACCCGCAGGACGCACTGGAGGAAGGGAGGGAGCACCGGGGTCGGCGGACGACGAGCCGGCGGCGGCCCCCTGCCCCACGGCGCCTGTGGTGGCAGGCGCAGTTTGCGCCGTGCTCGACGGAGCTCCGCTCGCCGTCGTGGGGGTGGGCGCGGCGGCAGCCGCGGCGGCCTGCGCGGCCCGGACGGCTTTGGCGGCGGCTGCGGCCTGCACCGCCTGCTGCTGCGACACGGCCGCCACGAGCTGACCGGTGATCTCGGACTGCTTGGCATTGAGCTCGCCCTGTGTCTGACGCGCCGCGCTGGCCCGGGTTGCCTCCTGGTTGGTGGTCGCCTGGTCCTGCGCCTCTTGCTGGCTCGAGCGTGGCACGTTCGGCACTGAGGCCGTTCTCGTCGGTGTGAAGGGCGTTGATGGTGAGCTCCGTGTCACCGCTCGTCACGTCCTCGTACTCCGCCTTCGCAAACGCGTCGCTCTGGTTCCCCTCGAACAGGACTCCGTCCGACGGATCCATGTTGACGTAGGCAGACACCGCCTCAGCCTGCAGTCGCTTGCGATCTCGACTCACTCGGAGGGCGTCAGATTGGATCTGGTCCTGCGTCGATCCGATCTCTGCCTGGTCCTGTTGGACCTTGGCGCCGTCGACTTCGTACTCCTGTTGGTCGGCACCGATCTGGAGCTGCTCCAGAACGAGGTCTTGCGCGATCTGGGCAGCCTGTGCCTTGAGGTCGGAGACTTGATCGGCCGCGACTGTTCCCGGAGTCACGACCACCGTTGCGGTGATCGCAGTCACGAGAGTCAGGCCCAGCATCCTCGCCCCAACCGCGACGAGCCTCCGCACGCGGCATCGGGCACCTGGCTTCGTGGTCGGGCACTCCTCGACACCGGTCACGATTGGACGTCATTTTTAGTCGCTCCGACGCCGGCGACGCAACCTGAACGCAGGCACGATGTCGCAACGCGGCGGTCCGAAACGGCCCCAATTTTCACCGGCGCCTGCCTGAAGAGTCGTCGACCCTGGCGGCGCTGGCCCACTCGCACCGCGTTCCGGCGAACGCACACGAAATGCTCAACACGGAACTCGCCTCGCTGTGACAAGGGCCGGAGGACGGGGCGTCGAGCGACGCGTCGAGTGCCCGTTCACGCGGTCGGCGACCTACTAACTTCGTTTCATTGTGGTGGGTCCTACGGATTCGAGCACTGTCCCGGGCGGCACCAGCGAGGTCAAGAGCCCCTCCTCCATTCAGCGCATACGACGCCTGGAGGCCTTGGAGCAGGAACGGCTCGAAGAGCAAACGCGCAAGGATGCACGACGGCGACAGATCATTGCCGGGACCAAGCCCTCAGGTGGTCGCCACGATCTCGTCGACAACATCGAGCGTGTCACGAAATATCCGCTGGCCCTCCTCGGGATGGCCTGGCTGGTCATCGCCATCGTCGTCCTGACCAAGGACCTGGACGGCTCGGCTTCCACCGTCGCTCGTCGGATCCCTGTTCGTGCTTTGGGCGATCGCGTTGGTGGAGTACGCGGTCCGCCTGGTGGTCACACCTGATCGCCGCGGGTATCTCAAGCGCCGCTGGGTGGAGCCAGCGACTGTGTTGGTGCCACCTCTTCAGAGCTGGCACTTGGTCGGCATGGAGAAAGTGAGCCTTCTCGTCTACGAGGGGGAGCTGAGGGCGGAGACGATCCTCAAGCACCACAGCCTCTTCCGAGTGCTCATCGCCGCGGCTGGAACCCTCTTCCTCGGAGCGTGGTTGGTGCTGCTCTTCGAGGAGAACGCGAAGGGGAGCAACATTCACAGCTATCCCGACGCTCTGTGGTGGGCCATCGTCACGGTGACCACCGTCGGGTACGGAGACCGGTATCCGGTCAGCGCAGGCGGTCGCACCGTGGCGGTGGTCCTCATGCTGGTGGGGATCGGCCTCATCGGGGTGCTCACCGCCACGGTGGCTTCCGTGTTCGTGAAGGAGCACACCGACGCCAACAAGGCAGTGTTCAAGAAGGGACACGACGAACTCGGCCAGCAGTTGTCGGTCATCAGCGACCGATTGGCGGATGTCGAGCGACGACTCGGCGCCACCGCCGGCCGAAATGGCCTCCGTGGATGCGGCGGCGGACGCCGAAGCCGCTGCGAGCGGGCCGATCGAGCCGGATCAGGACCCACCCAACCCGTGAACCGGCGCATGCACGCGGCCCGCGGATCTCAGCGGCCGCAGTAGCCACGACCCGGCACCTGTCGAGTGTCAGGTGTCCCCGGCCTGGCTGAGATTAACCTGGGAGCCCATGGCGAGACCGGACGGCCGATGAACGGGATCGATTCGTTCTTCCACCACGTGTTGACGTGGACCGGCACCTTCAACGAATCCGGCGGTTGGTACGGCTTCTGGTCCGGCTTCGCCGGCGGCTTCGGCATCCTGACCATCCTCGTGGTGGGCTACAGGAAGATCAACTGCCACACCCAACGATGCTGGCGGATCGGTCACCACGACCTCGTCGTCAAGCACTCGGACACCGATCCCGGCACGACGTACCGCGTGTGCCGTCATTGCCACCCCGAAATCAAGGGCCGACGATTCTCGCGGGCCGAACTCCGCGCGATGCACGGCGCCCACTTGGCAGATCAGACGGCGACGACGAGTTGACCTCGTGCGGCGTCCGACCCCGCATGGCCTCCTCTCAGACCGCAAAGCGAAATGGAGCATCCGAATGACACCGACTGATCCGGTGATCGCACCCTCCGGGCATACCCCAGAAGGCGGAGTCCGTCTCGGCAGCGCCAACGCACGTCACCAGATGATCCTGTACGAGGATCCACAGTGCCCGTTCTGCCGACAGTTCGAAGAGCTCAACGGGCCGGTGCTCACGGCCGCCCTCGAGGCTGGCTCACTCGCCGTCGAATACCGGATGCGCTGCTTCCTCGGTGCAGAGTCGGTGAGGGCAGACAACGCTCTCGCTCTCGCGGCCGAGGCCGGCCACTTCGACCAACTCCGCCAGGCATTGTTCTCGGCGCAACCAGCCGAGGGAAGCGGAGGCTTCACCACCGAGGATCTCCTGCGAATCGGGGCCGACGCTGGATTGACCGGGTCGGATTACGTCGCGGGCGTGCGGGAGGCCCGCTATGCGAAGTGGGTGCTGCACCGAGAGGATCTGTACCAAGTACAGGATCCTCAGGGCACACCAGCGGCGTGGCTGGACGGCGACCCGCTCGACTCCAGCGTGCTTTTCGACGCACCCTCGCTGGAGAAACGACTTCGGGCCTAGTCCGGAAGGTCGGACTGCGTTTTGCGCAGACGGGCCACTCCAGGGTTCCTCGTCAGCCGACTCCGGCAGACGCTGTCGACGGAACACGAAAGCTACAGGCCACCCCGCTTGATCCCGACGGTGCCGCCCTCGGTATAGCGGATCGGGCGGATCGAGCGTATCCACGAGAAACATGCTGTCGATCCCCGCGATCCCAGGCCTCGCGAAGCCCCGGCGCGCCCAAATCGAAGTCCGGACGAACCTTCCGCAGAACCGCCCGCAGATCCACGTGCAACTCGTCCATTGTCGGTCTGCCCCAGTACCAGTAGCCGTTGTAGATGCTGAAGATCCGAAGACCCGGCTCCAACACAAAGGTGTGAGGGATCATGGGATTGTGAGGATCCGTGTACTCCTCGATGTCGAGATCATGTTGCACAGTCCTCTCGGGGTCACCCAGAAACGGCCACAAGGCGCCCAGGGAGTCGCGGAACTCGTTGAGGTTGAGCGGGCTGTCGGTGGAGATGACCACCAGCCGCGTGTAGGCGACCCGGAACTCGGGGTAACTGTCCACCAGATTCCTGAGAAACCGATGCTCCTTGGGATCGTAGGACCCACGGGACAGATGGAGCACCATGGGGTTGTCACCCTGGAGCTCGGAGAGTTTCCGAAGCGACCCCAGCTTGGTCCTCGAGCTGGTAGTCAGGAAACGTGGCCCCGACGACGATGTCTTCTCGCATGCTCTTTGGCTCCTCGATTCCACTTCACGGACACTGGACTCTGCCGACTCGATCGGATACTGGCGACAGTTGGCGGCGTGCGTACTGGTCGAGGCCGCGGCTCGCCAACGGCGGCGGTCGATCAGCCTCCGCCGACCAACGACCCGCGCCTCTGTGGGCCCCGACAACGAGGTCGTGAAGATCGCCGCCCACCTCGAGTCGATCTGTCAGTTTGATCCCGCCGACCTTCACCGGCTCAAACCCGGCCGTTCGGATCAGGTGCTCGACTTGCTCGCCGGCACGGTCGTCATCGGTCGCATAGAAGAGGACCGCGGGCTCGGGCGACCGGTTGGCCGAGGACTCCAGGAGATTGGCCGACATGGTTCCAAAGGCCATCGCCAAGCGGCACCCCGGCCGGCAACCACCCGGCAACGACCTCGCCCGAGGATTGCCCTTCGGGCAGGACACGTGAGACGTTGCCCTGCGCGCCGGTGGTGAGCGGGTTGCTCGGAACGACCACGAGCTTGTCGGTCGAGCGCGTCGGAAATCTCGTCGAGGACGCTTTTCAGCACGGTGAAGCGCAGCGCGAGGACGACGGCGTCGGCGCTCCGTAGGGCGTCGCCATTGTCGGCGGCAACGAATGCAGCCGGCCCGATCTGCGCGGCAAGCTTCGTCGCCGACTCAGGATCTGCGCTCGAAAGCCGCAGGGTCTCGCCACCTGAGCCGAGCAGGCGGGCGATAGCCGATCCGATCCCCCCAGTGCCGATGATCGCCGTGGTCATGACCGAAACCTCCTCGGTGTCACCGTACTCAGTACTGCGGTCCGGGGCACTGCCGACCCGAGCAGTCTCGAAGTGGCTCGCCGACGACGCTCCATGTGATGCTCGAACGGCCGCCCCTGGTCCCGCCCGCCGGTGCTGGCTACGCTGAGCGCCCCAGCCGAGATCCCGGATCTCCGGCCTAAAAACCGGGGATCCGTCAGTTGCGGGACTGACTGCCAGTGGCCGATCCCGCGGATCTACGGGCGAAGGAGCTCACATGAGCACGACTCCAATAGCCGACTATGCGCTCCTGTCGGACCGTCACAGTGCGGCGCTGGTGAGTCGGGACGGATCGATCGACTGGCTGTGCTTCCCCCGCTTCGACAGCCCGTCCATCTTCGCTCGCCTCCTCGGCGACGAAGCCGGCCACTGGTCGGTCCGGGCCGACGGCGCCACCGGAGTAACTCGCCGGTACCTCGACCGAACCATGGTGATGGAGACCACGTTCTCGACGCCGTCCGGGACGGTCGTCGATCACCGACGCCCTGGCAATGGGCGAAGGCAATCGGGGCCACGAGCTCGGCAAGGACGCGCCGCATCTACTGCTGCGGCGTGCGAAGTGCGTTGAGGGAGAGGTCGAGTTGACCCTGGAGTACGTGTTGTGCCCCGGATACGGGCAGGCCACCGCCACGCATCGACGCTGTCGACGGTGGCGTGTCGGCGTCTGCGGGCGCCGACACGCTCGTCCTCTCCTCTCCGATGCCTCTCACCATCGACCAATCGGCGGTCTCTGGGCGGATCCAGCTCCACCGCGGCGAGAGCGCGGGGTTCGCGCTGCACTACGGAACCGCGGAAACTGGGGACCAGACCGGCTCAGCCAGAGTCTGGAGCCAATCCGAGGTAGACGTGCGGCTCCAAGACACCGTGTCGGCGTGGGAGTCGTGGTCGGAACTCCACCAGGCCTACGAGGGCCCATGGAAAGACCTCGTGCACCACAGTGGGCGAGTGCTGCAGTCGCTCTCCTTTGCACCCACCGGCGCCATCTGTGCGGCGGCGACCACCTCCCTGCCCGAAGTGGTGGGCGGGCCCCGGAACTGGGACTACCGCTATGCCTGGGTCCGGGACGCTTCCTTCACGATTCAGGCCCTCTGGGTTGCCGCCTGCCCTGACGAAGCCAACGAGTTCTTCAACTACGTGACCACGTCCGCTGCCGGCTCCCTCGACCGGGGCGGGGACCTCCAGATCATGTTCGGCGTGAACGGCGAACGGGACCTGACCGAGCGGGAGTTGCCCAACCTGGAGGGCTGGCGAGACTCGGCCCCCGTTCGAGTCGGCAACGGGGCCTGGAACCAGCGCCAGCTCGACGTCTACGGCGAACTGCTCGGCGCCGTGTATCGCCTCTCCGACCACGTCTTCGACAGCACCTCCCGGGTCGGGCCGGCCGCAGACCCCGGCAAATGGGGCGCGCCACCGGTTCTGGAACCTGCGACTCGACGGTTCTTCGTCGAACTGGCGGACACCGCTGCCCGGCGCTGGCAGGAAAAGGACCAAGGGATCTGGGAGATTCGCGGCGAGCCCCGCGACTTCTTGTACTCCAAGCTGATGTGTTGGGTCGCCCTCGACCGGGCGGTTGCCTTAGCCGACCCCCTCGACGCCTCCGGCCGGGTGGAGGCATGGAAGCAGACTCAGGCCCAGATCCGCGAGGCGATCTTGACCAAGGGCTGGAGCGACCGGGCCGGCGCCTTCACGCAGTCCTTCGGGTCGGACGAGCTCGACGCGTCCAATCTGATGGTGCCACTGGTCGGCTTCCTGCCCGCCGACGAGCCCAGAGTGCTCTCCACGATCGAGGCGACCGAGGAGCGTCTCACCGACAAGCGGGGTCTCGTCTATCGGTATCGGTCCCACGACGGGCTCGACGGGGAAGAAGGCACGTTCCTCCTGTGCACCTTCTGGCTGGCCCAAGCCCTGGCCAGTTCGGGTCAGGCGGCACGGGCTCGCACGGTCTTCGAAAGAGCATTGGCCTTCGTCAACGACGTCGGCCTGCTTTCCGAGGAGATCGATCCCGACAGCGGTGAGCTCCTGGGCAACTTTCCCCAGGCCTTCAGCCACACCGGACTCGTGAACGCGGCCTGGGCCATCTCACAGACCGAACGCAGCCAGGACGCAACTGCTGCACATGCTCCGGGTGCGTCCCCTTCGTCGGATCGGGCTCCGACCTGACGGTGAGTGCCGGATACTCCGAGGGCCGCTCAGCTCGGGCCGGCGGCGGCCGGCGTTTCGGCCAGTAGGGTCTGCCGAGCCAGATGCTCGGCGCGCATCTCGTCGGGGCTGACGACGGGGTACTGGGGGTCGATCTCGGTCAGCGTGTGGACGAGCAGTGCACTGACGCAGACGTGGGCGAACCACTTGCGGTTGGCGGGTATCACGTACCAGGGAGCCCAGTCGGTGCTCGTCGCGGAGAGCATGTCGGAGAAGGCGTCCTGGTAGTCGTCCCAATACCCGCGCTCTGTGATGTCGGCGGCCGAGAACTTCCAGGCGTGATCCGGAAGCTCGAGGCGACGCAAGAACCGCCTCCGCTGCTTCTCCTTCGAAATGTTGAGCAGTACCTTGAGGACTCGGATCCCGTTGTCGGCCAGGTAGCGTTCCCATTCGTTGATTTCGCGATAGCGGCGCTGCCAGACATCGTCTCCCTCGACCTGCGATGGCAGTTGCTCGCGGTCGAGAAGCTCGGGGTGCACGCGCACCACGAGCACCTCCTCGTAGTGCGACCGGTTGAAGATGCCGATCTCTCCTCGAGCGGGAACCCTGCGGGCGTGCCGCCAGAGGTAGTCGTGTGTGTTCTCCTCGGCGGACGGCACCTTGAAGCTGCTCACCTGTACGCCCTGGGGATTCACCCCGCTCATGACGTGGCGGATGGTGCTGTCCTTCCCGGAGCCGTCGATCCCCTGCAGACACAGCAACACGCCGTGCGTGCCCTGTGCCGCCAAGCGCGACTGATACGAGGCAAGGAGCTGCACGGTCTCCGAGAGAAGTGCTGCACGGTCTCGCTTTGCGATGAAATCCGGCTTGTAGGTCGGGTCGAGATCCTCCGGGAGAGCAACTGTCGTGCCCGGCCTCACGCGCAGAGCGCCGACGAGGTCGCTGATCCACCCTCCGTCGTCCATGTCGTCAACGTAGCGGTAACTCACCAGCGAGGTCAGATGAAGGACCTCCTGCCGCACGGACTCGGGAGCAATCAGATGAAGGAAAGGCGAGGCCCCGCGCACCATGAAGAACGGCTTCATCACGGATTAGCCTCTCCATTGTGGAAGGTCTGAGCGCAGAGGACATCGACGCCGCGGGACTCAGCGATTGGCGCAAGTTGGCGCAGGCCCTACACGGGCGATGGGCCACGGACGATCTCTCAGCTGCTGCGGCCTTTCTCGCCGAGTGCGGTGACAGTGCCAGCCACATCCTCGAGGCGCGACTTCGCTCCTCGTGGACCGAACTTCGGCTTGCCACGTACGACGGACAGTGGCTCGTGACGGGCGCTGACGTCGCTGCAGCACACCGGATCAGCGACATCGCCCATCGCCGCGGCTTGCAACCCCAACCCTCTGCCGTTCTCCAGGTGGAGATCGGACTCGACAGCGCGCACGTCTCTCTCGAGGGACCGTTCTGGTCGGCGTTGCTGAACGGACACATCGGCAACTTCAACCACGATGAGGTCGTCGATGCCGACAACAGATTCCCGAATCTGTGGTTTCAGTCGACTGACGAGCACCCGACACCGCGTCAGCGGTTCCACCTCGACGTCTGGGTTGCCCCGGAGACAGCCGAGCAGAGAATCAATGGCGCCGTGGCCGCCGGCGGACAGATCGTCGCCGACAACGACGCGCCCACGTTCACTGTGCTCGCCGACCCTGAAGGGAACCGGGTCTGCGTCTGCACCTACCTCGGAAGGTAGATGGTGGTTGCCACGATCCACTACACGCCGAGACTGCCCTTCGCCATCCTTTCGAAGAGCGCATAGGGCAGGAGGCGCTTGGCCAAGGGGCCCACCCGCTCGTTGGCGGAGCCCGCTGAGATTCGACGCGGGGGACGCTTGGCCGCCAGCACCTTGCCCACCGTCGCCGCGATGTCGGACGGCGCGACACCTTTGGCCTCGTCTTCCGCCATCTTCCCGATCGCCTTGGTCGAGGCGGCGGCGTACTCCGACCGGCCCGCCACCGGATCCACTGTGCGACGGCTGGCTGTGAAGTCAGTCTTCACATTCCCAGGTTCCACCAGAGTGACGTCAATCATGAAGGGCGCCACCTCATAGGCCAACGACTCGCCGTATCCCTCCAAGGCGAACTTGCTGGCGCTGTAGAATGCCTGGAACGGGAGGCCGATGATCCCCCCGATGGAGCCGACCAGGACGATGCGCCCTCCCCCCTGGCGGCGCATCACCGGCAGGGCTGCCTGGACCACCCGGACGGCACCCCAGAAGTTCGTCTCGAATTGGGCCTTGGCCTGATCGATGGGCGTGTCCTCGACTGCTCCGGCCAGCCCCCAACCGGCGCCGGCCACCACTGCTCCCAGCCCCCCCTGCCCGTCTGCGACGGAGCGTACGCCCGCCTCGACTGACGCGTCGCGGTCCACATCCATGGTCAGAGGACTCCAGCCCCCCGGGGAGGTGCCGCGGCGACTGGCACCGAAGACCTTCCACCCTTGCTGGTGCAGAAGGTCGGCGCAGGCCAGACCGATACCGGCCGATGCGCCGGTGATGAGCACTACGTCCCCAGACGGACTCACGTCACGCGCCTCCTTCAGATCAGATCGCCGGATCAGGCCGGTCCAACCCGGTCACCCTTACACCTCTTCGAGTGCTCACGCTCCTTTCGCATCCGCGGGATTTTCGGAATCGTCTCCGAATGCGCGACCCAAAGCCACGAAGGCGGTATCCAAGTCAACGCTCGATTCAGCCTCGCCCTGCCGGACCGCGTGTATCGGATCACGCATGTTGTCCATGTAGCCCAACGTGAAAGAGCCCTTCTCGTAGCCCATCAACCGAAGAAGATCTACCGGGAGCTCCCGAGCGATGTGGAGCGGCACCGAGAGGTACTGGTTTTCTTCCTGGCGAAGCCAGCCCACGGCGTAACTGCATTGCACGCCGATTCTCGTCTCATTCGTCAGGTTGGCACCGCCGCCGTGATATTCGCTGCCCGTGTAGAGGACGACCGACCCACGCTCCATCTCAGCAGGAACGGTGTCCTCTTCGACATACGTCTTGCCGTCACCAGCCCGATGGCTCCCCAGCACCACCCGCGTCGCCCCGTTGGCCTCGGTGAAGTCGGTGAGCGCCCAGATCGCGCTCACCTCCACTTCAGAGTCATCGGGGAACGGGAAGAAGTCCCAGGCCCACTGGTCGCGGTGGATGGCCTGAGCAGGCGATTCGGGTCCGATGGCGATCGCCTGAGTGATGTGCAGTTGAATATTCGTCGCGTGCGAGAGGATCTCCTTCGCCGCCCCCAAGACGAGAGGGTGCTGAATGAGTTGACGAGCTGACTCGGACCGGGCGATCAGCGCTCCGGTTCTGCGCGTGTGGAGGCCATTGAACTCGTCGGTGCCGAACTCTGTCTCGTTGAAGGCCGATGCCAGTTCTGCGGCCATGCGGGCGAGAAGCTGGTTCGAGACGAGGTCGTCAACGATGACGGCTCCGTCACGACGAATCGCATCGACGACTGTCAGGACCGACGTGTCGCGGGGAAGGTGGCTGATGGGCATGCGCGTCTCCTCCGGTCCAACTCGGTTCCAGCGATCGGGACCCGCGGCCCCGCCCCGCAACCTAATCCGGTCAAATGACCGAATCAACTGACCAGATCACTTGACCGATGCGTTCATGCCAGAATCGGCCCATGGCTGAGAACCGGTCTCTGCGTCGCGTAGGCGGAGATCCTGTTCGAACCCAGCTGATCTCGGCCGCGATTGAGGTCGTGACCAGGGATGGGCTTGCCGCGGCGACGACCAGGCGTATTTCAGAGCAAGCTGGCCTCCCGCTCGGGACATTTCACTATTGGTTCTCGAACAAAGAGGAGCTCTTCGAGTGTCTGTTCGAGGAGATCCTGAAGGAGATCGAGGAGTCGACGGGTTTGGTCGACGGGGCGTGGCAGGGAGAGATGCCAAGCGTGCTGCAACTCCTTCAATCGGCGTTCTCCGTCGTGAGCGAACGCGGAGACGAGGGAATCAAGCGGCAGATTGTCCCTTACGAATTGACGATGCTGGCACTGCGAACGCCGGCATTCAGAGACTTCGCGAGACGCCAGTACGAGCTGTATCGACAGGTTGCGACAAATATGGCTGGCCCTTTGTTGGACGACATCGATCCGCGCCTTCCCGGCGGACCGGATGCCGTTGTCCAACTTGTGACGGCACTATTCGACGGCCTCACCCTGGCTTGGATGGCCGACCCCGACGGGACAACGCCGGACGCGGTATTCAAACTTCTCGAAGCACTGTTCCTCCCGTTTCGTCCCTCGGCAACAAGGAACGATCCGCCTGGGGCGAGCTGACTCGGGACCCCGCATAGGACCAATGAGGCGGTCTGTGCTCGAGCGCTTGTCTACAAAGGTTGGGCTTTGACCCGGTTCTCGTGAATCGCCGCCCCGGCCCGCTATCCGTTGTTCGTCAGCGTGCTCTGGACTGGCGGCACTGAACCGCTCGTGGTCGGTGCGAGGCCTTGCTGTTGGGCCATGATCGCGGCCTCCACCACCTGGAGATCGGAAGGATCAATGGCCAGCGGACCCCCAGCGACCGGTACCTGCCAGACATGTGTCATGTACGGCGTGGTCGGGTCTGCAATCGAGCCCGCGTTGCACGGCTGCAACCCATCGATCTGATGCGTGATTTCACTCGTGCAGAGGTTGGTATGGGCGTGCCATTGCACCAGGCATCCGTAGGGCATCGGCCCGTCGTCCCCACCGGGCATCAGGAACATTGCCGCGACGAGCACGGGACCGTACGGAGTTGTGGCGTAGACAAGTGAATCCACCTTGTTGGGATTCATGATGTCCTGCCGGTTCATGTACGCCAGATTCAGGTAGTGGACCACCGGATAGTTCGTGCTGGTGATCGGGATGTACCCGGCTGCCTTGGCCACACTGAGGTCCTTGTACTTCGAGACAGCGGCAGATACTGCCTGGATGTACTGCGTCGCTCCCAGTACTTGTTGCGAGGTGGGCGTCGAAGAGCAATTCGGTGTCTGCATCTTGTGACCCTTGTCCTGTTCGTCGCTCGAGATGGTGAGCGCCTGGACCTCTCTTGGCGGCAACGCCGGCCCCGTGTACTTCCAGCCGGAGTCGGTCACGCCCAATCCGGCCATGGCCGACATGTTCATCTTCGATCCATGGGTCGTCGACTTTGTCGCTCCAGCGGCGGCGGTGGAACCCGACATCGACATGCCTGACATGCCTGACATGCCCGACATCGATCCACCCGATCCCGACGAACTGGGCGCTGCCGTCAACGAAGAATTTGCGGACGATGGTGCCTCGGCCGAGGTGGCGGCAGGTGTGGCAGCCACGGCCAACGGGGCTAGTGCCAGACCCAACACCGCCAAGACGGCGCCGACCGGATGGATCGCCATGAGCCGGGCGGCTGGCGCGGGTTGTTCGGCACGAGCGGGTACCAACGGCAAGATCGAGACCCCGATGAGCGCAATGATCGGTCCATTGTTCGGGTCAGTTCCCCCGAACGTGAGGAGCTCACCGAGACCTTGCCCGGTGACCCAGTACCCGAGCGCGAGGACGATGCCCAGACCTACGAACACTTCAGTACGGTTCGAGACAAGCGGACCGAGGCCGATCACGATGGAGGCCACGGCCAGGAGGACCGCGACCCACACTCCTGCTCCGGTAAACGCATTTCCGAAGGCATGCAGCAGATGGGCGTACCAGCCCGGCTCCCCCGCAGCGGTGTCCGACATCTGATCTGTCACAGCGTTCCCAGTGCGGTTGGCCGGGAACATCCAAATGATGGCCTCAAACAGCCAGATGCCAGCCCAGACCAGAAGGGCGCCGGTTCCGCCGAAGACGCCGCGTCCTGCCGCCGACGAATCCACGCCGACGCGGACCTGACTCGAGTCGGTCTCCTCCTTCGGCCACAACAACGCTCCGAGCAACACGTAGAAGCACACGGCGCCGGGCGCTCCGGCAAGAGGTGAGGTGTGGCCGGTGAGGACCATCCCGAACCCCTCGCCGAAGAGATAGAGACCCCCGCCCCAGATGAAGGAGGTGAGCAGCGCACCCTTGACCGTCCTCCGGAACAACATGCCGGCGCCGATGGCGATCTCGACGAGTCCGAAAACCGCCACCCACATGGTCGCCTCGTGCGAAAGGAAATTGGCCATGTGATTGATGGCCGAGGCAACCAGAGTCGGCTGTCCAGCGGCCATGGGCCGGATCACGTTGTCGATGAAGATCGGCTTGAACAGTGCAGGCTGGAACTTCAACAAGCCGTCGAAGATCCAGATCACTCCCAGCGCGATCTGCAGTGTGCGGCGATTCACATGCAAACGCGCCGCGACCGAACGGTGCGGGTCAGCGCCGACGTCCATTTGTAGCCCCCTTAGACAGCCCAGGAAACCGGTATCCCCTTCCCGACTGTACCGCACCCCCTGCAGCGGGGGCTGCCGCCCAGAGGTATGCCCACGCGATCTGGGCTCTCGCAGCGTTCGACCTGGACAAGTGCAGCCAACTGCAGGCTTGCGCCGCTCTCAGGAAGTCGATCGAGACGATTCCGATCTGGACTACTCCCGTCTTCATCCATGCCCAGGGGGCCTGGATCGACTCTGAGCCAGGCCGGTCAATTGCTCAGCCATCACGGCTCGACGAGCGCCTCCTCTCGACTGTCGTGGTGCCTTCCGGAAGGTACATTGCGCCTCGTGCGCTTTGGGAGAGGGATCGCTGCCCTGTCCATGCTGTCGTCCATTCTCACGGGAGTGCTGCTCGCCCGAGCTTCCTCTTCGGCAGAAGCGGCCATGCAGGCGCAGGCCTCGCCGGGCTGCCACACGGTCATCGCCCCGATTCAGAACGGGGAAACGCTCGATTTCACGGCGGCTGGTGAAACGGGCAGCTACGTGGTCGAGGGATCGTCCGACAAGAACGCCGCCCACCCGCTCCCTGTCGTCATCGACCTTCACGGTTACAGCGAGACCGCTGCGATACAAGCCGAGTTCACAAAGCTCGGCACCTATGGGACCGCGAACGGGTTCGTCACTGTGACACCCCAGGTGAACGAACAGGTCCAACATTGGGTCACCACGCCCGGAAGCGCGGACCAGAAGTTTCTGATCGCGCTCATAGGGCACGTCGAAAACACTTTATGTGTCGACAACCAGCGAGTGTACGTAGCCGGTTACTCGAATGGCGCGTTCATGGCCTCCGCGCTGGCGTGCAGCGACGCCAGCCGGATTGCAGCGGTGGCCACAGTCGCTGGAATTGAAGCGACGTCGAGTTGCCATCCCTCTCGACGCGTCCCCGTGATCGCGTTCCACGGTACCGCCGACCCCTTTGTGCCCTACCAGGGCGGAATCGGCCCCGCCGCCAAGAAGCTACCGGCGCCGGATGGGAGCGGGACGATCGGGTCGAACCTCAGCTCCAAGGTCGACCAGGGCATTCAACAGAACGATCTGCCGATTCCAGAGGAAGAGGCTCGTTGGGCGGCGCGCAACGGCTGCTCGAAGACTCCAAAGACTTCCTCCGTGGTCAACGGTGTGACACTCATTGCCTACAGGTGTCCGCACGACGCGACAGTCGAGCTCTACAGGGAGAACGGGGACGGGCACATCTGGGCTGGTAGCGAAGCGATGGTCGCGATTGCCTCCACCGTAGGAAAGACGACGTTCGCAATTTCTGCCAACCAATTGATGTGGACGTTCTTCGAAACACACCCGCAGTGAGGATCTCAGGATGTCGACGGTCCGCGCCACAGGTCGATGTCGCCGTCAACGGCGAAGCGATCAATAGCGGAGATCTCTTCGGGGGCGAACTCCAACTGTTTCAAGGCGCCCACGTTTGCCTCAAGCTGAGCGACGCTGCTGGCTCCGATCAGCGCAGAGCTGACCCGAGTGTCGCGCAAGGCCCAGGCAATGGCCATCTGCGCGAGCGACTGACCTCGCGCCATAGCAATGTCGTTTAGTCCTCGAATACGGGCGAGATTGTCTTCATTGAGCATGCCGCGGGTCAATGAACCCCCGAGAGCCGCCCTCGATCCTGGAGGGATCCCGTTCAGGTAGCGGTCGGTAAGCAGGCCCTGTGCCAAGACCGAGAAAGCGATGCACCCCACCCCTGCGGTCTCGAGGACATCGAGAAGGCGGTCTTCGATCCAGCGATTGAACATCGAGTACGAAGGCTGATGGATCAGCAGCGGAGTGCCCAATTCGTGCAGGATGGCGACCGCCTCCGCAGTGCGCTTGTCCGAGTATGAGGAGACACCCACATAGAGCGCCTTCCCGGACGTGACCGCACTATGAAGAGCACCGAGTGATTCCTCGAGTGGTGTTTGAGTATCGAAATGGTGATGGTAGAAGATGTCGACGTAGTCGATGCCGAGCCGCCGCAAGCTCTGATCGAGGCTGGCGAGGAGATACTTCCGAGACCCGAGGTCGCCATAGGGGCCCGGCCACATGTCCCAACCGGCCTTGGTGGAGACAACGAGTTCGTCGCGATACTGACGGAAGTCCTCGCGGAGGATCCGTCCGAGATTTATCTCGGCACTGCCATACGGAGGCCCGTAGTTATTGGCCAAATCGAAGTGGGTAATACCCAGGTCGAACGCCCGCCGCAACACGGAGCGCTGAGTCTCGAGTGGTCGGTCATCACCGAAGTTCTGCCACAGCCCGAGCGATACCCCGGGTAGCAGCAACCCACTGCGTCCACAACGGCGATACGTCATGGACAGGTAGCGATCTTCGGCGGGGACGTAGGCGGTCACTGCCGTCCCCCCTGTTGCTCGAGCGCTTGGGCGACAACCGTAAGGTCGCTTTCGCCGAACCCAAGACCCACTACTTCCTGCCATTCCTCGGCCAAGGCGGCAAGAACAGAGAAGCGTTCGCGGCCGGCATCCTCCAAAGCGAGATGCACGTCCTTCAACGCGAGTGACAGCGCGAACTGTGCGGAAAAGTCGCCTCGGCCGATTCTTTCAAGTTTGGACACTTGCCAAGAGGAGACCAGCGGCCCATCGCCCAGAGCATTCGTCACGCTGTCGACCTCGAGACCCAAGTGATGGGCCAGGGCTACCGACACGTTGACCGCTTCCGCCCCCAAGGCCAGCCACGTATTGGCGACGAGCTTGAGTTTCGAACCGGACCCGACGGGACCGACCCAGATGGTCCGCCGGCCCAGCGAATCAAAAAGAGGGGCGAGCCGCGAACGCGCAGCTTCAGGACCTGAAGCAAATATTGTCAACTGACCCTGCTCTGCCGGCCCCTTGCTTCCCGAGACCGGCGCATCTATCAGGACCACGTCTGGGCGCTCGGCCGTCACAAGGGATTCCACGCGCTTCATCCCTCCATCGCCGATGGTGCTCATCTGTGCCCAGATCGCACCCGGGGCCAAGGCAGCCAACATGCCCTGGTCTTTGGCAATCGCGAGAACGACATCGGCGTCTGTCACCATCGTGACGACGATGCCAGCCCGGCGCGCCGCGTCGCTTGCGGATTTGGCGACCTCGGCACCGAGATCCGCCAGATCCCCAGTCACATCCGGATTGCGGTTCCAAACAATCGTGGGGATGCCCGCGCCCAATGCCCTGGCTGCCATGGCACGCCCCATAGTGCCGATGCCCAGAAACGCAACCGGCTCTGCTCGCTGAGCCATTGCTTCTCCCTTCCATCTTTCGCCGCCGGCAAACTATCTGCGGGCCGAATCTCAGCACAGCACTCTCTTGTCGACTTTGCAAGGGATCAGCGGATGCAACTATCGATCGCCGCGCCATCGGTCCGCTCCCTTCTCGAACCCGCCCAGGCCGGAGTCACAGTCACTGGTGACGTGGGCGAGCCACGAGAGCCGGCCCGGCTACGGAAGCAGGGTCTCCGTCCGGCCCTGGCTCCGACGGCAAGCGAGGGTGCAGCGAAAGACCGCGGGAGAAACCAGCGTCGCCTCGGCGTGCCTGACAGCGCCACGTATTGGCACGCCATACTATTGAAAACCGAGGAGAATTCGTGACGGTGCATACGATCGAATCGACCACCGAATCCCAGCCTCCGACCGGTTACGCCCCGACCCGCGGCTGGCAAACACGGCGACCCAACGCGCTCCGGCCTCCGGCTTGATCGGAGATATCCATACATGCAACACGCTCTATCGAAAGACGCCGCTCAGAGCATGGACATCTCCGCCATCGTTCCGTTCGGTGAGTGGTACTTACACTCTCGGAGTGCCCATCGGGATCCAATGGTGATCGAGGCATACACGCAGCTTCAGTCAGAGACCGATCGCTTGTTCACGATGATCACCCGAGACGGATCGCCATGGGCAGCGCGAGTGATGTTCACACGTTGTGGCCAACCCTATGAAACCGATGCAGAGCTCATTGGCTCGGTACGCGCGAACGGAACTCTGGAGATCACCTCGGCCGCATCAGTAGGCACACGTCTTCATCCGCTGCTCGGCTGTGAGTTCGGCGGCCCGTTTGACCGGTTCCGCGCCGTCCACGATCTCATAGGTCACGCCTGGTGCGGATTCGGATTCGATCTCTTGGACGAGTGCGCGGCCTGGTGCGCCCAAGACCGTTTCCACAGCGGGCTTGCCCGATACGCCCTCGCCACCGAGATCTTTGGAGTGAACGCAGGTCGGAGCATTCTCGGCGAGACACCAGACCTCAGAGCGCTGCTCCTCGCTCCATCAAATTGCGCTCGTCTGATCGACCGGCCGCCGGTCGAAGAATCTTCTAGACCCATTGGAATTCCTGCTTATTGTCGCCTGACGTCCGACACATGCGAGGAATCAGAGATCCCGTTGCGCTTCCGGTCCGCTGTTTGTTTGTTCGATTGAGCCGTCCGCGGCCGCAGTGGGGCCATCTCCTCGGTTTCGTGTCGCCGGGGGCCCGACCACAACGCCGGCGGAGCATCGATCGTCAACGCCAATGCGTAGGCGGCGGCCTCGTAGTTGACCCGCCAACCCGAGAAATCTATCCATGCATCCTCGAGGGGACGCTCGATCGGATAGTCGACCCGGCGTAGCCGATCGATTGCCTCGACGAAATCGTCATAGGAAAGCGAGATACCGTGGGCCGGGTCGGCGTCGAGTGGGACAAGGATCCCGATAGCGCGAGCGACGTTGCCCAGGCAGGTGAATCCACCGCGCAGGCAGAGCCGGGCCTGAATGAGGTCTGACCCGTCGGGAAGCAGCGCCAGGTACAGCGCGGCAGCGTCGAGGATCGCAAGTTGCGCGGTGACCCACGACGACAACGGGCGCGGTGAGCGAAACCAAATCAGCGGGACATAGGTGGTGTGGCTCTCTGACACGTCCGCGGACCACTTTTCCCATTCCGCAAAGAGATCCGGAAGTTGACCAACCGCGGAAATCCCGCTGCCTAGGCCATAGTGCGTGCGCGCCAGGAGCTCTGGACCCCATGATGGGACACCTGCTCTCGAGTCGAGCATCGTGATGAGCGACTCGCGGCGATTGAATGCTGCGTACAACGTCGGGAGATAGCCAATCTGGAGGGCGACCGTTCCCAGACCAGCGAGCGCAGCGAGAGGATCGAGTGCTGCCCCCGCACTCGTGTGTGGGACCAGAAAACCCAACGTACACAGCGCCGACCCCGTTTGCTCCATGGCGCTTCCGAGCCCGCCGTTGTCAGTGGACCACATCAGCAGCCCAAACCCCAGCTGGTAGAGGGCCAACCACGCAATGACCTGGCCAATGAGTTGTACCGGTGCCTGGATGGCCAGAATGCGGTCTCGGCGCTCATACGAGCTGGTCCTATCCACCAAGAAGCGGAACACTGTTCGGTTGACGAGGAAGACCGCTCGCGGGATCCGACTGCGAATGCGTCGCGGTACGACCAAGGTCCCAAGGACACTCCATCCCGTGCCCAGAATGATGAGGGAGCCGATCACCCCTGCCAGGACTCGAACGGCCATGCCCTAGCTTGGCATGACTACGAGTGTCCGGGTGGGGAGCAGCGAAAGGTCACAGCATGACGCAACACGAACCCGATTCAGGAACCGTTTCCGACGTGATGTCTGCGACAGATGACGTGACTACGACCAGAGTGATTCGAGATCGGTGTCGACTCTGCTGAAGCCATCCTCGCCTCTCGCGTCTGTCGCCCACGAGGCGAACTGGTGCTCGACCTCCACTTCGTCAAACCTCGATCGAACCGGAGCAGACAGGAATCGTGACGGCTGAGCCCACCCATGGGAATCGTCTCGACCTCGGGGACGGTGGTGATACCGCAGCGGGTAATAAACGTGAAGGGCAATTCGCGCTCTTGTCAACGCTACATAGAAGACGCGGCGCTCTTCTTCGAGGCCCTCAGGTGATTTCAACGACATATCCGAGGGCACCATGCCGTCGGTCGCGTTGAGAACGTGCACGGCCCCCCACTCGAGGCCCTTGCCTGAGTGAATGGTGGAGATAGTCAACCAGTCCTCGTCGATCGTGGGATCTCCTGCCAGGTCAGATGTCGAACGAGGCGGCTCCAGGGCAAAGTCCGCTGCTATGTCGGACAGCCGTGTCGTTCTCGCTGCAGCCGCGACCATGGAATCCAAGTCGACGAGTCGAACGGCCGAATCAGGGTATGACGCTTCGATGAGCGGGACGAGGACAATCCGAAGTCGCTCAGCCCGCGCCGCGAGGTCTCCACCTTTCTGAGAGATGGCAACGACAAGCCTCTCCGCTTGAGAGCGAGAGGAGGCTGGCAGCAATTCAGCCGCTTTGGGCCATCGATCGAGAACCTGTTCGTGGTTCATCGGGTCGGCGCCGGGGTCGCTGAGACCGAGAGCCGCCATGGCCCGTCGTGCAATGGTGGGCCCGACGCCTTCGTGGAGCTGGAGAAGTCGGAACCATGCGAGAGAGTCAAAGGCGTTGTCAGACAATCGGAATGCCGCCAGCAAATCCTTCACGTGGGCAGTTTCGATGATCCGTAGTCCCCCGTACTTGACATAGGGAATACGACGGCGCCCTAGTTCGAGTTCGAGCAAATTTGAGTGGTGCGCGGCGCGCACCAGCACCGCCTGGTCTTTGAGGAGGATGCCTTCCTCCCGGTGCGCAAGAATCTGCTCGCAGACGGCCGACACCTGAGCATCCTCGTTGGCGCACCTGACGAGGCGTGGACGCAGTCCGGCGCGGCCGTCCGCCGCTTGAAGGACAGCCGAGAACCCCTCTGGAGCTTCCGCACCAACGCTGTTGGCCACATCAAGAATCTGCTGGCTGGATCGGTAATTGGTGTCGAGGACCAATGTCCGAGCTCCCGGGAAGGCCAATTCGAAATCGAGGATATGGCGCGGTTCAGCAGCGCGGAACGAATAGACGGCTTGTGCATCGTCACCGACAATCGTGATTCGTTCGTCGGTCCGGCGCAATGCTCTCAAGATGTCCACCTGCAGTCCGTTCACGTCCTGATATTCATCAACCAGGATGTGATCGAACGAACTCGCGAGGTGCGGGCCTAGCCGATCATCGAGGGCGGCGGCTCTCCAAAGCAAGAGGAGGTCGTCGAAGTCCAGCATGCCTCCGGCCCGCTTACTGGCGACGTAGGCGCGGCAAATCTCGATTATCTGCTCGACGACATCATTTGCCCATGGCGCCACTGTCGCGGTGACAACGGAGACGGACTTGCCTGTGTTTACCGCTCGGGAATAGATATCGAGGAGAAGGGCCTTGCGGGGGAATCGTTGGCCGCAGGTCTGCGCGTAACAGCCTTCTTCTCGGACGAGGTCGATCACGTCAGCGGCGTCGGAAGAATCGATTACCGAGAATCCTTCTGGGATACCGAGTGCCTGCGAGTGTCTTCGCAGCGTCCTGTGCGCGACGGCATGAAACGTTCCCCCCGTCACACGGCCAATCGCTGGCTCTCTGCGGCAGTTCCCCCGTTGTACGGCCAACATTCCGGCGGTCCGATCGAGCATCTGGCGAGCAGCCCTTCGCGTGAAGGTCAGCAGGAGAATGCGTTCGGGAGGAGTTCCGTTTTCCAGGAACCACGCGACGCGAGCGGAGAGCGTCGTCGTTTTGCCGGTTCCGGCGCCAGCCAGGACCCGGAGAGGCCGCCCCCCTGCGTGGGTTACGGCTGCTCGCTGGGCCTCGTTGAGTTGGTCCATCCAGGCGAACATATGTTCGGTATAGTAGCGGGTAGTGACCAGAGCCGATGGCTGGCCGCAATTGATGAACTGCAGGCGGGAGCTGGCGGCCTACGGGACAGTGGCAATGATTGACCGTATGGCTTCTTTGCGTTCGACCTATTCCGGACGGCGCGCGACGTCGAGAATCGGGGCGCACCCGGACTGCGCTCCCCGCCTTCGTCCACAGGGTGGTCGAGTATTACGTGCCAAAGCAATTGAAAGGGATAGCCCCTTTTGACCCGTGTCGGTTCATAAGGTGATGCGAGCGGAAGGGACGGCGTGAGTCGGGTCACGCACGAGTCCAACTGGGCTGGGAACGTTCTCTTTCGTGCAGCGCGAATCCACAGACCCGAATCGGTTGAGAGTCTTCGCCGGATCGTCCGGAGCGCCGAACGGGCGCGAGCTCTCGGATGCGGCCACTCGTTCAGCCGGGTTGCTGACACCACGGGCGACTTAGTGCTCCTGAATGCTCTGCCCAAGGCGCTTACCATTGATCGGACCAACTCCACCGTGACGGTGCCTTCTTGGATGAGCTACGGCGACCTTGCAGAAGAGTTGTCTCGAGAGGGCCTGGCGCTGTCGAACATGGCATCGATCCCCGACATCTCGATCGGGGGCGCCTGCGCAACTGGCACCCACGGCTCCGGCGACGCTCACCGCGTTCTCGCCGACGCAGTCGCCGCGTTGACGCTAATCGTCGCCGACGGGGACGAGGTCGAATTGCGACGGGATCACCATCCCGATGACTTTTTCGGCTCACTCGTCGCGCTCGGCGCCCTTGGAATTGTGACCCAGCTCACCCTCGATATTGAGCCGGCGTACGAGATCTCGCAGCAGGTCAACCTCTGCGTTCCCCTCGACGAAATAGAGCCGGGGTTGGACGACATATTCGGCGCGGGCTACAGCGTGAGCATTTTCACCAACTGGCTCAGCTCTGAGGCAAGCGTGTGGGTCAAACGTCGAGTCGATCAGCCCGTTTCCGAGTGGTCCGGTGGGCAGGAGGCACAACACACCGTCCATCCGATAGATGGCATGTCACCAGAGCTCTGTACGGAGCAGTTGGGGTCCGTCGGCCCTTGGTATGAGCGGTTGCCGCACTTCCGGCCAAAGCCGACACCCGGAGTGGGAAATGAGTTGCAATCAGAGGTCTTCTTGCCACGTCGTTTCGCACGACGAGCCATCACCGAACTGCGCGAGATCGCCAGCTACTTTGCACCGGTGCTGTTCGTGAGCGAGATGCGCACGTTGCGTGCTGACGACCTTTGGCTGAGTCCCGCATACGGTCGGGATTCGGTTGCTTTCCATTTCACCTGGAAAGCAGATGAGCCGGTTGTGCTCCAAGCCATCGCGGCCATTGAAAACCGGCTTCACCCGCTCGATACTCGGCCACACTGGGGGAAGCTGACAGCGATGACCCCCCGTGAAATCATCGGCTCCTACGAGCGCTCTCCCGATTTCGAGCGGCTGATGGCTGAGTACGACCCCGCCTTCAAGTTTCGCAACGACTTCATAAACGGCCTTTACCCGATTCGTTGAAGGAGTTGAGTCGCGCGAGCGCGCTCGATCCCCTCATCGACAACCCCGAGCGTCAGATAACCGCCGTCGACATGTAATTCTTCTGTGCCGTATTCTCGCCAGCGGCCGCACCGTGTGCCGACCAGGGTGCGACTACTCAGTCGGCTTTCGGCGCAGATTAGGCTGAACCCGTGAACCCTGCGAGCACAGCGACTGCAGCAGCACACCGACCGGTTCCGTTGAGCGCGGCGCAAACTCGAGTCATCACAGCAGCCCTTGACTTGTTTTCTCGACACGGTGTCGGCGGGACGTCCTTGCAGATGATCGCCGATGAGATCGGCGTCACAAAGGCGGCCGTCTATCACCAGTACAGAACAAAGGACGAGATTATCTTGGCCGCCGCAGAATCAGAGTTGACGAGGCTGGCGGTGGTCATCGAGGCGGCCGAACGCGAGTCCTCTGCAAAGCGAGCGCGTGACTCACTCATCGCTGGCATCGTCGACCTCGCCATCGACCGTGGGCGAACTGCCAGCAGTATTCTCAGCGATCCGGTGATCGTCGGGTTCTTCGCTGATCACGACGAATTTCGTGATGTCATGCACCGCCTGCGTCACATATTGGTCGGAGACGATTCGGCGCCAGAGGCTCGAATCAGGACTGCCATGCTCATCGCCGCGGTCAGCGGTGCAGTGATGCACCCCTTTGTCGCCGACCTCGACGACGCGCTGATGCGAGCGGAGCTCCTGCGCCTTGCGCGGCGATTTCTTTCCCTACCCATCTGAACCTGCCAACGCGTGGGACAGTCGTCGCGGTGTTGTCGCTAGCGCGCCTGCTGCAGGTAGACGTTCAAACGGCGGATCCGGTTGTTCGCACCAAACTCAAATACGGTCATTGAGTTGATGACGTTCACGTTGTCCCCCCGAGAGTGCCGCTCTTCGATCTCGTAGAAGACCAATCTCCTGATCTCGGTGATCCGTCTCACGTTGGTCTCGAATGACTCCGTGACCGAGGCCCATCGCGTCAGCATCTCGATGTAGTCGTTCCAATTCTGCACCTCGAGAAAGGTGCCGATCCGTTCGAAATGCTCAACGTCAATGAACTCACTCAACGGAGCCCAATCGGCCAGATCCCTGGCCTCGCTCACGAGCCGCTGTAGAGCACGGTCGTATTCGAGAACCATCTGTGTCAATGGACCGACCATCTCGGATGTTTTGCGGTCCATCACAGGGTTGAGCGGGGACCGCGCGGCAAGATGTGCGGGAGGTCCTCGGTCGTGAGCACTCCAGGATGGGCACCGCACACGTAAGGGATGGCATTCACGAGGCCGTTAGCGTTGTAGGCGGGCACAAAGGACGCCAGGTCATCGAGCGGCACGGGAAACGGCATGCGCATGTCGATAGGCGCATCACCGTGGATCCGGATTCGCCAGCCCGTCGGCTGCAAACCCCAATCGGGCTCGACGTTCATGGCCACAAAGCCGTACTGCGTGAAACGGATCCGATCGACGCCCTGGCTGCGGCCCGTGACCACCACCCGCTGCGCGGCCGCAGTCCCGGCCTTTATTTCACCGGCCACGATCGTCATGTCTTCCTTGGCTGCGGCCACGCCACCTTCGCCGAGCCATTCGTCGATTTCGAAGCCGGCCAGATCGGCCAACACGCTGAGTGGCGGCTGATATTCACCGAAGAGGTGATTCTTGCGACGCTCGGGATCGAATTCCTTCAGCGGCTTTCCGAATCGCATCTGCTCCATGACCATGTGCGCCGACGGGCGGTGCGAGAGGTCCCCGAATTCCTCGATCTCGATCTGATCGACCCTCCGCTGGATCGACAACAGCGCCATGGGCAGGGTCTCGGTCACGAAGCCGGGATCACTCCCGCTGGCCCAAACCGATGCGCTGCCACTCTCACAGGCGGCGTGAACACGGGCCAGGTTGGCGCTGCTGAGGCGGGCCCCCCCAGCGAACAGATCGCTGCAGGTAGAGACGACGTTCGTGCCTGAACCGACTAACGCAACCACGTCTTCGACTAGCTCGTCTTCGGTCAAGCCAGCTCGAGTCTGACCCCTCCCAGTCGCCCGCGGCATGTAGATGCAGCAATCTGCTTCGATCTTGAGGACTGCCTCTCGGTCAGTCGTGGCGAAGACGCCAGCGGGGCCCTCTCCGCACAACTCCCCCGCCTCGACGCCATCCTTGGCCGAGTCGTAGACCCTCACCCCGACCAGGTCGAGGGCGCGATGGCGAATCACCTCTCGAAGAGCCCGCTGGCCTGTGTTGCCTGTCGCCCACTGGATGACGCGGTACCTCGAGTCCACGTGCCACCTTCCTCTTCTTAGCGAGGCGCAGAATAGCCGATCGGCTAGCCCCCGACAATCCCAGCCACGCGCTGAGTCAGCAACGCGAGACGACGAATGGCCGGGTCAGGAGGTGATGACAGGAAGAGATTCCCATCCCCGTACGGTCGATGTCGGAGCTCGCCGGATGTTGTCCAAATCGACCTCCCATTGAGGGAACCGTTTGAGCACCTCGTCCAGAGTGACACGACCTTCCATTCGCGCTAGTGCAGCTCCCAGGCAGAAGTGAATGCCGTAGCCGAAAGTGAGGTGTTGACCGATGTCGCGGTGGATGTCGAACCGATCAGGATCCTCGTATTTGTCGCCGTCACGATTGGCGGACCCTGTGAGGCAGATCATGGCGCTTCCGGCCGGCACCGGCTGGTCGTACAATTCGACGTCGTGCGCGACGTACCGGGCGACGTGTGGTGTCGGCGGCTCGAAACGCAGGAGCTCCTCAATGGCATTGGCGACGAGTGAGCGATCCTCGACCAGCTCGCGACGTTGATCAGGATATTCCGCGAGCACCTTTCCCATCCAACCAATAAGGCGATTCGTGGTTTCGTTTCCGGCGCCCGAGACGACACTCACGTACATGAGAACTTCGTCGCGGGTCAGCCTTCGCGTGACCCCGTGCTCGTCCTCGAATTCGACGAACAACAATTCCGACATCAGGTCGTCGGAGGGATGGTTCGCTCGCCAATCGATGTAGTCGGAGAAGAAATCGGCCTGCCCGATGTTGTCCGCCGATACCTCCATCGGTTTCCCTGGATCGGTGCGCAGCGAGGCATTCGCGCGATCGCGGGCTTCCTCTTGGTCGGACTCGGGAACACCGAGGAGCATTCCGATTGTCCGCATCGGGATTTGCTCCCCGAGATCGGCGACGAAGTCGAGACGACCAGCGCCGACCAGTGGATCGAGGACACTTCCGCAGAACCCTCGGACCTTCTCCTCGAGAGCGAGCATCTTCTTCGGCGTGAATACTCGGGAGAGCAACCCGCGATGGACGTCGTGGAGGGGGGGATCTTCGAAAATAACAATCCCGGACGGTATGTCGATGTTTGCCTTGATGAACTCGAGTACCGATCCACGAGCGGAACTGAAGATCTGCCTGTCGAGGAGTCCGCGCTGGACGTCTTCGAAGCGGCTGACGGCGTAAAACTCGTGCTCTTCGTTGTAGTAGAGCGGCGCCTCGGATCTGAGTCGGGCATAGACGGGATAGGGATCGGCATCAATCTCACGGTCATAGGGGTCGTAGTAGACGTCCGTCATCGTCATCGCATGTCTCCCGTTCCAGCTGACGCCTCGCGTTGTCGGCCCAAGCGTCTGCGTTCCATCGATCAGGCCGCAATAGTAGCCGATCGGCTAGTCTCGGGGTTCGAGAGGCGGCCGTGGAGGAGTGGGAATGATGGAGTTGGAAGGCAAGTCCGCGGTTATCACGGGTGCGGGATCCGGGATGGCGAGGGCCTCGACGAGGGTTTTCGTGCGAGAAGGAGCGCGGGTGCTGGCCGCCGATATCAGTGGACGCCAGGACGACACTGCCGCCGAGCTTGGGAGTGCTGTCGTGCCGTTTCAGTGCGATGTCACGAAGGAGGATCAGGTCGAAGCAATGTTCGCAGCAGCCCTCGACCACTTCGGACGGATCGACGCTGTCCTCAATGTGGCCGGAATCGGGAGCGCTGGGGACCTGGCCGACGTTTCGATGGACGAATACGACCGAATCATGGATGCAGACCTGAGAAGTGTGATGCTTGGAACCAAACACGGCATTCGAGCGATGCTCCCCACAGGTGGAGGCGTCATCCTCAACTGGTCGTCGACGGGTGGGATGAACGCGACACCGTTTCCCGTGAGCGTGTACTCGGCCGCCAAGGCCGGTGCCATAGCGCTCACGAAAGCGGCGGCCGTGGAGTACGGCACGAAGGGGATTCGGGCCATTGCAATCTGTCCCGGCTTTATCGAGACCGAGATGTCCGGAGGTCCAGGCGCCGCGGCCCGGCATCCTCAACTCGTTCAAGGCACGGCATTGAAACGGGGTGGACAACCAGAAGAAGTGGCCGAATTGGCGGCATTTCTAAGCTCCGACCGCGCGAGCTACATCACCGGCGCCGTCATCCCCGTTGACGGTGGGATGACGGCGACACTGGCCTGAAGCCTCCGCCAAACGGCGGACGTTTTTCCAGTTGGTGAGCGCGTCAGCGTCGGCAAGCTGGAGCTCACCGAATCGAGCGACACGACGAGACGAGACGAGGAGCCAGGTCGTTCGGTCGCAGCCGGTGGTACGAGCACCGATTCGAGAGAGCAGCCAGCGATTCGACGGGGGCAACCTGGAAATCGTCGACCGACCCGGTGCCGCCGGTCTGTGAGATTGTGTCGCTACGCGATGTGGAGGGCCTGTCGAGCGAGGAAGCCTGTGACGTCCTCGGTCTTCGACCAGGGAATCAAAGGATTCTGTTGCACCGCGGTCGGGCCAACCCGCGCGAGGCACTCGCGACTGAAATGAAGAAGGCATGAGCCATGCTCTCCTTGCGCAATCGAGACCTCGTCTGCCAACAAGCCATTGAGCTTCTGACCGACTACCTGGAAGGGAGTCTTTCTCGCAGACAAAGGCTCCGGCTCGAGCGCCACCTGCGCGCATGCCCGAATTGCTCGAACTACCTCGAACAGATCCAACTCACCGTCAGACGTACCGGCGCAATCGCACCGGAGGAGTTGGCGCCTGACGCCGTTGACGACTTGACTCAGCTCTACCGCCGCTGGCGCAACGAGACGTAGCCTGGACGACGGGATCGATCTCTTGGACTAGCGCCGAGGTGAGCCCTGGCCGCTTCGTCGTCGCCCCGACACCCGGGCTGCCACGAGAAACTGCAACCTCGTGTGATCGCCGTCGCCCTGGCCGATCAAGTCAGCGCGATCCTGCGTCCCCGACTCCGCAGCGGATAGAGCGTCGCGACTGGTGCCGGCGCACCGGTCGGCTCACGTCGTGGCAAGTAGCACTGCCACGAAGGCGAGGTAGACAGCGATGATTGCAACTCCCGACACACGTCCGAGCCCACGGCCCGCGTAGGCAAGTACGAGAGTGAGTGCGGTCAGCGCAACGTACCAGCTCGCGACAACTATTCCCGACGCCGACGGTTTGGCCAGTCCAATGACCACGGCGGGGATCAAGAGGCCGACGGCGACATTGAGAGAGTTCGAGTTGAGCGCGGTGCTGAACGCAGCTGCGCCCCGGCCCCGCCGGGCCAGGTAGACGGCGGAGACCGCGTTGGGAAGGCTGGTAACGGCGGCGAGAGCGAGACCGCCGACGACGATCTCGGGGACCCCGAAGTGCGTGCCGAGCGACGACGCTCCCTGCTCCATGGCCACGCTGGCCAACACCACTATGAGCAGAGCTCCAACCGCGACCATGGTGTCTCCCGTGGTCCCTCGTTGAGGACGGATCGCGTCTTCGAGCTCGCTCTCCTCCTCGACAATGGCCGAGGTGAGCCAGATCGACCACGAATCGGGCACGTGCAGTCGGCCTAAGACCTTCCGGTGTGCGGCGAGGAGCGCAACATAGGCGAACAAGACGACGAGGACGACGCTCAATCCCGCCACCGCCGACAGCTGGCCACCGACACTCAATAGGCACACCAACCCGACGATCATCGCAACGGTGCCGCCCAAGACGACGACTCTTCGGTGCAAGTTGATACGCCCTGCCACAACGGCGCCGAGCCCGAGGAGCGCCGCCAGATTGAAGACGTTCGAACCCAAGACGACCCCGGCGCCCACCGTCTGCTGATGGTGAGCGATGGCCGTGATCGAAGCCGTGATCTCAGGCGTGTCGGCCGCCAAGGCGGCCACCATGCCGAGGCTGGCTTCGGAGAATCCGAGGCGCTCGCCGACTCGCTCGAGCCGGGTGACCAGAACCCAACTGGTGGCCAAGCTCACAACCGCTCCGACGACGAAGACCGCGACTGCAGGACCGACAGTCAAGTTTGCTCAGGCCCGATCCGCTCGGACCTCGTCGCGCAGCCGCGCGTGGACGTCATGCGGGGCGTGCTGTGGGGAAACCGATAGATCATGTCCGCTCCTGGCGCGCGCATATGAGGTGCCGACCAGGCTTCCCGGCTCTCCGTGCACAAGCATACCGGCGAAAGTGATCCGTCGCCGAGATTGTCACCCGTACCGACGGCCCTCGAGTGTCGACGATGAGTCTGTCGACAACTTCGAGACGTAAAGACAAGCCGATAGCAACGCACAATCGGGCACGACTGCCGACGCGTTGTCGTGGCGCTCCAGTCGATCACTGCCGACTCGGAGATGCTGAGCTGGAGCGGCGCTCACGAAGTCCGAGGTACGGACAGTTCCACAAATCGTGACGCGGCTGGCGACAACGATTCGGGACGGTGTACAAGGACCAGGTCTCGGACTGCCGGCGGCCTCGGTCGCGTCACGAAGGCCCCGAGCTTTTCAGCGATGAGCGCCATGGCCCGTGGAACCAGAGCAGCGCCGGCGCCCGCCACGACCAGAGGGAGGATCGCGTCGCGTTGCGCCGAGATCACCGCGAGCGCCGGCTGACGGCCCAGCGCTCCGAACTGTTGATCCACTAGCCGGCGTGTCGACGTGCCTCCCGGCGCCACCACGAGTGGTATCTCCCCGAGCTCGAGCGCCTCGAGCAGGTCACGCCGACCCGGTGCCGATTCCGGAGGGAAGATGAATACCAGTTCCTGGCTCCCCAAGGCGACGGCAGCGAGGGTCACAGGGACATCGACGGCATCGGTCAACCCGATTTCGCATGTGCCGGACTCCACCAGAGCGAAGAGGTCGTCACCGTCTTCGGGGGCGGCGAGGTCGACCCTGACCCCCGAGTAATGACGCCGGAACTCCCCGACCATGCGGGCCATCGGGTCGGCAGCCAGCGTCGGAAGGCTGGCCAAGGACAGCGATCCCGCCAGCACCCCGGCGACCTCCGCCACCGCGGCCCGGCCGGTCTCGAGGTCACGCTGGACCCGCCGGGCAGGCTCGAGCAGAGCTGAGCCGGCAGAGGTCAGCGTGACCCTATGGCCGATCCGGGTGAAGAGCTCGACTCCGAGCTCGGCTTCGAGGTCCTTGACCGCCAAAGAGAGAGCGGGTTGCGAAACAAAGACTGCCCTCGATGCCGCGCTGAACCCCCCGTGGTCGACCACCGCGACGAAGTGGGCGAGCTTCCGGCTATCCATTTGTCTAGCTTATCGACTATCTCAGGAATCTCTATGTGACTTCTGGTGAGGAAACGGTCACCATCACAGGTATGGACAGTGAGAAGGCGATTCGGCCTGCCGGTTGGCATCGCCTCCTTATAGAGCCACGTCGCCCTGCGTATGTCCGCACCAGGGAGAACGCGTATTGGCTCGCCGTCGCCGCCGTGTGTGTCGGGGCGTTCATGGGCCAACTCGACGCCAGCATCGTGACGGTGGCCTTACCCACCCTCCAGCGAACCTTCCATGCCAGTGTCGGAGCGGTCACCTGGGTGGGGCTGAGCTATCTGTTGGTACTGGTGGCCACCGTCACGGCGGTCGGACGCTTCGCCGACATGTGGGGTCGCAAGCTCCTCTACATCTACGGATTTGCCATCTTCGTGATCGGCTCAGCCCTCTGCGGCCTCGCTCCGAGCCTCGGCGCTCTCATCGCGTTCCGGGTCATCCAAGCGGTCGGTGCCGCCATGCTCCAAGCCAACAGCGTCGCCATCATCGTGACAGCGGTACCTCGCGTCTCACTTGGCAAGGCCATCGGGATCCAAGGAGCCGCGCAAGCCATCGGGCTCGCCCTCGGCCCGTTCGTCGGCGGCCTGCTTCTCGTTGCCGGCGGATGGCGCCTCCTCTTCATGGTCAATGTGCCCTTCGGAATAGTCGGCATGATCGCCGGCCTGGCCTTCATTCCGCGAAGCCTCGCGCTCAGCGATCGGGTGCCCTTCGACTACAAAGGGTTGTGCCTGTTCTTCCCGGCTGTCGTTTCCGTCCTCTTGGCCATCTCGTTCGGGAACACCTATGGCTGGACGTCACCATTGATCATCGGGCTGTTTGCACTGGGTCTCTGCCTGGGGACCAGCTTCGTGATCTGGGAGCAAGGCGCCAACGACCCGATGCTCGACCTCTCACTTTTCCGCCTCGCGCGGTTCCGATCGGGCGTCACCAGTGGCCTTCTGTCCTACCTGGTCATGTTCGGCGTGCTCCTCGTTGTGCCCTTCTATCTCGAGCGGGGCCTCGGCATGGGCGTGGCGCGCGCCGGCCTCGAGCTCATGATGATGCCTCTCGCCCTTGGAGTCGCGGCCCCCTTCGCGGGACGGGCAGCTGATCACCACGGGGCGCGTTCCCTTACGGTCGGAGGGATGGCACTGGCGACGGTCGGGCTATTTGCTCTCGGCTCACTTCGTCCGGCCACGCCCGGATTCTTGGGTCTGCTCGCGGTCATCGGCGCAGGCCTCGGCTGCTTCACACCACCCAACAACACGGCGATCATGGGATCGGTGCCCGATCACCAAGCCGGCCTCGCATCAGGTGTGCTGAACATGACGCGTGGGATGGGCACCGCACTCGGACTCGCCTTGACCGCGCTTGTGTTCGATCTCGCCGGTGGCGCGTCATCCGTCCACAGTACGGTGGATCACGCCTTTTCGCTCACGGCCTTCTTCTTGGGAGTCGTCGCAACTGGTGCGGCGCTGTTGTCGGGGATCGGAGAGCGCGGAGACGTCGCTCAATCTGTGCTCGCCGTCGTGGGATGAGCCCAGCGACTGCCTGCGTCATCTCCGCTGCCTGACCGATTGGCCGACGCTGAGGCTACTCGGCATCATGCGACCCATTCGAGGCCTCTACGTGCTTGGTGGCGTGGCCGTGCACCCGAGACAGGGCCCTAGTCCGTTGAAGTAGGCCGGAATGCTGGGCGAGTCCGTAGCAGGGTTGGTCGGGAGAAGGACCGGGGCTCGCGGGGCCTGGTTGAAATCGAAATCGTTGACCATGTTGCCCAAAATCTTTTCGTCCTCACGGACGTCGGGCCGCGGATCGGGCCGTTTGTCGGTCTTGGGGTTGAGTCGGGACCCGCCCAGAAAATCGTCCTCGATGAATTTCAGGTAGGCATCGCTCGAGAGGGTCTGGTGATCGATGTACCCAGCCTTGGCATATGGCGAGACCACCATCGCCGGGACCCGCAAGCCGTAGCCGTTCTGGTCGACGGGGGGCGGCACGACGTTGTCGTAGAAACCACCCCAGTCGTCCCACTGCAAGAAGATGGCCGTTGAGTCCCAGTCGGGGCTCTTCATGGCTGCGTTGATCACAGCGGTCACATAGGCCTGGCCCTGGTGGACGCTGGCCGGCGGGTGCTCGCTGTCGGCCTGGGACGGAGTGACCCACATGACCGATGGCAGGGTCCCCTTCTTCGCTTCGGAGAAGTAGTTGTTCAGGGGCTGGATGTTGCGGATCTGGTGGTCCTTCTGCACGTCCTCGAAGATGGGCAGTGGATTCCAGATGCCCGGGGTGAGGTAACTCTGAGCGACCGGCGGGCAGGCCACCGCCGCGTCGTTGTCGCAGTCGGGCTGGTCGCCGGTTTGGACGTAGTAAGCCCACGAGACGTGCTCGTTGTAGAGGAGCCAAGTGATGTCCGTCCAGGCGTTGGTCACGTCTGCCGTACCAGTGTCGATGGCCTGGTCCACGTATCGCTGCATCTGCGCCGGCGTGTAGGGCCCTTTGATCTCGTTCACACAACTCGAAGGGGCAGGGCTCGAGCACTTGGCCGACCAGCCCGACACAAGGTAGAGGTGATCGGGTAGCGACCACGACGCGACCGGCTCGAACATGTGGTCGTCGAGCGTGAAGTCCTTGGCGTAGGTCCAGTAATTCGGGATCTCCGCCGCGGTGTGATAACCCATTACGTCGGGTGTTGCCGAGTTCGAGCACGCCGGGTTGTCGACCGTATTCGCTCCGCATCCCTTCTTGCCCTTGGTCGCCTGGGTGATGAATCCGTCCATCTTCCCCCCGTTGACGTCGACGCGCGCACTCCCTTCATTGTGTGGGCCGCCACCGTTAATGTCAGCCGTGTCGTGGTAGGGAGCTTGGCAACCTCCTGTCGGGACGGGCACGCACACCGTCGGAACGCCATTCGTGTTCGGAATGCCGTCGGCGCCCGGGTAGGTGCCGAAGTAGCTGTCGAACGAGCGGTTCTCCTGCTCGATGACGATTATGTGCTTGATCTTATGAATGCCGGCCGCCACCTCGTAGTGGCCCGTCGACCCACCGCTCACCCGTTCGGGTGAGGCGGCAGGCTGTGAGGGCGAGCTGCTGCAGGCGCTGAGCATCAGTGCCAGGAGAGCGACGCCGCTCGAGGCCAATGCGAGCGAGACACGGCGTCGCGGTGCTCTCGTATGTCGGTTCATGGTTGTCTTCCTTTCGCTGGAAGGGAAAGGTGGAGGGAACTGCGCAGAGACGTCGCCACCCACGCCGTGCCGCTTGCGGGGTAAAAGTTGCAGTCATAGCCGCCGTAGTAGAGCTGGCCTCCTGCGAAAGGTGAGGGCACGATGCTCCTGATGGAGACGAAGGCCTGCCCAGAACGGATCGGCTTCGAGACCCGCACCGATGGGTTCACCGTGGGCCCACTGAGACAGCGCAACGAGTAGGTCGGCGATTGGCTCTGCTCGGTCCGGATGGCGAAGCAGGCGCTGGCGTTGAAGTGCACCACGCCCGAGGCGATGGGTCCACACTTCTGCGTGCCTGGGCAGACCCCCTGGTAGCCCCACTCGAACCCGAACACCTGCCCTTCGACGCCTCCGATCGTCACGGTCTGGAAGTCGCCGTTGTTGTAGGCCGCTATCACGTAGGCGATCGAGCCTCGACCTGATGCGGGGATGACCGTTCCCTGAGTCGCGAGCATCTGGCGGATCGCGGCGGCGGGTTGGAACTCGAGCGTCTGCACCAGGCCGTCGGAGACCGAACCCGGACTCGGATCCACCGTTGTTTGGAGCTGGCCTTTAGGCAGATTGTCGAACCGATACACGTCGCCGTCGCCCTCGGTCGAGATGAGCAGCGACGCCGACCCGTCGTTGTAGACGCATGTGATGCCCCGAAGTCCGCTGTTGTGTGGTCCTACCGGAGGCGCTTTGTAGACCGGGATCCAGCGAGGAGTGCCAGAGGGCAGGACGCCGTCATTGCGACGATAGAGCGTCGTGTTGATGGTCGCGTACAGAGCTCGTCCACAATCGGCGAAGCCCGTGACCTTCTGCGTGACCGCACCCGGCGACCCTGGTGCGGTCACGGTAACCTCCGGCTTAGGACTGAACACCAAGGTGTGACGAGCTTTCGACCAGACCCCCTGAATGACCCCCTTCGGGCGAACTCCGGCGTAGACAGACCAGACCCCATCCGCCTCGTGCGCGCCGAATGCACGGACGTCGGCGCCGGCGGGAAGCACGTACGAGTTGCGAAGGGAGAATGAGTTGGCGGCGTCGAGCAACCACTGGATCCTCGACTTCCCGGCGACAATGGCTTGGGTAACGAGCAGGGAGTGGCCGGGTCCGAACCCCTGATCCGTCGGGATCGGGAAGGAGTCCAGCGCCTGGACCCGAAGAGACTGCGTCTGCTCAAAGACTGACCACGGACTGGTCTTCGACTTCTTGATCAGGACCTGCCCAAACGCAGAAGGACCGGGATACTCCCATTGGCCTGTCGCCGCAAAGAGACGACCCGAATGCACCACCAGCGCTTCCGTCTCGGTGTCGTGCGCCACAGCGGAACTGGCCTTCGTGGTCAGGGGTTGGCGCTGTGCCGCCACGTTGTACGACGCAGCGGGATCCCGGGCAGCATTCACCACGGATGCGGAGGCTGTTGGCGCGCCCGCCAGCAGCAGCACGCTTAGCGTCACCGCCGCCGCAACCCCCAGGGTGCAGGCAACCCCGCGCCTGCACTGATGCTGTGTCATGAGGGTGGCTTCCCAGAAAGGCCCAGATTCGAGTGCAGCGCGACCCGGTGCATCGTGGTATCGGCGCGCCGCATGTTCGCAGTATCGGGTGCCGCAAGAAGACTGTCAACTAGGTTTACAGTTTGCTAACATCTCTCCCGTGGCCCGCGCCGCCGACACGTCGAGCCCCCAGTCGGCATCAACGGGACTCGGTCCGGCGCTCCGGAGGGCCTGGCTCGGCTACCAGCTTCGGTTGGACCGAGCGATGGCCGATGCCGGGTTCGGCGAACGCAGATTTCCCGACGGCCGCGTGTTGCGAGTGTGCTCGGACGAAGCCGGATCGACCATTTCGGCCATCGGACGAGAGCTCGGAATTACCAGGCAGGGCGCCAGCAAGGTAGTGACAGAACTCCGTGATCGCGGCTACGTAGCGATAGCCGATTCGACCACCAGTAAGAGGGAGAAGTCGGTCGCCCTGACATCTCTGGGGGTCGAATACCTGGCGCAACAGCGCGCGGCAGCTGCGGCGATCGAGGACGAATTGCGAGCCGAACTCGGGGACGCCACGTTCACGGCGCTGGGTTCTTTGCTCGGCGCTTTGGATGCCGGGGAAGAGGTGCGCCTCCGAGCGTACCTACGTCGCTCGTCCAGCATCTAGTTCGCGCCGAAAGGGCGCTTTGTTGTCGGGTGCAGCCCTTTCAGTGGATCGAATGTGTGCGACCGATTCAACCGGAGAGTGCTACCTTCGAGCCTCGTGGTGCGCCTCGGGGGTGGAGCATCGACGCTCCGCATAGCAACGGCGGTGGTTGCGTCGGTGGCGCTGGTTGCGGTCCTCGCCTGGACCGCCTGTGGCTACGCCAGCGGGGCGTCTGCGGCGTCAGTCAATGGCGGGCGAGCGGTTCCCATTGGCGCCCCGGGTGGGTCGTTTCTTCGTGATGCCGATGGCCGCGTGGTACTCATGCACGGGGTAGACCTCATGTACAAGCTCCCGCCCTACGAGATGCTCACGAGCGGCAGGGGCATCAACGTCCTTACAAGTTCAGAGGCCTCCTCAATAGCCGCGGACGGATTCGATGTCGTGCGTCTCGGCATCTTCTGGAAAGGGCTCGAACCCGGCACAGCGCCCATGAACGATCCAGCTATTTGCACCCCGGGCAGGCCAAAGGCGGCAGGACCCGATCAATTCAACGCCAAGATCTTCGATAGCTACATGACCAAGCTGGAGCAGACGATCTCACTCCTGGCCCGACACGGCATCTACTCCCTGGTGGACATGCATCAAGACGCAATGAACGAGGCCTTCGCCGGAGAGGGGTTCCCTGACTGGGCTGTTTGTACGGATGGGATCACTCCAGTGGCCTATCGCAATGTGGCTGCGTGGGGTGTGAATCAGATCGACCCCGGCATGGCGCAGTCTCAAAGCCATTTTTGGTCCAACGACGTCGTGGGCAACCTGCAGGGCGAATACGACCAGATCTGGGCCAAGGTGGCGTCCCGGCTCGCTGGGAACCGTTGGGTCATCGGCTACGACCCCATCAATGAGCCTTTTTCACCCAGCATCGTCCTGCACACGGGTCAGAACGCGGCCTTCGACGCGCAGGTGCAGTGCTTCTACGCTGGCCGTGCCGACCCCGGTAAGACCCAGTCGGGGCGGCGGATCACCGATTGCCCGCCGGACGACCCCGAGACCGGCGTGATTCCGGCCATAGAGCGGGCCGATCGGCGCCACGCCGTCTTCTACGAACCCGACACCACTACCAGCGGTCCGGTCCCGAACCACATCGGGCCGATGGACTTCCCCCGTCTCGTCTACAACTTCCATGACTACTGCCCCCTCCACGTCCCGAACGGACCTGAGGCGCCCGAATACGCAGAGATGTGCCCATCACCAGAGGAGCAGGTGTTCGCCGACAGCGCGCGGGATCGCGCACACGATGCCTCACCGGCGCAGCCTGACGGGCCCGGCTGGTTTCTCACTGAGTTCGGGGCCACGACCGACGCCTCCGACCTGGCTCGGATGGTGGCCGACGCCGACGCCGACCTTGTGGGCTGGATGTACTGGCAGTGGCTCTACTACGAAGATCCCACGGGATCGCACGACTCGGGCCTTTGGCCGGCGGGGCCCGCCACCTCGGCCCAACTCGATGCCCTCTCGGAGGCGTACGCACAGGCGATCGCCGGCACGCCCACCTCCATGACATTCAACCCGTCAACGGCGGTCTTTCATCTCACCTACCGCGCCGACCGCGCCGTCACGGCGCCGACGGTCATCTTCGTCCCGGTCTCGAGGCATTATCCGACCGGTTATTGCGCCAAGGTTTCCGATGGAAAGGTGACCTCGCCGACGGAGGCAGGTCGGCTGGTCGTGACAAATGATCCCTCCGCCGCCACCGTCGCGGTGACGGTTGCGCCTGGGGCGTGCAAAGCCTGACTTTCCTTGAAACTCTGGTCCCGCGTGTCGAGGGCACGGGACAGTCGTCTCATTGACCGGCAGTGCGTTGTTGCTTCCGGATGAGGGCGCTATGACAGCGCTGCGGCCTTCATCTGCTCCTTTCAAAATCCAAGGTCGGGCATTGCTCGTTCCTGGCCGTGCTCGATTCATTCGTCGATCCGGCCGAAATGGTCGAGTTCTAGTTGGCAACGGTCACCGGGACGGCGGGGCTCGTCCCACTCCCCCCACCTCCGTACGCAGCCACGCTCTGGAGCGCATAGGTGCCGTTGGGCACGCTCGTCGTGTTCCACTGGGCCACCCATCCGTAGATGGTGGCGGTGGCCGTTGCGATGATCTGATCCGAGAGCGCTCCCCCGCTGAGCTCGTATCGGACGCCCGTCACGTTGGCCGATGCCGACGCGTCGAGGAGCGACGAGGATCCCGACAAAGTGGACCCAGAGCCCGGTATGAGCACGGCGGTAGTCGGAGGCGCGTTGGCCACGGTGAGCGAGACAGCGGGGCTCGTCCCACTCCCCCCACCTCCGTACGCAGCCACGCTCTGGAGCGCATAGGTGCCGTTGGGCACGCTCGTCGTGTTCCACTGGGCCACCCATCCGTAGATGGTGGCGGTGGCCGTTGCGATGATCTGATCCGAGAGCGCTCCCCCGCTGAGCTCGTATCGGACGCCCGTCACGTTGGCCGATGCCGACGCGTCGAGGAGCGACGAGGATCCCGACAAAGTGGACCCAGAGCCCGGTATGAGCACGGCGGTAGTCGGAGGCGCGTTGGCCACGGTGAGCGAGACAGCGGGGCTGGTGGCGCTCACTCCTCCCTTTGCAATCACCCCTCCTTGATAAGTCGAGACGCTCTGGAGCGCATACGTGCCGTTGGGCACGCTCGTCGTGTTCCACTGGGCCACCCATCCGTAGATGGTGGGGGTGGCCGTTGCGATTATCTGGTCCGAGAGAGATCCCCCACTCAGTTCGAACTGCACCGCGCTCATGCCGGGCGAGGTCGTCGCGTCCAAATTGATCGAACTGGACACGCTGGCGTCACTCGATGGCAACACGACGGTCGTGGCGGCCGTATTCAAGTGGGCTTCGAGGAACGCGAGCGTTGGGGCGAACTCGACAGAGACGTAGCCGTTGGCATGCGCGCACCGGTTATTGAGATCCAGCTGTACCGGCACGCCGACATTGCTCAGGTCGGTTGCCATCTCCTGCGCTTGCGCAGGTGGGACGATCTCGCAGCCCACCTTGTAATCGGTCGAGTTTGCAAGCAGGGTGGCCGGCTCACCGGCTCCGACCAGCGATACCGCCGATGCCGCTTCGGTGGTCGATGCGCACGTCGGATCCGTGGGATCCGAGCATCCAAGGTAATTCTCGACGTTTTGCAGTTGTGTCGGGTCGACAGCGCCACTGTCCCCGACGGTGAAATCGTATCCCCCGGACCAACCCACGTCAGCAAGTACTTCCGCCGAGGGATCGGTTTGATATGCCTTCAACGCGGAATAGACGGCGAGCGTCGCACCGGCAGATGTGCCGAAGGAGGCGAGTCGAACGGGATCGACGTCGAACGATGCGGCGTGGACGCGGATAAAGCTGATCGCCGCCATTACGTCCTGACTCTCCATGGGAAACCCCACCACCGTTGACGAATCGAGCCGGTAGTTGATCGAGAACGCCGTTATTCCAGCGGCGGCCAGCTTGTTGCCGAGATTTGCGAGGTCAGACTTGTCGCCGCCCGTAAACCCTCCGCCGTGGATCAGGATGACGCCAGGCGTCGCCTGAGTCACGCCCGCGGGGAGGTATGCGTCGAACTCGTGGCTCACGCCGCCAGCGCATGACGTGCCAGAAGGCTCGTAGCAGAGATTTGCTTCGATCGAGACGGCGCTGGTTGCTCCCGCGGCCGCAATCTCGCCAGCCCACAGGGGGAATCCCAATCCCACACATGTGACGAGCAAGCTTACGACGACAAGTCTCCTCAACACGGCGGACTCCTCCTAAATGCACTCAGGGTTAACTTGAACGAGGTATAGACGCACAATGTAAAAGAAGTATGAGTAGCGAACGGCCGCGATCGGTTGCTCGGGGGTGCGTCGCGGTTTCCTCCCGCCGCGCCCTTGGTCCCCTGCCCTCCCACCTGGGACTTCTTGCAGTCCTATGCGATGGGTTTACAGAGCTGTCAACTACGGGAGGCGGAAAGGCGAGAGCTCGAGTCGCCGTCGCCATCCCGGCCGGCGCGATTTCGGCTCCCTCGCAACAGGAACGCGTGGCGCTCAGACCACGGCCGCCGGACCATACTGCTCGTCGAGGAGCTCGGTCAGACGCGACAATCCACGATCAGCCACGGAGACCAACTTTGCCTGTGCCGTCCGCACGCCCGGGGCGTTGCGCTGCATTGGGTCGACTCGAGCTGGATTCAACGGGCAGCGGTTGACCCAGGCATGAACGTCAGGCTCGGCGGTGTATGTGCGTGTCGCCAGGGTTCCCCGCACCTGCATCTGCGCCCAGGTGCCCGGGTCGTCGGGCAACGCGTTCGGCGGACAGAGCCGATTTCGCTCCCGGTCGTCGTCGCGAGTCGCCTCGATGAAGCCGGCAAGTGCTGCGCCAAAGCACGGGAACCCGACGCGGATCGTCTGCAGCCTGATCTTGTCTGGCTGCCACAGGGGTGCGAGGGGCGGATAGCGCAGACCCGACGCCGCGCAGTGAACTACGAGTGAGTCTCGTGCCAGTGGCACGATGCCTCCATCGAGCACCATTTCGGATTCAGTCACCGACCGGATGTGGCCGAGTCGGACAATCTGCTCGATCGTCCGGATCAGCTCGAGCTCCCAGATGCCCAGAGTGGGCGTCTTGGCCATACTGGGCACAACACCGCTGTCGATCCGGAGCATGACCCCTGCGGCTTCGAGGCGCAGGAACATGTCGTCGATCGATTCCGCCTCGGCTGCGGCGGCCATGGTGTCCGCAGCGAGCCCGAGCCCGATTTCCGGATCCGGCTGAACGACGGCTCGATTGAGCATCCAAGGTTCCCGGGGCCGCACCCACGTGATCCGTGCGCACGGAACGCCCTGTGTCAGCAGCCAGACGATTGCGTCGGTCGCGGTCTTCCCTGAGCCGGCGACGATGAATTGCTTGGGAGTCTCGGTCAGACTTCCGAGGTCGTTGACCGGCACCACGCGGGCTCCGTCGGCCACCTGGAAAGGAGGCGGCGAAGTCGCCGGAATCGTCGGAGAGAGGTAGGTGGCGTCGACGACTCGATGCCGCGCCTCGACGCGCACAGTTTCGCCCGATACAAGGGAAGTTGCCCAATGGCTGTCTCCGTCGGTGTGGTATTCGCTCCCTCCGAGGAATACGACCCGACCAGTACCCACGAAGCGATCATGCAGGATGTGGTCATAGTAGTGCTGGATCTCCGCACGCCGGGCCCGCTGGTGAAGCTCGGCTTCGGGCCCCGCAAGCTGCACGGAACCGTCACCGAGAAGTGTCGAGGATACTCCGTAGAACTGCGACGCCTGGTGTAGCTGGACGAACGGGTACGCATCTTGCCAATGTCCTCCCGCGGTATGGCGACGATCGACAAGTGTGACATGCACGTCGGCGTGATCGATCAGAGCGTCGGTGAAGGCCATGCCCATGGCACCAGCGCCCACGACCAGGTAATCGGTGGTGAGTGAGTGCTCAGTCACGACGGCAGACGGTACTTGCCGAATCGTCTGGGCCTGCGCTCCCTGGGCAGGGCGGGACCGAGACGGACCGGCAGCTCGGACAAGACACGCTGCACAAGTTCGCCTTCGTGATCCCAGGAAAGCGTAGGCAAATCACAGCCGCTGACCTTTGCTTCCCGTCCCTGGCGTCGAGGCGACGCCAGTTAAACGTCTTCCCGCGTCACATCGAGGTTGCGGAAGCTCGGAAGACCGTCGCAGATCTCTGTGAGTCGGGCTGCAAACTCGGCCGTCTCGGGACGGCTCGAGTTTTTCATCGCGGCCTCGTGGGATGGAAACTCGACAATGGAGACGTACGTTCCGTCGTTGTCTCGATCACGACCTTGCAGCGCTCTGCTCGACGTTCGGGCGCCCTGCGTCTTGGCGAGCCATCGATCGAGGGCCTCGTTGTAGGCGACAATATCGCCCGTCTTGAACTCGATGAGCTGGACAAATTTCATTTTGATTCCTCCGGTGGAGTTTTAATGCCTGAGTGGATAGTGGCTTTACGTGCCGACTCTTCGAAATTGCTCTGCCGACCGAGAGCCATTCCTGGAAACGTGAGTGACAGACGCCCGCTTCGAGAGAGGTGGCTACCTTTGAACCGTTACGAGCAAGAACGTCGCAGGAATACGGGTCTCTTCTCTGGTCGAACTCGCATTTTGCGCGTTGAACAGTGCCTCTAGTTCGGCTTGCAGCTCCACTTCCCTGCCAGAGGACGCTGCCGCCTCGAAGGCGTTCATGGTCGGTCCGTAGTACGTGCGGAACTGCGCAAGGAGCTCTGAAGGCGCGCCCGGATAGGCAAACGTGTAGACAGCGCGGTCGAAGGAGATCCGTTCGTCGGGCACACCTGCAGCAGCAAATCGCTCGACCACGTTCTCTTCGACGCCCCATTTCATCGGGCTGACGAAGCCTTCGGGGGGTGGTGGTGAATAGGCGGAACTGATATTGAGGATCTGTGCCACCAGTGTCGGGTCGCCCGGGATCCAGTTTCCCATGACGATCCGCCCCCCTGGACGCGTCACTCGGACCGTTTCTTTGGCCACGTCGAAGGGCTTTGGGGCGAACATTGCGCCGAAGATGCTCACGACAAGGTCGAACCGGTCGTCTTCGATGTCGTGGAGGTCGGAGGCGTCGCCCTCCTCAAATCTGCAGTTCGTGAGACCGAGGTCAGCCGCCCGCTCGTTACCGGCCTCGACCAGGTTGGCAGCGATGTCAACACCGAAGACGTTGGCTCCGAGCATGGCCGCCGGCAGTGCCGTCGTCCCGTCGCCGCAGCCGAGGTCGAGGACGTCGAGGCCGTTGGTGATTCCCAGCTCCTTGACCAGCGCCTCGCCGCTCTCCCTCATGCTCTGGGCGATGCGGGTGAAGTCACCCTTCTCCCAGAGTGCCTTGTTCGGATTCATGGTCTGCCTCCTCGGCGGATCGTCTGCAACCACAGTGACTGAAGGAACCGGCTCCGGCTAGTACAAGTTATGAAGCGCGTCTAACCTGCGGTTATGAGTGGATACGGTCAGTTCTGCCCGGTCTCAAAGGCCACCGAGATCCTCTGCCAGCGTTGGACGCCTCTGATCCTCCGCGAGCTCCTTGTGGGCAGCTCGCGGTTCAACGAGATACGTCGAGGTGTTCCGACCTGCTCACCTGCTCTGTTGTCCAAACGCCTCAAAGAGCTCGAGCAGGCGGGCATCGTAGTGCGGACCGTCAAAGACGAGGGACCCGTCTATTCCTTGACCGAGGCCGGGCTCGAGCTTCTTCCACTCATCCAGGGACTGGGCGTCTGGGGACAGCGCTGGGCACGCAGCGACTATGGGCCTGACGACTTGGACCCGGGGCTGTTGCTCTGGGACGTCCGCCGCTTTCTGGCCCCAGGGGTGTTCGGTGATCGTCGCGTCGTCGTCCAGCTCGCGTTCCCCTCATTGCCGGCAAAGCGTCGCTACTACTGGGTCGTCGTCGACGAGGACGAAGTGGATCTGTGCCTGACCGATCCGGGGTTCGAGGTCGACGTGATGTTCGATGCCGACCTGCGCACCCTCACCCAGATTTGGATGGGCGATGCCACCTTCACCGACGCCTTGGCCGATGGTCGGATCACGCTGACAGGTCAGCGAGAGTTAACCCGAATCATCCCTGACTGGTTCAGCCAGCATCCGATTCTGGCCAGCGTCGAGCGCGGGTGATTGTCGTGGTCAAGTGACCCGCTCAGAGAATAAAGAGCATCTCTTGGTACGTCGCTAATGGCCACAGATCGTCAGCGATCATCGTCTCGAGCGAATCAGAGGCGGCGCGCACCGCGTCCATTGCGGGCAGCAAACCCTTCTGCGCGTGCTCTGCATGCTTTTCCGCGGACTCGATGTCATCGTGTGCAAGTTCGGCCCGGAGAGCGGTTAGCCCCGCTCGCAGGTCGGCGATGCCCAATGACACCTCATTGAGCGTGGCCGTGTCGATCTCTACTCCGGCAATCTTGAGACTGGCGACGTTGGTCGCCAACTCAGTCTGGTAGCGGATCGCAGCCGGCAAGATCATTGTGTTAGCGATCTCGAGGCTCAGGTTTGCCTCAACAGTGATCGCCAGAATGTACTGTTCCAGCGCGATTTCGTAACGGCTCTGCATCTCCCGGTGGTTAAAGACACCGTAGCGGCTGAACAGATCCAACGACTCCGCTGTGATGAGTTCAGGGAGGGCGTCGAGGGTTGTTCGGAGGTTTGGGAGCCCTCGAACTGATGCCTCGACCTGCCACGAATCGGCATAGCCGTCATCGTTGAAGACAACCTTGCCATGCTCGGTGATGATTTCGTAGAGCACCGCCTGCACGGCGGTGTTGAACTCCGTGCCGTCCTCGACCAGAGCCTCCAGGCTGCTCGCGATGTGGTCAAGGGCTTCAGCCAGGATCGTATTGATGGTGACCATCGGCCCCGCGATCGATTGCAACGAGCCGGGGGCTCGGAACTCGAATCGGTTGCCGGTGAACGCGAACGGGCTTGTCCGGTTACGGTCCCCAGGGTCAGTTGGAAGCACCGGGAGCGTATCCACGCCAATCTCGATGTGACCCTTCTCTTTTGAGGACTTAGCCCCGCCGTTCACTATCTGCTCGAACACGTCCGCCAACTGATCACCGAGGAAGATCGAGATGATGGCCGGGGGCGCCTCGTTGGCCCCGAGCCTGTGGTCGTTGGTGGCTGATGCAACGGAGGCACGCAGAAGGCCGCCGTATTTGTGCACTGATCGGATCACCGCAGCGCAGAAAACCAAGAATTGCGCATTGTCATGCGGAGTATCGCCCGGCAGGAGGAGATTTCCCTGTGTCGAGTTGCCGAGTGAGAAGTTCACATGCTTTCCCGACCCATTGATGCCCGCGAAGGGCTTCTCGTGGAAGAGGCACTCCATGCCGTGCTTCTGTGCCACCTTCTTGAGCGTGGTCATCAACAGCTGCTGGTGGTCTGCCGCCACATTTGAGCGCTCGAACATCGGGGCTAACTCGAACTGACCTGGCGCGACCTCGTTGTGGCGGGTCTTGGCCGGGATACCGAGCTTGAACAGCTCGCGCTCGGCATCCATCATGAATGCGAGCACTCTGTCGGGGATGGCCCCGAAATAGTGATCATCGAATTCCTGCCCCTTTGGCGGCTTTGCACCGAAGAGCGTGCGGCCGGCATTCAGCAGGTCGGGGCGGGAAAGGAAGAAGCTTCGATCGATGAGGAAATACTCCTGCTCTGCACCGGCGAAAGACACCACGGCATCTGGGCTCTCGTGTCCAAAAAGGTGCAGCACACGCTCAGCCTGTTTGGCCATGGCCTGCTGGGAGCGGAGCAAGGGAGTCTTGTTGTCGAGAGCTTCGCCCGTCATCGAAATGAAGACCGTCGGAATGCAAAGAGTGTTGCCGTTGGGATTCTCGAGGATGTACGCCGGGCTGGTGGCGTCCCAGCCGGTGTAACCCCGAGCTTCGAATGTGGCGCGGAGCCCCCCGTTTGGGAAGCTCGAGGCGTCAGGTTCGCCCTGAGTCAGAGTCTTGCCCTGGAACTCGGCGATCGCTGAACCATCTCCTGAAGGCTCGAAGAAGCTGTCGTGTTTCTCGGCCGTGAGGTGGGTGAGGGGGTAAAAGACATGGGCGTAGTGGGTGGCGCCCTTCTCCATCGCCCAATCCTTCATGGCTGCGGCCACCACGTCGGCCACTGTGGGATCCAGGGGCTTGGAATGTTCGATGGTGGCCATCAAGGACTTGAACACGGGCTTCGGCAGTCGCTTTTGCATGACAGTTTTTGAGAAGACGTTGGAGCCGAATACCTGTCCGGGCTCCTCTTCCATGACGTACACCTTCTCTGGAGGTTCATATCCTTTGACGGCGCCAATGGCCTGCAATCTGGCTGTACTTCCGCTCATGATGAGCCTCCTCCTTGGTCGCGACGCCGGGAGTGCGTGTCGGCGGAGGCCGCTCCGACCCGTGTCTGCTCCTCGACGCTAGGGATGCCGCGTGACGGGAGTATTTCGGCCGAATGAACACCTCGCTGCTTGTCGGCACGGCTCGCCCGGCGGGCCGAGATCGTGGAAATGCGGCGTCAATCCAACCTTTGGAACCGCAATCGCTCCTACTCGGCCTTGAACTGACCGTTCCGCGAGTCAGGCACCAGAGCGATGTCCTCGGATCAGGTAGCGGAACTCGAACCCGCTTGCCGTTACAAAGAGTTCACACGAAGAAGGTACCTAGAGCATCTCAGCCTCAATAGCCTCATTGCAATGAACGACCCGCAGTTGCTGACTCGAGGTCGAAGTCATGGTCCAGCCAGATCCAGGGGTACCGAGAAACATGCACGAAGCGGAACGTCGGGGAAATCGATCTCGTGAACGTCAGCGAAGATACCCATCAGAAAGCGCTTCGCATCAACTTGGATCCACGCTGGTACGGCACCGTGGCCGAGATCGGGGCGGGACAGGAGGTGGCTCGCTGGTTCTTTCGAGTCGGGGCTGCCGCCGGGACAATCGCAAAATCCATCTCGGCCTACGACATGGCGGTGAGCGACGCTATTTACGGAGAAGTTGATCGATACGTCTCCGCCGGTCGCCTTCAAGCAATGCTCGATCATGAGTACCAATTGAACATCGAACGACTGACAGACAAACGGGGCGACACGACATCGTTTTTTGCCTTCGCCAATACCGTTGTCGCCCGTAGCTTCAAAGGGAACAACGAGTGCCATGGGTGGATGGGACTCAAGTTCCAAGCTCATCCTCGCGACGAGCCCAGCCAGATCATCCTTCACGTTCGAATGCTCGACGTCGATGCATCTCTCCAGCAGGAAGCAATTGGCGTCGTCGGGATCAACCTGCTCCACGGGGCATTCTTTCTCCACCACGAACCAGAGTCGCTCGTGCAGAGCCTGCTCGATCGACTCACTATCGGTCGTATCGAAATCGACATGATCGAATTTCGGGGCATCGAATTTCGGCGTGTCGACAACCGTCTCATGGCACTGGAGCTCGTACAACTCGGACTAAGCGGCGTGGCCATGTTCGCTCCGGATCGCGCCGTCTTGCAACCAAGTGAAGCACTCCGGAAAAAAGCAGTCCTGGTCGAGAGGGGTAGTTTTCGGCCGACAACCCTGGTCAACATCGACATGATCGAAACTGCGCTTGCGAAGTTTCAGGCCGATCCCGCTCTGGAGGGGACACCAGTCCTCCCCCTCGCCGAACTAACCATGCGAAATCTCCTGGCCGGCGGGTCGGATGTCGACCGGCGAGACTTCTTGGCCCGCGCCGATCTTCTGGCTGCGTGCGGCATGACGGTCCTCATCTCTGATTATTTCGAGTACTACCGTCTTGCCGCATTTCTCGCATCTCGAACGACCGAGCGAATCGGAATCGTCTTGGGTGTGCCAAGTTTGCTTGAACTCTTTGATGAGAAGTCGTATACACAATTGCCTGGCGGCATCCTCGAGAGTTTCGGGCGCCTCTTCAAGAACGATCTGCGGATATATGTCTATCCTCTGCAGAAGACCCAGTACGAGGACCTCCAGACTGTCGACAACCTTGAAGTCGAATCGTCACTGCGGCCTCTGTACGACTACTTGGCCATGCGCGGCAGCTTTGTTCCGTTGGACAACTACCGCACTGAGTACCTGAGCATCTTCAGCCGGGATGTCCTCCAGAAGATCTCGAGCGGCGACAGTGCTTGGGAGTCGATGGTGCCTGAAGCGGTGGCAGACCTCATCAAACACAGGTCCTTCTTCGATTACCAGTTGTCGAGGACCGATATCCGAGGAGGGCTTCGTTAAGCTCGCTGCCAACACTCGTTGAAATCCGATGAAGACCGCCTTCGACCTGGCGGCTTGGAGCAGAAGACGCGATTCGCACCCGCGACCCTCACCTTGGCAAGGTGGTCTCGCCCAGAAGTGAGCGCCAGCCTCTGCAGTCCGGTTCCGTCGACGAAGTTTCCATTTCATCCGTTCCGTCCGCCGTTGTCGTCGAGCGCTCCACTGTCTCCGAGGATCTCGGATGAACCGAAGCAACGGGGACAATCTCGCTCTGGTTCCGGAGGAATGTCGACCAAAATGACGTCACCCTTGGAGCCGGCCAGCATCAGCCTTTGCGCGCGAGCACCAGCTGTACGACGTCCAGATAGCCGCTGCGGAAACCGGCCTCGCTGTAGGCGAGGTAGAACGACCACATTCTCCGAAAGGTCTCGTCGAATCCCAGCCGTTTCACATCATCGGCCCCGGCTGAGAATTGTTCCCGCCAACAGGCAAGTGTGGTTGCATAGTCTTGGCCAAAAGACATTCGATCAACCACGGCCAATTGCGTGTGGCTGGCCAGGATGTTCTGCATCGTCTGCTCGGACGGGACCAACCCGCCGGGGAAGATGTACTTGTGGATCCAGGTCCACGACGACCTTGTGGCGAGGAGACGCTCGTGATCCATTGTGATGGCTTGGAGCCCGACCCGACCTCCCGGCGCCAGGCATCGGTCGAGTGTCTGGAAGTACGTAGGCCACCACTGCTCCCCCACGGCCTCAACCATCTCCACGCTGATGATGGAGTCGTATATGCCATCCACGTCCCGGTAATCCTGCACTCGAATATCGACCACGCCTCCCAACCCCCGGGCCGCAGCTCGTTCGCGAGCCCGACACGCCTGCTGATTGGAGAGGGTCACGGTGGTCACCCGCGCACCCCTCCGGGCAGCTCGAATTGCTAACTCACCCCACCCCGTCCCGATCTCAAGCAGGCGAGTGCCCAATCCGACGCCAGCAACGTCGAGGATCCGCTCGATTTTGCGGGCTTGAGCCTGCTCCAGCGTGGCGTGTTCGTCGGTGAAGAGAGCCGCCGAGTAGGTCAGCGACTTGTCGAGAAATGTTGCGAACAGGTCGTTCGAAAGGTCGTAGTGCCGTGCGATGTTGCGCGCTGCTCCAGGCCGATCGTTGTCTTCGGTGGCGGGCTGCCGCGCGTCATACCAACGCCGGGCATGCTGGAGCGGACGAGGGACGAGGGAATCTGCCTCCCGAGCGAGCGCTTCGAGTACCTCGACGAGTTGAATCGAATCCCACTCGCTTGCCATATATGACTCGCCGAAGCCGATCTTGCCGCCCAAACCCAGTCGAGCAAAGAATCGGTCGGGACGGGAGACCGATAACACAGGTCCATTGTTCGGACCAAACCAACTGCCATCCGGAAGGTCGACTCGAATACCCGTTTGCGTCGCGACTCGTCGAAGAAAGACGCGCGCTAGTGCGGCCCGAATCGGAGCGGACTTTGGTGTGGCTAGACCAGGCCACCGTTGCAAATCAACCGCGGACTCGTTGGGGAATTCGTGGGCGACGATACTCATCTTGGCTGCACCTTCAGACCGCGCAACCAGAGGAGCACCGCCTGCCAACGGATCAAAAGGGCGGTGCGAAAGGCGGGGTGAGCGAGGGATGCTCTCACCGCGTTGACTCGGCTTGCCGAGCGCCTGTCACCTCTCAGCGATGCCACAAAAGGGGCATCGTTGTCACGACGCAAGGTCACCGTGACGGACACGGATGCGCCGGGCTCGCTCACCCGGATCTCGTAATGGCCATCAACGGGATAAAACGGTGAAACATAGAGCTCTTTGTCCACGTCGGATCGTCCGTTCTCGTCGGGTCGGAGGCAATATGTATGACGCTCGCCATAGGTGTTGTGCACCTCGGCCAGGACGGCCACCCGTCGTCCTCCCGCGTCATAGCACCAGAACACGCTGATCGGGTTGAAGACGTAGCCAAGTGTGCGAGGCATCGCGAGCATCAGGACCTGGTCCGCCACCACACCGTGCTCCGTCAAAATGGCCCGAACGTCGCTATGGTCATTGCGTTCGAATCGGGCGAGGTGCCACACAAGGCCGGCCGGTCGAGGCAGCGCGTCATAATCCACCAACCAATAACTCGCTTTGTATCGAAAGTGATTCTTGACCGGGGCACGGCGCGTATGTGTCACCACGACGCTGTACAGGGCCGGCACACGTGGCCCGTTCAGCCGCGCCGTTGTCACGGCGCCCGCCGTCGCACGCGCGAATCGAATTCACCACTGCACTCCCAGCGCTTTCGCAGCGCTGACCCCTGACCGACAGCCGTCCTCGTGAAAGCCCCAGCCGTGATAGGCGCCGGCGAAGGCGAGTCTGTTGTCATTGAGTTCGGGGAGGTGCTGTTGAGCCTCCAGCGAGGCAACCGTGTAGATCGGGTGCTCGTAAGCCATACGCGCCAAGACGCGGTCGGGATCGATGCGGTCCGTGGCATTGAGGGTCACGATGTGTGGCTGAGTAGAGGGAACACCCTGCAGGCGGTTCATGTCGTACGACACCAGTGGGCGTTTGCTTGGACCGGAACACGCCGGCAAGAGGAAATTCCACGAGGCCCGTGCTCTTTGAGAAACCGGGAGGAGACTGACATCGGTGTGGAGCCAGGTCTCGTTGCGCGAGTATTGGAACGCGCCAAGAATGGCGCGTTGTCGAGGACTCGCATTGGCCAGAAGCGCCAATGCTGTGTCGGCATGTGTCGCCATCACGACGCGATCGAAGGAGGTCGACTCATCATCGGCTGTTCTGACTTCCGCCTCGCCGGGCCTCACGATGACCGCCCGAACCGGAGTCGAGGTGGCGACGGCACACAGATCCTTGACCACGCGGTCTACGTACGTACGAGATCCGCCGACGATGGTGCGCCATGTCGGTGAGCCCGCCACGGACAACATCCCGTGGTTTTGCAAGAAGGTGAACAGATATCGGGCGGGGTACTGCTGAGCAAGATCAGGCGCGACCGACCAGACACATGACACGATCGGCACCACAAAATGCGACACGAAGTAGTTCGAGTACCCTCCCTCGTCCAAGAACTCGCCAAGTGAGAGCCGATCGTCGGCGTCGCTCAGAGTGGTCCGCGCGTGCCGGTAGAACCGACGAATCTGAGTGAGCAATCCCAGAAAAGCGACATTGCCGAGGGAACTGGATTGGGCAAACAGCCCACGGAGTCCCTTGGCGCCGGCGTATTCCAGGCCACAGCCCTCGCAACGGACCGACATGCTCATTTCGGTCCGGCGTGTGAGGACTCCCAATTCGGAGAACAGTCGGCAAAGCAGCGGATACGTGCGCTGGTTGTGCACAATGAAGCCAGAGTCGATGGAAATTGTCCCGGCGTCCGGCGTGACCACGTCGTGCGTGTGGGCATGACCGCCGAGCCGGCTGGCCGTTTCAAAGAGAGTCACGTCGTAGCGCTGCTGCAACAAATACGCGGCGGTCAGGCCCGAAATGCCAGACCCAACCACTGCTGCTCTCTCCCGCCGTACTGGTGACAACCGGTGCTCCTCATTTGCGTCCGACTCCGAACGAAACCTCGGGTCTCCGACTTTAGTGCTAAAAAGGCTCATGTCCGCAAGGTCCGAGACCGTCACCCTCCAGGAGGCTGCAGCACAACTTGGGTTGCACTACATGACCGTCTATCGGTATGTGCGCACCGGGAAGCTCGCGGCCGCGCAGGACGGATTGATCTGGCGGATTCGAGTGAGTGATGTCGATGCGCTCAAGAACGATCGAGCATCTGTGAATGCCACGCGTGCTCGCGGTGATGCGGTCGCCCGCACCCGCAGAGCCCTCGAAACACGTCTATTGGCTGGCGACAGCGCTGGCGCCTGGTGGTTGATCGAGGGCCGCCTCGGTGGTGGCCTCGAACCGTCTGGAGTCGTGAGCACGCTGTTGTCCCCGGTACTTCGATCCATCGGTGCACGCTGGGCCGACGGGGATGTGACTGTGGCCGACGAACATCGGGCGACCGCCGCAGCCCAGCGCGTCATCGGTCGTCTCGGTCTGCAGTTCGGACGGCCCGGCCGCAGTCGCGGCAGGGTCATCATTGCCGCCCCAGAAGGGGACATGCACACACTGCCCGTGGCCATGGTGGCAGACCTCCTGCGCTGGCGGGGCTTCGACGTCTCCGAATTGGGAGCCCATACGCCGGCGAGCGCGCTGGCTGAAGTCGCCGGTCAAACCGATCGGTTGGTGGCCATAGGGATTGCCTCGACCACATCCGGCCTCGATGCCGAGGTTGCTCTGTCACTGAGGGCGACAAAGGCAGCGGCGCCGGAGACCCCCTCCTTTCTGGGCGGCAACGCGATCCTCTCCGCGGTGCACGCACGGAAGTTGGGAGCCGACGTTTGGACAGGCCTGGATGGACGGAATGTCATTGAGGTCGTCGAGCGACTCGCGACAACGGGGCAGATCATGGCGACCGAGAATGTCTAATGGCGCAATCAGGAGCCGGCGGCACCGAGAACTGGTGAAAACGGTCGACGGTCTTCTCGAAATCTCCATTGGTGGCAGTTTTTCCCGACTCGGCTACGCCATTCGTCGGCGTGTCGAAGGATGGACGGATCCAGCCCGACTCGAAGGCAAGACCATGATCGTGACGGGAGCGTCCTCCGGGATCGGTCAGGCAGCGGCCGTACAGCTCGCTGCGTTAGGTGCAGAAGTCTGGCTCGTCGGCCGAAACTCCGAACGGTTGCGGTCGGCTCTCAGGCAAGCCGAAGCTACCGGAGGTCCGGGCCCAATACATGCGGCAGAAGTGGATCTCGTCAACGCTGAAGAGGTGTTGGCCTTCGTCGAGCGCGTGTCGTCTACGCGCGGCGAGCTACATGGCCTCATCCACAATGCTGGCGCCCTCTTCCCTGACTTTGGACTCTCAGATGACGGCAGAGGAGCTCTTACGGAGCGAACGTTGGCGACGCATGTGCTCGCGCCGTTCCGCCTCAGTTGGCTCTTGGCGCCGCTCTTGCTCCGGGCGGAGCGATCCGTCATCTCGACCGTGACATCTGGCGGCATGTACACGCAACGATTCGATCCCGAACACATTGAGATCGGTCCACATCGGTACCGTGGCGCTGTCGCCTACGGGAAGGCCAAGCGAGCGCAGGTCGTGCTGTCCCACGCATGGGCCCGCCGGTGGGCAGATGAGGGCGTGGCCAGCTACGCGGTCCATCCCGGCTGGGTGGACACACCAGGTTTGGCCGCTGGTCTACCCTCCTTCGCCAATCTCGGTCCCCTTCTTCGGACCCCGGCGCAGGGCGCTGACACCGTGATTTGGCTGGCGGCGGACGAACCTCGTCGGACCATGGCGTCGGCGCCAGTCGACGGCCTGTGGCACGACAGGCACCGGCGTGGAGAGTATTACCTGCCAACGACCCGTCGGTCGGCTTCCCAGACTGCAGACGACGGCCGGGCGCTCTGGACTTGGTGCGCAGAGCGAACGGGAGTGGGTCGATGAGCATTGGGGAACGGTCGAGGACCCACCCACGCCGTCGAAACACGGGGTCGGCGCAACAAAAGGGACTCCGATGAAGATCGCGATCGCCGGGGCTTCCGGATTCATCGGTTCCGCCCTCGCAACCTTCCTGACCGCGCAAGGACACCAGGTCACCGCTCTGACGCGTAGGCCCGATAGGTACCGAGGTGCAGGGTCAGCGAAACATGCCGACATCGATGATGTCGCGAGCCTGCCGCCCGCCCTCGAGAATCATGAGGTTGCCTATTACCTCGTTCACTCCATGGCTGGCACAGACTTTGCCGCGAGAGACAGCGCCGGAGCCAAGGCTTTCGCGCGGGCGGCCGGAACAGTAGGCGTGACCCAGGTCATCTACCTAGGGGGATTGGGCGACGACGGCCAGAACCTCTCAGAACACCTTCGCAGCAGACGCGAAGTCGAACACATTCTGCTGGACTCGGCCCCGACCACAGCCCTCCGAGCGGGGATAGTGATCGGTGATGGCAGCATCAGCTGGGAGATCCTCAGACAGCTTGTGTTCCGCCTTCCGCTGATGATCACCCCGCGCTGGGTCGAGACGCGCACACAGCCGATCGCACTCGCGGATGCTCTCTTCTACTTGATAGAGGTCCTCGGGCGGCGGGACATGGTGGGCGAGTCCTATGAGATCGGCGGAGCCGACGCTCTCACGTACCGGCGCATGATGACAACCGTCAGCCGACTCATGGGTCTCAGGAGGACAAGATCATTCCAATTCCTCTTCTCTCCCCAAGATTGTCTTCCCACTGGCTGCGTTTCATCACCGAGGTCGACCTAAGGACGGCCAAAGCCCTTGTCGATTCGATGTCCAACGAGGTCGTTGTGCATGACCCCCGAATCAACGAACTGCTGGCGCACGAGCCAATGAGCTTTGAGTCGGCCGTGATGGACGCTCTGAAGGTCCGGGACCATCGCACCACAATGGAGGCGCGGCAGCATGCACGCCCTTAATCGCTTTCGTGAGCACCCCGGACTCACTGAGCATGTCGGATCCCAGACGCGGCGCCGCGTCTCCGTAGCAGTCACTCTCGTGGTGGGGACCGCCGTGCTGGCGACCACACTGCGCGCTCCCTCAGGATCGACAACCTTCTTCGTTCTTGGGTTCCTGGTCGGCGGCATCTGGATCGTGGGATCGGTGATCTCGGGGCCAATCCAACTCGATGCGATCCGATCGTCCCGGCTCGCCACTTCGCTCGGCGGACTCGCGCTCGGGATCGTGGCCTTCTTGGGATTTGTTGCCGCCGATCTGATCGGTCAACGTCTCCCGCTGATCTCGAATTCCCTTCACAACGTCCTCATCAAGGCCGATGCCGGGCCTGCGGTGTTGGTACTGACTGTGGCCCTTGTGAACGGCGTAGGAGAAGAGCTCTTTTTCCGCGGCGCCCTGTTCGATGCCTTGGGATCCCACACGCCTGTCGCCGGCACCGTCGGCATTTACGTGGCGGTGACGGCGACGACGGGGAACGTCGCCCTCGTCTTTGCCGCGGCAGCCATGGGGATCATTTTCTCGCTGCAACGCGCGCGGAGCGGGGGGATCCTGGCTTCGACCGCGACGCATCTCAGTTGGTCAACCCTCATGATTCTTGCATTTCCCAGGTGAGAGCCCGGCGCATGGGCTGCATGGGCGGCAGATGCTCGGGTGGCCAATGCCCCGGTCGGTGACGACCCAAGGGGTGGTGTGGTTTCGTCGGGACCTTCGGCTTGGCGACAATCCCGCCTGGTCTGCGGCTACCCAGAGTGTCGACCGGGTTGTTGCGCTCTACGTGCTGGACCCGATCCTGTTCGCTGCGGCCGGCCAATCCCGACGCCGCCAACTGCTGGCCCACCTCCACGCCCTCGACCAAAGCCTGCGGGTTGAGGGAGGACGACTCCTCGTGCTGCGGGGTGATCCAAAGGAGTTGGTACCTCAAGTTGCGGAGGCGTGCAACGCCGTCGCCGTCTACGCCAACGCAGATGTCACGCCGTACGCTCGCCACCGTGACCTCACCGTCAAAGCGGCGCTCCGTGTCGACTTTGAGCTCTGGTGGGGCACGCTGATGCACCCACCAGGTTCAGTAGTGACACGTAAGGGCCACACTTCTCGGGTCTTCGCTCCCTTCTACGCCAAGTGGCGCGAACATGCCCCGCCACGATGGCCCGCACCGAGCAGCGTCGAAATCGCCGGCGAGGTAGGTGCGGGGTTGCCCGACTTCGAACACGAGGCATTCCAGGTTGGCGGCGAGGAGGCCGCCATGGATCGACTCTTCCGATTCGTGGAGAAGGTGGACGACTACGAACACACCCGGGACAGACCGGATCTGATCGGAACCTCCTGCCTGTCGGCAGACCTGCATTTCGGGACGCTGGGACCTCTCACGGTCGCTTCGATAATCGGCGACTCCACTGAGGGGCGAACCGCGTTCGTGAGGCAACTGGCCTGGAGGGATTGGTACGCCCACCTACTCTGGGAAGTGCCCTCCTTGGTCAACGCTCCGCTCCGGACAGATCTGATCAACATGGGATGGGAAAACGATCCTGCCGACATTGAAACATGGCAGAAGGGCCTAACCGGTTACCCACTCATTGACGCGGGCATGCGTCAGCTGGCGAGCACCGGGTGGATTCACAATCGGGTGCGGATGGTCGTGGCCTCCTTCCTTGTCAAGGATCTTCTGGTCGATTGGCAGATCGGAGAACGCTGGTTTCGTCTCCATCTCGTCGACGGCGACGTCGCACAAAACGTGGGGAATTGGCAGTGGGTTGCCGGAACGGGCCCGGATGCTGCGCCGTACTTCCGAGTGTTCAATCCGATTCGGCAGTCTCAGAAATTCGACCACGACGCCACGTATATCAAGGCCTTCGTCCCCGAACTCTCGGACCTTCCGTCCCGGTGGATTCACGCGCCTTGGACCGCACCACCTGCAGAATTGGCGCTGCGAGGAGTGACCCTGGGCGAAACATATCCTCATCCGATGATCGATCACGCCTTCGCCCGCAGGCGGGTCCTGGCGGCGTACGCCGCTGCTCGCCAGAGTTGACGAGCTGACGTGTAGATGAACTCCAGCTCAGCATGCATGCCGTCCAAAAAGGTCCTGTCGATCAATTACCGTCGTGATCCGACAACGACCACTTCGACACAAAGTCCACTAGAGGATTTAGTGGACGTGCCTGAAGTGGATCTGTTGGGGCCTACGATCCGTCGCCCACCAAGCGCTTGTCAGGAGATGTGCTCCGGCGACTTAGCGACCACGAACTGGTGGTCGCTACGGGTGCGGTACACCCCTCGTTGATCTCGACATGACTCGAGCGCGGCGAGCACGGCGTCTCGCAAGATCGCCGGGTCGTTTGAGCGCAGCGCGGGGACCGCCGGTCCCACGCTGGATATCGCCCGCCACGCTGTGTCCGCGTCCGGCCATTCCATCGTCGAGACGCGGCCGCCGCGCTCGAGCACCGAGAAGCCACTCCTCTCCAACATCTCCTCGGCGACGCCTGGCACGGCGATGTCGTTGAGGCGTCGCATCGAGCCCCGGTGCTGCTCAGGAGCGTGAAACGCAAAGACCTTGAACACCTCACGGATGTCAAGGGGTGGGCCCTGCCCCCAGAAACTGATGGCAACCAGCCCGCCGGGTCTCAGCACCCGATGGATTTCGTCGAGCGCCTCACCGCAGCCGCCCCAGATGCCGTTCACCGACAGGACAGCGTCGAACGCCCGTCGGTCCAGGGAAGCTCGAACATCGACCCAACTCGCAGATCTGCGGTCGGCGTGCGGTCGCACGCCACCGCCACGAGCTCGGCGGCTGCATCGATGCCGGCGACGTCGGCCCCCATGCCGTCTGCGACGCGAACGGCAAGTCCGGAACCGCAGGCCACGTCGAGGAGCGAGGTCCCCGGACCGACCCCGAGCCTGGGGAGCAGTGCGACCAGCATGTCGAGCGAGTAGTGCTCGTAGAGGCACGACCAGTCGATGGCCCTGCTCCCCCACGCCTCCCCCGCCTCCTCCCAGCGGTGGGACGGTGTGGCGGTCGCAGTGTCTTCGTCGTGGGATGCCATGGACACATCATGCGCCGGCGACCGGAAATGGTCTTGAAGTTCTTGTGGAGATCTCCTGGAGACGATCGTCAGGGGATCACCACTCCGTCTTCATGACCTGCAGACGGCCATCCCGGATAGTGGAGTCAGCGGCGACATCCCGCCGTCGCACCGGACCGAAAGGACCCACCATGACTCAGACCGAAGCCCCCACCGTCGACAACGGTGTCAACATCGAGGCGCTCCGGGGCGCCCGGCAGGCGCTGACTGATGCGCCTGAGGCGGCGCAGTTCCAGTGGCGTGCTCGCTGCGAGTGGGTGAACGGCACGCACAGCCGCTCGACCATCACCGACTTCTCTGGCCTCGGCGACCAGCACTCCCACCGGCAGGCGTACACCATCGAGGCGGACCATCCCGAAGTGTTCGCATCGGAGGACAACGGTGTGACCCCTCCCGAGATCGTCCTCGGGGCCCTGGCCTCCTGCCTCACCGCAGGCGTGGCCACCGTGGCCACCAACCGCGGCGTTCAGCTGCGCTCGGTGACCGCGACTGTGCAGGGAGAAATGGACCTCCAGGGCATCCTCGGCATCGATGCTGACGTCCGCAACGGCTTCGACCGTATCGACGTCCGGTTCGACATCGACGCTGACGCGAGCCCGGCTGACATCGAGGCCATTCGTGGCGCAGTCCCAGAAGCGTTCCGCTGTCTTCGACATCGTCACCAACCCGACGACCGTGCAGGTCACGGTGGCCTGAACCACGCCGCCCGCGACCGAGAGCCTGAAGTGCATACGTCGGTCGTCGTCGTCGGAGCCGGCCCCGGTGGTCTCGCCATGAGCCATCACCTCACCGGGGCCGGCGTCGACCACGTGCTGCTCGAGCGGGGAGAGGTGGCCCACTCATGGCGAACCGAACGCTGGGACTCGCTCCGCCTACTGACACCGAACTGGATGACGGCGCTGCCTGGCGCACGCTACGAGGGCGACGACCCTGATGGGTACATGACCGCGGCGGAGACCGTGGCGGCATTGGAGGCATACCGCTTCTCCTTCGACCCGCCGCTGCATACCGGAATCGAGGTGGAGGCGGCGTGTCGCACCAGCCGACGGTTTTGAGGTTCGCACGACCGGGGGGACCTGGCGCTGCGACGCGGTCGTCGCTGCCACGGGCGGGTCGAGCGAGTCCCGCGTCCCGGCTTTCGCCTCCGACCTCCCACAGGCAATCCAGCAGCTCACTTCTCTGTCCTACCGGCGACCGGCCCAGATCGACGACCGCGGCCGCGTGTTGGTGGTGGGTGCGTCAGCGTCTGGGGTGCAGATCGCGGACGAGCTGCAACGAGCCGGCCGTGACGTCACCATCGCGGTCGGCGAGCACATACGGCTGCCACGTTCGTATCGAGGATGTGACATCTACCGGTGGCTGGACAGGATCGGCCAACTCGACGAGCGATGGGATGAGGTGGAGGACCTCCAGCGTGCCCGCCGGCACGCATCGGTGCAGGTGGTCGGAAGCGATGACGGGCGAGAGGTCGACCTCCCTTCCTTGCAGGCCCTCGGCGTCCAGCTCGTTGGGCGCCTCATGGCGATCCGCGGCACGACAGCGTTGTGCTCGGGCGGCCTGGGGAGCCTCGTTGCCAATGCCGATCTGAAGGAGGCCAGGCTCCTCCGCCGCATCGACGAGTGGGTCGACGAGCACGACATGGCCGATCTCGTCGGCCCTGCGGTCAAGCCGGGTCCGACCGTCCTCGACCCAGGTACCGACCGAGCTCGAACTGGCCCGCTTCGGAACGGTGATCTGGGCGACGGGGTTCCGCCCCACGTACAGCTGGTTGGATCCCCGAGCGCTCGACCGCCGCGGCCGGGTCGACCATGACGGCGGCGTCGCGAGCATGCAAGGCCTCTACCTGCTGGGTCTCCCGTTCCTGCGGCGGCGTCGTTCCAACCTGCTCGCGGGGTTGGGCCTTGACGCGTCCGAACTCGGTCAGCACCTCGTCGAGTATCTTGGCGGCGGTCGGGCGGATGCGCACCTCGAGGTCACGCTGAGGCCGAGATCAGCTCGCCCCGCTGAGCGCTCGTCGGGTCCGCAAGACGATGTCCCCTACCGGACAGAGGGCACCGGCCGCGAGCAGTTCGCCGGCTCGCTCGGTCCCCAAGGAGTCCATGAGCCGATCTCTGGTGGCGAAGGCGAGGTCATGCAGGGTGCTCGACATCGGCGCCACGCCGAGCATCGCGTGCCTCTCGATGGCACCGAACAGCTCGATGGCGAGTTCGGCTTGGTCGATCCGATCGAGGGCGATCGCACAGCGGGACAGGGTATGCCACTGCTGTGACCAGTCCCCGGCGCGGTCCCAGACTCCGACCATATCGGCGAGACCCGCACACCCGGCCTCGAGCTCGCCTCGAGAGACCAGGAGTCCACTCGCTTCGGTGACGGCGAACCCGTGCATCCAGCGGTTTCCGACAGCACCTGCAATCCGGCCGCTCGCGGTGAACGCCTCCAGAGCCTCGTCCTCGGTTCGGCTGGCAAACCCGCGGGCGACCTCGACCGACGCCAGGTCCGTCGGTGACATCGTCAGCTTCGCCACGTCGTTGGCTCGTGCAATGAGGGCCTCGGCCTCTTCGTAGGCACCGTTCGAGCTGTGTCCCACCGCCCCCAGATAGCAGGCGTGGACAAGTCGCGACCGGTTGCCGGACTCCTCGGCCAGCTCGATTTGGCGAAGCGCCTCGGCGTGGCCTTTCGTCGGCTCGCCCACGAGGTAGAGCACGTTGGCGAAGGTTCGTTCCGCGAGGCCACTGGGGAAGACCGACAGTCGGCGCTCCAGTTGGCGCGTTTCCTCCGCAAGCTGTACCGCGAGATCGAACTCCCCTCGGACCCAGGCACCGTACGCCCGAATCCCAGTGAGCATCGGGGCCAGTGGGTGGTCGAGCGCACCCGGCGCGTTGCAGGCGGCGTCGGCCCATGCGAACACTTCGTAGCGCATGGCCCGCATGGCGAACTCGCGGATCGAGGTGATCAGACCGAAGGTGACATCGAGAGCCCCAAGCTCCAGAGCAAAGCGCTGCGCGGCTCGTAGGTCGGCCAGCGAGGACTCCGCTCTGGCGATCGCGTCGCCTTCGCCGGGACCACACAGCTCAGACTCGACCCTTCCGGCCTCGGCGGCGAAATGTCTCGCATGCGCGGCGAACAGCTCAGCGGCTCGGGCGTCGCTGAGGCGGGTCCGCCCATATTCCCGGAGCGTCTCGAGCAGCTCGTAGCGGGTCGAGCCCCCTGCCTGTGGACGCACAGCAAGCATGGAGCGCTCGGTGAGCCGGGTCAGCAGGTCGAGGGTGTCGCCTCCTGGGGCCATTGCCTCTGCCGAGCGCAGCTCGAAGGAACCGGCGAACACTGACAGCGCAGTGAAGAGGGCCCGCTCGTCGGGCTCGAGCATGTCGTAGGACCAGCTGATGGCGTCGTGCATGGTCCGGTGCCGAGGGTCGCTTCCCCTTCGCATCGCCTTGAGTACCCCAAAACGCTGGTCAAGGCGATGAGCGACTTCGGCAACGCCGATCGCACGCGCCCGTGCCGCGGCCAGTTCAATCGCCAGCGGGATTCCGTCGAGGCGTCGACAGATCTCGACAACCAGCGGCCCAATGATCTCGTCCAGGGCGAAGGAAGGGTCAGCGGCCTTGGCTCGAGCAACGAAGAGCGCGACGGCGGGGATCTCGGCCAGTTCGCCGAGCGCCACATCCGACGCGAACAGGTCCACGGGTCCGGTCGGCAGCGGATCTACCGTCCAGAGTCGCTCACCGGCCACGGCCAGCGGTTCCCGGCTGGTGGCGACGATCGCGATGGTGGGAGCCTCGCGCAGAATCCGCGCCACAAGCTCGGCCACGGGCTCGATCAGATGCTCGCAATTGTCGAGCACCAGCAGGCTGTGCCGGGGACGCAGCAGATCGATGATGGCATCGTCGATCGAGCTCGACTTCCGTAGGTTCACGTCGATGGCCGTGGCAAGCGCCGCGGCCGTAGCGTCCTGATCGACGACTCCTACTAGCTCCACGACGTGGACACCATCCTCGAACTGGCCACCAACCGTGCGGGCCAGCTCCATCGCCAGCGAGGTCTTCCCCACGCCCCCCGGGCCGATCAACGTGACCAGCCGGTGATCGACGATCATCTCGGCGAGCTGCTCCAGCAACACCTCGCGTCCGATCAACGGCTGCACCCGGACGCCGATCGACGCTCCCGCGGCAACAGGGGACAATGCGACCCCGGTCCGGCCCTCCTCGATCTCCTCCACGGTCGCCACGAATTCGTAGCCTTTGCCATGCACCGTCCGGATGATCAACTGCTGGCTGCCATCGTCACCGACGGCCTGGCGGACCGCCTTGATCCGCGTCGTGAGTGCGGACTCGCTCACGAAGCGGTCACCCCAGATCGCGTCGAGCAGTTCCTCCTTGCGCACCACCGTGCCGCGGTGCTTGACGAGGTATGCGAGCACGTCGAACACCTGAGGCTCGACCCGGATCTCCTCGCCACCCCGTCGAAGGACGATGCGGTCCAGGTTCAATTCGCAATCGGCGAATCGGATCACCTCACTGACCGTAGCTCCTTTGGAGTTTTGTGAGCTCTCGCTCGGCAGCTGAGCGGTCGCCCTGCACGTGCGTCTCAGCCAACGATGCCTTCCCGAGACCGGATCAGTCCCCGCGTAGACCCGCAGCCCAAATGAGCAGTCCCCCGCTGACGAATTGAGCCCTCGACGCATCCATCACTCCTGCCTGGTCCCGTGATGAGCAGTGATGGGCAGAAACAGTGGCGTGAATCAGCGGGAGGGCTCGCATCAGCCCAGCTAGAGGACACCTTCTCGAGAGTGGAAGACGAGATTCGAACCCGCGACCCTCGCCTTGGCGAAGGTGTTTGAGTTCGTCCACGGAGTCCCGGCGAGCCCTCTCAGCTGGCCTCCCGTCTACGGAATGTCCACCGAATCTGCCTGAACTCAACCCCGTTGAAGAGCGGTCCACTAAGAGATCGCGACATCGGGATGTCCGTTTGAGGATCGCACTCGGCATCGGTAGTCAGATCGGTAGATGGACGGGTGCAGGACTCCAACCGCACCCGCCTGAATCAGTGATCTGTCGCTTGCTAGGACTGCTCCTTCTCGCCATTGGCATTCGGTACGCCTCCGTGGCGGTCAGCTGAGTCAGCCGGCGATTTGGGTGCCCTGCTCGTGATGCAGGGTGGCAAATAGCCCCGGCTTACAGCGAATTCCGAATCAGCTGTCAAGTCAGAGGTTGGTAGCCGGCACAGAGGATTCGGAGCCAGGAGATCGTGCCCTCGGCGACGTCGTAGTAGGCCTGCTGTTCGACAACGAAGCGCCCATCAGAATTGCGGACTCGAAGCCGATAGGCCACCCGATGACGGTCGCCAACCTTCGAGGTCTCGACTGAGTCGACCGTCTCGATCTCGTCCGATGGCTCGAACCACGCTCCGAGAAGCGTTTCGTCGACGATTTCATCGACGCTGTCAGACTCCCAAAAGCGACCGGGAGTGAGAGCCTTGAAGTCAACGCTGGGACTCAAGAGCTCCTTCAGTCCGTGGGCGTCCTTGGCGACAAGTGCACGGACAAACTCCTCTCCTGGTGTCATCGGTCCTCCTCGTGGCAGCCCGACGAGCTTACTCTTCATCGAGAATACGCTTCGCGGCTCGTCTCTTTCACGTGATTGGGCGCTGGGTCGGATAAACGATCTTGCCGGACGCAAGTCCTTGGATAGCCGAGTGTCGCTCAGGGCGGCGCGGGCTTCTTGATCACTCACGACGAGCTACGCGGCATGTCCGTCAGCCAGGGTCACCCAGTGCACCGGACCCTATTCGCGGACCCGGCAAAGATGGGCAACAGATCGTTGCGATCGTATGCGCCCCACGCTGCGAGTGCTTCCTCGATCTTCTGCTGCTGGTCCGTCACCATTAATAGCTGAAAGAGATCGCGTGGTCGTCGCCGATCCACTGCCACAAAGGGACGGTCCCACCGAGGTCTGCCCCAACGACGATCCGAGATTCATCGAGGCCTCTGGCCACGAAGCAGATCGGGCAGACGAGGAAACGTCCGCCAGCGGCGACGTAGCGCTCCATCAGTGTGGGAAGAGCCGGGCAACCCTCGCACGCGGTCCCGGTGGCGGTCCCCTCGGTTGCGAGCCGCACCGCCTCTTTGGTGAGGAACATCATGGCGGCTCGACCTTCCTCCGCGGCGGCGACTGCCACGAGCAGCGCCACCGTCACCTTCTCGGGATCCTCGAGGCCGGTTGTGAGGCTCACCACTGCCTTGTTGCGCACGAAATTCCTCCTTAGTAAGCACAATCGGTCGTGCAGTCGGGGGCAGTGCCCCCGGAGGTCGGCAGCGGCACTTCAGGTCCGATTGCGTAGGCAGCTCGGGACGGTAAAGCCGATCCGACCACCAATGGCCGGACCACCGGACTGATCCAGCGGAGACGGTCTTGTCCTACGTGTCCGACCTGGAAAGAGGCCGCTTGGAGGGCAGAGATGGTGTCACGGTTGCATTGGCAGCCGCACGCGTACCAACTCCACGGTGTCTTGAGTTTGTCTTGCCACCATGCTGCCCGAGGAGACGCTGATCGGACATGCTCAGCAAAGAGAAGCGATCCACCAGGACGCAGAACCCTCGCCACCTCAGCGAGCGCCCGGTGGGGATTCTGGACTGTGCAAAGAACCAGCGTCGATACCACGGTGTCGATGCTTGCGTCCTCGAAGGGCAGCTCCTCTGCGGGAGCTTCTACGACCCTGGCATCAAGCTCCAAGGAGCCTGCTCGCTTCCGAAGCTTCGCCGCCATGTGCGGATCAGGTTCGGTGAGCAGAAGTTCTGAGACATTCACGGAGTAGTGCTCCAGGTTCAGTCCCGTTCCAGCACCGAGTTCGACCACTCGCCCCTTCGACTGCCCGACGAGGTCTTTGCGCACATCTCGGAGCCCACGCCGCTCCGCGAGGATAAAAGCCGTGTCATACACGAGAGCAAAGACGCGGCCCCAGGCCGCTTTATACATGGTGCCTGCCATCTCGCCTCCCCCAATACACGAATCCGGCCGTGATGGAGGGCACGACCGGGCCTCGGCAGGGACCGGAAAAACCGGCGGAGTGAACTGGTTCCTGAGCGTCATGATTCCATTGTCGAAGAACGATGGACTGATGTCAGGCGTAGAACTACCTCAATTTGAGGCCCGTGAAGCCACCCACCAGGCCGCGATCTGCGCCCTGGAGCGAACCCCGAGCCTGTCGCGGATCCGTTCAACGTGACCTTCAGCGGTTCGTTCGTCGATACACAGCCGCTGAGCGATATCTCGATTCGTCATGCCCTGGCTGACGAGATCTGCCACCTCCTTCTGCCTCTTGGTCAGAGTCGGAACGGCAGTCTTGCGCAGCGATGGGAGCTCGAGGAAGCGACGGATCTCGCTAACGAGAGCATCTACATCACCGACGTAGGGAAGATGAGATCGTCCAGGAAGTTCAACCAGCCGCGCACCTTCGATGCGCGATGCGATGAGCTGGCTCTGCTCCAGAGGTGCGGCGCGGTCGTATCGACGGTGCAGCACAAGGGTTGGAGCAGTGACGTCCCCGAGGCGATCCAACACATCAACTTCGTAGCAGGCGACAAGAAGCTCGGCGGCGGTCTCCGCCGAAGATGACTGGCGTTGATAGTTGGAAAGTGCGGCGCGTGTTTCTGCCGACGCCTCTGGCGCGAACATCTCTGTCAGGACATCTGATCCCAGGCCCCAGGCGCTGCGGATGAGTCCCACGACGTGGTTTCGTACCTGTGGTGCCGCGACTTGTTGGCCTCGTGCCCAACCGCCATAGAGAACCAGCCGATTGACGGTTTCGGCATGTCGTGTGGCCCAATCGAGAGCAATGGGCACACCGAGCGAACTGCCCATGAGGTCGAATTTGGGGCCACCCACGGCCGACATGACGGCGCGAATTGTGACCTCCTCTAAGTCCAGCGACCACCCTCCCTCTTTTGGTCGGTCGGACATCCCGCAGCCGGATCGGTCGTAGCGCACCAGGGTTCTTCCGTTGGCGAGGGCCTCGAGAAAGGCACGTTCCGCTCGAAGATCCCAGCTCAGTTCCAAATGGCTCAGCCAACCCCCCACAAACAGGAGCGGCGGTCCCACGCCGGCAGTTGCGTATGCCACCGATGTCCCATCCGGCAAGTCGACCCAATCGACGGACTGCTCCACCCACCATTCCCTTCGACTGCCGGAGGCTCCTCGACGTGCCCCGCTTTCGTGCAGCCATACGGTAGTCCTCACCCCGAAAATCGTCAGAGCTTCTTGGGTATTTCCGTGTTACGGACGACTCGATGCTGGTGGACCCTGCCTCGTCATTGAGTTCTTCCAGAAAGTCGGCGCACTTCTACGATACGGACCGTTTGCTTCCCGATGTTGTGCAATCGGTCGACCGCCCGCCAGCCGTGCCCATGGATTGCCGTCGCCCAATGAAGGCATTCATTTCCCAGCTCCAAGGCTTCGTGGCGACTTCTCAGCTCAAGCCAACACGTGGCTGCCTACCGCCTCGGGAACTGCCGCACAGTTCACAAGTGGCTCAAGGGTACGCCTCCTCGTGGTGCTTTGTGAGTTTCTCCTTGCGCTCCCGATGGCGTAGCAGTTGCTCGCGCCGGCGGATTGGCTTGCGGATTGCTGGACGTGGCACCACCTGGAGCGGGAACGGGGGTACTCGACGAGGCGGCCACGACAGGGATCGTCGATGTGGATGGATCCGATGGCGGCGAAGTCTCCCCGCGTGTGTCGACTCCGGTTGCCGAGGACGTATCGACCACCTTCCCTGCAGCGAGGTCTGCGGCACCGACCGCGTGCGAAGCAGCTCCCGCGCAGGATATTGATGCGCCCGGGAGCAAGCCGGGCGCTCCCGGGACCGGGCAATTTAGACAGTAGGTCAGACGCCTCTAATCGGAACGCCATCGCCGGTACAGGTCGACGAGATCCTGAGTGGCCTCGGTGGTCAGCTCCTCCGGCTCCACGGAGCCAGCGAGCGCAATGGTTGCCCGGATCTGCTCCAAATATGCAGAGCAATTCGGACAGCCACGAAGGTGTCGCTCGAACCGACGGCGATCTCGGCGAGAGAGAGCTCCTTCGAGGTAGTCCGTTACCAATTCGACGGCCTGCTGACACACCAAGTCTTTCCTTCGTTGCGTCAGCATCACTTAGTCCTTCTCAACCTTGGAATCGAGTATCTCGCGCAGGCGAGCACGTCCCCGGTGCAAAAGAATTCGTTGGTTGCCGCTTGTGATGCCCAATGCCCCACACACCTCGTCCTTGGAAAGACCCTCGACGTCTCGCAGGAGGACAACTTGACGCTGACGAGGTGCCAAATCGTCGAGAGCAGACGAGAGCAAAGGGGCCAAAGTCGCCGCGTCGAGACGGCTCTCACTGTCGTCGCGCCATCGGTCAAGAGGATCGGCCCATTGCCCTTGTGCATCAAACCGTGTGGGGTCAACCGAATGGAGTGACTCGATTGGGGTTGTCGAAGGCTCCTTGGCACCGGCCGACCGCGCACGGTTGATGAGAATGCTGTAAAGCCAAGTCTTGAACGACGATCGACCCTCGAAGCGCTCGATCCCGCGGACGACGCCCATCCACGTGTCCTGGACAATCTCCTCGGCGACCTCTTCGCTCGAAACCAAAGTCCGAGCAAGGCGAAGCAACGGCTGGTGATAGCGCGCAACGACCATGACGAAGGCCTTCTCGTCGCCCTCGCGTAGGCGTTCGAGTTGCTCGATGTCGGGCTCCACGCTTCGCAGCATAAGTCCCAGATCCCAAAACGGCATCGCGCCCACTGTTCGTTCTGGGCGAACCGGAGATTGGCGCTGAGCCAGACGGGTCGTCACGACGTTTAGTCCCTTGCCGCCTCAATCCGTTACGGCCTGGACTCGTTCAGTTCAGCCATTTCGTGGTGTCGCGTAACGCTTCGTACGAATCGAGGACTGTAAGGAGCAAGCGTTGTTTCACTTCTAAGGAGATGCAATGAAAAGACTTACTCGTCTAGTGGCAGGGGCAGGCATCGCTCTGGGATTGTCGGCCTTCGCCGCACCCATCGCGGCTGGCGCCTCGGGGCCTGCCCCGGAACCGAACTTTGGCGGAGGGTTTCAACATCCCGTCTTCGTCCAAACAGACAATCTTGCTGGAAACCAGGTGGTGGCTTACGACCGTGCTCCCAACGGTACCCTCACGCTGGCCAATTCGTACGGAACGGGTGGACTGGGCGGCCAGCTGAATGGATCACAAGTCGACCATCTCGGTTCGGAAGGTTCCTTGACCAATGACTCGGCCCATTCCTCGCTCTACGCGGTAAATGCGGGAAGCAATACGGTCTCTGTCTTCACCGTCCACGGCGATCAGCTGAGCCTTCGCCAGGTCGTTGGTTCTGGTGGGACCTTCCCAGTCAGCGTTGCCGTGCATGGTGATCTGGTCTCGGTGCTGAACGCACAAAACGGAGGGTCGGTCCAAGAGTTCTACTCCTTCTTCGGCCATCTCTTCCCGGTTCCGGGATCCAATCGGAACCTCGGTTTGACCATACCGACCGACACCACGCAGTTCACCCACACGCCGGGTCAGGTGATCTACTCGCCCGACGGTTCCAAGCTGATCGTGACGACGAAGGCCACTACCAACGCCATTGAGGTCTTCAACGTTGGGTTCTTTGGCCTCTTGTCACCCTTGCCGATCATCACCCCCGAGCCAGGGACGGTTCCCTTTGCTCTGGCCTTCGACCCGGCGGGTCATCTGGTGGTGGGAGAAGCAGGTCCAAGTGCACTCGCCACGTTTGGTCTCAATCACAACGGAACCCTCACGCCGATCAGCACTCTGGCGAGCGGGCAAACGGGACTGTGTTGGGTCACCGCAACCGGCTCCCTGCTCTACACGGGCAACACTGCGGCCAACTCGACCAGCGGCTACGTCAGCGGCGCCACTGGAGCGCTTACGTTGCTCGGCGCCACTCCGACCGACCCGGGAACCGTTGACGGATCAGTCTCGTCCGATGGTCATTACCTCTATGTCCAGACCGGTGGCAACGGGATCGTCGATGAGTTCCAAATCAACCCCGGTGGCTCTCTGACGGAAATCGGTTCCGTCCTGGTCCCGGGTGCAGCGGGTGGTCAAGGAATTGCTGCCAGTTAGTCATTGCGCCTAATGCGGGCGGCGGCGTCCTAGATCCTGGGACGCCGCCGCCCGCGACGGCGACATAGCCAGCTCTACTCGATGGCCTGGTCGAATGGGTCCTAGAGCAGACTTCTACCGTCCCAGATCCCGATACCTTGCCCTGGGATGTGACGCTGCGCCGATTCGCCGAAACATTCCGAGCGACCCTGCTCGCCCACCCCGGGGTCCTTCCCTTGTTCTTCACCCGCCCTGCGGCGACGCCCCAGACCCTTGAGGCCGTCGAACGTGGTCTGCGGCGTGCTTACCGACGCAGGGTTCGCGCTCACCCGGGCGCTCGACATGATCAACATCTTGAACATCTTCGTGGTCGGGCACGCGATGGCCGAGGTGGGCACCGCTGAGATCGATCGACGAGGCGTCCCTGGGTCGGCGGACGCCCTCGCCAAGTCCGACCTCGCGAACCTGCCGCTGGTCGTCCGAGCTGCGCGTCTCGTCGCAAACACCGATGACAGCACCCGCTTCCGGATCGGTCTCAACGGCCTGCTAGCAGGCTTCGCCTCTTTGGGGTAGGCCGTTTCCCGACCACCTGCTCGTTCTCTTTTAGTACGAAAGGGAGGATTCACATGCACCCTTCGAGACGCATGCTCGTTCAACCTCTCGACAAGGCGACCATTCACGAGGCCGGTGCCGTGTTGTCGGACTCGTTTTGGAGCTATCCGGAGGTCGTGCACCTCATCCCAGACGAGGGTCGCCGACAGCGTGTCCTCGCCCGTTTACTTGACGGCAGATTGTGTTGATGCGCTTCGGGTCGACTCATTGCTCGGTGCTTTTCACGACGGACACCTTGTGGGCGTCGCCGTGTGTCCCTCCGGGGTCGTACCCCCCCTCAAGGAGCCGGGAGATCGCAACCTTGGCCCACATGGCCCCGATCGTGCCGTGGGTCCTGCCCAAGGTTCGCTCCGTGCTGCGAGCTCAAAAGGTGAAGGATGCGGGCCACACGCACGATCCCACGTCTACCTCTGCGAGATCGGTGTAAGCCAAAGGGCACAGGGTCCAGGGCCGGGAGCGTCCTGATGAGATCCATGACAGATGCAGCCGACGAGGAGTGCGTGGGGTGTTACCTCACCACTTCGAGCGAGTCGAATACAGCGTGGTACGGACGATTCGGCTTTGACGTGGTGACTGAGAAGTTCCGGCCAACTGCCGATTGGCCACCGGTTTGGCGCATGTGGAGACCGCCTTCGTAGAGCAATACAGGTGGTCGAGGCGACAGAGCGTTCAGAAACCGCCCGCATTCAACCTGTTGTGGAACGGTCTACGAATGGACAGGATCCTTCATCCCCTACAACGCCACAACTGCCAGTGGCAGAGCAAGAACCGCACCAGCAAGCAGTCCAGAGGCCACGGCAGTCCTTTTGGAGTTCCGAGAACTTGAAAGTAGCCGCCTGACTCTTCGGGGGACATCTGAGCCGGCGGCCGAAAGAGCACACCTCGGGGCGCACCCAGACGCCGCCATGTCGACGAGCGCTCCTGCGAGTGTCAGTGGGTCGCAGCGCCGAGCGGAATAGTCGTCCGCCGACATCTCCAGCAGCGCGCCTATCTCCCGGGTCGCAAGGCGAGCGTAGGGAATCCACCGAAACACATTCTTCAGTCCGAGCAACGGGAGCATCACGAGCCCATGGCGCTCGTGGACATGGCCTCGTTCATGCTCAACGACTGCCGCAATTTCCCTTGGACCGAGCAGCCGCAGAGTCCCTTCGCTCAACACGATCCGAGGATGGACGCCTGGAACGCAATAGGCGACGGTCCGGCGGTCCGAGATGAGGTCAGTTCCGGGGTAGGCGAGTGACTGATGTGCGACGAGATCCAGAAGGCGGCGATGCCGCGCCCTCGACCGGACCGTGCGGACGACGAGGGAACCGAAGATGACGGCGAGCACGATGCCGAGGTCGGCCACCAGGGTGAGAGCGAGTGCTTCGTAGAGGCCCAGGCCCTCCAGAGGGTGGCCACTGAAGAGGCTGTCGGCGAGTTCGCGGACACCGCCGACAAAGCCGACCTGATAGCGGGCCACCGCCACAGAGAGCCCTGCTCCGATGCCGGCGGCGATCGCACTGAGCCCGATGCATTGCCAGCAGAGCACTGCCGCACGCGGAGCTCGAGACGCCCACGCAGCCTGCGAGAGCCACTTCGACAAGGGGCCAAGGAGCACAACAGAAAGAACTGCGAGAAACCCCGCCGCGATGAGGAGGCTCACCGCTCCCTCCCCCCGGGGCTCGCTTTGGCCTCACCCAGTGCTCGCCGGAGAACCTCCGCCTCGGCGGGCGACACCGACTCGGCGAAACGGACGAGAACCGCACTCCTGTTCGCCGTTGGTTCACCCAGGGCGTCAATCATCAGCTCGGCTCGGTAGGCCGTCCGGGTGTCCGCCGCGGCGAACCGATGCGTCCGGCCGTCTGTGCTCCGCTCGACGAGGTTTTTCCGGCGCAAGCGCTCGAGGATGGTGAGGACCGTCGTGTAGGCCCTGTCGGGCAACTGGTCTGCCACTTCTCGACCAGTGAGCGGAGTGGACTCAGAGTCCCAGAGGACGTCCATCACCCTGCGTTCCAGCTCTCCCAGCCGCCTCATGGACCATCCTCCGGATCGGTTGTCGTCTCAGCGTCCATACTCACCCGCCCTTTTTACTACTACACGCCGTAGTTGTACTACTACGGTGTGTAGTAGTACCGTTCGCCATCGTGATCGCAGTCCTCGACGACGATTCTCTGCCGCCGCTGGCCGGCCACCACCTCTTCTCGACGCAGTTCGACTTCGTCCCAGTGGCAATGATCCTGGTGGCCCTAGTCCTCTACCTCTGGGCGGTGAAACGCAACAACGCGCTGCATCCGCGCCACCCCTGGTCAGTGGGCAAAACGATCGCCTGGCTCGGTGCGCTGGTCACTACGGGTGTGGCCATCTTCAGCTTCGTCGGCGTCTATGACGGCGAGCTGTTCTGGGATCACATGATCCAGCACCTGATCCTGATCATGGTGGCTGCTCCCCTGTTTGCCATCGCCTCTCCGCTGGACTTGGCCTGGCGGTCGACCTCGGGCACCGGCCACATCGTCGTGACCGAGGTACTGCGCTCACGGATAGCCAAGTTCTTCGGCCATCCGATCACTGCGTTCGTGCTCTACGCCGTCATCATCCCGGTCAGCCACCTGACCAGCTGGTACAACCTCACGCTCGAACACGAGAACGTGCACAACGCGGAGCACCTCGCATTCCTCGTGGTGGGCTACCTCTTCTGGCGCCAGATCTTCGGCAGCGATCCGAACAAGTACCGGCTCCACCCGGCACTGCAGCTCTTCTACCTCTTCATGGCCATCCCGATCGACACCTTCACCGGGCTCTCGCTGGCCGGCGCCAGCCACGAGCTGTTCCCCGCCTACTTCGCCACGCATCGAACCTGGGGTCCCTCCTACGTCACCGATCTGCACGTGGGTGGCGACATCATGTGGGTCGTCGGCGACACGCTCATGCTGTGGCCGATGATCCCCGTCGCGCTGCGTTGGATGCACATGGATGAACGCAGCGCGGACCGGGTCGATCGCCAGTTAGAAGGAGCGCGGGAATCCGGCGCAAGATCCACTCCCGTTTGTCCTGGGCCGTGACTGTTTGGTCCCGGCGGCCCCATCGGCCTCGGTCTGCCGCAGGAGTCCTGCTCGTGTTCGTCGTTCTCGCAACGCTGCTCGCTGCGTGCGGCAGCGCAGACGATCCGCCGGCTCCGCCGGCTCCGTCGGCTTCCCAGGGCATTGTGGAAAACCGCTCGATACCCAATATCCCCTTGGTCTCGAGCTCGGGGGCACCGACCTCACTTCGCCAATACCGCGGCAAGGACATCGTCATGGCCCCGTTCCTGTCTCTCTGCCAGGACGAATGCCCGTTGGTCACCGGTGCGTTCAGCGCTCTCGAGCGCAATGTCCGGGCGGCGGGTCTAGGGAGCAAGGTGGTGTTCATGGAGATCACCGTGGATCCTGGGCGTGACACCCCGGCGCGCCTTGTCGCGTACTCGAAGGAATTCGGCGCTGACTGGGTCCTGGCCACCGGCACCCCGGCCAACCTCGATGCCCTGTGGAAGTTTTTCGGTGTCTCGGTGCAGATCGTCCCCGAGGAGCAGCCGGCCAAAATCGACTGGTACACGGGCACGCCGCTCACCTACGACGTGGACCACACCGACGGCTACTTCCTTATCGACTCCTCGGGCCACGAACGCTTCAGCGATTCGAACCCCCCGAACCTGCACGGCCAGCTCGACCCAAAGCTCAAAGGACTGCTCAACGCGGGTGGGATCAAGAATCTGGATGACCAGTCCGCTCCGAACTGGACATTGGCCGAGGCACTCTCGTCCCTCAGCTGGCTGGTCGGACACACCATCCCGTCAGTGGCCTCCACGTAAACCAACGGTGGTCAGCCGATCCAAGATCCGAAAGGAGGTCCTTCACAGTGAGCGAGAACGACACCGAGGCTGACGTCGACGTGGCGACAGACGGCGCGGGGCCAGAACGCATCGCCCAACGCTTCTGGCGCCCCATCGGAACGCAGAGGGCGCTCCAGATCGTGCTCGGGCTCTTCTGGGTCCTCGACGCCGCGCTGCAGTTCCAGCCCTTCATGTTCAAGAGGGACTTCGTCGAGACGTTCATCCTGCCCAACGCCAGCGGCCAACCAGCCGTCGTGTCGTGGGTCATCACCAACATCGGCCACTTCATTGAGCCGCACATCGCACTGTGGAACACATTCTTCGCGCTGGTCCAACTGGTGATCGGCGTCGGCCTGTTGTTTCCGCGGACCGTCCGGCCCGCGCTCGGACTGTCGTTCGCCTGGGCCCTCGGCGTCTGGGTGTTGGGCGAAGGGCTCGGCATGATCCTGACCGGAAGCGCAAGTCCGTTAAGCGGCGCGCCGGGGTCGGTACTCGTGTACGGCCTCCTCGGGTTGATGGCCTGGCCGACCTCTCGCACCGACGACTCGGCGGTTGGAGTGGACTCGTCGGCTTCTGCGCAGGGGTTGGGTGGCCGCGTCACGCCGCTCATCGTCTGGTCGGGCTACTGGTCGCTGGCCGCGGTCTTGTTCCTCCTCCCCCAGAACCGGACCGAAGGCTCCATCTCCGGGATAATCACCGACATGGCGTCGGGGAACCCGAGCTGGTTCGACCACTTCCTCAACAGTCTCGGGAGTGGGCTGGCCTCGGTCGGGAATGCAGGAGGCTGGGTGTTGGCCATCGGGTCGCTGATCGTTGGCTTCGGCCCGTTGCTGTCTCGTCGTCCAGGCATCTTCCTCGCTGCCGGTGGATTGCTTTCATTCGCGATGTGGGTCGTTGCCCAAGGATGGATCGGCGGCATCTTCTCGGGATCAGGCACCGACCCCAACACCGGTCCCCTGGTCATTGTGTTGGCCCTGGCCATGACGCCGGCCTTCGTCGCCGCCCCCTCCGTCGGACGGACCCCCCTCGCCGAGTCCTGGCGACGGCACGGCCCATGGATCGGGATCGGTCTGAGTGGAGTCCTCCTCGCCCTCTTCTTGAGTGCCCTGTACCCGGTTGCCCCAGCGCAGTCGACTGACTCGGCCATGTCGGGCATGAGCGGGATGAGCATGTCCGGCTCGACGAACACAGATGCCAGCACCGCCAGCTGTACCGGTACGAATCATGCCGGCCTGGACGTCACGAACAGTCCCCTCATGACGATGGCGGGACCGGGGACCACGATGAACATGAACGGCGCCGACGCCAGTGCCGCGGCGGGGCTTAATTCAGTGAAGGAGGACTGGCATTACACGGGACCGGCTCTGCCTTCGGCCGAGTCCCAACTCCTTTTGGCCGACGGCGGGAACAACGCCAACCAGATCCATATGGCGCGCTCGGGATGCGCCCAAGAGCCGACCTTCTCCGATCAGATCAAGGCGGCGCAATACATCCAGGCAACGAGCAAGGCCGTGGATTCGTTGAGCACCCCATCGGCTGCCATCGCTGGAGGCTACGAGCCCGTGTCGCCTACCACCTATCCCGTCGTGTATTACGTGAACCCGACCATCGCCGCAGCGAACGCAGCGGTGAATCGCACGCTCGATCCCACCAGCATCGATGGACTGGTCTACGCCACCACACCATCGGGCGACCAGGTCCTCGCTGCGGCCATGTACCTCTATCCGTCATCGGTGACGACACCGCCGATGCCCTATGGCTCCCTGGTGCAGTGGCACCAGCGCACCGAGGTGTGCGGACCCGGTACGACGGCGGCCAAGAGTTCGAGCACCCTTGCCATCACGGGGTATCCGCCGTGTGTCGCCGGAACAGTTGTCCAACCCACCCCGTACATGACCATGGTGTGGCAAGTCCCCGTCGCCGGTGGGCCACTGGCAATCCAGCCGCCCGACATCCAGATCGTCGAGGCGGCGACAATGCAGACCAGCTCCTGAAGAGGCCGGCGATCTAAAGGACGTAAGGCGGGATCCTCGGACCGACGACTGCCTTACGGCAACAGACACTGACTGGCATCCAGTGCGGAACATGATTCCTTATATCTCGTGTTGGAGTCTTGAACTTGGACTGAACGCGACATGGGAAAGGTCCAGAGCACGCCGACACGGGCGACATAGCTCAAGGCACCTGTGGTTCACTGTCCACATGAACGAAGGACACCTGGTGTGCGACAGCGCCGAGTGGCGCGACGCGGTCCGAGATCACATGATTCCATGGGCGGTACGAGACCTAGACCTTGGAGACGACGTTCTAGAGGTCGGGCCAGGATATGGAGCCACTACCGACGTTTTTTCCAGGCTGCTCGCACGATTGACCAGTATCGAGATCGATTCTGATCTCGCCGCTCGGCTGCGCGATCGCTACGCCGAGAATGCCCTGGTCGAAGTGGTCACCGGCGACGCCACCGAGATGTCTTTTCCCGATGCCCGATTCAGCGGAGCTGTCTGCTTCTCGATGCTCCACCACGTGCCGTCACCCGAACTGCAGGATGCTCTTTTCGCCGAAGTGGCGCGGGTGATTCGACCAGACGCACCGTTGGTCGCCGTCGATTCCGTTACATCCGATGCGTTGCGTGACTTCCATGAGGGGGACACGTATATGCCTATCGACCCAGACGCGTTGCCAAAGCGGTTGCAACAGGCCGGGTTTCGTAACATCGAAGTTCGCGTCAACGAATACGCGTGGACGGCACTGGCCCGACGGGCGTAGGGCTGCCACGAGAGAAGCAATTACCTGGGTCCGCTGGACGCGAGATCTACGTCACGAAGGGGTTGACAGATAGTTTCTGAATATGGAAACTATCTGTATGGACGACACCACATTCACCGCAAGCGTGTACTACGAGGACCCCAAAGCGGCCCTGGCCTGGTTGGTCGACGTGTTCGGCTTTGAGATCACCATGGCGATCGATGGACCGCCGGAGGCACCGGAGGCGTGCCACTACGAAATGGCTCTCGAGGGTAAGGGCCGGGTCATGGTCGGGGGCCAATGGACGTCGACGATTCGAAGTCCACGCAGATTGGATGGCGCCAACACCCAGAGCCTGCACGTGCAACTGGCCGATGCCCTCGATGCGCACTGCGACATGGCGCGTGCTGCGGGGGCAGAGATCGCCCAGGAGCCTGCCGATCAGTTCTACGGTGATCGAACCTACCGGGCCATCGATCTCGAAGGCCACATGTGGACGTTCGCAGCACATGTGCATGATGTGACTCGAGCCGAAGCCGAAGCGTCACTCGGTCAACCAATCACCGCCACGACTTGGGCGTGAACGCCGTCACCGACGGCGCCTCACTCGACACGGCACTGGCGGCGCTCGCTGATCCCCTGCGTCGCCGCACCATCGAACTGCTTGCACTTCGCCCGCATAGGGCCGGTGAGCTGGCGGACGTGCTCGAAGTGGCACCACCCACAATGAGCAAACACCTACGAATCCTGCGCGAAGGAGGTCTGGTTACCGATTCGCAGCCCGACTTCGACACTCGAGTTCGTGTCTATGAACTACGCCACGAACCGTTCAGCGATCTTCGCCGATGGCTCGAGCAGGCCGAGCGAGGTTGGACCCAGCAACTCGAAGCGTTCGCCGCTCACATCCGCCAAAGCAATGAGCCCTGACCGGCCCCGGGTTCTCGTGGCGGCACGAGTGCCCTGCGAGCCGGCCGAAGCGTTCGCCCGCTTCACGACAGATATCGGCCAATGGTGGCAGCCCAACGGTCTCTTTCAGTTCACCGACGGGCGCACCGGCACGTTGTCATTTGAGCCCGGCGAAGGGGGACGACTCACAGAGACGTACGATGACGGCACCGATTTCGTGATCGGTGTCGTCAGCACGTGGAACCCTCCACGGTTGCTGGTCCTCTCCTGGCGTTACGCCAGTTTCCCGCCCGATCTCAGCACAGAGCTCAGCGTTAGCTTCGAGCCAACCGGGCCCGGAGAGACCCGCGTAACTATCGAGCACTATGGATGGGAGACCATCCCAGCCGACCATGCGGCCCGTCATCACTTCCCGCTCGCGACGTTCCAACTCCGTTTCGCTGAGTGGTGGCGCAGCCTTCTCGGGAGAGCGTTTCCGCAGTAGCGCCGTGCTCGGTCGCCTGTGCCAACAATGGCCAAGCGCAACCATTACCCAGACCGGAGGCCTCCCGCTCTCTCTCATCCAACTCTCCGACGGCAATCTCTCCGACTGCACGGCCACGCTCTGGCTGGCCAGGAGCGCTTAAGTTGCCCTCGCGGTCATGGCCGCCCCTCTAGGACAGCGGCGATCGCCACACCGACACGTGGTCGGTACTCCGCGCGTCGAAGCGGTGACCGTGCCAGTCGGCCCAGCGGTGTTCGAGGGACATCCCACTCAGAAGCGCCATTAGGTCCAGTTCGCTCGGCCAGGCGTAGCGATGCACGAGGGGAAAGGTCCGCGTGCGCCCGGTCTGGTCGATGACGATCTGCGTGGTCGACAACAGCTGGCGGGCGGCATCGTGATCCTCTATGACCAGTCCGGCGAATCCGCGGCCCAGGCGCCTGGCCTTCAGGCCCAGCGCATCTCCCCGTGGCGGGTCAGGAACCCAGGCCTCAATGACGAACCGCCCTCCGGGAGTCAGATGCCGGGCCGCATTCTCGAAGCATTCGATCTGGCCCTGCTGGGAGCCCATGGCGTAAATCGTGTTGATCAAGAGCACGACGAGGTCGAACTTGCCCTCGGCGGCGGTGGTTGCAAAATCTCCGCACAGGGTCTTGACCTTGTCCCCGCCCGGCTTCTCCTGGAGCATCTTCAACATCTCCGCTGAACCATCGACACCCCAGACATCCAGACCTCTTTCGGCCAGCGGGAGCGCTATGCGACCGGTGCCGACGCCGAATTCCAGAATCCTGCCCCCATCCGCCAGTCGAGCGAGCTGGTCGACTGCGCCCTCGGTGTCGAAGACATCTCCATAAATGGCGTCGTACTCGTCAGCCAGCAGAGCGCCATACGACGCCTCGTCGTGGAATTCGTCCGTCATGGCGTCCACAGGGAGGTGCGGTTGTCCCTCCAGGCGGAGACGACGTGGTCAGCGAAGATTCGTTCGACGAACTCGACGGCCCTGGCACCGAACAGGACTGCCCCAGACTGGTCCGGTTCAGCCTCGAGCAGGCCGCCCACCAGGTCGTTGACGGCGATGTGCTGGTGTTCCTCGTCCGCTACGACGTGCACGTCGTAGAAGCGACGACCGCTCTCTGGTACCCCGAGTGACTCGAGCCACGCGCTGTACCGGGCCATCGGACCCACCGAGTTCATCTCGAAACTCGCCAGATGCCCGACCAGAGCGCCACGCAGCCGGCGATGGAGACCGAACATCGAGATGAGGTTCGTGGTGGCCAACGTGACTGCGGGCAGACGATCGAGGTATGCGCCATAGGAAGGGTTGAGGCCGAGTGCTGTCATGGCATCGGCGAAGAGGGACGAGTGCATCGACGCCACCGTTCCTCCGCCGTATTCATCAGACTGAATCGTCACGATGGCTGCCTTGGCCCGCCCGTTCAGGCGTGGAATTGCCCAGGTGTGGGGGTCAGCTTCCTTGAGCTGGTAGCCGGACCGGTGCACCGAGATCTCTCGTGCATGAAATCGGGTCCCGTGCTGCTGCAACCAGCCCGACAGGGAGAACCCAGTGCCCCGGGCCAGTTCCCACAAGACATCGGACACCGCTGCTGGCCCGACGCTACTCTCGTCCGGGAGTGCTGAGCGCAGACTCTCTTCGAACGTCCGCTCCAGGTCGCCGCGGAGCAGCAGGAGGCCGGGATTCCACTCCCAGCCGTCGCTGACGCCGGCGAACCCCTGATAATGCAGCTCGTAGCAGCAGTACAGCGCCAACTGGAAGTCCTCGTCGATGAGCGGGTCGTCTGTCCGGACGAGCGGAACCTTGAGCACACCCACCGGTCGCGAAATCGCCTTAATCACAGCGTGGCTGATCGGACCCCGAGGGGACGGAAGTCGCGGCCCGGCGTGGCAATCGGCTCGACACTCCGAGCGCCCATGCCGAGCCGCGCTCGTCCGCCCGATCGCCATGCCCTGACCTCTGTGCGTCGCCCCCGCGAGATCTGGACGTTTTCGTATGGCGACGCTCACGTCGACAAGGCACCTTTGCTCGGGTTCATCATCACCTTCTCTTCGTCATCCCTGTGCGGTTTTCGGTGTACCCCGCAAGAACCGATGCAAACTCACCCGAACGGGTGGTCAAGGGATCCCTGCCCGTGCACTTATGCCGCTCGCCCCAGTATTCCTTCACCAGGCTCAACAAGGCGCCGCGGAGGATGACCCTCTCTCCGTTTGACGGTAAGACCCGATTCCCGCCAGTCCTCCCGGAGGCGGTTCGTCGCTTGTTCCCGAGGGTATAGCGGCGTTGTGCGCGGACATCAGGAACAGATTGCCGACCAGGCCCACCAAGAAGTCAGCGAAGACGAGAACGAAGACAGTGCCTCGGCCGCGGCTGACTCATACGGAGGACATGCCGGCACGCCGACGGGCAAAGAACAGGCTGCGACGAACCGGGCCGAAGACCCCCCGGCGTGACGACCGACCATCTCCGCCCCGGGATTCTTTTCGATGTCGACGGGACGCTATGCGATACCAACTACCTGCACGCACTGGCGTGGTCACGTGCGCTGAGGGAGTCCGGGGAGTGGGCCCCTATGAATGCCATACATCGACTCATCGGCATGGGCGGTGACCAGCTCCTCCCCGAACTCATCGGTCATAACAGCTCCGAGGCGGCTGCGCGGCGGCCCCAGCGCTACCAGGAACTCACGGACGATGTCCTCGCCTTCCCCCGAGCCGCTGAGGCCCTCCGAGCGGTCCACGAGCGCGGCTTAGTGGTGGTCCTTGCCACCTCGGCGCCAGATGACGAGCTCGCCACACTGCGCAAAGTGCTCGATGCCGACGATGCCATCGACGGTCAGACCTCCGCCGATGATGTCGAACGCTCCAAGCCGGACCCTGAAGTGTTCCTCAGCGCCATGGAGCGGTTTTCCATCGATCCTCGTCGTGCGCTGGCCGTCGGTGACAGCGTGTGGGACGTCAAGGCTGCGCGCTCTGCTGGAATCGGCTGCGTGGCCGTCGAGTCCGGTGGCTTCAGCCGTCACGAGCTGGGTGAAGCCGGCGCCCGCCAGGTGTACCGCGACGTCGGCGAAATGGTCGACCAGTTCCACACTGGGCCACTCGCTCAGCTCCGCCTCTAGAGATCCCAACCTGCTGGAAGGAACCGTGCGTTGCCAGGACTCCACTCACCCGAAAGGGTGAAGAAGAGGAAAGGCACACAAATCTCGTCTGGGGAAAACCCCCTGTGGGTAAGAGCAGGCGGTGGGGCTGCGCCGCTGCCTCGAAACGGAGCAGATCCATGCCAAGCCCCAACGGTCGGAACCATTCCGGCCCCGCCACGTTCACCCCGACCGGCCAGCCCTCGAAGGACCACCCGGAATCCGCTGCCCAGAGCGGGGACTTTCTCACCACGGCCCAGGGTGTTCGGCTGCCGGACACCGACCACTCGCTCAAGGCCGGCGAGCGCGGGCCCACTCTGCTCGAGGACTTTCATCTCCGCGAGAAGATCACTCACTTCGACCACGAACGCATTCCCGAGCGCGTCGTGCACGCCCGGGGCGCGGCTGCCCACGGAATCTTCGAGTCCTACGGGACTGCGAGCTCGGTCACGAAAGCGGGCTTCCTGGCCGAGGAGGGGACGGTCACTCCGGTCTTCGCCCGGTTCTCGACCGTGGTCGGATCTCGTGGCTCAGCAGACACCGTGCGCGATACCCATGGATTCGCTGTGAAGTTCTATACCAACGAGGGCACCTTCGATCTGGTTGGGAACAACATGCCCGTCTTCTTCATCCAAGACGGCATCAAGTTTCCCGACGTCATCCACGCCGTCAAGCCCCACCCGGACGTGGAGATTCCCCAAGCCCAGTCCGCCCACGACACGTTCTGGGACTTTGTTTCGCTGCACACCGAGGCCACGCACCACGTCCTGTGGAACATGAGCGATAGAGGCATCCCGCGTTCCTACCGGACGATGGAGGGCTTCGGTGTGCACACGTTTCGCCTGGTTGATGCCAAGGGCGAGACCTCGCTGGTGAAGTTCCATTGGAAGCCGCTGGCCGGGGTCCACTCACTCGTCTGGGAGGAGGCGCAAATCGCCGCCGGGGTCGACCCTGACTTCCACCGGCGCGACCTGGCCGATGGGATAGAGGCCGGCTCCTTCTTCGAGTGGGAACTCGGTGTGCAGGTACTACCCGATGACGGGATGGACATTTTCGAAGGCATCGACCTTCTCGACCCCACAAAATTGGTGCCCGAAGAGCTGGCGCCCGTGCAGCTCATCGGCAAAATGACCCTCAACCGGAACCCTTCCAACTATTTCGCCGAGACCGAGCAGGTTGCCTTCCACACCGGCAACCTTGTGCCCGGCATCGAAGTCACCAACGACCCCCTCATGCAGGCACGCCTCTTCTCCTACCTCGATACGCAGCTGACTCGCCTCGGCGGCCCGAACTTCACGCAGCTACCCATCAACCGCGCCCACTGCCCGGTCAACGACATGCTGCGTGACGGGATGCATCAGACGGCCATCCACAATGGCATCTCCCCGTATTCGCCCAATGGGATCGATGGCAAACCGATTGTTGCGACCGTGAACGAGGGCGCTTACGTCCAGGTCCCTCGGGCCGTTGAGGGCGAAGTCGTGCGGGACGCCCCGGTTTCATTTGATGACCATTTCTCCCAGGCGACCTTGTTCTTCCGGAGCCTTACGCCGGTCGAGCAAAGCCACATGGTGGAGGCATTCACCTTCGAACTGGGCAAGGTGTTCCGGCAGGAGATTAAAGAGCGAGAACTTACCGTTCTGGCCGACGTCGACGCTGACCTCTGCGCCCAGGTTGCGGCCGGACTCGGACTCCCCGCCCCCAAGGGCTCACCCGCTCGAAGTGTGACAGCTTCGCCAGCTCTGTCGCAGATCGTCGACAAGCCGGGTCCGATCGATGGCCGCAAGGTCGGGGTAATCGCTGACGCAGGCGCGGACTTGGTCGGAATCGCAAAACTGCGCAGGGCGCTCGCAAAGCTGGGCGGTGAAGTCCTGGTCATTGGACCCGTCGGTGGCACGCTGACCAATGGCACCGAGGAACTCGTCGTGGACCGAACGCTGCTCACCACCCGTTCCATCGAGTTCGATGCGGTTCTGGTGGCAGGGGGGACGGAGCCATCCAATGACATCAAGCTCGTCATCTTGCTCCAAGAAGCCTACCGACACTGCAAGGCCCTCGGCGCCTGGGGAACCGGCACCGTCGTCTTGGAGGACGCCGGTCTTTCGCTCACTGGTGACGGAATGGTCGTCGGCAGAGATGTCGCAAAGGCATTCACCGACCAGCTCGTGGCGGCGATCGGACTGCACAGAGCCTGGGCCCGGGCCGAGGCCGTGATGGCGTCCGCCGTCCCTCTAGCGTGACGGGATGAACAGCCCGACCTGATTCTCGGCGAACACGGCGCCGCTGCCTCGACTATCAACGAGGCAGCGGCGTCGTGTCGCTCAGACGGTCTTCACAAGTCAGCTCTGGTGGGAACGCTGTTCCGCCTCGTGGGCCTCTGCTGCGGCGCGGGCCTTCTCGGCTTCCGCTTCCTTGGCGGCCACATCCCGCTCAGCCTCGGCCTTGTCCTGTTGCGCCCTTCCCTCGCGGCGCAGTTCGTCCTTTCCGGCAATGGCTCCGGCCGCTTCCTTTGCCTTGCCTTTCACGTCTTCGACGATGCCCTTCACTCCAGCTTCGGGGCCAGTATCCGTGTTCTCACTCATTTTCGTACTCCTGTTCGTTTTCTCTTCGTATGCATGCCCAAAGAATCACCCACGCAAAAGGGGATGAAGGTTGAGTGTGGTCGGTAGGGTTCCCTCATGGGTCAGACCGTCGGCGCCCGATTGACCATCGAGGTGATCGAAACGGCGGATGTGATGCTGCAGATTGCCGTTGCTCACCCCGCGCAGACCGACGAATCACTGGAGGTCACGGCAGGGGGCGACGCCTACGAGGTGGTGGAGTTGGACGTTCCCGGGTCGGGACGAGTCCACCGGTTCCGAGCGGAGAGGGGCCGAGTCGACATCAATTACAGCGCTTCCGTATCCGGCAACGACCCTCTGACGCTCGTGACTCCCGCTGACGAGATCTGCTACCTGCGCCCGAGCCGCTACGCCGAGTCAGACCGGTTGATGGCGATCGCCCAGGCTGAGTTCGCCGGCATCGAGCAGCCCGACCAACTCCTGCCGGCGATTTCATCATGGGTGGGCACGCAACTCTCCTATGTCCCTGGGAGCAGTCGACCGACCGATGGGGCGGTCGAGACACTCCTGCAGCGTCGCGGGGTCTGTCGCGACTACGCCCACCTGGTCATCGCGCTCTTGCGCTCATTGGACATCCCAGCTCGTTTGACCTCGGTCTATGCGCCCGGTTTGAATCCAATGGACTTCCACGCAGTGGCCGAAGCGGCGATCGATAGCAGGTGGTACGTCGTCGATGCCACGCTGCTGGCTCCCCGAAAAAGCCTCGTACGGATATCGACAGGACGGGATGCTGCCGACACTGCATTCCTATCGAGCTACGGGGGCAACGTCGAACTGGTAGATCTCGAGGTCCTCGCAATCGTGAACGGTGCCCTGCCCAACGACAACGTCCAGGACCTCGTTACCCTCGACTAAGTCTTCGTTACCTTCGACTCAGTCTTCCGAATGGTTCAGACCAGGTTTCGGAGGTCAACCCTGACCCCTTTATAGTGACGTCTGGTGTTGACCCGCTCTCCTGGACACCTCATTCCGAGAGACCCAGAGGAAGGAGCCCGCCGTGGGTCGTCCGTCGATTTACCCCGAGGAGCCTCCGGAGGCACGATGGCAGCCGGGAAGCTGGCGCTGTGTCCTCAAGCCCGTCCCGGTTTCCTGTGCGCCGTCGGAAGTCGGTAACGATGCGCAGAGCGAGCGGGTCGCAACCAACGCTGGTGAGATCTTAACGGAGCAGATCGGTGCCGCGACCGACGAGTCGTTGGGGGTGCCTGGGCGCCTGAGGACCGCTCAGCGTTTTCGGTCGCTTTTCGGAGCGGCCCAAACCGCGTTCAGATCTCTTCTCAAGGACCGATCGATCGATGCCGGGCCCATACAGTACCGGCTGCAAATGCCCCCTCCTGACCCCGCACAGGCTGTTGCGAAAGGACCCCTGCTCCGACTAGGGGTCGCTGCGCGTCTGGAGGGTTCCGCCTTACATCGGAGGAGTCACCCAATTGGGTGATATTCACGGACTTGGCACCGAGCTGGTTGCACTGGCTCGTCGACCCGGCTAATAATTTTTTTGCTCCAGGGGTATCGACCCGCTGGTGGCGCTTTCCCTTCAGTCGGAAACTTCAGGAGGTTGGGTGTCATGGCGATTGATAAATCTGCACTGGCTGCACCGGCGAGATTCACCGTCGAGGTGCACGACCTGTCGGGATTGACGGTCCTGAAACTCTATGGCGAGCTTGACCTCTCCTCGGCGGAAACGCTGCGCGAAGCACTGCTGAGCCTTGACCTGGATGCCGCCAACGTAGAGATGGACCTCCGGGGTCTCAGCTTTCTCGAGTCCTCAGGTATCGGCGTCATCATTTCGGCGTGCAAACGAATCCGAGCTTCAGGCGGCACCTTCTCGGTGTCGTGTGATCACAACCTGGCCCGGCGCACGCTTGAAGTCTCCGGTCTCGTCGACTTCTTGGAACTCCATGACGGCGAAGAACCCCACCCAAACCAGAGAGGCGGCTGCGTTGCCGGTGACGTCCGTGCCGATGAGCAGACGGGCTGAGGGGCTGGACCGCCGCCAACCCGTAACGACCCCCCTCGCCGCAAGTAGGCCGAGGTCGTTCGTACATTTCGGCATTTGTTTCGGCTAAATGAAGACCCGATCGGGTGATCGTGAGGTGCGGTGCGCCGCGAAAGGGTGTCAACGAACCCCCGGTCTAGTGACGGTTAGAGATGCGCGTGGGCGGCTGAGGACCGCCCAGGCGTTTCGGCCCGGCTTCGGCGGGGTCGTCTCGCGCCCCGGGGGGTTCGTTGGTGTGCGGTTAGACCGAACTGGGGATGGGAGACAAGGACGGCCCAGCGCTCTCGGTGTCGCGGGGGCGGTCAGAAACTGTGCTCACGACCTCGTTCACCTGCTCTGCCGCAGCCTCCTTCGTCGTCTCGACCGTGTGGCGTACCTCAGGCCGGTTCGCGATCGATCGCACCCGTGCTTCTAGTTCTTGATAGGGACGCGTTCCCGTTTTGGATCCCAATAGGAATCCGATCCCGACCCCGATAAGAAATGCCAGCTTCTTCACCGCACAGCCCTTTCTCTGTCTTCTATGACTCGTACTGAGTCTCTGTTACCCGAGGCGGCACCAGTCACACCCGATCAAGGCCCATTTCGCGGCTGTTAATACGTCCACCGACCCCAGATCATTTCGATGAGTGTGAGCGGCGGGCAGTTGGGTACAACGGCGGGGGTGCGGGGCGAGGGAAAGCTACGCCGCTCGCCACCAGGAGTGGGACGTTGTGCCGTCTACGACGTGGCGACGTAATCTGCGTACACGACCAACCAGGCAGATTCTGCCGGACGAGCGGGCCGTGTCAGATCATCAAACTGGACCCAGAGATGAGCCCCTGTTCAGAGATTGGCGTCTCCGTGAGGGACCCGCTCACAGGCAACACCGAGCTGCTCTGTGCGGCTCACTTGGCGTTACGAAAGGCCAACGCGGGTAGCAGTTGAACCTCGACATGCCCCAGCCCAGCGAACTACTCAGGAAACACTCTTTCGGGTGGTTTGGTGACTCCGGTATCGGAAAGGCATCCCGTGTGGCAACGCCACTCCTCGCGTGGTCAGAGACACGTAAGGCGAAGAGCAGGGGCGCGGACTCCAGCGGATCGCGTGACGTAGTTCAGTTAGTCGCGGTGCATGCCGTGCCTGTAGACAGGGCAGGGAGGCCAGCCGACTCAACGCTGTGCGGCGTGACAGTCGAAGGCGTATCTGAAGATTGCCCTTTTCACGCGTCGCTGACCGCCACCAGATGCATCACTTGTGCGGAGATGCTCGGCCAACTTCACGTTGGCAGATAGCTCTAGCGTTGCGAGGAGTTCAGAACTCCAGCTGATCACTGTTTCCGAGTGCCGGCCTGTCCCGCACACCTGCTGGACACACCGGCCCGGTTCGACCAGAAGGTGTTGACCTGTTGGTCCAGGGTGGGACCGTACACGTCAGGTCGGCGGCGCGCTCTGTACCGGGCTGCTGAGCGCCGCGCTTGATATGGCTTGACGCGATTCGACCCCCCGAAGGGGGTCGAATCTCCTATACGTACCGCAGCTATTTATCGCCAAGCCACTACCACCGATAGAAGCGGTGGCTTCCAGCACCCTCGCCGCGGCCGAGGGCGAACCCGACGATCCAAACGACAAGGAATATGGCCGCTGCTATCCACAAAAGATGCACTGCAAATCCAGCTCCAAAAAGAATCAACACGAGCAAGAGCGCGAGAATCAGTACCACTGAACTACCTCCCTATGGTTAAGCCCCGAGATTTGTTTCGTACCTAGTACGTCGAGTCAACCCGACGCACGACATTTCCTTGGCCGTCATCAACGACTGTCCGCTGGCGACGCGTGTTTCCGGCGACCATGACAATGATTGAAACCACGGCCCCGACGACGCCGACGACCATCGAGATCATGCCCACTTTGTTGACGTTGACTCCGTGTTGGTTTTGTACCGTGACCGCCCAATCGAGAATCGCACCCACGGCAAACACGACAATGCTTACAACCAGCCCACCCGCTCCAACCATGGAACCCCCTTTTCTCGGTTGCAATCCGTGTACCCGTCATCAGCCGAGCCAAACCATCTCGCGGCGCGCTGCGAACTGACTTCTTTCTTTGCCTTGAAAGGTGTTTGATGGTCCCCTGGAAGGAGGGGATAAGCGGACATGCCAGCTACGCCATCCACTTGGTCTGGCAGAAAATGTGTAGTGAGCAGCCTCTGGCCGCAGAACTCCCAGGCCCGCGCTCGCTCGGTCAGCAGACGCGAACAACCCTCGGAGCGCCTTTGAGAACCGGGGGGCGTCGGCGTGGAACCCGACTCTGGAGCAAGTCGGACGGGACCCGTCCATTGAGCGCGCGACGACCACCGGTTGGAGAAGATGGTCGCCAACGGCCCCCCTGGAGTCGGGCGCCGGCAGGGCCGCCCGACGCGGAGCTGGGCTCCCCATAAAGGGAGCCGCTCACGCGCACCGCGTCATCGTGACTGGCGGTGGTGCGCTGTTTTTGTACCCATCGGGTCCGCCCAAAAACCACCCGATCGGGTGAATCCGCGAAACGACCGCGCCGCTGGGTCGCCGCCCCACATGCTGATGGTGAACATCATGGCGCCGCCGGGTACGACCGAACCGTTGCGATGGTAAGAACAGGAGCGTTCGGGGTAAGAGGCTTGCTGTGCTACTCGTCAAGAGATACGGGTGGAAGAGCGGAAGACGGGATTCGAACCCGCGACCCTCACCTTGGCAAGATAGTTGAGGTCGTCCACGCTGACCGGACAAGTCCGCTGAACTGGCCTTCCGTCTGCGGATCGTCCACCGAATCTGCCCGAGTTCAAGCCTGTTGTAGAGCGGTCTACTACGAGCGAAACCCTTCATCTCCGACGGGGATCGACACTGAGAGGCCACATCGCCTGCGTTCAGACCATCACCCTCCGGATGGTGGCCATAGCTCCAGCACCCAATGCGACTGCCAGCGCCACGAGAAGTCCCGTGATTCCGGCGGCGCTGACGGTCGTGAAAAAGTGACCCAAGCTCGTCCAGGCACTTAACCAGGTGGCGAGCGCCGCGCCGATGGCGAGGAGCGAGATCTGCGCCGCTCCGAGGGCAATTGTGCCAACGAGACCCCACCGCCGGTAGGCAAGTCCAAACCATGTCCCGTAGATGAAGACGAGCCCGAGCACGATCCCCGCCGTGAGCCACGTCAGGTACCAAGGTCCGTCGAGGATGTATGGGACGCGAAAGAACGCCATTTTGAATCCCCAACCGTTTGTCGCTCGCTCGATCACCTGGCCGAGTGCGATCAGCAATCCGTAGGAGGCACCGAAGACGGCGGCGAGCAGTGCCGTGCCGGCATAGAAAGCGCGGCGAGTAATGCCCAACGAAAGCGCGTAGGGAAGCGACTGGGCCACGCTCTGAACTCCGAGCACCAAGACGAGCACGCATATGGAACCAAGGCCTCCCACCCAGCGATTGGGGCTGTGACCGGCAGGCGTCAATTTGAGAATCACCACATCGACGACAAACCCGAAGGCCAGCACGACTAGTGGCAAGACGAAATAGTTCATCCGCTGAAGGACATGGAAACGACACACCTCCAACCAGATCTTCATGCGGAACTCTCCTCCTTCGTGCTCTTGCTGCCCCGTAGGGCCTGCCCCGCGGCGTGCACCACGATCTCCTGCAGTGACAGCGCGTGAAGATCGAGATGCATTTCTCGCGCCCTGGCGCCGTCCACGTCATCCAGCGCCCCGGCCATCACCACCGATTTTTGCGATCCGAGGCGCCTGCGTTCCCACGTCGGGCGATCGGCCACAAACCGGTCGACGTTTTGGGACGGACCCGTGACCGTCACTGCGCCGCCGCGGATGTCGTCGGCAGGAGCGTCGACGATGATGCGCCCGTGATCAACCAAGAGGACGTGCTCCATCAGGTCTGCCGCCTCGTCGATGAGGTGGGTGGACAACACGACAGTGCGGGGATGTACGGCGAAGTCCCCGAGAAGCCGGTCGTAGAACATCCTCCGTGCCACGGCATCGAGTCCTGCGTACGGCTCGTCGAGAAGGGTCACCTCGGCCCGAGCGGCGATGCCGATGACGATGCCCAGGGCGGAACGCATTCCACGAGAGAGCTTCTTGACAGGACGCTGGAGCGGGAGTTCGAACTCGCGGAGCATTTCTGCAGCCAGGTCGTCGCACCAATTGGGGTGGAACCAAGACGCCGCCTGAACGATCCGCCCGACCTTCATGTCGGGGTACTGCTGATCTTCGCGAACCAAGACGATGCCTCGCAGTATCGCGCCATGCTCCCAGACGGGACCACCAAGAATCCGGACCTTCCCAGACGTCTGATGCTCTTGCGCCGCGAGTATCCGCATAAGCGTGCTTTTGCCGGCACCGTTTCGTCCCAGGAGCCCCGTGATCGACGGCCCTTCGATGTCAAACGACACGTCGTCGAGTGCGAGGTGTCCGCGAAAACGTCGGCTCAGCGAGTGGACCGAAATCACAGGATTCATAGGGTGATACCTCCTCGGAGGTCGAGTGCAGAACGGATCATGCCTCCCAGAGAATCGGCGTCGAGCCCCAGCCGCCCTGCCTCCTCCACCATCGGCTCGATGAAGCGCTGCAAAAACAAGCGACGCCGCTCTTCGATCAAGCGGGCCCGCGCTCCTTCGGCCACGAACATGCCGATCCCGCGGCGCTTCTCCAAAAGCCCGCTGGCAGCCAACACGTTGAGCCCCTTAGCCGCAGTGGCGGGATTAATCCTGTAGAAGGAGGCGAGCTCGTTGCTCGATGGCACGCGGTCTCCCTCCGACAGGCGGCCGTCAGCGAGCTCGTCGGCCAGCTTCTCCGCCACTTGCGAGAAGATCGGACCTCCTTCATCGAGCATGGCGAATTTCCGATGAGGACTTTGTGGTTACATGGTTCATTAGTGCAGTAATGTACCCGTAAACCGGTGTCGTGTCCACCATCGGTCTTGTAGTCACTCGATCACCGTGAAGACCGAGCAAGGCTGCGGAGATTCCTCGGTGGTTTCGAGATTCGACACGCGTGCGAGCAAAGGACCACTGCGACATCGGCCGATGACCTGATCGACGCTCTCAAGGGGTCCCTGCAGAATGGCCTCGACACACTCGTCGTCGCGATTGCGCACTTCACCGACGAGACCAGCGGTGCGGGCTTTGCGCCCGAGCCATGCTCGGTAGCCCACGCCCTGCACTCGGCCAGAGATCACGAGACGGCGACGGACCAAAGAAGAGGTTTGCTTCATAGGATCTGCGGCTTCGTCACGACCCCGTGGTACCCGGATCGGGCATTGTCGAATCGATGATCGAATGCACTGCTCGCAGGTAGTGCGCGACGTCGACGTCGGGGTCGAGGGACTGCTGCAGAATGAACCCCTGGAACAGTGACAGGTACACGCGGGTGAGGGCCTCGGGATCCAAGTCGTCCTTGAAGCGGCCCTCGACCTGGGCGCGGCGCAGGTGCTCGACCAACAAGAGACGCTGGTCCGCTCCCCGCAACACGATCTCACGGATCCCCTTTTGGTTCACCGCCTCGGCCCAGACTTGCACGCCGATACGCCGCCGCATCTGCTCTTGTGGATCTGTCAGCCACACGAAATAGAGGTCGGCAAGTTGGTGCAAGCCCGACCGCAGATCGGCGGCCCGCATCGCCTCGTTGATGAGCTCGGCTTCTTTGGCGTGGCGCGACTCGGCGATCGCCTCGACGATGTCCTCTTTTGACGAGAAATAGCGGTAGACCGCTCCTGCGCTCATCCCGGACTCCTCGAAGATGTCCTGCATGGACGCGCCGTGGAAACCATCGCGGTCGAAGCAGGTCAGTGCGGCGTCGAGGATCTGCTGGCGACGAGCGGCGAGGTGTGCCTCGGAGACCTTGGGCATACAGACCTCAGACCTTGTGCAACGCGTCAGGGCCGATATCAGCCAAGCTGCCGTATCCCGCCAGCGTGCAGGTCAGATCGAGATCGCAAAGGAAGCTGCGTAGGACGTGGGACACTCCTCGTTCGCCGGCGATGGCCAGCCCCCACAGGTATGGGCGCCCGAGCAGCACTGCACGGGCACCGAGAGCGAGGGCTTTGAAGGCGTCGGATCCGGTGCGGATCCCACTGTCGAAGAGAAGAGGGACTCGCTCGGCGACCGCGGCCGCCACGTCGGGCAGCGCATCGAGCGCTGCAATGGCGCCGTCGACCTGGCGTCCCCCGTGATTCGACACCACGATGCCGTCGACCCCTTGGTCGAGAGCTGCCCGGGCGTCTTCTGGTGCGGTAATGCCTTTGACGATGATGGGCAGTGTCGTCATCTGGCGCAGCGTCGCAATGTCGTCCCAGGTCAGTGAGAGGTCCGCGAAGACTCCGGCAAAGTGGAGAAGGGCGGCTGGGAGATTTTCTTCCGGCGGAGCCGCTAGACCCGCTCGAAAGACCGGGTCGCTGAAGTAGTTCGCCATCGGGCCGCCCAAGAACGGCAGGTACTTGAGCGCGAGATCACGAGTTCTCCAACCCACCAACGCGTTGTCCAAGGTGATGACGACGGCGCTGTAGCCGGCCATCTCGGCCCGCGACAAGAAGCTCGCAGTGAGTTCGGGATCCTTGGGCCAGTAGAGCTGGAACCAGCGAGGGGTCTCCCCCATAGCCTCGGCGACGTCTTCGAGCGGGACCGACGAGACCGAGCTCAGGATCAGAGGGACCCCGCAGTCTGCTGCCGCGGTCGCTGTCGCCAGCTCACCGTCAGGATGCACGATGGATTGCACTCCGACGGGCGCCACGAACACCGGCGCGTCGAATCGTGCTCCAAACAGCTCCCCGGAGAGGTCCCGCTGCGCGACATCTCGGAGCATCCTTGGGACAATCCGCCAGCGTCGGAACGAAGCGGCGTTCTCTCGCATCGTGTCTTCGGAAGATGCCCCACTGGCCACGTAGCTATAGGCCTGTGGAGAAAGGAGGGCCCGGGCCTGCTCCGCAAGCTCGGTCGTCGAGAAGGGCAGGTCGGAGCGGTCCTCGGCGAGGTAGATCTCGTATTGGAAGTCGGAATAGGTGGGCATCACGTGAACGATATCATAAAAACGAGGGTTCGTTCTCTATTTGTTCGTACCGTTCAGCGGTTCCCATAGGTCTTGGTAATGGTGAAGCTGTAAAGGACAGCGTTCTCATCAGCCATCACCTTCAGGAAGGCATCATCGCCGAGGCCCACGTAGTGACTACGGTCGCTGTGGTAATCGAGTGGCCCGCTGGGTTTGCCGTCACGTACCCGGAAATAGCGCAGCAGCCGTGCGGGCGCATCTGGTCCCTCGACGATCGTCACGTCGACCTCCAGGCTGAGCCAGCGGTGCTCGCCGTCCGCGAAGTACAAGGTGCAGCGCGGGTCACGACGCAGCCGCAGCGTGCGGACCTTGTCGGCGTGGCTGGCACTCTGCAGGCAACCATCTACTACCGCTGCTTCCATCTTCACCGCCTTGGTTCGACCATCCGAACCGACGGTGATCATGGCCGCGTGCGGATAAGTCGAAACCGGCCAGCACGCTGCAACTCGCTGCGCCGGCCACTATGAACGGAAGCGCCCACCTTCCCGCCGCCTGCAGGGTGATCACCACCTGGGTAATGGCGGCAACGATCAGACTGATCAGGATCACCAGCCCGTGGCCAGACAACGAGGCGTGCGGCTGACCAATGAACGTCGTGCCGACGATGACCGCCAACGCGACAAGGCGCGCCGCTCGAGCGGCGACGCCTAGCGGTGGATTTGAGGAGTGCTCGGACATCTACTTCTAAGGGCGCGAATGGCTTCTGCGCGTCGATTTCGGCCGGACGGCATCTTTGGATGGGTTGGTGTCGATTAATCCGCGCTTTCGTGCGAGCTCCAACGCTCGAGTGAGCACGGTCCCACACCGACGAACCCAATCAGGGCCGCGGCCTGAACGGCGCATGGCGGCGTAGAGATCTTCAATGTCTTGCCACGTCAGTCGGCTGAGTCGTATGGCTCCAAACCTTCGGCCATCCGACAGTTCTGCGTCCTTCATGACCCGGATGGCCGAACGCGTGGTCGTGATTGTCTTTGGACTCAGCTCGAGTGACCCACTCTCCGCTGTGTGCAAGTAGAGATCCATGGCCGCGCCAGCTGAGCGAGCGTTGGTGCCGCCCGAAGGCAGTCGTCTCTCATGTCCCGCGACACGAAGACGCGACAGAGCAAGTTCCGCTTCCTCTCGCGTCCCTCGAATGGTGCGAGACACACGACGCCTTCGACCAGTGACGGCGTCCGCGGTAACTCGATGTCGACTCTCCACGTGTCGGCGGCGACCTCCACGATGCCGCCGCTCCCCCGTCGACGACGTCGATCCTTAGACGAATTCGCTCCACCTTTGAGGCCTTCCGAGGCCCGGACATAGTCCAATAGTAGAGCTGATTATTAGTAGAGTTCGAGCAAGCGCTTCCCCCCAGGTCAGTGCCGATAGGCACCCTGAACTGGACACCGGACGACGATCGAGCCCAGCACACGCCAGTTCGGCTTGCCGGCGTAGAGCAGGGCGCGGATCCGGTAGTTCTCGAAGTTGCGGAACCCGAAGCCGATCCGTTTGATCCGCTTGATCAGGTTGTTGAGCGCTTCGGTCGGGCCGTTGGAGACCCGGGCCAGGTGGAAGTTGGCGATCTTGTCGAACCAGGCGTGCAGGGTCCGTCCGAGCCTTTGGATCTCGGGCGGCATGGTGCGTCGGCGGCAGTGCTGCCTCGAGCTCTTTGAGCATCGCTACTGGGCTCGTCGGGATCGCGCGTTCGATAGAAGTCGCGGAGGCGCTCTTTGACCCGATAGGCGATGGCGACTTCGGCCCCGGGGTCGCCAAGGCGAGCAACGACCACAGGCGCTCGGTGGCACCGGCGTCGAGGTGCTCTTCGCCGCGCAACAGGACACGGCGGGCCCGATAGAGCGGATCGTCACGGCGGCCCCGGTGCCCGGTCTGTTCGGTCTGCACCCGCCGGCGCACGGCATCGAGGCAGCGGTTGGCCAAGGAGATGACGTGGAAGGGGTCGACGACCTGGTGCCGCTGTGGGCAACATGACGCTGTAGACGGCCGCATAGGTGGCCGACATGTCGAGGGCGCCGAAGCGGATCCGCTCCTTCCAGGGCTTGGGCTGCTTATCGATCCAGCCCGCCACGTCGGTGTATTTGCGGGTCGGGAAGATCTCGATGATCTGGTGGTTCTCCACGTCGGCCACCGTGGTGGCGTAGTCGGTGTGGTTCCTGCGTCGAGAGCTGACGAAGGAGGTCTCGTCGAGGCCGATGGCCGTGGTGCTGGTTCAAGCGCTTGCGATCGGCCGCGAGCAGGGCCTCGCCATAGGTGATCACCGCCTCGTTGACCGTGTGCCAGTCACAGGCCAGTTCGGCCGCCACTTCTGAGACGGTGCGGCCCCCTCCGACCTGGACCGTCGCCCACTTGGCCGCCCGCGTGGTGAGCAGGCAGTTCTTGGCCGCGATGCGATGGTCCTCGAGGACCCAGGACCTCTTGGGGCACGCTCGGGTTCACGCAGCGCATCCGGTGCTTCTTCCAGGCCAGCGACATCGGCGTGCCATAGACGGGCAGGTCCACGTAGTGGACCACCGGGCGTTCTTTGACCTGGGCCCGCTCCCGCACGGCCGGACAGCGACACCGACGCCGGTGACCTGTTCGATCATCAGCTCGACGTCGGGACCGCGGCGCACATAGGCGTAGGACGCGCGACGTCTTTGAGACCCACCAGGGCCGCGAGGATCTCGCTAGGGTCGACGAGGACGAAGGTGCTTCTCGGTTGTTGGCTCACACCACAAGCCTGAAGCACCTTCGCCTAATTTCCGGGTGACCTCCGGTCAGCAGGCGACTCCCCGCTGAATCCGAAGACCGTTTAGTGGAGCGGAAGACGGGATTCGAACCCGCGACCCTCACCTTGGCAAGGTGATGCGCTACCACTGCGCCACTTCCGCGTGACGGACGACTTTATCGCGCTGACCGCCACCCGAGTGGAGGCGGGACGAGACGCCCTCGTGCGGGCGCGACACCACCCCGAGGGTGCCCTCTCTTACAGACGGTCCACGACGCCGGCGCATCGCTAGATTCCAGGACATGCGACAGGACGACAACACCGCAATCCTGAGCCGCTCGTTCGGCGATGTCGCCGACGAGTACAACCGGCTCCGATCAGGCCCTTCGCCCGAAGCACTCGACTGGCTCCTGCCCGAGGACGCGACCGCCGTCCTCGAGATCGGGGCCGGCACGGGCATCCTCACCCGGCTGCTCGCCGAACGGGTCGGCCATCTGACGGCCGTCGAGCCCGACGACCGCATGCGCGCCGTGTTGGCCGGGACTGACCTGCGGGTCGAACTTCTCGCCGGCACGGCCGAGGAGATCCCCGCCGACGCGTCGTCCTTTGACCTCGTCATCGCCCAATCGGCCTGGCACTGGGTCGACGAGTCACGCGCTGTCCCCGAAGTGGCCCGCGTGTTGCGGCCCGGCGGCCGCCTCTCCCTCGTGTGGACCGGTCCCGACCGCACCGTCGACTGGATGCGATCGTTGTGGGCGGGAGGGATCATCTTCAGCCCCGAGGAAATGACCGCGCAGGACAGTCACCGCCAGGGTCGGCATGTCGTCAATCCCGACGCCGGTGGCGCCAGCCCGTTCCTCGAACCCGAGACCAAACTCTTCCGATGGACCAAGCGGATGACCAAGGCGGACCTCGTTGCTCTGTCCGCCACGTACAGCGCGGTCATCACCATGCGCGACGACGCCCGTCGGGAACACCTCCATGCCATGACGAGCTTCATCGACGCCTACGAGCCTTTTGTCGGGCTCGGCGTCATCGAGGTTCCGATGCGCTCCTACTGCTGGCGGGCGATCAAACGCTGACCCTGAGGACCCACCTCCCCATTTGAGCTGTGGGGGCGTGCATGGCCCGCTGGACGTCGCCTGCGCGCGCCCTGTGCGCCTCGGTTGCCGGCCGCTGTGCATCGTCATCAGTTCGTCGCATGACTCGGTGCATCCGTCCACGTCGCTCTGCTGTCGCGCACAGTTCCGCAGCGCAACCTCTGCAGTACCGGCTCACACGGGGCCGGCGCTCCAAAGACACAGAAGGGCAGAACACCATGCAGATCCGGCTTCGCAACGTGCTGGCCGTGAGTGCGCTCACATCCGGCCTTCTCGCCGGCGGTGCACTCGTCGCTGATGCAGCGACCACGTCCACCGCGACCGGCAACTCGGGCACGAGCTCGACCTCGGGCACCGCCGCCACGACGCCCTCGTCGCGTTCGTCGAGCTCGAGCAGCGGGACCACCGGCTCGAGTGGCAGCGCCGGCTCCGGCTCCACCAAGAATTGCCCGGACATGGGCAGCGGGTCCGGCTCCGAGTCCGGGTCGCCTCCGTCCGGCGCAGGCGCCCCGCCGACGTCGGGTTCCGGCAGCGGGTCGACGTCGGGCTCCTCGTCCTCCACCGAGTAGCCCGCCGGCACAGAGGAACAGGCGGTGTGGGCCGGTGCGGCAGTCCGGTCCGCGCCGCCTCCTCTCGGCGCCCCCCCAGAACTAGGCCGTGGCCCCTCGCGCATCGAGGGCGCACGCCACGAGCTCTCCGAGCGCATCGTCGATGTGGACCGCCACCTCGTCGAGTTCCGGGAGCAGGCGGCGGCACGCCAGCAAGCCGAAATAGACCCGTCCGAGATACGAGAAGGCGGTCACGTTGAGGCCGATCCCCTCGGCCATGGGTCCCACCGGGTACGTGGCCGCGACGCGGCTGCCGGCGAGAAACAGCGGAACGTCCGGGACGCGGACGCTCGAGACCGTGACGTTGAACGGCGGCCGCATCTTGTCGAAGAGGCGGGTCCCGGCCACGGCCCGGGCCACCCGGGAGGCCAGCGCCGGCAGGGCGATCTGGGCCAGGTCGCCGAGGAAGCGACCCCCGTGCAGCTTCTCCTGCTCCTTGGCCACCCGGGCCGATTCGGAGATGGCATCGAGTCGAGTCGCCGGGTCGTCGATGTCGCTGGCCAGCGAGACCAGCATCCCCGAGATCTGGTTCCCCAGCTCCTCGGTCTCCCCGTCGGGCCGGGTCGACACCGGCACCATGGCCACGAGCGACCCCTCGGCCCGTTCGCCGCGCTCGTCCAGGAGCCGGCGCAACCCGCCCGACACACAGGCCAGGATCACGTCGTTCACCGTCGCCTCGTAGACCCCGCCGACCAGCTTCACGTCCTCGAGCGGGACCGAGAGGCCGGCGAAACGCTTGCGGTTCGAGACGGCGCCGTTGAACGACGTGCGCGGCGCGGCAAAGAACCCCGGCGGGGATTGCTCTCCCCGCCCCGCCAGCTCACGATTGTGCATCCCGAGGTCCGCCACCGCTTCGACCCCGGCCTGCAGCGTGCTCAGCGTCGATCCCGGCTGCCGGACCAGCGACGACGCGGCATGGCGCAGCATCTGGGTGTTGGACGGCAGCGGCGCGGGGTTCCATTCGGGCGGCAGCTCTGCAATGCGGGTCCTCGGCGTCAGGTCCAGGAAGGCCGCCAGCACGGACGCGCCGCTGACCCCGTCGAGGATGGCGTGGTGCACCTTGGCCACCAGCGCCGTGCGATCCCCTTCGAGCCCCTCGACCACGTGCATCTCCCAGAGCGGGCGATTGGGGTCGAGCTGGCGGCTCATGACCCCGGCCACGAAGGCATCGAGCTCGGGCTGCGCTCCCGGTGAGGGCAGGCTGGCCCGGCTCACGTGGTCGTCGAGGTCGAACTCGGGGTCGTCGACCCAGACCGGATGGTGCAACCCGAAGGGCACCCGCAGCGCCCGCTGGCGCAGCGGGGGGATCAGATGCAGGCGCTGTTGAATGACCCGGCGGATCTGCGCATAGCGGGTGGAAGGCGAGAAGAGCGAGCGCGTGCCCTCGGGCGGGTCGAGGACCAGCGCCACGCCGACGTGCATCGGCGTGGTCGGCGTCTCGAGCGAGAGGAAGGCGGCATCCATGCCGACGAGTGACTGCATGACCGCCCCTTTCTTAGCGTCTCCGCGCTCGGCCGTCATGTGCCGGTGTGCCCGAAGCCGCCGCTCCCCCGCTGCGACTCCTCCAGACCCCCCTCCTCCACCAGTGCGAAGGCCGCCTGCTCGACTCTGACGATGACGAGCTGGGCGATCCGGTCGCCCCGGCTGACCGTGTAGTCGAGCTCGGGATCGTGGTTCACGAGGATCACCTGGAGCTCGCCCCGGTACCCCGCGTCAATCAGACCAGGGGCGTTGAGGCAGGTCAAGCCATGGCGGACGGCCAGCCCGCTCCGCGGCAGGACGAGGCCGGCATAGCCGACCGGGATGGCGACGGCCACGCCCGTGGGGATCACGGCCCGCCCGCCCCGGCAGCGCAGTACGACGTCGGCACGGGCGATCAGGTCGGCTCCGGCGTCGCCCTCCCGGGCGTAGGTGGGAGGAGGCAGCGCAGCGTCGAGCTGCTGCAGGGGGACGGGCAGCATCGCCGGACATTACAAGGCCGGGGCCAACCGCCGTCATGCGAAGCGACCGGTAGCATGCCCGCGGATGCTGGCCTGGATCGATCTCGAGATGACGGGGCTCGATCCGGCGCGCCACACCATCGTCGAGATCGCCTGCCTCGTCACCGACGACAACCTGCAACTCATTGCCGAGGGGCCCGACCTGGTGGTCCACGCCACGCCGAAGCAGCTGGCGGACATGGACGACTTCGTGCGCACCATGCACACCCGCTCGGGCCTCCTGGCCGAGATCGAGGCATCGACCCTGAGCCTCGCCGACGCCGGGACGCAGACCCTGGCATTCCTCCAGTCGCACATTCCCGAGGCCCGCAAGGTCCCCCTGGCGGGAAACTCCATCGGGACGGACCGGCGCTTCCTGGCCGTGGAGCTCCCTGCGGTCGAGGACTTCCTCAACTACCGCTCCGTCGACGTCTCGACCATCAAGGAGCTCTGCCGGCGCTGGCTTCCCGACATCTACAAGGCGGCACCCGAGAAGCAGGGCGGTCACCGCGCCCTGCAGGACATCCGCGAGTCCGTGGCGGAGCTGGCCTACTACCGCGGGGCCGTCTTCGACCGCGCCGCCGAGAGCGAGAGCGAGAGCCAAGACCAGAGCCAGGCCGAGAAGGAGAGCACGTGAGCAGCGCGGGCAAGGATGCGCCGTCGATGTCGATCGCGGAGGCCAACGCCGCCCTCACCGCCGCCGGGCAGCTCTTCGAGATGGAAGAGCTCGACATCCGCGGCGTGCCCACGCGGATTTGGAAGAACGCGCCGCCTTCGCTCCGCGCCGTGATGGACATGTCGCTCGGCCACGGCGACAACGTCTTCCTCGTCTACGAGGACGAGCGGACGACCTTCGCCGAGCACTACCGCATCGCCTGCACCCTGGCCCACCGGTTGCGCACCACCTTCGGGATCGAACAGGGCGACCGGGTCGCCATCATCATGCGGAACCTGCCCGAGTGGGTCATGGCGTTCTGGGGCGCCACGCTGGCCGGGGCCATCGTCGTCCCGCTCAACGCGTGGTGGAGCGGCGAGGAGCTGCGCTACGGGCTCGAGGACTCGGGCTCCAAGGTGGCCTTCGTCGACACCGAGCGGGTCGAGCGGATCCGTCCCGTCCTCGGGGGCCTGCCCGACCTCAGCGCCGTGATCGTGGCCGACGAGCATCGCACCACGGCCTCGGCACCGCCCGCCGTCTCCGAGCCCTCGGAGGGCGCGCCGGTCCCCGAATGGCCGTTCGCGCTGGCCCTGGGCACCGTGGACGAGGCCGCCTCGCCGCCCGACCTCAGCATCGACCCCGAGGACGACGCCACCATCTTCTACACGTCGGGCACCACCGGCCGGCCCAAGGGTGCCGTCGGGACGCACCGCAACATGTGCACCAACCTGATGAGCCTCTTCTTCATCAACACCCGCGGCGCCACGCGCTATGGCACGGGCCTGGCCCCCGTCGGGGAGAAGACCCAGGCGGCGTTCCTCCTCTCGGTGCCCCTGTTCCACGCCACGGGCTGCCACTCCGTCATGGTCTCCAACCTGGCCGCCGGCGGGAAGCTCGTGATGATGCACCACTTCGACCCCGAGCGCGCGCTCCAGCTGATTGAGCGGGAGAAGATCGGCACATTCGGCGGCGTGCCGGCCATGGTGATGCAGGTGCTCGACTCGCCCGAATTCGACAAGTTCGACACCTCGTCCATCCGCGGCGTGTCCTACGGTGGCGCGCCCGCGCCGCCCGACCTGGTGCGCCGCATCCGTGCCGCCTGGCCGGTCGGGCAACCCTCCAACGGTTACGGGCTGACCGAGACGTCCTCGGTCACCTCCATGAACTCGGGTGGTGACTACATCGCCAAGCCGGAGAGCGTCGGGCCGCCCGTCCCCGTCTGCGACGTGGCTGTCATGCCGGAGGAATACCCGGGCGCGGAGCCCGACGGCACGGTGCCGAGCGGGCCCGACGTCCGGGGTGAGCTGTGGATCAAGGGTCCCAACGTCGTGCGCGGCTACTGGAACCGTCCCGACGAGACCGCCAAGACCTTCACCCGGGGTTGGCTGCACACCGGCGACGTGGCGCGCCTCGACGAGGACAACTTCATCTACATCGTCGACCGGGCCAAGGACATGATCATCCGCGGCGGCGAGAACGTGTACTCGGTCCAGGTCGAGGCCGCCCTCTTCGAGCACCCGGCGGTGGCCGATTGCGCCGTCATCGGCGTGCCCCACCCGACGCTGGGCGAGGAGGTGGGCGCGGTCATCGTGCTGCGCCCGGGGGCCAAGGTCACGGCGGACGAGTTGCAGGTGCACGTGAAAGCGCGGCTCGCCGGCTTCATGGTGCCGACCCACATCTGGTTCCGCTCCGAGCCGCTGCCGCGCAACCCGCAGGGGAAGGTCCTCGAACGCGAGCTGCGCGACGAGCTCGTCCCGACTTCGGACTGAGCCGCCACCTGCGCCTCTGCCGGGACGCGGACCTGCCGGCCCGAGGGCCGGCAGGTCACGTGCTCAGGCCCGAATGGATCGGGCGGACAGATGCTCCCTCAGCGGTTGGGCTGGGGCGTGACCCGCAGGTAGGGCTTCAGGGCCTTCCAGCCCTTGGGGAAGCGGCCCTTGGCGTCGTCGTCACTGACGGCGGGGACGATGATCACGTCGTCGCCGTCGGTCCAGTTGACGGGCGTGGCCACCGAGTAGTCGGCCGTCAGCTGCAGCGAGTCGAGCACGCGGAGGATTTCGTCGACGTTGCGACCAGTCGAGGCGGGGTAGGTCAACGTCAGCTTGACCTTCTTGTCCGGGCCGATGATGAAGACCGAGCGCACGGTCAGCGTGTTGTCGGCATTGGGGTGGATCATGTCGTAGAGGTCCGCCACCTTGCGGTCCTCGTCGCCGATCAGCGGGAAGGCCAGGGCGGAGCCCTGTGTCTCCTGAATGTCGCTGGCCCAGGCTCCGTGGGACTCGACCGAGTCGACCGAGAGGCCGATGAGCTTGGCGTTGCGCTTGTCGAACTCGGGCTTGGCCTTCGAAAAGGCGCCGAGTTCGGTCGTGCAGACGGGCGTGAAGTCCTTCGGGTGGGAAAAGAGAACGCCCCAGCTGTCGCCCAGCCATTCGTGGAAGTTGATGGTGCCTTCGGTGGTGTCCGCCGTGAAGTCGGGGGCCGTGTCCCCGAGTCGTACTGCCATTGTGTTCCTCCTGAGATGGTGAAGGGCCGTAGATGCGAACAGTGACTTTACCGGCTGTTCCCTCAAATTGTCGACACGTTTGGTCATATTTCGACTGGCGCAGTCAGCAGGAGGAAAAGGGCCCTTCACCTGGGGGGCGAGCGGGAACGCCTGGCGCGGAGGCCCCGGCCGGTCGTGCGACAATGGCTCCATGCGTTCCACGCCGGCGGAAGACGAGCCCTCACAGGGTCGCTACCGCCCGTACCGGGCCGACTCCCTGCTGGTCGAGCACGACGGCCCCGTGACCGTGGTCACCATCAACCGTCCCGAGCGGCGCAACGCCGTGGACAGCGTCTGCGCCGATCAGCTCCGGGACGCCTTCGTGGCCTTCGACGGCGACGAGGAGCGCTCGGTGGCCGTGCTCACCGGAGCGTCCGGGACGTTCTGCGCCGGCGCCGACCTGACGGCGGTGGCCGAAGGGGACCGCCGTCCGATCCCCGAAGACGGTCCGGGCCCGATGGGGCCGACCCGCCTGACCCTGGGCAAACCCGTGATCGCCGCCGTCGAGGGCTACGCCGTGGCCGGTGGGATCGAGTTGGCCCTCTGGTGCGACCTGCGCGTGGCCGCCGAGGACGCGATCTTCGGGGTGTTCTGCCGCCGCTTCGGGGTGCCGCTGTGCGATCTCGGCACGGTGCGGCTCCCCCGCATCGTCGGGCACGGACGGGCCATGGACCTGATCCTCACCGGACGCGCCGTGCCGGCACCCGAGGCACTCACCATGGGCCTGGCCAACCGAGTGGTGGCGCCAGGCGAGGCACTGGCCGCGGCCGTGGCGCTGGCCCACCAACTCGCCGCACTGCCACAGATCTGCCTGCGCTCGGACCGCACGAGCGCGCTGGAGCAGTGGGGACTGACCGAGGAGGAAGCGGCTCGCAACGAGGCCCGGCGCGGGCGCGAGGTCGTCAGCAGCGGAGAGACGCTCGAGGGAGCGCTCCGGTTCGCGGGAGGTGCCGGCCGTCGTGGCGCTGCGCTCGACTGACGACACCACGAACGGGCAGCAGCCGCCGGCCCGCCCGACCGTCGCCGCCTTCGACTTCGACGGCACGCTGACCGACAGCGGGAGTGCCTTCCCGTTTCTGGTCAGCCTGCGCGGGCTCCTGCCCGTGCTGCGCGCCACGCTGCGCCTGTCCCCCGCCCTCCTGCGGGCCGCGATCACAGGAGGCACCGCGGCCGACGAGGTCAAGGAGAAGCTGTTCCACCGCCTCCTCGGTGGCCTGTCGGTCGCCGAGCTCGACCGTCGCTCGGCCGTCTTCGCCCACCGCCACCTGCAGCGGCATCTGCGCGCCGACACCCGGCGCCGGCTCGAGTGGCACCAACGGCAGGGGCACTACACGGTCATCGTCTCGGCATCCCCCGAGTGCTACGTCAGCCCGGCGGGCGAGGAGCTGGGCGTGGACGGGGTCGTCGCCACGCGGCTGGCCGTCGGCGGCGGCGGCATCCTCACCGGCGGCTACGAAGGGAAGAACTGCCGCGGCGCCGAGAAGTACGCCCGGCTGGTCGGCCACCTCAGATCACGCGGGCTGCTCTCGAACAAGGGGGGCGAACAGCCGGTGCTGTGGGCCTACGGCAACAGCCGCGGTGATCTGCGTCTGCTCAATGCGGCGGACCACGGCGTGGACGCCGGCCGTCTGGGCCCTTTCGGGCGCCTGCGGCGGTTCCCGAGGCTCGCCGAGGTGGCCGCCTCCGGCGGATAACCGGTCAGCCCGGAGTGACGGCCATGCCGACGGCGCGGCCCGTGTAGCCCGGTACGGCGGTGGTGACGTCGCCGAAGTAGGGCGCATCGCCGAACGCGAAGACCTGGCCGCTGGCGTTCACGGCGTCGAACCCCTGCCCGCTGAAGTCGGGGATCAGCCCCGTCATCGGGCTCTTCATGGTGGCCAACGCCGCCGACCCGGGGGCGATTCCGACCTGCGGTGCGTCGCCGAAGCGGTAGACGGTCCCGCTGGCGCCGAGCACCCAATACCCGCCGCCGTCGGGGGTCGGGGCCACGCCGATCAGTGCCGTGGAAGGCGGTGCTCCTCCGAGCGAGCCGAAGAATCCGGCGTCACCGAACGCGAACACACCTCCGTCGGAGGCGACGAGCCAATACCCGCCGCCGTCGTGGGTGGGGACCATGCCGATGATCGGCTTGTTCAGCTTGAGGCTGCCGGTGCTGCCGTAGAACTGGGCGTCGCCGTAGGCGAAGATCCCGCCGTCGGAGGCGACGAGCCAGTACCCGCCGCCGTCGGGAGTCGCCGCCATACCGACCATGGGTTTGTTGAGACGGATGCTGCCGGTGCTGCCGTAGAACGGCGCGTCGCCGAAGCTGAACACGCCCCCGTCGCTCGCCACCTCCCAGTACCCGTTGGCGTCGTGTGTCGAGGCCATGGCGACCACCGGCTTGTTGAGGACCATGCCGCCGGTGCTGCCGTGGAACTGCGCATTGCCGAAGCTGAAGACTCCGCCGTCGGCGGCGTTGATCCAGTACCCGCCGACCCCGCCGCTCGAGCCGTCGACCGAGCTGGCGCCGCCCGGCAGACTCCCCAGCTGGGCCGGGCCGTAGTAGTGGTTCACGATCTGCTGGTAGGCCCAGTTCCCGTCACCATTGTCCTGCCCGATGGCGTAGCCGAGGGCGCCCCATTGGCCCATGCCGATGCCGTGTCCCCAGCCCTGGCCCGAAATGAAGGCGTTCGTGCCGTCGGTCGAGGTCACGGAGAAGAGGTCCGACTTGAGCCCGAGGTCGACGTAGAACTCGGTGCCCGGGATGGTGATGCTCCCCGACGTCCCGTTGAGCGTGATGCTCGCCACCCGCCCGAACGAGCTCTCGTTGAACGGGCGGCCCGGATCGAAGACCGCGCCGCCGAAGCCGGTGAACGAGCCGATCTGTGATGACCAGGCGCCAGTGATGGCCGCGTAGCTGACCGTGGTGGACCAGGTGTGATTGGGATTGCCGCCGCCGGCGGTCACCGCGTCGCCGTCGTCGGGCACGGCGGTGAAGGGCGACTCCTGGTTGGCGCTCGACGTGTAGCCACCCGTCGAGGCGGAGTACTCGGTGGTGGCGACGCTGCCGTTGGGCATGATCATCACCTGGCCGGCGGTGTCGTTGGCCGCGGCGATGCTCGCCGCGGTCTCGTACGCGGTACCGCGGTAGGTCTGACAGGTGAGGTCGCAGGTGTCGGCGTACCCGCCGTAGCCGCCGACGTTGGCCAGCACGTAGGAACGGACGGCAACGGCCTGGGCCTCGAGCTCCTGGAAGCCCCAGTCCATGCCCTGCGGGCCGGCACCGCCGAGGCCGGCCCAGCTCGACGGCGACTCGCCCGGTACGGTGTCGGCCACGTACTGCTCGAGCGGCAGCGTGTTGACCGTCCTCGCCGCGTTGGCCGAGTTGTAAAGCGCCGTCAACGTGCCGCGGACCGTCGGGCTGCCGCTCGCGACGCACAGGGTCAGCAGTCCGCCGCCCGTGGGCGAAGCGGTGGGCGTGGTCTGATTGGCCAGCACCTCGGACCACGGCCCGGAGCATCCCGGGCCAGTGTCGACCTCCCACGTCCCCCCGGTCTGGTGAAAGCGCACCGCGGCGGCGGCGGACACACCCGGCGCCGTCACCGCGGCCCCCGACGCGGCGACGATCGCGTCGAGCCCGTCATTCTCGGTCATGTCGATGCGGACGTCGGTGGCGTCGCCCGGCAGAGCGTGCGCCTCGGCCGCATGGCTCTCCGCCGGCACGGAGGACCGGTCCGGCGCGTTGAGGGTGGCCGCCGCGGCGGATGGGACGCCGACCACGGCGGAGGCGACCACGGCGGCAAGCGAGAAGCAGAGCGCACCGAACGGCGCGGCAATCCGCCATGGCGCCGGGCGCGGGCGCGGGCGCGCCAAAGGAGTTCGGACCGACACGATGCGACAACGTTACCGGCGCGACCTGGTCACATTGGTGCATGGGGAGCCGCATTCGGGGTGCCGGGCGCGCCGGTACACTGCACGGCCGTGCGGGTCGACCAGGTCATACCGTCGCTCGCCAGCCGCGACGCCATCGGCGTGCACACACTGAATTTGCGCAACGGATTGCGCGCCGCCGGCATCGACTCGGACATCTACTACGGCAGCCACACCCAGGACGTACAGGCCGAGGGACGGCCCGTCATTGAGCTCGGGCGAGCCACCCGTGATCGTTGGCTGCTCTATCAAGCATCCATCGGAAGCCCCGTCTACGACATCCTGGCGGCGCGGGCCGAGCCCAAGTTGGTGAACTACCACAACATCACACCGGCCGCCCTGCTGCGCGACTGGGAGCCTGCGGTCGCCTACGAGGTTGCGCTCGGACGCACCCAGCTGGCGCGCCTGGCCCCGCAGAGCCGCTTCGCCGTCGCCGACTCCGCCTTCAACGAGTCCGAGCTGCACGCGCTCGGCTACGGGGGCACCGCGGTCGTCCCGCTGCTGATCGACATGCACGCGAAGAGCGACGAGCCCGATGCCGAGCTGGCGCGCCTCATGGCCCGTCGCAAGGAGCGCGAGGGTGGTGCCGACCTGCTCTACGTCGGGAAGATCTCGCCGCACAAGGCGCCGCACGACCTCGTCAAGATGCTCGACGTGCTCCGCCGCACCGACGATCCGGCCGCCCGCCTGCATCTCGTCGGCTCACCGCTCGGCGAGACGTACGAGCCCGCGCTCCGGGCGTTCGTCGAGGAACTCGGCCTCGGCGACGTCGTGCACCTCGCCGGCTCGGTCAGCGGCGCCGGGCTCGAGACCTACTTCCGCGCCGCCGACGTCTTCGTGATGGCCTCCGACCACGAGGGCTTCTGTGTGCCCCTGGGCGAGGCCATGGGCCACGGTGTGCCGATCGTCGCCTACGGCGTGACCGCGGTACCCGAGACGGTTGGGGGCGCCGGGTTGGTGCTCGACGACAAGTCGGCGGTGCCGTTCGCCGCCGCCGTCGGGCGCGTGCTGCGCGATCCCGCGCTGCGCGACGTCCTGGCGGCGGCCGGGCGGGCGCGGGCGGCGGAGTTCGACCTGGCGGCCTCGACCCGCCGTTTCGTCGCGCTAGTGCAAAAGGCCGTCGGCAATCAGGGGTGAGCGGCGAGCGGCGCCACGAGGTCGATGGCGCGCTCCCCCGCTGAAGGAAGGTCGAGCGCGTCGACGCGACGGGCTGCGGCAGCGGACAGGGTGTCACGGAGGCCCGCCTCGCCCCGCAGGCGCGCCACCGCGCCGGCGACGGCATAGGGGTTGGTGGCGTCCACCAGCAGGCCGCCCTCGCCCACCACCTCGGGCAGGGCGCCCGCCTCGTTGGCGACCACCGGCACGCCGAGGGTCATCGCTTCTATGACGGGCACTCCGAACCCCTCGTGGCGTGAGGTCAGCACGAACACGTCGGACCGGGCCACGGCAGCCGCCAGCGCGCGGTCGCTGAGCGCGCCGGTGAACACGACGGCGTCGTGCAGGCCCATGTCGTCGACGAAGCGGTGCAACGCGGCGGTGTACGAGGGGGCGACCGGGCGGCCCACCACCTCCAGGGTGGCCGCGGGGTCGTCGCGCGCCCGGGCCACCAGGAGGGCCATGACGGCCAGTTCGATGGCTTTGTTGGGGGCGAGGCGGCCGACGCTGACCCAGCGGGCGCCCGGCGCCGGCGGTGTCACGCCCGGGGCGGCCGGCGCTCCCGGGGCCATCCCGGTGGGCACCATGGCGGCCGGGGGCACGACGGCGGTGCGGTGGAACCCGGCTTGGCGCAACTCCGCCTCGTTGAAGGACGAGACCGCCAGGCCGAGCGCGGCGCGGGCAGCCAGTTCCCGAAGCTGGCTCTGGGCCAAGAGCTGGTGGCGCGCCATGCCGTTGTCCCACGGCGCGTAGTACTCGGGCGGCGTGACGTTGTGGTAGTTCACGACCAGCGCTTCGGAGCGTGCGCCGAGCCAGGGGCCGAGGGCCGACGCCGTGGCGCATTGGTAGAGCAGCACGTCCCCGGCTTCGGCCTCGTCGGCGTAACGCGCGAACGGGCGCGTCTCGCCCGCCGTCTCGGGGTCGTCCCTCTCCACGTAGATGTCCGAGGGGATGCCGCGCGCCAGCGCGACGTCGCGCAGCCGCATGGTGTGCCGGCCCACCGCGTCGGCGCGGTGCAGCATCGGGACGAACTGGTGGATGCCGCTCACGGTGCGGCGGGCGCCCGCCCGGCCAGGGGGACCAGCAGGTCGACGAACCGGTCGGCCGCCGAGTCCAGGTCGAGCGCGGCCAGCCGCCGTCGCCCCGCCTCGATCACGGCGTTGCGCCGGGAGGCGTCGCGCAGCAGCGCGGCAATGGCCGCGGCCAGTGCGAACGGATCCTTGTCCGACACGAGCACTCCGGCGCCGCCGAGCACCTCTGGCACCGCGCCCTGGTCGAACGCCACCACCGGCAGGCCGGCGGCCATCGCCTCGACGACCGGCACGCAGAACCCCTCGTGTTCGGACGTCACGACCAGGACGTCGGCGCCGGCGTAGGCCGACGCGACGGTGGCATCGCCGGCGTGGCCTGCGAACTGCACCGCCTCGGCCAGGCCGAGCTCGGCGACATAGCGGTGCAGCGCGGCGTCGTAGGAGTCAGTAGCCGGTTTGCCGATGAGCAGCAGCGTCGCGGCCGAGTCCCCGTGCGCGCGGGCGACCGCGAGCGCAGCGATGGTGCTCTCGAGGCCCTTGTTGGGCGAGACGCGCCCCACCGCCAGCCAGCGTGCGCCGCGGGGCGGCCCCTCCGCCGGGGGCGAGGCCGCAGGGCCGGCGCACTCGAGAGCGGCCGACGGGGAGATCACGGCGGTCGAGGTGAACCCCGACGCGGCCAGATGCCCCTCGTTGTACTGGGAGTCGGCCACGGCGAGCGCCGTGCGCGGCGCCAGGAGCCGCAGGTCCCCCTGCGCCCGCAGCTGGCCCAGCGCCAGGTGGTTGTCCCACGGCGCCATCAGCTCGGGCGGGGTGACGTTGTGATAGTTCACGACCAGCGTCTCGGAACGGCCGGCCAGCCACGGCGCCATGGCCGACGCGGTGGCGAACTGGTACACGACGACGTCACCCGGCTGCGCCGTGTCGGGGTAGGACAGGACCGGCACCGTCTCTTCTGCGGTGTCGTCGTCCACGGTGTCGACGAAGATCTCCGATGGGAACCCGCGGGCCCTGGTCGCCTCGCGCAGCCGCAGGGTGTGTCGGCCCACGGCGTCGCCTCGGTGCAGGACGGGGACGAAGTGGTGGATGCCGCTCACGAGGGGGTGCGCGGCGGACAAGACGGTACGCCGGTCGTCCGCCGTCCCGTCCGCGAGCGGCGCCACCTCGACGAAACCGGCCCGCTCGAGCAGCAGCGCCCAGGTCGCCTGGTGCAGCGGCACGCCGTCGATGAGATCGCGGGCGGCAGCCTCACGTCCCTCGACGGTGGCGACAGGTTCAGCGATCACGACGAGCGGGGCCCCGCGCCGCAGCACCCGGCGGCTCTGGGCCAACAACGGCAGCAGCGCGTGCAGCGGCAGGCGGTCGACGACGCCGCTCAGCACGACGCCTCCGGCCGAGCCGTCCGGACGCGAGGCCGCGTCCTCGGCGGCCTCCGCGATGGTCACCGCGCAACCCCGTTCGATGGCGCGCAGCGCCACCGCACCCCGCGGCTCGACGCCGTGCGCCTCCGCGCCGCGGGCGCGCAGCGCGTGGAGCAGGTCGCCCTCACCACAGTCGGCGTGGACGATCACGCCTCCCGGTGTGCGCGCCGCCACGTGCGCCGCCACCGGCTCGGCCAACGCGCCGACGGCGCGGGCCGGGACGAGCCAGGCCGCACCGTCCACGGGCTTGTCCTGGGCGGCCAACCGCGCCTCGAGCGTCTCGACGCGGGCCGACAGGAAGCGGAAGGCCTCGACGACGTGTCCCATCGCCTCCTCGAGGCCGGTCTTCTCGCCGTCCGGCGCTCGCCCGGCGCGCTCGCGGCGCGGGCGCAGCCGGTCGAGGGGCCCGGTGCGCCGGGCGTCGCCGCGGCCGGCCGACACCGCATCGGAGAGCGCCGAGGCGCCCGGGTGGTACGGGCCGTACCGATCGCCCAAATGCGTGAAGGCCGCCAGGAAATTCCAGGCGTCGCTACCCTGCGGCGCCAGCCTCGTGAAGGCCTCGTGCAGCGCCTCGGCGGCTCGGGCCTGGTCCGCCGGCTCCGGGGTCTCTCTGGCGCCCTGCTCACCCGCGTCACCCGCACCGCCCGTTGGAGAAAGACCGGCGGACATGGCGCCCGATGCTACCGGCGATGCGGTCCCGCACTCCGGAGGGGCGCTGTTCCGGGGCAGGTACCGAAGGACTACCTTCGTACGCTTGGGCGAGAGAGAAACGGGAGCAATGTGAAGCACGCGCACAGGCTGGCGGCCCGATGCACCCTCACAGCCGTCGCCTTGACAGGGGTATCCGCCGCGTTCGTGGCGGCCACGTCACAGGACGTGTCGGGGGCGCCGGCGCAGCTGACGCTGACCGAGACCTGGAACGCCGGCGCCGGCACCATCCTCAACGATGCGCCCTGCGGCGTCGCCGAAGCCTCGCCGGCGGCGTTCAACGACGGCGGCACGGAGGGCGTCGAGGTCGGTGACCGCCAGGGCGCCCTCTACGGTCTCAACCTGCAGACCGGCGCGGTCCTGCCCGGCTGGGGCAGCGGGACGGGGGGCACCGTCGGCTCGGGCCAGGGCTGCCTCATCAACCCCTCGGGCGGGACGCCGAACTCGTCGGGCGTGAACGGAACCGAAGTTCCCGGGAACCCACCGGTCGACTCAACGGCCTCGGTCAACGCCAACAACCAGCTCTACTTCGGTGCCGGGAACGCCGCCTCACCGGTCGACGGCGGCTACTACGCGTACAACGCGAACGGGACCGAGGCGTGGAACCAGGTCGTGGTGAACCCGGCAACGGACGACGCTCCCGACGGCGGTGTCCAGGCCTCGCTCCCCATCGCCAACGGTGGATCACTGGTCGAGGGCGGCTCACTCGGGCAGATGACGTACGGGATGAACACGTCGAACGGCAGCCCGGCCACCGGGTGGCCGCAGTTCTCGGCCGACAGCGTGTTCTCCACCGCGGCGGCCGGTGACTTCTACGGCACGGGCTCGGACGACTTCGCCGTCGGCGGCGCGTCGTCCAGCGGATTTGCGCTCGGGACGCACTACAGCAACGGCGGGCACGTCCGGATCTACAACGACCACGGCGGGCTGATCTGCAGCGCCAACACGTCGGAGGAGGTGGACTCCTCCCCGGCCGTCGGACCGATCCTGGCCGGCGGCGCCTACGGCATCGCGACGGGAACGGGCACCTTCTACCCCGGCGCCGGCGACGAAAACACGGTCAAGGTCTACGACACCAAGTGCAACCAGGTGTGGAGCGACACCCTCGACGGCTCGACCGGAGGCAGCCCCGCCCTGGCCGACGTGCAGGGCAACGGGCAGCTGGCTGTCGTCGAAGGGACCGGCAACGACTCGGTGTACGCGCTCAACGCCGCAACGGGCAGCGTCCTGTGGCGGACCACCGTGGGCGGAGCGGTCCTGGGCTCGGTGACCACGGCCGACCTCAACGGCAGCGGCGCCCAGGACGTCATTGTGCCGACCGACCACGGCCTCTACATCCTCGACGGACCCACCGGACTGCAGGTGGCGCACGTCGACGACGGGTCGGGCGGCGGCGGCACCTACGGCTTCCAGAACGCCCCGCTCGTCACCCCCGACGCCAACGGGACGATCGGCATCACCGTCGCCGGGTACTTCGGCATCGGGGGCAACGAGGTGCAGGGCATTGTGCAGCACTTCGAGGTGACGGGGTCGAGCTCGGGCAACGCCGATGCCGCGGGCGGCTGGCCGCAGTTCCACCACGATGCGGCACTGACCGGGTTCGTCGGGGGCGGCAGCGCCCTCGGGAACTGCAACCGCCCCGCGGCGTCGCAGAACGGCTACCTGACCGTTGCGTCGGACGGTGGGATCTTCGCGTTCGGCCAGGACTTCTGCGGGAGCACGGGGAGCATGGTGCTCAACAAACCCGTGGTCGGCATGGCCGCCGTGCCCGGGCAGGGCGGGTACTGGCTCGTGGCCTCGGACGGAGGGGTGTTCTCGTACGGCAACGCCCAGTTCTACGGGTCGACCGGCTCGCTCCGGCTGAACGCTCCCGTGGTGGGCATGGCGGCCACCCCAAGCGGCGGAGGATATTGGCTCGTTGCGTCCGACGGCGGCATCTTCTCGTATGGCAATGCCCAGTTCTACGGATCGGCGGCCTCGGTCCCCGGGCAGGACATCGTGGCCATGGCGGCGTCCCCCGACGGCGGCGGTTACTGGGAGGTGAGCACGACGGGCAGGGTGTTCGCCTACGGCGACGCCACCGCGCAGGGCGACATCCCGTCCCTGGGCATCCATCTCAACGGCCTGATCGTCGGCATCACGCCCGATCCGGTGACGGGCGGCTACTGGCTGGTGGGGTCCGACGGCGGCATCTTCAGTTTCAGTGCGCCCTTCTTCGGCTCCACCGGCTCCATCCGACTCAACCAGCCCGTGGTGGCGATGCAGTCCACCAGCGACGGCATGGGCTACTGGTTCGTGGCGTCCGACGGTGGCATCTTCAGCTACGGCGATGCCCCCTTCCACGGCTCTATGGGCGGCCAACACCTCAACAAGCCCATGGTGGGCATGGACGGGTTCTGACCTTCACCGGCGAGGCGCAGCGCACCCGGACCGGAGGTACGCCTGGCGTAGAGTGACGGCCCATGCTCAGGCGACGTGACACCGCGAGCGGGCCCTCGAGCCCGCCGAGCCCAGCTCAGGCCGCGGCCGCGCCCAGCCGCGGCCCGCTTCTCCCCTCGTACCCGCCGAAGGACTACCTGGGCCAGCTCGCACCGGACTTTCAGGCGGGAATGTCGAAGCGGCGCGAGGGTGCCGACCTCACGGACTTCGTCTGGTACCACGCCTTCGAGCTCCCCGACGGCACCGTCCTGCCCGGCGTCTGGGATCTACGGGGACACGAGTCCGCCTACCTCGGCGGGGTGGAGCTCGCCGGCAAGCGGGTGCTGGAGCTCGGGCCGGCCACCGGCGCCCTGACTTTCTACATGGAGCGCATGGGGGCCGAGGTGGTCTCCTTCGAGGCCGGATTCGACGTGTCCATCGACACCCTGCCCGTCAGGGGCGAGGACCTCTTCGAGGAACGGCTGCGCGTCATGCAGCAGACCATCGACCGCAACCACGACGCCTGGTGGCACCTGCACCGCGTTCTGGGCTCTTCGGCCAAGTTCGTGCAGGGAAACATCTACGACATGCCGGCCGATCTCGGGACCTTCGACATCACCGTCGTGGGGGCGATTCTGCTGCACCTGCGCGAGCCCTGGGGCGCTCTCTCCCAGGCGGCCCGGTGGACGACCGAGACCATGGTCGTGACCGAGCCGCTGCAGGACGACCTGGACCCGCCGGAGACCAACATCATGCGCTTCTCCCCGTCGGCGGAGCACCATGTCACGAACTGGTGGTCGATCTATCCCGGCGCCGTGGTCTCCATGCTGGAGCGGCTCGGCTTCGGGCAGACGGAGACGACCATGCACACGCAGCGCCACCACCTGGCCCACGACATCGGGAACGATGCCATCGACCAGCGTATGTACACCGTGGTCGGCCGCCCGGTCCTCTGATCCGAAGCGGCGCCGCCTCAGAACAGGCCGGGGGTGCCCCTGCCCCGCTCCACGACCGTGCTGAGGAACTCGTCGTAGCGCTTGATCAGCACCGGCCACTGGAAATGCCGGTCGACATAGTGCCGGCCGTTGGCCCCGAGCGCGGCCCGCAGCGGGGCGTCGGACACCAGGCGGTCGAGCACCGCTTCGAATTCGGGGTAGGACGTGAACCACAGGCCGCCGCCGGAGCGCTCGGCGTGCTCCCGGGTAGGGCCGCACGCACCGTTGACCAGGACCGGCACGCGGTCGACCCAGGCCTCGACGACCACCAGGGAGAACGACTCGAGGGCGGACGGCGACACCGCCACGAGGGCGTCGCGGACAATGTCCCACTTGTCGGGCTCGTCCAACGCCCCGGTCACCACGATGTCGGGATGCGGCGGCAGCTCGTAGGAGACCGGCCCGACGAGCGCCAGGGCCAGCGGGCCGGGATTCCGCTCCTTGTAGGTGGCGAAGTACGAGGCGAGCATCTTGGAACCCTTGTGCTCGTCGACCCGACCCACGCTCACCACATAGGGCCGGTCCCCGAGCCCGAGGAGCTCGCCGCCGGGCCGGCCGGTTCCCTCGGACTCGCCCACACCGAGCCCGAGCACGATCTGCGGCCGCTCCGCCACCGGGTACATCCGCTCGACAAGGTCGCGCTCGGACGCGGTGTGGAAGCAGAAAGCGTCGGCGTCCCCGAAGGTGCCGCGAAAGACGGGCAGGTAGAGCGCGGGCTCGTCGTGCGCGGCGGGGTGCAGGACCGCCGGCACCCTCACCTTGCCGATGGTGCCCACGGTCGGGTGGTACAGATAGGGATAGAAGGCGACCACGTCGGCGTCCGAGGCGACGACGGCATCGACCAGCTGGGGGGACACGGGACCGTTGTAGTCGACCCACCGCCTGCCCTGCTCCAGGGTGCCCAGGCGCGGCGTGAGCCGGAGGAGCCCGTCGAGGCCGTAGAAATCGGGGCGCCGGCCGTGCGCCGAGAGATGGCGGTGCACCGGGACCCCGTTGATCTCGGTGGTGCCCGGCGGTAGCTCGTCGGCCCACGTATGCGGGTCGAGCGCGCAGGTCGTGTGGACTTCGGACCGCCAGCTGGTGTGGGCGCGCAGGTGCTCGGCCAACTGCCGGGCCGCCGTCTCCGCGCCGCCCATGACCTGGGTGCCATACCGCGGCGTCACGAAGACCACCTTCCCGCTCATGGCCGGCCCACCACCGCGGCGACGGCATCGACGATGCGAGTGGCGGCACCCGCCGAAAGCTCGGCCGCCCGGCGCGCGCCGGCGGCGGTCAACCTGGCGCGCAGCTGCTCGTCCGTGCAGACCCGGTGCACCGCCGCGGCAACGTACGAGTGGTCGGCGGCGGCCAGGACCAGCGCGGCATCGGCCACGGTGTCGGACACCGCACCGGCGCCCCGCGTGACCACGGGCACACCGGCCACCATCGCCTCGACGAGCGGGACCCCGAAACCCTCGTGGGCCGACAGCGAAAGGTACACGTCGGCCGCCTCGAAGTAGGCGGCGAGCGCCGCGTCCGACACCTCGCCCGGCAGGCGCACGGCGGCGGACAGTCCGAGGTCGTCCGCGTAGTCCTGCAGGGCCTTGGTGTACGCGAAGCTCGACGTGCCACCCACGAGGTGCAGGCGAGCCTTCGCGTCGTAGAGACGGCGGTAGGCCCACAACGCCTTGACCAGCTCGTGCTGGCCCTTGGACGGGACGACCCGCCCGACGAAGAGGATGTCGGCGCCGCCGCCCGCCCGCAGGTGCGCCAGCTCGGCCGCCACCCGGGCGTCCGGGGCCGCGGTGACACGGCGGTAGTCCGCCAGGACCGGGGCGACCGTGGTGTGACGGCACCCCGCCCGGCGCAGCTCCTGCTGGCTGAAAGGGCTCTTGGCCAGCCCGAGGAGCGCGGCGGGCGCCAACAGCGCCAGCTCGTTGGCCGCCAGCGCGGCGCGCTTCACGCCCCGGGGCTCCCACCCCACGAAGTACTCCGGGCCGGTGAAGTTGTGGAAGTCCAAAATGAGGGGGAGTCCGTGCTCGGCCAGGTAGCCCGCCACCGCCGAGGACGTCGTGAACTGGTAGATCGCCACGTCGCCCGGCGCCGCATGCTCGGGATACATCCAGTGCTTGAAGGCCTCGGCGGCCAGGTCGTCGTGGATCGCCTCGGCGAAGATCTCCGAGCGCCACCCGGCGGCGCGCAGGGCGGCGCGCAGGGCCAGCGTGTGCGTCGCCGTCGCATCGTGCGGGTTGAGGGTGGCGATGAACTGGTGCACGGCCACCGGCCCTCCGGCGGCGGCGCTCACCGCGCCGCGGGCGCGTACGGCGAGGTGATGGAGGCCCGGACCGCGATGACGAGGAAGTCGAGGCCGTCGGGGCCGGTCAGTGCCGCGGCCTCGTACCCGCCCTGCTCCAGCAGGCTGCACCAGGCCTCGGGGCGCAACGGCCGTCCGGGAGCCAGGTCCGCCTCGGGCGGCGCGTCCGCGGCCTCCCAGGCCTGGCGGCTCACCGAGTGCACGACCAGTGTCCCACCCGGCGCCAGCCGGGTCCCGATGGTGGTGAGCAGCTGGTTGCGCTCGGCAGCGGCCATCCCGTCGACGGTGGCGCTCAGCACCATGGCTCCCAGGCCGGCCGCCGCCACGGCGCGGAGGTGCTCGCCCACCGGCTCGCCCCGAAGGTCGAGGGTGCCGAGCGTCGCGCCGTCGACCAGGTGGGAACGCGGATCGACGCCGTAGGCATCGGCGCCGGCCGCGATGATGCGCCGCACGAGCCACCCGTCGCCGCAGGCCGCATGGAGGACGCGGCCGCTGGCCTTGGCCACCGCATCGGTGGCCGGCTCGACCCACCAAGCGTCGGCGCGTTGGGTGCCGGGAAACTCCACGACACCGGCGGCCGGCACGCGTTGGCCCTCCACCTGGCGCTCGAGCTCCTGGAGACGATCGTCGACGATGTGCAGCGCGCGACTCACGGCGGATGCCGACTGGCTCATCTGGTGCGTGAGCCAGCCCACGTACCAGAGAAGAAGCGAACGCATCCCCTTCTTGACGACGGCACCGGCCGCCCGTTCGGACTCGACGGGCACCACGGGATCGATGAAGGTGGCCGCGTCGACCATCCGTAGCGCGTCGCCCAGGTCGCCGCCCCTCCCCGCCACCGGTGAATGGGCCAGGAAGAGCTCGTCGAGCTCGCGCTCGAGCTTGGGAGGCAGGTCGCCGGACGCCCGTCGCAGCCGGACCTCCTCGGCGATCTCCGCCATGACCTGCGCGAGGTAGGCCTGCGGGTCCTCCGGCACCATCGGTTCCCTGTCAGTCATGCTGCGAGTCTGACGCGGCCCAGCTACGCCAGCGCGGCAGACGTATCGACGTCGCTCTCGGTCGAGATGAGCGCGGCGTGGACGTCCATACGCAACTGACCGGTCGTTTTGCCGGGGTTCATCACCGCGAACGTCCCAGCCGCCTCCTGCCAGTCATAGAGGATGCCGTCGCGACTCTGGATGCCCATGGCGAAGGTGAACGTGCCGTCGAGCAGGGGCATTTTGACGATGCCGAAGTGCATCACGCTGACGCCGCGTGGGGCGTCTATCGACATACCGATGATAGACGTGTCGGTCCGCATCACCATGTTGTTGACGAAGTCACGGATTTCGAGCGAGAAGACCACGTCTGGGGTCGGGTGCAGCGCTTCGAACTCGACCCGGATAGTGAGGTCGTCGCCTGTGCTCATGTAAGGGACGCTGTTGTCCCCCGAGTAGATGCGGTGTACGGAACGGAAGCGCACCGGCCGCTCGGCATCGGGCACGGATTCCGCGGCCATTGCCGTTGGCATCGCCGGCACGGCAACCAGGGTGGGGTCGGCCACCGCCATGCCTGCGCCCTCCGCCATGAGGCCCTCACGAAAGATACGCGTGGCCTCCCCGGGCTCGCCCTCCCCTACGAGGTGCCCGTGGCTGAGCACCACACCCCGGTCGCAGATGCTGCGCACGGTGTCGGGCGCGTGCGTGACGAGAAGGATCGTCCGACCCTCCTTTTGGAACTCTTTGACCCGCCCGATGCACTTGCGCTGGAAGCGCTCGTCACCAACGGCCAGGACCTCATCGATTACTAGGACGTCGGGGTCCATATTGACGGCGACTGCGAAGCCCAGACGCACGTACATGCCCGACGAATAGAACTTGACGGGGCCGTCGATGAACTCCTCCAGCTCGGAGAAATCCACGATGGCATCGAAGACCTTGTCCACGTCGCGCTTGGCCATCCCCATCAACGAGCCATTGAGGTAGATGTTCTCCCGGCCGGTCAGGTCCTGCTGAAAGCCGGCTCCCAACTCCAACAGGCCGGCCAGCTTGCCCCGCACGGCCACCTCGCCCTGCGTCGGCTGCAACACGCCGCAGATGCACTTGAGCAGGGTCGACTTGCCCGAGCCGTTGCGGCCCAGGATGCCGACCGTCTCACCCTCCTTGACCGTGAGCGAGACCCCGTCGAGGGCCCAGAAGTCCTCGGTGGACTTGCGCTTGCCCCCGTGGATCAGACGCTCCTTGACGGTCTTGTACTGGCCGTGGGCCAGACGGAAGCGCTTGGAGACGTCACGGACGTCGACCGCGAAATCGCTCACGCGCTCAGAGCTCCTCGGCGAAGTTGCCCTCGAGCCGGCCGAAGGTGGCGAGAGCGACGATGAACAGCGCGATGCCGAGGGCGAGCACGATGCCGACCAGCGCGGCAAACCAGAGGTACCCGTGCTGGGGCCCAATCACCGTATTGACGCCGTTGATGACGGCGGTGGGCTTGTTGTACAGGCAGCGCTGGAAGACCAGGACCAGCGGCGTCATGGGGTTCGCCAGGTAGATCCACGTCAGGTGTCGGGGGCCGAGCTTGGCCTCGACGGTCTGGTAGGAGTACACGATCGGGCAGGCCCAGAACCACGCGGTCAGGATCACCTCAATGAGGTGCTGCGTGTCCCGCAGGTACACGTTGATGGAGGAGAGCAGCACCGCCAGCCCCGACGCGAGGATCACTCCGGCAATCAGGGCAACGATGAGCAGGGGGAAGTAGGCCAGGTCCGGCGGAGCACGCAGGACCACCATGAAGATCACCATGACGATCGACTGGAAGAAGAAGAAGACGCAGGCGGAGCCGACAGCCGCCAGGGCGAGGATCTCGCGGGGGAAGGAGACCTTCTTGACGATGCCGGCGTTGTTGACCACCACGCCCGTGCCGGTCAGGACACCCAACGAGAACAGATTCCACAGCAACAGTCCGGCAAAGAGGTAGATGACGAAGTTCGGCATCTTGTTGTCCAACAGGATGGAGAATACGAAGAAGTAGATGGCCAGCGTCATGGCCGGCGACACCATGGACCACACGAGTCCGAGAACCGAATTCTTGTACTTGACCTTGATTTCGGTGCGGACCAGGTAGATGAGGAGCTCGCGCGATAGCCAGATCTCCCGCAGCCGCTTGCGGACGCTGATGGTGGGCGTGACGACGCGGGTCACCGATCCCCGCTGCGCCGCGCTCCTGCTCACACCGGCCGCCTCGGCCGCTTCGGCCGAGCGATCGGCCACCCGCACCTCCGTCGCCCGATCGAATCTCCGGTCTGCGTCCGGCGAGGAGGCCGGGACGTCGACAGCCACGTCTATTTGGTCCCTGCCGCCGCGGTGGCCGTCGAGCGGTCGATGACCTTGTCGATGAAGCCGTACTCGCAGGCCTCCTCAGCCGTGAACCAGCGGTCGCGGTCCGAGTCCGTCTCAATCCGCTCGAGCGGCTGACCCGTGTGGAAGGCGATGCGCTCGGCCATCATTCGCTTGAGATAGATGATCTGCTCCGCCTGAATGGCGATGTCGGCCGCCTGTCCCTGCATGGACCCCGAGGGCTGGTGCATCAGGATGCGCGAGTGGGGCAGGGCGTAGCGCTTCCCAGGGGCACCCGCACACAGCAGGAACTGCCCCATGCTCGCGGCCAGGCCGACGCAGATGGTCGAGACGTCCGGTTGCACGTACTGCATGGTGTCGTAAATGGCCAGACCGTCGGTCACCGAGCCGCCGGGCGAGTTGATGTAGAGAGAGATGTCCTTGTCCGGGTCCTCGGCTTCGAGCAGGACCAGCTGGGCACAGACCAGGTTGGCCGTGACCTGGTCGATCGCGCTCCCGATGAAGACGATGCGCTCCTTGAGCAGTTGTTGGAAGACCCGGCCGGAGGACTCCAGATCGGCCCCCGCAGCCGTGACGAGGGGGGTTTCAGATGCATTTGCCATGCCGACGAGGCTAGTGGGCGGAGGGGCCACCCGTAGGCACACCGCCGTACACTCCCTGTTCAGCCCGCACGGCGGGCCCGCTGCGGGCGTGGCGGAATCGGCAGACGCGCCGGGTTTAGGTCCCGGTCCCCGAAAGGGGGTGGAGGTTCAAATCCTCTCGCCCGCACCCCAGTCCTCCGGGACGGCGCGCCCGGTAGCTTCATCGCGTGCCCCACCTCGTCGCCGCGCCCGACGAAATTCCGGGGGACGGCCTCGGCCGGGGAGGCGGCGGCCGCCATGGCCGGCGCGGCCCGCGCCGCCGGCTGGACCGCGGACGAGGTGCCGATGTCCGACGGCGGCGAGGGCCTGCTCCTGGCGATGGGCGGCGTTGCACACACCTCCCTCGTCAGCGGCCCTCTCGGCGCCCCGGTGGCGGCCGAATGGCGCATGGTGGACCGGAAGGGCCGCAGCGAGCCGCTGACGGCCGTGGTCGAGATGTCCCGCGCCGCGGGGCGCGCCCTCCTGCCGAGACCCCGGCACGACGACCCTGTGCGCGCCTCCACCGCCGGCGTGGGCCAGCTGCTGCTGGCTGCCCGCGACGCCGGGGCATGCCGGATTGTGATCGGCTGCGGCGGTTCCTCCACGACCGACGGCGGCCTCGGCGCGTACGAGGCCGTGGGATCGCCGGCCGCCCTGCGCGGGATCGAGCTCGTCGTCGCCTGCGACGTGACAACGCGCTTCGGCGACGCCGCCACCGTGTTCGGGCCGCAAAAGGGCGCCACGGCAGCGCAGGTCGTCGAGCTCGGCAAACGCCTCGACGAGGTCGCGGCGCGCTACCGCCGTGAGACCGGCATCGACGTCACGACCGTCCCGGGCGCCGGGGCTGCGGGCGGGCTGGCGGGCGGACTGGTCGCCCTCGGCGCCCGGATCGAGCCCGGCTTCGACCTCGTGGCGGGGCTGGTCGGCCTCGGCAGCCGGCTGGAGCGGGCCGACCTGGCCGTCACCGGGGAGGGGCACCTCGATCCTCCGTCATTCCACGGCAAGGTGCCGGGCGGCGTGCTCGAGCTCGCCCGCGCCCGGGGCGCACTGGGCCCGGCCTTGCCGGTCGTCTGCATCGCCGGCGGCGCGGACGCTTCGGTCCTCGCCGCACCGCCGCCGGGGCTCGAGGTGGTGAGCCTCACCGCGCGCTTCGGCCGGGCCCGGGCCCGGGCGGAGACGACCAGGCTGATCAGCCTGGTCACCGCCGAGGCGCTGTCCCGGTTTTGCCCCTGAACGAGCCCATCGGCCACACTGCTGGCGCGCCGCGGCGGCTTTCGCCCCGCCCGCCGGGCCCTCCCTCCGGACGGCCGGCGTGGCGCAGTGACCAACACAGGGAGGCTTCACCATGGGACTGCTCGACGGGAAGGTGGCCGTTGTCACCGGCGCAGGTCGGGGCATCGGACGCGAAGAGGCGCTCGTGCTCGCGGGTGAGGGCGCCCGGGTCATCGTCAACGACGTCGGCGCCGGGCTGCACGGCGAGGGCTCGCAGGACGCGCATCCGGCAGAGGAGGTCGTCGCACTGATCAAGGAGCGGGGCGGCGACGCCGCCGTCAACGGGGACGACATCAGCTCGTGGGCCGGCGGCAAGAACGTGGTGGAGCAGGCGATCGACACCTTCGGCTCGCTGGACATCCTCGTCAACAACGCCGGGATTCTGCGCGACAAGATGTCCTTCAACATGGACGAGTCCGATTGGGACGACGTCATCCGGGTCCACCTGAAAGGACACTTCGCCGCCACCCATCACGCTGCGGTCTACTGGCGCAACCGGGCCAAGTCGGGCGAGGACGTCACCGGCCGCATCGTCAACACCTCGTCCGAGGCCGGGCTGTACGGCAACGCGGGACAGGCCAACTATGCGGCGGCCAAAGCGGGCATTGCCGCGCTCACCTGGGTGGAGGCACGCGAGCTCGCCCGCTACGGTGTCACGTCCAACGCCATCGCCCCGCGCGCCGCACGCGCATGACCGAGACGATCTTCGGTGGCGACGGCATGAGTGCCGGCGAGGGCGGCTTCGACGCTTGGGACCCCAAGAACATCGCCAACGTGGCGGCGTTCCTGGCTGCACCGGCCTCGGCCGACATCACCGGTCAGATCCTCGTCGTCTTCGGCGGCAACATCTACGCCGTCAGCGCGTTCAAGGCGGTGGGCCAGGTCACGCGCGACGCCGAGTGGTCGCCCGAGGAGCTGGTCGGCGCCAAGGGCGAGCTCTTCAAGGGCATCAGCTCCGGGGTGCCGGACTTCAGCTTCTTGTAACGACGCGTCGTGCGCCGATCTGCGGCAGCATGGCGGCATGGCACACGACCGCAGATTTCGTTTCGCCGCGCAGCTGAGCAAGGCACCGGACGGCTCCGCCGTCTCCTGGGCCGAGCAGGCCCGCAAGGCCGAGGACCTGGGCTATAGCGCACTGCTCATGCCCGACCACTTCGGCGACCAGTTCGCGCCCGTGCCCGCCCTGGCCGCCGTGGCGGCCGCCACCACCACGCTGCGCATGGGCTCGCTGGTCTTCGGCAACGACTACCGCCACCCCTTCGTGCTGGCCAAGGAGGCGGCCACCCTCGACGTCCTGAGCGACGGCCGCTTCGAGATGAGCCTGGGCGCCGGCTGGATGCGCACGGACTACGACGAGGCCGGGTTGACCTACGACCACCCGGCCGTGCGCGTGGCGCGTTTCGAGGAGGCGGTGAAGGTGGTGCAGGGATTGCTGCGCACCGACGGGCCGTTCAACTTCCACGGGGAGCACTACGAGGTCCTGGGGCACACGCTCACGCCGCGGCCGGTGCAGCGTCCCGGTCCACCCCTGATCATCGGCGGCGGCGGGAAACGCGTGCTCTCCTTCGCCGCCCGCCACGCCGACATCGTCAGCATCAACGTCAACCTGCGCGAGGGCACCGGCGGAGCGGAAACGGCGGCCGACGCCACGCCCGAACGGACACGCAAGAAGATCGGCTGGGTGAAAGAGGCGGCGGGCGACCGCTTCGCCGACCTGGAGCTCAATTCCCTCATCGGCTTCGTCATGGTGACGGACGACGCCCAGGGCCTGGCGGGCCAGATGGGAACGGCCTTCGGGATCGACGCCGGCGACGCGCTGCACGTGCCGCTGGCCCTCATCGGGACGCTCGACGAAATGGCAGAGGAGCTCGAGTGGCGCCGAGCGGAGTACGGGATCTCCTACTGGTCGATCGAATCGGATGCCTGGGAGACGCTCGGCCCGGTGGTAGGCAAGTTGGCGGGCACGTGACCATCAGCACCAGCGAGGAATGGGAGGCCCTGGGCACCCGGCGCGCGCTCTGCGGCGAAGGCGTCTTCACCATCGACGCGCCGTCCCTCGGCCCCGAACGCCACGCGCCGCTCCTGGTGCTGCACGGGTTCCCGACGTCGTCGTTCGACTACGCCGCCGTGCTCGACGGCCTGCGCGACGGGCGGCGGGTCCTGCTGCTCGACATGGTCGGGTACGGGCTGTCTGCCAAACCCGACCGGGCCTACACCATGGCGCTGCAGGCGGATGTGGCCGCCGCCTTCGTGGCCGCGCTGGGCCTCGAACGCCTCGCCTTGCTCACCCACGACATGGGGGACACCGTCGGCGGTGAGCTCCTGGCCCGGCGCGCCGAGGGGGCGTGGCCGGTCGAGGTGACCCAGCGTGTCCTCACGAACGGGAGCATCTACATCGAGCAGGCGCACCTGACCAACGGCCAGCAGCTCCTCCTCGGCCTGCCCGACGAGGTGCTGGCGCCGGGGATCCCGATCGACGCCGCGTCCATCACGCAGAGCCTGCGCGAGACGTTCAGCCCGTTGACCCAGCTCATTCCAGCCGGGTGGCACGAGGATCCGGTGCCGGCCGCGGCGGCCCAGGTGGTCCGCGACGACGGCCAGCTGCTGTTGCCGAGGCTGATCCGGTACATCGAGGAGCGTCGGGCCAACGAACGCCGCTTCACCGGCGCGATCGAGACGGACCCCTCGCCGCTGCGTGTCGTGTGGGGCCTGGACGACCCCATCGCCGTCCCGTCCATGGTCGACACCATGGTGGCCGCCCGGCCGGACGCCACGGCCATCCGGCTCGAGGGGGTGGGCCACTACCCCATGGTCGAGGCACCACGACGCTTCCTGGACGCTGTGCTCCCCGGGCTTGATTGAGCCGCGTCGCCCCTGCACGCAGCGGGTGCGCCGGGGCGGGTCACAGAGGAATCTCGGCAGCGGTGCGTAACCTGACTGGGTGCCGGGCCGCCGCCGACCGTCGAATCGCTACGAACTCTTCACGTGCGCCTGGTCGGGCCACGCCCTCGTCGGGACGGACGCCGCCATCATTACGTCCGACGACGGGCTCGTGGTGCGCGAGGAGGGTCCGGTGCGCTGGCACCGCTGCCTGCGCTGTGACTGCTGGGTGCCGCAGGAGCCGCCGGCGCAGCCGGCACGCCAGCGGGTCCAGCAGCGTGACGAAATTCAGCTGCCGCTACGCGGCGCGGCGCTGCGCGACCGCTACATCCTGCGCCTCATTGCCGTGGACCGTGGCATCCACGTCATTGTGCTCAGCGCGCTGGTCGTAGCGCTCCTGACCTTCGCCGCCCACGATCAGGCGCTGCATCACGACTACCAGAACATCATGAACGACCTGGCCGGCGGGACGCCCGGCACGTCCCAGGCGCGCGGCCTCCTCGGCTACTTCGGCCGCGCCTTCAAGTACTCGCCGACGCACCTACGCGTCCTGGCACTCGTGCTGCTGGCCTTCGCGGCCTTGGAGGCGGCGGAGATGGTGGGCCTCTGGCTCAACAAGCGCTGGGCCGAGTACCTCACGTTCATCGCCACGACCGCGCTGGTGCCCTTCGAGATTTATGAGCTCACGAACGGCGTGAGCGCCTTCAAAATCATCGCACTGATCATCAACCTCGCAGTCGTCATCTACCTGCTCTTGGCCAAGCGACTCTTCGGCCTCCGCGGCGGGCACCTGGCCGAGCGCGCCCGGCGCGAGCGTTCGAGCGGCTGGGGCGCCATAGAACGGGCGACGCCCGGCGTGCGCGCCTGACCGTCACGTTCCGCCCCGTCACTCGGCGCGCAGCATGCGATGCAGGTCGAGCTCGAGCTCTTCCATCATCTCGGTGAGCAGCCGCAGGCGCGCCGCGGCGCCGTCCGCCGCCAGCAAACGCTGGGCGTCGTAGGCGCTGACCGGGGCCACGGCGCACAGCTGCCAGGCCGCCCGCTCGGCATCCCCGCCGCCGTCGAACGCGAGCTCGGGTGGGAGAGGCGGCGCGCCGCCGTGCTCCGCCAGCAAGGCCCGCGCCCGGCGCACCCGTTGACCGGCCGCGGCCACCAGCGGGGCGGCGTCCTCCGCTGCCGGGGCGGCCATGCCGGTGCGCACGAGCGCCACCGGGTAAGGGTCGTCGGGGAGCCATTCGTCTACCTCGATCAGCGCCTCCCCTTCGACCTCGAGGACCCAGCGTCCGTCGGGAAGCTCCGCCGCCCCGGTGATGACGCCGCGGGTGCCGAGCACGCTGCGCTGGTCGCGGCCCCCGACTTCGGAGCCCCGCTCAATCAGCACGATGCCGAAGCGGGCGTCGCCCGCCAGGCAGTCGCGCATGAGCGCCCGGAAGCGCGGCTCGAAGACGTGCAACGGCATGGAGGCGTGCGGGAACAGGACCGCCGAGAGTGGGAACATCGGGAGGCGCGTCGCGGGCACGGTCCACCATGGCACGATCGCGCACCGAGCCGCTCGGCTTCCTGGCGCGAGAAGGACCGGCCTACTCGGCCGGTCCTCGCTCGTTCTCATGCTTCTTGTGGTGCTTCTGTGTGTTGCGTTGTCCTTGGACGCAGCCTGCGGGTCCTGGCCTGCGGCGCAGTGGGTGCGGGGGCCACCTTGTCGGCCGGCCGGCACACGCACCGGCGCGAACGCGGCCTCAAACATACGCCGGGCCTCACGCCACGCTGACTGCCTTGGAGCGCCACCGAAACCCACTCGGTGACGCAACCTCAACCCGGCGGATCGGCCTCCTCGGTCGAGCCTGTCGATTGCATCGGCATGCTCCTTTCCAGTCGGGGCAACGGCGGGTGCTCCGGTTGCCGCTCGCTGCAACAAGTATCCACCTGACCCTCCGCCGTGTGAACCCCACGCGAACTGGGCATTCGCGAAGGTCCTGGTGGGGGGTGCGCCCGTCACGCAAACTTCACATCGCCGTGATCTGTCCGCACCCGCCGAGCCCGATGGAGGAGCTGACGCGGTCACCTACGCTCACGTCATGACGCTGCCGACACCCAAGGAGAACGCCACCGCAATCGTCACCGGCGCATCGTCGGGCATCGGCGCGGAGGTGGCGCGGGAGTTGGCCACGCGCGGCCACGGCCTGACCTTGGTGGCCCGGCGCGCCGAGCGCTTGCAGGCACTGGCCCACGAGCTGGCGGCGGCGTACGCCATCCGCGCCGAGGTCATTGTGGCCGATCTCACCGACGCCGACTCGCGCCAGCGCGCTCCGGCACAGCTGGAGGCGCGCGGGCTACACGCCGACATCCTCGTCAACAACGCGGGCTTCACGACGATGGGCCCGGCGCACACGGCAGATCGCGCCGCCGAGCTCGCGTTGGTGCGCACCAATGTCGAAGCGGTCGTCGACCTGTGCACCCTGTTCGTGCCCGGCATGGTGACCCGGCATCGCGGCGCCGTGCTGAACACCGCGTCGACCGCCGCCTTCCAGCCGTTGCCGGGACAGGCCGCCTACGGCGCCTCCAAGGCCTTCGTGCTGTCCTACGGGCGCGCGCTGCGCGCCGAGTTGCACGGCACGGGCGTCAGCGTCACCACGCTGTGCCCGGGACCGGTCGAGACCGGCTTTGCCGAGGCGGCGGGCATGACCGACGAGGAGGCGGCCGAGTCCTTGCCAAAGTTCATGTGGATTGCGGCGGCCGATGTGGCACGCGCCGCGGTCGAGGGCCTGGCGGCGGGCCGCGCCGTGGTGATCCCGGGGAAGGCGAACCGTGCCGGGGCCGGGCTGGCCCACCTGGCGCCCAAAGCGCTACTCCTGCCCCTCATGGCCAAGCGCCACCCCGCGCTGGAGCCCGGTCGCACGCCGTAACGCGCCGCGGCCGCCCGCTACTGAGGGGGCGCGTGACCGCCGCCAACTCAGCGATGCCGCCCGGCCACGCGCCTCCTCACCACGGAAACGCCGGCACGAGGGGCCTCTTGCGGTCGTCGCCGAGCACGGCTCTGAGGGAAAGCACCGGCTCCGGTATCCTCGGTGTGTCAGCCGCACACGCCACGCGGCGCACGGACAACGGGGGGCGCATGGCACAGTTGGCCGCAGACCTGGACCTGCCCTACCTCGACACCATGGGGCTGGAGCGTCGCGAGGCGATCGATGCCATTACGGCGGCCCGCTCCGTCCACTGGCTGGCCCGCTCCGAGCTCGGGTACACCGTGACCCGGCTGCAGGATGTCACCGCCATTCTGCGCGATCAGCGCTTCCACTCCGCGCTGTCCATGATCGAGCGTTCGCCCGAGCTGCAGGACATGGGCATCGACGACCGACGCGTCGAGTCCATCCTCACCATGGAGGGCCCTGGACACGCCCGCCTCCGCCGGCTCGTGGCGCCCGCCTTCACGCCGGCGTCGGCCAACCGGCTGCGACCCACCATGCAGCGGGTGGTCCGCGAGTTGGTCGACCGGGTGGCGGCGCGTGGCGAGTGCGAGCTCGTGGCGGACGTGTGCGAGCCGTACCCCATCCCGATCATTTGCGAGCTCCTCGGTGCACCGCCGGAGGACTGGAAGCTCTTCTCGGGCTGGGCCACCGACATCTTCCGGATCTTCAACGGCAATCTGGTCGAGGACCTGCCCCTCATTGCACGGGCCGGCGAGGAGCTCACGGCCTACGTGAGCGACATGATCACGGCACGTCGGGCCGACCCGCGCGACGACCTCTTGAGCGACCTCATCGCGGTTGAAGAGGAAGGTGACCGGCTCTCGACCGACGAAATGGCGATGTTGGCGCAAGCGGTGCTCATGGCGGGCACGGACACCACCCGCAACCAGCTCGCCTGTTCGGTTGCCCTCTTCACCGAGTACCCCGAGCAGTGGGCCCTGCTGGCCGCACGGCCGGAACTGGCCGGCCGCGCGGTCGAGGAGTCGATGCGCTACCTGGGCGCGGTGCGGGGCACGGCTCGCTTCGCCGCCGAGGATGTCGTCTACCGCGACGTGCTGTTCCCTCAGGGCACCTTGGTCGCCACCTCGCTCGCCGGCGCCAACCGTGATCCCGAGGCGTTCGACGATCCCGACGTGTTCGACATCACCCGGGAGCGCACCACGGCACAGATGACCTTCGGTTCGGGCATCCACTTCTGCATGGGCGCCGCGCTGGCCCGGGCCGAGCTGCAAGAGGCGCTCCCCTTGCTGGCTCGGCGCCTGCCCAGGCTCGCCCGCAACGGCGAGGTGGAGTGGAAGCCCTCGACCTTCGGGATCTGGGGCCCGGCGCGGTTGCCCCTCAGTTTCACGCCGAGCGATCCCTCCTGACCGGACCCGGCCGGCGCGGGGACGGACGAATGACGATGGTGGCGACGGGGCCGGCTCGGGGGAGGGTCCGATGAGAACGCACGCGGCAGGCACAGCGGGGACTCGGCTCCGCCTGCGCCGGGCGGCGGCGGCCGCCGCATTCGTCGCGGCAACCGCGCTCTGGGGAACGGCCGCGGGTGCCTCGCCCACGCCGAATGACCCTGGCCGCTGGACCCTGGTGTCGACGACGTCGATCCGCATCTTCTACTACCAGGGCATGACCCAGGACGATCAGGGAAATTTCTACTTCGACGGCGTCGACAACGGATTGTGGAAGACCGACAGCTCCTTCACGCAGATCGCCGGCAGCACGCCGTACATCCCGGCGGCCGTCGCTGCCCGGGACAAGTACAACCACATAGGGGCTCTCGCGTACTCCAAGACCACCGGGATACTCCTCCCCATGGAGTGCTACAACGGCACGAACTGTGCGAACACCGGTGCGATCGGCGTCGCGGACCCGGCGACGCTCGCCTGGAAGTACGAGGTGAAACTGGACCCGGCGACCATCAAGAAGGCCATGTGGGCCGCCGTCTCCCCCAACGGGAACCTGCTCTGGACCTCGTCGAACAACAACCTCCTGGCCTACGACATGCGTGACATCTCTCCCGCTCATTCGTGGCCGACGCACGCCGCGATCAAGCCGGTCAAGATCCTGAAGAACGCCGTCCCCCCGTCCGGCGTCGACGGCGGCGCGTTCTACCAGGGTCGCCTCTACCTCGCCGGCACCGTCGGCAACGTCCACCAGGTGTGGTCCATCGACACGTCGAACGGCACGCGCCGCCTGGAGATATCCCGAACCGTCGTGGGCGAGCAGGAGGGCATCGACTTCGTCCGGGTTGATGGGGACAAGGTGCACCCGGTCCCGCTCTGCAGTGATCCGTCTTGTGGCGCCGCGACGCACTTCACCACCAATTCGTTCGGTGGCGTCCTGCAGCTGATGGTGATGCCGCAAGCCGACGGGAAGACTCCGGCCACCTACGCGGCCGCCACTCTCCTGTCGTTCGACCCTCGCCGTTGAATCCCCCGGAGGGCTTCACGTGCCCGACGTGACCTCCGACCATTTGGGGTGGACCCGGGCCCGACGAAAAAAGCGACGGATTCCCTTGGGAACCGAGCGGGGTCACCCGGCACGTCCTCAGACTCTCTCGAGCGGCCGGTCGGGGACGTCGACCGGACCGGCGCCGTTGCGTCGCCGCACCCTGGCCCGCTTGGCTTCCAGGACGAGGGCGCGCTGCGTGCCCGGGGGCGGGTCGACGCCGCCATAGGCGCTCGCCTCCACTGACGATGCCAACCGGCTCCAGGTGGTGTCCCCGTGTGCGCCGAGCGCGTCGAGCCGGACGGCGTATTCGACCAGGGTCTCGGAGGTTCGGCGGGGCCGTCCGGCCCGGCGACCGGCGCGCTCGACATACCGCGTCACCCGCTCCGCCCATGTCGCGGGCCGGGCGCGCCGCCAGCGCACGAAGACGACGACCAGACCGGTGGCCACGACGATCGTGGCGACCGGCACCGGAGGGATGCGGCCGAGAGCGGATCCGACCGCGTGCAACGCGGTCGCGCCGGGGCTGGGCGGAGTGACCGGCACGACCGCCGTCGGGTCGAAGTCCTGCCAGCCGTAGCCGGGGAACCACACCTGGACCCAGGCGTGGGCATCGTTGGCGTGGACCTGGTAAAGGTCGGTGATCGGGTTGAAGCCCCCGGGCACGTAACCGACCGCCTCCCGGGTGGGAATGCCCAACGAGCGGAGCATCACGGCCAGGGAGGTCGAGATCTGCTCACAGAATCCGACCCGGTTCCCGAAGAGAAACTCGTCGACCGTGTCGGCACCGGGGGGCAGCGGCGGGATGTTCTCCGAGTAGTGGGTGTGGGCGCCGATCCAGTGGATGAGGGACTGCACCTTGTCGTACGTATTGGTGTCGTGCGCCGTGATCGAACGAGCCAGCGCCTGCACGCGGGGGTACGGGTGCGGCAACTGCTCCTCCAGCCGCAGCGTCGACGGGGAGAAGGAGAAAGGATCGCCGTCGGCCCGGAGTTGCGCCGGCGTGGCGGTGCTCACCTGCGAATCGACGGTATAGACGGACCCGGTGCCCAGGCCGAGTGGCGACACAATGGTGCCGTCGCCGGCGACGTAGAGCTTGCCGGCGGGAAACCAGACCTCGTTCGCGCTCTCCGCGTGGAACACGAGGTTCGCCGTTGCGCTCGAGACGTAGAACGTTTGTAGGTCGCTCTGCCCGAAGGGCACGTCGCCCACAGGAATGGGAAGGATGAAAGGCGAGCTCTCGCGCAATGGGCGCCGCGGCACGGGCTGCGACTCCGACCAGCTCTGGCCCTGCCAGGTGTCGAACGTCTCCCCCACCCAGTACGACGGGCGCTGGGCTCGGACCTGCATCACCAGGGTGTTGCCCAGCGTCCCCCGCAGCGCCGTGTTCAGGCTGGCGGCAAACCCGAGATAGCCGCCGACGCGAATCCGGCTGGCCGGACTGCCGGCGCGGGAGAGTTGGGCCGCCACCCCCGAGTCGCCGGCCAGGCCACCTGGGACGCCGACCGAGCCGCCGGCACCCGCCGTGGCGATGAAGGAGACGCGGGACGAGACCACCGGTGCCGGCAGGACGAGGAAGACCGCGGCCGCCGCCGCCGACGTCGCGCCCAGCGCCAGCACCAGGCCCGCCGTCGAGATGCGGCCGCCGCCGCTGGCCGAGGCCCACATCTCCGTGAGGGCCCAGAGGCTGCAACAGGCCCAGGCCACGACGTACAGGCCGAAGCGGAGATCGATGGCCAGCGCGCCACCCACCGCCATGAGGCCGGCCGACGCGGCGAGCGTGAAGAGCAGGTCCCGACGGGACGGCACGTGGAAGGAGTGCACCACCAGGACGGTGACCAACAGGACCGTCAGGGGGTTGATGACGGACGTGATGCCCGCCGTCGGCGAGCTGACGCTGTGGAAGAACCAGACGCATGCGCCGATGGCGCCGACCGCCACCGTGACCTTCACCCAACCAGGTGGTCGGGCCCGGGTGGCATGCGAGAAGGCGGTGCCGGCCGACACGAGCACCATGGCGCCGACGGCCGTCGTCCAGGCGATCTCCTGCAATGAGGCGCAGGCGGCAATCGCCACCAGCACCGCGCCCAGACAGGCGACGCGCAAGCGGATGGAGTTCTCGGGCACTCCCGGTTGGTTGGCCCTGCGCACCACTTCGAGCAGGCTCATCGCCCCGCACCCTCCGGCTCGGCCGCTGGCTCCCCGCCCGACCCGTTGACGGCCCGGGCGAGCCGCCGCCCGGCGCTGCGCCGGTCCGACACGGCGCCGAGGACGGGGCCGGAGGGCTCCCTCGTGCCGAGGAGGACAGGCACACCGCCCTCGAGGATGCCGACGACGGATCCGAGGGCGCCCTCCGCCACGCGCTCGGCCGCCTCGGGGTCCTCGGGCAGCTCCACCGTGATCGTCACCGGCTCGCCCGCCGGCTGTTCCAGCTCCCGCACCATCAAATGACCGGCATGGGCCGTCGATCGCCAATGGACGAGGCGGCGGGGGTCGCCGGGCACGTACGGGCGGGCGCCCCGGGGCAGGCCGACGTCGGACCGGGGGCGATCGAGAACGTCACCCGTCCCTTCGTCGGGGCGCACGGGCACTGGCTGACCGCTGCCGCAGCGCGGCGACACGTGCAGCCCTCCGGGTAGTGAAAGGTGCACACGTTTCGTCCACCACTGCAGCCCGAAGGGCGCGGCCGAGGCGATCTCGAGGGTGACCGCGTCGTGGACACCGCGGCGCACCGGCACCAACGTGATGACGCCATCGACGGGGCCGCGCCGACCGGTTGGCCCCACGAACGTCTCCGGGCCGGGCGGGTCGACGGGGCGGGCGCGGATGCGGCTGCGAGACGCGACGTGCACGTCCACTCCCCGACCGGCGATGCCGTCTCCGGGCGCGCTCCGGACCGTGACGCGTGCCCGCGTCGCCACCACGAAGGGTCCGACGATCCCGATGAAGAGGGCACCGAAGACGAGGTCGCCCAGCACCTGCACCCAGCCCGAGCCCGCATTGTGGGCCACCAACCACCACAGGCCGATAATCAGCACACTGGCGACCATCGGCGCCCAGGGACGGGCGGGCCGCGCCCAGCGGCTCACGGCCTGGGCGTCGGGGTCGTTTCGAGAAGCCGCCGGATCACCGCGGCCGATCGGGCGGCGTCGCCGTCGGCCTCGACCGTGAGGATGCGGTGCGCCAGGCAGTCGACGGCAACCGCCTTGACGTCGTCAGGCACCACGTAGGGCCGGGACGCGAGGACGGCGTGGGCCTGCGCGGCGCGCAGCAGCCGGATGGCGGCCCGCGGGCTTGCGCCGACGTGCACGCCGGGCGCGGTCCGGCTGGCTCGGCAGAGCTCCACCGCGTAGGAGGCCACCGCGTCCTGCACGGGCACGGACTCCGTCGCCCGCTGGGCGCGCCGCCATTCCTCCGGCGTGCAGACCGCGCCGAGTTCGGCGAGCGCGTACGTCCCGCCGCGATGGAGCGCCAACTGCACCTCCTCCGCCGCGTCGGGATACCCGATGGCCGTCGCCATGGCGAAACGGTCGAGCTGGCTCTCGACGAGCGGGAAGGTACCGCGCTGCGAGTAGGGATTCTGCGTGGCAATGACCAGATGGGGATTGGGCAGCGGCCAGGTCTGCCCATCCACGCTGACCTGCCGCTCCTCCATCGTCTCGAGGAGCGCCGACTGCGTGCGCGGCGGCGTGCGGTTCAGCTCGTCGACCAGCACCACATGCGCGAAGACCGGGCCGGGCCGGAAATCCCAGCTCCCCGTGTCGGGCATGAAGACCGAGACGCCCGTGATGTCGGACGGGAGGAGGTCGGGGTGGCCCTGGACCCGCGAGAGCTCCGCGCCGAGCGAGGCCGCGAGCGTCCGGGCCAGCACCGTCTTGCCCACCCCGGGCACGTCCTCAATGAGGAGATGGCCGCCCGAGAGGGCGGCCACGGCGGCCGCCGTCAGCGCGCCCTCGCTGCCGAAGACGACCTGCCGCAGGTTCCGCACCAGGGCTTGGCCGAGGGCGACGGCGTCGTCCAGGTCGCGGACGCGCTCGTCCAGGACGCTCATCGGATTTCCGCCATCCCGTGGGCCATGAGTGTCAAGACTACGGGGACACGCTTCCCCACCGGAGCCCGCCCCCTGTGCGCAGCCTGCCCACGAGAGGTCCCGGTCACCCGCGCCGGCGTCAATTGTCACTCCGTTGATCGGGCAGCGATCCCACGAGAGGGAGCGTGACGGCCGCGTGGCTGTGGCCTCGCCGGGGCCGCAACAGCGCCGGCGCCGCCGGCCCGGGTTGGGGCCCGGTCGGCTCAGACGTCGATCGAATACACCAGATCGATCATCTTCCGGTAATAGTCCGGCCCGAGCGTGTCCCGCGCGTAGTAGACGAACACCAGAGGCAGGTTGTCCGGGTCTCGTCCGATCACGAAGTCCGACGCGTTGTCGGCACTGTTCCGCCGAGCCGTGAAGAGATCGCGGCTGCGCAGGAAGGACTCAATCCGGTCGAGTTCGGCGAGCGATCCGAGGTTGAAGATCTCCGACCGCAGACCCAGCGACTGCTGGCCTTGGCGGCCCTCGTCGATGCGCTCCGTTTGCCGGAGGATCACACCCATGGCGGCAGGAGACACCTTGCCGAGCACCGCGACGGCCTGCTCGCGGGCGATCACGTCGAAGGGGCCGAGCTCCTGATAAAACGCGACCGACCGATCGAGGTCGGAGACGGCGACCAGCGTGGAGCGAATCGCCCACGGCTGTTCGACGTGGTCAGCGGGCATGGCGTGTTCCTCCGCGGGTCCGAGGGGTCACTGTGCTTCTGCAACCAGGGAAGGGGTCTTCGCCCGTCAGGGTATCGGGAAGGGCGACCGTGAACCCCCCGGCGCTTAGGCCAGGGCGGCGGTCGCTTCTCCGACCAGCTTGTCCTCACCCTCGCCGTTGGACAGCGTGACGGCGAGATCGAGCAGCTTCTTGCCGTCCTCCTCGCGCTTGGCGGTGACGACGATCTTGGACGAGAGCACCTCGTCGGGCCAGGTCTGGCGGGCGAAGCGGACCTGGTAGCGCGTGACGTTGCCGACGCCTACGTAGTCGGTCAACGCGGTGCCCAGCAGGCCCATGGAGAACATGCCGTGCCCGAACACGCTCGGCTGCCCGGCCGCCTGCGCCGCCACCTCGTCGTGATGCATGGGATTGAAGTCCCCCGACGCTCCTGCGTACTTCACCAGATCGGTCCGGGTCAGCGTATGCGAGACGACCGGCGCCTCGTCCCCCACCTGCACGTCCTCGTAGGACAGCTTCTTCTCACCCATTGGCACTCCTTCCCTAGGACCGGTGGATCAGGTTCATGCGTGCCGTCACGACCGGCTCGCCTGTCGACTCCTCGGTCCACGTCGTCTCCGAGCAGATGAACGTCATCGTCCGGCCCTTGGACTCCTTCTGGTACACGTCGGAGATCACGCCGTCGCCGATCAGCACGTCCCCCACCTGGATAGGCCGGTGGTAGAGGAATTCCTCTTCGCCATGGAGGATGAGGCCGCCCTTGGCCATGAGCGGCCCCAGGACGGTCGCGAGAGGGTTGCCCGTGGGCACGTCCGACGGCTGCATCTCCGCGAACTTGCCGGAGAATTCCATGGCGAAGGGCCACGTCGGCGGCGCAGGGATGCCGTCGAAGCCGGCCGCCTTGGCCGCCGCGGGGTCGTGGTAGATGGGGCTCGCACTGAGGACGGCGTCGGCAAAATGCTGTACCGGTCCCCGCTCAACGACCACCTTGGACTTGCCGGTCGGCTGCCCGATAATGCTCTTGAGCACGTCTTCCTGCGATGCAGCGTCGTCTGCCATGGTGTGCCTCCTCTCCCCGTCCGCCTGCGATCCCCCACCACGTCCTCGTGGCGGATGCCGGCCCGGGCCGGCGCAGCGCCAAAGGTAGCGGGGCCGCTATGGCGACGCCCAATCCACCACCGGGCGGCCGCGCGTCCCGTCGGGGTCGGTACCATCGGCGGCCATGACCCCACCCCATGCCTGCTCGCTGCCCGGCCGTCATGCCTGACTTCTTCGAGGTAGTGCTCAGCCAGCGGGCGGCCCGCTCGTTCCTGCCCGACGACATCGACGACCCGACCCTGGAACGCATCCTGACGGCGGCCACCCACGCACCCAGCGCAGAGAACAGCCAGCCCTTTGCGTTCGTCGTCGTACGCGACGCGGGCCTGCGCGCGGCGATCGGCGCACTGACGGCGCGCCTGTGGGAAAGCGCCAAGGCGCTCGAGGAGCAACGCCTCTCTCCGGCCTTCCTACGCGACGTCGAGCACGGGGCCACCGGCGGCATTGCCGGCGCACCCGTGCTCATCGTGGTGTGTGGCGATACGCGGCTGACCTACGCGCGGGCCATGGACGCCTCGGTGTTTCCGGCGGTGCAGAACCTCTTGCTGGCCGCGCACGCGCTCGGCCTCGGCTCGACGCTCAGCACGCTGCCCGTCCTCGGCGGGGACGAGCTGTCGGGGCTCTTGCGCCTTCCGCCCGAGGTGATCCCGGTCGCAGTGATCCCGCTGGGCCGCCTGCCCGAACCCTTGGGGCCGCCCCGCCGGCAGCCGCTGCGGGAGAAAGCCCATCTGGACCGCTACGGGACGCCGTTCCCTCCCACCTGACCGACGGACGCCGCTCCCCGGCCGGTGAAGCGGTGGAGGAACGAGCAGTAGCGGTCCAGAATCACCGGCCACGTGTAGTTGGCCTCCACGTAGCGGCGGCCGTTGACGCGCATGGTGTCGCGCCGCGCCGCATCGGTGATGAGCAGGCCCAGAGCGGCTTCGAAGGCGGCGAAGTCGGAGAACCACAGCCCGGCGCCCGATTGCTCGCAGTGCTCCCGCGTGGCGCCACACACCGCATTCACGAGCACGGGGACGCCGGCGGTCAGCGCCTCGATGACGGTCAGCGAAAACGACTCGTGCGGCGACGGCGCCACGAGCACTCTTGCACCGCGCAGCAGCGCCCACTTGGCGGCGTCGTCGACCATGCCCGTCAGGACGATGTCGTCGCACGCCTCGGGCGCGTCGACGACCTGGCCTATGAAGACGAGCCGGAGCGGGCCGGGATGGCGCCGCTTGTAGGCCCGGAAGAACCGCCACAGCATGCCGGTGCCCTTCTGGTCGTCCACCCGACCGATGCACACCAGGTAGGGCGCTTCCGTCACGCCGAAGGCGGCGCGCACGGCGGCGTCGGCCCCCTCTTCGGAGCCGACGGGCTCCTCCACGCCCAGGCCGATGAGGACCTGCGGCGTGGCCGCCACGCCGAAGCGCGCCGTGACGAGCGCGCGCTCGCTCCTGCTGTGAAAGGCGAACCCCCTGCAGCGCGCGAACAGATCGTCGAAGAGCGGCAGGTGCAGCGCCGGCTCCTCGTGCGCCGCCGGATGCAGCACGGCGCGCGCCGCCACCAGCGGTAGCCCCCGCACCGTCGGGTAGTAGAGGTAGGGGTAGAACGCCAAGATGTCGGCATCGCTGGCCGCCACCGCGTCGAGCAGTGCGGGTGAACGGGGGCCCTGGAGGTCGACCCAGCGCTCCATGTCGGCGGGACTCGCGTGTGCGGGGTCTGCGCGCAGGCGGCCCCACAGTGGGTGGAAGTTCTCGTCGCGGCCTGCCGCCGAGCGGACGCGGTGCACGCGCACGCCGTTCTCGTCGGATGTGCCCTCGGGCAGTTCGTCGCGCCACGTGATGGCGTCGAGGGCACACGTCGTCAGCACCTCGACATCGAAGCCCTTGTCCGCCACGAGACGCTCGGCCAGCATGCGGGCGCCGGTCTCGGCGCCGCCCCGGATGGAAGCGCCGTAGCGAGGGACCACGAAGCCGACCTTCACGAGCGCCGGGCCGGGTTCGGCTCGCCACGCTCCGAGGGGGTGACGACGGGCACGGCAGCGAAACTACAGGGCCGTCCCCGCAGCCCGGACCTGACACCTGCGTCAGGTCCGGGGGTAGGGTGAGCCGATGCAGGAGCACCACTACTCCGTCGACATAGAGGCCAGCCCGGACGAGCTCTGGCAGCTCTTCTGGGCCCGCATCCCCCACACCGAGACGGGGGACGTCACCATCGACATCCTCCATCCCGGCGACGCCATTGGCGAGGGCCTGATTCGCCACTGCACGTTCCGCGTGCCGCGCTACCTCCTGACGGGTGGCAAAGGGCAGTCGTGGGAGTGGCTGACCGAGGTCACGCCACAGGTCTCGTGGAAGTACACCGCCGTCGGGCGCCCGCTCCTCTCGGAAGCCGAAGGACGGACGCGGTTGGAAGATCTCGGGAACGGGACCACCCGGCTGCACTTCTCCGAGACGTACCACGCGTTCAACCCCTTCCTACGCGCCCTCTTCGAGAAGCGCGTCCACGCATTCATCTCCAAGGACAACGACCGGCTGATCAAGGAGTCACTCACGAAGGGCGTGGGGTATCTGCGCGCCGCCAAGGCGAAGGCGCAGGTCAAGGCGGCCGGCGAGAACCCCGCCGGCGCTGCCGACCCCGCGTGACGATCGTCGACCTCTGGGTCAATGCCTTGACCGGGAAGGCGGCCGCCGCCTTCATGGGCCAGGCCGGGAATGAAGGCATCCCTGAGCTGCTCGGCGGTGATCTCTCGGCCGCGTCCACGCTGCAGCACCTGCTCGTCACAATGGACAAGAGCGGCGTCGACGTCGGCGTCATCGCCGCGGGCATCGGCGCCGAGGAGACGGGCCCGCTGCTCGACGAGGTGGCCGCCCACCCCGACCGCCTGCGCGTCGCACTCACGTCCGACCGGCCCGACCGGCCCGTCCAACAAGTGCGTCGCCTGCACGCGCTGGCCGAGCACCCGGCCGTGGCGCTGGTGCGGATCACGCCGCTCGTCCACCAGTACCCCCTCAACGACAAGCTCTACTACCCCGTGTACACCGCCTGTGCCGAGCTGGGCCTGCCGGTGTCGATCAACGTCGGCATCCCCGGCCCCCGCGTCCGCTCGGCCTGCCAGCACCCGACGCTGCTCGAGGACGTGCTGATCGACTTCAAGGGACTCACCGTGATCGGGGCACACATGGGCCACCCGTACGAGGCACTGCTCATGCAGTACATGCTCAAGTGGCCCGACCTGTACCTGTCCAACTCGGCCTACCTGGCCAAGTACATGGACCCGGCGCTGGTCTCGTTCATGGACTCCTCGCGCGGCACGGGCCGAGTCCTCTTCGCGTCGGACCATCCCTTCCTCCCGATGGAGCGGGCAGTGGCCGCCGCCCGTGATCTGCCCCTCTCCGCCGCGGCGGCCGAAGCCTTCCTCGGCGGCACTGCCGCCCGCCTCCTCGACCTCGCCTGAGCATCAACCGTCTCGCCCGCCGCTCGGCCGACGTGCGTCCCCCGGTACGGTTCCACGCATGGACCTCGGACGCGTCGGCGTGTGGTGGAGCGGCACCTGGCGAGACCCCGACCAGCCGGACCGCAGCGTCGCCCCTGCGCTCGAGGCGCTCGGCTACGGGGCGCTTTGGTCCTCGGGACGCTTCGACCCCGGGCTCTCACCCCACTTCGAGAAGGTGCTGGCCGCAACCGACCACGTGCCGGTCGCCAGCGGCATCGTCAGCATCTGGGCCGGCGCGCCCGAAGACGTGGGACCTGCCGTCGCTGCCCTTGAGGACCGCTTCCCCGGACGTTTCCTGCTCGGGATCGGCGCGAGCCACGGCGTGGCCGTCGTCGACTACTCACGGCCGTACTCGAAGATGGTGGCCTACCTCGATTCCCTCGATGCCCTGACCACGCCGGTGCCGCCGCAGCGGCGCGTGCTGGCCGCCCTCGGCCCCCGCATGCTCGAGCTCGCCGCCGCCCGTTCCGCCGGTGCCCATCCCTACTTCGTCCCGGTCGAGCACACCGCACACGCCCGGGCCATCCTCGGCGCCGCGCCGTTGCTGGCGCCGGAGGTGGCCGTCGTCCTCGAGACGGACCCGGGCCGGGCCCGGGAACTGGCGCGAGGCTACGCGCACACCTACCTGAACCTGCCCAACTACACCGAGAACCTGCGGAACTTCGGTTTCGGCGACGATGACATCGGTGGGGGCGGGAGCGATCGCCTGATCGACGCGGTGATCCCCTGGGGCGATGCCGAGACCATTGCCGCAGCCGTCGCGGCCCACCACGACGCCGGCGCCAACCATGTGTGTGTGCAGGTCGTCGCCGATCGCGCCGCAGCGTTTCCACTGGAGAGCTACCGCACGCTCGCGGCGACCCTCTTGACCGAGTGACCTTCGGAACCGGCTGACCGGCTTCAGCCGGGCGGCGGCACCGAACCCGCCACCTGGCGGGTGGGCACGTTGACGCGGTTGAAGAAATTGATGAGCCCGATCCCCACCAGCAACGATGCCAGCGCCACCTCGTCGAAATGGCGAGCGGCCTCGTCCCAGATCTCGTCGGGTACCGGGTCGGGGCGGTCGCTGAGCCGGGTCACGGACTCGGCCAGGGCCAGGGCGGCGCGCTCGGCGTCGCTGAAGAACGCCGTGTCGCGCCACGCGGCCACGGCGTGCAGTCGCTCCTCGGTCTCACCGTCGCGCCTGGCGCCCTTGGTGTGCATGTCGACGCAGACACTGCACCCGTTGATCTGGCTGGCGCGCAGCATGACCAACTCGGTCAGGCGCGGCGGGAGGTCGCCCTTCGCGGTGGACGCGGAGAGGGCCAGAGCGGCCTCGAGCGCTTCCGGGAGCAACAGGGCTGGGTTCGTCATGCGTGGTGTCATCGATCTCTCCTTCGTAGTCGCGACGTCTCCGCGATGGAAGACGCATCGCGCCACCGAAATGTGACAAGACCTCCCGGCTAGGGCTCCTGAGACCGCCGGACAAGTTCCGCGGCCAGAGCCCGGAAGGCGCGGCCGCGGTGGGACACGGCGTCCTTCTCCTCGGGACGCATTTCGGCAAAGGTCCGCCCGTCCCCGCCGTCGGGCACGAAAACGGGGTCGTAGCCGAAGCCGTTGCTCCCGCGGCGCTCGGTGGCGATCGTCCCGGGCAGCACGCCCTCGGCCCACACCTCCGACCCGTCCGGGTAGGCGACCAGCGCCACCGTCTTGAAGCTGGCCCGTCGCTCTCGCCCGCTGTCGCCGAGGGCCCCCAGCTCGCGCAGCAGCTTGGAGACGTTGTCGGCGTACGTGACGTCCTCGCCCGCGTAGCGGGCCGAGTAGACGCCGGGGGCACCCCCCAGGGCGTCGACCTCCAGCCCCGTGTCGTCGGCCACCGCCGGCGTCCCCGTTGCCGCCACCAATGCCCGCGCTTTCAGGCGGGCGTTGCCCACGAGCGTGTCGGCGTCCTCCACGACCTCGGGCACATGGTCGGGGCGTGGCACCAGCTCCACCGGAAGGGAAGCCGAGAGGACGGCGACGATCTCCTTGACCTTGTCGGGGTTGGCCGACGCCAGCACGAGCCGCAGCGGCCGGGTACCGCTCGCCGAGCTCACCGCCGTGGTGGCGCCTCGGCCAGCACGGCTGCCTGCAGGCCCGTCAGCTCCTTGATGCCGTCCTCGGCCAGACCCAGCAGCGTGTCCAGCTCTCCGCGGCTGAAGGCCATGCCCTCGGCCGTGCCCTGCACTTCCACGAAACGCCCCGCTCCCGTCATGACCACGTTCATATCGACCTCTGCCCGCGAGTCCTCGACGTACGGCAGGTCGAGCATCGGCACACCGTCGATGATGCCGACCGACACTGCGGCCACCGAATCGGTGAGCGGGTTCGCGCGGATCGTCCCGGCCTGCACCAGGCGGGTACAGGCGTCGTGCAGCGCCACGTAGGCGCCGCAGATGGAGGCCGTACGGGTACCCCCGTCAGCCTGCAGCGCGTCGCAATCGACGGTGATCTGCACCTCCCCCAACACCACCAGATCACATACCGCACGCAGCGACCGCGCGATCAGTCTCTGGATCTCCTGGGTCCGACCCGACTGCTTGCCCTTGGCGGCCTCCCGGGAGGCCCGCTCGGGCGTCGAGCCCGGGAGCATGGAGTACTCCGCCGTGACCCAGCCCTTCCCCGTGCCCCGCATCCAGGGCGGCACCCGCTCCTCTACCGACGCCGTGCACAGGACCTTCGTCTGGCCGAACGTCACAAGCACCGAACCCGGCGCCATGACCGTGTAGTCACGGTCGAAACGGACGGGGCGCAGCTGGTCGACCGCACGGCCGTCCTGGCGTGCCGTCCGCGGATCCCCACTCACGTCGTCTCCTGCCACTGCGCTCCTCTCGTCTGCTGTTCGCCCGGTCTGCCGTTTCGCCTTGTTGTCCCGCCACCGTAGGCCACCCGGTTGTCGGGTTTCGACCTGCGTGTCGGCGGACGGGGGCGCCTCTCGGACGACCCATTCCTCACCGGCGCTTTGGGCACTTCGAAAGAAGGACGGGCGAGAACTCGAAAACTGGCGGCACCGCCGAGGGAGAACACCCGGGAATCCGTCGGGCCGACTGCAGGATCGGTCCAGTCAAAGCGAGGAAGGCGTTCGTGTGGCCGGGTCGACTGCGACACTGTCCCGAGGGGGATCGCAGCACGCTCTGAGTGGTCCAAGGGCTGTCGTGCTGCGCAGAACTTCCTCACTATCCACGACACGACGGGGCATTTTCCGACCTCGACCCCGACCACATACGCCGGGGATCCATAGGCCCGCGTTGACTCACTGGCCCGCCGGGCATGGCCAGTGCCCCCAGGCGGAGCGGCAGGATGCCTAGGGCGCCAGTGCTTCTCCGCCCCATTCCTCTGGAGCCATGTCGGCGAGAGTCTCGGAGAAGGTCCACTGGTGGCCCGCAAGATCCTCGGCTGTGTATTGACGTTCGCCAAAGGGCATGTCTGCCGGCTCCATGAGGATTCGTGCTCCACGAGCGCGGGCACGGTCACAGTGCGCTCGGGCGTCCGCCACCCTCACCAGGACCGAGTGCGTTACCTGCCCCGGGCGTGGTGGTGCGCGATCGGCCCGCATATCGGCGACGATGACCGCGCCGTCGCCGAACTGAAGCTGCGATCGATGGTCTTCACCGATCCGGACCCGCTCTTCGAACCCGAACGTGTCGGTCAGCCACGCCACTGCCGCCCGAACATCTGGATAGACAAGGACCGGAATTACGGTTGCGTCAGGGATCGAGCGGTTTTGCTTCAAGGGTCCACCCCCGTCAGGTCGGAGAACGGCATTCAGAGGATCTGGTGGGCGATCTGAAACACGTTGCCGAACGGATCACGCACCATGGCGCGACGGTCTCCGTAGGGCGTGTTCAGCGGTTCCTCCATTGAAAGTGCACCCGCAGCGAGAGCGCGGCGGTATGCCGCGTCGGCATCGTCAACATAGACGTACAAAAATCCAGGGAACCGATCCCGGTCGACCATGGGCGAGACCATGACCAGCGAGTCTCCAATCAGCATCTCTGCTGGGCGACCTGGCTCGACAGAACCCGTCGCTCCGAACACCACCCGAAGAAAGTTCACCTGAGCTCCGACGTCCTCGACGACCATGCGAGGGGTGATCGTGTGGTACCCCTCGCGTGGACTCTTCGACGCCATGACCAAGTATCCCACCCCTTCGGGCGTCGCGGACGGGTTGCGTCTGTCTGGGCCACAACGTGGGCTCCCATGTCAGGTCGAATGACCAGTAAGGTCGAAACGTGATCGCTCGTGATGAAGCTCCGGCGGCCTTCGCAGCATGGGACGGTTTGATCGCCGCAGTCGCCTCGGCCACCCCGAACGAGCTTTGCCAGCTGGCCCGCACCATCGCTCGGGCCGGACTCGAGCCGGCCGTTCCAGCTGCGCCGAGATCTGACGCGACGACCTTCGCCGAACAGATGGTGGTCGATGTGGCATCTCTCTCCACTGATATTCGTGCAGCCGGGCTGGCCGAACTCGGTGGCAGTGCTCCAGCCTTCGTCCTTGCCGTATGGACCGAGGACATGATGACGCGCGCCGGCACCGCCTGGCGCGAGATGTTCGGCGAAGAATGGCGTGTGATACCGACTTCTGCAGAGACGGATCCATGGGTCGCCCACGAAAGGTTTCTCCTCGAGGTGGCCAAGCTGCAAGCCCTCGATCCGGTGACGTCCGAACTGGTCAGACTCCGCGGGGCGAGAGCCCACGACTGCCGGCTCTGCCAGTCCCGCAGGAGCGTGCGTGCCATCGATCAGGCAGGCCGGAGTGACCTGTTCGATGACAGCGATCCGAACGACATTTCCGACATGCAGGCCCTGGCCCTCGAGGTGGTGGATGCCTTCGTATGGCAACCGACCCACTGGCCACGCGGGCTCGGAGAGAAGGTCGTCGAAACTCTGGGTCCGGCCGCGGCAACCGAACTGACCCTCGATATCGTCCGCAATAGCGCGAACAAAATCGCCGTCGCCTTCAACGCGGACGATCCGCAGGTTGAGACGGGCGTCGAGTACTACGACATCGACGTGGCGAGCGGGGAGCTGCGCTACGACGTGAGCCCGATCACGCCCTGAACAACGCGTGATGTAACGGGACGCGAGCGTTTGCGCAGTTGGCGAAGCTTTCCCTCGGTCTTCATGAGGCGCTAGTACAGAGGACGTGACGAACCCGTTCGTACAGAGCATGTCCGGCAACTTCGAGGTGGCGCTGCGGCTGATGGAGGCGGCTCTCGAAGATTGTCCCGACGACCTCTGGGAGACGGACCTGTGGCGGGACGAGGCACCTACGGGTCCGACGCGACACGGGGGCTTGCACGGCTCAGCCCCCTGGTTCCTGGGATACCACGCGCTGCTCACGCTCGACTACGACCTCACAGCCGAGTTCGAGCCGTGGGACCCGCCACGACCATTCGACGAGAACACCGCTGCCTTTCCCAACCGGATGTTCACGAAGTCCGAACTCCTGGGGTACATCGACTACTGCCGCGGCAGGGTGCGCGGAACCGTTGGCGCACTCACCGAGGAGGCGGCGGCCCGGCCACTCCCGGATGCCCATCGATACCGCGGCATGCCGTACGGAGAGATTGTCGGCAGCCTTCCGCTGCACGTCGTTGAGCACGCCTCCCAGATCCGTCAGTTCCTTACCGCCGCCGGAGTCAAAGTGCGGGCCATGCCGGGCGATCGTGGGTACGCGGGCGAGGGGTCCCGACGGTGATCCGTCCTGGCCCTGGGCATCGCGGAGAACTGTCGCGCCGTGCCGGACGGTCCCGAGTCTCTTCGTAGCCTCGTGCCGTGAGCCCTCCCCTTCCCTCTCGCGTCGGCCGCCTTTTGCTGGGCACCTTCATCGTTCTGGAGCGCGGGCTGCGCCGCGGCGACGACGCACGCACCCTGGAAGCCGGGGGCGATGATGAAGGCACCACGCGGCTGGTCGGCGGTGCGTTCGGTCTCGCCATGACCTCCGGCCCGCTCCTGGCCCGCTCGACATGGGGACGACTCCCTCCCCGGGTCGGCTGGGTCGGAGTGGGGATCATGGCTGCGGGCCTCGGGCTACGGGTGTGGTCAGCGCAGGCACTGGGGGCGCGCTACACCCGCACCCTTCGGATTGGAGATGACCATTCAGTGGTGGACGTCGGCCCTTATGCCCGGGTTCGTCATCCCGGTTATGCAGGCACCCTCACCATGTGGCTTGGGTACGGCCTCGCGCTCACGAGCCTGCCTGCCACCGTGGGAATCATGGTCCCGCTCGCGCTCGCCTACCGGCGGCGGATCGGAGTTGAGGAAGGGATGCTGGAGAGGGAGTTCGGCGAGCCGTATCGCAGCTACCAGTCCCGCACGCGTCGACTGATGCCTGGGGTCTATTAAGACATTCACAGTCCTGCCGCCCCGGGACAGTCATGACACTGTCACGATCCTCTTCAGGATCGCCTCCGCATCGCCGGCCATTGCACGAACGATCTCGCCAGCCGATCGGGCTTCTGTGATGAGGTCGAGCGCTTCACTGGCCCAAACGGCTACAGCGCGCATGTCGCCCTGGCGTTCTGCCTCGCGATAGGCGGCGATCACCGCTCTGTCGCCCTCCAGCTCCGCTTCTCGATCGCGCCATTCCGCGAGGAACTCATTTCGGAGGGTACGACCCGTGTATCGAGACGGCCACTGGGACTCCCGGGCGATGTCAAGGACTCGGCTCCTTTCGGTGTCCTCGCCTCGCCCGTCCAGGATGGCCTTGACAACTTCGGCATCGACGAGAGCCTCGGTGCTCGCCTGAAACCTGGTGCCGACCAGTGCCCCGGCAGCCCCCAGACAAAGAGCGGCGGCCAGTCCTCGGCCGTCCGCGATGCCTCCCGCTGCGAGGACGGGTGTCGGATGTGCCAAGTCGACCACCGCCGGCACGAAGGGCAGCGTGGCCCGCGTCCCGCCGTGGCCGCCCGCCTCCGTACCCTGAGCGACGATCACGTCGGCTCCGACATCGAGCGCCTGTTGTGCCTCCGCCATGTCAACGACCTGGATGATCAGCCGGGCGTCAGATGCAGAGATGGCACCGGCGAGAGGTTCCGGATCGCCGAATGAGAGCATCACCGCGGTCGGTCCGTGCTCCAATGCACGCTGCACACTCGTCAACTCGGTGGCCCAGCTCTGGAAGCCGATCCCCCAAGGCCTGCTCGAAGCCGCAGCGACGACCGCAACCTCGCGTTCCATCCACTCGACGTCGCCGCGCCCGACCCCGATCAGACCAAGCCCACCCGCGTTGGATACGGCGGCGGCAAGCACGCCTCCAGCCGAACCTCCCATTGGGGCCGACGCAATTGGGTACTCGATGTTGACCATCTCTGTGAAGCTCGAGAGCAAAGGCATGGGAACAGTCTCCCAAGAGTTCCACCGACCGAGCAGGCGAGGCTCACGGATGTAGGGACTTCGACGGTCTCGAGGCCGACAGACTCGAAGCGGCAGGGTCGTCGTCGAGCCGAGCCCTTTTTCCATTGGTGCTACCACGACCCCCAAATGTGGGCTGACCACCTTGGACGCGCCGAGCTCGGTGCATCACACTGTGGTCGGGAGGTCATCGTGGGCGCAGTCAGGCTGGTGTTCGGTGCCGAGCTCCGTCGTCGGTGGCGCTCCTGGTTGATCCTGGTCGTCTTGATTGCCGTCGTGGCCGGACTGGTTCTGGCTGCCGCAGCCGCCGGGCGCCGCACGGCGAGCGCGTTTCCACGTTTTGTCGACTCTCACGGGTACGACGTCTACATCTTCAATCAACAACCCGTACCCGGACTCAGCAGACTGCCCGGCGTTTCCTCCGTCACGGCGATCGCCAACCCGGCCAGCGGGGCACCCACGTGCACCTGCACCACCCGTGCCGTCAATCCCTCGAACTTCTACGTCAATGAGCTGTCTCCACCTGCATTGAGGCGGGTGGTGAAGGTGGTGGACGGAAAGGTGCCCGAAGAGTCGTCACCGTATGACGTGTTGGCCTCCTTCACGCTCCAACGGGACTACGGCGTGCACGTCGGTTCGGTTATGAAGGTGCCGCTGTACGCGTCGTCACAGCTTTCGGCACTGAGCAGCGGCACCAGGGTCGTGCCGTCAGGTCCGACGGTGGCCCTGCACGTCGTGGGAATCGGTGCGGCCGAAATGGAATTTCCCTCTGGGACGACACCCGAGTACGACCTCTTCACCACACCGGCATTTGCGCGCCTCATCGACGACCGAGTGCCGCACGCTTCCGTCTACCTCGTGCGGCTTCGTCACGGGACGTCCAGCCTCCCCCGGTTCGCCTCGGCCGCCGGCGCGCTGCATCTCGTCTATGTCTCGAATCAGGCCACCGCTGCTGCGGCGGTGACTGCATCGATCCATCCCCAGGCCGTGGGGTGGTGGGCGCTGGCCGTCCTGGCCGCCGTGGTCGGCTTGGCCGTCATCGGCCAGGCGCTCGGTCGACAGAGCGTGGTCGAGAGCGAGTCGTACCCCTCCTTGGTGGCCTTGGGCTTGCCGAGGCGCCACCTCGTCGTGCTCGCCACGGCACGGAACATGTTGTTGGCGCTGGTCGGCGCGGCCGGCGCCGTCATCGTCGCGTTCGCCCTGTCCCCCCTGACTCCGGTCGGCGAGGCGCGCCTGGCAGAACCTTCGACCGGGCTTGCCTTCGATCCGACGATCCTCGTTCTGGGAGCGCTCGCCACGGTGGTCCTTGTGGTGCTCCTCGGGGTCTGGCCCGCCGTGCGCGCCTCGCGGGTGCGCATCGGCGGCGAGCGGGCATCGGAGAGGCACCCCTCCATCATCGTGTCGAAGGTCGTTGCTTCCGGGGCGCCGCCGAGCGCGTTGATTGGTGTCCGCCACGCCTTGGAACGCGGACGCGGCACCGCATCGCTGCCGGTCGGCACCGCGCTGTTCGGATCGGCGTTGGCGGTCATGGCGTTGTGCGCCACGGTCGTCTTCGCCGACAGTTTGACCCACCTCACGGCTACTCCAGCGCTCTACGGCAGCAACTACGAGTTGTCATTCTCCAGCACAAACGGGACTCCCGGGACCCCCACCTCTTGGGTAGCCGGCCTACGACGCGACCGCTCCATCGCCGCGATCATGCTCGTGGCCACCGACGAGGTCTCGATCAACGGGCATGACGTCCTTGCGCTTGCCGGCAAGACGGTCCGTGGACCAACGCTCCTGTCGAAGGTGGACGGGCGCCTTCCCACCGGAGAGCACGACATGGCGCTCGGAGTGACCACCTTGCACCAGCTGGGCGCCCATGTGGGCTCGGTTCTCGGAGTGACGGTGCAACTGCCGAGTGGCGGTTCCCGCACCGTTCCGTTTCGCGTCGTCGGGACGGCGTCGTTTCCCAGCGACGCCGGGGGCGGAGGGCTCGGCTCTGGCTCGGCCTTCACCATGGCCGGCTACCGACGCGCCGTATGTCCGCCGGGTCCCGAGCAGCGTCGTTGCCAAGTGGGGTTCGCGAACGGTCAGGACTTCGTCGTCTTGGCACGAGCGGCCCAAGGTCCAGTGGGTCGGGCCGCTCTCGCCCGTTACGTCGCCCGTGACCGCGCCACACGGCCGACCATCCCAACCTCGCTGGTCAATTTCGGGGAGGCGGTGAACTTCCCCCTCATCATCGGATTGGTGCTGACGGTGTTCGGTGTGGCCACCCTCCTCCATCTGGTCGTGGTCAGCGTCGTCAGGCGCCGCCGGGAGATGGGCCTGCTCAAGGCGCTCGGCTTCGTGAAGGCCCAGGTTGCGGCAACCGTGCTCTGGCAAGCCTCGACGGTCGCCCTGGTGGGCATCGTCATCGGCATCCCGCTCGGCATCATCGTCGGACGGGTGGTGTGGAATGCCTTCGCCGTCAATCTCGGTGCTGTGCCCGTCGCCACTGTCCCCGGCTCGACGATCGTCGTCTTGGCGCTCGGCGTGTTGGTGGTCGCCAATGCCCTGGCCGTGATCCCAGCTGTGGCATCGGCGCGCAGGCGGTCCGTGGGACGGCTCTTGCTGGCCGAATGAAGCTGTGTCCTGCGCTGGTCCAGGGACCGGAGACGTACTGACCATGACGTCGAACGGACTGCCCGCTCCAACGGACGCGCTGTCAGTTGCCGTGGGCGAAGGCCTCCGGATACGAGTGGGTCGAGATCTCCAACGCGGCGTCGACGTCGCGGTAGGTCTTGAGCTCAATGACGTTGCCACTGGGGTCGACGATCTTGGCCTTGGTCTGCTCGGTGGGCTGCCCTTCGTCGTCGGTGGAGACCGGAACCAGCCAGTCGACGCCACTCGAGGCCAGACGGGCGATCGTCGCATCGAACTCGTCACGCCCGAGCGTGACGCCGAAGTGGCGCGAGGTCTCGGCACCCGTGGAGGCCACCTCGTGCGGACGGTCCTGCAGGGTGACTTGCATGCCGAAGAACCAGATGTCGGCGAACCCGGTGCGGACACGTGCCGCCTGGCAGCCGAGCGTGTGCACGTAGAAGTCGCGCGCCTCCTCGACGTCACGCACGGGAATGGACAAATGGAGGATGGGCTGCACGGGACGAGCCTACGGCTGCCCAGGCTCGAGCGCTCAGGCGCGCCCGGCCCCGAAGAGGACGCATTGGGCCATGGCGAGCGGCGCCGCCCGTTGGCCGGCCTCGGCGGCGAACCCCCGGCAGACCGAGAGAGAGCTGCCGGTGGCCGCCGGCGTCGCGGCCCTTCCGGGCCCCAGCTTCCACACCCAGGCACCGCGCACGAACGCCGGTGCGACGCCGAGGGCCATGGTGAAGAACCCCGAGGCGTAGACCGGGTCCCGGCTCGCGCCGGTGACCACCACCTCGTTCACCCGCCAGGTGCTCAGCGCGCCCCGCACGGTCGCCAGCTGGGCGGCGGTCCCGCTGGGCAGGCGCGTCCCGCTGAGGGTCAGGTTGGTCAGGATGCGACGGGCCGACCCCGGCGGGCCCGACCCGACCGGTCCGCCCAGGGCGTCGGGAGTCTTGAGCGCAGCGCCGGCCAGGCGGAAGCGCATGCCCTCCGTGGCCTGCCACAGCATCGGTGCAGACGATCCCGACACGGCAAAGGGGATGGTGAGGAGCACGGGGCTCGGCGGCCGAGTCGAAGTCACTTGGCGCAGGTAGGCGGGGGTGCGCACCGGCACCACGCGGAGCGGGGCGTCGAACGTCACGAATACGGGCACCAACGCCACGGCGGCGACTGCGGCTGTGGCGACGCTTGTGACAAGCACTCGCTGACGCGCCAGCCACGCGGGCCGGCGGCGCGCACCGTGGAGTGCATCGAGACCGACGGCGATCATGAAGGCCAGGAAGAGTGTCAGAAGCGGGACGAACTGATCCGGCAGGATCTCCTTGAGAATCGGCAGAGTCGAGAGTTCCTTCCAGGGCAGCCACGGGTGTCCGAGCCACATGGGCCCGCTGAGCAGGTAGGCCCCCAACCCGAGGCAGAAGGTCGCGGCCGCCAGGAAAAGGAGCAACCAGGTGAGCGGGCGGCGGCGGCCGGCGACCAGCGCGCCGACGGAGGCCAGGGCCACACCCCAGCCGACGTAATCGGGCGGCGGCCCGTTCCGGCCCAGGTACCCGCCGAAGCGTTGGTACCCGTTGGCGGCCGCGCCGTACGCCCCCGGGACGAGCAGGCCCGAGAGCGGGACACCCGCAATCGGTGCCAGCGCGAACAACATGCCCGACACTGCCTGGGGCCCGGACAATCCGTACCAGGCCGGGTACGCCAGGACCACCACGCTCACACCGGCGGCGAGACCCAGCGCCGGGAGGGCGTGACCGGCGCGCGGGCGGAGCTGACGCCAGCCGGCCGCCATCACGGCCAGCAGCCCGACGGCTCCCAGGAGCAGGCACATCACGAGGATCTCGGGCGAAATGAAGAACTGTGCGACCAACAGCGCCGCCAGCACGAGGCCGTCCCGCCGGAACGAGTGCTCCTGACGGATGACGATTTCGTGCAGCGTGGTGAACAGGAAGGGCGGGATCACCAAGACCGTGACCGACACGTGGCCGAAAGCGATCGAGGTGACGATGGCGGAGGAGTACCCGTACACCAGCGCAGCCGGGATGGCGCCCGCCTTCCAACTGACGAGGGGGCGGATAGCCGCAAAGCAGGCCCAGGCGCTGAGGCCCGGCGCGAGCGTCAGCGCGAGGTTGGTGGCGGTGACCGGACCGAAGAGCCAGGTGACCGGGGCCAGGACGACGCCGACCAGCGGACCCGAGGTGTTCGAGAGCAGATTGGCGCCGTGCGGGACGTTCACGGCATTCGAAAAGAACACGTTGTGCAGATGAGTCATGGCCCAAGCCGGCCACGCCATGAACCAGACCTCCTGGGCAGGGTCACCGCAGCCGCAGGTCAGCATGGAGGAAGGGTGCCCGGACCAGACGTGCCACCACAGGAGAACGGCGGGAACCGTGAAACAGGCGAGGGCCACGAGATGGAAGCCGACAGTCCGCAGGACCCGCTCGACTCGGCCGGTTGCCTCGTCGGGGGCGAGCGCCGCATCGGAGTCTGCGACAGAGTGCGGAGCGGAGTCGCTTCGACCGGGCTCGCCAGGGCTGGTGTCGTGCGCGGGGAGGCTCGACACGTCCATCCCTCTCGTCACCGCCGCCGAGCGTACTGCCGGCCCCCTCGCCAACGAGGCCCGGCCCAGCGCGTTCGTAGGATGGGGAACGTGCCCGACCACCGCCGTTGCGTCGTGGTCGGCGCAGGGCTTCTCGGCCTTTCCGCCGCGTGGGCGCTGACCCGGCGCGGCTGGAGCGTCCTGGTCCTGGAGGCCGCCGCCGGGCCCGGCCACGAGCGGTCGGGCTCCAAGGGTGACGCTCGGATCTTCCGTCTCGGCTACCCCGAGCCGCACTACGTGGAGATGGCTGTCCTGGCCCGCCGGCGCTGGCTCGACCTCGAGGCGGCGACGGGTCGGCACCTGCTTCACGGCACCGGTCAGGTGACGTTGGGCGACGAGGCGACATTGCGGGACATCGCTGGCGCGCTGGCGGCCGCGGGCGCGCCCGTCGACCAGGTCCCGGCGCGCACAGCGGCAAGGCGCTTCCCGGGAATCGCGGCGTCGGGGCTGGTGCTCGTCGAACCCGACTCTGGCGTCCTCGCCGCCGGCGAATGCCTGCGCGCACTGCGCCAGGCCGGTGCCTTCGAGGTCCGAACCGGCTGCCGCGTGACGTCGCTGCACCAATCTTCGGCTGCGGTCACCGTGGGATTCGCCGACAACAGCACCCTGCCGTCCGACGTCGTCGTCGACTGCGCCGGCTCGGCCACGCTCGGGCTCCTCGGAGACGCCACCGCGGCACAGGCCGCCCCGTCACTCCCCCAGGTGGCCTACTTCGCCCCGCGACACGTCGGTGCCATCGTCCCGCCCATCTTCATTGAGTGGGGAGACGACATGCTCTACGGCCTGCCGGTTCCCGGTGGTGGCCCGCACGCCGGCACCTACAAAGTGTCCCACCACACACGGGGCTCGGCGTTGGAGGCCTTCGATCCGGCGGACCCGGCCCCGCTCGCCGGCGACGATCCGGCGCAGCTGGAGCTCGTGCAGGGTGCGGTGACACGCCTCCTCCCCTCCCTGCACCCGGAGCCGGTGGCCACGGAGCGCTGCGTCTACGACAACTCCGCCGACGCCGATTTCGTGCTCGACCGCGTCGGGCGGGTCGTCGTCGGGTGCGGCACCAGCGGGCACGCCTTCAAGTTCGGCCCGCTCCTGGGTGAGATCCTGGCCGACCTGGCCGAGGGCCGCGACCCACCGGTCGACCTGGGCCGCTTCAGCCTGCACCGGGGTGCGCCGGCGGCGGGCCGGCCGCGTCCCGCGGCCCGGTAGGTTGCGCCAATGCCCCGCTACGTCGCCCTGCTCCGCAGTGTCAACGTCGCCGGCCACGGGCGCATCGCCATGGACGAGTTGCGGGCCTCCTTCGACGCGTTGGGCTACAACGATGTCACGACGTACATCCAGACGGGGAACGTCCTCTTCTCGGCGGCGTCGAGGAGCGAGTCGGCGCTCGCCGCGGCCATTGAGCAGCGCCTGGCCGAGGACTTCGGGGACTCGCCCGCCGTGCTCCTGCGCACAGTGGCTGACTTCCGGCGCGTCGGTGCGTCGAGCCCTTATGCCAAGGCGGGCGCCGACAAGGCGCGCCACCACGTCACGTTCCTGGCCACCGTCCCGTCCAAGGCGGCTCTCGATGCGCTGCACCTCCCGCCCAGCGGCCGTGACGAGCTCGTCGTCGACGGCAAGGAGGTCTACGTCCACACCCCGGACGGCTACGCCAACACCAAGTACACCGGGAGCTTCCTGGAACGTCGCCTCGGCGTGGTCAGCACGACGAGGAACTGGAACACCGTGACCAAGCTCTGCGCACTGGCCGACCGCTAGAGAAGGGTGGCTGCCGGCGCGCGGACCCCTCGCCCCCCTCTGCCGAGTTACATGGCGTAGATGCTGCGGATCACCTCGGAAATGGTCGTGGTGTCCTCGACGACCAGGTTGAGCGCCTCGTCGCGGAGTGAGCGCATGCCCTGCTTCTGCGCTTGCCGGCGCAGCTCGTCCTGCGTGGCCCATCCGACAATGAGACGCTTGATCTCCGGCGTCATCTGGAGCAGCTCGTAGACGCCGATGCGATCGAGGTAGCCGGTGTGTCCGCAGTAGTTGCAGCCCGCGCCGATGACGAAGTCCGTCTTGGGCGGACCGCCGCTCTCTTCGTAGAAAGCCAGCTCTTCCTTGGTCGGCGTGTACGAGATCTTGCACGACGGGCAGATGCGCCGCACCAGCCGCTGGCCGACGATCGCAATGACCGACGAGGCGATCAGGAAGGACTCGATCCCCATGTCGAGGAACCGGTGCAGAGCCGACACCGAGTCGTTCCCGTGCAGCGACGAGAGGACGAAGTGACCGGTGAGGGCGGACTGCACGGCAATACGGGCGGTCTCGACGTCACGGATCTCGCCGACGAGGATCACGTCGGGGTCCTGGCGCAGAATCGACTTCAACCCGGTCGCGAAGGTCAGGCCAGCCTGCTCGTTGGTCTGGATCTGGTTGATCTTCGGGAACGTGAACTCGACCGGATCCTCGATGGTCATGACGTTGCGGGAACGGTCGCTGACCTCCGAGAGAGTGGCGTACAGAGTCGTGGTCTTGCCGCTCCCCGTCGGACCGGCGCACAGCACCATGCCGAAGGGCGCCCGCACCAGCTTGGAATACGTCTCGTGGGTGTCCACGGGCATGCCGAGGTCGTTGAGGCGGAGCACCGAGCGGTTCTTGTCCAGAATTCGCATGACGCACTTCTCGCCCCAGATGGTGGCGACCGTCGCCACGCGGACGTCGGTGTCCTTGCCGTCGATGGTCGTCGTGAACTGGCCGTCCTGCGAGCGGCGCTTCTCGACGATGTTGATCTCAGCCATGATCTTGATGCGGCTGATCAGCCCGACGCCCATGGAGCTCGGGAGCTCCAGGACGTCTTTGAGCGCACCGTCGATGCGGAAGCGGACGTAGATCACGTCCTGCGACGGCTCGATGTGCACGTCGGACGCCCTGTCGCGCACTGCCTGCGTCAGAATGTTGTCGACCACCTGCACGACCGGTGCGTTGTCGCTGACGACCGTCGGCCCTTGCGCCTCGACGGCCGGGCGCTTGCGGGCGCCTTCCACCGACTCGAAGGCCTGGACGAGCTTGCCCACGCTGTCGATGGCCTGATAGCTGCGGTCGATGGCCCACCTGATGTCGGTCATCGGCGCGATCGACAACCGCACCGAGTGCCCGCTGATGTCCGCCAGGAGGAAGCGCAGATCGTCGCTCGGCTGGGCGACCGCCACATGGAGCCCATCGTCGTCGAGGTGGAGCGGGACCGCGAGGTTCTCGCGGGCCACGTCCGCCGGCACGAGCGCCAGCGCCGATTGTTCGGGCGTGTCGAGCCGGAGGTCGGTGACCGGCATGCCGAAGAAGTCCGCCAGCGCCTCGGCGAGCCCGCGCTCGTCGAGGGCGCCGATGTCGACAAGGACCTCGCCAAGGCGCTTGCCCGAGCCGGCCTGGGCCTTGAGGGCGGCGGCAACCTGTGTCTCGGTCACCACGCCACGCGAGACCAGCACGTGGCCGAGCCGTCCCTTGGTCGGCGCGGTGTCCACCGGACGTGCCTCGAACGCCGGCACCGCCGACTTGTCGAGGGCGTCGGTTTCCGAGAACGGCCTCAGGTCCGGCCCGTCCTCACGCTCGAGCGTGAGCGTGTCGCCGGTGGGATCCGAGGGATTGTCCTTGCGTCGTATTTTCATGGTGGTCGCGCCGCGGCCGAGTCAGCGGCTCGTGTCGCTGGTTCCGCCCGCTCTCCTTGTGTTTCCATTGTCGGCGGGATTCCCCGCGCACTTGAGGCCCCCACGGCCAGTCCCCGGCCCGGATCTCATGCCGGTGGAAATGTGGTCAGGCGTTCTCCGGACCCCAGGTCAGAGGGGCGGCGGCCGTGGGGAGCGGCTCGAAGGTCCCCAGCGACTTCACGAGGCGGGCCTTCGGGAACGACTTCACCTCCGGGCTCTCCTCGCGCTGCAGGGTGAAGACCCCGCCGGTGCGCTCCGGAGAACTGCCTTCGTCGTGTTGCGTGTCCATAGTGATTTCGCAGGGACAGAGGCACCGGTCGTTTCGCCGGTTCGCCCCGCGCTCCTTTTGCGGCATCTGATCGGCGCAAACGCCCCCGCACTTGAGCGCAGCGGCCCAAGGTCCGGGGCGCCCGGACCCGTTCAGGTGCCCACGCCTGCGGCCCGGCCCCGAGGACGCGGACCGTCGGAGCGCTCTCCCGCTGGCACAGGGGCCGCTGCTCTTTCCAGACGAGCGGAGATCCTGCCGCTCTGGGTCAGACGCGACCGCGCCGCCGCGACGTGGCAGTACTCCATCAGGGTGGCGTGGTCCTGGTCGGTCACAGGAACGAGGGCGCCCCCGATCCGCCAGTCGCGCGTCGACTCGGGGTCGGTGCGGCATGTGGCGACGGTCAACCGGAGGCGGGCCGAGCGTGCCCGGCCGTCGGCCATGGGCAGGTCCGTGACGAGCTGCACCTCCTGCCCCACCGCCAACTGCCTCGGGCTGAGCAGGCCTGCCCCCGTCGGGGTCAAGTCCACCATGCGGACCATGTCGTCGTCGATGAACGCTGCCATGTCGGTCGGCGTCCGGTAGTGGCGGCGCAGCTGCCGGCGGGCGCTGACCTTGCTCAACGCGGCGACCACCAACGCCAGCTCCCAGACCCCGAGCGCCATTCCGATGGCAAAGGGGACGGTGCCCATTGCGGGCAGCGGCACGACACCGAACGCGGTGAGCGCTCGCAGGAGCAGCGCTGACGCCAGCACGCACCCGATGCCCACGACCAGGTGCAGCTGCCGCAGGGCATGCCATCCTCCGTCGTCGATGCCGTCCTTGGGTGTGACCTTGAACGTCGATGGCGTGGGGCTGATCACGACCCGGGCGGCCCGGGCAAAGATCTCGAGCGTGAGCAGGACCGAGTAGGTCCCGTCCCACAACGTTGCGCGGCCGCGGCAGAGCAGGGTCGAGGCGGCGAGGTCGAAGGCGATCCAGGGCAACCAGAAGATGAGGAACCCCGACACCGTGGCGTGCATCGGCAATTGGCCGCTCACGAGCATGACGGTGAGGACGGTGAGGAGGCCCAGCCGCTGCAGCGGCACGAAGTAGGCCAGCAGCGACGAGAGATAGCTGACTCTCTGCGCGGCGGACAGGTTGGGCGCTCGCAATGGGTTCTCGGCGGTCCGGAAAACGGCGAGGTTCCCGCGGGCCCAGCGGTCCCGCTGCAGGAGGTACGACGACAGATCGTGCGGAGCGAGACCCTGCACCAGCGTCTCGGCGTGATAGCGGGTCTTCCAACCGCGGCTGTGCAGCTTGATGGTCGTGTGGAAGTCTTCGGCGATGGTGTCGGTCGCCACCCCTCCGACCTCCACCAGCGCGTCACGCCGGATGACCGCGGCGGACCCGCACCAGAACACACTGTTGTGGCGGTCCTTGCCGGGCAGGATCACGTCGAAGAACATGCTCTGGTCGTGACGGCCAGTCTCGAAGTGCTGGAACGAGTCGTGATTGCCGAAGTCGTGGGGGGTCTGGACCACCGCCACCAGCGCGTCGTCGAAATAGCCCACGGTGGCGTGGAGGATGTCGGGCTGGGGCACGTGGTCGGCATCGAGCACGAGGAGCAGCTCGGCATCGACCACTCCGAGGGCATGGTTGATGTTGCCGGCCTTGGCGTGACGATTGTCGGGACGGGTGAGATAGCGGGCACCTGTCGCCTCGGCCAGCGCGCGCACGAAGTCCCGGCGACCGTCGTCGAGCACCCAGGTCACGTGCGGGTAGGTGATCCCCGCACAGCCCAGGAGCGTGGCCTCCAGGACGTCAGGCCCCTCGTCGTAGGTGCACACCAGTACGTCGACGCTGTGCGGCAGCTCACGTGGGGGCCGTTTCGAGACTGGTATGCGCCAGGCCAGGAAGCAGAAGGAGACCAACATGGCCCAGCCGAAGAGCTCGCAGGCGTAGAGGAGGAGGAACAGGGCCGGGTCGGTCTTGTCCCAGGTCTCAACGGCGCGCCAGCCCAGGTAGACGGCACCCCACACGAGGGCGATGAGCGCGACGGTCCGGATGACCCGTTCGTTGCGGAGCAGGTCCGTCGGCCTCTGCCGACGTCGGTGGCGGCCCAACATCGAACAAGAGATCGACAATCGCCGCCTGGCGGTTGAGCACAACGCACGTTCCGTGATCGATCTCTACTGCAGGGCGGCGCAGCCATTCGGCTCGACGGGCTCCTCGTCGGGGTCAGTCCCCGCTCAGAAGTAGATGATCTCCTTGGCCCGCTCCGTGACCTCGTCGAGATCGCCGGTCCAGGCGCCGGTGGAGAGGTATTTCCAGCCCCCGTCGGCAGAGACCACCACGATGGATGCCGCCTCGCCCTCGGGCAGCGAGTGGGCGCACTTGATGGCGCCGGCCAGGGCCGCCCCCGACGAGATCCCGGCGAAGATCCCCACCTCGGTCAGGCGCCGCGTCCACTCGATCGACTCCCGCGGCCGCACCACGGTCTTGCGGTCGAGGAGCTCGGCGCCCCCGAGATCCTCGAAGATGGGTGGGATGTAGCCGTCGTCGAGGTTGCGCAGCCCGTCGACCATCTCCCCCGCCGGCGGCTCGACGGCCCAGATCTGGACCGCCTCGCCGAGCTTCTCCCGCAGGAAGCGCCCGACACCGAGCAGGGTCCCCGACGTCCCGAGCCCCGCCACGAAGTGCGTGATGCCGGGGCAGTCACGCAGGATCTCCGGTCCCGTCCCCTCGTAGTGGGCCTTTGGGTTGGCCGGGTTGCCGTACTGGTAGAGGAAGACCCACTCCGGGTGCTCCTCGGCCAGGACCCGTGCCATGCGCACCGCGCCGTTCGACCCCTCGCTGCCCGGCGACTCGATGATCTCCGCCCCCCATAGCTCCAGGAGCTGGCGGCGTTCCACCGACACGTTGGTCGGCATGACGACCTTGAGGGTGTAGCCCTTGACCTTGCACACCATGGCGAGACCGATGCCCGTGTTGCCCGAGGTCGGCTCCATCAGGATCTGGTCGGGTTTGCCCGGCACCAGTACGCCGGCGCGCTCGGCCTCCTCAATGAGCGACAGCGCGACCCGGTCCTTCACCGACCCGCCGGGATTCTGCCCCTCGAGCTTGATGAAGATGCTGGCGGCCGGGTTCGGGCTGAGCGCGCTCGATGTCGATCATCGGGGTGTTGCCGATGAGGTCCAGCACTGTCGGAAACAGCGTCATGGTGGTGAACTCCGGGGAGCCTCAGCCTCCGGCCACGGCCGGCAGGATGGACACCTCGGCGCCGTCGGCGACCGGCGTGTCCAGGCCTTGGAGGTAGCGCACGTCGTCGTCGTCGACGTAGATGTTCACGAACTTGTGCAGGGCCCCCTCGTCGGTGAGGACCTGGCCCGCCATGCCCGGGTATTCGGCGACGAGCTTGGAGAGCACCTCGCCGATGGTGGCACCGTCAACGCTGACGGCGGAGGCTCCCCCGGCTTGGCTGCGCAGGACGGTCGGTAGGCGGACTTCGACGGCCACAGGGCCTCCTCGCTGAGTGTCGGACGACGGGCCGGCCGTCCCCCGGGGGCTGGCTGGCTGATTGTTGACTGATTCGGTAACGATTCTACAAGGAGCCAGGCCAGGCCCCTACCCGGGGCCCGTCCAGGCCCGGGATCTCGAGCCCGGGCACCTCGACCGGCTCCTCGGTGATGGCGCCCTCCCGGATGAAGTAGCTGCGCACGACGGGCTGGGTGTCGCGCAGCGAGACCAGCACGTAATGCCAGCCGGGATCGGTTGCTTGGGCGACGTCGGTGGGCGAGGGGTAGGCATCGGTATGGGTGTGCGAGTGGAACACGCCCATGATGTCGCCACCGACCTCCCGGGCTGCCCGGTCGACCCGCAGCATCTCCTTGGGGTCGATTTCGTAGACCATGGCCGACGCCGCGGTGTTGGCGGTGAGGAAGAGGTGGGTCGCCTCGTCTCCCCCGTAGGACCCGACCAGGAGGCCGCACGCCTCGTCGGGCAGACCGGCGAGGCAGTGGGCCACCATCTCCATGTAGATGGTGCGGGTCAGGCGAAGCACCCGTGAAGGGTACCCTCGTACCCCTCATGGCCAGGGCGAAGAAGCAGATCGCCAAGCGGGCAGCTGCCCGCGAGGACCGCAGTGGTGACCGCACCGTCGCCACCAACCGGCGCGCCCGCCGGGAGTACGAATTCCTCGAGACGTTCGAGGCCGGCATCGTCCTCCAGGGCTCTGAGGTCAAGTCGCTGCGCGAGGGGAAAGCCCAGCTGAGCGAGGCCTACGCCCGGGTCGACGACGGGGAGCTCTGGCTTTTCCAGCTGCATATCCCGCCCTGGCAATTCGCCACCGGCGTCGGCGCCCACGACCCCGACCGGAAGCGCAAGCTGCTTCTCCACCGGTCCCAGATCGACGAGCTCATGGGCAAGACCCAGCAGCAGTCCCTGACTCTCATTCCTGCGTCGCTCTACTTCCGCGACGGCAAGGCGAAAGTGCAGCTGGCCCTGGCCAAGGGGCGCCGCCTCTACGACAAGCGGAACGTGATCATGGCCAGGGACGCCGAGCGGGAGGCCGCCCGGGCCTCCAAGGAAATGAGTCGCTGGAACGGCGAGTAGGCCCGAGCGCGGGTGTGAGCCGGCGGGTCTCCGACCTCATAGAATGCATGGCCTGATCAGGTCGATCAGTGGAGTCCCAGACATGGGGGTGATTGGTTTCGACTTCGGTCGTCAAGGTAGGAGAAGCGAGCCGTGGTCTCCGGAACCACGTTAAAGAGCCGGAACCAAAAACAAACGCCGAGCCTCAGCTCGCGATCGCTGCTTAAGTAGCGACGTCCAGCCGGTCCCCGCCCTACGGATCGGATCTTGGGCGTCATTCAGTAGGGCTTACTCAGTGGCTCACACCAACTGATCACTGAGGAAACTTTCGTTGGTTACGGGGTGGCACTGCCCGCCGGCAGAAGTGCCACCCCCGACAACCTGATGCCGGCTGCGCTCGGAGAAGGCCTGCTGCGGCTCCGGAGGACGCGGGTTCGATTCCCGCCACCTCCACCAACCAACCAACCAGGGCATGTTCATGAAAGATCAGTCCGAGAGTTCATGAAAGTGCCCCGTTCGAGGTGGCGACGAGTTCACTACTCGTCCGCCATCCCATGAATGGCGAAACCGCCGGCCAAAGGGCCGGCGGTTTCTCGTTTGACGCCTCTCTTTGAGTCGCCTCGGGCGCGACAGTGCGTGGCACATCGCCAAGTGATTGAGAACCTATAGACGTGGTGCGGCGGGTAGTGCCTGTGGTCCCTCTTCGACTATCTGGGCCGAGGACATCACGTCTGGTTCCGGGACATCACGAGCCGGATCCGAAGATCCCGCCGTCGGAGGCGCGGACCAATTAGCCGTTCCCGCCACCGATGTCGGCGATCCCCACGATTGGCTTGTTGAGGTGCATCTCACCTTCGGAACCCAGGAACAAGGCGCCGCCGAAGACGAAGATGCCTGTGTTCGATCATCACAAAGCGGTCACCCAAGAAGGATGCCGCGATGCGCACGGTAGAGGTAGGTGGGCGCCTTGAGCATCCACCTCTGCCACCCGGTCGGTTTGTGGGAGAAGTCGATCAAAGACATTGCGAGATCCCTTAGGCGACTGCAGACGAGAGCTCCGATGGGTCTTGCCCGAGCACCCACAGCCGGTCTCCGGGTTCGAGGACGACGTCGCCTGTCGGGGCTAGGACGTGTCCGTTGCGAGCGATCGAGGTCACGAGGGTGCCTTCGGGAAAGCCAGCCGAGCGCAGCGGCAGGCCGGCCAAGGTGGAGCCCTTGGTCACGGAGATCTCGTAAGCGCCGGCTGCAGCGCCCAGCGCACTCACACGCTCGGCTGAGGCCAAGAGCTCTCGGCGATAGGCCGCCACCAAGTCCGAGACGGAAACGGTGGCCACGACGTGGCGGTCGTCGTCGAGCACGGGCACCCACGACAAGTGCGCCGCCGCAATCGACTCGAGAGCCGTGTCGAGCTTGCTATTCATGGAGATTGCCGGGGCGCCGGCGTCGGCGAGGCTGCCCACTGTTGCCCTCGGGTCAGACGACTCATTGAGCTCAGCTGCAGAGATGGTCCCCTCAAAACGGCCGGCGGCGTCGATGACCGGCGCACCAGGCACGTCGGCGGACCGGCAGAGATCCCGAGCCTCTGACACCGTCGTTGACGTTGGCAGCACGAGCCGGGATGGGGTCATAGCGCGCTCGGTCGGGATGGTGGCCAACAAAGGCAGTCCCGCCATAATGCGTTGGGCCTCGGTATCCGACCGCGTGCGTATCTGGCTTCGATAGATCGAGTCGTCGAAGTGGTGCACGATGAGCCAGGCCAGCCCCACCCCGACAAGTGCGGGGGTCAGGATCGAGAGGCTCCCGGTCATCTCGGCCACCATGAGCATCACCGCAAGAGGAGCGCGAGAAATGCTGCCGAAGCAACACATCATGCCCACGATCACGTAGGGCGAGGGGTCGTGACCCATGGAAGGCGCAATGGGCTCGAAGAGACGCCACACCGCTGCGCCCATGAAGGCGCCAATCACCATGCCGGGGCCGAAGATGCCCCCCGATCCCCCCGAACCGATGGAGAGCCCGGTGGCGAGGATGCGGGCAAAGGGGACGATGAGCACGATCCACAGGGGGATGCCGAGGAGCTCCGGGCCGAGTGACTTCTGGATCCAGCCGTACCCGGTCCCGAGCACTTCGGGGATGACGATGCCGATCGCACCCACCATCAGGCCGCCGATGGCCGGCTTCACCCACTTGGGGAGCCGGGGGATCCGGGCGAAGACCTGAGCGATGCCGTAGAAGCCCTTGGCATACAGAAGCCCGATGAGTCCGCCGAGAATTCCGATGAGCGCGAACCACCCCAGCTGGGCGGGGTCGTCGAAGTGGTAGGCCCCGACGTAGCCGAAGAGCGGTCCGAAGCCTTCGACCGAACCGAAGATGGCGTAGCTCACCGACGAGGCGATGAAGCACGGCAACAGCGCGGCCGGGTCGAAATCGTCCCGATAGAGAATCTCCGACGCCAAGACTGCTCCGCCGAGCGGGGCACCGAAGATGGCCCCGATGCCCGATCCGATTCCCGTTGCTACGGCGATACGCCCGTCGGCGGGATCGAGCTCGAGCACCCTCGTGAGGAGTGACCCGAAGCCCGCGCTCGATCTGACCGGTTGGGCCTTCCCGCCCACCCGATCCACCCGATCCGATCGTCAGGGCGGAGGCGACGATCTTGACGATGACGGCGCGGAAACGCACGCCCTTGGGGTTTTGGTGCACGGCCGAGATGGCGGCGTCGGTGCCGTGTCCTTCGGCCTCGGGGGCGAAGCGGTACACGAGGACGGCACCGAGCAAGGCGCCCGTGCCGGCGACCAGTGGCAGTACCCAGGGCCTGGCGGCGTGGGCGGAGCCGGTGATATTGCCCTCGCCCTTGGGCGTCGGCACGCTGTAGCCGGCGAGGACCTCCAAGAAGAAGTGGGTGCAGAGCCGCAGCGCCTCGTAGAAGACGACAGCGCCGAGACCCGCGATCGCTCCGATGGCGACGCCGAGAATGATCCAGCGCTGGAGGTAGGACGATCCGCGGATCCACTTGCCAACTGAGGCGGCAGCGCCGCGGGCACGCACCGAACTGCCGGGGTGGGGTGGGCCACCCATCGCATCCTGACTCGGCGGTGCGCTTACAGGTCCCAGCCGGTGCTCCAATCCTGTTCGGGCACCTCTCCCGCTGTCTGGCTCAGGTGCCCAAGCGCGGCAATGACGCCGGTGCGGGAGTCCTCTGGAATGGAGGCCACAAGCTGCTCTATCTCTTGACGACGCCGTGCCGTCACGGTGTCGACCAAAAGGCGCCCACCAGACGAGAGCGCGACGCGGACCTGGCGCCGGTCCCGACGGTCCGTCCGGCGGGTGACGAGACGTTTCTTGACCAGCCGGTCACTCATCCTCGACGCGGTGGGAGGCGTGACGGACACCGCCTCAGCCAGTGCGGCCACACTCTGAGGGCCTCGCGAGGCCAGGACCACCAACGAGCGGTACTGCGTCAAGGTGACCTCTTCCCCCACGTCAGCCAGCGACCGGGCGGCAATGGCGACGAGGACCCGACTGGCGGTCAGCACGGCGTCGATCAGCCGGTCCTCGTTCGAGGGGCCAGCCAGGGTTTCTTGCATAGCGCATCTATTGTGCATGCCATGAGTATTTGGCGCAAGCTGACGGCGCTGGTCAGGCCTGTCTCTGTTCTCGTAGGGAACGCTCTGAGCGTCGTTCTCGCTCCCCCCTTCACAGCGACCGTGCCCAGCTCCCTCCGTCACCTTCTCGATGCCGAGGGCGTCTGGAACTGAATTATCCGGGCAGAAGTTGGACGGTCGAGCAGGCCTTCAACGCCATCGACTGGGTCCTCGAGTAGGCGAACGGGGTTGATCTGCGGTTGATCAGGTTGCTGCTCGGGCGCGTGAATGTCTGGTATCGCCCACAGCCCGCTTCCGGTCACCCAAGGGCGGCTTGAAGATCCTCGAGAGCCAGCTCCGCGGTGACATTGCCTCCACATTGAGTGCAGCCGTGCGTGTGACGCCAAGATCGGAGCAGCTTTGTACGCTCTGGATTGAGCAGAACAGTGAATGACTCGGAGCCCTCATCGAGCTCGAGGCCATAGAAAGCGCGCCATTTTGTTGCTACGGGGCGTCCGTCGACCTCAACGCCTTTGAGTATCCGACGGAAGCGCATGGCTTCACTATCGAACAGCCAGGTTGCGTGGCACGATTCAAGAATCCTTGGCTCCATCTTTCAATCCTTGCGCCGAAATGTAAGGCAGACGTGAGATTCGCGTTCACATTCCGTGACGATCTACGAAGTTTTTGGCAGCATCATCTGACCAAATACGCGACACAGGTTCCGGTTGTTCTGGCCCCAATGGGCCGACTTCCTGTCGGCGTTGTCAGAATGGCCAGAAGCGAAGGCGGACGACACGCTGCTGTCAAACAATGCGCCCCTCGTCAAACAACGCTCTATTGCGTCGCAGCGGTAAAGGGATTCGAGCAAAGGAAAACCAAGCGTTCAGGTCTGCGGCCCGTGCAGACGGAAGGCCGCAAGCCAAGTGCCCTCGAGCTTCCGGACTTCGTCGGAGCCACGGTTAACGACGTCGTCGCGCGACATTCATCTCCACATGGATCGGCGTTTCGCCCTCTCTCGGCGTTTGGGGATACCGCAGCGTCTTCTTGCCCTACGGTCCGGAACTACGAAGTGCAAGTTGGAGCGCTGCCCAATAGAAGATCCCCACTCCAAGCCTTGAGCGTGGCAGGAGTGTCACCAGTGAAGCCCAGACTCTGACCAGTCTTGGGCCAGAACTCGATCGAGTCGGCGTGCTCGGCCACCGCCACATCCACTGCCTGGCAGGCGGCTGTTCCGATGGGAGCTGGCGAGTCCATCTGGAACGCGACGGCCGTGTTGTTCGGGTCTGACGTGTAGAGACTGTTGATCTCGTTGTAGACGAAGGTGCCACTCTGACTCGCGCTGAGGGCGTTGTTTCCCAAAATGCACCAGGGTCCACCAGACGAGAGGGAGCGAGCGCACCGCTGCATCACCTCTGCGGTCACTGAGTCGTCGATGCCCCTCTGCCCTGAGGAAGAGATTGTGGTGAACGGGCTGAACGGAAAGTAGACCGCCGTGTGCTGCCACGGGGAGTAATCACTGAGAGCACCATCGAGACAGGACTGCTGCGCCGCGTCGGTCCACCCGTCGGCGAGCAGAACCGAACTCACGTCCGGGGTCGCCGCCATGATCATCGGTTCGTCAGTGAGCGACGCACAGGACGCCACCACAACTTCATTGATCAAGGAGTTGCTGTCATAGCGCTGGGCAAGCGCCGACTGCAGGGCGGCCCAAGCTGCCCGGTAGTCGGATTTCCACCACTGGCCGACCGTGGCGGGCTGGTTGTTCACATCGGTCGATATCGGCGCCCCGTCCATAGTTTTGGCCCACTCGGGGGCATCATTGGCAGCCCACACGCGGAGCTTGACTCCGAGCGTGGCTCCGGAGTGGGCGCTGTTGTAGGCGGAGACCGAGGCCAGATCCGCGTCGAGCGTTGAGAAATCGAAGGTTCCCTGGCTGGGCTCGAGTTGGGCCCAGGACACGTCGACCACCGTCCCCGTCAGCCCCGGCGAGCTCGCCGCCACCTGGGAAAGATCAATCACGGGATATGGCTGGGCAAGGTGGAAGTAGGTCTCACTGCCCTTGTTCACGATCCCCGAGAGCAGCGGTTTGTAACCCGGCTCGGTCGGAGTGCACGCGGCCATCAGTACGCCGGTTGATACAAGGACACCGGCGAGCAACAGACGACGCATGTCAATTGGTTCCTTTCGAGGCGGGGACCGGAGCGAAGAGAGTCGCGGCAAGGTACAAAACAAATGTCAGGGTTCTGTCATGTCGCCGGGGCGACGGGAGACGATCGCCTACCCCTGTCGTGGCGGACCGTTCCACCGTCCGGCGATAGGGAACACCCTGGTCTGTTCGAATCACCGGAGGGCGACCGTCAGCCAACATCCCCGGCCCAAGGGCCCACGCCGCCGATCCGGCGGATGGAGTACCGCACGATGTATCCGGTCTGAGACTGATCCGGGAATTCGGCTTCGGGCCCGACGTAGGCCCTGGCGAGTCGTGGCAGCAGTGAGGCCGAGGGGTGCAATGGCGGCAGTTGCGTGGATGATGGCGTGCGGGCTCATCCGGTCACCGGGCCGCTGGGGCGGGGCGAACGACAGGACGACGCGCGGGTCGCGCCGCATATTGCGGAGCTTGGCGTTGTACCGCATGTGGGTGCTGATGAGGTCGTCTCCGTCGAGCCCGATCCAGATTGCGGTCAGACGGGCGGTCCCGAAGTGACGATCACTGAGGTCCATCGCCTCGTCGCTAAGCGTCAACCCCAGGGTCGAAACCCACGTCCCAGGGCAGGCATATCTGACCAATGGGCTCTTTCGATCGCCTCAGGCAACCCGGCGTCGCCGCTTGAGCCCGATCACGGCGGCCCCAATGAGACCGGCACCGACAGGAAATATGACGGCAGCCGGCGCTTCGGGTAGTCCGTTACCGACGTTGGGAGTTGGTACGAGCGCCACTCCACGAAAGGGCTCGACTCGGTGCCGACGGTTGCCGCCTCGGACCCTTCAACTTCGACGAAACGGGTATCTCCGAAGTGCGTTCCAGGGTAACCACAGTGAATGATTCGGTGGCCTGTGTCGACGTGACATCACACGGGCGGCGCCGACTGACTGCCGCAACAGACCATGCAACGTTTACTCCGCTCTGGTGTGAAGTTCTGGGCAATCCGCGGACCGTGTAATTCTGATCGGAGGGATTGTTCGTTCTTCATCAATCGTTGGCGGCCGACCGCCGCCACGGCCGTGGCGACGATAAGCTGCTCTTCTACCACGCGAGCGCGGCCTGAGCCGCCGGAGAATTACCTTGTCTTCCCTTGTCACAGCGTCGACTGGCGCACTTGCTCCGCCGCGGCCGCGCCCAGTGGCGCTGTCGTTCAAAAACGTTACCCACCGATATGGATCTCGCGTTGCCCTCGAACGGCTGGACTTGGACGTACCTCGGGGTGAGGTGCTTGCACTGCTCGGACCCAACGGGGCCGGCAAGTCGACCACCATTTCGGCGCTGCTCGGTCTCGTCCGTCCGCAGGAAGGCCGCGTCGAAGTTCTCGGGAGCGATCCACGTCAGTCGGTTGCGGCCGGGCGCGTGGGCGCCATGCTTCAGGCCGGCTCGGGCATCGGCCTTCCCCCCGGCGTACGCGTCGACGAGGCGCTCGGCCTGGTCCGCCGTCTGTACCGCCGGCCAGCCCCGCGTGACCAGATCATCGAACGAGCGAACATCGGTGCGCTCCTACGCCAGAGGACCGACCGCCTCTCGGGCGGCCAGGCCCAGCGGGTCCGTTTCGCCATCGCGATCGCAGGCGATCCCGAGATCGTGTTCCTCGACGAGCCGACCTCCGCAATGGACGTGGAGGCCCGCCAGGGCTTCTGGCGCATGATGCGTGCATTCGGTGACGAGGGTCGCACGGTGCTCTTCGCCACCCACCATCTGGCGGAGGCCGATGAGATCGCCGACCGCGTCGTCGTCCTCAACCGCGGCAAGATCGTCGCAGACGGACCCGGCGCGACTCTCAAGGCGGCTGTGGCCACCCGGCGACTCCGATTCGTCCTAGACGGTCCGGACCGTGCCGATTTCTCCGACCTCGAAGGCGTCACGGAGGTGGAGATCCGCGGCACTTGCGTCTCGATCGACTCCCTGGATGCTGACGCAACGATCCGCGATTTGGTCAGTCGTGACGTACCGTTCTGTGACCTCGAGGTGACCGGCGCCGGGCTGGAGCAGGCGTTTGTGACATTGACCGGGTGCCGCGCTGTCGACGCAGGCCTCCCTCCCATTGTCGCCGGGGCCACGTCCGCGGCCGGTCTGGTTCGAGGCGACTCGTGACCGATCTTTCGATCGCCCCGCCGAATATTCCGGATGATCAGTACGGGCGCGGCACAAAGAAACCCGTACTCCGCGACAGCTGGCACAGTCGCTTGCGCCCACTTCTGGCTTTCGGTCGATTCGAGGTCGGGCGGCTGTTGCGTAGTTGGAAGTTCCTCGCCATCACTATCGGCTTCCCCGTGATCTTCTACATGCTCTTTCTTGGCGACCACACGGCGGGCAAAGTGGTCGACGGCACGGTTTCTTGGCGCATCTACCTCATGGTCTCGATGTGTTCTTTCGGCGCGCTGGTAGCCGCTCTCAACGCAGCGGGTACCCGGCTTTCGATGGAACGAGCATCAGGATGGGCCCGCCAGCTTCGCATCACCCCGATTCCCGCCTGGTCGTATGTTGGTACCAAGATCGTCGCGAGCATGCTCGTGGTGCTCCCGGTGATCATCTTGGTGGAGGTGGTTGGTGCCGGATTCGGCGACGTCCGATTGGCCGCCACGACGTGGATGGAGCTGACGATTCTGCTTTGGGTCACCTCCCTCCCGTTTGCCGTCCTGGGAGTCTTCATCGGCTTCCTGGTGACGACCGAGGCCGCGTTCCCGGTCGTCACCGGACTCATGTTCGTCCTCGGATACTTCGGCGGGCTCTTCACTCCGATCGACCAAATGCCAGGCTCGCTCCAGTTCGTTGCCCACCTCATACCGAGCTACCACCAGGTCTCGCTGGCCATAGCCTCACTCGACGGCCGTACCCTGGCGCTCAGCCATTGGCTCGTCTTGGCCGGCTGCGTCGCGGTCCTTGGTTTGGCCATCGTCTGGAAACATCGGGTCGAGGAGGCCCGGGGCCTCGTCTGACTGACTTCTGTTCGCCGTCGCTCTTCACAGTGACCTTCGGATGAACGGGACGAAACAGAATGGACGATATTCGACCGTCAGGAGCAATCTCCTCCAGGAGTGGCCGGTGGGCAAGGCTGGGCACCGCGTCTGGGTTGTCGTCTACGGTTCCACAAGGAAACAACCCCGACAATGACCGACCCTCTCGAACAGAGTGTCCCGCTCTCCACGATCGTGCGCGAGTGGGGCCGCATCGGGATCATCGGGTTTGGGGGCCCACCTGCGCACATCGCGCTGTTACGCACACTTTGCGTCGATAAACGTGCTTGGTTGAGCACGCAAGACTTCGAAGACGGTATCTCGGCGACAAACCTGCTCCCCGGCCCCGCCTCCACGCAACTGGCCATCTTCTGCGCCTGGCGATTGCGGGGGCTCCTTGGCGCTCTTCTGGGCGGCATCTGCTTCATCATTCCTGGGCTCACGATCATCCTCGCACTCTCGGTTGTGTTCCTGGCCGCCCATCCGCCTCTGTGGGTGCTCGGAGCCGCCGCGGGCGCGGGCGCCGCGGTCCCCGCGGTTGCATTGAGCGCGGCTTTGGCACTGATACCGGCCAGTTGGCACAGGGCAGGCGATACTCGGTCCCGAAAGGTCCGTTGGGCTTGTTATTTCTTGGTCGGCGGCGCTTCTGCGGCAACGGTCGGTGCCTATCTCGTGCTCGTGCTGGTGGCGTGCGGGATGGTCGAGATCGCAGCAACAGGGAGTTTCGGGAACTCTTCACTCAGGTCCGCGCTCTTACTCTTCCCGACGGGGGCGGTTCCGGTCGTCGGGGGTTTGGCCGCTCTGTGCTGGGTCGCGCTGAAGGTTGGGGCGCTCTCCTACGGCGGTGGTTTCGTGATCATTCCTTTGATGCAACATGACGCCGTGGTGTCGTATCACTGGATGACAGGAACACAATTTCTCAACGCAGTAGCCCTCGGTCAGATCACTCCCGGGCCCGTTGTCCAGACGGTGGCTGTCGTGGGCTACTCCGCCGGCGGACTCGTTGGCGGATTGCTGGCAGCCCTAATCGCCTTCGCACCGTCCTTCGTGTTCATCATCGGCGGTGCGACGCACTTCGATCGAATGAGAGCCGACGCGCGGATACAGGCTTTCTTGACGGGAGCAGGTGCAGCCGTGATCGGAGCCATCGCAGGTTCGGCCGTACCGCTCGGTCGAGAGTTGGCGCATCTGTGGCAACTCGGAATCCTGGCGATAGCCGCAGTGTGGCTCATCGGGTTACGACGCTCGGTCGTCCCGGCATTGCTGGTCGCAGGAGTCGCAGGCGTTGTTGTGGTCATGGCGGGAGCCCCAGCTTGAGCCAGCCCACTGCGCCAGGGTTCGATCATGCGGTCAGGCCCCGAGTATTGGAGCCAGAACCGGGGTGTCCTCGGAGTGGGTCTGCGCACCGGACCCACTCCGAGAGCGACCCACCGATGCGCTCTGTTACCCCCGAGAAGAACGGCGCCGGCTCCGCACCGGAGCCAGGTGGACGAGCGCGTTGTACGTCACCAACGCGATCGCCACGTGCATGCACATGAGGACACAGACTGCTTCGGCCGGTTGTCCCTGCGTCAAGATGTACAGATCAGGCAGCAGCAGGACAAGTGTGACCAGGATTGCCAACCTGAGAAAGAGCCACCTCGGCGAGGAGGAGATCCGGGTGGCCACAGGCCATGCCATACAGGCGATGATTACGCCAATGATGGTGAGCTTGGCGTAGTCACTGAAGGCGAAGTGCACGTAACCCTTGGTCGAGGGGAACGTCGCTTCGCCGATCGCGACGAGGATGGCGTCGACACCGAGTGAACCCACCAGTGACACAGCTGTCGCCAGCAGCACGCGGACCACAGTGGGAGGTCGATGCTCCGGGGCGAAGTCCACTTTCGCAATATCCAGCGAACGGTCGAGAACTGATCTTTTGGGCACGATTGTCTCTTCCTTTCGATGGACGACGAAGACTCAGCCAACCGCGAACCTCTCCCGCACCGGGGATCGAACAGCAGAGCAGCCAGGCGCGATCAGGGTGATTGGCCTCGAAGGTACCTTCGGCTACTGGCCGACAGATCCGAACCGGCGTACGTGCAAAGCCGTGATCACCCGCGGCGCAAGAGGCACTAGAAGTGCGTCGGGCGCTCCGGTTCGCCTGCCGCACAGCCGCCACGGAGGCACCGTACGGGTCGGCCCTGACGCTGAGATGAAGATCGTGGTCCTAGGCCATGGATTCGTCAAACGTCTCGCCTCCGTAGGCGAGTCTCCCTTTGCGAGCCTGCACCTTCCGCCACGAGGTCTCTAACCGAGCACCTCCTAGGTCGGCGTCGCCAATCGCCCATTCGCCTTGGGTAGAACGGACGACCGAATCAGCAATGGCGAGACCGAGCCCAGTCCCTGCAACAGTCACCGATCCTCGATGGAACCTGTCGAACACAGCTTCACGCTGACTCTCAGGGATGCCGGGACCGGAGTCATCGACACGCAGGGTCACCCGACCCCCGTAGTCGATAACGCCCACCTCGACCCGACCGCCACGACCCGCGAATTTGCATGCATTTTCGATGAGCACACCCGCCAGTCGGTCGACGAGATCCGACTGCGCCTGGACGAGCAGTCGGCCGCTCCCACTCTGGGCGAAGGACAGCTCGACGCCCTGCGCCGATGCCAAGGCAGCAAATCGCTCGACGCACCCCCTTACCTCCTCGCTGACGTCCGTCAGATTCACGCCGTCAGGCTGTGGCGGTTCATCGTCCGCTCGGGCCAACCAGAGCAAGTCCTCCACGATCCTCCTCAGCCGATGGCTCTCTCGGCTTACCCTCTGGAGGACATCCCGATACTCCGAAGGTTCCCGCGGTCGGTCAAGTGCAATGTCTATTTCGGCTTCGATCACCGAAATGGGGGTACGCAGCTCATGGGAGGCATCGGCCGTGAACTCCGCCTGTCGTCGTCGGACCAACTCGGAGGGCGCGGACGCCCGCAGACCCACCACAGTCGCTCCCCCGAATACCACGACGGCCAAAATGGCGCCGAATACAAGCTCGGCGACGAGGAGCGCCGACTGGACGTTGGAAATCGAGGCGGCACTCTGGCCAACTACCAGCAACCCACCTCGCACTGGCAGCGTGTCGAATCGAACGTTCGAGGTTCCAACGGCCAGCGTAACGGGGTTCGCGTCCCAGTGACGCTGCGGTAGTGGTGGCGCAGCCGCCGTCAAGGAGACGGCCCGACCCGACGACGCGATCAACCACAGGAACTGCGGCGCGTCGTCGACGTCTGTATCGTCGTCGTCTTTTGCAGGAGACCCCTCTGGAGTGGACATCTGTTGACGTGCATCGTTGAGGCGATCCATCAGGCGATTGTCAGCCGCGGTGATCAAGTGTTGGTTCACAACGGCGTTTAACACAACAACGGCCACGACATAGAACGCCAGGACGATGACCGTAGTCACCCCCGCGACGCGTAGGGCATGTCGGCGATGCTTGCGCTGCGCGGTCATTCCTCGATCATTCTGTACCCAATCCCGCGGACGGTCTCGATGCGCGCACTGCTCTGTTCCAACTTCGCACGGAGCCGACCGATGTGGACATCGATGGTGTTCGAGCCAACCGCATTGGCCTCGTCTTCCCAGACCTGAACAGCGATGCGCTGTCGGGACAACACGTTCGGGCTTCTGCGGAGGAAGAGTTCCACCAACGCTGACTCGATTGCGGTCAGAGAAACTTTCTCCCCCGCAACCGTCGCCGTTCGCGAGGCCGAATCGAAGCGAAGGGATCCGCATTCGAGCACCGGCCCGACGGTGAGTGGCGGTCGGCGCTGCAACGCCTGCAGCCGAGCAACGAGCTCAGCAAAGTCGAACGGCTTCACGAGGTAGTCGTCGGCGCCCTCGTTGAGACCTGTAATGCGATCGGTTGGGGTGTCTCGGGCCGTGAGCATCAGAATGGGAGTTCGGTTTCCCCGCGCTCTTACTTCCGCCACGACTTCGATTCCTGCGCGCTCCGGCATGCGCCAATCAAGCACTGCCACGTCGTATTCATAGGCGCGCATGTAACGCAGCGCCGATGTTCCGTCAGCAACCGCGTCGACGACATAGCCATTCTCACGCAGACCACGTTCAAGGACCGACCGCAACGCTGCATCGTCCTCTGCCACCAGAACCCTCATCGATCCGGTGAACTGAGGTGTGACATGGGACTGAGGCTAGAGCGGCGACGCCTCGCTCGCGTCGAGTGACTGTCATGGTCCCTTCAGGTTCGATCCGTACCCTGGGTGGTGCGATGAACGAATCGGCTTCCGGCCAGAACATTCGTTGGGCCGCTGCGTGGTGTCCACGTTCCGACGCGCACCCCCAAGGGAAGCGTGCGTTCGGCGCCAAAGCCGAGTCGCTGTCACTTCCGATATCACAGTCCGTCCACAGCAGGACACAAGGCTGGCCGTATCCGCGGCTGTTTCGATCTGTGGGAGCCGATGCAAGGAAATGATCGATGAGGTCCACACGACAGGTCCACTCACCCGAGACGAGGCGGCGTGCTGCAGCGTCTCTCCGAATCCTCACCCGACTCGCCGCTCTGGCGGCGACTGGCGCCACCGTCGTCATCGGTGTCGTGGTGGCCAAGGAGCATCCTGGGGCGACTGCGTCGAGTAGCGCACCGCTGCAGACCCCCAGCACCACGACCACGGTGGCGCCGACCACGACTACGTCGCCATCCACCTCATCGAACCTCGGCACAGGCACGTCGTCATCGACAACGACGACGTTGCCGTCAACAACGACGACCACTTCGCCGCCCACTACGACCACGACGCGACCAGTCGCGACGTCGGGAGGTACCAGGCGATGAACACGTCCGTTCTGGCCCCGCTCGAGAGCACCACCACTGAACGATCCTTCCGCGCCCTCGGAACAACGGCCATCGTCGTCACGACGGTGGCAGCGCACGCAGACGAGGCGGAACGTATCTTGCGGGCCGAGGTGGAAGCCGTCGACCTCGCCTGCAGTCGCTTCCGCCTCGACTCAGAGCTTGCCGCCTTTCACGCTCACGCTGGACGGGTTGTGCGGGTATCCCCGCCTCTTTTCGAAGCACTCGCTGTCGCGTACGCCGTGGCCGAGAGAACGCATGGCGCCGTTGATCCCACCGTTGGTTCTGCCATGGCGACGCTCGGGTACGACCGGGATTTCGAAGAAATCCAGTCTCGTCCGCTCCGCTTGGCTGATCTCGGTCCTGTTCCTGGATTCAGACACCTCCACCTCGATCACGAGCGGCGCACGGCACGTATTCCCCGGGACGTTCGCCTTGATCTTGGATCGTCGGCCAAGGCCCTTCTTGCCGATCGGGCAGCCACACAAGTCGCCGAGGAGCTCGGTTCGGGAGTGCTCATCAGCATCGGGGGTGACGTTGCGGTCGCCGGCGAGCCACCGCCGGAAGGTTGGGCCATCGGAATTGCCGTCGACTCCGCGACGGGTCCTGACGAGGTGGACCAGGTCGTCGCGATCCGGCGCGGCGGGCTCGCCAGTTCAAGTACGCAGGTCAGAGCCTGGCAAATGGGAACTGACCAGGTGCATCACATCGTCGACCCGGCAACGGGCTGCAGCTCGACTCCGTTCTGGCGGCTCGTATCGGCGGTCGGGGCGAGTTGCGTCGACGCCAACGCACTGTCGACCGCCGCCGTGGTCTGGGGAGACCAGGCGATCGAGCGACTCCGCCCTTTCGGCCAGGCGGTCCGCCTGGTCCGCCATGACGGGGACGTCTTCACCCTCGGCGGTTGGCCCGACGAGGAACGGCGATGAGCTCCACCTCCCTCTGGTATGCCACCCGGGCGAGCGGCATCGTTTCTCTGGTGTTGCTCACCCTCACCATGGTCCTTGGGCTCGTGACCACGAGCCGACCCCGCGCAAGAAGCTGGCCGGGTTTTGCGCAACAGGAGCTCCACCGTCGCATTTCGATCATGGCTGTGGTGTTCCTGGGTCTTCACGTGCTCACGAGCATCCTCGACACCTACGTAGACATTGGATGGTTTGCTGCGGTCGTACCGTTCGCCTCTCCCTACAGCAGATTCTGGGTTGGCCTGGGAACCATCGCACTCGATCTCATGATCGCCGTCTTCGTCACCAGTCTGCTGCGAACGCGCCTGCGGCCTGGAACCTGGCGTGGCATCCACTGGTTGGCCTACGGGTCTTGGCCGATTGCTCTCGCACACACTTTTGGACTCGGGACCGACGCGGGAGAGCAGTGGGTCATCGTCCTGGGCGCATTGTGCGTCGCCGCCGTTAGCGTCGCCCTAGCTTGGCGGTTGCGCGCCGCCAGTTCGCGAACGACGGTGGCCTCCCCGTTGCCCCCTCGGGCCAATCTGCCCACGCGCCGCGTGGCGACGAGCTCAGGAGGACGTCGAAATGTCCCCTAATCCCAGCACGGCTTTACCGCTGCGGACGGTGCATCACTTGTTGGGCCAGCCCTCAGATCTGGAAGGACATCTCGCCGCGCATGGCCCGCTCAACGTAGAGCGCGGGCGCAATAACTCCTGGCAGCACGATCTGGTTGCCGACTTGGAGGAGTCGGGGCTCACCGGGCGTGGCGGTGGGGCATTTCCCGCCTCGGAGAAGCTCGCGCTGTCCCGATCCGCCGGACATCGCGGCATCGTTGTGGTCAATGCGATGGAAGGCGAGCCGGCCAGCAGCAAGGATCAGCTGCTCCTGAGTCGTTCGCCCCATCTAGTGCTCGACGGCGCCCAATATCTTGCGGTTTTGTGCGGCAGCGATCGAGTTGTGGTCTGCGTCCCCAACGGGCGCGTCGTCACCAGTGCAGCCGTGCGTCAGGCCATGGAGGAGCGGAGACGACGCAGCTACACCATGGCACGAGAGGAACTCGTTCAACCCCCCGATCGCTTTATTGCCGGAGAAGAATCGGCGCTGGCGAACTGGATCGAGTCCGGACGCTCGGCTCCGGTTTTCCGCCCGGACAAAGGCACGCCCCTGCGCATAAAGAAGCGCCCAGCCTTGGTGCACAACGCTGAGACGTTGGCTCACATCGCTCTCATCGCTCGCTACGGTGCTCGTCCATTTCTGGATCGCGGCATGGCTGAGGATCCCGGGACGTGCCTCGTGACCCTCAGCGGTTCCGTGACTCACTCCGGCGTGGTCGAGGTCGACAAAGGCACCCCGCTGTGGGACATCGTTCAGCGAAGCCAACCCGTCGAACCGATACAAGCGCTCCTGGTCGGGGGGTACGGGGGAACGTGGGTCGGCCCCGAGCATTTTGGAACCCCTTACGCATCCATCCCACTACGCACGATCGGCGCCACCGCGGGAGTGGGGGTGATTGTGGCTCTCGGCGAGACTTCTTGCGGTCTCGGCGAGTCCGCCCGCATAGCCCGCTATCTCGCCGAACAGAGCTCCGGTCAATGCGGGCCCTGTACTTTTGGTCTGCCGGCTATCGCAGACGACCTTACACGATTGGCCCGCGGGCACAGTGACGATGGGCTTCTGGCGAGACTTGACCATCGTCTCCGCCAAGTGAATGGGCGCGGGGCCTGTCGTCACCCCGACGGCGCGGTCGCCCTAGTGCGCAGCGCTCTGTCCATCTTTGCCGCAGACGTTGCCGTTCACGGCCGAGGAACACCATGCCCTTCTTGGCGCAATCCCACCGTTCTCCGCTTTCCGCAACCAGTTGGATCAGGAGGGTGAGAGACTTGCAGATCACCATCGACCCGGCTGCGTGCGACGCGTACGGCTACTGCGCCGAAATCCTGCCCGAGGTGATCGGGCTCGACGAATGGGGATACCCGATCATTCGCGACGGGCCCTTAGCCAGGGAGCTTGTCGCCTTGGCCAGACGGGCGGCTCGAGACTGTCCGAAGCGAGCTCTCACAATCCGTGAGAAGCGGCCCAACCAGGGGTAGAAGTGGGGAGCGAGGAGCGACTGGGTCTGACTAGATTCCCATCGATGTGGCCGCGTATAAATGACCTGCGAGCATTCTCGTTGGGAAGGCCGGGAGAGATGCGGGACCGTCTCACGAGAGCTGCTCTCGCAGGCCAGAAGGTGGCCACCGGGGCACTCCTCCAGCAGGAATACCTCGACGAGCGAGAACCCGTCGAGTTGCCGGGCGAAAGACAGGTCCTCCTTGGATCAGACGGCGGCGCACGAGCCGTTGTCGAGATCACGAGAGTGGAGACGCATCGCTTCATAGACGTGCCCTGGGAATTCGCGCATGACGAGGGTGAGGGATTCACATCGATCGAGCATTGGCGAAGCGGTCACAGGAGCTACTACGAGACAGAAGGAATCGCGATATCTGACGACTCCCTCTTCGTGTGCGTCTGGTTTCGAATCATTGATTCAGGGCGCCCCACCTAACCGGCCTACGGAGTCGATCGTCCCGCGTCCGTATGATCGATTATCGATGTGTAAAGGTCAGGTGCGTGACGCCGCTCGGTGACGAGACTGCCTCGATGCTGTAGCGCTCCTCAGCGCCTTCGAGGCCGTCCCACAGTCGAACGCCGCGTCCAAGCAGGATCGGCACCAGCACGACGTGGAGGGAGTCGACGAGGTCGGCAGCGAGGAAGTCGTGGACGACCGTCGGGCCACCGCCGATGCGCACGTCGAGGTCACCGGCGGCCTCTTGGGCGAGGTCGAGTGCTTCCTGAGGAGAGGCGTCGACGAAGTGGAACACGGTGCCGCCCTCCATCTCGATCGGCGGGCGCGCATGGTGCGTCAACACGAACACCGGCGTATGGAACGGCGGGTTCGTCCCCCACCATCCGCGCCACTCGTCATCGGTGCCCAGATCGGTCCACGGGCCGGTCTGCGGGCCGAACTTGCCCCGGCCCATGATCTCGGCACCGAACCCGACATTCAGGCGTTCTGCGAACGCGTTGTCGACACCGGTTGTACCACCTGATTGATTCATGATGACCGAGCGCCCGAACTGGGTGGGGAACACCCACTCGTGCAGACGATGGCCGGCGTGGCCGAACGGGGCGTCGAACGTCAAGCCTTCGCCCGTCCCGAAACCGTCCAGGGAGATCGAGAAGTTGTGGACACGGACCTGGGACATGGTGGCCTCCGCAGCGCTAGGTGATTGCCGTTTATGCAGCTGCTAACGCTAACCAGCCGAAGCACACTTGCACAGAACGAACCGTGCCATCTGTTTAGAGGAGAACTCCAAAAGATCTCGGAGGTCAGACACCTAGCGACGCGGCGCGCAGCTGGGCGGCGAGCGACGCGTCTCCGCTGATCTCCACTTCTGCCGCCTCCTGGCGACCAGCGCCGAACATGGTGAGCTCGCCTGGGTGGCCGGTCAGAGTAAGGCGCGGCCCGGCGCCGCGTTCCTTGTCAGCTCGTCCCGACGAGGCGATCACGATCGTGGCCGGCACTTTCTTCGCCATACCGCCGGGTCCGACGCGCGCCCAGAGGGCATCGGCGAGCTCCAGGGAGATCGAGCGGGGTTCCCAGCCATCTTGTGCGCGGCGTACGTCTTCTACGTGGATGAAGAACTCCACCGTGTTCATGGGACCATCGAAGGGACGCAGGAGCAGCGGCGGCCCGTGCCGCACGTTCTCGATCAGCTTCTCCCAAGCAACGCGATCCCGCACCGCACGCCGCACTTTCTCGGTGTAGCCGGCCAGCGGCGGCCACACGAGTCCAGGCCCGCTGTCGGGTCTCCGTTCACGGACAACGAGGTGCGCCGCCAAATCGGCGGTTACCCAGCCCTCACACAATGTGGACGCGTCGGGCCCAAGCTCGACAAAGAGGTCGCAGAGGGTGTTGCGTTCCTGCTGAGCGAGGCTTGGGGGTGCCATTTGCTCATCTTAGGGAAGAGGGCTGGAGCCGGTGCGTCTCGCTGATCCGACCCAGCTCTTCGGAGTGCATCCCAGTGAGATATTCACGCTTTCAAAGGAATGCCACAACAATTCGAACAAGGGTTGCGACCACAGGTTCCGAGATCACACCTGCGTAGGGCGCTCTGCCAACATCAGACTAGAGCGGAAAACGAGGGATTGAAGCCGCTGGCGTCACCCATGTCCGAGAGTGTCCAGATTCCTGGACACTCCTCAAGACAGATCCAGAAATTTTCGATGCCTTGTGTTATGAAGATCGAGATGCGTCGGTGACGCGTCGAGGCGGAATTTTTCGAAGTTGGGTTGGACTGACAACCGCGGCGGCTCTGTCGTTGATGGCATTGGGATGGTCGACATCGGCCTCCGCGATGCCCGGCGGGCCTCCGGTTTCGATCGTCGTGTCGTCGACAGCCAATCCCTCGACGTTCGATCAGGACGTCACTTACACGGCCACGCTGACAACGTCGGATTCGGGCAGCCTCGACGCCTTTGACTCCCTCGAGTTCCAAGACAACGGAGGCGACATCTCCGGATGCAGCTCTCAGCCGCTGGCGGGTACCGCTACGCCAGGAACGTACGTCGCCACCTGCGACGAGTCCGCCTCCAACATGTCGGTCGGATCTCACAACATCACTAGCTCCTTCTTCGGCGACTCCGTTTACGACCAAGGATTTGGCTCCCTGAGTCAGACGGTCAATCAGGCATCAACCCTCACAGTCATCACCTTTCCCTCCGCTGGCTCCTCCCTCATGTATGGCAACGAAGGGCAGAATCCCCTCGAATTTACGGTGTCAGCACCAAATGTGTCCGACAACTCCCCCTCGGGCAGTGTCAATTTGTATGACGGTGTTCCGGGTCCAGATACCTATCTGTGCACAGGATTCCTCGGTGGAAGCGGATCCGGTCAATCGGGAGGAAACTGTTACATCAACAACGCGCAGATGAACGCTGGCCTCTATACGCTGACCGCGACGTATAGCGGTGACAACAACTTCGCCGGGTCCTCCTCTCTTCCCCAAGATCTTTCCGTCGTACAAGTCACCAGCCAGATGCAGCTCTTCCCCGTACCTGGATACGCCTTCTATGGTGCGGAAAACGGCAACTTCTTCATTACCGGAGTGGGAGGAGGCAATGGTGGGAACCCCACCGGATTCTTCAGTATTACGGCAAACGGGGTAATCCTCGTCCCCCCCGGTTCCTGCTCAGCAGGAAACGGAGGAGGGAATCCCTGCTTCATCGACTCAGGCACGGCGCTCCCCGCCTCCGCGACGCCCTACGAAGTGACGGCGAGTTATCCGGGCGACGCCAATTTTACTCCCGCATCCGACACGGTCCCCCTCTCCGTCTTTCCAGCCACGAGCACGACTACCTTGTCCGTGTCGTCGCCCTCGGCTGCGTTCGGCAATGAGAGCGCCGTTCGCTTCTCAGCAACTGTGACCTCGGGCACGTCAGGATCACCCACCGGATCAATCGCTGTACAAAACGATGGCAACACCGTGTGCACGATCAACCTTGCGGGGAATGGTCCCAATACGGCCACCGGAACCTGCTCTCTGAACGACACCGGGCTATCCCTCGGCTCGCATTCGCTGACCGCCAGCTATCTCGGCGACGGGAATTATCAGGCTTCCGTCTCGGCCGCGCATTCACTTCTCGTCACCAATCAGACTGATCATGGCTACTGGCTCGTTGGCGCCGATGGTGGGATCTTCTCTTTCGGCTCTGCTCAGTTCCACGGCTCAACTGGCTCTCTGAAGTTGCAGCGCCCGGTTGTCGGGGTTACGCCCACCTCGGACCGGCAAGGCTATTGGCTAGAGGCTTCCGACGGTGGCGTTTTCGCTTTCGGTGACGCCGGTTTCCACGGCTCCATCCCAGGGTTGGGGTTCGCTCCGGCGGGAAGCGTCGGATCTGCTCCCAAGCTCAGCGCACCGATAGTGGGGATGGTTCCGTCCGCAGATGGCGACGGCTACTTCATGGTCAGCTCTGACGGTGGCGTTTTCGCTTTCGGCGATGCACAATTCGCTGGGTCGTGTCCGGGTATCGGTGGTTGCCGGGGATCGGCTGTGGCAGTGGTACCAGATGGCTCTGGCCATGGCTACTGGGTCGCCACGAACAGCGGTAACGTCTACTCGTTCGGCGACGCTCCCTACCTCGGTGCACCTGGGATTCAGGGCTCCCCCGTGACCTCAGCCGTTCGAACTCCGGATGGAGGAGGCTATTGGATCCTCCTGGCTGATGGCACCGTCTACAACTACGGCGATGCCGAATACCTCGGCGGTGCGAGCGGCCTCGGTGGCATCAATCCCGCTGCCGCGATCTATGCCACGGCTGATGGTGGTGGCTACTGGCTGGCGACGGCAAGCGGAGCCGTCGACTCTTATGGGGACGCACCAAACGAAGGCGGTATGGCTGCCTCCCATCTCAACGCTCCGATTGTTGCTGCTGCGGGCTGGTGATCGTGACCTCATCGTTCTGACGCGCCCTGGCAGTCGGTTTTCGGCGATCGGCTCCGCCTGCTGGGACCACCTCCACCCCGCCAAGAACGTTGGCAGTGCCGACCGCGCCATCTTTGGGTCGATCGTGTCGCCGGTTGCTCCCTCGGAGCATCTGACCTCGTGGCAGGTCGAGACTCGCGCGCGTTCGTCGCCATGCCCTGACTCATCTCATAAGCGCTTATGCGGGCACCTCATCCTTTAAGTTCTGCCGCAGCCACGTCCGGACTTCTTCGGTGTCTTCGTGGCCATGCACCGATACTGCGTGCTCTGTAGCCGCCCGGACCACCTCGTCCTCCTGGCCCGAAATGGTCAGGGTGCAACCGTTATCGCTCGGAAAATCCCGGCAATCAGCAACTTTTCGACTCATTCTCCTCGCCTTTCCTTCGTTACCTCTTCACTACATCTGCTCGACGTTTCGCACATCGAGATTTCGGAAGACCAGCGGGCCGTCGCAGAGCTCGCGCAACTTCTCCGCAAACGACGCCGTCTGAACGAGTTCCGAGTTCGCCATGGCGTCCTCGTAGGTCGGAAACTCCACGATTTGGACGTACGTGTTCGGGCGATCTCTGTCTTTGGTAAAGGTCCCCCGCTGGGCAGTCCGGGACCCTTCGGTCTTCGTTCTCCACTCGCCAACCAATGCCTCGACGGCTTCTGGTCTGGTGGTTTCGATCTCGATGATCTGGACGAACCCCATGGGCGCTCCTTCGTTGAGAGCCTTCTTCGCAAGGTAACGCTGCAGCGGACAGATTGCAATGGGCGATGTACAAAGACCCACAAAGGTCGCTTGGTCAGGTGAAATCTGAGGTCCGACTGTTGTTACGGCTCAGGACGTCTCTGAGACGACTTGGGCGCATCCGACCAGCGAAAGTTCGTCAGAGCGTCTTGCGGTTCGCAGCGCCGATCTTGACCGGAACCCGGTCGCCAGCGGAATCATTGGCTCAGGCTCGCGCGAAGACCTGGAGCCATGATGGCTGGGATGCAATCAAATTCGTGAGGCTTTCGGGACGATTGTCGTCTCGAACGCCAGTCCGATCCACCGTTCCGACCTTCCGAGAAGTACCAGCAGCGCAGATTCCCAGCTCGTACCAATCGAGGAATACTCTTCATCGCCTGCTTCGGAATCACGGCATCAACTGATTCGAGGGAGGGCGGCCGCGGAGAAGGAGTTGAGCTGTGACACAGAGGACTGGCAGGCGATCCCCGATACGTGGTCTTCGCCACAAGCTCTCTCTGATCGCAATGGGGCTCGCCCTCGTCCTTCTGGCCACTCTCATCGCGACTTTCGGTACTCCGAACTCTTCGCTCGCCCCGATTCGATGGCTTCGCGATTCACCGGCGGCGGCGGCGCAGAGTTGTCGACCGCCGGCGGACTGGCGATCCACGAAGGCAGCGGCAGTACCCGGTGTTCTCAGTGACTTCGATCTCACATCATTCGATCACACAACGATCCGAATCCACTGGTTCCCCGACCCTTCGACTGCGGGCAAGCCCACGCCCACCGTGCTCATGGGTCCGGGCTGGGGTGAGTCCGGCGATACCGACACCTCACAGGCGGGGGTCCAAGGAGCGTTGAGCATCGCCCACCTGTGGCAAGGCGGATTCAACGTGCTGACGTGGGATCCGCGCGGATTCGGTCAGTCATCCGGGACGGCCGAAGTCGACAGCCCCAACGTCGAAGCTCGAGACGTGTCGGCCATGATCAATTGGTTGGCGCAACAACCTGGCGTGAAGTTGGGGCGGCCGGGAGTGCCCAGGGTGGGAATGGTGGGCGAGTCTTACGGTGGAGGCATCCAGTTTGCCGCTGCAGCACGGGACTGCCGCATCGTCGCAATAGCGCCCACCATTGCCTGGAACTCGTTGGGAACCTCTCTCGACAAGAATCGAACTCCAAAGACAGGTTGGGCGAACATCCTGATGGGCGTTTCGTCCTCGGCCAAGCTCGACCCCGAGATTACGGCGGCCGCCCACGAGATGAACACAGCCGGGGTGATCGACGCACACGCAGTTTCATACTTCGACAGCCGGGGTCCGGCCCAGTTCCTTTCTCGAGTGAGAGTGCCGACCCTGATCCTCCAAGGCGCAGTGGACGATCTCTTCACTCTTGACGAGGGAATAGCCAACTACCGAGCGCTGAGGCGCACGGGCACCACAGTCGCAATGGCCTGGTTCTGCGGCGGACACGGCGTGTGCCTCACGAAACCGGGCACGGCTCTCGAGGTCGGGTCACTCTCCTTGGCTTGGATGGAGCGCTACTTGGCCGGAGACAAGTCGGTCCACGTGCTCGCGGGATTCGCATTCGTCGACCAGAACGGCACGTCGTATGCCGCTCGGAGCTATCCCTTGGCGTCGGGAGTCCCGATCACGGCGAAGGGCTCGGGCACACTGGAGTTGAAGGCAGGCGGCGGGTCAGGGCCACCCGTTGCCGCGCCGAATGCCCAGGCCGCCAACGTCGTTGACCTGGTCGCCACCCCTGTCACTCCGGCCCCGGCAAGCAACGCATTGAATGTCACTGTTCCCATCACCCACAACGCGATCGTCGTGGGCGCACCGAAGCTCTCGATCAGCTACTCGGGTAGTGACGGGTCGGGAACGCGTCCGACGAGGGTATTTGCCCAGCTCGTCGACCCGGAGACCGGAATCGTGGTGAACAATCAGATCACCCCGATTCCGGTAACCCTGGATGGCACGACGCACACCGTCACGGTCCCTCTTGAAACCATCGGCTACACCGCGCAATCCGGAACCTCGCTGCAATTGCAGCTCGTGGCGACGACGGTGGCCTATGTCACACCGCAGCTCGGCGGCTCCATCGAATTCACGCGAGTGCGCGTCGTACTGCCGACGGCTAAGGGGCTGAAGGTTGTACAACGAGGCTAGGAAACGCTGAGGTAGACACCCTCTCTTCAAGCCGGTGTAATACGATCCCAATCCGCAGACGCTGCCTGAGCGTGAGCCGTTCGTCATGATTTCGATGGGGAGATCCCCGATTGTCCAACTGGCGTCAAAGCACGGAGCGGCACGCACGCCTCGCCTCTCATCCGCGACGCGTTTGGATTGCCCCTACAGGCGATAGAGCTTTCGGGCGTTGTCTCCCATGACTCGCGCCTGTGTCTCGGGACGTAGTGCACCCATCTTCTCGGCAACACTCTCGACCGGCGCAGGGTAGAGGCAGGTGGGGTGCGGAAAATCGGTTTCGAACAGGATCCGGTCGTCACCGACGATGTCCATAAGGTTCTGCAGTTGGCCGTGGCCCTCTTCAAACCAAAAAGTGGCATACCAGTTCTTGGCGAAGTACTCGGATGGCTTGTGCTTCATGGCCTTGAAGTGGTCGGGAGCGTTCTCGGAGAGTTCGTAGTCCATTGTCTCGAGCATGAACGGGATCCAGCCGATGCCGCTCTCGACGGCCACCATGGTGAGGTCCGGATAGCGGTCGAATATTCCAGCGAAAATGGTGTTCATCACGACACGGGCGCTGTTGAGAAACAGCATGCCCCCGCCGATGGCTGGCTTGACGTACTCGTCTTGCGATGCCCAGAAGTAGTTGCCGAAGAAGTCCATCGCGGTGTTGCTCGATCCGATGTGGAAGTGCACGGGCATGTTGAGGTCCGAGCACACCTTCCACAGAGGGTCCCAGGCCCGGTTGGCGAGGTCGGGAGATCCGGCATCTTGTGGATCAGAGGTCATATTGATCCCTCGCAACCCGAGCCCAGCCGCCCGCCGCGTCTCTTCGATGCAGAGGTCGACGTTCCACGCCGGCATCAGGGTCATCGGAATGAAGCGGTTGCCCGACGACGTCATCATCTCGGCCATGGCGTCGTTGTAGATCTGCAAGCACAGCATTCGGAGAGACTCATCGGGGATGACGTTGTTCAGCGTCGACCCGCCGAGGCCCACCACATTGGGGAACAGGACTTGGGCATGGACCCCACACTCGTCCATCAGCCTCAATCGGGCCTGCGGATCGAAGGCGCCCTCGTGCACCCAGTCGAGACCCCTCTCCAACGCATCGAGGAAGGGAAGCTTCGAACTGTCTCGCGCGACAACGCCCCCGCCCCGGGCGAACCCGATCTCATTCCCGTCGACGACCCAGGTCGCGAGGCCGTCGCGCTCCTCCATGTGGAGCACGCGGTTCTCGTACCCCTTGGGGGCCCGGCTGGTCCAGAGGTCGTAGGGCTCCGTGTAGTGGGTGTCAGCATCAATGATTTTGAAATCCTGAGCCAGGGGTGCCATGTGACCTTCCTTGATTCTTCGAATGTGTGCGAAACCCTCGAACCGGCAGTCTCGCGCCCTTGCCCCCCCACGCCAACTTCGGGCGCGAAGGTGGTGCCAACCCGGGGCATCGTTATTTCGAGCGGATCCTGCTGCTGATGGAGCGAACCCCGCCGCCCGCTGGTGCCATTCAGAAGGCTTGGGCCGGCGGTCACCACGACACAACACCGAGCCGAGAACGCCGAGCAGACACCGAATTGTGATCATTGGCGGCCGGTCACGGCGAGATGGAAACCGTGTTCTACCTGTTGAGAGCAGCGCAAACAGCACCGAATGGGGCGCCTGCAGCTGCGCATCGGCTTGATCGAATCCCGCCGCCTCAGAGCGCTCTCAGGTAGATCGGGGGCCGCACGAGTCATCGACCGCCGTCTGGACTTCGCCCGCCTACGCCACTTGAAATTGATCGATGTACTGCGAGACGGCTCGGCAGTCGACGCCGTCATGACGGAGACCAACGAACCGGTCAGGGCGAATGGCCAGAATGGTCGTAGTAGTGATCCCAAGTTGATCGGCGATCTCCTCGTCGATTCTGCCCGTCTGACCGCCTACCGGATGTACACACAGGCCAATCACGGAATCGATGATCGCTGAGCCTCTACAGAGGCCCCGAAGTTCGGAGACCAATCCAACGATCACTTTCCCAGGGGTCGACTTTCCTCCGATCACGAGCACCGTATGGCGCAAGCCGTGGGTCAGCTCATGGAGCGCACACGGCTGTCCGGCGACCGGCTGCACCAGGGCGGTTGTGGGGAGCCGATCTCCCGGCGAGAGGTGCTCATTCCAATCACCCATTACCACCTTGGAGTCACCGTACGAACGGTCGAGTTCGGCTGCGGCGACCACCTCGTGGTGGACCGAAGCGCGGTCGGCGAGCAATCGCTGCATCTCGGCATCGCGCTTGGACCGCTGATCTCCTTCAGTCATTGCCTGATTACCCTCGAAATCATCACCGGTGGCTACGATCCGCAAGGCGACTGGCCGGCGTTCTGTCTGATAGCTGTCGAGGAGGGCAGATCCCCCGGAACCTTGGCACGCCAAGGCGAGTTTCCATCCCAAATTGAAGGCATCTTGCAGGCCGGTATTCATTCCGTGGCCTTCCGAAGGTGAGCAGGCATGAGCAGCATCCCCGGCCAGGAAGACTCGACCGCGCTTGAAGCTTTCTGCGACGCGTGAGTGGCAGCGAAAGCGACTCTCGTTGGCGACGCCGACGAATGCGGCGACTGGCGCGTATCGCCGGAGCGTCTCCGCTGCATCGGAGACGAGGTCGCTGTCGTCCGAAGTCGGGCGGACGTAGACCCGCCAACGTCGTCCCGGCAGTGGCGCGAGGATCAGCGCCGGTATATCAAAATGCGCATAGCAAACGTCGAACTCCTGGTCCCATCCTTCGAGCGTGGCGTCAAAGACGGCCCACGGCTTCGCGAGGTCGGCGCCGGTGTAGCCGATACCGGCCAGATGCCGCGTTGTGCTGTGCAGGCCATCGCAGCCCACTATCCACGACGTCGTCACCTCGCGGCGAACTCCGCCTTGTTCAATCGTGGCGACGACGTCGTCAGGCCGTTCGCTCATCTCGACCAATCGAGCTGAGCGCGTGACCACACCTCCCAGGCCCTCGAGATAGGTCGTCAGGACCGATTCGGTCTCGTCCTCGGAGAGCCCAAGGTCAAAACCGTATCGGCGATCCGCCAATCCGAGGTCCATCACACCGAGCGTGGTTCCGCCGGATCGCATCTCTGCGCCTCGGATCTTCACGGACCGGTCGACGATTTGATCGGCCAATCCCAAGGCTTCGAAGATCTCAATCGAACGAGCGTGCACAATGGTGGCGCGGTCCCAACCGAGTGGCGCATCGTGTCCGTCTATCAGGAGGACGCCTATGTCGCGGCGGACGAGCTCGGCGGCCAGAAGTAGACCAGTCGGCCCTGCGCCGACCACCACGACCGAAGCGTCAACGGCTGCCTTGCCTGGCGTTGTCGCGATCGTCACGCACTGCTCCTCACGGCGGCCCTGCTCGTCTCCACCAGCCAGGCCTCCGGTTTCCTCCGTTACCAGGCCTACCTTAGAGACCATCCCAACCCCATTGCCTTGTCCCCGTTTCCGCATCCTCCGACGTTCAAGGTCGGGGGGCCACGGATCAAGCGAGGACTCGGACCTTAGGAAGGTGCGCGAGACCTGCTGTATACGGCCAATGAGTGCCAGAAGTCGGGGCACAGCCCAGTCAGGACTCAGATGAGACTGGCATAGTCGTGAGACAGACCCGCCCGTACTAGATGGAGGTTGCGATGGCACAGAAAGCGAATTCGGTGGTCTTCATCCATGGTTTGTGGCTCCACGCCAGCTCATGGGCGCCCTGGGAGGACTTCTTCGGGAAGGCCGGCTACCAAACCGCGGCTCCGGGTTGGCCCGGTGACCAGGACACCGTTGAGCTTGCTCGCGTCAACCCCGACTCGGTCGCCAACAAAGGGATCGACGACGTGACCGATCACTACGCCACCATCATTGATGCGCTCCCCAACCCGCCCATTCTCATCGGGCATTCCTTTGGAGGCATGATTGCCGAGAAACTCCTTGGAATGAACAAGGGGGCGGCCGCCATCGGTATCGATGCCGCGCAGATCAAGGGTGTGCTGCGGCTCCCACTCTCCGCATTGCACGCCACACTGCCCGTGTTCAAGAACCCGGCGAACAAGCACAAGGCGGTGTCCCTCACCGCCGAGCAGTTCCGCTACAGCTTCGGCAATGCCATCCCTGAAGAGGAGTCCAACGACCTCTATGAGAAGTGGGCCGTACCCTCTCCCGGACGGCCCCTCTTCGAGGCCGCTGCGGCCAGCCTGTCTCGCCATTCAGCGGACAAGGTCGACACCGACAACCCTGACCGGGGCCCGCTGCTGCTCACCATGGGCGGCAAGGACCACACCGTCCCCGAGGCCATCACCAAGTCGACACTCAAGCAGTACCGGCACTCTCCGGCAAAGACCAACCTGGTCGAGTTCGAGGACAGGGGCCACTCGCTGACCATCGACAGCGGCTGGTCAGAAGTCGCTGAAGCCTGTGTGGCCTGGCTGGACGAACAAGGCTTGTAATTCGGTCACCCGGCCACGGCCGGCCATCACGTTCGAGCAAAACGGGCACGATGCCCCACAGGGCGGCGAGTCACGCGACCCACCTCCATCGCGGCACGGAGGAACCCTGTGCGGCGCCCGGCGAGCCCTGCTGCCGGTGGCCTCTTGGCCGAGAGTCTTGTCCGGCCATACTCACCTTTCGGGCTGAATGAGTTCGGGGGGGACATCGCTCCCGGCGAAGCTCACCGACCAGGGCTACCGAACCGAATCACGTTTCCGTCGGGGTCGGTGATCCATCCCTCTCGCTTGCCATAGTCCTGGTCTCGCGGACCATTCACGTCGATGCCGCGCTGGCGCCATTCGTCAGCAACCCGGTCAGCATCTTGACAGTGGATGTAGAGAGCACCCTGACCGGCTCGTTCGTCACCAGCAGCTTGGGCAAGGTGAATCGTGAGATCCCGGCCCCTATGCGCAAAGGCATAGGAGTCATCGTGAAACGACACCTCAAAGTTCGCCCGCTCGAACCAGGCGACCGATCGAGCGACGTCGGTGACTCTGAAGATCGGTTCAAACCCGGTGACGATCCAAGATCCGGTCACGAGCTGCAACTGACCGTCCCGCTGACCGTTGAGGCCGCCAAGACAGTTGTGACAGATAGGCAGCTCGGGATGTGAGCGGAGCCTGACCCACCAGTCGACCGATTCTGAGCAACATACGCACGTGGCAGCCATTCAGGCTCTTCTCCTTGCGTCGGGGAGATTTCCTTTCCAGTCGACGACGAGGTCAAGTGGTCGGAACGCTGCTGAGAGTAGGCATTCGACCGATGCCGTGTTCTCCGGAACGGTTCCCGCAGCGCAGAGCCACACATGCTGGAGCGCAGGCGCAGCCATCGTCTTGAGCACCATGTTCGCCCCATAGCCCCTTCGTCGCAATACAGGGTCAATCGTGTGGGCGATGCTGCCAGAGGATTCCTCTATGGCGCTCACCACGCCCCGCCACCCGGGGACGCCGCATACCGAGCCAGTCCGAGGTGGTCGCTTGCACCGGCAGACCTGCGGTAACGGTCACCGTCATAGCCAGAACACCTCACGCCCGTGACACGTGCCGCGGGCGGCGTAGAGGCATCCGAATTCGATTTCCTCGACAATCTCGCGTTCCGTGACGCCGGCAACACGCGCATCGTTGCCAAGCTCGCCAGTGCCGACGCGTTGTGCCGCCCTTTTCCGTCAGTTCAGTGATTCGCACGCGCCATAAGGTGTGCCCACTCGACGCTCTTCGAGCACCAAACTAGGCTCATTGCTCAATGCCACCTCTTCGCGAACGTGTCGTACGGGCGGCGATTGAGTCCCGTTCCTTGTCTCGGAACTTCGCTCGGCGCGGATCAGCCGCTTTCCAACGGCGAGGTCCGGTACACCAAATGCTCAAGGATCTGTACGAGTTCTCTCGACGCCAACCAGTCAGCGTCAACCAATGGGACGAAGAGTATTCCGACGGTGACTACACGGAACGGCTCGACACAATCACCCACGTGGCTCATCACGCGGTCATCCTCGGCTATCTGAGCTATGGCGCAAAGGAGCCGAAGGTTCTTGATATCGGTTGTGGACACGGCAGGCTCTTGCAGCTTCTGGCTGGGCTTGGCTTTGCCGAGTACGTCGGGGTGGACTGGTCGGCCGAGGGTATCGAGCGGGCACGGTCACTCATGGTTCCCCGCACCCGGTTCGAGGCAGCCGACATGAACGACTGGGATACCACCGAACGATTCGATGCCATTGTGTTGAACAACTGTCTCAGCTACGCCGACGATCCGTCGCAGATGTTCGAGCGCACGCTCGAGTGGTTAGCGAAGGATGGCCTCGTCATCACAGCCATGTACAGAGGCCTCGGCGCTCGCTATATCTGGTCTCGAATCGATTCCGCGCCCGTCGAACTGGTGGCTGCCTGCGCGGTGAAGGACTACGGGACCGGGGCGATCTGGGACGTCAAGGCGCTGCGACCTCGCTCGACGAAGCGGACGGTCGCGGGTGCCGGGCGTCAGCCTGAGAATTCACCGCGCGACATGGCTGCGAGTGCCTGAGGGATCCCTCGACTGGCCAGCAACTTCACCTTCCGCCGGATCGCCGCAGTCGAGACAACGCTTGCTTCCTTCGACCCGCCAGGCCGTGTAGCACCGATGTCGTTGCCGGCACTGGCTTCAGAGGATCGACGAGCTGCTGTCAACGACAAGCCACGCGGACTCGACAGACGTGGTGTCGAGGTGTTTCCTCGACTCCAGGATCGACCCTTGCCGTCTGATTCTCGGCAGCCAGCGTTTTCAGGTCGCCACGCTGGAGCACCAAGGCTGCAACGACGGCTCCGATGACGAAGATCAAGGCGGACCACAAGAACGCGGTCGCGTAGCTATGGAGCAGGGCAGCCTGGAGATTGGCAGGAGTCGGCGCCCGACCCACCAAATAAGCCGTCGCCGCACTGGCGGCCAGTGTGTTGAGCAGAGCTGTTCCGATCGATCCCCCTACCTGTTGCGCCGTATTGAGCGTGGCCGAGCCCACGCCGGCATCTTGCGGCGACAGTCCGAGGGTACCGGTGCTAAAGGCCGGCGCGACGCTCAGCCCGAAGCCAACACCCAATAGGAGGAGATACGGGAGCACATGGCTGACGTAGGACGAGTGCAGCCCAACCAAATGCAGCCCGAAGAGTGCCGCAGCCGAGATCAAGAGCCCGACGGGCACGATCGGTTTGGGTCCGAACCGCGGCAACAGGACGCGATTGGACACCTGTGCCATCGTGGCCAAAGCAGCCACCAACGGCAGGAACGCAATCCCCGTTTTCACCGGGCTGTAACCAAGCGTGCCCTGCAGGTAATAGGTCAAGAACAAGAAGACGCCGAAGATCCCGATGCTGGCGAAGAGCATTACCAAGAGGGAGCCGCCTCGCGTCCGGTTACGCACGACGCGTGGCGGAAGCAGGGGGTACCTGGCGCTGGTCTCGAAGACGGCGAAGACGGCGAGGAGGAGCACCCCCGCGACGAGGAAGCCGATGGTGTACGGATCGCTCCACGACGTGGTCTCGGCGTGGGAGAAACCGAAGACGAGCGAGAACAACCCGCCGGCCACCATGAAGAGCCCAGGAAGGTCCAACGGATCGTGGTCAGCGCCCTCGTCGTTTTTCAACCAGAGCAGGGCGCCGGTGATGGCGATTACTGCGAACACAAGGTTGACGAACAGGGTCCAGCGCCACGAGGCGTACGAGGTGAGGATGCCGCCGAGGAGGAGTCCGAGTGCCCCACCCGCCCCGGCGATGGCGCCATAGACCCCAAAGGCCCGCCCACGCTCGTCTGGATCGGTGAACGTGGTGGTCAAGAGGGCCAGCACTGAAGGCGCAAGCAAGGCCCCGAACGCGCCTTGGACCGTGCGGGCAAGGACAAGCATGGCGAAATTGACCGAAAAACCACCGATGGCTGAGGCCGCTGCGAAGCCGACCAGTCCCGTAATGAGCGCCCGTTTGCGTCCGACAATGTCCCCGATACGGCCGCCCAGAAGGAGCAAGCTGCCGAAGGCGAGCGAGTAGGCAGTGACGATCCATTGGCGGTCGGCGTTGGAGAAGTGCAGGTCGTGCTGCGCAGTCGGGAGAGCGATGTTGACGATGGTGCTGTCCAAGATGACCATCAGCTGAGCGATCCCCAACACCGCGAGAATCCACCACCGCCGGTTGTAATTAGCCTCGTCAACTGGATTCCCGCCCCCACCAGCGTGCTCTATCGTCATCAAACTGGTCATCGGATGCACCATGTATGCACGGGGACGCTCCCTCCAACTCCTCGCTGCCTCTGAGCCGACAGACCCAAAGCGAGTCCTTCCTTTTTGAACTTACGGCAATCCTCGCTCATTCGCTCGCTGCGATCGTCCCTGACGGGTCCCATGGGCAGGGAGGTCCACATCGTCAATAACGACGAACCATGTTCTGCGAGCCCTTCCGGGATGAGCCCCTCAACACGGTCCAGCGGTCTCACTCATTTCGAGTCGTTTTCTGCTCTCAGCGGCTACTCTCGCCCGTGCCAGCGGACTAGGAATTTCTCAATCTGAGCCCGGCCGGCAAGAGCGTGAGAGGACACCTCCCGGCACATCCGACGCGAAAGGAAGTAGGCCCATGCCCGACGACGCGGCAGGCGACCCTGGCCATGCGATCGACACCCATCACCTTCTGCTCGTCGGTGCGGGACCGGGCCTTGGAATGGCCGTGGCTCGCCGCTTCGCCGAGGGCGGCTATCGAGTGACCTTGGCGGCTCGGAGCAGTGACGGGCTCCGCACACTCGCCGACGGTCTCGCCGACACCGGAGCTCAGATCGATACGGCCGAGGCTGATGCCAGCGATCCCGAACGTCTGAGAGCCCGGATGACCGAGCTCTATGGCCAGCCCGGTGGGCCCGGTCTCATCATCTACAACGCAGTCATGGGAGCTCCGGACACGCTCCTGACCTCCAGTGTCGAGCACCTCCAGACGGCCTACGCGGTCGATGTCATCGGTGCCATCGTCGTGGCGCAGGTCGCCGCACCGGCCATGCGGGGGGCCGGCTCCGGCACCATCATCGTCACGGGGGGCGGCTTTGCAGATCATCCGATCCCGGCCCTCGCGACCGTTTCCCTCGGCAAAGCAGCACTCCGATCCGCGGCCACGATGCTCGGAGCCGATTTGGGGCCGGACGGCGTCCGTGTGGCGACATTGACGATCGCCGGGCAGATCGTGGCGGGCACCGCCTTCGATCCGGAGAACATTGCGAAGCGCTATTGGGAGGTCGTCAATTCCGACGACCCCTGGCAGGCAGAGTTCTCCTTCACGGGCGAATAGGACTCGGATGCCAGCGGTAGTGAGGCACGCTCACCGCCAATTCGGTATTGCGTCGAATGATCGAACGAAGCTGGACCGATTGATCCGAGTCGCCACGGCGCGCCATGGCTTCGCGGATCAGCACAGCGACCAGGTAACCCTGTCAGGCCTGTGTTTGAGAGACTTCATCCATGCGCCTGACCGCAGCAGATGGACTCAGCGTGGACGTCGCTGCAGACGGCACCGTGAAGGTTGGACTCGACGGGGAGGATTGGTTCGGACCGGGGCAGCCCTCGCTCCTCCCGAGTGTCGGCCAGCCCCATGCTGCCGATGATCAGTTAGGTGTTGCAACGTCGGTCACCGTCGTCGACGCCGAGGTGCGCTGCTCGGTCCGAGCCTACGATGCCCGCCCGCTGGTGGTGTTCAGCTGCGAGGCGACCGTCGATCTCACGGACATCACGACCGGCGCGTTCGACAGGCCTTCGGTCGCATGGCCAACGTTCGCGCCAGGCGAACGAGCAGAAGGCAAGGCGCCGAACGGCTTGCGAGCGCTGGTCTTCCAGCACTGCGAGTTCGGGCTTCCCAGCAACGCGGGACCTTCGCTCGACGGTTGGTTCCTGCTCCCACACCGACCCCCAACGGGCTGGCCGATGTTGCTCACACGAAGCGACGGTCGAACACTTCTCCTGGCTCCCCTGGACGCGTTCCACGAGCAGACCATCGGGCTGAACGGAGGGACCCTTCGCTGCGGCTGGCACGGCGACCTCGAATCCGTGCCGGTCGGCTTTGCTACCAACCTTGCCGTGCTCGCCGCCGACGGCCCTCGGTCGGCGCTCGACGCATGGGGCCGGATACTGCTCGACGCCGCCGGCACCGCAAGGCCGGGCCGTTGGCCGGACGCGGTTGGTTCGCGTCCGTCGTACTGGACCGACAACGGTTCCGCCTATTGGTACAAGACCGAGCCCGGACATGATGTCGCCGGCTCCATCGTCGCCGCCGTCGATGACCTGCGCGCGAAGAACGTCCCGATCGGTGCGGTGCAACTGGACTCCTGGTTCTACCCCCACACCCAGCTGCGGCCTTTCGACACCGAGGAATGGGTCGTGCCGCCGACGGCACTCAGGGAATGGGATGTGCGACCTGACGTCCTGCCTGACGGCATCACTGCGTTGCGGAAGCGGCTGCTCGACCTGCCGCTCGTCGCCCACATTCGGCACCTTTCCGCCCATGCCCCGATCGCGTCCAAAACCCCGACGTGGACCGACGGCGAGTACGCCGCGCCGAGCACACCTGAGGCCTATGAGCGCTGGCTCGACCAGTGCGTCGCCTGGGGTGTCGAGACCTTCGAGCACGACTGGCTCGTCGAGGTCTTCTTCGGTGTGCGTGCCATGCGTTCCGAGCCGGGACGCGCAAAGTCCTGGCAAGAAGGGATCGACACCGCAGCCCGCGACCGGGGCATCACGCTCCAGTGGTGCATGGGCACGCCCGCCGATTTCGCCCAGACCACGACGCTCACGCAGGTGACGTCGGTCAGAACCAGCGGCGACCACGGCTACATCGCGTCTGCAGGTCAGCTCTGGGCTTGGTTCTGTACGACGAACGCCCTGGCACGCAGCCTTGAGTTGATGCCGTTCAAGGACGTGTTTCGCGCCGATCCCGAGGTGGCGGGTAAGAACGGCGAGCCTGAAGCCTTGCTCTCCGCCCTCTCCACCGGTCCGATCGGACTCGGTGATCGGGTCGGGCGCATGGATCCTGTTCTGGCGCTGCGGACCTGCCGCGCCGACGGACTCCTCGTGAAACCTCACACTGCGATTGCGGCCGTCGACGAATCACTGCTGTCCGGCCCCGCCTTCAATTCGACCCTCCTGGTGGCGGAGTGCAGCTCCGATCACCCTGCCGGCCGCTGGACGTACGTCGTGGCGATGCACGCCAACCCCGGCAACGAACCGATCTTCGGTGATATCCGACTCGAAACGTTGTCGGCACCGGCGAGCACTCCCGGGACCGATCCGAGTCCGGCCCGTCTCGTGGTGTGGGACTGGCGCAAAGGGACTGCAACGGTGGTGCCACACGACGCATCAATTCCGGTGTCGCTCAGCCGGGAGGACTGGACTTTCCGGGTGCTAGCACCGGTCCTCGGTTCGGGCCTGGCGATCATCGGGGACGTCACCAAGTTCGTCACCGCCGGCGACGCTCGGATGGAGGTGGCCGAGACGTCGACTGGTGTACGTCTCGTCATAAAGGGAGCCAGCGAGACAATCACCGTCACGGGTTGGGCCGACGTCGCGCCCACCTCGCCCGATGCGATCGTCACCCACGACCCGTCGACCGGCGTCTGGACCCTCGACATCGATGTTCCCAGTCGCGGCTGGGCGCACGTTCTCATCGACGCCTCACGCCCCTGAGCATCAGACGATCCACCTGATGGGGTCGCCCTCGGTGGGGCTCTGGAGCGAGACCCCTTCATCGCGCCGGTGCGCGTCGTTCCGTTGTCCATGCCGCCGCCGTGCGGCAGACTGGCGGCGTGCTCACTCGCTCTTCCGGGTATCTGACACCCCGCACAGGCAAGGTCCCGACTGAATCAAAAGACCTCGAATCGGAGGGCTATGCGGTGCTGAGAGGAGTCTTCAAGGCTCCGGCCGTGGAGTCCCTCTGCCGGGACGTACAACGCGTCTTCGACGAGTACGCGCCTGATGTGCGGGACCCAGGCGACGACGATGAGCAGATGGCGCCGTTCCGTTACGAGATGCTCAACCGCAGTTCCCTCGTGCAGCGCGCCATAGCCAATCCACGGATTCTCAGGACTATCGAGCCTCTCCTCGGCGAAGACTGCCACGTCATCTCAAATACCGCCTGGTGGCAGCCACCGGGCAACAACAAACACTTGGGCCGGTACTGGCACATCGACGCAGGACCACACGTCCCCCGGGACTCCGACATACCGTGGGACCCACGCATCCCATACCCGGTCTTTGCCATCGCCGCGCACATCTTCCTCCGCGACTGCCCGGTTGAAGCGGGTCCGACCGCCGTCATTCCGAGGAGCCATACGTCGGGACAGCCCCCACCGTTCGATCGCCTGGCCGATCCCGATCTGGAGTGCAACGGCCGCCGCGCCGTACCCCTGGTGGCCGAGGCAGGCGACGTGGGACTCTTCGTCTCCGACATCTGGCACTCGCGGGTGCCGCCGGCCGGCGACGATCCTGGGCGGGTGTTCATCCAATGCCACTACGGGCGTCGTGACATTGCCCAGCGCATCAGGCCGACCTCGTCGGTCAATCATCTCAGTGACGAAGCGCTCCGGCGTGCAAGGACCCCGCGACAACAGACATTGGTCGGACACCATCCGCCGGGCTTCTACGACGGTTGATTCCGGCGCCACGGCACCCCGGTCCCCGGGCAGCCTCACCCCCTTTTGACGAGCTGGCCCGCTGTCCGACGACCGTGCTCCCTCCGGCTCCTCCCCTTCGCCGAGCAGCAACAGAGCGCCGCTCCGCAACGCCACGAAAGGTGCAACCGCCCGTAGTTCACCGGGACGTCACCCTTCGAGATGATGCTCTTGACGCCCTGGAAACCCATGCTCTAATTGCACGCGGTGAGCGACGACCGGGGCATCTCGAGACGTCAGGTTCTTCAAGGTGCGCTTGGCATGGGGGCGGCGGCAGTTGGGGTCGGCGCCGCGAGCCAGGGCGCCTCTGCCAGCGCGAACATGACCGGCTCGCCGTCCTCGCACCTGCATCTGCCGCCCCGCTCCCAATGGCGCCACCCTGGATCGTTGCCCGACCCGAACCTGCCTGCCGGCACCGACACGCTGCCTCAAATCGATCACATCGTGGTCGTGATGCAGGAGAACCATTCCTTCGACAACTACCTCGGGATGCTCGGCAGAGGCGATGGATTCACGCTCGACGGTCGCGGCCGGCCGAGGAACACGAACCCGGACCCCTCCGGCGGGTATGTCCGCGCCTTCCGCGAGACGGATACCTTGCAGGCGGGCCACGTCACGCAGTCCTGGGACGCCAGCCATCTGCAGTACGCAGGCGGCCGCAATAACGGGTTCATCGGGCCCGAAAGCAGCAGCGACTGGTCGATGGCGTACTACACGGGGGAGGAAATCCCCTTCTACTACTCGCTAGCCCGCACCTTCCCCATCTGCGACCGCTACTTCTGCTCAGTCTTGGCCCAGACATACCCGAACCGCCGCTTTCTGCTGGCCGGAACGGCCTTTGGGCTGATCGCCACGGTGGACGCCTCCGTCACGGGAATTCCGCCCAATGGGACGATCTTCGACCGGCTGGACGCGCACAGCATCAGTTGGGCGAGCTACGCCACCAATGTCCCCTTTTTGTACGTGATCTCCGACATTGTGAAGAAGAACCCGAGTCGGATGAAGACGATCGACCAATTCCACGCCGACGCCAGATCGGGGTCGCTCCCCGCCGTCTCCTATGTCGACCCCAACATCCTGACCGGCACCGAGGAGAATCCACAAGACCTGTCGCTCGGCGAGTACTTCGTCTCGACGGTGGTCGATTCCCTGCTGAACAGCCCGGCATGGGGCCGAACGCTTCTCGTGTGGACCTACGACGAGCACGGCGGCTACTACGACCACGTTCCGCCCCCGCCCGCGATCCCCCCTGACGACATTCCTCCCGGCATTGCGGCCACCGACCAGCCCGGCGGGTATGACCGCTACGGCTTCCGCGTTCCGACGGTGGTGGTCTCCCCGTACAGCAAACGCGACTTCGTGTCCCATACGGTCTACGACCACACCTCGGTGCTGAAGACGATCGAGCGCAAATGGAACCTCCCCGCAATGACGTACCGGGATGCCAACGCCCACGACCTGCTCGACTGCCTCGACTTCAACAAGCGCGCTTTCGCAGATCCCCCGACTCTGGCGGCGCCGGGGAATCCCACGGGCGTGTCCCGCGCCGTGCCTCCACCCACCGGGGAGCAACCTCCCCTCTCCGCGTTCGTCAAGACCGCCGGCGTCACGGTGTGAGCCGCTCCTTCGTGGGACGCCCGGTGTCGGCGGCCCGCCGGAGCTCGACGGAAGCCGTTCCGAGATCGATCGAAATCACCCTCTCGCCGTAGGGCGGACCACCGGCGAGTGTCACGACGCACCGGCGCCTCAACCCTCGACGGCGTGACCCCCCACCGAACGGCGCATGGCTGCGTGCAACCGATTCGGAGTCAGCACGCCGAGGTAACGGTCGCCGTCGACGACCGGGATCCAGCGCACGTCACGCTGCAGCATCTCGCTGAACGCCGCCCGTAGCGAGGTACCCACAGGGACCTGGACCTCGAAAGGGACCAGATGGTCCTCCACCGACCCCCTCAAGCTCGGATCGAGGTCAACCCAGCCGTGGAGGCGGGCCTGGTCGTCGACCACCACCGCCCACCGGCTGTCCGAGCCGCCGACGGCCGCTCGCACATCGAGCATCGATCGATCCGGTTTCACTTCGGGAGGGTGAAAAAGATCGGCGGGGTCGATCGCCGTGACGGCCAGGCGCCGGACCCCGCGGTCAGAGCCCACGAAGTCGGCGACGAAGGGTGACGCCGGCCGTCCGAGGACCTCGCTCGGGGTGTCGTACTGCTCGAGCACACCGCCCTTGGACAGAACTGCGATCTTGTCCCCGAGCCTGGTCGCTTCGTCGATGTCGTGCGTGACGAACACGATGGTCTTCTTCAGCTCCGCCTGCAGATCGAGGAACTGCTGCTGCAGTCGTTGCCGGGTGATGGGGTCGACCGCACCGAAGGGCTCGTCCATGAGCAGGACGGGCGGGTCTCCGCCCAGGGCCCGCGCCACGCCGACGCGCTGACGTTCCCCGCCGGAGAGCTCGTCGGGGAACCGGCGCCCGTACTGACCGGGATCCAACCCGACCAGGTCGAGCAGCTCATTCACTCGAGCGTCCACGCGGGCGCGGTCCCAACCGAGAAGACGGGGCACAGTGGCGACGTTGTCCGCCACGCGTCGGTGCGGGAAGAGGCCGCCTTGTTGGATCACGTAGCCGATGCTTCGGCGCAAACGGACGGGGTCGATCTTGAGGACGTCCGTTCCGTCGATCAGAATCCGACCGCCCGAAGGCTCGATGAGCCGGTTGATCATGCGCAGCGTGGTGGTCTTGCCACACCCTGAGGGGCCGACGAGGACGCAGAGCTCGCCGTCGGTCACCGTCAAACTCAACTCCTCCACGGCGACCGAGCCTGCGCTGTAGCGCTTGGTCACCCGGTCGAGCGTGATCACTCCGAGCAAGGTTATCCACCTCACTACGCGGCTCTCCATCGCGGGCGAGGCCGGCGCCCAGGTATCGTCGGCCCGATGCTGCTGGGCACGAACCCGTTCTTCCGATGGAGCTACATCAGCAGCAATTGGAGCGAGATTCAGAGCCAGCTGGTTCAGCACATTGAGTTGAGCCTCATTGCCGTCGCCATCGGGACCGCCATTTCGATCCCGCTGGCCGTGCTGGCCTGGCGCTACCGGATCCTCAAAACCCCGATTTTCGGGTTCGCCAGCACCCTCTACATCATCCCCTCGCTCGCCCTGTTCGCCATCCTCGGGCCCATCACCGGATTCGTGGCCTCCTACACGACTGCCGAGATCGCCCTCGTGGGTTACACGTTGCTTATCCTCATCTGGAACACAGTGGCCGGGCTCGACGCTGTCCCCGCTGACGCCAAGGAGGCCGCAACAGCGCTGGGCTACTCCAAAACCGCCGCCCTGATCCGAGTCGACCTCCCCCTCGCCCTGCCGTACATCTTCGCCGGGCTCCGGGTGGCCACGTCGACTGTCATCGGCCTTGTCACCGTCACCGCACTGATCGGGCTCGGTGGATTGGGTCAGCAGATCACGTATGGCTTCAACCTGCCCTACAACACCCCGATCATCGTCGGGCTGGTGCTCTCCGTCGCCCTGGCCGCGGTGGCCGACTTCCTCCTCGTCGGAGCCGAGCGACTTGCCGTTCCCTGGGGTCGCTCCCGTCGCCGTGCCCAGAGGGGCAGCGGATGAGCTTCGTCGCCCACGTCTTCGGATGGTTCACCACCTCGGCCAACTGGACCGGCTCGCAGGGCATCCCGACCTTGTTCTGGAACCAACTCAAACTCTCGGTGGCGGTGGTGGCGACGGCGATCGCTCTGGGCGGCGGGCTGGGCGTGTTCCTCGGACATACCGGCCGAGGTGGCCTGGTCGCCGTCAATGCCGCCAACGCGTTCCGGGCCGTCCCCACGTTGGCGCTCCTCACACTCCTCGCCATTCAGCCGGCCATCTCGCTCACGTGGGGTGGTTTCCTCGCCTCGTGGCTGGCGCTGACGGCTCTCGCCATTCCGCCCATTCTCACCAACACCTACGTGGGCATGCAGGAGGTCGACTCGGACGTGCGCGACGCGGCCAAGGCGATGGGGCTGACGGGCGGGCAGGTCCTCCGAACCGTCGAGGCGCCGCTGGCCGTCCCTTTCGTGATGGCGGGGATACGGACCGCCTCCATCGAGGTGGTCGCCACCTCCACCCTGGCCGCCTACGTCAGTTACGCCGATCTGGGCACTCTGGTGATCTCGGGGCTCGACACCCAGAATTCCGTGGTCGCCTTCAGCGGAGCACTGCTCGTGGCAGCCATGGCGGGACTGGTGACCCTGGCCCTCAGCCTCTTGACCAGGGCGCTCACGCCCGTTCCCCTGCGCCATCGGACCCGTCGGAGCTTGCTGGGCGCCGCCACGACCGGCCTCCCTGCAACCTAACTTGCTATTCACGATGGAATACATCAGGATTTCGGAATCCTGACGAGCTGGTTACAGTTTGAGCCCCAACGGTCAGGCGGAACCCCCACAATGAAAAAGGTGCCCCCCATGCGTCTTACCCGCTTTCTCGCTGCCGGCCTCTTGGCCGCCCTGGTTGCGGCACTTGCCTTGCCGGCTGTCTCTGCGGGGGCAGCCACTCGTGCCTCGAGCAAGCCGACCATCATCATCGGCTCGACCAACTTCGAGGAGCAGGCGATCGTCTCGAACATCTGGGCGGACGTCCTCAAGAAGGCGGGTTACAACGTGACGGTCGAACCTGCCCTGGGCACCCGGGCCATCGTCGTCCCGGCCATCGAGAAGGGCCAGATCGACCTCGAGCCCGACTACGCCGCCTCGCTGCTCGGCTTCCTGCACGGCGGCACTCCGCAGGCGGCGGGCGACAACATCACGACCGCGATCCCGGCCGACCAGAAGGCCCTGGCGAGCTCCGGCGTCACCGTGCTCCCCGCCTCCAAGGCGCTCGACACGAACGTCTTCGCCGTGACGAAGGCCACAGCGAGCAAGGATCACCTCACGACCATTTCGAGCCTGAAGCCCTACGCCTCGAAGCTGACCCTGGGCGGTCCGCCGGAGTGCCCGACCTTTGCCGGATGCGAGCCTGGTCTGAAGAAGACCTACGGCCTCACCTTCGCCGGTTTCAAGTCGCTCGACGAGGCAGGCCCGCTCAGCGTCGCCGCGCTGAAGAACGGCGAGGTACAGGTGGTCGAGCTGTTCTCGAGCGACGGCAACGTCGTTTCGAACAACTTCGTGGCGCTGACCGACAACAAGCACCTCGAAGGCGCCGACTACATCGTCCCAGTGATCCGCAAGTCAGTGGACACCACCGGGGTGGCCAAGGTGCTCAACAACATCGACGCCAAACTGACCACGGCCGCTATCTCCAAGCTGAACCTCGACGTGACGGCGCAGCAGCAACAGCCCGCTGCGGTTGCTCAGTCCTGGGTCAACTCGGTCAGCTGAGTCGCCGTCGGCGCTGACCGACCGACCAGGCCTCAGGAGTCGGCGGGGCTGCCAGGCGTCGGCATGAGGGGCGGCGCGGGCACGGTCATGGCCGGAGCCTCGGTGCCGCCGTCGACCTCGAAGACCTTGCCGGTCACCCACGACGAGGCATCCGACGCGAGGTAGAGCACAGCGCAGGCGATGTCCTCCGGCTCCCCCGGTCGGCCCAGAGGCGTGCCGTCGAGGAACTGCCGGCGCAGAGTGTCGTCGGTCAGCACGATGTCGAGAGAGCGGGTGGCGACGCCGCCCACATCAATCGCATTGACCCGGACCCGCGGGGCCAACTCGGGCGCGATGTTGCGCGTCATCCGATTCAGGGCCGCCTTGGCCGCACCGTAGGCAACGAACATCGTCTGGGTCATGCTTGCCGAACGAGACGAGATGTTGACCACTGCGCCCCCGCCGACGGTGTCGACCATCCGCCGTGCCGCCAGCTTGGTGAGCGTCAACGGGGCGGTGACGTTGAACGCGAAAGTCCGGGCCATGAATCCCTCGCTCGTGTCCATGGCCGACCGGGGCATGGCCCCGCCGGCGTTGTTGACCAGGATGTCGAGCCGGCCGAACTCCTCGACCGCCAGGGCAACCAGCTGTTCGCACGCGGCGGCGTCAATGACGTCGGTCGGGACGACGAGCGCTCGTCGGCCAAGGGACCGGACCCGCTCCGCCACCCCCTCGAGATCAGACTCCGTGCGCGCCGCCAGGACGACGTCGGCACCGGCCTCGGCCAAGCCGATGGCGATCCCCCGACCGATCCCCAGCCCGGCGCCGGTGACGATCGCCACCTTCCCGGCGACCGAGAAGCGGTCGAGGATCACGCCCGCCGGTCCCGGTGCAAGCCCGGAGCAGCGCGGCCGGCCACCAGAGGCATCTCCAAGTACGTCTGCAGACCTGGCGCCGCTCGGCACACGTAAGGGATGGCGTTGACGCAGTGCATGGCCGTGGCGACGACCCCGGGATTGCGGATGAGCCCGGCCTCGATCGTCTTGGGATGCAGCTTCTTGAAGGTGGTGAGGCAGTTGGGATCGCCCGTGATCTCGACTTCGAAGCGCTCCCCGTCAGGCCCGAAGGTCCAGGCCGGGTCGAGGTGCTCCTCCCCCATCAGCCAGTTGACCGTCGCCGTCACCACCGGTTTGCCCTCGACGATGGCCTCCCAGGTGAACCGTTGCGCGGCCACCGTCCCCGGTTGAATCGGACCGATCGGTGAGTCGATGGGTGCGGTGGCGACCGCCATCTCGTGGGTGGTCTCGAGCTGCGGCGCGACGTCGAAGCCCATTTCGTCGGCGACCATGAAGATCGACTGCCGGAAGCCACCACCGAGCGCGTCGATCATGACGCTGGCCCGGGCTTCCTCGGGCGTCTTGCCGAACAGCATCCAGTCGCGGACGACGTCGGGAGCGCCGTACGTGCGGATGTCGGAGTACTCCTCGGCCCGCACGTGCGTGACGGAACCCGACAAGGCGGAGATCATGAGCGGGAAGCGCTCGGTGATCCCGCCGGGATTGATGCCGGTGCCGTGCAGTGTGACGCCGGCCTTCTTGGCGATGGCGTCGAACTTCTGACGCTCCTCGGGTGGCGGGTAGAACCAACCCAGCGGCGAGACCACATTCTTGCCCGACTCCAAGATGGCGGTCACCACGGCCGGGTCGGCGAAGATCGGGCTGTAGAGCACGCAGTCGGCCTCTGTGCCCAAGAGCACGTCGACATCGTTGGTGGCGGTCACGCCGAGATCCTCTCGGCCCAGGAGGGCCCCGAGGTCGCTGCCCTCCTTGTCCGGGCTGTGGACCCAGGCCCCGGTCAGCTCGAGCTCGGGGTGCGCCAGGACTCCCTCCATGGCGGCGCGGCCCACGCCGCCGGTGGCCCACTGGATCACGCGATAGCTCACGGGCGTCGTCCTTTGCTCGTCGGATCCGAACCGGGGAATGATGCCACCTCCGGTCCGGGCGACGACGATGCGCAGTCGACGCCCGCCTCAGCCCCCAGGCCTGTGGTGGGCCACCAACTCGATCCAGGTCACGCTGGACGGAGGCCCCTCGACGCCACCCACGACAAGCGCGGCGCCGAGGCGGCCTTCCATGAACCGGGCCTGGTGCTCGGGCGTATCCCAGAATTCTGTCACGACCAGGTGGCCGTCCTCGTTGAGCCCCGCCGCGTGGACCTGCAGGCCGTCGGGCCAGTCGCCCGCACCGGTCGCCGGGTCGATGCCGAAGGCGGCGTTGACAGCCTCGTACTCCTTCGTCGTGACACCTTCGAACTCGAGGATCAGCTGTGCGGTCATTTCGTTCCTCCATCTCCGATGAAGCCTCGAAGAAACTCATTGTGAGCCTGACAACCTCTGTGTGAACCGGGAGCCCCGTGACGACTTGGCGTCAGTTCCGCCCACGAGGATGTCGAAAAGCACCTCGGCGCCGGAATGCTCGACGTCGCGGGTCGCGGTGACCAGGACGAGGCCCTCCTTCTCGGCGAGCACGCGGAGCCGCCCTATCTCATCGTTGGCCGGCGACAGGGCCAGTTCGTCGCGATAGCGCTGGGCGAATTCGTCGAACTTGGCGGGGTCGTGCCCGTACCAGCGCCGGAGCTCAGTGCTCGGCGCCACCTCTTTGCACCACTCGTCGAACGGGGCATCGGCCTTGGAGATCCCCCGCGGCCACAGGCGATCGATCAAGACCCGGTGCGGGCCCCCTTCCGGCGGACCGTCGTAGACGCGCCGTATTTCGACTCGGACCTGACGCCGCCCGCTCACGCCAACGCTTCTCGGTAGGGCGCCAGGTCGATCCCGGGGTAGCGAGCGGCGACGCCTGCGAGCGTCTCGTCGGACCAGTAGGGGTCCCCGGGCCGAGGGAAGCCGAAGAGGTCGCGCTCACGCACGCTGCACTGGGGAATGAGCCGGGCCCAGCGCTCGGGCGATTGCTTGGGCCAAGCCATTTTGCCGCCCCAGGTCGTTCCCCGAACCTGGAAGTCAGCGAGGAGAGAGAACCGGGAACGGCCGGCCCCGGTCATCTCCGAGCCGCGATGCAAGATGTCGGTCCGGTAGACGAGGAGGCTCCCGGCCGGCCCGGCACACGCCACCTCCGCCTCGGCCAGCGATCCGAAGGGCATGTACAGCGGCGTGTAGGGCACGTGCTTGCCGTCGTCGTACGGCACGATCCGTGTCGGCCCGTCCTCCTCAGTGACGTCGGACAGGTAGATGAAGGTCGTCAACTGCTGGTAGCGGGACCCCGGGCGCGGCACAACCAGGCTGTGACTCCCGTAGTCCCGGTGCAACGGTTGGTCGTAGTTGACGGCTCCCGCATACTTGGCCCAGAGCTCCACCTTGTAGAGATGCAGGTCCTTCGTCTCCAGGTAACGCTCCGCCGCGTCCACCAGGTCGGGATGTACGGCCAAACGGTTGAGATCCCAGGAGCGGTACGGAAACTCCTCCACCCCGGCAAACTGGCTCGCCGCGTAGCGAGTGAAGGCGCCGGGATCGGCGAAGTAGTCGTCCGGTCGCGGGAAGTGCCGCCACAGCGCCTGTTGGGCGGCGGCCAATTCGGCGTCGCCCAGGAACCCCTCCATGAGCGAGAAGCCACGTTCGCGCACCTCGGCAAGCGTGGCGTCGGAGACCCACATCAGCACAGGACCTTAGGTCAGCGGCTCCCGGTGGGATGCCCCTCTCGCGCCTACGATCCAGCGAATGCGCGCGGTGATGTTCGACATGTCCGACCCCGAGTTCCCGGCCTCGTTGGCCGACATCCCCGAGCCCGAACTCCCGGGCCCCTCATGGGCCCGGATCGAGGTCACCACCGGCGGGATCTGCGGCAGCGACCTCCACCTGTTCACGCACAACACGGGACCCTCTCCCACCCTGGCCTCCATCGGGACCTTCCCCTTCGTGCTCGGTCACGAGACGGCCGGGCGGGTCGTCGAAGCCGGTGGCAACTGCTCGGTTGCCGTCGGGACGAGGGTGGTCATCGACCCCTGCATCCCGTGCCTTCCCCGCGGCATCGACCCGCCCTGCGCCAACTGTGCGCGCGGCTGGACCTCGTCCTGCCTCAACCTGGACAGCCGCATCGTCAGCTCGGGGCGGTCACTCGGGTACACCATGGACTTGGGCGGGGGGTGGGCCGAGAGCGTCCTGGCGCACGACTCCATGCTCCACCCGATGCCCGACGCGCTCGAAGACCGCGGCGCCAGCCTGTACGAACCTGTCTCCATCGCGTGTCACGGCCTCATCCGGGCCACGCCCATCGACGGAGAACCTGTGTTGATCGTCGGCGCCGGCATCATCGGATTGGCCTCCCTCGCCGCACTCCGCGGGCTCTTTCCGCACTGTCCGGTCACGGTCCTGGCCCGCCACCGACACCAGGGTGACGCGGCCCTCGCTTGCGGGGCGGACCACGTCGTGTACACCGATCCGGACAACGGCCACTGGGAAGAGCTGGCGTCCTTGAGCGGCGCGCGTGTCGTCGGCCGCAAGCGCCACCAGATGCTCATGGGCGGGTTCCCCTACGTCATTGAGGCCGTGGGGTCGCCGGGATCCGTCACCGAGGCGCTGCGGGCCGTCGCTCACCGCGGCACTGTGCTCCTTCTCGGTGCAGCGGGGATCAGCGAGATCGACCTGACGCCGATCTGGTACAAGGAGGCGGCGTTGGTCGGGTCCATCGACCACACCGTCGATGCGCACTCGGCGCCCGGGCTGGCCGGTGGCCCCGACCGGCACTCCGTCGACCGGGCGCTCGACGTGCTCGCCGCGGGTCTGCTGCCGCACGCGGTGGTCGTGACGCACGAGTTCGGGCTGGAGGACTACCGGGAGGCCATCGGGACGGCCGTGGACCGGAACGCGTCCCACGCCATCAAGGTGGTCTTTCGGCCCTGAGGCCGGTGTGGACACAGGGCCATCTGGTAGAGAAGTGACCGTGCGCCCGGACGCGAGGTCCAGTCGGCAGTGGTGCCGGCCGGGCTGCTGCGTCCTCCTCGCCGCCGCCGTCCTCTCGGTCTTGGGCACACTTGTCTGTCCCGACGCCGCCTCGGCGGCGACCGCCACTTCGGCGGCCGGTCCCGGCCCGGAGCCCGCCTACCGCTGTGGGTTCAACGTCACCACGGATTCCTTCACGGGCGCCGACGGCACCGCCTCGGCCATCGGCTGGCTCGGGGACCACAACAGCGTCATCACGTGTCTCGGCGGGACGTTCGTGATCCAGGACGGGCCCGGGGCGCTCTTCCAGGACGACGGCTTCGGCATCTACGCCGGCCAACGGACGATGTGGACCGATGCCGACGGCTACCTGCCCGCACAGACGACGGCGTTCACCATTGCTGACGGAGCCACGGTCGCCATCACCGACTTCGCCGATCGCGTGGTCCTCGACGGAACACCCTTCGTCGCCGTGTACAGCCGCGTCCGTGTTTCGAACCCGACCAGCCGCACCATCACGGCTGACCCGCTTGCCTCGGCGGCCCTCCAGCCGCTGCAGCACGCGCCCGACGCCGTGCTGCCTCACCATGCCGTCGATCACGACTACGTCGTCGTGGCCGACCGCTTCGGCAGCACTGCGCCGTGGCCGAGCAACGAGACCCTCGTGGCGGCGGGCGGATTCACCGTGCACTTCGCGCACATGCGCGCCTTCTGGAATACCCAGCTGGCCTCGATCGCGCAGATCGTCGTGCCCGAGCGCTCGCTCGTCGACGCATACAAGAGCGGCTTCATCACGACACAGATCACTCGCAGCGGCAACGACCTCGACACCGGCATCAACGGCTATCAGAGCGAGTTCAGCCATGACGTGGTGGGGATTCTGACCAACCTCTTCACTCAGGGCTCGTACGGCGACGCGCACGCGCTGCTGACCGAGGCACGCGACGTTGTCGGAGCACCGGGCCAGTACGTGGACGGACTATGGGCATATTCGGTTCCCTGGGCCATCTACCTGCTCAAGACCGGCGACAAGGCCTTCGTGGAGCAGAATTTCGCCATGGGGGGCGGCGACGCGTCGGAACCCAGCATTGAGGACGCTGCGCACACCATTGCGGCCGACCGCACGGGCCCGATGGGGACGATGGAGGCGACGAACGACATCGACACGCAGGGATACTGGACCACAGACGACTTCGAGGCTCTCCTCGGCCTCGCCGCCTACCGTGAGATCGCGTCAGCCCTCGGCGACGCCGAAGAGGCCTCGTGGGCCTCCGCGCAGTACGCCAGCCTGCTTTCCGCAACGAATGCAATGCTTGACCAGACCATCGGTCAGAACCACCTCGACTACCTGCCGTGCTCGCTTCTGCAGCCCAACACCGCCAACCGCTGCGACAACCCCAAGGACGCCAATTGGACTTCGCCGATCGGGAACTGGGCCTGGGAAGCGTCACTCCTCGGTGCCCCCGTCAACGGTCCGGGCCTGACGATGATCGACGCCACCTACACCTACGGCTTCGACCGCTTGCGCGGGTTGCTGCCTCCCGACACGACGGGTGGATTCCCGGGCGACTACTACTCCAGCGCGTACAACGCCGCGCAGGGTGCCGCCGGGTTGGCCAGCACGGGCCATAGGGACCAGGGCATCGCGAACTTCGAGTTCATGATCGCCAACAGCCAGAGCGGACCGTGGTCGTGGTGGGAGAGCTCGAGCGCCCCCGACCCGACATCCCCCTGGGTAGGCCGGCACCCAGCGACGGGCCAGGGCTCGTCTCCCCACGCCTGGGGAATCGCCGGCGCCGACAAGGTCCTGCTCGACTCCCTCGTGGCAGTGCAGTCGAACGGGTCGCTGGTGATCGGCCGCGGCGTGCCTCCGGGATGGCTGGACCGTGGCCAGGCGATCTCCGCGAGCAACTTCCCCACGACGGGTGGTCACCGGATAGCCGTCACCATCGCTTCGACTGGCCGATCAGTCTGGTTGACGCTGCGCGGCGCGCCGGTAGGACCGGTCCTCTTCCAGGTCCCAACCTTCGTCCGGAACATTGCGTCGGCCTCCACCGGGAACTTCAGCGAGGCGACAGGAACCGTCACCGTGGCGCGGAACGTACGCCGCGTCACCGTCACGCTCCGCCGGGCGCCGTGAGTCGGCGGCCGACGTGATGAACGGCTCCCTCAGGCGCCGAGTGAGAGATGCTGATAGATGAACGGACCCAATGGGTCGGTCCACCACTCGCCGCCGGGCGACAGGTCGGTGGTGTGCCCCTCACCCGCCTGGCTCACGTAGTCACACGTGTCGCCCGCCTGGTGGTAGTCGGTGCAGGTCTCGTAGGCGTATGGCCCCGGGGCACTGGCGGCGTCGGTTTCGTAGTGGAACATGAGGATCGGTGCCTCGTGACCTGTGAGCTGAAGGAGCCCGGCCTCCAGGCCCGGCGTGAGGTAGGCCCCCGTGGACGCCGCGGCCGCGACCGATGCCGAGAAACCGGCGTAAGGACTGGTCGCCGGATGCGTGTCGGGCACAGCGGCGAGGCCGAGGGCGATGGCGCCTCCGGCCGAATCGCCCACCGCGGCGATGCGCGCGGGGTCGATCCCGTATTGCGTGGCATGGGCCCGCAACCAGCGCACTGACTCCTGAGCGTCGGCGATGGCGTCCGCCGCGGCGGTGAGCTGGTCCTGCTCGGTGTGCGGTCCATTGAGATTGGGATCGAGGCGATAGTCGATGGCGATGACGGCGTAGCCCCGAGCCATCCAATCTTCGGCCAGGCCGGCGTAGTCGCTGCGACTCCCACCGACGAAGGCGCCGCCGTGAATGAGCACGATGGCCGGGTGTGGCACCGGCGCCGGCGCGGGCGGCACGTAGAGGTCCAGCAGGAGGTCATCGGTGGCACCGGAGACGTCGACCGCAGTGCCGTACTGGATCCCGTCCACGATGGTGCCGGACCCAAGCGGGTACTGCGGTGTCACGTAGAGGCCGGATGCCGGCATGGTGGGCTTCTCGCGCAAGACCAGGGTCTCGTACAGGTACCCGTCGGCGCACTGGACCTCCCCCGCCGCTTGGTCCACCCAGCCCGAGGTGGTCAGCTCCGGGTCGTGCTCCCATTGGTTCCAGATCGCATCGGCCGCCGAGAGGTTGCGAGCCAGGGGGTCTGAGATCGTCGGATCGAGAAGGGCACGCCCGACGAGCTCATGGACCTCATAGGTCCCCTCGGCGTAGGAAGCGATGGGCGACGGGGACGGCAACACCGTCCCGCTCGCACACATGGCCTGTGAGTGCGCTCGCGCCGCGGTACTGAGCGAGCTGGTGACAGGAAGAGTGCCGAGGTGTGCGCTCGTCCGGGTTTGGTTCACCGCGCTAGTGATCTGCGGCTCACACGCCGCGAACAAGAAGCACCCTGCACCGGCTGCCAAGGCAACACGCCACCTTCGGTTCCCCATCCCACCTCCCATTTCAGCGCGGCCTCACTCGGACGCCACGTACCCCGGTGTTGCTACCAGGTCCTCCTCTGAGCAACCTGAGTCGGTTCCGCAAACTGCCGGCAACTGCGCCAACCCGTTTGTCCTGCCCAAGCTGGTCCTGAAACGCCCAAGGAGGGCGCGCTAGGCAGCGATCGTCAATGTCTCGATCCGGTCCAACATGGTGTCGAGCGTCACTTCGAGCGGCTTCGTGTCACGCTGTATCTGGGTGAGCAACAGGCCACCCTGGAGTGCAGACAACAGAGCCAGCGCGAGGTCGTCGGCATCGACGCTCTGGGGAAGGTTCCCTCGCGTCTGCATGGTGTGTAACCCATCTCTGATCCGTGCTTCCCACCGTTGCAATCCTCCGGCCACCGCCATCCGGGCCTCGTTGTCGGTTTCGGCCACCTCAGCACCCAAAGCACCGATCGGGCATCCGCCTCGGCATTGCAGTCGCCGCTGATGCTCGACGATGAAGTCGCGCCACGCCCGCAGGCCCGAAACCGTGTCCAAAGCGTCAAGGTGGTCCGCTTGGGAGTCGAGGACGGCATCTGTCTGGTAGTCGATCACGGCACGGACCAAGGCCTGCTTGTCGGCGAAGTAGTGGTACACCTGCGACCCGCTCACCCCAGCCGCGGCTCGGATGTCCTCCAGAGTCGTCTCTGCCACTCCGTGCTCGAACATCAGTGCCGCGGCCGCCGAAACGATTCTCTCCCTCGTTTCCCGGCCCCTTCTGGTGAGTCGCCGGGTGTCCATTTGGCCGGTGCCTTGATCCGATACCACCCACAGAACAATAGCAGCGAAATTGGATTGGACAACCCAGTATTGAACCGTCACAGTGGGTTGGACAGTCCAGTTCAGCCGAATCGAAACCCACGTGGTGGGTTGGGGCCACCAGACCGGGGACCTCCCGGCCTCTGGTCCGGCTGACGAATGCAAAGGAACCGAACATGACCTCCGTCGACCTCGAAGGAACGACCGCCCTGGTGACCGGGGGGACCAGCGGCATCGGACGAGCGACGTCCCTGTTGCTCTCGCAGCGTGGCGCACACGTCATTGTGAGCGGCCGAGATGCAGCCCGAGGTGGTGCCGTCGTCCAAGAGGTCCGCGCCGCAGGGGGGAAAGCCGATTTCGTGGCCGCAGAACTCGGGGACGCAGAGTCGGTCCGGACATTGGCCCGCGAAGCCATTCAGCTCGGCGGCGGACAGATCGACATTCTGATCAACAACGCCGGCGTCTTCCCCTCCGGTCCGACGGCTGAAACCAGCGACGAGGACATCGACTCCGTCTATGCCGTCAATGTCAAGGCTCCGTTCATTCTCGTCGCCTCCCTCGCTCCGGGCATGGCCGAGCGTGGCAAGGGGTCGATCGTCAACGTCTTGACCATGGTCGCTCACTTCGGCATGGCTGGCATGGGTCTCTACGGTTCCTCGAAGGCTGCCCTCATGCTGCTCACCAGAGCCTGGGCCGCCGAGTTTGGCCCTGCCGGGGTGCGCGTCAACGCGGTGAGCCCCGGGCCAACCCGCACGGAAGGGACTGAGCCAATGGGGGACCAGCTCGACGCGTTGGCGTCGGCCGGCCCGGCTGGACGTCCCGCCGCGCCGGCGGAGATCGCTCACGCGATCGCGTTCTTGGCCGGTGATGACGCAAGCTTTGTCCACGGCGCCGTGCTGGACGTTGACGGAGGCCGCAACGCAGTCTGACGTCCCAACTCGGATCAGAATTCTTCGGCAGGCACCCCCCTCGCTGCCACCTGCGGATCCCCTGCACGAAGCTTCACGAATGCGGCACAATCGCAGAGCAATGTCCGCTCACTTTCTGAACCAAGCTGCTCACAACCGGCACACGCGGGAGGTCTATGACCGATTGGCACCTGTGTGGTCGATGGCCAGTGATGATGGACCCTTCAACGGATGGCTGGAACGACCGGCACTTCGCAGTCTGATCCCGGCCCCGGTTTCCGACGTCACGATCCTCGATGCCGGATGCGGCTCGGGCGGAGTGGCTGCTCGAGAACGGTGCCGAAGTGATCGGCTTCGATCTGAGCCCGGCCATGGTCGAAGAAGCTGAGCGTCGCTGCTCGGGCCGGGGGCGCTTCTTCGTCGCAGACCTCGCCGAGCCGTTGCCACTCGAACCGCATTCCGTCGACGGTATTACCTGCTCGCCTGTCCTGAACTACCGAGAAGACTGGACCGTGTCGCTCCGGTCCTTCGCCGAAGCGCTCCGGCCCGCAGGCCGGGTCGTGGTTTCCCTCGAGCACCCCTTTGGACCTCCACTTTCGTCACAGAACGGTGGCTACTTCGACACTGAACTCGTGAGCGATACCTGGACCAAAGCAGACGTCGTCGTGACCCAGTGGTACTGGCGAAGGCCCTTGTCCTCAGTCATGGAGGCGTTGGCCGACAACGGGTTCGTGGTTGAGCGAATCGTCGAAGCGCAGCCCTCAGCGGAAGCACTGCATCGGTTCCCCGACGACCTCAGACAGGTCAAGGGCGTTCCTTGGTTCATTGTCTATCGACTGCGGCTGCGCAGCGCCCTCGATCTGCTTGCCGACCGATCCTGAGTAGCGGAGGGTGCGCCACACCACGACGGCTACGTGTCAGCCGACGGAGCATGGTTAGACCTGTCCGAGTGCGAACTCTGAGCCGAAGAGGTCGAGATCGGGTTTCACGAGCTTCCGATGGGTCCACAGAACGGCCGCGGCCACCACGCACAGATACGCGGCGACTATGAGAACTCGGACTGTGTCAGAACGATTGCCCAATGATCCGAACAGTCCCGGTCCGGCTATGGCGAAGATCAAGTACACCGAGAAGACCCCCAGGACGAGAAGCGAGAGGACGGACACGAAGGCCACGGAAGAGACATAGCTTTGGCCGACGCGCTGGGAGGGGCCCTGGGATGCGCTGTCAGCGCGGGCAAGCGCAAGGCCTCGGCGCAGGTGCAAGGTCAGCAGGAAAGCGCTGACGAGGGTGACCAGCCCACCGAACAAGATGGCGCGGGCCGCGGCGTTGGAAACGGAGTTCGAATGGTTGCCGACCAGCACGACCACCCCAGAGACCACGACGGCAGAACCCAACACCGTCGTCGCAAGGGTCAGAAAGGACACGGCAAAGTAGAAAACCGACTGCGGGCGCCGCCCACTGGGATCGGGATCGGCGCGGTTGGCGACGACGATGATGACCAAGATGCCAACCACGGAAAGGACAGCCAGCACGGCGAGCAGGTCGACGAAGATGCCGAGAAAGCTGGACAGGCTGAGTCCCGGGCTCTGGGAGAGGAGCCCACTCGACCCTCCGCTCTGGTAGGTGACCCCAGACGATCCACCCTGAATACTCGGTACCAGGGTCCCGCCACTCGTGTAGTCGGGAATGGTGGTCGGAACGACGCTTGCGATGCTCATGTGGCTACTCCCGCCTCGATTTCACGACCAAGCGCCCACGGGGCCTCCAACAGACTCATGCCTTGTCCACAGATCGAGTACGTCCGAAGCCGCTGGGACGACCCCTCGTCCTCCCGTCTGTATCGGCGCCAGCTGGGGCTCCCTTGAACAGTCGCGGTGCCCCCGCACGAAGGCCTGGAGGAACAATTCTCTGGGGACATTCGGTCACGCTGAGGGCCCCATGATCATCTCGCGTGTGAGCGTCAGCGCCTCCGGAGATGCCCTGTCACTGTGCGCGCGCTGTGCCTCTTCCATGTCCCGAGGGCGCCGTGGTCGAGGGAATCGCGCACTTGAATCTGGTCCTTTTGGCCCATGCGTAATCGGGTGGCCATCGGTCAGCCTGACAACGGAACACTGCACACCGGTGTGGCGTCGATCGCCGCGCCGTTCCTGCTTCCGGGGGGAGGAATCGGATGGGACCTGCGGCTGGCGTCCACGACAGCCGCCCGGCGAGGCTTGTCAACGTCGTCACGACCATCGAACGCAACACCGCCCCCCGACCGTGACCGGGCTCATCGACGCTCCGGCGTCTCCTCCGCAGTCGCGCACGCAGGACCTCGAACCCGCACGATCCACGGCCAAGCTCCCGGCGTCTCCGCAGCATGGCCCGATTGGCCTGGCGCGACGCGGCAGGCCACTGCTCCGCCCCGCCGCCTACTTCCTTCTGTCGCGGCTCGCGGTGTTCGCGACGGCGCTCGTCGCCACCTCGTTCCTTCCGAGGCTGCACGTCATGCAGACCATGGGCACGGCTTTCGACGGCCGCTGGTATCTGAAGATCGCCCAGCACGGCTACCCGGACCGGCTCTATCAAGAGGGTCAGGGAAGCCGCTGGGCCTTCTTTCCCGGCTTCCCGGCCACTGTCCGCGCTGTGTCCGAGGTCACCCGGCTGAACCTCGCCGACGCGGCCGTCCTGGCCGCCTTCGTCTTCGGACTGACCTCGGCGCTCGCCATCTGGCTGGCTGTCCGGGAGATCTTCGGCGGCAGGCTGGCCGACCGCGCTGTCCTGCTCTACGCCTTCTGCCCGACCGCGTACGTGCTGTCCCTCGCCTACACCGAGGGGCTCTTCCTGACCGCAGCCGCCGGCTGCCTCTTCGCCTTGTCGCGGCGCTACTGGATCACGGCGGCACTCTGCGCCTGTGGGGCGGGACTGACCCGGACCACCGGTGTCGCCGTCATCGCGGCTGTCCTCGTCGTGGCGCTCCCGGCCGCGTGGCGCGGGCGAACCTGGAGACCGGCCGTCGCCGCCGTGATCGCTCCTCTGGGACTTGTCGCTTTCATGGCCTACGGCTGGGCGATGGTGGGCACACCGGCGGCGTTCCTCTCGGCAGAGCGGTTCTGGCAGGGACAACACTTCGTGTGGTTCATCACTCCCGTCGGCGCCCTCTTCGCCACGCTCCACGGCGGGGCGACCCTCCTGACCGATGCCATGGCCGGGTTGGCACTGGTCCTGGGCTTCGTCGGCATCTGGCTCCTCGATCGCCTGTCGCGTACCCTGCGCACCGCCAGAGGAGCCATTGCCTCCGTGCCCGCCAGCTGGTGGGTGTACACAATTGGAGCGCTCCTGATCGCCTACAGCGCGTACTACACCGACAGCATCCCGCGCTACGCCATGGCCGCCTTCCCGCTCTTCGTCGCCTTCGCCTGGAAGTTACCCCGCTCTCTCGAAGGCGCTGTCGTGGGCGTGCTGGCGTTTCTGCAGGGCGCGCTGCTCATCGGCGTGCTCAGTTCCGTCGCGCACCCGTCGGCCCTCACGCTCCTTCACTGACGCTTCACGTTCGCGTTCGTCCCTGAAGAAGGAGGTCCCTCCGGTGGAGCGGTTGCTCGGCACCGCGGAGTCCGTCGCAGGGAGCGCGCCCCACGGGCGTCCTGCCAGAAGGGCACTTCGGCTCTGGCCGGGATGGGGGCGAGCCTGCAACGATGGTGCTTGCGCCTCCGAGGGGTGGGGCACGAGGAGCCGGAGCCCCGGCGGGGAAGCGGGAAACAGGAATGGACGTGGCGGGACTTCACTGGGACTTTGGGCCTGCTCGGCCACGTCGCGATCAGGCGTTCCACTCATGATGCAGCCGAGGAGCGAGTCCAACATTCCGCTTCACCGCGGTGTCATCGACTACGCATCCCTCTACCTCTGCCGGCAAGGGCCTCGCTGGGTCGTGGTCATCGAATCTCCCCGCGTTTCTGGCGCAGTGCCGTTCGATCATTCCGGTCGCGATGTCTACGACGTCCAGTTCGATCTGCTCACCAGTGCCCGTCGCGCCTGCCCGGACGCCGCCATCATGGGCACCGATGGCGCACTGACCTCCGCCGACTACGAATGGCGAGTCGAGGTACGCGGCATTGAGGCGCGGCCGGGTGACCTCGGCCTGGCCTTGCGGCGCGAGCTCGCAGCCGAGCCCGCGAACGAAGGAAGCTCAACGCCACAGACTCTTGGCCGTCGTTGCCACTGGGGACTGAGCACCTCGTTCTCGGGCCGGCCGCGGAGCTTCTGACCTTCCGAATCGCTCGATCTGGCCCCTCGAGGTCACCGCTCGGGCGCTTCCTCCAGGTTGACGCTGGTTACGCGGCATCCTGTTCGCACAGACAACATTTATCCGGGTCATAACTTTCTCTGACCTGGCATACAGACCTGCCGTGTCCAATTGAACCCGTGGAGAGCTCGGGCCGCCCGAGCTCGGACGGAGGACCGCAGACATGACCGAGGACCAGAACGACCAGACGAACGAGGGGCCGCAGGGCGACCCCAACCCGGAGACCGCTCCGAACGCTGTGCCCGAGACAACGAGCCAGGCCGCGATTCCGCTGCCCTCGGTGACTCCCCCGGCATTCGACCAGCCCCTTCCGCTCCCCCAGCAGCCCGACACCCCCCCGATGGGCTTCGTCCACGATCAGACGCCGCCGGCAGGCTCGACCCCGCCGCAGGGCACCTACGCCATGGGCGCCCTGGCCGGTAATCCCATGCTCGGTGCAGCACCGGCATCCTCATTCGGCACTCCTCCGCCCACCGACCCGGGGGCGCCCACATGGTCGACGCCCCCGACGACTGCGGCAACGAGTGGCGCGAGCAACCACCACGTCCGGAACGGCCTCCTGGCTGGAGCCGCCGCCCTGGCTGTCCTGGGCGCCGGCTTCGGCATCGGCCACGCAACGACGAACAATGGTGGGAGCACACAGGCCTTCAGCCCGACCTCGGGCAACTCGCGTCTGCCTTCAAGTCCCGGGTCCTCCGGCGGCTCGAACTCCTCTGGGGGATCCGGCTCCTCGGGGAATCCCTTCGGCAACGCCTTCGGCGGGCTCGGCAACTCGGGAAGCTCCGGCAACACGGGCAGCGGTGGCTCGGGCTCATCGGGCTCATCGGGTCCGAGTGATGTCAACGCCATCGCGTCCAAGGTCGACCCCGGCCTCGTCGACATCAACACGACACTCGGCTACCAGCAAGAGCAGGCCGCTGGCACGGGCATTGTGCTCTCGTCCAACGGCGTGATCCTGACCAACAACCACGTGATCGACGGTGCGACGAGCATCAGCGTCACCGACATCGGCAACAACAAGACTTACACCGCCAGCGTCGTGGGGTACGACCGGACGAAGGATGTCGCGGTCCTGCAGCTGCACAACGCTTCGGGTCTGCAGACGGCGACCCTCGGCAACTCGTCCAACGCCTCGGTCGGCCAGGACGTCGTCGGCATCGGGAACGCCGGCGGCACCGGCGGGACACCGAGCGCGGTGGGCGGAACGGTGACTGCGCTGAACCAGTCGATCACCGCCAGCGACGACGGTGACGGCACGTCAGAGCAGCTGACTGGTCTCATCGAGACCAACGCTGACATCCAGCCCGGAGACTCGGGCGGGTCGCTGGTCAACACCTCGGGCGACGTGATCGGGATGGACACCGCCGCCTCCGCCGGGACCTCGTTCCAGTACAACGGCGATTCCTCGGGCACCCAGGGCTTCGCCATTCCCATCGACACCGCACTGTCCATCGCCAGGGCGATCGAGGCCGGATCCGGCTCGTCCACCGTCCACATCGGTGAGACGGCATTCCTCGGCGTCGAGATAAACGCTGCGAGCAGCGGCTCCCAGGGCGGGCGACGGGACAGCGGAGGCGGCTTCGGTGGCGGCTTCGGAGGCCTCTTCGGAGGAAACTCCGGCAGCACGGGCAGCACCGGCAACACCGGATCGTCCGCATCCGGAGCCTCGGTGGCCAGTACGGTCACGAACGGTCCCGCTCAGGAGGCCGGCCTGGCCGAGGGTGACGTGATCACCTCGCTGGGAGGCAAGTCGATCGGTTCCGCCAACGATCTCACCAACGCGATCAGCATCTACCACCCCGGCGACAAGGTGAGCATCGGGTGGACCGACGGCTCCGGGCAGACCCACACCGCGACGGTCCAGCTCTCCTCGGGTCCCCCGCAGTAGGTCGCAGGCCAGCGACCGGCTCCGCCAGCCGGTCGCTGGCCAAGACCTCAGTGCTGCAGCAACCGCACCAGGGCGATCAGGGTGGCGAGCACTGCGGCACTCAACACACAGATGAGTCCCCAACCGACGCTCACGTCAGCGCTCAAGCTGGCGGGCACCTGCGAGATCTTCTGCACAATGCGGAACATGTCGTAGATGGCGAAGACCGCCGTCACAGCTGCGATCACGGTGGTGAGGATCGCCAGCTGAATCTCCCCTGACGTCATCTCGAAGCAGGCGAAGATGACGAGCAGGATGCCACCGATGAACGTGACCCATCCGTTGACCGTGATCAGGTTGGAGACACCGGGGTCGGTGCCATTGACGGAGACGTGAAAATTGGCGAGACCGACGCTCCCGCTGACGTGCACCCACTCGCCGACGGATCCGTACATCAGCGCGACGCCGCACACCAGCAGCAAGAAGACGCCGAGATTCAGCGTGAAACCGGTCGCCTTGGACCGGGATGGTCTCACCGAAACGTAAGGATTGGCGGACAAGCGTGGACTTACGGCTGGCGGGGTCGAGTCATGCAAGGCTGCCTCCGGAGCATCGCCGGCAACCAGCCATCCCTTCCCCGACGTCCACCGCCTCCTCCCCGTCCAGTTCTGACCGTCCCAATAGGACTGGTCGGTTGGAGTGGCGCGATCGGGATACCACCCAGGCGACTTCGGGAGTACCCCGCTCCCGGCGTGAGCCCCGTCCGGATCGGACACCACGGGTTCCGCGGTTCCGGCCTGTTCATCGGCCATCTTCGTCACCTCCGACGAGTCCCTGGCGTACCGGGCCAGGTTCAAGACGGTAGCTTGACCTGTATGACGCCGGAGGAAGTGGACCCTGATGAAACCCCCACGGACGCCGAGTTGACCGCGCTGGCTCTGGCCGCCGACCCGGACGCGCCCATCGCCGAAGGGGCGGTGCCGATCGGCATCCACCTGGCACAGCTGGGTTCGGCGTTACCGGTCTGGTACATGCCTCCCGCCGCGAGCCGGGGCGGTCGTCGATGGAAGGCGCCGTTCGTGATCGCCGTCGTCTCGGCGTTCCTGCTGATCGATCTCATGGGACTGTGCAACACCTACGGGATCCTCAGCTGGGCGTAGAAGGCTCCAGGTTCGCCGGCGTTCAAGCAAAGACCTAGGGCATCTGAAGCTCCGGAGGGTCAGGGCTTCCCGGCCGCAATCCAACTCTTGACCCGCGGCGTCACTGATCCGTCGAGCCGTCGGCATGTCGGCCCAAGCCCGGAAGCGCGTCTTCTCGGCGTCCGTCAGCTTTGAATAGAGCGTGTCCTGTGTCGGCGGCCCACTGGGCCGAGGCGAGCGGGAACGAATCCCATCCCCAGCCCTCCCGTTTTCGACGTAGGGCTTAAGCGCTTCTCGCAGTTTGGATGCATTTTCGGTGCTCAGGTCCACCTCGTAGGACCTGCCGTCCAGGGCGAACTGGATCGTCTCATCGGCGTCTCCCCCATCGATGTCATCCGTCAGCTTCACAATCACGGTCTTTGCCATCCAGAGATGGTGGCAGAGCTATCGGCCCATCACAAAGGTGGCCGCCTACGGATCTCTCGGACCACTTCAGGCAGCCGGAGACAACAGAACGCGACAAGAAAGTCCAGGCCAGATCCACTTTCTCCCGGTCTCACCGTGGGCCAATCAGGCAGAACTGCCTGCTTGACCCACGGGGCACGGGTAACATTGCCGTGGTCTCGGCGCGCCGGATTTGACCCCCTTTCCCCCTCCGTCGAATCCAGGGCGCGTCGGGGCCCCGCTCGCACTCGGCATGGAGTCCTGCGCTCGCTGCCGCCGTCAACCACAAGAATGACGTCATGCCGCGTCGCAACAACGAGCGCAAGGGCCAAGGTCGTCAGGCCAAGGGGGGGAACCGAGTCGCGGGCCTGGGTTCACACTGGCGTGCTGACGGGCATCCGAAGGCCGCATATAGGAGTCAGGGCGACGCGTTTACCGCTGCACTCGTACGACGGCAGGAGTCTGGCGTGGAGTTGAGCGTCTATCGCTGTGACGTCTGCGCGGGGTGGCACATGGGCAACACTCGTGGTCGCGGCACCGCACGGCGGCAAGAAGAGTGACGGCACAACGACTTCCTCACTGCGCTGCGCACCACAGTTGGCTCGCGCAGCCAGACGGCCCAGACTCCGTCCCGAGATAACGAGGAAATGGACCTGAGACCAACGCATATAGGCGGCGGAGAATCTTGCTCCAACGACTTCCAAGTGCAGGGATCGACGTGCGCCAATGCAATAGCGGTGGAGTTTGTCGAATTGTTGTGATGTTGTCATTCGTCCCGAGGGGGGTCCGGGAGCCCTAAAATGCCTTCGCCTCGAGCGGAGGTCGAGGGTTCGTCGTTTTGGAGCTCGTCAGACCCACGCTGAGACACATCGTCCCTGTTCGGGGACCTGCGACGGGCACGTATCAGGCCGAGGACGTGCAGCGGTTCGGGGAAATACGCTCAGGTTCGGCGCACCGGGCGCCGACTCCATTGGTCAAGGTTGCACCTCCTTTGGGCGGATACCAGCGAGACGCGGTGCTCGACCAAAGGGATTTATAGAGGTAAATTTGCCTCCTCAGGGTTTACCCTTGAGGTAAGTCGGGCGTAGGCGGTCCGCTTATTGGGAGCATGGCTTTGGCGAAGCGGCGAACCGACAACGAAATATTGGCGACCGGTCACGACCGGCCTGGCCACTGCTGTGTCCCCAATGTCGACCAAGGCAGCCAGCCCGCGCTCCGTGCTCCGAGCGTCGGGGTGCAGCCGTGAATCGGCGCGGAGCATCCCGCCATCCGATCGCCATCGTGCGGCACGCCATGCGCCGACGGATGGCGGCGCGCACTGAGGCGGAGCTGAACGACGCCGGCTTCACGCTGATTGAGCTCATCATCACCGTCACGATTCTGCCGATCGTCGTGGGCGCGATCGCCGTTGCCCTGATCTCAGTCCTAATCTCCAAGGGGGCACCTCTAATCGGATGAGCGACTCCAACGATGCGCTGGTCAGCTCTTCCGTCTTCAACAAGGACGTGCAGAGTGCCCAGGAGATCCAGACGGTCACCACGCCTGCCTGCGGATCGACCGGACAGCAGCTCGTCGGCCTCAGTGGGCGCAGAATTCGGTTGGAACCTGACGAGACCGTCGTCTCCTACGTGGTGACCGCGGCGGGCACGAAGACCTCATTGCTCAGGGAGCTGTGCACCTCTGGCGCATCGTCTACCCCGACGACCACCCGAGTCCTCGGGACGAACGTGGGAACACCGACTGTTGCGCTCAGCCCCACGGGGTTCAGCTACAAGACCAATCAGGGCTGGACCCCAACGCAGGGCCTCTACGGAGTCACCATCAGCGTCAAGGCCCCGGCGAGTGCGTTCTCTTACTCCCTCAGCGGCCTCCCGACCGCGAGCTCGTCGAACGGTTCGGCGCCTCAGGGTGGCGCGAGCCAGACGCTTCCCTCGTGCAACCTCGCAAACCCAGGGTCCGGCCAGTACGCCAAAATCCTCTGCTTCGCAGACTTCTCCGCCTCGGGCGCCAGTACCGCCACTCAGGCGAGCTACCTCAAGACATTCACCAACCCCTCTCCCACCTGCACACCGATGCAGTTCTCCATCGCTGACTCCCCGGACATCCTGCAGTTCTGCCTCAGCGTAAGTGGAACATCGCAAAACGGTCGCCCCTCAGCAGATCCCGATGTTCGATCTTCCCAATCAGGGAAACAACAGCGAGCCCTATTTGGGCAACAACGGTCTTCTACCAGGGCATCCAGGGCTATCCCGCCATCTCTTCGAGAAATCCCCCCAACCTGGGCAACTTTGCAGGTTGTAACGGCGCCAACGGCTGCCTGACGACGCTGAACTTCACGAACATCCAGGTGACGACCGCGACCGGTGCCCCGGCCACCAACTGGACGTTGGTGACCGGAGACGCAGAATCGACCGACACAAACGAGTTCAACCTCTACACCGACACCAGCGTGAACTGGAACATCCTGCCCAATACGACCAGCTCGTTCTATGGCGATTCGTGCGACGACACCGTGGATCCCAACAACAACGGACTCTTCAAGTACACGGGTCCGACGCCGACCAGCCTGAACCAGTACGTCGGGAGTCCCTCGAACTCACCGACGTCCTACGACACGCCGATCACCATCAACGCCACCGCGCCGTACTCGCAATATCCGACGAATGCTTCATCCGTGGGTTGCGAGGCGAACGTCCAGCTCGACAAAACAGGCTCATTGATGTTGGAAGCGCCAGAGCCACCCAACTCCTTTGCCGCACAGAACGTGACGATCACCATGCAGAGCGGCGGTTACCAGGCAGTGTTCCTTGGGGTGCTCCTGTGAGGCCGGGCACCGAATTCCTGCGGCACAAGGCCGAGCAAATTCGGCGCCGGAGTGGTGACCATGAGTCCGGAGAGAACTCTGAACGTGGCGACACTCTCCTTGAGGTGCTTCTGGCCTGGTCGTCATCGGTATTGCCGCGGTCGCTCTCCTGACGGGATTCGCCACGTCAATCACCGCATCGTCCCAGCACCGCCACCTGGTTCGCTGGACTCTTCCATACCATGCCACCAACACGGCCATTGCGGACATTCAGCAGGAGGCGCAGGCATTTGCGAACCAGCCCGGGCAGACCGACCCATTCAGCTGCCCGAACACCTACGTGCCCACGTTTCCCGGTCTCGCCGGAAGCTTCCAAGTGACCTACACGATGGGCTGGTGGAACGGATCGGCCTTCCAGGCACCCCCTCCCTACCCCGCCCGAACACCTGTATCGCCGGCGGGCTCCTCAGCAGTACACCCTGACCATCTCGTCCACATCGGCGAACGTGAGCGTTCCCCCCATCACGGTCACGACCGTAGTTTCCGATCCGGCCGCACCTGCGTTGCCGGGGAGCGCCGGCGCCGCTTACCAGCTGGCCTGGCTGCAACAGCCGCAGGCGACCGGCAACTTTGCAGACACTCCGTTCACCCCTCAGCCCGAGGTGGCCATCGAGGACAAGACCGGCGACATCGTGTCAAGTGACTTCTCGTCGGTGACCCTCTCGATCATGTCGGCACCCGCGGGTGGCTCGATTTCGAACACGTGCTCGGGAGTCGAGTCTTACGGCATCGTCCAGTTCTCGGACTGCAGCGTGAATCTGGCCGGGTCCTATCAGATTCAGGCTGTCGACCCAGGCCTGCTCCCCACCTCCGGCACCTCGTTCACGGTGGGTGCCAACCCCGCATCGCGGCCCGCCTTCACCACGACCGCCATCTCGGGAACTGCTTCGAAGAGCGCCACCTCGGGCCCGATCACGGTCCAGATTCAAGACAGCTTCGGAAACCCGATCCCCACAACGGTCGCAGAAACAATCAACTTGACCTCGAGTTCGTCGAGCGGCGTCTTTGCACTGACCTCAGGCGGTAGCTCCACGACCTCGGTCACCATCCCCTCAGGGTCGGCGTCTGCCTCCTTCTATTACGGCGATTCAGTGGCCGGCACCCCGACCATCACGGCAACGCCGCCTGGCGCCTCCGGCTTGCTGGCGGGAACGCAGTCCGAGACCATCAAGGGCGGTACCCCGACCCAACTCGTCATCACGAGCAGTCCGTTTAGCGCCGGGGCGGGCAACTCGGCATCGACGCCGTTCACTGTGGCCCTCGAGGACACGTACGGCAACCTGACCACGAACGTGAACAACAACCCCACCGCGCTCACGCTGAGTTCGAGTTCCACCGGCACCTACATCTTCAACACGACGACTGGATCCACCAGGCCGACCGGCAGGAACACGTCGATCAGTCTGCCGGCGGGCCAGTCATCGGTCACCGTGTACTACGGCGACACCTTGACCGGGACTCCGACCATCACCGCGGCCGCGTCCGGGCTCACCTCTGCCACGCAAAAGGAGACGGTGACCGGCGGCCCCACCCAGCTGGTGTTCTCGACCAATCCGGTGTCAGGCGGCGCTGTCCGCGGGCGCCGCACTTGGCCCGATCACGATCACCGAGGAGTCTGCCAATGGCACCCCGACGACCGTCGGCCTGGCCGTCAACCTGACCTCGAACTCGACGGGTTCGTACGTCTTCAGCACGACGCAGGGCCTGACCACCGCTTCGGGTGCAGCCACTGTGAACATCCCGAGCGGCCAATCCTCGGTGACCTTCTACTACGGCGACACAAAGGTGGGAACCCCGGTCATCACGGCGACATCGGGAACGTTGACGAAATCGCAGACCGAGACCGTCACAGCAGGAGCCGCATCCCAACTGGCCATCACCTCGACCGCCTTCAACAGTGCAGCGAGTTCCTCGCCGACAAATGCGTTCACCGTGACCCTCGAGGACGCATACGGCAATGTGACCACGGGGACCGCACTTGGTCCGATCACTGTCAATCTGCTCTCGAACTCGGCCGGCATCTACGAGTTCGCGGCGGCGAGAGGTGGGGCGTCTGTCACCAGCGTCACGCTGCCGGCCAACGCATCTTCCGTCACCGCCTACTACGGGGACGAGCGGGCCGGAACGCCCACCATCACCGCGGCGGCCAATGGACTCAGCTCGGGTACGCAACAAGAGACCATCACCGCGGCGACCGGAGGCGGGACCCAACTGGCCATCACTTCGACGGCCTTCACCGGCGCCGCAAACTCTTCGGCCACCAACCCCTTCACGGTGACTCTGCAAGACACGTACGGGAACGCGACCACCCGCACGACTGCGGTGACGGTCAACCTGACATCGAACTCCACCGGCACCCATGAATTCGCCGCCTCCTCCGGCGGGGCGAACGTGGTAAGCGTCTCCTTGCCGGCCAACAGCTCTTCGGTCAGCGCCTTCTACGGCGATGAGATTCCCGGCACCCCGACCATCACCGCAGCGGCGACCGGGCTGACATCGGCGGCGCAGCAGGAGACCATCACCGCGGGGGCTCCAGCCAAGTTGTTGTTCATCACGAACCAGGTCAGCGGGCCCGCATCGAACACCGCCACCTTGGGCCCGCTCACGGTCCAGGAGCAAGATGCCTACGGCAACGTGACCTCGAGCGGCGGCCCGACCACCGTCAACCTGACCTCGTCGTCCAGCGGCGCCATCTTCGCTGCCGCCTCGGGCGGTCCTGCCATCACGTCGGTCGTGATCCCCGGGAGTAACTCGACAGCCAGCTTCTACTACGGCGATACCAAGGCCGGGACCCCGACCATCACCGCGGCGGGGACGGGCCTGACCTCCGCCACCCAGACAGCGACTATCACGGCGCTGCCCGGGACCAAGCTTGGCATCAGTACCTTCAGCGCCGGCGCGAGCGCCTCTGCGACGACTTCCTTCACGGTGGGCGTCGTGGACGTGTTCGGTAACCCCTCCACCAAGGCGACGGCGACCACGATCACTCTGTCCTCCAGCTCTACGGGCACCCACGAGTTCGCCGCCACCTCGGGGGGCGCAGCCGTGACCACCGTCACCTTGGGGGCCAACGCCGCATCGGTGACGGCTTACTACGGCGACACTCTGGCCGGGACGCCGATCATCACGGCAACGGCAACTGGTCTCAACCCGGGCACGCAAACGGAAACGATCACTGGAGGGACTGGCACCAAGTTGGCCATCACCTCGAGCGCGTTCAGCGGAGGGGCCAGCACGTTGGCCACCAGTGCTTTCACCGTGACTCTCGAGGACGCCTTCGGCAACGCCACCGCCAAGACCACCGCGACCACCGTGAATCTCTCGACGACGGATACCACGAGCGGGACATTCGCCGCGGCCTCGGGTGGGGCGACCGTCAGCAGCGTCTCGCTGCCGGCCAACGCTTCTTCGGTGACCGCTTATTACGGCGACACCAAGGCGGGGACCCCGACCATCACTGCAGCCGCCACGGGTCTGACGTCAGCCACACAGGGGGAGACCATCACGCCGGGGACCGCTGGGCAGCTGATCTTTACTACGACAACCAGGTCAGGCGCTGCATCGAATAGCGCCACTCTTGGCCCGATCACAATCCAAGAGCAGGACGTCTACGGCAACGCCACCACGTCGGCGACGACCGTCAACCTCTCGTCGAGCTCCTCAGGCATCCACGAGTTCGCCGCCATCTCGGGCGGGACGCCCGTGACCTCGGTCAGCATCCCAGCTGGCAACTCGACCGCCAGCTTCTTCTACGGCGATACCAAGGCCGGCACGCCGGTCGTCACTGCGGCTGCGACGGGCCTGACCTCCGGCACCCAGGCCGAGACCATCACAGGTGGGACCGGGACACAGCTGGCCATCACCTCGAACGCCTTCAGTGGCGGCGCCAACACCTCGCCCACCAACGCCTTCACAGTGACCCTCGAGGACGCGTTCGGCAACGCCACCACCAAGGCGACTGCGACCACGGTCGGCCTCACGACCACGGCCACGGCCACCGGCAAGTTCGCTGCCACCTCGGGCGGGACGGCCGCCAATAGCGTCTCCTTGCCCGCCAACACCGCGTCGGTCACCGCCTACTACGGCGACACGAAGGTGGGGACCCCGACCATCACGGCGGCAGTGACCGGCCTGACCTCCGGCACCCAGGCCGAGACCATCACAGGTGGGACCGGGACACAGCTGGCCATCACCTCGAACGCCTTCAGTGGCGGCGCCAACACCTCGCCCACCAACGCCTTCACAGTGACCCTCGAGGACGACGTTCGGCAACGCCACCACCAAGGCGACTGCGACCACGGTTGGCCTCACGACCACGGCCACGGCCACCGGCAAGTTTGCCGCCACCTCGGGCGGGACGGCCGCCACCAGCGTCTCGCTGCCCGCGAACACGGCATCGGTCACCGCCTACTATGGCGACACCAAGGCCGGGACTCCCACCATCACGGCGGCAGCGACTGGCCTGAACTCCGGCGCCCAGGTCGAGACCATCACCGTCGGTGCGGGGACCCAACTCGTCATTACGTCGACCGCCTTCAGCGGTGCAGCGAGTTCCTCTGCGAGCAACGCCTTCACCGTGACCCTCGAGGACGCCTTCGGCAACACGACCACGACGGGCGGTGCCACCACAGTCAATCTCTCGAGCACTTCGGGCACGGGCAAGTTCGCCGCGGCCTCGGGCGGCACTGCTGTGACCAGCGTCTCTCTGCCCGCCAACACCGCATCGATCACCGGCTACTACGGCGATACCAAGGCCGGCACCCCGACCATCACGGCGGGCGCGACGGGCCTGGCCTCAGGCACCCAGGGTGAGACCATCACGAGTGGGACCGGGACCCAGTTGGCCATCACTTCGAGCGCCTTCAGCGGCGGGGCGAGTTCGACGGCCACCAACGCCTTCACCGTGACACTCGAGGATGCCTTCGGCAACGCCACCACCAAGGCGACTGCGACCACGGTTGGCCTCACGACCACGGCCACGGCCACCGGCAAGTTCGCTGCCACCTCGGGCGGGACGGCCGCCAATAGCGTCTCCTTGCCCGCCAACACCGCGTCGGTCACCGCCTACTACGGCGACACGAAGGTGGGGACCCCGACCATCACGGCGGCAGTGACCGGCCTGACCTCCGGCACCCAGGCCGAGACCATCACAGGTGGGACCGGGACACAGCTGGCCATCACCTCGAACGCCTTCAGTGGCGGCGCCAACACCTCGCCCACCAACGCCTTCACAGTGACCCTCGAGGACGCGTTCGGCAACGCCACCACCAAGGCGACTGCGACCACGGTTGGCCTCACGACCACGGCCACGGCCACCGGCAAGTTTGCCGCCACCTCGGGCGGGACGGCCGCCACCAGCGTCTCCTTGCCCGCCAACACCGCGTCGGTCACCGCCTACTACGGCGACACCAAGGCCGGCACGCCGACCATCACGGCGGCAGTGAGTGGGCTGACCTCGGGCACCCAGGCCGAGACCATCACGGCACTGACCGGGTCGCAGCTCGCGATCACTTCGAGCACATTCAGCAGCGGGGCCAGTACCTCGGCCACCAACGCCTTCACAGTGACGCTCCAGGACACGTACGGGAATACGACCACGTCGAGTAGTGCCACCCCCCTTACCCTCACCTCGAACTCGACTGGCGCCCACGAGTTTGCCGCCTCCTCCGGCGGGACGGTTATCACGAGCGTCTCCCTCCCCGCCAACGCCACATCGGTGACCGCCTATTACGGCGACACCAAGGCGGGAACGCCGACCATCACAGCGGGCGCAACAGGCCTGGCCTCGGGCACCCAGGGCGAGACCATCACTGGCGCGACCGGGACGCAGTTGGACATCACCTCGAGCGCCTTCGGTGGCGCAGCGAACGCCTCGGCCACGAACGCCTTCACGGTGACCCTCGAAGACACCTTCGGCAACGCGACGACCAAGGCAAGCGCCACCACACTCACGCTCTCGAGCACCTCCGGAACGGGCAAGTTCGCCGCGACCTCCGGCGGCACCACTGTGACGAGCGTCTCCTTGCCTCCCAACACCGCATCGGTGACCGCCTACTACGGAGACACCACGGCCGGCACGCCGACGATCACGGCGGCGGCGACAGGCCTGACGTCGGATACGCAGCAAGAGACGATCAACGCAGGGACGGTCTCACAATTGAACTACACCACTGCGCCGGTGTCGGGTGTCGCGTCCGCCAACGCCGCCCTGGGCCCGATCACGGTTCAGATGCAGGACCAGTACGGCAACGCGGTCAACGCCACCGGCACCGGTGAGACAGTCGCCCTGAGCTCGACGACGCCCGCCAACGCCAGCTTCTCGCAGACCCTCAACGTGGCGGGGAGCACGACACTGACGATCACCATCCCGAACGGCTCCTCGAGCGCCAACTTCTACTACGGCTACAACGCAACGGGCACGCCCACCATCACGGCCGCTCACACGGGCCTCACCTCCGACACCCAGCAGGAGACCATCGGCCCGAACCAGCTCGTGATCACATCGAATCCCGTCAGCGGCACGGCAAACAGCAGCGCGACCCTTGGACCGGTCACTGTCACGCTCGAAAATGTTGCCGGTACACCGATCACCACGGGAACCAACCTGACTGTGGGCCTCACGAGCACATCCGGTACCGGTGTGTTCGCGACCGCCTCAGGCGGCACGAACGTGACCTCGATCACCATCCCATCGGCGTCCGGCAGCACCACCGCCTACTACGGAGACACCACGGCCGGCACGCCGACGATCACGGCGGCGGCGACAGGCCTGACGTCGGATACGCAGCAAGAGACGATCAACGCAGGGACGGTCTCCACAATTGAACTACACCACTGCGCCGGTGTCGGGTGTCGCGTCCGCCAATGCCGCCCTGGGCCCGATCACGGTTCAGATGCAGGACCAGTACGGCAACGCGGTCAATGCCACCGGCACCGGTGAGACAGTCGCCCTGAGCTCGACGACGCCCGCCAACGCCAGCTTCTCGCAGACCCTCAACGCGGCGGGGAGCACGACACTGACGATCACCATCCCGAACGGCTCCTCGAGCGCCAACTTCTACTACGGCTACAACGCAACGGGCACGCCCACCATCACGGCCGCTCACACGGGCCTCACCTCCGACACCCAGCAGGAGACCATCGGCCCGAACCAGCTCGTGATCACATCGAATCCCGTCAGCGGCTTGCACAGCAACAACAACGCGAATATCGGACCGATCACCGTCACGCTCGAAAATGCCGCCGGTACACCGATCACCACGGCGGCCAAGCTCACGGTCAACCTCTCCAGCACCTCGGCCAACGGGAAGTTCGCCGCCACCTCGGGCGGCACGAGCGTGACCTCGGTCTCCATCGCTGCCGGGGCTTCGAGCACCACCTTCTACTACGGCGACAGGACTGCCGGGAGCCCGACCATCACGGTGGCAGGCACGGGCCTGACCTCCGGTACTCAGCGAGAGACCATCACATGATGATCCTCCGGGCGCATTTCAGGCGAGTTGTGGCTCGTGCACGAATCGATGACATGGCTGCTCGCTCCGCAACACAGGTCAAAAACGGAGGTGACGAGTCCGGGGCCGTCCTCATCCTCGCACTGATCTTCCTTATCGCGGTGAGCCTCATCGTCACCGGGCTGCTCGGCTGGGTGGGGACCAGTCTGAAAGGCACGACCGCGTACTCGTACGAGAGGAACGTCGAGTTCGCTGCCACCGACGCCGTGAACCTGGCCGTTCAGAACACTCGCTTGGCGTTCGATCCGTACGGATTGCTCGACGCCGCCGCACCAGTACCGTGCTTGGGCCCTTCTCCCACCTCCACGTACAATTACCTAGTTCCGAACGAGCAGGCGACTATTTCCGTGTACTGCACAATGGTCTGGCAGCCCTACAACGCGAACACCCGCGTCGTTACCTACTCGGCCTGCCTTACCGGCGTATCGCCGGCAACGTGCGCTGCCGTGCCACTCCTTCAAGCGGTCGTCGCCTTCGATGACAATCAGATCGGTGCCACGGCCCCCCAGTTGACCCCGCAGCAGTGCACGTCAATCAGTTCAGGTGGCTACTGCGGCGAGAGCATGACACAGCAGAGTTGGCAGTGGAATCCGGTTGTTCCCACCGTGACCTCGGTGACTCCTGCTGGCGGCCAATCATCCGGCGGTGCGACCGTGACCATCACGGGCACGGGTTTCACCAACGCAGCGACTGTCAACTTCGTGCAGGAATCTCGGGGGCGCTCCTGTCAATCCGACCAACGTAGAAGGCTATAACCCCCCCGTTTCGGCCACGCTCGTCTCCAACCCTCCCTCGAGCTGCGCACTTCCGAGCTGCCTCGAAGTGACCTCGCCCGCCGTACTTTCAGGCACCTCATATTTCGTCACTGTCTCCACGCCTGGTGGGACGAGCGCCTATTCGTCCGTCTTCTCGTACAACACGCCGACACTGCCGACACCGAGCGTCGTCGGGCTCTCGGGTTCCGTGACGAGCGGATCGATCACTGGCGGCAATACCGTCACCATTCTCGGAACGAACTTCTGGGCACCCACGAGTGGTGCTTCGGTGCAGGTCAACTTCTGCCCCACAGGGGGAGGAACCTGCGTGGCGAGTCCCAGCAACACCAACAGCGGCGTCGTCGTCTCTTCTTCCCCAGGGCGCTTCACCGTACGAAAGCGTCAGCGCACTGTCTCCGCCCGTGCCCAGCCCGGCCACGTACTACCTCCAGATTGTGCTGCAAAACGCGACACAAACGGCGCAGAGCCCACTGACCTCCGCGGCGGTATTCACCTACAACGTGCAGGTGCCCATCATCACAAGCGTCAGTCCGACGACTCCTGTGCCGCCCGGCAGCTCGCTCACGATCACCGGGTACAACTTCATTCCGAACATGACCGTCGGCTTCTGCCCGTATGTCGCTCAGGCGCCGTACTACAGCGCAAATTGCGTCAACATGGGCGGTAATTCGCAGGTGACCATCGCCCAGCCGCTGACCACAAACCAACTCACCGTGACGGTGCCGAACCTCGGAGGGGCGGCGGGGACGATCTACTTCCCGGTTCTTGCGCTCCCGTCGTCTTACCCCATCGGTACCTACACACCAGCCGATCCTTACCTCGAACCAGCCGACGAGTTCACCTATTCATAGAAAGGCGCACTTCGTCGCCGTGTGGAGTTCGCAGTTCGCTCCCCACACACCATGGGCCGGCGGTTTTCTCTTCGATCACGGGCAATGCAACAGGCGGAGAAGCGAAATGGTGTCTTCAGAAATCTCACATACCGTCCGATACATCAGCAGGGAGACGGCAGCCCTGCTTACGGATACCGTCCGACCAGGGACGGTTCAATTCTGCCGGGTGGAGGCGGTCCACCCTGGAGTGCACAATGCGAATTTGGCGAATCGAGAGTGCCAACCTGTCCGCAGGGGCCACACGGCCGTTGGAGGGCCGCGCCAGAACGACTGTGCCGGGCGGGGGGCCACGAGCATGGTCCTGAGTAAGCGCGCTAGCCACAAAAAGCGCAAGCCCACCGGCAAGAACACCAGCGCGGCCGGCAACGACATGCCCGTCAACGGGTCACCTTCTAACGGATTTGCTGCCAATGGATCGTCTGCGAACGGCTCGCCGATCACCGTGGCTCCAACGGAGACGAGCACAGCCCTGCTCGATGTGCTTGTCCAGCAAGGTCTCGTCAGCGACGAGCAGCTGGCTGAGGTGTCCTCGCTCGAGCCTGGGTCGGACTCGGATCTTGGAGCCTTCCTCCTCGGCATGGGCATCCTCAGCGAGCAGAAGCTCATGCATGCGAGAGCCGAGCTCTATGGGATGGACGTCGCGGATCTCCGACAGACCTCTCCTGAACCGCAGGCACTGGATCTCATCCCCGATTCGATGGCTCGTGAGCATTTCGTGATTCCGATGGCCCTGGACGAGGTCGGCCTCCACGTGGCAATGGCGGACCAACCGTCAGCCGAGCTCCTGGCACTGCTCGGAGAGAGCGAGCGGGACCACCGATCCGCCCCATGCTCGCGCCGCTCTCCGAGATCCGCCGCGCCATCGAGAACAACTACCGGGCGATCGGCGGCCTCGACCACCTCGTGCAGGCCTTCGAGGCCGTGGAGGGCACCCGGAGACGGCCCGTCGAGACCACGACGGTCACGCCTGACGTGGTGGACGACGATGCGCCGGTTGTCCAGGTCGTCGGACGCATCCTCACCCAGGCCATGCGTGACCGGGCGTCTGACGTGCACATTGAGCCGTCCGAACTGGGGATCCGGGTTCGCTACAGGATCGACGGCGCGCTCAAGGAGGTGCTGACACTCCCCTCATCGATGGGCGTCGGCCTGATCAGCCGCATCAAGATCATGGCCGGAATGAACATCGTCGAGCGTCGCCGGCCGCAAGACGGCCAGTTGCGCACGGAGATCGACGGCAAGAGAAGTCGACGTACGGGTCGCCACCGTCGCCACCATCTGGGGTGAGAAGTGCGTCATGCGGCTCCTCGACCGGACACGTTCCGTCCTCCGCCTGAGCGAGCTCGGCATGCCCAAGGATGCGGCCGACACCTATTCCGACTTCGTCCGGGCTCCGTTCGGCATGGTGCTCTGCGCGGGCCCCACTGGGAGCGGCAAGACGACCACGCTCTACGCGACCCTCACGGAGATCGCCGACAGTCCCGCAACGTGATGACGATCGAGGACCCGGTCGAGTACGTCTTCCCCAGCATCAACCAGATCCAGACGAACGAACAGGCTGGGCTGACCTTCGCCACCGGCCTTCGCTCAATTCTCCGCCAGGACCCCGACGTGATCCTCGTCGGGGAGATCCGGGACGTCGAGACCGCTCGCATCGCAGTGCAGTCCGCCCTGACCGGCCACCTGGTGCTTTCGTCGCTGCATGCGACGGACTCCGTCTCCGCCCTCCACCGCTTCCTCGACATGGGCATCGAGTCGTTCCTCGTGGCCTCTTCGGTCATCGGGATCGTCGGCCAGCGCCTCGTTCGGCGCATCTGCCCCTCGTGCAAGGCCCCGTACACCCTGACCGACGCGGAGCAGGCGTTCTACGAGGAGAGCGGCGGGCCCGAGAAGCGGGAATTCGTGCGCGGGCAGGGCTGCAACTTCTGCAGCGGGACCGGCTATCAGGAGCGAATCGGGGTCTACGAACTGCTGCGGATCACGCCCGAGATCAAGCGTCTCGTCGTCGGATGGGCCACCCAGGACGAGCTGCGGAGGCTGGCCGAACGACAGGGCATGCGATCGCTGCGACAAGAGGCAATCGATCTGGTCGCACAGGACATCACGACGGTGTCCGAAGTCATCAGAAGCATCTACGCGTTGTGAGAGTGAGGAGAAGGCGATGAGCACCTTGGAGAGCTACCGCTACAGCGCACTCGACGAGAGCGGCAAGAAGGTAAGCGGGACCGAGAAGGCGCCCTCGGCGAGCGCCGCGCACCTCATGCTGATTCAGCGCGGGCTGCAGCCGATCGACGTGAAGGAGCACAAGAGCATCCTCAAGTTCGAGATCACGAAGAAGACGGTCTCGCGCAAAGAGATCATGCACTTCTCTCGTCAGCTCAGCGTCTTCGTCGAGGCAGGCATCCCGATCATGGAGGCCCTCGAGGTCATCGCCGAGGAGACGACCGACAAGCTCCTCAAGAGGGTTCTTCTCGACATGGTCGGCGAGCTCCAGGCGGGTGACACTTTCGCGTCCGCCGCGGCGGCCCACCCCGAAGCGTTCCCCCGTTACTACGTCGCCGTCCTCGAATCGGCGGAACTGACCGGAACGCTCGACACGGTGCTCCTGGAGCTCGCCACGTACCTGGAGACCGACATTGAAGCCCGGTCGGCAGTCACGTCGGCGCTGATCTATCCCGCTGTCGTGGCCGTCATGGCGGTCGTAACGGTCATCGTTTTGGCCACCTTCGTGCTGCCGAAGTTCAGGACGTTCTTCGCCTCGCTGAACGCGAAGCTCCCGCTTCCGACGCGCATGTTGCTGAGCATCTCTGGCTTCATCAGCACATGGTGGTGGGCCATTGCTGGCAGTCATCCTGCGTCGTGATCGTCGCATTCGTGGCGCTGCGGCGGTCAAGGCAGGGCCGGGCGTGGCTCGACTCGGTCATTCTGAAGCTTCCCGTTGCCGGAGGCCTTCTTCAGGCCGCCATCGTCGAGCGCGTGTGCCGCGTCCTGGCATCGCTGGTCACCGCCGGGGTCGACCTTCCCCGCGCCATGGCCGTCACCGCCGAAGCATCCAACAATGCCGTCTACACCGAGGGGCTCAACCACATCCGTGAGCAGATGATGGAGGGACAGGGGCTGGCCGCTCCGCTCGCCGAAACCGGACTCTTCCCGGCAGCTGCACGCCAGATGTTCCGAGTCGGCGAGGAGACGGGAACGCTGGACAAGCAGCTCTCAGACGGCGGCCGCCTTCTACCACCGGGAACTCGAGATCAAGGTCAAGCACTTCACCAGCCTGTTCGAGCCGGCCATCATCATCTTCATGGGCCTGATCGTCGGCTTCGTCGCCGTCGCTCTGGTCTCAGCCATGTACGGCATCTACAGCCAGGTCAACGTCACCTGAGCGGCTCGCACCTAGAAGTCCGCTGATCGGACTCACCTGTCCGATCTGGCAGTTCTTCTGGCTTGCCTGATAGTTCGCGACCACAAAAGACTAAAGACCACTCCGACTGATGCCGACAATAAGTGACGTTCGCATGGACGGAGATGCCGATAGTAACAAGTAGCAACAACAAAGGGCAATTCACCAGGTTAAATAGTACTTATTTGCTTAAAATCGCCGTTTGCCGGGTTACCATGGCCGTCTTGCCAGGAAATGGCATCTTGGCGAACAGGAGGGTCCAGTCCGGGCTCCTCTATCCAATGAAGAGACGGGCCGGCAAGCCCGACAAGAAAGGCGGTATAGCGCGTGTTTGAGCGTTATCGCGAAATTAGGAGCGCAGGAAGTCAGGTGAGGCCGTGAGAGCGGCTTCACCTTGATCGAACTGCTCATCGTCATCGTCGTGCTCGGCATCCTCGCCGCGATCGTCGTCTTCTCCCTCACCGGAGTGACCGGTCAGAGCAAGCGGCTGCGTGCACCACGGACGGCAAGACGGTCGAGATTGCGGCCGACGCCTACCAGGCGAACGAACGGCAGCTACCTGGCCGACCACGTCGACGACACTCTGGTCGCGGCAGCTACCTGCAGACGTGGCCGAGTACCACGAACGGCTACACGATTCAGCACTCGGCACCAGCACGGTCGACGTTGCGGTACGGCCAACGGCGACCACCTGCCTACTACGTACGACGGCTGGCTGCCCAGGCATCTCAGTAGTCAGCAATTAGATGTGATCCAAAGCGCCCGGCCCTCTGGGCCGGGCGCTTTGGTTTTCACACTGCGACGACATTCATCGAACGAAACGGAAGTGGCACTGTGAGTCCTACAACGAACGGATCGATCCCTGGCTCCAGGTGCTCTGGGATCACCAGGGTTCTGACCTGCTCCTCGTCAGCGGTTCGGCGCCGAGGGTCAGGGTCGACGGAGGTCTGCGGCCACTCGAGAGCGCAGCCGGTGCTGACGGGCGCCGAGATCGCCGAGCTCGTCCACGACATGTTGAGTCCCGAGCAGGAGGCCATCCTCGAGGAGCACCAGGACGTCGACTTCTCACTGACCTGGCAGGACAAGGCCCGACTGCGTGGCAGCGCCTTCCACCAGAGGGGCGAGCTGGCGCTGGCGCTCCGGATGATCCCCTCGGAGATCCCGAGCTTCGAAGAACTCGGGCTGCCGCCCATCGCCGAGTGGCTGGCCCGCCTCCCCCGCGGACTCGTGCTGCTACCGGTCCGACCGGTTCCGGTAAGTCGACAACCCTCGCGTCCATCATCGCGCGCATCAACGAGACGCGGGCACTGCACATCCTCACGATCGAAGACCCGGTCGAGTACGTGCACGAGCACAACCTTTCCGCCGTCAACCAGCGGGAGATCGGCCTCGACAGCCCTTCCTTCGAGCGGGCGCTGCGTTCCGCCCTCCGCGAGGACCCCGACGTCCTCCTCGTCGGTGAGATGCGCGACCTCGAGTCCATTCAGCTCGCCCTCACACTGGCCGAGACGGGCCACCTGGTCTTCTCGACCCTGCACACCAACGATGCCGCGCAGGCGATCGACCGAATCATCGACGTGTTCCCGGCGTTCCGCCAGGAGCAGATCCGGGTCCAGCTCGCGGCCTCCCTCGGAGCGGTGATCGCCCAGACGGCTCGTGCCGAGGATCGGCGGCGGCATGGTGGCTGCCTTCGAGATCCTGGTGGCGAACAACCCGGTGCGGAACCTCATCCGGGAGGGGAAGACCAACCAGCTGCTCAACGTCATCACGACGAATCAGCAGGAAGGCATGTGCACCTTGGAGGCCAGCCTGGTCGACCTGATCCAGTCGCGACGTGGTCACCTACGATGACGCCATGGCCATTTCGGCACACCCCAAGGAGCTCGAGCGCATGCTGAGCCACCGGGGCGCCATGCTCTCGACTGCGTGAGCGCGGAACCCCCCGCACGCCGCGGCCCGAATCTGCCGTACTCGCTCGTGGCCGGGGTCACGCCGTGCCGAGGCGGGTGGCTGGTGGCCGCCGCCAAGCTCCAAGGCACGATCTTCGCTCCCGAGGACCCGGTCCGGCTTGATACCTTCGTCGACGTGGTCGACAGCGCCCGGCCTACTCGACCATCGCCCTCAATGCCCCGGTGGGCGGCCTCGATCAGGCCACAATCGGCGGGCCGAACCTGCGACCGGGAAGCGCGGGCCCTTCTGGGCCGGCGTGGATCCGCCGTCAAGAGCGCACCGGTCCGCATGGACTCACCAGACGGCACGAACCTGCTCCCGGACAATATCGATGCGATCAGTCGGACCCTGCTCCCCCGCTATCAGGAGGTCGCACGCGAGATGGCGCCGTTTCGACAGCGGACCATCTACGAGGTGAATGCCGACCTCAGCTTCTACCAACTGAACGAAGACGTTCCGATGCGATGGTCGAAGTATTCGGAAAAGGGGATAGAGGAGCGACGAACGCTGCTCGAGACGAAGCTTCCCGGCGCGCTGAGGATCATCGACGCCGAGGTTCCCGGGGCGACCCCGTCCCACCTTCTCGACGCGGCTGCGATCCTCTGGACGGCGAGAAGGATCTTTGCCAAGGCGGCGATCCGCATCCCGAGCGACCCGGAGTGGGACGAGCAGGGCCTGCGGATGGAGATCGTCCGCTAGAGATCGGTCCGTCCTCAGCGGAGCCGATCGCCCTCAGAATCGAGTGGTTGGTGAACGGCCGCAGAAGCTCAGGGCCGGCGAAAACCGCGACGGCGCACCCAGCAGCGAGGAAGACGCCGTAGGGAATCCGGCTCTGGCGCTCCATGCGCTTGGTCGCGATCAGGGCGATGCCGACCACCGCTCCGATGAGGTTCGCCGCGAAGAACCCCAGCAGGACGTAGCCGACACCCAGCCACCCCAGCGAGAGGCCAAGTACGAGGGACAGCCTCACGTCCCCGAATCCCAGGAGGCGGGGACTGGCGAGGTTCATCGCGAAAAACACGACGAACCACCCAGCCGCGCAGACGACGCCGACCAGGTAGTCGTGCCATTTGCCGGTCTCAGCCGCCGCCAGGAGCAAGAGAGCCGCCACAAGGACGGTCAGCGGGTACACGATCTTCTTCGGGAGGATCATCCGCTCGACGTCGATGCACGAGAGCGCCAGAAGCCCGGCGAAGAGGACCAGGAAGGCCGGAAGATCCCATTGGTGGCCGAAACGGGCAGCCGTTCCGGCGAAGAGTGCGGCACAGGCCAGCTCGACCAGCGGATACCTCGCCGAGATCGGCGCCTCGCAGTCATGGCAGCGACCACGGAGCAGCAGCCACGACAGCACGGGGATATTGTCCCTCTCCCGGATCGGGGCGCCGCACGCCGGGCAGGAGGACCGAGGTGACACGATTGATTCGTTCCTCGGTACCCGGTAGATGACGACGTTCAGAAACGATCCGACGGCGAGGCCCAGAACGGCACAGAGCCCGATCAGCAATCCGAGCATGCCGAGACCGTCTAGCAGCGCGGGGCGTGGATCATCGCCTCACGCTAGTGGCCGGCGCGACCTGCGGATGGACCAATCGGCCACATGCCGGCGAGGCTCCCGTCCCTCACAGGATCACCGGCCCAGCGGCGTGGCCCCATCGTTCCGATGCTCGGTCCCTGGCAGACGTTCAGCCGAAGGCGCCAGCTGCCCTCAGGCCTCGGACAACCACCATTCTCTGAGACGATGGCGCTCGGATACCATCTGGCCAGGTCATCGCCCGCATATCGCAGCGACTGGCACTGTCACACCAGACCATGGCGCCCCTCTCACCTCTAACGCCGATGCCGCACAGACCAAGTCGTCGTGGTTCACACGACCTCTGGGCGGGCTGGGCCTGTGTCCTCGGATGGTGTGTGGCCGCCGGGGTCTTCGTCGCCGTTATTGCTGTGCCGGGCGGGCCCGCCGTTGGTGATGCATGGAGACTCATCTACCCCACCTGGGCCGTCTCCCACGGGCAACTCGTGTGCATGTACCCGCCCACCGGAGAGCATTCTCGACCTTTGCTGCCCCGATTTACCCGATTATCGCCGGTGCCGTCGGGTTCGTCACCAGATCGGTAGCAACGTTCCTTTCCCTTCGGGAACTGCACTTGGGCCACAGCTGCTCCAAGGCGGTGTCGGCCATGGTCCACTGGTCCCAGCATGTTTGGAGCTGTTGAGCCGACGCTGCGGACAGGGTACGTGGCGGGGCTATTCCTCATGGTCGGAGATCTGCTTGCTTCGGGCCAGCGTGCGGGGGCGAACCGGGCTGGGAGCCGCCGGCCTTATTCTCGTGGCGTGCGTCCCACCCGTTTGGTTCTGCGTCGGATGTATGCCCATCCACAGGACCTCGTCGCGCTGGGCTTCGCCCTGGGGCGGTGGCGTGCGCCTTGCGCATCGCTGGGTCTGGGCCGGCATCCTCATAGGGCTCGCCGTCCTCACTCAGCAGTACACCCTGCTGGTGGCCATTCCCCTCCTGGTCCTGGCTCCGACCAACCGCAGGGTGCCCTATTCGCTCGCCGTGGTCGTGACCGCCGCGGTAGTAGCGGCTCCCGTCTTGATCGCGACCTCGGGAACGGCGGCGCACTCGATTTTCGCAGGTTCCGGCGCCTCCGCGGGCATCGGAGGCACCGCCCGTGGGAACTGAACGTCATTCGGTGCGTCCCTTGTCCTCGCCTCGCGGCTTTCCTCCCCTCCTGCTCTCACTTGTGTTGTCGTTCTACGTCCTGCGTCGGTGCGGAGGCCGCCGCGCTGCAGCCTGCCGTTGTGATGTCGCTCATCGCTGTATCTCTGAGCTTGCGTCTCGTCTTCGAGGACAACATCTTTTCGTATTACTACATGGCGCTCGCAGTCTCACTTGTGGTGCTCGATGTCTTGCGTGGGCATATCCGCCAGCGTCTCGTGGCATGGGTTGCAATGGTGGCGCTCATCTACACCGAACCGAGTCATTTTCGTTTGGCGTCAATCCTGGGACCAGACTGCAAGACACTGGATTCCGGTCATTGTGATCATCGTGGGCCTGATATTCATCGTCCGTGACGTTCTTGCGTCATGCTGTGGTGGGACGCCGCGATGTGGGCCGCGGCGGTCGTAACTGCGCTGATTGTCTGGCCGGTCTCCAGCGATCCACTTCCGCATCAACCCGTCACATGGCTCTGGCAGGTAATCCTCGTGGGCATCGGCGTTGCCCTTGCGGCCGGACCACTCGTCAAGCTGGTACGCGAGCACTCCGCCCGATGCCGTAGATCACGGCGAGCCCGCCGAATTGGTTTCCTAAGGCTGCAAAGGGCCGCAGCAGGGCCAGGCGCCGTGGATTGCGAACCCAGTATCTCAACAACTGAGTCACAATTTGTGTCGGCGACGAGGGTTTCTGACTCATTCGATCGACCCCACCGCCGATCTACCTTGTAGCGCGGAACACCGCGGCTGATGGCCTGTCAAGCTGACCGCCGGCCAAGGGGGCCTTCACCGATCATGAAGCTTTCCGAGATGTATGGCGATGAAGATTCACGCAGCTTCGAGGTAGCGCCGCGCCGAAGTCGTGGCGCTCGTGCGGTCCGCTGCCGATTTCGCTGGCGCTGACTACGGCCTGCGGGACATCTTCGTTGCCATGAGCAAGGCTGACGACGAGAAGGACTTCAACCAGGCCTTCGAGGCGCTGTCTGAAGCCTTGAGCGAGAACGCAACGCGTGTTACCTGCAGTCCGCCTGACGGACATCGTTTCCCTCATCGGCTCCCCAGCACTCCCGCGCCCGCAACATCCCCAGAATCGGTTTTCGAGTGCCGTGGTCAATTTGGAAAACCGCCAACGGGATCAGTCCCCGTACCCGTCCAGGTGCGTCGAGTGCCACAACCACGCCGACGTCAGGATGTCGTCGAGTCCACGTCGGGCCTCCCAACCCAGCACCTGACGGGACCGCGTGACGTCGGCATAAAGCGCCACGGGATCCCCGGGACGACGGGCCGCTGTCTTGTGCGGAACAGGCTGACCGATAGCCCGCTCGGCCGCGTCCAGTACCTCCAATACCGACGAGCCCACGCCGGTACCAAGATTCAGCACGGTGGACTCTCCCCCACCCTCGAGGTACTCCAGCGCCTTCACGTGGGCCTCCGCCAGGTCAATGACATGGACGTAGTCGCGGATCGCTGTCCTGTCCGGAGTGGGGTAGTCGTTGCCGTAGACCTCCAGTGGCCCGCGGCGCCCAAGGACCGCCTTCATGAGGAGAGGGATCAGGTTGATCGTGACGGTCCAATCCTCCCCGATCGACCCGTCGGGCCACGCGCCGGCGGCGTTGAAGTAGCGCAGGCTCACGGACCGCAGGTCCAGGCACCGGTCGTACCAGCTCAGAGCCCTCTCGGTCATCGCCTTGCTCTCCCCGTAAGGGCTCTTCGGGTCGGACGGGGGCGTCCTCCCCCACCGGCACCCGTTCTGGCGTCCCGTACACGGCACAGGTCGAGGAGAACACGAGCCGACCCACCCCGACCTCGTGCAGCGTTTCCAAGAGCCGGGTACTGGCGGCCACGTTGTTTGCGAAGTAGCGCTGCGGCCTGATCATCGACTCACCGGGTGACTTGTAGGCCGCGAAGTGAACGACAGAGTCGATGCCGTACTGCTCGACCGTCTCCGCCACCACTTCTGAGTCGCCGACGTCGCCTTTCACCAACGGGACGTCACCGACGGCGGCGCGGTGCCCGAATTCCATCGAATCCAGCACTACGACCTCCCGCCCATGCTCGCGCAGCAAGCGCACGGTCTCCGAGCCGATGTAGCCCGCACCGCCAGTAACGAGGACAGCCATTGCAAGAGTCTGCCTCACGTCTGGTGGTCTGCAGCGGGTCCGGAGGATCAGGTCGGATCCACGTCCGGCCTTCAGCGACCGCCTAAGACTGTCATCCAGCTACTCGGACTGTCTAGCGCGAGCTCCCGGGCCGACATCGGGAGCCGGCCGGCGCGATCTCAATCACTATGTGATCGGAACCAAGGTCAGAACTACGGAACCCGCTCTCCCTCTGTGGCGATGCCTGAACACAGGCCTTCGAATTGAGATACCCAGGTCAACCAACGGGTCGGTGAGACTTCAGTTGCTGATCGTGATGGTGATCCCGGAGCTGTAAGTCGTGTTGCCCGATCCGTCCGTGGCCAGGCTCTGCAGCGTGTAGGTGCCGTTGACGATGGTCGTGGTGTTCAAGACGAAAACGTACCCATACTGGGTTGCGGTCGCAGTGCCAACGACGAGCTTGTTGAACGACCCACCAGTGAGCACGAACTGGACCTTGGTGATCCCGACCCCGTTGGATGCCGACGCCGAGGCGTCGAGGGCGGCGCTGGTCCCGCTAAGAGTCGCCCCCGTCGCCGGGATGATCACTGCCGTGCTCGGCGGAGTGTTGCCCACGGTGATGGTGATCCCCGGGCTGTACGCAGTGTTGCCCGCTGCGTCCGTGGCCAAGCTCTGCAGCGTGTAGGTGCCATTGACGACCGTCGTGGTGTTCCAGGCGAGGATTGCTCCGTACAGCGTGAGGGTGGCCGTGCCGAGGACCGACTTGTTGTAGGACCCACCGGTGAGCACGAACTGGACCTTGGTGATCCCGACCCCGTAGGACGCCGACGCCGTGGCGTCGAGCGTTGCGCTCGTCCCACTAAGCGTCGCCCCGGTCGCCGGGATGATCGACCGCCGTGGTCGGCGGGGTGTTGTCCACCGTGACAGTGATCCCCGTGCTGTATGCGGTGTTGCCGAAGTTGTCGGTCACCAGGCTCTGCAGCGTGTAGGTGCCGCCCGGGACGCTGGTGCGTGTTCCACTGGAGGATGTAGCCATACTGGGTGAGCCGTCGCCGTGCCGATGGCCGTCTTGTTGTAGGACCCACCAGTCAGCACGAACTGAACGCTGCTGACCCCGGCTCCGGCCGAAGCCGAAGCGTCGAGGGTGGCGCTTGTCCCGCTGAGGACCGCCCCCGTCGAGGGAACCGTGACCGCAGTGGTCGGCGCAACGGCCCACTGGGCGTAGAGCGTGACCGAGGAGGTCAGCGTGTAGGGCGAGGTGAGCGCACTGCCCCCGCTCGGGGCGGCGAACCAGCCGGCGAAGACGTAGCCGGCGCGGCTGGGAGCGCTGGGCAGGGTCACGGTGGTGCCTTGGAGGCCGCTCTCCGAGCTCACCGTGCTGCCACCTTCGGAGTTGAAGGTCACGGTGTCGGTGGCGTTGGCCGTCCACTGGGCGTAGAGCGTGACCGAGGAGGTCAGCGTGTAGGGCGAGGTGAGCGCACTGCCCCCGCTCGGGGCGGCGAACCAGCCGGCGAAGACGTAGCCGGCGCGGCTGGGAGCGCTGGGCAGGGTCACGGTGGTGCCTTGGAGGCCGCTCTCCGAGCTCACCGTGCTGCCACCTTCGGAGTTGAAGGTCACGGTGTCGGTGGCGTTGGCCGTCCACTGGGCGTAGAGCGTGACCGAGGAGGTCAGCGTGTAGGGCGAGGTGAGCGCACTGCCCCCGCTCGGGGCGGCGAACCAGCCGGCGAAGACGTAGCCGGCGCGGCTGGGAGCGCTAGGCAGGGTGACGGTGGTGCCTTGGAGGCCGCTCTCCGAGCTCACCGTGCTGCCACCTTCGGAGTTGAAGGTCACGGTGTCGGTGGCGTTGGCCGTCCAGGTGGCGGTCAAGACGATGGCCGAGCCGTTGGAGGCCAAGGTGTAGGTCGAGCCCGCGCATAGGTGGCGCTGCCGTCACTCCAGCCGGCGAAGGTGTAGCCCGGCTCGGCTGAAGGTGTTGGCGGCCAAGGTGACGGTGGTGCCGTCGAGCCCGCTGCCCGCGGCCGGGGCGGTGCCGGTGCCGGTGCCCGCGGCGTAGGAGTAGTCGTCGGTGGCGTTGGCCGTCCAGGTGGCGGTCAAGACGATGGCCGAGCCGTTGGAGGCCAAGGTGTAGGTGGCGCCGGCGGCGTAGGTGGCGCTGCCGTCACTCCAGCCGGCGAAGGTGTAGCCCGGCTCGGTGAAGGTGTTGGCGGCCAAGATGACGGTGGTGCCGTCGAGGCCGCTGCCTGCGGCCGGGGCGGTGCCGGTGCCGGTGCCCGCGGCGTAGGAGTAGTCGTCGGTGGCGTTGGCCGTCCAGGTGGCGGTCAACACGATGGCCGAGCCGTTGGAGGCCAAGGTGTAGGTGGCGCCGGCGGCGTAGGTGGCGCTGCCGTCACTCCAGCCGGCGAAGGTGTAGCCCGGCTCGGTGAAGGTGTTGGCGGCCAAGATGACGGTGGTGCCGTCGAGCCCGCTGCCCGCGGCCGGGGCGGTGCCGCTGCCGGTGCCCGCGGCGTAGGAGTAGGCGTCGGTGGCGTTGGCCGTCCAGGTGGCGGTCAAGACGATGGCCGAGCCGTTGGAGGCCAAGGTGTAGGTGGCGCCAGCGGCGTAGGTGGCGCTGCCGTCACTCCAGCCGGCGAAGGTGTAGCCCGCCTCGGTGAAGGTGTTGGCGGCCAAGATGACGGTGGTGCCGTCGAGGCCGCTGCCCGCGGCCGGGGCGGTGCCGCTGCCGGTGCCCGCGGCGTAGGAGTAGTCGTCGGTGGCGTTGGCCGTCCAGGTGGCGGTCAACACGATGGCCGAGCCGTTGGAGGCCAAGGTGTAGGTGGCGCCGGCGGCGTAGGTGGCGCTGCCGTCACTCCAGCCGGCGAAGGTGTAGCCCGGCTCGGTGAAGGTGTTGGCGGCCAAGATGACGGTGGTGCCGTCGAGGCCGCTGCCCGCGGCCGGGGCGGTGCCGCTGCCGGTGCCCGCGGCGTAGGAGTAGTCGTCGGTGGCGTTGGCCGTCCAGGTGGCGGTCAAGACGATGGCCGAGCCGTTGGAGGCCAAGGTGTAGGTGGCGCCGGCGGCGTAGGTGGCGCTGCCGTCACTCCAGCCGGCGAAGGTGTAGCCCGCCTCGGTGAAGGTGTTGGCGGCCAAGATGACGGTGGTGCCGTCGAGGCCGCTGCCCGCGGCCGGGGCGGTGCCGCTGCCGGTGCCCGCGGCGTAGGAGTAGTCGTCGGTGGCGTTGGCCGTCCAGGTGGCGGTCAACACGATGGCCGAGCCGTTGGAGGCCAAGGTGTAGGTGGCGCCGGCGGCATAGGTGGCGCTGCCGTCACTCCAGCCGGCGAAGGTGTAGCCCGGCTCGGTGAAGGTGTTGGCGGCCAAGATGACGGTGGTGCCGTCGAGGCCGCTGCCCGCGGCCGGGGCGGTGCCGCTGCCGGTGCCCGCGGCGTAGGAGTAGTCGTCGGTGGCGTTGGCCGTCCAGGTGGCGGTCAACACGATGGCCGAGCCGTTGGAGGCCAAGGTGTAGGTGGCGCCGGCGGCGTAGGTGGCGCTGCCGTCACTCCAGCCGGCGAAGGTGTAGCCCGGCTCGGTGAAGGTGTTGGCGGCCAAGATGACGGTGGTGCCGTCGAGGCCGCTGCCCGCGGCCGGGGCGGTGCCGCTGCCGGTGCCCGCGGCGTAGGAGTAGGCGTCGGTGGCGTTGGCCGTCCAGGTGGCGGTCAACACGATGGCCGAGCCGTTGGAGGCCAAGGTGTAGGTGGCGCCAGCGGCGTAGGTGGCGCTGCCGTCACTCCAGCCGGCGAAGGTGTAGCCCGCCTCGGTGAAGGTGTTGGCGGCCAAGGTGACGGTGGTGCCGTCGAGGCCGCTGCCCGCGGCCGGGGCGGTGCCGCTGCCGGTGCCCGCGGCGTAGGAGTAGTCGTCGGTGGCGTTGGCCGTCCAGGTGGCGGTCAACACGATGGCCGAGCCGTTGGAGGCCAAGGTGTAGGTGGCGCCCGCGGCGTAGGTGGCGCTGCCGTCACTCCAGCCGGCGAAGGTGTAGCCCGGCTCGGTGAAGGTGTTGGCGGCCAAGATGACGGTGGTGCCGTCGAGGCCGCTGCCCGCGGCCGGGGCGGTGCCGCTGCCGGTGCCCGCGGCGTAGGAGTAGGCGTCGGTGGCGTTGGCCGTCCAGGTGGCGGTCAACACGATGGCCGAGCCGTTGGAGGCCAAGGTGTAGGTGGCGCCGGCGGCGTAGGTGGCGCTGCCGTCACTCCAGCCGGCGAAGGTGTAGCCCGGCTCGGTGAAGGTGTTGGCGGCCAAGATGACGGTGGTGCCGTCGAGGCCGCTGCCCGCGGCCGGGGCGGTGCCGTGCCGGTGCCCGCGGCGTAGGAGTAGTCGTCGGTGGCGTTGGCCGTCCAGGTGGCGGTCAACACGATGGCCGAGCCGTTGGAGGCCAAGGTGTAGGTGGCGCCGGCGGCATAGGTGGCGCTGCCGTCGCTCCAGCCGGCGAAGGTGTAGCCCGGCTCGCTGAAGGTGTTGGCGGCCAAGATGACGGTGGTGCCGTCGAGCCCGCTGCCCGCGGCCGGGGCGGTGCCGCTGCCGGTGCCCGCGGCGTAGGAGTAGTCGTCGGTGGCGTTGGCCGTCCAGGTGGCGGTCAAGACGATGGCCGAGCCGTTGGAGGCCAAGGTGTAGGTGGCGCCCGCGGCGTAGGTGGCGCTGCCGTCACTCCAGCCGGCGAAGGTGTAGCCCGGCTCGGTGAAGGTGTTGGCGGCCAAGGTGACGGTGGTGCCGTCGAGCCCGCTGCCTGCGGCCGGGGCGGTGCCGCTGCCGGTGCCCGCGGCGTAGGAGTAGGCGTCGGTGGCGTTGGCCGTCCAGGTGGCGGTCAAGACGATGGCCGAGCCGTTGGAGGCCAAGGTGTAGGTGGCGCCGGCGGCGTAGGTGGCGCTGCCGTCACTCCAGCCGGCGAAGGTGTAGCCCGGCTCGGTGAAGGTGTTGGCGGCCAAGATGACGGTGGTGCCGTCGAGCCCGCTGCCCGCGGCCGGGGCGGTGCCGCTGCCGGTGCCCGCGGCGTAGGAGTAGGCGTCGGTGGCGTTGGCCGTCCAGGTGGCGGTCAAGACGATGGCCGAGCCGTTGGAGGCCAAGGTGTAGGTGGCGCCCGGCGGCGTAGGTGGCGCTGCCGTCACTCCAGCCGGCGAAGGTGTAGCCCGGCTCGGTGAAGGTGTTGGCGGCCAAGATGACGGTGGTGCCGTCGAGGCCGCTGCCCGCGGCCGGGGCGGTGCCCTGCCGGTGCCCGCGGCGTAGGAGTAGGCGTCGGTGGCGTTGGCCGTCCAGGTGGCGGTCAAGACGATGGCCGAGCCGTTGGAGGCCAAGGTGTAGGTGGCGCCGGCGGCATAGGTGGCGCTGCCGTCACTCCAGCCGGCGAAGGTGTAGCCCGGCTCGGTGAAGGTGTTGGCGGCCAAGATGACGGTGGTGCCGTCGAGGCCGCTGCCCGCGGCCGGGGCGGTGCCGCTGCCGGTGCCCGCGGCGTAGGAGTAGTCGTCGGTGGCGTTGGCCGTCCAGGTGGCGGTCAACACGATGGCCGAGCCGTTGGAGGCCAAGGTGTAGGTGGCGCCAGCGGCGTAGGTGGCGCTGCCGTCACTCCAGCCGGCGAAGGTGTAGCCCGGCTCGGTGAAGGTGTTGGCGGCCAAGGTGACGGTGGTGCCGTCGAGGCCGCTGCCCGCGGCCGGGGCGGTGCCGCTGCCGGTGCCCGCGGCGTAGGAGTAGTCGTCGGTGGCGTTGGCCGTCCAGGTGGCGGTCAACACGATGGCCGAGCCGTTGGAGGCCAAGGTGTAGGTGGCGCCCGCGGCATAGGTGGCGCTGCCGTCACTCCAGCCGGCGAAGGTGTAGCCCGGCTCGGTGAAGGTGTTGGCGGCCAAGGTGACGGTGGTGCCGTCGAGGCCGCTGCCCGCGGCCGGGGCGGTGCCGCTGCCGGTGCCCGCGGCGTAGGAGTAGTCGTCGGTGGCGTTGGCCGTCCAGGTGGCGGTCAAGACGATGGCCGAGCCGTTGGAGGCCAAGGTGTAGGTGGCGCCGGCGGCGTAGGTGGCGCTGCCGTCACTCCAGCCGGCGAAGGTGTAGCCCGCCTCGGTGAAGGTGTTGGCGGCCAAGGTGACGGTGGTGCCGTCGAGGCCGCTGCCCGCGGCCGGGGCGGTGCCGCTGCCGGTGCCCGCGGCGTAGGAGTAGTCGTCGGTGGCGTTGGCCGTCCAGGTGGCGGTCAACACGATGGCCGAGCCGTTGGAGGCCAAGGTGTAGGTGGCGCCGGCGGCGTAGGTGGCGCTGCCGTCACTCCAGCCGGCGAAGGTGTAGCCCGCCTCGGTGAAGGTGTTGGCGGCCAAGGTGATCGGTGGTGCCGTCGAGGCCGCTGCCCGCGGCCGGGGCGGTGCCGCTGCCGGTGCCCGCGGCGTAGGAGTAGTCGTCGGTGGCGTTGGCCGTCCAGGTGGCGGTCAACACGATGGCCGAGCCGTTGGAGGCCAAGGTGTAGCTCGCGCCAGCGTCATAGGTGGCGCTGCCGTCACTCCAGCCGGCGAAGGTGTAGCCCGCCTCGGTGAAGGTGTTGGCGGCCAAGGTGATCGATGGTGCCGTCGAGGCCGCTGCCCGCGGCCGGGGCGGTGCCGCTGCCGGTGCCCGCGGCGTAGGAGTAGTCGTCGGTGGCGTTGGCCGTCCAGGTGGCGGTCAACACGATGGCCGAGCCGTTGGAGGCCAAGGTGTAGGTGGCGCCAGCGGCATAGGTGGCGCTGCCGTCACTCCAGCCGGCGAAGGTGTAGCCCGGCTCGGTGAAGGTGTTGGCGGCCAAGATGATCGGTGGTGCCGTCGAGGCCGCTGCCCGCGGCCGGGGCGGTGCCGCTGCCGGTGCCCGCGGCGTAGGAGTAGTCGTCGGTGGCGTTGGCCGTCCAGGTGGCGGTCAACACGATGGCCGAGCCGTTGGAGGCCAAGGTGTAGCTCGCGCCAGCGGCATAGGTGGCGCTGCCGTCACTCCAGCCGGCGAAGGTGTAGCCCGGCTCGGTGAAGGTGTTGGCGGCCAAGATGACGGTGGTGCCGTCGAGGCCGCTGCCCGCGGCCGGGGCGGTGCCGCTGCCGGTGCCCGCGGCGTAGGAGTAGTCGTCGGTGGCGTTGGCCGTCCAGGTGGCGGTCAACACGATGGCCGAGCCGTTGGAGGCCAAGGTGTAGGTGGCGCCAGCGGCATAGGTGGCGCTGCCGTCACTCCAGCCGGCGAAGGTGTAGCCCGGCTCGGTGAAGGTGTTGGCGGCCAAGATGATCGGTGGTGCCGTCGAGGCCGCTGCCCGCGGCCGGGGCGGTGCCGCGTGCCGGTGCCCGCGGCGTAGGAGTAGTCGTCGGTGGCGTTGGCCGTCCAGGTGGCGGTCAACACGATGGGCGAGCCGTTGGAGGCCAAGGTGTAGCTCGCGCCAGCGTCATAGGTGGCGCTGCCGTCACTCCACCCAGCGAAGGTGTAGCCCGCCTCGGTGAAGGTGTTGGCGGCCAAGATGATCGGTGGTGCCGTCGAGGCCGCTGCCCGCGGCCGGGGCGGTGCCGCTGCCGGTGCCCGCGGCGTAGGAGTAGTCGTCGGTGGCGTTGGCCGTCCAGGTGGCGGTCAACACGATGGCCGAGCCGTTGGAGGCCAAGGGTAGCTCGAGCCAGCGTCATAGGTGGCGCTGCCGTCACTCCACCCGGCGAAGGTGTAGCCCGGCTCGGTGAAGGTGTTGGCGGCCAAGATGATCGGTGGTGCCGTCGAGGCCGCTGCCCGCGGCCGGGGCGGTGCCCGTGCCGGTGCCCGCGGCGTAGGAGTAGTCGTCGGTGGCGTTGGCCGTCCAGGTGGCGGTCAACACGATGGCCGAGCCGTTGGAGGCCAAGAGTGTAGCTCGAGCCAGCGTCATAGGTGGCGCTGCCGTCGCTCCACCCGGCGAAGGTGTAGCCCGCCTCGGTGAAGGTGTTGGCGGCCAAGGTGATCGATGGTGCCGTCGAGGCCGCTGCCCGCGGCCGGGGCGGTGCCCGTGCCGGTGCCCGCGGCGTAGGAGTAGTCGTCGGTGGCGTTGGCCGTCCAGGTGGCGGTCAACACGATGGGCGAGCCGTTGGAGGCCAAGAGTGTAGCTCGAGCCAGCGTCATAGGTGGCGCTGCCGTCACTCCACCCAGCGAAGGTGTAGCCCGCCTCGGTGAAGGTGTTGGCGGCCAAGGTGATCGGAGGTGCCGTCGAGGCCGCTGCCCGCGGCCGGGGCGGTGCCCGTGCCGGTGCCCGCGGCGTAGGAGTAGTCGTCGGTGGCGTTGGCCGTCCAGGTGGCGGTCAACACGATGGGCGAGCCGTTGGAGGCCAAGAGGTAGCTCGAGCCAGCGTCATAGGTGGCGCTGCCGTCACTCCACCCAGCGAAGGTGTAGCCCGCCTCGGTGAAGGTGTTGGCGGCCAAGGTGATCGAGGTGCCGTCGAGGCCGCTGCCCGCGGCCGGGGCGGTGCCCGTGCCGGTGCCCGCGGCGTAGGAGTAGTCGTCGGTGGCGTTGGCCGTCCAGGTGGCGGTCAACACGATGGGCGAGCCGTTGGAGGCCAAGAGGTAGCTCGAGCCAGCGTCATAGGTGGCGCTGCCGTCACTCCACCCAGCGAAGGTGTAGCCCGCCTCGGTGAAGGTGTTGGCGGCCAAGGTGATCGAGGTGCCGTCGAGGCCGCTGCCCGCGGCCGGGGCGGTGCCCGTGCCGGTGCCCGCGGCGTAGGAGTAGTCGTCGGTGGCGTTGGCCGTCCAGGTGGCGGTCAACACGATGGGCGAGCCGTTGGAGGCCAAGAGGTAGCTCGAGCCAGCGTCATAGGTGGCGCTGCCGTCACTCCACCCAGCGAAGGTGTAGCCCGCCTCGGTGAAGGTGTTGGCGGCCAAGGTGATCGAGGTGCCGTCGAGGCCGCTGCCCGCGGCCGGGGCGGTGCCCGTGCCGGTGCCCGCGGCGTAGGAGTAGTCGTCGGTGGCGTTGGCCGTCCAGGTGGCGGTCAACACGATGGGCGAGCCGTTGGAGGCCAAGAGGTAGCTCGAGCCAGCGTCATAGGTGGCGCTGCCGTCACTCCACCCAGCGAAGGTGTAGCCCGCCTCGGTGAAGGTGTTGGCGGCCAAGGTGATCGAGGTGCCGTCGAGGCCGCTGCCCGCGGCCGGGGCGGTGCCCGTGCCGGTGCCCGCGGCGTAGGAGTAGTCGTCGGTGGCGTTGGCCGTCCAGGTGGCGGTCAACACGATGGGCGAGCCGTTGGAGGCCAAGAGGTAGCTCGAGCCAGCGTCATAGGTGGCGCTGCCGTCACTCCACCCAGCGAAGGTGTAGCCCGCCTCGGTGAAGGTGTTGGCGGCCAAGGTGATCGAGGTGCCGTCGAGGCCGCTGCCCGCGGCCGGGGCGGTGCCCGTGCCGGTGCCCGCGGCGTAGGAGTAGTCGTCGGTGGCGTTGGCCGTCCAGGTGGCGGTCAACACGATGGGCGAGCCGTTGGAGGCCAAGAGGTAGCTCGAGCCAGCGTCATAGGTGGCGCTGCCGTCACTCCACCCAGCGAAGGTGTAGCCCGCCTCGGTGAAGGTGTTGGCGGCCAAGGTGATCGAGGTGCCGTCGAGGCCGCTGCCCGCGGCCGGGGCGGTGCCCGTGCCGGTGCCCGCGGCGTAGGAGTAGTCGTCGGTGGCGTTGGCCGTCCAGGTGGCGGTCAACACGATGGGCGAGCCGTTGGAGGCCAAGAGGTAGCTCGAGCCAGCGTCATAGGTGGCGCTGCCGTCACTCCACCCAGCGAAGGTGTAGCCCGCCTCGGTGAAGGTGTTGGCGGCCAAGGTGATCGAGGTGCCGTCGAGGCCGCTGCCCGCGGCCGGGGCGGTGCCCGTGCCGGTGCCCGCGGCGTAGGAGTAGTCGTCGGTGGCGTTGGCCGTCCAGGTGGCGGTCAACACGATGGGCGAGCCGTTGGAGGCCAAGAGGTAGCTCGAGCCAGCGTCATAGGTGGCGCTGCCGTCACTCCACCCAGCGAAGGTGTAGCCCGCCTCGGTGAAGGTGTTGGCGGCCAAGGTGATCGAGGTGCCGTCGAGGCCGCTGCCCGCGGCCGGGGCGGTGCCCGTGCCGGTGCCCGCGGCGTAGGAGTAGTCGTCGGTGGCGTTGGCCGTCCAGGTGGCGGTCAACACGATGGGCGAGCCGTTGGAGGCCAAGAGGTAGCTCGAGCCAGCGTCATAGGTGGCGCTGCCGTCACTCCACCCAGCGAAGGTGTAGCCCGCCTCGGTGAAGGTGTTGGCGGCCAAGGTGATCGAGGTGCCGTCGAGGCCGCTGCCCGCGGCCGGGGCGGTGCCCGTGCCGGTGCCCGCGGCGTAGGAGTAGTCGTCGGTGGCGTTGGCCGTCCACTGGGCGTAGAGCGTGACCGAGGAGGTCAGCGTGTAGGGCGAGGTGAACGCACTGCCCCCGCTCGGGGCGGCGAACCAGCCGGCGAAGACGTAGCCGGCGCGGCTGGGAGCGCTAGGCAGGGTCACGGTGGTGCCTTGGAGGCCGCTCTCCGAGTTCACCGTGCTGCCGCCTTCGGAGTTGAAGGTCAAGGTGTCGGTGGGGTTGGCCGTCCACTGGGCGTAGAGCGTGACCGAGGAGGTCAGCGTGTAGGGCGAGGTGAACGCACTGCCCCCGCTCGGGGCGGCGAACCAGCCGGCGAAGACGTAGCCGGCGCGGCTGGGAGCGCTAGGCAGGGTCACGGTGGTGCCTTGGAGGCCGCTCTCCGAGTTCACCGTGCTGCCGCCTTCGGAGTTGAAGGTCAAGGTGTCGGTGGCGTTGGCCGTCCAGGTGGCGGTCAACACGATGGGCGAGCCGTTGGAGGCCAAGAGGTAGCTCGAGCCAGCGTCATAGGTGGCGCTGCCGTCACTCCACCCAGCGAAGGTGTAGCCCGCCTCGGTGAAGGTGTTGGCGGCCAAGGTGATCGAGGTGCCGTCGAGGCCGCTGCCCGCGGCCGGGGCGGTGCCCGTGCCGGTGCCCGCGGCGTAGGAGTAGTCGTCGGTGGCGTTGATTGTGACCCCGGAGCTCGGACTGGCCGGGATGGTGTCTTTTGAAGTGGCAATGCTGAACGAACCCGCCGTGTAGGTGCCCGCTCCCGGGTTGGTGATCCCGGCGATGGTCAGGGAGGCCGCCGTGCTGTTGTTCACTGCACAGGACGCGCCGGCCAAGGTGATGGTCACCACGCCGCCCGTCGCGCTGGCCGTGGCCGTGCAGCCGGTGAACCCTGTCCCCAAGGTCACCGTCGGGGTGGCCGGCACGGTGAAGCTCGACGGGAGTGTCGCCGTGATGGTGTTGCCCAGAACCAGGTTGCCGATCGCCGAGGTGGTGAAGCCCACGCTCCAGGTGGAAGAGGCGTTGGCGGCAGCCGACCCAGGCGAGAACGAGACGGCTGTGGGCGTGGCCGCCGTGATGGTGATCCCCGAGGCCGGACTGACCGCGCTGGTGTCTTCTGAGGTGGCGACCTTGAAGGTGGTGTTGGCATAGCTGCCCGCCCCCGGGTTGGTGATCCCGGCGATGGTCAGGGAGGCCGCCGTGCTGTTGTTCACTGCACAGGACGCGCCGGCCAAGGTGATGGTCACCACGCCGCCCGTCGCACTGGCCGTGGCCGTGCAGCCGGTGAACCCTGTCCCCAAGGTCACCGTTGGAGTGGCCGGCACGGTGACGTTTGAGTTGAACGTGGCCGTGATGGTGTTGCCCGCGGCCAGCTTGCCGCTCGCCGAGGTGGTGAAGCCCACGCTCCAGGTGGAGGAGGCGTGGGCGGCCGTCGACCCGGGCGAGAAGGAGACGGCGCTCGGTGCCGTGGCCGCCGCGATCACCACGTTCGAGCCCGGACTGACCGCGCTCGTGTCTTCTGCAGTGGCGACCTTGAAGGTCGTGTTGGTGAGGGTCTGCGCCCCCGGGTTGGTGATCCCGGCGATGGTCAGGGAGGCCGCCGTGCTGTTGTTCACTGCACAGGACGCGCCGGCCAAGGTGATGGTCACCACGCCGCCCGTCGCACTGGCCGTGGCCGTGCAGCCGGTGAACCCTGTCCCCAAGGTCACCGTTGGAGTGGCCGGCACGGTGACGTTTGAGTTGAACGTGGCCGTGATGGTGTTGCCCGCGGCCAGCTTGCCGCTCGGCGAGGTGGTGAAGCCCACGCTCCAGGTGGAAGAGGCGTTGGCCGTCTGGGGCGAGCCCGAGAAGGAGACGGCGCTCGGTGCCGTGGCGCGCCGCGATCACCACGTTCGAGCCCGGACTGACCGCGGTGACGTCTTGCGAAGTGGCCGCGCTAAAGGTGGTGTTCGTCGAGGGTGCCGCGCTCCCGGGTTGGTGATCCCGGCGATGGTCAGGGAGGCCGCCGTGCTGTTGTTCACTGCACAGGACGCGCCGGCCAAGGTGATGGTCACCACGCCGCCCGTCGCACTGGCCGTGGCCGTGCAGCCGGTGAACCCTGTCCCCAAGGTCACCGTTGGAGTGGCCGGCACGGTGACGTTTGAGTTGAACGTGGCCGTGATGGTGTTGCCCGCGGCCAGCTTGCCGCTCGGCGAGGTGGTGAAGCCCACGCTCCAGGTGGAAGAGGCGTTGGCCGTCTGGGGCGAGCCCGAGAAGGAGACGGCGCTCGGTGCCGTGGGCGTGATGGTGACTCCCGAGGCCGGGCTAACGGCCGTGGTGTCTTCTGAAGTGGCCACGCTAAAGGTGGTGTTCGTCAGGGTGCCCGCCCCCGGGTTGGTGATCCCGGCGATGGTCAGGGAGGCCGCCGTGCTGTTGTTCACTGCACAGGACGCGCCGGCCAAGGTGATGGTCACCACGCCGCCCGTCGCACTGGCCGTGGCCGTGCAGCCGGTGAACCCTGTCCCCAAGGTCACCGTTGGAGTGGCCGGCACGGTGACGTTTGAGTTGAACGTGGCCGTGATGGTGTTGCCCGCGGCCAGCTTGCCGCTCGCCGAGGTGGTGAAGCCCACGCTCCAGGTGGAGGAGGCGTGGGCGGCCGTCGACCCGGGCGAGAAGGAGACGGCGCTCGGTGCCGTGGCCGCCGCGATCACCACGTTCGAGCCCGGACTGACCGCGGTGACGTCTTGCGAAGTGGCCGCGCTAAAGGTGGTGTTCGTCAGGGTGCCGCGCTCCCGGGTTGGTGATCCCGGCGATGGTCAGGGAGGCCGCCGTGCTGTTGTTCACTGCACAGGACGCGCCGGCCAAGGTGATGGTCACCACGCCGCCCGTCGCACTGGCCGTGGCCGTGCAGCCGGTGAACCCTGTCCCCAAGGTCACCGTTGGAGTGGCCGGCACGGTGACGTTTGAGTTGAACGTGGCCGTGATGGTGTTGCCCGCGGCCAGCTTGCCGCTCGCCGAGGTGGTGAAGCCCATGCTCCAGGTGGAGGAGGCGTTGGCCGTCTGGGGCGAGCCCGAGAAGGAGACGGCGCTCGGTGCCGTGGGCGTGATGGTGACTCCCGAGGCCGGGCTAACGGCCGTGGTGTCTTCTGAAGTGGCCACGCTAAAGGTGGTGTTCGTCAGGGTGCCCGCCCCCGGGTTGGTGATCCCGGCGATGGTCAGGGAGGCCGCCGTGCTGTTGTTCACTGCACAGGACGCGCCGGCCAAGGTGATGGTCACCACGCCGCCCGTCGCACTGGCCGTGGCCGTGCAGCCGGTGAACCCTGTCCCCAAGGTCACCGTTGGAGTGGCCGGCACGGTGACGTTTGAGTTGAACGTGGCCGTGATGGTGTTGCCCGCGGCCAGCTTGCCGCTCGCCGAGGTGGTGAAGCCCACGCTCCAGGTGGAGGAGGCGTGGGCGGCCGTCGACCCGGGCGAGAAGGAGACGGCGCTCGGTGCCGTGGCCGCCGCGATCACCACGTTCGAGCCCGGACTGACCGCGCTCGTGTCTTCTGCAGTGGCGACCTTGAAGGTCGTGTTGGTGAGGGTCTGCGCCCCCGGGTTGGTGATCCCGGCGATGGTCAGGGAGGCCGCCGTGCTGTTGTTCACTGCACAGGACGCGCCGGCCAAGGTGATGGTCACCACGCCGCCCGTCGCACTGGCCGTGGCCGTGCAGCCGGTGAACCCTGTCCCCAAGGTCACCGTTGGAGTGGCCGGCACGGTGACGTTTGAGTTGAACGTGGCCGTGATGGTGTTGCCCGCGGCCAGCTTGCCGCTCGCCGAGGTGGTGAAGCCCACGCTCCAGGTGGAAGAGGCGTTGGCCGTCTGGGGCGAGCCCGAGAAGGAGACGGCGCTCGGTGCCGTGGCCGCCGCGATCACCACGTTCGAGCCCGGACTGACCGCGGTGACGTCTTGCGAAGTGGCCGCGCTAAAGGTGGTGTTCGGTCAGGGTGCCGCGCTCCCGGGTTGGTGATCCCGGCGATGGTCAGGGAGGCCGCCGTGCTGTTGTTCACTGCACAGGACGCGCCGGCCAAGGTGATGGTCACCACGCCGCCCGTCGCACTGGCCGTGGCCGTGCAGCCGGTGAACCCTGTCCCCAAGGTCACCGTTGGAGTGGCCGGCACGGTGACGTTTGAGTTGAACGTGGCCGTGATGGTGTTGCCCGCGGCCAGCTTGCCGCTCGGCGAGGTGGTGAAGCCCACGCTCCAGGTGGAAGAGGCGTTGGCCGTCTGGGGCGAGCCCGAGAAGGAGACGGCGCTCGGTGCCGTGGGCGTGATGGTGACTCCCGAGGCCGGGCTGGCCGCGGTGACGTCGGTACTCGTCTTCACGCTGAAGGCGGTGTTGGCGTAGCTACCCGCCCCCGGGTTGGTGATCCCGGCAATGGTTAGAGAGGAAGTGGTGCTACCGCTGATGAAACAGCCAGAGAGGGTGATCGTCACCACCCCGCTACTCGAAGATGCCGACTTGCCGCAGCTATTGAGGCCCGTGCCCAAGGTGACCGTCGGCGACGCCGGTATCGCGAAGTTGGAGGGTAGCGTCACCGTGATTGAGTTTCCGGAGAAGCCATTCAGACTCGACGCCGTCTTGAAGCCCACGGTCCAAGTGGAAGAGACGTTGGCCAGCGTCGAACCGGGCGTGAATGCGACGGTCGACACCGAGCTGGCCGCGGCAACACCGACACCGACCAGAGGTGCTGCGACTGCCCCAATGATGATCGCCGGCAACAACGCTCGCAGTGCCCTCATCACAAAACCGACGTCCTTCGTCTTCATCTTCATCGCTGTCGTCCGATCTCTTCTCTTGATCTTCATTGCCGTGGTCCGGCAACCAGAACTGCAATCCGTCGCTTCTCGAACTCCACCCGACCCGAAATGTGACGAAACGACTCTTCGGATTCCGCGAAGAGTCGTTTCATTGGGTCGTTCGCAATGAGCGATGAGGTTCCTACCAATTTCGGGAACCTCACATGTGGCGCACCTCGGTCGCGTTCAGTGCGCGACCTGAAAGCGGTGGTGTAAGAACGACCGAAGGCGGAGCGTGAGTCATTCACGGATGAGGCGTCAACCGCCGATACCCCGCATGGACCGCGCCACGTCATTGCCGCCTACCGCCCGATCTTTCTGAGTGGTCGCCAAACCACTCAGTTCGCCAATAAGAAGAAGATAAACATGCGTCCTTTTGTCGCGTCAACTGATTAGCGGGGAGCGAACAACCCCCTGGAAACTCATTTCGCAATGGGCAAACACAGCTTCCAGGCTCCTGTTGTGCCTGGTTATGCGCTCGCGTCCGACTACGTCGCGCCGGTTGGCGTCACTTGGCAACAGCAATTGTTGTGTCTGCGTTGTGGTGAATCGGCTAAAGCGATTTGCTCATCGTCCGACGGCAAACTTCGTCTCTCTGCGAACCGCTGTGCGCCATCCGACGGACAATCCTGCGATGATGGGTTCGATGCCAGCTGACGGAGAACTCGAGCCCGTCGTGGACACCTCCTCCGAAGTCGAGCCGGCTGATCCTGAGGGCTCTGGGGGCTTCGATCGTTGGCGCAAGGAGTCGGCACTCGGTGCGGTCGGCACCGGCGTGGCGCGTGGCCTCCAGGCCGTCTTCGCGCCACGTGTCGACGAGGTCGTCATCGTGGCGTCGGTCCCGGGTGAACCTCCGGACGCGGATCAGCGTCTGCAGGTCATCCTCGACCCCGACGATCCGACGAAGTCGGTCGCCATCATGCCGGCCGCCGCTGTGGACCCGCCCCCCGAATAGTCGTACGAGCCTGCGTTGCCGTTGCGCCGGCAACGCGACCCTTGAGGCTGTGAGCTCGCCGCGACGGGCTTCGATGACTGTCCACTGCGGGACGTCGTTCGAACCTCGCCTCGCCGACCCGCGGTGTCGGACGGGGGACTTGCGTTGACTTCCAGCCGTCCCGGACGTACCATCCGGAGAATCGGACACCGTGTCCGATTACAGAGGAGCGTTCACCTCATGAGCACCTTGGCGGATGTCGCCCCCGTCGACCTCTCGGATTCACGGTCCTACGTGGCCGGTGTCCCCCACGCCTGGCTGGCGCATCTGCGCCGTCACGACCCGGTCCACTGGCAGGACGAACCCGGCGGTCCCGGGTTCTGGGCCATCACCCGGTACGACGATTGCGTCACCGTCAATCGGGACTACGAGCGCTTCAGCTCGGCCGCGCAGGGCACCATGCCCTTCGAATTGGGCGCGGACGAGATCGCCCAGCAGGGCCTGATGATGCTCAACATGGACCCACCGCTGCACACCCGATACCGGCGCCTCGTCAACAAGGGCTTCACCCCCCGCATGGTGCGGGACCTCGAGGAGAGCATCCACGGCGCGGCTGACTCCATCATCGACGAGGTCGTCGAGAGGGGCGCGGCCGACTTCGTCACAGAGATCTCGGCCGAGCTCCCGCTACAGGTCATCGCCGAGCTCCTCGGCGTTCCCCAGGAAGACCGGCACCGCATGTTCGAGTGGTCCAACCGCATGGTCGGCAACGAGGATCCCGAATATCAGGACCAGACGGAGCTCGCCATGACCTCCGCCATGGAGCTCTATGCCTACGCGTCCGAGCTCTTTGCCAAGAAGCGGATCGACCCCCACGCCGACCTCATGAGCGCGCTGACCACGGTGGAGATCGAAGGGGAGCGCCTGAGTGACATGGAGCTGGAGCTGTTCTTCCTCCTGCTGACCGTGGCCGGCAACGAGACGACCCGCAACCTCATGTCCGGCGCCATGCACGCCTTCTTCCAGAACCCGGAGCAGTGGCAGAGATTGCTGGACGACCGCAGCCTCCTGCCGTCCGCCGTCGACGAAATGCTCCGCTTCGTCACGCCCGTTATGAACTTCCGCCGCACCGCCATGGTGGACACCGAACTCAGCGGAACAAAGATCGCCGCCGGGGACAAGGTCGTCTTCTTCCATGCCTCGGCCAATCGTGACGAGGACATCTTCACCGACCCCGACACCTTCGACGTCGGACGCGACCCCAATCCCCACATCGCGTTCGGCGGCGGCGGGCCGCACTTCTGCCTCGGGACCAATCTGGCCCGCATGGAGATCAGGGTGATGTTCGAGCACCTGCTCGACCGGATGCCCGACATTCGCCTGAATGGAGAGGTGCAGCGCCTCCAGTCCCAATTCATCAATGGCGTCAAGCACATTCCCGTGGCGTTTTCGCCTTCCTCCCGCGTCGGCCCCTGAACCGGCGCGCTGGGGCCGGGGGCACCGATGGGACGGCGCGCGCCGGACGCGATCAAGGACGTCATCCGCGACTTCCGCCGCGACCAAATTATGGACACGGCGCGCCGCCTCTACGGCGAGCGCGGCACGACCGAGGTTTCCATGGACGAGATCGCGGCCGAGGCCGGGGTCGCCCGGTCCACCCTCTACGTCTACTTCGCCAATCGGGACGAGCTCCTTCGGGCCTGCGTGCAGTCGATGTACGACCGCCTCCAGGACACGGTCGATGTCGTCCTGACCGGGCGCGCCTCCCCGCAGGACCGCCTGTGGGGGCTCATCCTGGGCCTCCTCGAGCGCGTCGACGAGAGCCCCGACTTCTTCCGGCTGGCCATGGCCACCCAGGCGACCGCCGCTGAGGGTTCGGCGGCGGTGGGGGGCGCCCTCATGCTGATCGGCCTCGACATGATCCGGGTGCTCGAGGAGGTGGTGCTGGCCGGCGTGGCAGCCGGTGTCTTCCGGCGTGACCTCGACCCCGGGCGCGCCGTGGTCCTCATCGGCCAGCAGATCTACGGTGCGCTCTCGGTCCGGGCCGGAGAGCCGGACCCGATCCCCGCAGCCGAGGCCGCGGAGGAGATCTGCGACCTCCTGCGTCGCGGGCTGGGAGGATGACCACATGAAGTTCGACCTGTGGATGCCGACGGCCAGCCCCATGACGACCCCTGCCCTGCTCGACGCGGTGGCCACCGGGGCCGAAGAACGCGGCATCGGGACCATCTGGGTCGGTGAGCACGTCGTCCTCTTCGACCAGTACGAGAGCCGGTACCCCTACGCCGACGACGGTCGCATCCCTGCTCCGCCGGGCAGCGGGCTGCTCGAACCGATGGTGACGCTGACCTACCTGGCCGCCCGCACCACCACGGTCCGGCTCGGCACGGCCATGCTGCTCCTCCCCCAGCGCAACCCCGTCTACACCGCCAAGGAAGTCAGCACCCTCGACTGGCTCTCGGACGGTCGAGTCGATCTCGGCATCGGCGTCGGTTGGCTCAAAGAGGAGTTCGACGTGCTCAACGTGCCCTGGGAGCGACGGGGGCGCCGCACCGACGAGTACCTCGAGGTGTTGCGCACACTGTGGCTCGACGAGACGTCCTCCTTCCACGGCGAGGTCTACGACCTTCCCGCGTGTTCCATGTACCCCAAGCCGGTGCAACAGCCTCCGCCCGTCCATATCGGCGGGGAGACACGGGCCGCCCTGCGCCGGGCGGCCCGTCACGGACAGGGCTGGCACACTTTCAACCGATCGCCCGAAGAACTGGTCGCGGGACTGGCCGAGCTCGACCGGGAGCTCCAGGCGGTGGGGCGCAGCCGTGCTGAGCTTCGCATCACGGTCTGCCCCTACTTCAACCAGCTGACGCCCGAATGGGTCGACGGGTACGCAGAGGCGGGCGCCGACGCGGTGGCCGCCCTCTTCTTCGCCTTCACCCCCGACGACGTCGCGCCGCGCCTTCGACGACCTCGAGGCCTGCCGGGAGACGGCCGAGCGCTCCATCGCCTGAACCGCCCCTCGCCTGCCTGGGTCCGCGGGCGACGTGAGGTGCGCTGTGTACTCGGGGCGGATCACACCCGCTGCCTCGCGCCGCCCGAAGGCTTGCTCTTCCGACGGTAGAGCGGGACCGCCCCCCGCCGAATCGTCCCGGGGAATGATCCGTCCGCGCCACTTTCATCCTTGGGGATGACGCCCAGGACCGTCCCCACCAGGGAGGCTGCGGGGATGGGAACAGGGTGGATCCTGCCTCGGGGCCAAGGGCAGGCGGCACTACGCTTGAGATCCCGTCTGGGAACGAAGGATCCGATGGCCCCCAGCTCACGTCACCTGTACCCCGAGTGGCTCCGGTCCCGGAACGCACGATCTGGCACGCCTACCCTCGGGCCGCACGATCGCCAGGACGACGGAGCCTGGCGCACCTGGCAGTGGCTGCGCGCCGTGGACCGCCGTTACGCCACCCTGGTGGATATGGCCCTGGCGGCCGCGCTCTTCGTCCTGTGCGCGGGCTGGGTCGTCGAGCGCACGGGACACCCGAGCCTGTGGTTCGTGGCCGCCCTGGTCTTCCCGTTGGTCTTCCGTCGCCGGGCGCCCATGACGGTCTTCTTGGTCATTGCCGCGGTGGCCTTCGTCCAGTGGCTCGTCGCCGGCCCGGCCCTGGCCGATGTCGCCCTCCTCGTCGCGCTCTTTACCGTGGCGCTCGAGTCCGAGTGGCGCCTCGTCGCTGTGGCGGCGGTCATCCTCGAAACAGGCGTCGTGATGGCCATGGTGCGCTGGAACCCGGCCGACAACAACGTCCAGTCCTTTGTCTTCCTCACCGGGCTCGCCTTCACCGCGCTCCTGGCCGGGGTGGTGGCACGCACCCTGCGGAACCAGCTCGACTGGCTGGCCGAGCGGGCCGAGCGGCTGGAGCGCGAGCGCGACCAGCAGGCGTCGCTGGCCGCGGTGGCGGAACGGGCCCGCATTGCACGGGAGATGCACGACGTGGTCTCGCACAACATCCAGGTGATGGTCACCCTGGCCGACGCCGCCTCCCTGGCCCAGGCCTCGGACCCGGACCGGGCCGCCGAGGCCATCCACGAGGTCTCGAGCACGGGGCGCCAGGCGTTGACCGACATGCGCCGGATGCTGGGCGTGCTGCGGGAGGAGGCGGGCCCGGCTGGCACGGGCAACAGCGACCGTGCAAACAGGAGTGCGCCGAGTCCGTTGGCGCCCCAGCCGGGCCTCGGTGAGCTCCCCGCGCTGGTTGAGCGGGTGCGGGCCACCGGGCTGGAGGTCTCGGTCCGGCGGGCAGGAAGACCCTTCGTGGTCTCCGAGGCGGCGGGCCTGACCGTGTACCGGGTGGTGCAGGAGGCCCTGACCAACGCGCTGAAGCACGCCGACGAGCCCACCAGCGTCGAGGTGCGGTTGGCCTTCACCGATCCCGACGTGGCCGTGCGGATCACCGACGACGGCCGGGCCAAGGTCACGGTGCCGTCGTCATCGCCGGCGGCAGCGCGCGCAGAAGGCGGCCACGGCTTGGCCGGCATGGCCGAACGGGCCACGGCATTCGGGGGCACGCTGCGGGCCGGGCCCGGACCCACCGGCGGCTGGGAGGTCGAGGCCATGTTGCACGACTGCAAGGCCCCCGCCCCTACATGACCGTCCGCGTGGTGCTGGCGGACGACCAGGGGCTGCTGCGCAAAGGCTTCCGCATGATCCTCGAGGCCGAGGACGGCATAGAGATCGTTGGTGAGGCGCCGGACGGGGCCGACGCGCTCAGGCTCGTCGAGCTCTACCGGCCCGACGTGGTCCTCATGGATGTGCGCATGCCCGTCCTCGACGGCATTGAGGCGACCAGGGCCATCGCCGCGTCAGTGGAGGCCGAAGACACGCGCGTGCTCATCCTCACGACCTTCGACCTCGACGAATACGCCTTCGAGCGCGTTGCGGGCGGGTGCCAGTGGCTTCCTCCTCAAGGACGTCCCGCCGGCGGAGCTCGTCGCAGCCATCCGGACCGTGGCCCGGGGCGATGCCGTGGTGTCGCCCCGCATCACCCGGCGCCTGCTCGAGGAGTACGCCCACACGCTGCCCGACCTCGCCGCCGGTGCAGCTGGCGCAGGCGGCGGAGGCGATGCCGGCGAGGAGAACGCCGCCCTGGCCAGCCTCACCGAGCGCGAGCGCGAGGTCCTGCTGGCCGTGGCTGACGGGCTGTCCAATGCGGAGATCGCCGAGCGGCTCTATGTCTCCGAGGCCACCGTCAAGTCCCATGTGGGCCGGCTCCTGGCCAAGCTCGGGCTGCGCGACCGCGTGCAGGCGGTGGTCTTCGCCTTCCAATCAGGCCTCGTCCGGCCCTGAGGCCGGCGCACCCACCCATAGGCTCTTTCTCCTATGGCGAGTGATCCGGCGGCGACCGCTTCCCCGGACACCGAATTCGGGACCTTCAGCGACGCGGGGCCCTGGACCATCGACCCCGACGGGCTGGCCTGGCGCCGCGGGTTGGCCGGGGTCCGCCGCCGACTCGCCACCGCTCTGCCCCAGCTCACCAGGCGGCGTACCCTGCCGCCCGTCCGCCGGCTGGGAACGACGCTGCGGTACGCCGGCCCCGCGCTCGGGCTCTGGTACCTCCGCGAACGCCGACGAGGGGGCACCGAATCGATCGCCGGCATCTCACGACGGCTGCGGGTGGTGGCCGAGCGGCTGGGCCCGACCTATATCAAGCTGGGCCAGATCATCGCGTCGGGTGACGGCGTCTTCCCGCCCGAGCTGGTCGCCGAGTTCAAATGGTGCCGCGATCAGGTCACCCCCGAGCCGTGGTCGGTCGTCGAGCAGGTCCTGACCGACGAGCTCGGAGGTCCGCTTGCGACGGCGTTCGCTTCGGTGGAGCGCAGCCCGCTCGCCGCCGCCTCCATCGCCCAGGTGCACGCCGCCACCCTGCTTGACGGCACGCCCGTCGTGGTCAAGGTCCAGCGGCCATCGGTATCGGCGCGGGTGCACCAGGACCTCGCCGTCATGGCGTGGCTGGCGCCACACCTGGTGGGGCGGATCCCCGTCGCCGCGCTGGCCAATCCACCCGCCCTGGTTGAGCTCTTCGCCGAGACCATCGTCGAGGAGCTCGACTTCCGCCTCGAGGCCGAGAACATGCTCGATGTCGCCCTGACCTTTGCCGCGTTGGACCAGCGCGCCTTCGTCGTGCCCCGCCCCCACCCGACGCTGGTCACGCGCCGCATGCTCGTGATGGAACGGCTCGACGGCTTCCACTTCGGTGACGTCGAAGGCATGCAAGCCGCCGGCATCGACACCGAGGCGGTCGTGCGGGCCGGGATGGTCGGCTTCCTGGAGGGTGCTCTGTTTTACGGCATCTTCCACGGGGACCTGCACGGGGGGAACCTCTTCGTGCTGCCCTCGGGCAAGACCGCGCTCCTCGACTTCGGCATCACGGGCCGGCTGACCGAAGCAAAGCGCCTGGCCCTGCTCGCCCTCGTGGTGGGCGCCTCGAACGCTGACATCCCGGCACAGGTAGCCGCCCTGCGCGACCTCGGCGCCTTCCCCGCCGAGCTCGACGTGCACCACGTGATCGACGTCCTGGGACTGGAGCGGCCGCCTGTGGACCCGACGGCACTGACGGCCGACGAGCTCGTCGCCGAGATGCAGCACTCCATCAAGACACTGCTCGGCATCGGCGCCCGCCTCCCCAAGGAGCTCATGCTCTTCGTGAAGAACCTGATGTTCCTCGACGGCGCCATCGCCACCCTCGCACCCGACCTGGATCTCTTCGCCGAGGTCGAGGCCATCGCCCTGCTCTTTGCCGCCAAGCACGGCGAGCGGATCATGGCCCAACTCGGACTCCCCGAGACCGAAGGCTGGGCCCCGGACATGTCTGGCATCAAGTCGGGCTTCGGCGTCGACGCGTCGACCGAGGGCCTCACCCACCGCGAGATCCAGGCCCGGCGGGCCGAGGTCCGCGAGAAGTTCGACGGCCGCGGGCGCCCTGGCCGGTCGCGGAATCCCAGCGCTAGCCCCGATCGGGCTTCGTAGGAGTTTCAACGTCCGGTGGGAGTCGTCGGTTTCTACGACGAAGAGAGTTGCTCGACACCTCGCCGCCGCGACGCGCCGGAAGGCCCAATCGTCCTCCACAGCGGTTGAGCCGCCAGCAACAGGCCCGGGACGACGAGGACCATCTGCCAGAACCAGATGACTTGCCCGGCGCTGTACGCATTGCCGCCGGGCATCAAGGTGAAGAGATCCACGCCTGCGAGAGCCAACCAGGGCCACGCCTTCCGGCGATCATGGCCGCGCGCCAAGTGGATGAACACCGCAAGCAGTGCCAGTCCCCCGATGAAGAGTGGAATGAGATCGTTCTGCACGTACACGCCCCATCTGTTCGTGCCGAAGGGCGCGTCAGAGATGCGACACACGACCACCGTGACGGCAGCGATCCACGCGACCACTGTCCGACGAACGGAGCCGCGGGTCGCCTCGAGCAGCACCAGCGACACCATCAAGGCCATGAAGTAGTACGTGATCAGGTTTTCCTCGAACACCAGGCGGAGCCCCAGCGAGACCGAGACCAGAGCGATCAAGGGCACAGGTTGGAGCGCTCCCGCACCGAGGCGTCGGGCCACCCACCACGACAACACAAGCGAAACAGCGATGGGTGCCACGCGGAAAACCAGCACGGCCACCGCCCCAGAAGCGTGCGTCTCCCACAGAACGGTCCCCCCGATAGAGGGGGTGTTGCCGGTTCCGATCGCGATGGCGCGCAGGGCACGCCCGGATGTGAGAGCGGTGAGCGGGAGCACCACGATCGCTCCGGTCAGGAGGCCTGCTCCCGCGAAGGAGACCTTCCTCCCGACCGGTGCGACCATCAACAGCGGCACCGCCACCAAGAAAGCGAACTGCTGCGAGAGCACGGCCAACGCGCAGACGACCCCGGCCATCGGCCAGCGGCCGCGGCGTGCGCATGCCATCGACGCCAACGCAAGACCCAGTGCGAGCAGATCCTGCGGGTGAAAGAAGTTCTGCACGCATCCCCACACCGGGAGGAGGGCCGCGACGACGACGAGGGTCGCCGGTTCCCAGCCCCGTCGGCCACGTCCAGACGCCCGCAACCACGCGATGACTCCGGCCATCAGAGCGAGCCAACTCAGGCACCCGATCCAGGTGGTGGGTCCCAGCGCACCTGAGCGGAGACTCCACTGGTGGATCGCTTGGGCGGCATTGCGGCAGTCAGGTCCCAACGCTTCGGCGGCCGGGAACGGAGTGCTGTGCCCGATCTCGGTGATGGCGGCGACGGCCCCTGAGGCCAGCGGATAGAGCGGGGCAGCGAGCGGCTCTCCCCCTGGAGGGACGGAGGGGTAGGCGCACGCAATCTGTCCGTGGGCAATGGCCCAGGTGCTGTTGACTGACTCTCCGACGTCGACGTCTGACGGTCCCGCGAACGTGGCAATGAGTCCCACGAACACTCCGATCGACAGGATCCAGCCAAGGAGGCACACAGCCGTAGAGACCGGCTGGTTCAGTCGGTCGGTAACAGAAGGGAGCCACCGGTCGCTGTTAGGGCGGGCCGGCCCCGGCGAATTCGACGTCGGAGGGGTGGCGGTCGTCGTGCTGCGCACCCCGACCTTCTCCGACATGCGAAAACGGTAACGCACGGCGCATGCCTGAGGGCATATTTCGATGGTCCGCGCTTCCATCAGCCGCGCTCGGTGGCCGATCCGGGTCCCCGTCGGCGTGGGCGGCCGGTGCGAAGCTCAGGGGATGGGCACCATCCGGGATCTCCGGGACGAGGACTGGGACGACTGGCGGAACCTGTGGGGCGGCTATCTCGCCTTCTACCGGGCGGAGCTGCCGGAGGAGACCTCCGGGGCGACATTCGAACGGCTGTGCGCCGGCGCGGACGGCATGTTCGGCCTCCTGGCCCTCGACGACGCCGGCAACGGCATCGGGTTCGCCAACTGCCTCATGCATGCCTCGACCTGGTCCCGGCAGCCCAAGTGCTACCTCGAGGATCTCTTCGTGGACCCCGCGGCACGGGGCGCGGACGTCGGGCGCGCCCTGCTCGAGGCCGTCAAGGACGCCGCGACGGCGCGGGGGGCCGATCCCGTCTACTGGCACACCCAGCAGTACAACGGCCGGGCCCGCTCCCTCTATGACCAGGTCGGGCGGCCCACCTCCTTCGTCGTCTACGAGATGTAGCCGGCCGTCACACCAGTTCCGTAGGGTGTCCCCCATGCCGCCTCGCCGCCGCAGTGCGACCTCGACCTCCAATTTCGGTGTCGGGCGCCGCGAGTCGCACGTGGCGGACGCCTTCTATGCCCGCTTCGAAGCGCCGGAGCTGAGCGCCGACGAGCACGTCAATCGTCACGAGCCGGGTGTCTCCAGCCTGCAGGGCGATGCCCGCCGGATGGATGCCGTGGCGGACGACTCGGTGGCCCTCGTCGTCACGTCGCCGCCGTACTTCGCCGGCAAGCAGTACGAGGAGGAGCTCGATCGTGAGGGTGTGCCGGGCTCCTACATCGAGTACCTGGCGTTGCTGCGTGACGTCTTCGCCGAGTGCAAGCGGGTGCTCGAGCCGGGCGGCCGCATTGCGGTGAACGTGGCCAACCTCGGCCGCAAGCCGTACCGCAGCCTGGCCGCCGACGTCATGACCATCCTGCAGGACGACCTCCACCTCCTGCCCCGAGGCGAGATCGTCTGGCAGAAGGGTGAGGGCGCCAGCGGATCGTGCGCTTGGGGATCCTTCCGCTCGGCCGCCAACCCGGTGCTGCGCGATGTGACCGAGCGCGTCATCGTGGCCAGCAAGGGGCGCTTCGGGCGGGCGCGCAGCCCCAAGGAGCGCCGCCGCGAGGGCCTGCCCCACGAGAGCAGTGTCGGGGCCGACGACTTCATGGCGCTGACACTCGACGTCTGGGACATCCCGCCCGAGAGTGCAGTGCGCGTGCGGCATCCCGCACCCTTTCCCGTGGAACTGCCCCTGCGACTCCTGGAGCTCTACACCTACAGGGGCGATCTCGTGGTCGACCCCTTCGCCGGTTCCGGGTCCACCCTCATGGCGGCGCTGCGCTGCGGGCGTGACGCCGTCGGCTACGACCTCGACCCCGCGTACGTCGAGCTGTCCCGCTCCCGCCTGGCTGACGAGGCGCAGGCCATCGGCAGCGGAAGCATCCCCGCCGGCGCGGCCAGCGACGGTGCGTCGGCCACCACCCTGGCCCGGGCCGCGCTCGAAGCAGCAGGGTTCGCCGACGTCCGGCCGAACCGTCGGCTGCGTGGGCTGGGCCTGGCCGTCGACTTCACCGCTTCTGATGCCAAGGGCCGGACCTGGTACTTCGACGTTGCCGGGCCGAACTCGGCGTACCGCGGCGGCATGGCGCGCTCCGAGACTGTGTGGCGGGCGCTCGGCCGGGCCCACGTGATGGCCGCCGGCGGCCATGCGCCGTTCGTGGTGCTCACCACCCAGCTGCCCCGCTCGGGCACCGAGGCGGACCGCGCCCTGCGGGCGCCCGGACCGGGAGGGATCTTCGACGCGGTCGACCTCCTGTCGGCGGATGCCCGGAAGCGGCTCACGACTTACGCCCGTGGGCGCGGCGGAGCTCCCCGGATCGGGTTCTGGTCGGCTGCGGACGTGGCGCCTGGGGCAGTCTGACCGTGGGCGCTGCGTAGTCGTGGGTTCCGTCGTCGCTTGCGCCGTCGTCGCGCGACGATCCCCACCGCGTGTTCGTCGCCGAAGACCTCGACACACTCAACTGGGTGCTGGCCTGCCAGTTGGTCGCCAAGACGCCCGGGCGGGATCTGCCACCCGGTGAGCGCGCCGCACTGCGTCAGGCCCTGCGTGAGGAGCGATGGGGAGACGCCGTGTTCGCCTTCATCTCGCGCACGGGCACCGCTGTCGACGTGTACGAGAGCACCGAGCTGCACGTCGCAGCCGAGGCCGCCGTCGGGCCCCTGGAGCTGCAGCTCACGCCCCTCTTCGCCGAGTAGACGCCGCCCGTCAGCGCCGGTGCACGTGGCAAGCCGCCACCCCGCGAGTGGGAGGATGCGTCCATGCCGAGCGACCGGACCACGGTGACCGAGCTGGGCACCGGCCTCGGCATGTTGGGGCTGGCCGGCATGGCGGACTCCGTGCGCTCGCGCACCCCCGTGATGCACAGCTTGTCGCCCGAGATGTGGGACCGTTTGGAACGCCTGCATGCGGGTGGCGCGTACGAGACGGAGTTCCACGCCGCCTGGGCGAACGGTCAGGCCTTCCTGACCGCAGGCGACGGCCTCCGCGGCCGCCTGCCACAGGTCGTCGAGTGGAAGGGAACCGGCCGCGCCCCGGCGACGAGGTGGCCCCGATCGACCTCCGCGTCGATCACGTCTATCTGATCAGCTGCAAATACCTGTCGAAGATCCTCTTCAACGTGTCCCCGGCCAGCATCTTCGACTCGCTCCTCTTCGGCGGACCGGGCCGAGGGGCTCGAGCGTCCCGGGAGGTTCTGCCCGGCGGCGGGGACTGGTATGCCGAGGTGGCCCCGGCGGAGTACCAGGCCCTCTACGAGCGCGTCCGCCTCGCCGCGGGTGACGCCCGCCGTGCGGCTCCTCCGGATCCGCCGAACCGACCGGTCGGTCCGAGTCGCCCGCCGTCCGTCGTTGCCCTGCCGGGACTGGGTGACGACGACGTGGCCGGGGTGCGCGCAGCCGGTGGGGCCCGTGGCGACGGGGCGCCGCCTGCGTTGGCTTATCTGCCGCCTCGTGCTGTCGACCTCACCGTTTCACAACGCGAGGCACTGGGGCACTGGCTCCGGCCGGGCTGGCCCCCGGGTGCCAAGGATCTCTACACCGCCCTGTCGGGGGCGGTGGCCCGGGCCTCGGTCCGTCGCTGGGAGGCGGCGATGGACGATCGGGGCGGCACCGGCGAAGCCGTGCTCTGGCGCCTCTTGCGGATAGGGAGCGCGCCCTACTTCGTGCTGGGATCCTCGGCGGAGCGCTCGCTCCGTCTCCGCATCGCCACCTCGTGGGACTGGCGGCAGCAATTCCAGCTCATCGCCATCACGATGGAAGGGCAAGCGGGGGGCCAACCCCGGGTGGGCTGGGAGGCCATCGTCCGCGATCGGACCTCCTACGAGGTCCACTCCGTCGTGGGCCACATCGAGGTGCGCTGGAGCCACGGCCGTTTCGGTGGCCTGCCCGAGGCGAAGGGTTACCTCGACACGCCACATCACCTCGTTCCGGGGTATTTCAGCTTGCGATGACCACGTTCGACCTGGCCGCGTTCGCTCCCCCGTTGCGAGTCCCGCAGCTCGCCGCTCCGCCGCTCGTGCTCCGCCCGTACACCGTCGCCGACCTTGCCATGGTCCGCCAGGCGGCGGCCGATCCCTTCATCCCCTCCATCTCGACGGTGCCACGCAGGTACACCGACGACGCGGGCAGGGCATTCATTGAGCGGCAGCACGCGCGCAGCGCCGAAGGCGACGGCTACTCCTTCGTGATCGCGGCCGAGGACGATCCCAAGACGGGCATCGGGTCGATTGGCCTGTGGCTCCAGGAGATCGAGAGTGGACGCGCCTCCATCGGCTACTGGCTCCTCGCCGGCGCACGCGGGCAAGGCCTCGCCGCGCACGCCTTGCGGGCCGTGGTCTCGTTCGCGTTCGACGCGCTCTGCGTCCCGCGCCTCCACCTCTTCGTTGAGCCCTGGAATGTGGCGTCGGCCCGCACGGCCGAGGCCGCAGGATTCCACCGCGAGGCAACGCTGGAGGGATGGGAGCGCATCGACGGCGAGCAGCGTGACGCCGATTGTTTCGCCCTCTTGCGCTCCCGGTAGACATCGACGGACGCACGGTAAGGGGCGGCGCTGCACGCCCTCTGCGAAACTGCCTCGGGGGCGGGCACACACCCCGGAGCGATGGAGCCCGCCGTGACGTGACGTTCGAGGGATTGGTGCGCAGGCCGCCTGACGGCCGATCATGAGGATTCGAGAGATGGGGAGGGAACGCTGATGCTGGTGCTCGTCGAGGTCGACGACCGGGTGGCCACGGTCACCTTGAACCGTCCGGAGGCGCGCAATGCGATTTCGGCCGAGCTGCACGCGCAGCTCGACGATGCCGTCACCGGTCTCGACGCCCGGGACGACGTCGGCTGCATTGTGCTCACCGGTGCCGATCCGGCCTTCTGCGCCGGCATGGACCTCAAGTCGCTGGCCACCGAGCTGCGCGCGGTGCAGAAGGAACGGCAACGAGGACCAGCCCAGCGCTCCGGGATGATGCCGCCTCACGACACGCCCGTGATCGGGGCCATCAACGGGGCGACGGTGACCGGGGGTCTCGAGCTGGCCATGTGCTGTGACTTCCTCATTGCCTCGGAACGAGCTCGCTTCGCCGACACGCACGCCCGAGTGGGCGTCATGCCCGGTGGCGGCATGACGATCCGGTTGCCCCAGCTTGTCGGGCTCGACCGTGCCCGCCGCATGAGCTTGACCGGTGACTACATCACGGCGGAGACGGCACGGGACTGGGGACTCGTCGTCGAGGTGGTCCCCCACGAGTCGCTGCTGGTCCGCGCCCAGGAGATCGCCACCAGCATTGCGTCCATCCCTGCCGAGTACCTCACCGAGCTGCGGCGCGGCTACGACAAGATCGGTGCCCTGAGCGGCCGCGAGGCGTTCGCGTCCGAGGCCGCCTGGTCGCGCCAGTGGATGGCCGAGCGCTTCGACCAGTCGCGCCTCACCACCGAGCGCGAGAAGATCGTCGCCCGGGGCCGTGCGCAGACCTCGGGGCTCGACGGCACGCCAGCGTGAAGGTCTACGCGGGCATGGACCCGCGTCTCAGCCTGGCCGAGGCGATTGCCCATGCCCAGCGCGTCGAGCGGCTCGGCTATAGCGGGCTGCACGTGGCCGAGACGGTGCACGACTCCATGGCAGTCGCACTCCTCGCCGCGGAGCACACCGAGCGGATCACCGTCCGCACCAGCGTGACGCTCGCCTTCACCCGCAGCCCGACGCTCCTCGCCTATGCGGCGTGGGACATCGCTCGCCTCAGTGGCGGGCGGTTCGAGCTCGGCCTCGGGACACAGGTGCGCCAGAACATCGAAGACCGCTACGCCGTGCCCTTCGGTGAGGACCCGATCGGCCGACTGGGTGACTACGTCGGTGCCGTCCGGGCGTCGTTCGCGTCGTTCGTCTCTGGGCTGGCGCCCTCCTACGAGAGCCAGCACTACCGCGTCACCCGGATGCAGCCGTACTTCAACCCGGGGCCCGACGGCGCGACCCAGGCACCCCTCATCTACCTGGGCGGGGTGCAGCGCAAGGCCTGTGCACTGGCGGGGGCGGTCGCAGACGGGTTCGTCAGCCATCCCACGAACTCGAACCCGCGCTACCTGCGTGAAACATGCCTGCCTGCCCTCGCCGAGGGTGCACGCGCCGCAGGACGGGACCTAGCCGACGTCGGATTCGAGACGGTCATCGGGACCTCTGTCATCACCGGCGCGACGCCCGACGACGTGACGGCCGAGCGCGACCGCCAGCGCCGCCTGCTGGCCTTCCTGTACTCGACGCCGGCCTACGCTCCGACGCTCGAGCTCTACGGCTGGACCGAAGTGGGTCCCCGGCTCCGGGACCTGATCAGGCACGACCGCTGGGACGACCTCGCCGCTGTCCTTTCCGACGAGGTGCTCGACACCCTCGTCCCCTGCGGCACGTTCGACGAGCTTCCGGGTCTCCTCCGCGACCGCTTCAGCGGACTGGGCCAGGGCATCGTGGTGTCGCCTCCGCCCGACGGGAAGGACGACAAGGCGTTCCGCCCGGTCGTGGCGGAGCTCCTGGCGGCCTGAGCGGGCGTCGGCTCAGCGCGGCATGGGAAAGATGAGCTCCTCGGCCGCCATGGACTCGGTGGCGGCGCGGCGGTCCTCCTCGCTCAGCGGCGCATAGCGCTCGGCCGACGCCAGCACGCGGGGCAGGAGCGCGACGTCGCCGGGGGTGCAGAAGGCGTGCACACCCGGCGTGGAGAGTGCGAAGTGGATGCCACGATCGAGCTCGTCGTCGTCGCCCTGCGGCTCGTACCACGAGTCGGCCCAGCGGGCCGAGGTGGCATTGCTGCCAGCGACGGCATCACCCAGCGGACGGCCGTCGGCCCAGGGCCGCCGTGCCGCCGCCTTGATCACCATGACGCCGACATCGCGCTCGGCACAGAGTGCGAGGAGCTCCTCGGCCGGCTCGCGGTACTCGGGCCGCGACCACAGCGCGGGATAGACCGGGAACATCACGGTGTCGAGATCGAAACGGCGGAGCGCCTCGAGATGCGCCCGCGGCACCTCCATGTCGTGCCCGGTGATCCCGGCGAAGCGGGTTCCGCCGGCGTCTCGCAACGCCAGAATCCGTTCCAGCGCGGGCGACCGCCGGTCGAGCTCGGCGAGGGAGGTAACGGCGTGGGCCTGGTAGAGGTCCAGCACATCGGCGTTGAGCAAGCGTCGGGTCGTGTCGAACTGGTCGGTGACGCCTCCGGGGTTGGCCCGCAGGGTCTTCCCCGCGATGAACAACTCGTCGCGGTGCGCCGCCAGGTGCGGACCGACGACCGATTCCGCCGCGCCGTACTGCGGGGCGATGTCGAGGTGATTCACCCCGTGGTCGAGTGCCTCTTGGAGCCACGCCCCCGCCTCGTCGACGGTGGCGGCCCAGCAGGCGGCGCCGCCCAACACGGCCACGCTGCTCTCGTGGCCGGTCCGCCCGAGCCGTCGGCGTTCCACGGGCGGCTCCTGTTATCCCTTGAGCTGCAGCACGTTGAAGGTCGCCCCGACGTTGTCGGCGAGGACGGCGAACCGCCCCGGCTCGATGTCGGTCGGCCCCATGAAGACGCTGGCGCCGAGCTCCTGTGCCTTCGCCACGGTGGCGTCCGTGTCGGCCACGGCGAAGTAGACGCCCCAAAGCGGTGGCATGTCCGCCGGCATGTCTGGTGACTTCTCCAGCATGCCGCCGACCGACTTCCCAGCGCGCTGCCACTCGGTGTAGGCAGGCGGGCCGCCCGGCGGACCCTGGTCCACGGCGTCCCAGCCGAACACTGCACCGTAGAACGCCTTGGACGCATCGAGATCCGTCGTGATCAGTTCGCTCCAGCAGTAGGTGCCGGGCTCGTTGGCCACCTGGGCGCCGGTGTGCTGGTTGGGCTGCCAGAGCCCGAGAACCGCGCCCAGCGGGTCGGCGAACACCACCATCCGGCCGGCATCCATGACGTCCATGGGGCCGGCGAAGACCGTGCCGCCGTTGGCGGCGACCTTGGCTGCCGCGTCGTCGGCACTGTCGACATTGACATAGGTCATCCACATGGGTGGCATGCCCGGGTTCATCACCGGGCCCAGACCCGCCACCGTCTTGCCGCCCAGGTCGCAGACCGAATAGCCACCGGCCTCCGGCGGTCCCGGTGGGCAGTTCCACCCAAAGAGCGACCCGTAGAACTTTCTCGTTCCGTCCAGGTCGGTACTGCTCAGGTCCACCCAGGACGGGACCCCGTCGTCATAGCGCTCGAACTCCACCGTGCCTCCTCTTGGTCTGCATGCCCCGGCGCCTCGACGGTACCCGATCGATGTCACACCCGCACTGGTCCGGGGTGAGAAGATCACTGAAATGTCACGGAGCCCGCGGTCAACATGAGCCCCAACCCGATCGGCAACAGGGTGGAGCAGTTGGCCCAGTCGCTGGCCGAGCACATCGTGCCGCTGATCGTCGATGCCATCGACATCGACTCCATCATCGACAAAGTCGACGTGGAGAAGATCATCGAGCGGGTCGACGTGGACAAGATCGTCGAGCGTGTGGACGTGCAGAAGATCATTGAGCGGGTCGACGTCCAGCAGATCATCGAGCGCGTCGACATCAACGCCATTGTCGACAAGATCGACATCGACTCGCTGGTGGAACAGACGGAGCTGGGCTCCATCATCGCCCGATCCACCACCGGAGTCCTCACCGAGGTGCTCGATGTCATCCGGGCCCAGGGCGTGGGATTGGACGACTTCATTCTCCGCTGGGGTAATCGAGTCATCGGCCGAGGCAAGAAGGTCCGGGACTGGCCCGCTGGACCGCCTCTTCTCGTCGCGCCCAAGGCGGGCGCACCGGCATGACCACCGTCCCCGTCCCGTCGCCCGCGCTCACCGTCGGCCGCCAGGGAAACTACGCGGGGGCGGTCAGCCGTCTCGCCGCCTTCGCCGTTGACGTCGGGGCTTCATGGGGCCTCTACACGCTGGGCGTCGCGCTCCTCAACGCCGCGCTCAAGTTGGTGACGGGGCACTCGTTCACGCTGAGCAACCACCAGTTGGCGGCCTTCATTGTGCTGACCCTCTGGGAATTCCTCTATTTCACATACCAGTGGGCGGTGAGCGGGAAGACGCTCGGCATGGCAATTCTCGGGCTGCAGGTGGTGACTCACGAAGGCGCCCCCATCAGCGGACGCCAAGCCGTCTTTCGGACGGTGGGCCTCGGGATCACCCTGTTCCTCACCGTGGGCATCGGATTCATCGGCATTGTGTACCAACGCAACCGGCGCGCCCTCAACGACTACATCGCGGGCACGGCGGTCGTCTACGACTGGGACGCCCGCGCTGCGCGCCTCCGGTGGATCGCCCGCAAAGAGGGTCCCGCCGGGACCGCAACGCCCCAGGAGCACATCGTCTAGCGGGCTCGAGGCCGAGCGCCCGGCCGACGGGCCACGGCACTCTACGATGCCGCGCATGTCCTTCACCGAAATCAGCCGACCTCACCCCCAGGTCGCCGTCGTCACGCTCAACCGGCCGGAGCGCATGAACGCCATGGCCTTCGACGTGATGATTCCCTTCCGCGACGCGTTGCGCGAGATCGGCAACGACAACGACGTGCGTGTCGTCGTCATCACCGGAGCGGGGCGGGGCTTTTGCTCGGGCGCGGATCACGAGAACCCCGGCACCATGCCCAACATGGAGGGCTTGACGCTGCCGACGATCGCGCTGCGATCCATGGAGCTGCTCGACGACGTCATCGGCACCATCCGCCGGCTGCACCAACCGGTGATCGCCGCCGTCAATGGGGCCGCCATCGGCGGCGGCTTCTGCCTCGCGCTGGCGGCCGACATTCGCATCGCCGCGGAGGAGGCCTACTTCCGGGCAGCGGGGATCAACAACGGCCTGACCGCGGCCGAGCTCGGGCTGAGCTTCCTCTTGCCACGATCCGTGGGGCACGCCAGGGCCGCCGAGATCATGCTCACCGGCCGCGACGTCGACGCCAGGGAGGCAGACCGCATCGGATTGGTGTCGCAGGTCGTGCCACAAGACGTGCTCCTGCCGTCGTGCTTCGAGCTGGCCGATCGCATCAACGGCTGGGGCCGGGCTGGCGTCGAGCTGACGAAACGCCAACTGTGGAACAGCCTCGATGCCAGCAGTCTCCAGTCGCACATGGATGCCGAGGGCACCTCGCAGCTCTTCGTCCGCATCACGACGCGCAACTTCGAAGAGTCGGTGGCGGCTCGCAGGGAGGGCCGTACTCCCGACTTCAGGGACTGACCATGCGCTGCGGTCAGGGCGAGTTGACGAGCGAGTTGGCCGCCATGTCGAGATATTCACGGAGGTCGAGTGCGTCGGAGGCCGTGATCCGCGACGCCGCCTCCAGCTCGAGGACGGCACCGAGCATGTGGCGCAGCCAGGCGTCACGCTCCGCGGGGCCGATGACGAAGGGGGCGTGCCGCATGCGCAGGCGCGGATGCCCCCGCTCCTCGCCGTAGATCCCGGGGCCGCCCCAGTACTGCATCAGGAAGAGAGCCAGGTGACGCGCCGACTCAACCAGGTCATCGGGGTACAGCGGACGCAGCAGTGGGTCTCCGGCCACGCCGAGATAGAACCGATCGACCAAATCGACGAAGAACAGCTCCCCGCCGACCCGTTCGTACAGTGTGTCCACGAGGTGGAGAGTAGAGGCTTAAACTGCTGCCCGATTCGCGGCCGTAGTTCAATGGTAGAACCTCAGCCTTCCAAGCTGATGATGCCAGTTCGATCCTGGTCGGCCGCTCTCTTCAGACGTCCTGGCCACGACGGGTGTGACCGACTGTCCGGTTGATGGGTCTCGTTTTCATCCCGCGAATATCCCGCGGGCGCATCCAGGGCGGACGCGCTTCGAGCCATTTCTGCGAGTCCCGACAGCGCGTACAGCTATCGCAACATCGCGATCCTCCCCGGCGTGCTGATAGCGAAGAGCGGCGGCCGGGCTGGCGTGTCCGGCACGTGCCATGAGTTCTCGAGTCGTAGCGCCCTGGGTCGCAGCCCATGTCAGGCCGGCACCTCTGAGATCGTGAAAGTGGACCTCAGGGCGACCCAGACTCTCGCGGGCTGTCCTCCAGGCTGCGTTGAGGGGATGCCTACCCAATCTCCCGCCCTTGGGCCCTGTGAGAAGCGGAGATGCGGCCCGCGATCCCACGAAGATCCTCAGGTGACCCTCGAGACTCGGCAAGAGATGAGGCGGGATGCTCACGGTTCGTCGGCCGGCATCGGTCTTGGGCGGACCGAGCTGCAGCTTGCCGCCGACCTCATAAGAGGTGCGCACGATGTGGATTCTCCGGTGCAGGATGTCGACATCCCGGCGCTCCAAGCCCAGGACCTCTCCAAGGCGAAGATGGCACCAGGCCGCGAGCTCGACGGCGATCCGCCACGGCTCAGGGATTGCGGCGGCTAGGGCGTCGACCTCCGCAATGGACAGCATCGGACGCTCAGGGGATCTTTCCTGCGAGGCACCCTTCACGACGCAAGGGTTTCGGACGATCAGCTCATCGGCCACCGCACTGGTAAGCATCGCGTTCAAGATCAGAGACTCGCCAGGTCGTGAGCACTGTTTGCTCGACCCACGATCGCCAGGGCAGTCAAGGGACGGCGCAGCCGAGGCGCCGATATGTCTGCGCTCGCCTTTGACGTCGGGCACTCCAGCACGACACCACGTCGATGACATATCGGCGCTGGCCCTTGACGGCCCGGGGCTGCGTTTGATGGACACAATGGAATGGCCCGGCCCCCCGGGGCCGGCCCAGGAGCGCCTTTCCCTCCCTTTCGTCGTCCGTTCTTCGGTCACCGTGGACACGACTTCGAACGGACTGATTGGGGTTGGACATTGCCAGTGAAAGTGTGTGTCGCCGTTTCTGGACTTGGTCCGAGAGGTCTTGGACGCGCCGAGCTGGCGGGAGAAGCAGATCGCACTCTCACCGGCGCGGGCATCGGCGTTTCTAAGGCAAGCCCTCGATAATGGCGACCAACTCCTCACGACGGACGCCTTGATGTCGAGCGAGTCGGAGCAAGTCCTTCGCTCCGGTAATGACCGCACTGCGCGCCGGAGCGGCACCTGACACCGTGATGCCACGTCCCCTCCGGAACTCCACGAGCCCTTCGTCCCTCAGCTGCCGCAACGCACGCAGGACGGTGTTCGCGTTCACGCCGAGGACCGTCGCCATGTCCCGGGCCGGCGGGAGACGCTCCCCTGGTCCAGCTTCCCCATCAATCAAGGCGCGGCGAATCTGGGCTGCCACTTGTTCGTGGAGGGGGACCGAATCGGTCGGGTCGACAGAATCCATAGTGCTAAGTATGCTAGCACCATGATTCTAGCGACCCGTGTAGTCCGGGCGGACACGACATCGTCACAGCGGGGCAGCGAGACGCCGGACGCAGAGGCGCTCATCGAGGAGGCCAGACGAGCCAAGCGGCGCAGGCACCGACGCACGGCCCTCGCGGCTGGGCTCGCAGCAGCTGTGGTGCTCACCGTTGTGGGGATCTTGTTCGCCGTCGGCGACATCGGTGGCGGAGGGGCACAGGAGGGCCTCTCGCAGCCGAGCCAACCACCCGCAGCGCCGGTGAATCAGCCAGCCCAGACCGCCCCCGCCGGGCTCGGCGTCGTCGGACGCGGGCCCACCTCGGTCGACTTCACAAACGCCAGGAATGGCTGGGTCGCCAGTGGCAACGTGGCGTTGCCCCTGGGCAACCCGACCATCGTGCGAACAATCGATGGCGGTCAGACCTGGCAGCGCACGCCGGTGCCGAACCTGGCAGCACAAAGCGTCGATCCGTCGACGCGATTCCAGTTAGGGGGCCTTCTCGGCATTCATTTTGCGAACACTGCGCGCGGATGGTTCTTTCAGGCTGGCATCGCATGGCAGACCAACAACAGTGCAGCGAACTGGACCAAGACGCACCTCCCCGTCACCGGGGCGGTTGTGGCTCTGACGTCTTCGGGCCACGACGTCTGGTCCCTTATCGACACGTGCCCGATTGGTGCAGTCTCGTGTCCTCAGAATCTGGCAAAGGGCACCGTCTTCCATGCCACTTCTGCAACAAGCCTGACCTGGCGCCGCGTTGGCGGATCCCTGCCGGGAGGTATCGGCACGTTGTATCCGGCGAAGGATCACAGCGTGCTCGTCGCCCTCGGCCCCACGACCTATCACCGGTCTGTAGTTGCCAACGCTCCGGTCGCTCGATCCACCGGATGCCAGACGATCGGTCCTTTGATCGATGGAGCAACGGCAGGCGTCTGCGGCGGAGGCGGAGGCGGAGACGCCTCGACAAGCAACATTTCGATCTCCGCGAATCAGGGTCGTACGTGGAAGCCGCTTGTCGGCGGGCCACCATCTACCAATTTCATGGGTGGACTCACGACGAACGGGACCAATGCAGTCTTCTTTGTCACCGGCGGACAGACTCTGTGGCGTACGAGCACAGAACAACCCAGATGGACTCCAGTGCTGCAAGCACCGCAAGGGTCGACCGACGAGATCTTTCCCGTGTACGTCGAAGACGCGCACGGCTTGGCACTCGACAGTAACGGCACCGACGCACACTGGTTTGAGACGACTGATGGAGGAGCCACCTGGCAGGCGGTCACGCTGCCGTAACGATTGGTGGACTGTCCGCCGTCGTGGAATCGCGGCGATACGACGGAGGGCAAAAGGTCTGAGTGACGAACCTGACATGCCCCTACCTCGCAGTCTCTGGGGCCACATTGACGCTCACCTGCTCAGCATGGTCGAGATGACATCGTCGGTCGTGGGCTTAGTACCCCCGTTTCTTAGACAAGCCTTAGAGAAGTTGTGCAGACTCGACTGAGTCGCATCGCCATCAGCTCTCGACGAGCACGCTTGACTTGCCCGCGGACTAGCCATGCGGGGTGTCGGGCGGGAGCGATTCGTCAGAAGTGCTTGCCGTAATTCCGGAGCAATGAATGGTCTACATGGTGGAACACCATGTAGCTCGGAGAACAACACAGCGATACTCGGGGCAGAAGGCACGATGCGGCGCCATGTCGATTCGAAGACGGACACATCGGAGTGGCTCGAGGTACCGACCTGCAACCGAGAACTCAGACGGCCAGTTCGCGGGCCTCAGGAGACTTGAGGTCGAATCAGATCCACTTGGGGGATTGAAGCGTCTCGGAGACGAGGTTGAGCGATCTGTGTCTCGGCGAGGTTCAGTTCCGACTCGTCGGATGCGTAAACGATGGAGAACCGCTCTGGTCATCGGGCTAGTTCTGCTTGTCGTCGCCGGCGGGTTGGTCGGGGGTGAATACGGCTACGTGCAGTGGAAGTTGTCGCAGATCAAGTCGGTCAGATGCCGGTCATGCAAGAAGACGGTCCCGGGCATGCCGTTCAATGTGCTGGTCGTCGGCTCTGACTCGAGAGTTGGAGATGCCGGATCGGCGGCAAAGTCATTTGGCACCTCTAGCCAGGTCGGCGGTCAGCGAAGTGACACGATCAAGATCGTCCACGTGGATCCCGCAGCTGGCACGGCAAGGGTCCTGTCAATTCCACGGGACACTTTCGTAAGCCTGTCTGGCATGCCGGCCAGTTCGGGCATCTCAACGAAGAACAAGATCAACACAGCATTCGATGACGGTGTCGAACCACTGGTTCAGACGATTCAAAGCACGCTGGGGATCCCCATCAATCACTACGTGACAATTGACTTCTCCGGTGTGATCAACCTCGTCAACGCCGTGGGGACGATTTCGCTGAATTTTCCCTATCCCGTCCGAGATGACGACCTCGGGAACAACAACTCCGGCCTCCAGATCACACAACCAGGCTGCCAGACGCTCAATGGCAACATGGCCTTGGCGCTCGCCCGCTCTCGCTTTTACCAGTACTACGAGAATGGCTCGTGGCACTCCGACCCCAGTTCGGACTTCGGGAGGATCGAACGCCAGAACATCGTGATCTCCGCCATCATCGACAAAGCCAAGAGCGATCTCAATCCGATTGCGTTGAATCGAGTCCTTGGGGCCGTGGTGGGAGACATCACCAAGGACCCTCAACTCTCCGGGAACGGCCTGGTCTCGCTGGCCACGCAATACCACGCGTTCTCGGGCTCGAGTTTGCGGAGCTGGACGCTCCCGACGGTCGGCGTGAAAACCAACGACTACGGGGACGTCGAGGTCGTCCAGCAGCCGCTTGCTCAGCAAGTGATCACCCTGGTCTTGGGCGCGTCTCCTCCTTTACCCATCTCCACACCCCCTCTGGACGACAATGGTTATCCCCAGGTTTCGCAGTCAACATCAACTGTTCCGGTGACCGCCAGGCCGCCAAAACCGAACAGCGAGAACGCGGCCACGACGACAACAGTTCCGCAGCAATCGCCCACCAGTTTCGACCCGACGGTCTGCTGACAACCAGAACAGGCAAACCCAGAAGAGAGCGCTCATAGGTTGCCGTAAATGTGGCCTCGTCAGTGGTCTACACCTACGGGTACGACGAGAGGTTGCATGGACGAAGTTCGGGAGTTCGAAGCATTCGTCGCCGAAGTCGAGCCAAAGCTTCGCCGCGGACTCATCGCTGCGTATGGCTCGGAGAGAGGCCGCGAGGCAACAGCAGAGGCTCTCGGGTGGGCCTGGGAGCACCGCGAGCGTCTCAAGAGAATCGAGAACAAGGTGGCGTTCCTGTTTCGAGTCGGACAGAGCAAGAGCAGGAGGCGAAAGCAGCCGGTCATCCTTGCCGAGCCCGAGCACATCGAGTCGTGGGTCGAGCCTGGACTCCGTCCGGCGTTGACGTCTCTCACGGAGCGCCAGCGCACCGCTGTCGTCTTGGTCTACGGCTTCGGCTGGACCCTCCGAGAGGTAGCCGACCTGTCCGGGGTCCGCGTATCGACTGTCCAGAGCTATCTCGAACGTGGGCTCAACAAGTTGAGGAATGCCATGAAGGTGGTGAGTGACGTTGGAACTTGACGAACAGATCCGTGTCTTGATCGAAGACAGCGCGATGCCCGTCGGGGCATCCGAGGTGATCGGCGCTTACAAAAAGAGCAGCTCGAGACACCGGGGCCCACTACTTCAGCCTCGCACCCGGAGGAATGCCCTTCGATCCGCTGGGCTGCTCCTCGCAGCGGTCATCATTGCGGCTGTGGGAGTTTCTGTGGCATCAGCAAACAAACGCGTCATCGCTCCTTCGGCCGCGCCGCCGACATCTCCCAGGTTCCCGGTCTCCCTTTCAGCACCGTCCCAGCTCCGCCTCCTTGCCGACCGGGTGGCCGACCAGGATGTGCAGGCGGTTGGCGAAGGGCAGCTCCTTCTCACGCAGTCGCACCTGTCTGTTGCAGCGCAAGTGAACAACGGTCAGGCCAGCGCGACGGTGACTCTGGCAATGAAGAAGTGGTCGGACAGTAATGGACTGTCGTGCGTCTCTATTACCACTCAGCCCGCCCAGTTTGTTTCTTCTGAAGATCAAGCCGCATGGACTGCTCTCGGCCTCCTCGTGACGCCGAGCCCCCAACCCATAACGGATTGTTCAGGGCCGGGAACCGCCGATTCGCCACCCGACACCATAACGGGCAGCAGCCAGCTCATCGACGTTGCTGATTTGCCCACCGACCCCGAGGCTCTGGCGCAGCAGCTTCAGGCCGGGAAGACGGGAATTCCGGCTGTCGACAACATGCTTCCCGACCTCGGGAACCCCGACATCGCTTTTCAGCGGGCCGCTGTTCTCTTGGTTGGACCCACAGTGGGCGCGACACCGCAGTTCGAGTCTGCTCTCTACCAAGCGATTGCGCTCTTGCCGGGCGTGACGAGCATTGGCACGACGACGACACACAGCGGTCAGACGGGAGTTGGATTCGCCGTTTCGTCACCGAACGGCCAGGCGGCCATTGTGGTTGACCCGACCACAGGCGCCCTGATCGAAATCCGTAACCTCGAGGATTCTTCTGCCCTGAGCAGTCTCGCCGAGCACTACGTAGGCGGCACGGGACCTCTCAAAGTAACGAGCTACGGCGCTCAACTCCAGTGGCTCGATCCTGTCGGGCAGCCGCAATTAGTTCCCCAATCAGATCTGCCGTCCAACGTCCCCGTAAGCATCTACGCGGTCGCAAAATCGGGCGATTCGAAACAGATGTTCGCGCTTGGGGAATCGCTCCAACAGCAGTTCGGCGGCCCGAGTGCCGGAGGTTCGGGGTCGTCGGAGGGCGCGACCGGTCCTGGCTCCCCGGGAGCGATCGAATGGAGTTTTACTAGCAATGGCGTACAGTTCACTCAGTACCTTGCCGCAGTGAAGGCATCTGGCCTCTTCTCACAGATCGACGTGATCTGAGATCTTCATAATCTTGAAATCTCGGTGCTCAACTTCCGCTCAACCTTCGGCACTACCGGTGGGAATTCGCGGGCAAGAGATGAACGCCGGTGCCTTTGACTAGGCGACATTGGTCACCTCATTGCATTGCAGAGGGAGTGTCCCACTGACCCGGCGAACTGGGCCAGGTTGAATCGAAGGACATTTCAACGCAATATTGACTACATGGAGGAACGATTCGAAGAGTGGGATAAGGATCTAACCCTCGTGAGGGCCGCCGCCCGAGAACTAAGCGTTGCCGAACTGAACCTGCGGCGTCAGGTAGGTGTGGCACGCCGAGGAGGACACTCGTGGGCTGCGATTGGATTCATTCTTGGCCTTTCCGCTCAAGCCGCTCAAGAGAGGTTCGGAGGTTCGGACGAGAAGTCGGCTTAACCGACTAGTGACGCCCGCGATTCGAGCGAATGGGGGCCGGCTGGCCGAACGGTCAAGGAGATCCGAAGGTCTCCACATACCACGGCGTCTCATGGTGATCCCGAGCGGCCGGGCGCGATTGGTAGGTGGAGTCGAGTTCGCTCAAGATGGCGTCGAGCGTGCGGTGGTCTCTTTGACTAAAGACTTTGATCCCGTTGCGGATTAGGAGCGCAGCGCATACCCCTTGCCCCGCCTGATGACTCCCTGCTGACCGTGGACCGTCGTAGATCACTTGGGAACCACAGGCAGCACTGATGTCCATGAGCAGTGCCAAACGAACGTCGTTCTGCTGCGCCACTCGCAACATGGCGTCAGCGGCAGCGAGTATCTCAGCCGTCCAGTCCTCCCCGGTATCGCTAAGGACTCGGGCTGTCCCGTCGAGAACATCAAATCCGGTGCCGCCATGGATGTCTGGCGTCGCACGAGGCGTTCCGAATGCGAAGTCCTCGGGGCAAAAGGTGACGACATTGACATTTGGGAGCTGCAGCAGACGGCTTGTGTGCGAGTAGGGAGCGCCGTAGGAAGACCCGTCTACGCCGCAGGGCTGGCCCGCAATACAGCCACTCACCAGCAGCGCGAGGGGGTCTTCCTCCGTGAATGAGGGCCATCCCGCGATTTCCGACTCGCTCGGGAGGTGAGATGGCCCGGCCACGGCACCATTCTGCCGGGTCGCTGGTCTATTCTGCCGCCCGCCATCCGGTGTACTGGCGTAGGTCAGACGTGGCGGTCTGGCGGTCTAGCGTCGAAGGAGGGTAGCGGTCGTGAGCGTGGCCACCAGCGGCCTGGTAACGACTCCGCCGAAATCGCTCATGATGAAGGACTTCATTTCGTCGAGCAAGCCAACTCGGTCGGACTGCTCCATCATCTGAGTACCCGAGTATGACAGCATCAGGTTTCGATACTCCGATGCGCTGTACGTCTGGTCCCAGTCGAAACGGTGGACCTCGACGCATTCGAAGCGACGATCTGAGTCCAGCACCGCTCGGATCTTCGGATCGACGCCTTCACGAGTGGGTGCTGAGGGTCCAGCGTGACCCTGGCCATGTCGTTCGTAGATCGGCTGGGCAGCGGCGAAGAAGCCCGCGTCCTCGGGCGAGTCAACTTGGATCAAATCGGTGATTGCCAAGACGCCTTCTGGTCGCAAAATCCCCGCGGGCCTATCCGTCTGCGCCCCTGGGGAGACCCAGTGGTAGGCGGTGGCGGAGAACACGGCGTCGGCCGATTCGGCTGGGATCTCGATCACTTCGAAGTCACCGACGCGGACACGTAGCCGATCTGAAGGGAGGTTCGAGCGCAACCTGGCCGCCGTCGCCGGACCGATCTCTATGGCGACCACCGATGATCCTCGGGCGAGGAGGTCCTTGGTGGCTTGACCCGTTCCGGGACCGACCTCAACGATCTCGGGCTGTGACGGCAGCTTCTGAAAGAGCACGTCGAAGAGCACGGCAGGATACGAAGGCCGCACCTTGTCGTAGATGTCCGCCACTTCGTTGAACGAGAGCCTGATGTCGTCTGGTCGCCCCACCCTCACATTCTGGCTGAGGCCCGAACATCCCTGGTGCTGAAGTGCCCCTGAACACCGTCCCGGCGTACGCGCTCACCCCCGAAAGGCAGCCTGGAATCGCAAGTAGAAGGCCGCGAACAAGAGGACGATGCCTACGTTCGCCAGCAGCCGGGCCCAGGCGTTGTGCCTAAAGATCAGGATGTCCACTCCGACCACGGTGGCCACAAGAGCGAGGCCGTAAATCCCGATGACCAAGTGTCTTCCCACGCTCCGAGCCTATTGCCGTGACCGTGGCAGCCCCGGTGGGTCAATGCCCACCTGCCCGATAGGGGCCCGACTCATTGCTCAGATGCGTTCCGAACCATCCAGATGAATTCACCCCGCTCCCCATGGTCGTTGCGATGTGTACGAAATCCCTGCTTTTCGAGGACTCGAAACGAGGGTGCGTTCCAGGTGCCCACCGTCGCCCATATGCGCTCCCTGCCCGTCGCAAAAGCGGCTTTGAGCACAGCCCCGGCGGCCTCTGTGGCGTAGCCGTTGCCTCGGAATTGCGGGAGGATCTCGTAGGCGATCTCTGGTTCCTCGAAGGTCGCCCGACCAATGATCAATCCGCAATACCCAATCGGGCTGGTCTCGCACCGCTGCCGAATACCCAGTAGTCCGAATCCATCTACTTGCGCCCGTTCGTTCTGCTCGACCATTCGCTGCTCAACTTCACCGATCGACAACGCTGTGCCAGCCTCGTGCTCACGAAGAAGTTCGAGATTGCACTCAGCGTCATGCCTCGTGCGTAGCCGCAAGGACAATCGCTGGGTGTCGATCGAAAATGCCATCGTTCGGAAACATTCGGCCACTTAAACGCCGCCCATCCACGGCATCAGGACGATCCGCACTGGCACTCAGACTATTGGCCTGGCCCCTCACCTGAAAGTGCCGCAGGCTGGTGCCCATTCTGGCGATAGGTGGCAGTCTCCCAGAGTCGGAAATGCATGCGCCGGGGAACCTTCTGGTCTCGCTCTGCGTCATAGTTGGCGTGAAGTGTCAGGACATGAGCTGGGCAAAAGTGGCTGATGGTATCGGCGGTGGTCTATGAGCAGCAGGGGGTCGGGAATCATGCTGTTTCTATTGGTCGTGGCGGCCGCCATGTGTGCTTCGTGCACGTCGACGACTTCGATTTCGGGAACAACCTCACGGAGCAGCACCGTCGCCGTTCCTCCTGGATGGAAGACCTACACCTACGGCAAAGTCCGAATCTCCGTTCCGAAGGACTGGGCGGTCGTGACTAACTATGCCTGTCCCGGTTCGCCGTCGGTTGGCACGCTCTATCTCGGAGCACCAAAGGGACCGCCTTACGCATCTTGTCCATCAGACGCGGGGCAGGGCGACTCGGTCACGATCACACCACTTCCCGCTGGCGTCGCCGACCAACGGCAGTGCTCGTTCAAGATGAATGGCTTACGCGTCCACTATGGCCCCTGCACTAGCTCCAACGCTGCCGGAGTCATCTTCTATGACATCCCGACTCTGGGAATACGGGCTGAAGGAACGGGCGGCAACAAGGAAAACGTCACTGGGCCCGGCACTGGGACGGTAGTAGGTCGGGTTCTTCATACGATCCGTCCCAGCTAGCGCCCCCGCGTCTGGTGTCCCGGTTTTCCTTTGGGCACTGGGTCTTTCAATGCAGGTGGACATGCTGGAAGGACCGGGCAGTAGCCCACCCGTCCCGGCAAACGGGAAACCCTTCGCTCAAGTGAGCAGTTCGAGCCAGGTGGGGTTGTGCTCGACACGGAGAGACGCGTGATCACCGGGAAGTTCGCGCTCGAACCACCGCGCGGTAGAAGGTCCGACCCTCGGGATCGTCTGTCAAAACCACGACGCCGTCGCCGCTCGACGGGCATCCGATGACGAAATGGTTCGCATCGTCGTTCAGCCCCCACTGCCACCCGTAGGTGAGGGGACCAAGTTCGATGCCCCAACCTGCGCCCCAGGCAAGCTCGTCGTCAATGTGCCAGAGGGGCTGCCAGCGTGCATCGTCGAGGCGGAGAACGTGGGCTAGGAAGAGCCCGTAGTCGGCAGCTGTGGTCAAAAGCGGCCGGTAGCCGTGGAAGCCCGGTTCCGGATCAGTGAGACGGCTGTGATCCATGCGAAGAGGTCTGAAGACCCGATCTCTGGCCAGCGTCGCGATCGGCACACCGGTGCGTCGCTCGAGGTGCGCTTGGAGCAGGACGAAGCCTTCGCCGGAGTAGCCCCAGCGCAGACCAGGTGGGCGCAGTGGCTTGAGAGGTTGCCCGTTTGGGCGCCAGTTCGGAAGCCCGGTGGTGTGAGTGAGCACGTGGCGCACCGTAATGTCGTCGAGGACGGACTCACCGAGGTCCCCGATGAGCTCGAGCGCCAGGTGCGCGATGACCTGCTTCACGAGAGATGCCGCGTTCATCACGGCCACATCGCCATCGACCGAAACGAGTTGCCAGTTGCGAACAACGCCGACCGACCTGCGCATGCCACTTCACGTTACGCCCATGACCGCCGTCAAGCCGGCGAATGGGGACAACTCGAACCTGCAGACGAAGCCGTCCGCCACTGGTTTGTCACCGCCCATCCGCAAGGCATCCCACGTGAGTCAGTTGCTCCTCAGGGCCCCGACATGGCATGACCCAGCCCTAGCCCGTAAGTGCCGGCCAAGTTCGCGCCTTTCCGCCCGTCCATGCCTCGGCTGCGGGCAGCGTGGGCTCCTAGAACAGGAGTTGTAGTCGCGGCCCGCAAGCAAGGGCTTGTGAATTGCCAGCTCAAGAGATCTTCACCACGGCGTGCAACACTTCTGGACAGGTTGGGTACAAGAGATCATGAGATGACCAAGCGTCAACGCGCCAAACGCCATCGGCAGAGAAGGTCTACACACGCCGCCAAGATCCGACATTTGCAAAATGGGATCGGGGTCGCTGGTGTTTTGGCCATTGTCTTGATTTTTGCCTATCTGGCACTCGACACGGGTTCGCCAAGTGCTCCGTCCGCCGTCGCAAGCGGATCTGACACATCGGTCACGTCGACGAGCGGCGGCACGCTTCCGCCCGAGGTGCCCAGTGCTTTACTGCCGAACCTTGCGCCATCGCTTGTGTCCCCGTTCCGGTCTTCGAGCGCGTCACCACATTCATCATCAGACAGCAACAACCGGACAGTGGCGTCTGCTCCAGGATCGAAACCAATACCAATCGATCCAACGGCGACGAAAACGTCTGCGCTGTCAGGGGTGACGACACAATCTCAAGTCGCAACAACAAGCAGTACGACGCCCTCGACTCCATGGCCTGGCACGACACCCCCGTCTACCTCGACAACGACAACGAGCACGACGACGAGCACGACGACGAGCACGACAACGACAACGACCACGACGCCACCGGCGACCACAACCCCCGCCAGAACAGTCAAGGGCACAGCGGTGACACTTGGTGCCGGCACTTTCAGTGGTGGCACGGACGTCGCACCGGGACTGTACGACGTAACGACGAGTCCGAGTCAGATCGGTGACTTCATCGTGAGTGGCACGGACTCGTACAACGAGGTCCTCGACTCTTCAGGTAGCCGTGGAGTTCCCGACATCCGAGTCCAGATATCGAACGGTGACCAGATTCAGATTTCTGGCCTTTCTCAGGTCTTCTTCACTCCTGTTTCGACACCGTTCGTGACGACCCATACTGCTGCAGCCCTTTATGCAGGGACGTGGACGGTCGGCCAAGATCTTGGGGCGGGTACGTATGTTGCCACTCCCGGTGCCGGGGAGAGCGGCACCATCGTCATCACGGCCGAGGGAGTTAATGAGACACTTAGCGCCGACGCTGGCCAGGGAGCAGTTCGCAGCTTCACCTTCAACGTCCAAATCGGCGACATCATTGCGATCTCCGATCTCGCGCAGGTGACGTTGACTCCGTCGTGAGTGACAGGTGACACTCGACGAACCACGGGATCGACGACCATAGACGCGCAGCTCTTGGACCGCTCTGCCTCATGCCTCCGATGGCCGGTGACGGCTCCAGACCGACGCTCAAGACGGTTGTGAACGGACGGATGACGTGACCCGAAGCGGCTCACAATGCTCGGGGGCTGCGACCTCGATCACCCGGTCAACGGAGCACTTCGGGCTTGCCGCTAGAAGAACCAATGTCCGTAATGGTGGCGGTGTACAAGAAACTTCGGAGGGCCTGGGGGTGGCGTCGGCGCCGGGGGCGACGCGCAACCGTGATCCACTTGGCCGCCCTCGGTGCCGTACGCGTTGGCACATTCCGTGACGCCCGTGAGCCATTGGTTGTACGGCTGTGGCTGGACAACACCCAGTGCTCCGGCGAAATCATTGTTCTCAATCGATCCGTAGGTGATCGCGTCGAGATCGAACAGGTATTCGTCAGGGGCCGCACAGGCGCTCGCGGGCTGTGGAGATTCGTACGTCCAGCTGCACAAAGGAAAGGAGTTGTTCTCCACCTTAAGATTCGTGATGAAGTACAGCTGACCGGCCACTGAGCTTCCTCCCCGGTACGGCTCGCCGTAGTAGCCGGTGACGAATCTGTTGCCGGTGATGGTCCAATAGTCGTCGATAGAGGCCGTGGTGGTGTCAGCCCCGTTGGTCCCCACCACCTCGAAGATGGGTGAATCGGCCTCAAGCGTGTTGTCGGAGAGAGTGAGATGTTGCTCCTGGACCCCTGGTAGCTGGCCCTGTACCGATGCGAACCAATCGTTGCCCCAGTTGATCCACGTGTTGTGCGTGATGGTCACATCGTCTTGGGCTGCCCAATAAGGAGTGCCATCTGGGTTGAAAGGCGTCGAGTACTCGTCGTACTCGAAATCCATCGCGTCCGTACCGATGCCCCGAAAGGTATCTCCGGAGATCGTGAGTCCGTTGCATGTCGCCAGTGTGGGACACCCGACTGATTCGACAGTCAGTCCGTGGTAGCCGGCGTTCGTAAAGGTCGAGTTGGTGACGGTGATGCCGGTCGAAAGCGCATCGCTGGTGGTGACGTCGTAGGGAGGAGACAAGTAGAGGAAGTCGCCCTGAATGTTGCTTACCGCGTCGTTGGTGAGCGTGACGCCTGAGTCGGACTCGAACTCGATCCCGTAGTCACCTTCTTCGCCCTCGCCGCCGTTCGACCCGTTGTAGGCGCCGTCGATGTTGACGTCCTCGATTCTGAGATTTTCGTCGTTCCAGAGCTCGACAATCGGTGCGGCATTGGTCGGGCTGGCCGTCTGCTTCAGCGTGGAACCGTTGCCCTCAATGGTGAGCCCGGTCGTGCCTTGGAGCAAGAGCGTCTCATTGATGATGAAGCAGCCGCCCGCGGGGAAGGTCACCGTCGCATTGGCCGGCACCTTGGCGAGGAAATTCGAGAGCGGGGTCGTGCTGTCGCCGTGTGAACAATCTGACGGGATGCTCGCCGGCAACGTCACACTCTGACCCGCTGCCGCGGGCCCGGACGCCGCAAGCGTGCTCATTGCGCCGATCAACGCAAGGCTCAGGGATCCGATGAGCACGCGTCTCGTCCGACTCGAACCTCGAACGCGGAGAGCCAACCGTTCGACGAATCCGATCACCACCTTGTTCCCCATCTGGCCATTTTTCCCCAGGACACGAGTTGCCCATCGCATCGAACGACGCCGCAACGGTAAATTCGTGTACCTGTCACCGTCCGAGCGGGGCACCCTGCGACGACGTGGAGTCGAGTTCATAGAACCGTCACGAAAGGACCGGGTGGAACGACGGCGGCCGTTCCCAGGGAGCTTCGCCGCGGCTCACGCTCGGCCCAGCGGGTGCTCGGCACTTTTCCTCGCCGAGGGCGCAAGTTGCCAGTCTCCGTCACGCCGTCGTCACCGTGCGTTTGCTGAAGAGCCTCGAACCCAATACGGACCCGATGCCAGCGGCCGAGACGATTCACGCGTGCCGCGAAAGCCCGACGCGGCGGGTCGGGAGAGACATCTGAGAACGGCGGTCCTGCTCCGATCGGCCGCCCTGATCATCTCGCTTCCCTATGATCGGCGCCACGGCGAACTCGGGGGACAGATGACGACAGAGACAGAGGCGGCCTTCAACGAACTGCTCGCCGAGGTGCAGGTCACGCACGCACGCATGGCGGAGCAGCTGGCCGACGATGAGACCACAATGCTCGAAGCGCACAAGTGGGTGCTCTCGATGCTGCAGGTGGCGACCGAAGTCAACATCTGGGCCGACAAGGCCCGGCCTCGCTTCACCGAGATCGTAGGCCCGTACAAGAAGTGGGGCGGCGACAACTCGGACGCCTTCTACTACTACGCACCAATCGACCCGGCCCGTACCTACCGGGTGAGACTCGATCCCGGCGACGCCGTCTACATGTCGCTGACTGTCTACGGCGGTCCCGACGACGGGCGCTATTCGACGCGGATCGTCGGATCTGCCAACAGCGAGGGAGCTGAGCGCGACGCCGAAGGAGCGCTCCATATCGTCATTTCGCCGACCGATCCGGCGCAACCCGGCGTCGCCTGGATCCGCCTGGAGCCCGACGCCGTGGCCGCCATCACACGGGACTATCTCGACGACCCGCGAGTGGGACGGCGGGCGGCCTGGCACATCGAGGCGGACGACCCACCGGAGACCTATCGGCAAGATGACGCCGACCTGGCCCGGCGCATTCGGGCCGCCACGACCTGGGTCCGGGAGCAGGCCAGTATCGTTCCGATACCGCTCGGCACGCCCAACGCCGTCGACCCGCCCTACCCGGTGCCGACCAGCACCTTCGGCTGGGCGGCCGGCGACGCCGCCTACGCCATGGGCGCTTTCGAGCTGGCCGACAACGAGGCCCTCGTCATCCGTGGCCGCTCCCCCGAGTGCGTCTTCTGGAACATGTGCCTGTGGAACCGGCTGCTCCATACCTACAACTACGACTACGAACGGGTGACCATCAACGGGTCGGAGGTCCAGTACGAGTCGGATGGATCCTGGGTCATCGTCGTGTCCGCCCGACGTCCCTCCCACCCCAACTGGGTCGCCACGGCCGGGCACTCCTCGGGCCGTATCTGGTTCCGATGGTTCCTGCCGGCCGCCACTCCCGAGCAGCCCCAGGTCGAGGTCCTCCCGGTCGGAGCGGTATGAGCGCCCGTCCCGGCACCGTCCGCATCGACGACCTGGCCGTCCCCCGCTACAGCGACGAGGTCCGCGCCATCCTCGACTTCATGGAAGAGGCGGGATCGCAGTTGACCCTGGAGCCGGAGCACCTCATGGCGACCGCATGCACAGAGACCGGGCTTGACGACTTCGGCGCCGGGGACTTCGTCGAGCGTCTCGAGGTGCTCTGCCGCGCCATGCGCGAGGAAGGCGGCTTCAACGGGGCCGGCATCATGCAGCAACATGTCTTCATCCTCGGATTGCTGAAGAACCGGCTCCTCATTGAAGACCTCGTCGGACGCCACCCCGAGATCCTCGACGAGCGGATCGTTGCGCCGATCATCATCTGCGGGCTGCCCCGCACGGGAACCACGCATCTCCACAACCTCCTGTCTGCCGATCCCGCCCTTCGTTCTCTCCCCTATTGGGAAAGCCTGGAACCGGTCCTCGCGGACGGCGAGCTCCCACGCAAAGGCGCGCCCGACCCTCGCCTGGAACGCACAGAGACGGCGCTCTCCTTCCTCAACACTGCACTGCCCTACTTCAACCGCATGCACGAGATGACGGTCGAGCACACCCACGAGGAGATTCAGCTGCTGGCCATCGACTTCTCCACCATGCTGTTCGAGACAACGGCCCCGATGCCGGCCTGGCGCGACGCCTACCTGTCCCGCGATCAGCGCCCTACCTACGCCTACCTCCTCAAGGTGCTCAAGGTGGCGCAATGGCTCCGGGGCGGGACGCGCTGGGTGCTCAAGACGCCCCAGCACCTCGAGCAGTTCCCGGCGCTCGTCGAGACATTTCCCGACGCCACGTTCGTGGTCACGCACAGGGACCCGGTATCGGTGACGGCGTCGATGGTCACGATGATCGCTTACACCGCCCGTCTCACCCGCGACAGGGTCGACGTGGAGACTATGGGCGGCTACTGGGCCGACCGCCTCGAACGAATGCTCCGCCGTTGCGCCGACGAGCGCGGCGCCCTGCCCGACGACCACACGATCGACGTGCACTTCGACGAGTTCATGGCCGACGACCTGGCCATGGTGGCGCGCGTCTACGACCTGGCCGGCCAACCTCTCGACGAACGCGCCCGGGAGTCGATGGCCCGTTTCATGGACGGGCACCCACGCGGTCGCTACGGGTCCGTCGCCTACGACCTTTCTCAGTTCGGCCTGGACGGTGCCGAGCGACGCCGGGCCCTCGCCTTCTACACCGAGCGCTTCGGCGTCACTGAAGAGCCCTGACTCACTCCATCGGTCGTGTACTGATCCCTGTGGGCTCCCGTCCGGCGAGTACCCACCCGATGAGGATGGCGATGACCGGCATGGCGATGAGGATGAAGAACAGGTTGTCCCACGGGACGTGATCGATGATGTCGGACAGCCCCCCCTCCAGCGAGTTCGAACGGAACCATCCGAGCAGACCGATGTAGGCCGCCACTGTGCCCAGCAGCGCCCCAAGGAAAGCCAATCCCCCCGCGGTGACCGCCGTCAGGCTGCGTCGGGTACGCGAGCTGGCGCCCGTTGCGGTCAGGGTGCGCAGCTCGCTCGCCGTCTCGCTACGGATGAGGCCGACGCTCATGGCGAGGACCCCGAGGGCAAGCGCGATGCCAAAGACCGTCGCCCAGTTGACGATCTCGGCCGACGTCGGCGCGTCGTTCTTCGACTCGATGCTCAGGTCGCCAGAAGCTGCCAGCGAATTCGCGCTGGTGAGCTGGGGCTGCGTAATCGGACTGCTGGCCAGGATCGTCCAGCCACCGAGGCTGTTCTGACTCGTGAGGTGCAGCCGACGCAGCGCGCTCTCGGTGATCACCGTGTTCGGTGACGATGTGCCGATGGGCAGCTGGCTCTCCTCTTGAATCACAGGGTGAGCGAGGCACTGGTTGGGCGTGCACTGGTTGTAGTTCTCGCCGCCGGCGCCGGGGCCCACGAAGCCACCGCCGCCCTTGTCGCTGCTGCCGAACGTCAACTGCACGCCCGAACCGGCCAATCCCGGCCGCGGACTGAGTACATCGACGTTGGAGGGGATCGACGACGGGTTGATGCCGTAGGCCCGCAGGAGTGCGGGTGTTGCGACGTAGATGGGTCCATTCCACTGCCGGCCTGCATCGCTCGGATTCTGCAACCCGACGGACGGGTTGACGAGCTCGACAACGTTCGTCGCGCCGACGGCGGAAGCGATGGCATGCGTCGTCGCTTCCTGCGACGAGATGCTGGGCACAGGTTGCGCCGGCGTCTCGCCGTTGGGGCCGAAGGTGGGTCCGGTCGGCGGGGTGTACACGTTGATCGTGTTCGCCGTCATGTTCGGTCCGACGTAATCGAAGACGTTGGCGTAGCGGGCGACGGCCACGGCGCAGATGATGACCGCGATCATGATGCCGAGACTGATGGCCGAGAGGGCCGAGCCGGAGCGGGCCCGATAGCGAGCCATGTCACGCAGCGGGAGGCGGACGGCAATGGGCGACTTGTTCCCGATTCGCGCCAGCAGCGCGAGGAAGAACGGTGAGACCAGGATAATCCCCACGATCAACGCGATGAGTCCCGGCACGAGCCAGATCACGCCACCGCCGTTCCCGGCCGCGCCAGAGATCGAGAACATCACGAATCCGACGACCAAGGCGATGACGCCCGGCACGAGCGAGCGGTGAATCTGGCGGGGTGGCGCGGGACGGCCGGCGAGAGCGCTGACGACTGGCACACGGGTGATGGCCCGCGCCGGGTAGCCGGCGGCGAAGAAAGTCGCGAGCACCGCCAGCACCATCGCCGGCACGATCACGTGCCAGGGCAGCGCGAACTTCGCGATGACGTGATGCGCGCTCTGTTCGTTGTGCGGGCGGTAGATCAACCAGAGGACGAGGCCGAGCACGAAGCCCAGCACGGCGCCCACGGCGCCGACAATGACCCCGTTCGATACCAGGACCAGCCGGACATTGCGGTCCGTGGCCCCCATCGACTCGAGCATCCCGAGGGAACGCATGCGGCGCTGGGCCAGCACCGTGAAGCCGCCAATCGACACCAGGGCGATCAGCAGCATGCCGACCGTCGCCAGCGCCAGCACGATGGTGGACGGGTTGATGCCGTTGCTGTTGGTCGACCCGGCCAAGGTGACGTAGGACGGCAGGCCCTTGGCCGCTGACGGCGACGCGTCGAAGAGGACGCTCACCTCAGTCGGATGCGTGACCTGGCCGGGCGGGACCAGGGCGAACTCGTCCAGCAGGCTCTGCGGGTTCTGCACCATGCCGACGACGGTCTTGCCGCCCTGCGGCCACGTGTCGCCCACCGAAAGATGGAGTTCGGACGCCAGTCCGGGGGTGACGGCAACCTGATCGGAACCGGTCGGGTAGCTGCCCGAGAGGAGCTGCAGCATCGGGCCGCCGTAGGGAGCGTGAGGATCCTGAGACCGGAGCTGATACGTCTGGTTCGAGCCCGGAACGTTGAAAGTCTCGTTCTCAATGACCTGCACGCGACCGTAGCGCTGTTCCAGCAGGGCGATCTGCCCCTGCACGTGCGCCAGCGTGACCCCCGGTGCCTTGCTGGTGGGCGTCGACAGGTTGAAGGTCGCGAGGTCGTGGGCCGTGCCGAAGCCTGCGTTTGGCGGCGGTGGTGTGTTGACCGCCACCGCGGATCCCACAACGACGGCGGCCACCGCAACGACAATGAGGAGGAGGATGAGCAGCTGCTGGCGCCACTCGCGCCGTGAAGAGCCGCCACGCCCAGCGGAGCATGGCCCGGCGTGCCGGCACGCCGCCGCTGCTCGGTCGTGGGGCCGCGTCCGTGGTGGGCCGCTCGAGAACGTCGACGCTCACTGGTTCGGGACGTCTGCGAGGAGTGCTTCGGGGCCTTCGAGCGGCAGTGTCTGGTCGATGACGCGGCCGTCGCGCAAGAAGACCACGCGGTCGGCCCATGAGGCGAGCTGCGCGTCGTGGGTCACCACAATGGCCGCCAGGCCACGGTGACAGGCCGCCAGAATGAGGCGCATCACGCTCTCGGCGTTGGTCGAGTCGAGCGCGCCGGAGGGCTCGTCGGCCAACAGGAGTCGGCGTCCCCCGACGACGGCCCGGGCGATCGCGACCCGCTGGCGCTCACCACCGGAGAGCTGGTCGGGGTAGTGCGAGGCTCGGTCCGCCAGCCCGAAGTCAGCGAGGGTCTCGAGGGCCGTCGCCTGGGCCTTGCGCGCCCCCACGCCGTCCAGCTCCAACGGCAGGGAGACGTTCTCCACCGCGCTCAGCCCGGCGAGCAGGTTGTAGTCCTGGAAGACATACCCGATGGACTGTCGGCGCAGCTGCGCTTTGCCGTTGCGCGACAGCGAGGAGAGCGAACGACCGCCGATGCAGACCTCGCCGCTGCTGGGGTCCTCCAGACTGCCGGCGATGGTCAACAGCGTGCTCTTGCCCGAGCCGCTGGCGCCCATGATCGCCACGAGCGATCCGGCGTCCACGGAGAGGTCGACGTGCCGAAGGGCGTGAACCTCAGCCGCGCCCTCTCCGTAGACCTTGGAGATGTCGCGTAGTTCGAGGTAGCTCATTCGGGTGCTCCTACCCTGCGCCGGGCCTTGGGAAGGGGGAACGGCCGAGGACCCGGCGCAGCTTCGCCCGCCGCCGCTCTCTTGAGACGTCCGTCGGCCGTGTCCAGCCACCGGATCAGCGAGTCGAGCCGGAACAACTCGGCGTCGACCACCAGCGCGAAATTGATGTCGAGGCGCGACTCGTCCTCCTTGAGGCGCGTCCACTGCTGCATCAGCTCGACGAGGTAGCGCCGGTGCACCTGGACGACCTCGTGCACGTCGACCCCCGGCAACCCCAGGGCGACCAGCACCTTGATCACCAGCTCGTCACGGGGCGGTGACGAGAAGTCGGGCGGCGTGCGCAGCCACTGGGCCAGTTCGTCCGCCCCCTCCCGCGTGATGTGGAAGCCCTTCTGGGGACCGTCCTCGTCGGAGTCGTCCGACTCGACCAGGCCGTCACGCTCCAGGCGCTGGAGGGTCGTGTAGACCTGCCCGACGTTGAGCGGCCACACCTCGCCGGTCCGGGATTCGAACTCCTGCCGCAGCTGGAGCCCGTACTTCGGCCCTTCGCTCAGGAGGGCCAACAGCGCATGACGGACGCTCACAAGTCATCATTTCGAAGTAGCATACTGAGTATCCTACGCCGAAGAGAGACTACAGGCAAGAGGGCTGACCTCAGTCTTTGCCAGGGGACCAGCTGCAGCGCGCCGGCCCGCCGATCTCCGCCGAGGGGAAGGGCACTCCCGTCCGAGGAGCGTCTTCAGGCTGGCGATGACCACCGGCCAGCCCACCGAGATGGCGGACAGCACCCGGCTACCGGGAGCGACGCCGTCGTGGGTGACGGTCAACCTGACCACGCCCGAGCCAGAAGCGCCTGGTGAAGACGCGGTCCGTCAATCCTTGCCACACCTGCTCGGGCGTCGCCTGGACGTAGGCGCTGTGCGTGCAGTGGGTGCCGTTGCCCAGGGCGACTCTTCCGCCTACGCCGAAGGCAGGGCTGAGCCGGTCTCGAGCAAGGTCTTCAGGCTGGCGATGACCGCAGGCCACCCGCCGCGCACCCCCTCGAGCACGGCACTCCCCGGTTCGAAGCCGTCGTGCACCACAGTCAGCTTCACCACGCCCTCCCCCGCCTCCTCGATGTCGAAGGCGACCTTCGAACGCGGCTCGGCCCGCCAGGCGGCAATTGTCGGCTCGTCGAAATGATGCGCGGCAGCCCACTCCGGGCTGAAGGTGTGCCAGGTGTAGGCGAGACGCCGGGGCGGGTCGGACTCGAGCACCAGCTGTTCGGCATTGCTGATCACGAGACCGACCTCGTCGTAGGCGATGTCGTAGGGGGAGCCCTTCTGCCAGTCCGTGCGGTACGAGACGCCGCCCGACTTCGGGTGCCGCCAGTACCGCTCGGTGAAGGTCGGGTCGGTGAGCCCCTGCCAGACGCGCTCGGGGGTGGCGTGGATGTAGGTGGTGTAGACGAAGCTCGTCTCGTTGCTCTTCTGGTCCATGGGGGGGGCCTCCAGTGCTGTTTTGAGATCGGCGAGGGCCTCGACCCGCGCCCGGTCGTAGTGGTGGATGAAGCGGTCGGCGATGTCGTTGATGGGTGCGGCGTTCAGGTAGTGCAGCTTCTCCCTCCCCCGCCGGAGGGTTGTCACGAGGTCTGCCTCCTCCAACACGTCGAGGTGCTTGGAAACTGACTGGCGGGTCATGCCCATGTCCGCGCAAAGCTCGGTGAGGGTGAGCCCGTTGCGCTCGTTGAGCCTGTCCAGCAGCCGGCGCCGGGCAGGGTCGCTCAGGGCCCGGAAGACCGCATCCGTATCTCGCATCGCGTTATCCGTTGTCGTCATGCAACCATCTGGCTGCATGACATACTTAAGCAGCCATCTGGTTGCATGTCAAGGGCGCGGATCGAAATAGATCGTCAGGCTTGGCGCGCGATCGTGATCGGCGTCCAGTCTTCCGATGAGGCGCTGGCGAGCGCTGGGGCGCCGTGCGGCGCCTCTCGCGCTACAGCGCGGCGAGCACTTCCTCCGCCGAGCTCACGTTGAGCCCCGGACCGGGTTCGACGGCGAGCCAGCTGACGACGCCGTCATCGATGATGGCCGCGAAGCGCTGCACGCGTGACCCGAGACCGAAGCCGGTGCCGTCCATGGTCAGCCCCAGCGCCGCGGCGAACTCGCCGTTGCCGTCAGCCAACATCACGACCGAGTCACCGACGTTCTGGTCCGCTCCCCATGCTCCCATGACGAAGGGGTCGTTGACCGACACGCAGACCACCTTGTCGGCTCCCTTGGACCGCAGCTCCTCAGCGCGCAGGACGAACCCGGGGAGATGGTGGTCCGAGCAGGTTGGAGTGAAGGCACCCGGAACTCCGAAGAGGACCACCTTGCCCTGACCCAGGAGCTCGGTCGACGAAGTCGCCTCGGGTCCCTTGTCGCCGAACGTGAAGACCTTCACCTCGGGGATCTGGTCACCGATTCCGATCGTCATTACTGCCTCCCTCTCGAGGTCATGGACTGGTGGCCCAGGTTGCCATACGCCGCCGGCGACCCCACAATCGTCCGCCACCCTCGAACGGTCACGAAGTTGTAACGTGCGGCCCGACAGAGCCGTAGCAGTGGGGATCGAGACCCTGGGGGGTTCACGATGACGCAACCATTTGATCGCCGGTCGTTCATCGCCGGCGGACTCGCACTGGGCGCCGGAGCCGCCATGATCGGCGGCATCGAAGGCGAAGCCGGTGCCGTCCAGACCAACGGCCCGGGGCGGAACGGGGTCTCCACGGCCAGACCGGTCCGGGGAGGCTCGCTCACTATGGGCATCGACACCGAGGAGACCGGCTTCGATCCGTCGACGGCGCGCTGGGACGAGGGCGGATTCCTCTATGGCCGCACGGTCTTCGACCCCATCGCCATCGTGAACGCCGCCGGCGGCGTCGAGCCGTACCTGGCGCAATCGATCACGTCGAACGACGACTTCACCGCCTTCACCATCACGTTGCGCCCGGGCATCGTCTTCCACGACGGCACACCGCTCGATGCCGCTGCGCTGCACCTCAACATCGAGAACACGGCGAGCGGCGTCTTGACGGGGCCCGCCTTCGCCAACTTCAAGAGCGCCAGCATCAGTGGCCCTTTGGCGGTCACCATCAACATGAAGGCGCCGTGGGCGCCATTCCCCTACTACCTGGCCCAGGCGCAGACGGGCTACATCGCGGCCCCGTCCATGCTCAACAGCGCCGACGGCGGCACTTCGCACCCGATCGGCACCGGTCCCTTCGTCTTCCAGGACTGGGTCCCCAACAGCCACTTCACCGCCAGCCGGAATCCCCACTACTGGCGCAAGGGCTACCCGTATCTGAACTCCATCACCTACAAGCCGATCATCAACGACGCCTCCCGCGCCGACGCGCTCGAGACGGGTGAGATCGACATGATGCACTCCGGTTCTCCCAACAACCTCCTGCAGTTCAAGGGCAACAAGAAATACTCGTACTACGACAACAGCGGAGAGGTGGTGGGACAACCCACGGTGCAGTGCATCATGTTGAACACCTCGACCGCCCCGTTCAACAACAAGACGCTGCGCCAGGCCATGGCGATGTGCATCAACCAGGCCCAGTTCACCAAGGTGATCGACAAGGGCATCGACACTCCCATGAACGGTCTGTTCCTGTCCGACAGCGAGTTCTACAGCAAGACCGCCTACCCGAAGTACAACCCGACGCAGGCCGCCAAGCTGGTCAAGCAGGTGCAGCAACAGACCGGCAAGCAGCCGGCCTTTACCCTCAATTCCACGAGCGACCCGGAAACCCTTGCGGCCGCCCAGTTCCTGCAGCAGGCCTGGCAGACGGCGGGCATGAAGGTCACCATCACCATCCTGGCCCAGGCGACGATCATCAACGACGCGTTGGCGGGGACTTACGAGGCCACGTTGTGGCGCCAGTTCGGTGCCGTCGACCCCGATCTCAACTACGTGTGGTGGAGCACCACCACGGTCGGCCCGCCCCTGCCGTTGAACATGGCCCGCAACAGCGACCCCCGCATTCAGGCGGCGCTGACGGCGGGGAGGAGCACGACCGAGAAGGCGGACCGCATCAAGGCCTACCAGCAGGTGAACCAGTATCTGGCGCAGGACCTGCCCTATCTCTGGCTCGCCCGTGACACCTGGGCCGTCGTGGCCACTCCGAACGTGCAGAACTTCACCAATCCGAAGACTCTGCAGGGTTCCAAGGCCCTCGCGTTCGACGAGGGAGTGCTCTGGCCGACGCAGATCTGGATGTCGAGCTAGCGCATCTCCACGTCGTCGAGGTACTCCTCGCGCCAGTGGGTGAAGCGCTCTTCGGGCAGGCGCAGGCAGTAGGTCGGGCGCAGGGCCTCCACGAATCCACGTTCGTGGCTCACGGCCACGATGGTGCCGGGCCAGGCTCCGAGCATGGCGCCGACGGCGACGATGGACGAAGGGTCGAGGTTGTTGGTCGGCTCGTCCAGAAGGAGGAGGTTCGCCTCCCCCGCCGACAGCATGGCCAACCCGAGCTTGGCCCGCTCTCCTCCCGACAGCGTGGCCGGCAACTGGTCTGCCGCCTTGGACGGCAGGCCGAACGAGCCCAAAAGGGCCCGACGGTCGCGCTCGGCCTTGAGCACGGCGTCGCTCACGTTGTCGAGCGCTCTGCGGTCGGGGTCGATCTGCTCGTGTTCCTGCGCGAAGTAGCCGATCTCGACGTTGGTGCCGAATTCGACGACACCGTTCGTCGGCTCCTGCGCTCCGGCCAGGCAGCGCAACAGCGAGGACTTCCCGGCGCCGTTGCGCCCGATGATCACAATGTGATCACCCCGGCTGGCGTGGAAGGTGACCTCCGACAGCACCTCGTTGCTGCCATAGCGGACACCGAGCTTGGCGACCTCGAGCGGAACGCCGCCGGAGCGGGGCGGCGTGGGGAGTGAGAACTTGCTGGCCTTGTCGCGCTTCTCGACCTGCGTCCGGCTCCCCTCCATACGGTCGACCCGCCGGTCCAGCTGCTTGGCCTTACGGGCCCGCTTCTCCGTGCTCCCCCGCATGGAGTCGGCGAGGAGCGAGAGTCGCTTGATCTCACGCGCTTCCAGCTCGGAAGAGCGCTCGCGTTGGGACTGGTCGGCCTCCTTCGCCGCCTCGAACTTGGAGTAGTTCCCCTTCCACTCCGTCATGTGCTGGTTCGCGATGTTGAGCACCTTGGTGATGGACTGGTCCAGCAGCTTGAGGTCGTGACTCACCACGAGCAGGGCGCCGTTGAAGCGGGCCAGCTCGTCGAGGAGCCAGCGCTTTGCCGAGCGGTCGAGATGGTTCGTGGGTTCGTCGAGGATCATGAGGTCGGGCTCCTGGAAGAGCACCCGCATGAGGTCGACGCGACGGCGTTGGCCGCCGGAGAGCGAGTCGATGTCCTCCAGGAGGAGTTCCTGCCGCAAGCCGAGGCCGTCGGCCAGGCGGGCCATGATCGATTCGGCCTCGTAGCCGCCGTTCGACTGGAACTGCTCCTGCAGGTCCGTGAACAGCTCGATGTTCTCCTCGGTCGGATCGTCCGCCATGGCGCCTCGAGCCGTGCCCAGCGCATCATCGAGGACGTCGAGCCCCCGGGCCGACAGGATGTGCGAGAAACCGGTCGCCTCGAGCCCGAGGCCCGCCGGGACCGGTGCCTGCGGGAGGTACCCGAACGAACCGAGAAGGCGCACGTTGCCGCGGTGGCGCAGCTGAGGGGAGGCCTCCCCGACCAGGACGGAGATGAACGACGATTTCCCGGTACCGTTCCGGCCCACCAGGCCCACCTTCTCGCCCGCGCCGACGACGAAGGAGGCGTCCGACAGGAGGGTGCGGTCGCCGATTTCGATGGTGAGGGCCGAGCCGACGATCACATCTCATTGTACGGGCGAGAACACCGGGTCGATACACTCCGCGGATGCCTGCTCTCGACCGCAAATGGTGGACCCTGATCGCCGTCTGCACGGCGACCTTCATGCTCCTGCTCGACATCACGGTGGTGAATGTCGCGCTGCCCGACATCCAGTCGTCGCTGCATGCCAGCTTCTCGGACCTCCAGTGGGTGGTGGACGCCTATTCGTTGACGCTGGCCGCCTTCCTCCTGACGGCCGGGGTGGCCGGGGACATCTACGGGCGGCGGAAGATCTTCGCAGTCGGCTTGGTCGTCTTCTCGCTGGCCTCACTGGTCTGCGGACTGTCGACAACGCCCCTCATGCTCAACCTCGCCCGTGCGGTGCAGGGCGTCGGTGGGGCGATCATGTTCGCCACCTCGCTCGCTCTGATCGCCGCCGCGTTCACCGGTCGCGACCGCGGGACGGCCTTCGGCATCTACGGTGCGGTCATCGGCGGCGCGGTGGCCATCGGGCCGCTCATCGGTGGGGCAATCACGAGCGGCATCGGGTGGCGCTGGATCTTCTTCGTGAACGTGCCCATCGGCGCCATCGCCGTCTTGATCACGTTCACGCAGATCGCCAAGTCCGAGGACCTGCGGGCGCGCCAGATCGACTGGGTGGGATTCGTCACCTTCTCGGTGAGCCTCTTCCTGCTCGTGTTCGCACTCGTCCGTGGCAACGACTTCGGCTGGGGCAGTGGCACCACCATCGGCCTCCTCGTCGGCTGCGGGCGTTCTGATGGTGGGCTTCTTCGTCAACGAGCGCTTCGCGGCGGACCCCATGCTCGACCTCGGCCTGTTCAAGATTCCCGCCTTCGTCGGCCTGTCCACGGTGGCCTTCTGCCTGGCTGCGTCGATCTTCGCCATGTTCTTGTACCTGACCCTCTACATTCAGGACAACCTCGGCTACGGCCCGTTGGCCGCCGGCATCCGGTTCCTGCCCATGACCCTGGTCATCTTCTTCACGTCCTTCTTCGCCGGGCGTTTGACCGTGCGTGTGCAATCGCGATTCTTGTTGGGGATCGGGATGCTCTTCGTGACCGGCGGGCTCCTGCTGATGGCGACGACCCATCCGAACTCGACCTGGACCGTGCTCTTGCCCGGTTTCATCGTGAGCGGCTTCGGGGTCGGGATGGTGAACCCGGTCCTGGCCTCGGGCGCCGTCTCCGTCGTCCAACCGCAACGAAGCGGCATGGCGTCGGGCGCCAACAACACGTTCCGGCAGGTGGGGATCGCCACGGGCATCGCAGTGCTCGGCGCGGTGTTCCAGAGCCAGATCGTGGCGCACACGACCGCCGCCCTCTCCAGGTCGCCGTTCGGCGCCGGTGTGCTGCGCCAGGGCGGTGCGCAGCTCCAAGGGGCCATGTCCTCGGGCGAAGTCCGCCAGGCGGCGGCGGCCATTCCCGCTGCCGGCGCCCGCAACGCGCTGCTGCAGGCGTACCACTCGGGGTTCTCGGTGACGTTGAACCACCTCATGGAGATCGGCGCGGTGGTCGCTCTGGTGGGAGCGATCTGCGGGTTCGCTCTCGTGCGCCAACGTGACTTCGTCGTTCCGACGGGGGCGCCGACCGGTCCGCCGGCCCAAGGCGGTCAGGGTCAGCCGGAGGCGCCGGACAGCGCCGTCCCCGCTGTCCATGCGTGAGCCCTTCACCCTCGAAGGGAGATCTGTCCGACTGGAGCCACTGACCGAGGCACACATCCCCGCGCTCGTCGAGGCGGCCGCGCTCGACCGCAGCACCTACCAGTGGACCTACACGCCCGACGGGGTGGAGCAGATGACCGACTACGTGCTCGATGCGCTGGCCAAGGTCGCTTCGCAGGATCATGTCGCCTTCGCCACCGTCAGGCGGGGGGCCGGTCCCGACGGATCCGACCTGGTAGTCGGCGCCACACGCTTTTGCGAACTGGCCTTCTGGCAGTGGCCGCCGGGAGCGAGCCATCAGCGCCACGGGGTGCCCGACGTGGTGGACATCGGCTACACCTGGCTGGCCGGGCCGGCGCAACGGACCCATGTCAACACCGAGGCCAAGCTGCTCATGATGACCTACGCCTTCGAGGTGTGGCAGGTCCACCGGGTGGCGCTCCAGACCGACGTCCGCAACTCGCGCTCGCGGGCTGCCATCGAGCGCATCGGCGGCCAGCTCGACGGCATCATGCGGGCGGACCGGCCCGGGTCCGACGACACGGTGCGCACCTCCGCCCGCTTCTCCATCATGGCCGCCGAGTGGCCGGCTGTGAAGGAGCGCCTGACGGCGCGTCTCTCGCTGACCTGAGGTCGCCGGCGCTCCTTCCGAAATGGAGGGAGACGCCGTCGCACAACCGCGAGCGGCACGCTCTCAGGGCGTGTGCTCGTAGTGACGTGCGATCTCGTTGGCGTAGCGGAGACCCAATGACGGCCCGTGGTCGGCCAGCCAGACCGACAAGGCCGTGGTGCCCGTGGCGGGTCCATCCGTATCGGCCAGGCCCGCCGCCATGGCCCGATACTCGTCCCCAGTGAGCAGCACATCGTGCAGGGCGAGACCGAGGACGCGGGCAACGAGGGGCACGGTGGCACCCGGCACGTGGATCAGGCGGGCCCGGCTGCCGACCGCGCGCTTGACGTCGCCGACGAGCTCGGTGAAGGTCGGCCGTTCCGGACCGACGGCGTCGGTGACACTGTCGTGCGTCTCCCCCGCCTTACTCAGACACAGGTGCGCCAGATCATCGACGTGGATGCCACGGATCCGGTAGTCGCCCCGACCGCCGATCGCAAAGACGGGGAGCCGGCGCAGGAGCCAGGCGATGTTGTTGAGAAGGACGCCGTCACCGCCGAAGAGGATGGCTGGGCGAACGATGGCGTACGAGACGCCGCTCTCGGCGAGGGCGCGCTCCACGAGCGCCTTGCCCCGGAAATACGGCAAGGGCGAGCTGCTGCTGGGGTGCGTGATGCTCACGTGCACGATCCGCTCTACCCCGGCCCGCTTGGCGGCCTGGAAGAGCGCCCTCGAGTTGGCGACGGCCAGGTCGTGATCGACGCTGCGTCGACCGAAGCGCACCCAATAGGTGTTGTAGAGCGTCGTCGCCCCCGCGAGCGACGCCACGAGACCCAGGTGGTCGTCGAAGTCCAGCGGCCGCACGTCGATCGCGGTCGTCGCGGGGGCCCGTCCGCCGTGACCGGTGAGAGTACGCACCTGGCGGCCCGACGCGAGCAAAGCGCGGGCCAAGGAGGCACCGGAGTAGCTGAAGGCTCCGGTGACGACGTCGAGTCCCGAATCGGTAGGACGGCGTGCTGGAGGGACCTCCGAGGAGATGGTGTCGGTCATGGTTGCCTCGTTGCCGCCGGCGGGGCGAACGTCTCCAGCAGGCCGGCCAGCTTCTTGGCGTGGGCGAAGAGAACGAGCGCTCTGGCACGATCGCCGTCGAGATGGGTCAGCATCTCGAGGCCGAGATACAGGGCAACGATCCCGTAGGCGACGTCGCCCGGCGGCACGACCGACTCCAATGCCGGCCCCAACGTGGTCGTGACCGCCCTCTCTGCGAAGGCGAACCACGGTCCCAGGCGAGCGGAAACCGCGGGACCGAGTCCCGGTGTCGACGACGCCCCGGCGATCATCTCGACAAGCACGGCGACGTAGCCGGCGTCGAGATCCTCGCGGAAGATGGCCGTCGCCACGTCGATGAGCTCGGTCGGTGATCCAATGCCATCGATCGCTGCGCCGTAGTGCTCCATGCGCCGCGCGCTCACCGAATCGAGCGCGGCCAACAGCAGGTTGGCCACCGAATCGAAGTGGTAGAAGACCAAGCCCTGGTTCACGCCGGCGCGCTCGGCGATCGCCCTGGCGCTCGACCCCGCGAAACCTTCGGCCTTGAGGGTCTCGACAGCGGCCTCGATCAGCCGCGCTCGGGTGCCCGACGAGCGGGACGAGTCCCGCCCCACCACGCTGCTGGACGGTCCGGATTTCGCCATTCGTCACCTCACTTTGATTGAATGCTCAAAGCATACACTCAATCCGGAGCCGAGGCCACGGCACGTCCACCGCGGGGACTGGACCGAGCGTCGAGCCGTGACGATCAGGGGACGAGCACGATCCGGTCGCTCGTCCCTGCGGTGCTCGACCACACCTGCTCGACCTCCGCCAGCGGCACGGCCTTGGCCCGGACGTCGAACGCGCCCTGGGCGACGGCCTCGGCGAGCCTGGGGAGCTCTTTGACGAAGTCACGACCCGAGACCGATCCGATGCCGCTGCCGACGATCTCCAGGCGGGCCGCGCGCAGGGCAGCCGCCGGGATCGCCGCCTCCGACCCGGCGATGGCGCCGATTTCGAGCCACGTCAACCGCCGGCCCCGGTCGGCCCGGTTCGTGATGATCTCCACTATGGCGGCGCCTGTCGGCTCACCCCACACGTAGTCGATCACCACGTCGACATCGGCGGCACAAGCGAGCTGGTCGAAGGTGCAGGCCTCATCGGCGCCGAGCACGGTCAGCTCGTCCAGCTTGGCGGTGTCCCGTCCGGCTGCGATCACCCGGGAGGCGCCGAATCGCTTGGCGACCTGAATCGCCATGCGTCCGGCGTTCCCGGTTGCCCCCAGGATCGCGACCTGTTGTCCGTCACTGAAGTCGATCCGCTGCCGCAACGCCACCCACGAGGACATGGCGGGGTTCATCGCCGCCGCCACGACCACCGGGTCGATGGTGTCCGGCAGCACCACGCTGCGGTCGAGCTCGATCACGGTCCGCTCCGCCATCGTCCCACGCGTCGTGTCGTCCAGGATGGTGTAGCGGAGCTTCCCGGCCCGGTCGCGCACGACCGCATCGATGCCCGGGATGAGCGGCAGCTCACCGGTGCTCGTGTAATGGGACCCACCCGCCTGCGACCGCACACGCGGGTGCAACCCGGCGGCGAGCACCTCGACGACGACCTCCCCGCTTCCCCTTGCAACGGGATCGCGGACGTCCTCGTACCGCGGCGGCTGTGAGAAATCGTTGACGACGGCAGCTTTCATGGCGAGCTCTTCATCCCGGGTACAGTAGTTGGTATTCCCAATCACTTTAGTTCCTACTCCCAACGAAATCAAGTAGCGTTTCTCACATGAGCCCCTCCGAGAGGAAGACCCCGTCAGGCGAGGTCGATCAGACAGCCCTGATCGACGCGCTCGCGCGCACCGCGTTCGTCACCATGGCCCTGCTGAGCAGGATCGCCGCCGAGCACGATCTCTCCCTGACCCAGTTGCGGGTGCTGGCGATCCTGCGCGACCGCCAGGTGTCCATGACCGATCTGGCGAGCTACCTGGGACTCGACAAGTCGAGCATTTCCGGAATGGTCGACCGAGCCGAGAAGCGAGGGCTGCTGCGGCGCACCCCGAACGCGCTCGACAGGCGCGGGGTAGACGTCGCACTCACCGAACGGGGTATCGAACTTGCCGAGCGGGGCGCCGCAACGGTCGCACAGGCGCTCTTTCCCCTGACGAAAACGCTCAGCGCAGCCGAGGCCCGTCGCCTCACCGCCCTGCTCGAAGGGATGCTCGGGGATCGCTGAGATCCGCTGGCCCCTCTCTCGCACGGTGCGGGGGTAGGGGTCCCTCGGAGTCAGGCCCGGCTGAGCGAGGCTGAGATCTTGCGCAAGTGCAGCGCGTGCACGGCGGCCTCGGCCTCGTCCTTGGGCCGCACCGCCGCCACTGCCTTGCCGGTCCGGTGAATCTGCCAAGCGAGCTTGTCGGCCCGTTCGACGGTATGACCGAAGATCTCGACGAAGGCCTGGATCACGGTCTGGAAGGTCGTCACGTCGTCGTTCCAGACGATGATGGCCCAGAGGTCCTCGAACTCGAAGAAGGCGTCGACGTCCTCGTCGCTGACGACGGTCGTGCTGGGTTCGAGTGTCCGAGGCATGAGTCTCCGAGAAGTGAAACGGGCGCGCGTCCGGGGCGGATTTCGGCCCGTGAGAGTGTAGTCCTGCGCGGTAGCGTGCGGAGATGCGAGCCACCGTCCTCCAGGGACCGCGCCACGTCACCGTCGAGAACGTGCCCGACCCAATGCTGCCGGGACCCGAAGGCGTCATCGTGACGGTCGAGCGCACGGCCATCTGCGGATCTGATCTGCACCTGTACCACGATGCGCCCACAGGCGCCGGCATTCAGCTCGGTCACGAAGCCATCGGAACGGTGGCAGAAGTCGGACCGCATGTACGGAGCCTGAAGCGCGGAGACCGCGTCCTTGTCTCGGGCGTGATCGGGTGCGGCATCTGCACGGCCTGCTTGGCCGGCCAACCCAACGTGTGCCTCGCCGACGCCAACGCCGCATTCGGGACGATGCCCGGCCTCCCCGGCGGCCAGGCCGAGGCCATGGCGGTGCCGTTCGCCGATCTCTTCGCCCTGCCCATCCCCGACGGCCTCCCCGACGAGGAGGCCGTCCTTCTCACCGACATCCTTCCGACGGGGTACCTCGGCGCGCTGCGGGCATCCATTCAGCCGGGTGCCTCTGTGGTCGTCGTGGGTCTGGGCCCCGTCGGGATCATGGCGCTGCAGTGCGCATCGCTCTTCGGCCCGGCGCGCATCTTTGCCGTTGATGTCGTGCCCGAGCGGCTGGCCCGCGCCGAACGGTTCGGCGCGGAGCCGATCGACGCCCGCGTCGCGCCCGGCTCGGCGCAGGTCCTCGAGGCGACAGGCGGACGGGGTGCCGAGAGCGTGATCGAGGCGGTGGGGGCCAACGCCACGATCGTGGATGCCGTGTCCTGCGCGGCTCCCGGCGGCACCATTTCGGTGGTCGGGGTGAACCTCACCATGGATCTCCCGTTCCCGATGGCGCTCGTTCTCCTGAAGAGCCTCACCGTCCGTGCCGTGTTCGCGCCGATCCCGGGGACATGGCCCTTCCTGGTGCCGCTCTTGCAATCGGGCCGGCTCACGGGCTTGGGCGAGACGTTCACGCACCGGATGGACCTGAGCCGGGCCCCCGAGGCCTACGAGTTGTTCGACTCCCGGGCCGACGGTGTCTTGAAGGTCTTGTTGACGCCGAACCCCTGAGCGCCCCCGGGCTCCTCGGGCGTGCGGTTGAGTACCAAGGGGAACTTGGCTGTGCCCAGCGCGGGCCGGGCAACGAACCAGGGCGCCGGCGGAGGCACGATGATGGCCGTCAACGCATCGACGATCGGCTCGTAGTTGATCCGCCAACCCTGGAAGTTGCGCCAGGCGTCGTCCGCCGACCGCTCCGCCGGGAAGTGCACCGACTCGAGCCGGTGGAAGCCCTCGTCGAACTCCTGGCGCGTCAGGCGGATGGGCGTCGTCGGGAGCGGGTCGTCGTCGTAGGGGATGCGGAGCGCCGCGGGCCATGGAACGCAGGCAGTTGATCCCCATGGACAGGCAGAGGCGAGCCTGCCGGGGCGTCTGCGAAGGGCTCACGGAGTGATAGAGCGCCGCCGAGTCCATCATGGCGACCAATCCGATCAGCCAGCTCCGGGTCGACACGGGTGAGCGGAACCAGATCAGGCCGGGATAATTGGCGTGACTCTCCGACACCGCGGCGGCCCAGCGCTCCCAGTCCGAGTACAGCGGCGGCAGTTCGTCCATGGTGTCCAGCCAGTGGTGACGGGCGAGCACCTCGGGACCCCAGGCCGGGTTCCCCGCCCGTGCCTCGAGCAGCGTGACCTCCGTCTCGCGAGTGGAGAACTGGTTGTAGAGCGTCGGCAGGTAGGCGATCTCGAGTGCAACCACTAGCAGGCCTATGCCGGCGGCAACGACCTCGACGACTCGCGGCCCGGCGTGTCCCGACGACACGATGCCCAGCGTGAAGACCGACGAACCTGCGATGCCCAGCGCCGTCGCGAAGTCGATGCCCGCGGCGTACCACTCGATCAACCCGACGCCGAGCACGATGAGCGCCAGCCAGATCACGAACAAGAAGACCATGGCCGCGGGGCCGACGAAGGAGAGGACGCGGTCGCGCACCTCGTAGTCCGGGAGCTTCGGGGCGATGGCGCGGGCCGAGCCACCGAGGGTCCGCGCCAGCATGCGCATGGCCGGTGAGGAGGTCACCCGTGGTACGACGAGCGCCGTGAACACGCTCCAGGCGGTGAGAACCACGATGGCGATGCCCGCAATGAGCGCGACCACCCGGGCGACCGACTCCACGGCGTCATCCTGCCAGATGCCCCGACGCGCGGGCCCCGGCCTGCGATCAGCCCGAGGCGAGCCTCGCTGCCGCCGGCCCGCTCGCCACGAGCGCGGCGGGCACCTCGACCGGACGCGAGCGCAAAAGCTCCCCCAGTCCCTTTGCCTGTGTGTCCAGGCGCAGATTCGAGGCCACTCCCCACCCGAGGAGGCCATGGACGACGAAGTTCACCGCCCGGAGATTCGACAACGGATAGCGGCTGACCGGGTAGGGCTCCACCTCGGGCAGCAGGGCCTTGAGCATCGCGACGGAGAAATCGCGCTGTAGCCAACCCGCAACGGCGTCGTCGTCCGCCCAGAGCCCCACGTTGGCGTCCCCGCCCTTGTCCCCCGAACGTGCGCCGACGAGCACCCACAGTGGGACCATCACCGTGTCCGCCCTCTCGGCGCTCGGCCCGGCGGAGGCGCGGACGTCGGTGGCGGGTGTTGCGGCAGCAGCAGTGTGGTCGATCGGGAGGAGCGGGGTGGCCCGGACGGGCTGCCCGTCGCACTCGATGCGCGGCGTGACGGCGGCGGCGCGCGACGGTCGTCGGCCAGTAGCGGGCGACACCTTGGGCACCCGATGGTGCAGAGGTGAAGAAGGTGCCGGGGTAACTCGACAAGCTCGTCTCGACGATGGCGCCCGAAAACGCCCGGCCCACGGCCCTCTCGTCGTCACCGCGGACGGCGAGGCGCAGGTACGCCATGCCACCGCCGGTCAGGTCGCCGGAGAGATCCTCCGCCGTTTCGGCAAAGCAGGCCTGCCCGCCCGCAATGCCGGCCCACACCGCCTCCGCGGCGAACCGCGCCTTCTCGACCACCTGGGCCCCCGTCAAGGCCAGCGTCATGGCGTTCCGCCAGCCGGCGTCGAGGTTGGCCGTGACCTTCAGCGTGTCGGGTGGTGCCTCGCCCTGCACCGGCGCGATGCGCACCCGGTCCGCGCCTTCCTGCGAGAGCCGGATGCTGTCGAACCGGGCGACGGCGTCGGGGCTCAGGTAGCGCGGGCCGGCGATTTCGTAGAGCAGCTGCGCGGTCACCGTTCCGACCGTGACCATGCCACCCGTCCCCGGGTGCTTCGTGATCACCGACGAGCCGTCCGCGCGCAGCTCGGCCAGCGGGAAGCCGATGTGATCCCGGTGCGGCACCTCCTCGAAGAAGGCATAGTTCCCGCCACAGCATTGCGCGCCGCATTCGATGACGTGGCCGGCCACCACTGCGCCGGCAATGGCGCCCAGATCATGGTCGGACCAGCCGAAGGCGTGGAGTGCCGGCCCGACCACCAGAGCAGCATCGGTGACCCGACCCGTGACGACCACCTGGGCGCCGGCTGCCAGCGCATCGGCGATCGGGCGCGCCCGCAGATAGGCGTTCGCGGTGACGACGGGCGCGTCGGCGGGCAGGACCTCGCCGGTGTCGAGGTTGACGAACTTCTCCCCTTGCGCCCGCAGCTCGTGCAGGCGCGGCGTGATGTCGTCCCCTGACACCGACGCCACGTGCACGTCGAGTCCCTGACGCCGGGCCAGCTCCGTCACCGCGGCCGCCAGGCTCTCGGGCTGCAATCCTCCGGCGTTGGAGACCACGGTGATGCCCCGTTCAATGCAGGTCGGCAGCACCTCCTCGAGCTCACGCAGAAACGTGCGGGCATAGCCACCGCTGCGCTCACGCGTCTTGTGCAGGATGTACATAGTCAGCTCGGCCAGCCAGTCACCGGTCAGTACGTCGATCGGGCCCCCCTCGACCATTTCGCGGGCGGCGTGGGCGCGGTCCCCGAAGAATCCGCTGCAGTTCCCTATGCGCAGCATGTCCGGAGCGCCGGCCGCCGCGCTCACGCCGGCGCCACGGTCACGAGGAGGTCGTGCACGTCGACCTGATCACCTGCCGCACAGCTCACCAGAGCCACCGTCCCGGCGCCGCTGGCTCGCAAGGTGTGTTCCATCTTCATGGCCTCGAGCACCACCAGCCCGTCGCCCTCGGCCACCACGTCCCCCTCCGTCACGAGGACCTTGGTCACCGCGCCGGGCAGCGGCGCGCGGCACTCGCCCGCCACGCCACCCCGCTCGTCGAGGTCGTCCTCGGCACGCCGGGCGAAGCTGGACTGACCCTCGGGCCCGTTGACGTCCGCTCGGTGCGCGCTGAGCCGGACCCGATAGCGGCGCCGCACCTCTCCCGCCGTCATCAGGTCGACGATCCCGTCACGGGTGTGGGCCGTGCCAGTGGCCAGCGCTCGCCAGGCACCCTCCACCAGGACCGAGGCCGGCTCCCCGGGCGCAGCCGCCCGCACCTCCACCGTTCCGACGGAATCTGTCAGCTCGTCGGCGTGCAGGGCCTGGCCGACGTTGCGCCAGCCGGCGGCGGGGACCGGGACGAGGCTCCTGGCCGCCCGTTCGCCGGACAGGCAGAATGCCGCCGCCGCCGCGTGGCGATGGCGCGTCTCGTCGGGGAGGGCCGCGTCACGCAGATCGGGTCGGCTGTCCAGGTAGTGCACGTCTGCCCTGCCGTCCCGGTAGGTGGCATCGTCGAGCACCGCGTCGAGCAGCTGCCGATTGGTCTCGAGGCCGTCGAGCTCGAGCGTCCGCAGGGCACGTGACAGCCGGTTGACGCTGGAGGCCCGGTCCTGACCGTGGGCCATGACCTTCGCCACCAGCGAATCGTAGGCGGGGCTCACGACGCTGCCCGACTCGATGGCGCTGTCGGTGCGCAGTCCGGTTCCCTGCGCCCACCGCACGTGGGTCGCCGTCCCCGGCGTGGGCCGGTAGTCCTCCCGCGGCCGCTCGGCGCAGAGCCGGACCTCGACGGCGTGCCCGTTCGCCTGCACGTCGTCCTGCCCGAGCGGAAGGGGGTGTCCCGACGCCACCGCGAGTTGCAGGCCCACGAGATCGAGCCCCGTGATCAGCTCGGTCACACCGTGCTCCACCTGCAGGCGCGTGTTCATCTCGAGGAAGTAGAACCCGCTGGCATCGACGAGGTACTCCACGGTGCCGGCCCCCGTGTACTCGACCGCTCGAGCGATCGCGACGGAGGCGTCCCACATCCGCCGTCGGGTCGCGATGGGCACCAGGACGGCCGGTGCCTCCTCCACCACCTTCTGGTGGCGCCGCTGCACGGAGCACTCCCGGTCGAGGAGGTGCAGGACGGTGCCGTGTGCGTCCCCCATGACCTGGACCTCGATGTGACGGGGAGCCTCGAGATACCGCTCGAGGAACACCTCGTCAGAGCCGAACGCGGCGGCCGCCTCACGCTGCGCCGCTGCCACCGCATCGGCGAGCTCGCCCGGCTTGCGCACGAGGCGCATGCCGCGGCCGCCGCCGCCGGCTGACGCCTTGACCAGCAGGGGGTACCCGACATCCGCCGCGGCGGTGTCGAGCCAAGCGTCATCGGCGCCGGGCTCCACCACAGCGCTCGGCAGCACGGGCACGCCGGCCTCGGCCACCAATTCCTTGGCCCGCGCCTTGTGCCCCATGACGCGCATGGCATCGGGCGGCGGCCCGACCCAGACGATGTCCGCTGCCGCGCAGGTCTCTGGGAGCGCGGGGTTCTCGGACAGGAAGCCATAGCCAGGATGGAGCGCGTCGGCACCGGCCAGCGCGGCCGCTCCGACGAGGGCGCTCGCCGACAGGTAGGTCTCGGCGAGCGACGCACCGGCGAGCAGCACCGCGACGTCCGCCTCTCCGACATGGGGGCTGCCGGCATCGTCCGCCGCGTAGACGGCCACCGCTTCGCAGCCGGCGTCGTGGGCGCCGCGTATGAGACGACGGGCGATTTCGCCCCGGTTGGCGACCAGCAGACGCCGGATCATCAGTGGCGCACCACGCCGAAGACCGCCGTCCCGCGCACTGCAGCCGAGTGGACGGCGGTCAATGCGATGGCGAGCACGGTGCGCGTATCCCGCGGATCGATGATCCCGTCGTCCCACAGCCGCCCCGTGGCGTACTGCGCTGTCGACTCTTCCTCAATCTGCCTCTCGGTGGCCTGGCGCAGCTCCTCGTCCGCAGTCTCGTCGAAGGGGCGGCCGGCAGCGGCGGCCGCGTTCCGGCGGACAATGGAGAGCACGCCGGCGAGCTGCTTGGGGCCCATGACCGCGATGCGGTGATTGGGCCAGGTGAAGACGAAGCGCGGGTCGTAGGCCCGGCCGGCCATGGCGTAGTTCCCCGCCCCGTAGCTCGCTCCGACCATGAGCGTGAGATGCGGCACGGTCGAGTTCGACACCGCGTTGATCAGCTTGGCGCCGTCCTTGATGATCCCGCCCTGCTCGTAGCGTGTGCCGACCATGAAACCCGTGATGTTCTGCACGAAGAGGATGGGGGTGTCGGTTCGGTTGCAGAGCGCAATGAACTGAGCCCCCTTCTGTGCCTCGGGCGAGAAGAGAATGCCGTTGTTCGCCACCACGCCGAGCGGGTACCCGCCGAGGGACGCCCACCCGCACACGAGCTGCGGGCCGTAGAGCTCCTTGAACTCTTCGAAGCGGGAGCCGTCGACGACGCGGGCGATGATCTCGCGCACGTCGAAGGGCACGCGCACGTCAACCGACGCGATGCCGAGCAGTTCCTCGGCCGGGTAGAGCGGCCCATCGGCGGGATCGGTCGGACCCGGGCCGAGACGAGGCCAGTGCAGGTGGGCAACGATGCCCCGTGCGATGCGGATCGCCTCGGGCTCGTCCCGGGCCAGGTAGTCGCAGAGCCCCGACGTCTCGGCGTGCATGCGAGCCCCACCGAGCTCCTCCTCGTCGGCCTCCTCGCCGATGGCCATCTTGACGAGCGGTGGCCCGCCGAGGAAGACGCGGGCCCGGCCTTCGACCATGACGGTGTAGTCACTCATGCCCGGGAGATACGCCCCCCCGGCGGTTGACGAGCCGAAGACGACGCACACGGTGGGGATGCCTTGCGCGGAGAGCTGTGTCAGGCGGCGGAACTGTTCGCCGCCTGGCACGAAGACGTCGGCCTGCCGCGGCAGATCGGCCCCTCCGGATTCGACCAGGAGCAGCAGCGGCAGCCGATTCTCCTCGGCCACGTCCATGGCGCGCAGGAGCTTGCGGATTGTGGTCGGGCTCGTCGTGCCCCCTCGAACCGTCGGGTCGTTGGCGATCACCAGGCACTGGGTGTGCGCGACCTCGACCAGGGCCACAACGACACCGCCGCCGACCGGGTCGCCGGTATGCAGCCCCGCGAGCGGGCACAACTCCAGCACCGGCGTGCCGGGGTCCACCAAAGCCTCGAGGCGCTCGCGCACCAGCATTTTGCCGCGGGACCGGTGGCGCTCCACGTACTGGGCCCCCCCACCGGCGAGAACATCCTGGTGCAGCACGCGCACCTCGTCGACCAGCACGCCCATGGCGGCGGCGTTGTCCTCGAACTCGTCACCGGCGACAGCGAGGCGAGACCGGATGGGTGCGCTCATGCGCTCGTGTCCCATGAGGGCCGGCGCTTCTGCAGGAACGCGTCCATCCCCTCCTTGGCCTCGGCTCCGGCGAACAGCTCGGCCGACGTGGCCGCGGCGGAAGCCAACCCGTCCGCCCACTCGAGCGCAGGCAAGGAGCGCAGCAACTCCTTCGTTGCTTTCACTGCGCCCGGCGCAGCTTGAAGGATGGCCGTTGTCTGGTCTGCGACCCACGCGTCGAGCGCCGCCTCGTCGTCGACGACCGCGGAGACCAGCCCGACTGCTTCGGCTTCCGCCGCGCCGAAGCGCGACCCGGTGAGCGCGGCGCGTGCGAGGAACCGGCGATCGACGACGCGTAGCGCCGGCACCAGAATCATGGCAGGCGCCACGCCGACCCGGACCTCCGTGAAGGCGAACGTGCTTGCCTCGAGCGCGACCGCCAAGTCGGCCGCGGCGATGAGGCCCAGGCCCCCCGCTCGCGCGTGGCCGTTGACGCGAACGACGACCGGCACGGCGCTCTCGACCATGGCCGTGAGGATGGCCGGCAGGCGGCTCGGCGCCGCCGCGCCGCGCTCGGACAGGTCGGCACCCGAGCAGAACACCGTGCCCGCTCCCGTCAACACCAGGGCGCGCACGTCCGAGTCAGTGGTTGCGTCACGCAACGCCTCTTCCAACTGCTCCAACAACCGGCCCGAAAGTGCGTTGCGGTTGGCGGGTGAGTCGAGGGTGACGGTCCGTACGCCGTCGCGATGCTGCACGCCGACCAACACGTCCGTCACGGTTGCGCAGTGTAGGGGCGCGCTGGGCCACCGGGTGAAAAAAGGCCGGTGGTATCGTGCGCCGGTGATCGAGAGCGACGAGCAGCAGCTCTTCCGGAAAACGCTGCGGGACCTGTTCGAGCGGGAGATCGAGCCCCACGTCGACGAATGGGAGGCCGCTCGCATCTTCCCCGCCCACGAACTGTTCCCCAAACTGGCGGCCGTTGGCCTGTTCGGGTTGGAGTACGACGAGGCCGACGGCGGCATGGGTGCGGACCACATCTATTCCCTGATCGCCGGCGAGGAGATGGGTCGTATCGGCTGCGGAGGCGTCCCCATGGCGATGGCCGTCCAGATGTCGATGGCGACCCCGGCCCTCGCCCGCTATGGCTCGGCCGAGCTGAAGGAGCGGTTCCTGGGGCCGGCGATCCGGGGCGAGGTGGTGACCTCCATCGCGGTGACCGAGCCCGACGCGGGCAGCGACGTGGCCGGCATCCGCACCCGCGCCGTGCGTGACGGGGACGAGTGGGTGATCAACGGCGCCAAGCTCTACATCACGAACGGCACGCAAGCCGACTGGCTCTGCCTGCTGGCCCGCACCTCGGACGATCCCGGCTCTCGCGGCATGTCGCTCATTGTGGTGCCGACATCCACTCCGGGCGTCGTGGTCTCGCGCAAGCTCGAGAAGCTGGGCATGTGGTCGAGCGACACCGCGGAACTGTCCTTCAGCGACGTGCGTGTGCCCGTGGCCAACACGATCGGCGAAATCGGCAGGGGCTTCCAGCAGCAGATGGTGCAGTTCCAGGCCGAGCGCCTCATGACCTTCTACAAACAGGTGGGCTCCATTGAGCTCGCCCTCAGTCGGACCAAGGACTACCTGCGCGAGCGGCGGGCCTTCGGCGCGCCCCTGCTGGCCAACCAGCACCTGCAATTCGCCCTCGCCGAGCTTTCGGCGCGGCACGACGTGCTGAAGCAGTACGCCGCGCTCCACGGCCGATGCCGTGCGGCGCGGCGACGAGGCAACGCGCTACGCCACCATCGGCAAGCTGCTCGGGTCCCGGCTCCAGCGCGAGGTGGCCGACACTGCCGTGCAATTCCACGGCGGTCTCGGCTACATGGACGAGAACTGGACCTCGCGCTACTTCCGCGACACGCGGCTCGACTCCATCGGTGCCGGTGCCGACGAGGTGATGCTGCGCATTTTGGCCCGCATGGACGGTTACATCGCCGACTGAGCCGACCCGACCGCCCTACGTGTGTCGGAACACTGCCTGGCCGCCGCCGCTGACGAGAAGCCGCCTCTGGCGTGACCAGACCCTCCCCGTCCACGACAGCAAGCCTCCGTGGGCCACGGGCGCATGGGCGTCGAGGAGCAACCACTCCGACGAGACTCCGGGATACTGGAACGACGCGTAGAGGTCGAGGCTCGGCGCGATGTAGGGCGGCTCGAGATACATGTGCGGGCGCGAGCCCGCCGGCCAGCTCCCCACGTCGAGGACGATGAGGGAGCGCGCCGCATCGACCCAGGGATCCTCGAAGGCCGCCGTGGGACGCGGACGGACCCAGGTGCGCCACGTCGGCGGGAGCGCCTCCGTCGGCGGCCACTGGCGCGACGCCTCGACCGGTCGTTGGTCGAAGTTGTCCCAGAACGGCATCGTCGGGCGGTCCTCGTCCGGCCGCAGATCGCGCCCACGTGGGCAGCGCGTCGGGGTCGGGCACATCGGGCGGGTCGAACGTCCTCGTGCTCGAGTCCCTCGACCTCGCCGACGGACCAGACCATGGCGTCGAGCACGGGTCGGCCGTCCTGGCTCATGGCGACGCGCTGGGCCAGCACGGTGCGTCCGCTCCGCAGCGGCGTGACCACCAGGTCGACCGGCGCGAACGACGCCACCGAGAGGTAGTGGCAGAAGAAGCTGGCGGGCCGGGCGAGGTGGCTCGCCGCCCCCGCGGCCCGCAGGGCCAGCGCGGCCACGTACCCACCGCAGGGTCCCCAGATCTCCCAGTCGGCGTGCACCATGGCGACAAAGCGGCCGTCCCCCCGTCCTCGACCGCCGTCTGTCGCTCGATGTCACCCACGGCTCTCGTCCCAGCGTTGCCGGGTGAGCTCGGTCACGAGGACCTCTTCACCCCGTGGGCCCGTGGCGGTGCGCCAGTAGGCGAGCCCCAGATGCTCCATGACCCGACCGGAGGCAACGTTCTCCGGTTCGTAGATGCTGACGATGCGCTCGAGGCCGCCCGTCGTGAACCCGAACTCGAGCGCGGCCGCACCTGCCTCGGTGGCCAGGCCGCGCCCGCGCCACGGACCTGACAGGCGCCACCCCACCTCGACGGCGGGAAGGATCTCGGGCAGGAAGTGCGGAACGGCCAGCCCGGCCCAGCCGATCATGGTGCCGCTGGCCCGGTCCAGCAGCGCCTCGATCCCGAAGCCGTCACTCTCGTAGCGCGCGAGCACCCGTTCGAGGAACCCGATCGTCTCGTCCTTCGACATGGCGGAGCGGAGCGGGTACCACCAGAACGACTCCTCCGCGTGGAGAGCCACCAGCTCGTCGAGGTCGCCGAAGTCGAAGGGACGCAGCACCAGTCGCGGCGTCGTCAGCGTCGGAATCCCCGGGGGATCGGCGGGCATCGGCCTTCAGCCGAGCGGAAGGCCGGGCGCGTCGGCCAACGAGGCGTCGCGACCCGGCCACGCGGTCGGGGCGTAGAGCTGGTCCGGCGGAAACGACCGCACGGCACGGTCTCCCGCTCGTCCCCCTACGACCTCGACCCAGACCTCGCCCGTCTCCCCGTTGGTGACGTGGGCGACGAACTCCCAGGAGGCGCCGCGCAGGCGGGTCCCGTCGACCTGGACGGGATCGCCCGGGCGCAGCCCGGCCCAACGGGTGCTGCGACGAAGGTCAGCCATTTCGGCGGTCGAGGGCACCGGGGAACATCACTCCCTTTCTACCTGCTCGGGAGGATGTGCGGTTGCGTCGCGACCCGGTCGTATCCTGACAGCATGGCGCTCGACCTCCCACGCACGTTGAGCCCGTCGAAGGTCGCCGCCTTCACCAACTGCCCCCTGGCTTTCCGCTTCTCGCAGATCGAGCGCAGGCCCGAGCCACCGTCCCCGCACGCGGTGAAGGGCACGCTGGTGCACGCCGCGTTGGAGGGTCTCTTCTGGCACCATGCCCCCGGCTTGCGCACGTCCAATGCGGCACAGGCCGAGCTCAGTCGCTGCTGGGAGGAGCTCCAGGGTGACGACGAGTACACCGAGCTCGCGCTCGAGAGCGAGGCCGCCGCAGCCTTCCTCGCCGACGCACGGACGCTCGTCGACAACTACTTCCGACTCGAAGACCCCAATGGGGCGCGGGCGGTAGGGATCGAGCTCGGCGTCGAGACAGTGGTGGACGGAATGCGCCTGCGCGGCATCATCGACCGTCTCGATGTCGCCGACGACGGCGGCCTGATCGTCGTCGACTACAAGACCGGGAGGGCTCCCTCCGAGCGGTTCGAGCGTGGCAGCCTGGGCGGGGTCCAGACGTACGCTCTGTTGTGCGAGAGCCTGCTCGGCCGCGCCCCGGCCGAGGTGCGGCTGCTGTACCTCCGCCAACCGATCGCCATTTCGTCGGTGCCATCGGAGCAGACCATCCGCGGTCAGCGCCGGCGGGCGGTGGCGGTCTGGTCCGCCATTGAGCGGGCCTGCACCGCCGAGGACTTCCGCCCTCACGTCAGCCCCCTGTGCAACCACTGCCACTTCAAGAGCTCCTGCCCCGCCTTCGCCGCGTGAGGAGACCACGATGAGCACCATCGACCAGGCGGTCGACGCCGCCTTCGAACCGCTCCGCGGTCGCCCCGAGGTCGATCGCGCCGCTGCGGTCGTCTCCAATCTCGCCGATTACGGATTGATCTGGGTGCTCCTGGCCGGCCTAAAGGCGCGGCGGCGCGGTCCCGACCGCCGGCGGGCCATCGTGGCGTTGGCGACCGCCGGGTTCACCTCGCTCCTGGTCAGCCGGGTCGTCAAGGCCGCGGTCGAGCGGCAGCGGCCCGAGGATCATCTCGACGCCAGCGTGCGCACGCCCTCGAGCAGCAGTTTCCCGAGCGGCCACACGCTCGCCGCCTTCTGCACCGCCTTCGTCCTGGGCGACTCCGAAGCCGGAACGGCGGCCAACGTCGGATTCGCGGCTGCGGTTGCGGCGAGCCGGGTCCACCTGCGGGCCCACCACCCCACCGATGTCATCGGCGGCGCGGTCATCGGCTCGGTGCTGGGCCTGGGCCTGCGCCCCATCGTCGATGTCGTCACGCCCGGCAGCGGCGGTCGGCGCGCCCGGCGGCGGCGCAGCCGCCAGGGAATGAGGCCAGCCGAGGTCGTGTTGAAAGAACTATGAAGCCCTTCGCCGTGACGTGGGACTACCGCTGTCCCTTCGCCCGCAACGCCCATGAACATCTCGCCCTGGCCCTGGCCAAGGGTGCCGACTGGGACGTGACCTTCCTGCCCTTCTCATTGAGCCAGACGCACGTGCCCGAGGGTGGCACGCCCGTTTGGGACGACCCCGAGAAGGCCGGCGACCTCTTGGCGCTCGCCGCCGGCGTGGTCGTGCGCGATCACTACCCGGCGCAATTCCTGGACGCGCACATCGCACTGTTCTCCGCCCGGCACGAGGAAGGACTCGACCTGCGGCTGCCCGAGGTCGTCAGCTCTGTCCTCGAGGGCGTCGGCGTCCCAGGCGACAAAGTGCTGGCGGAGGTCGCGTCAGGGGAACCGGTGCAGGAGATACGACGAGCCCACGAGCACGCCGTCGGCGAGCTCGATGTGTTCGGCGTTCCCACCTTCATTGTGGACGACCGTGCCGTGTTCGTACGCCTGATGAGCCGGCCCGCCGGCGACGCCGCGGTCGCCTTGCGGACGATGGAGGGCGTCCTCGACCTCTTCGAGACCATGCCCGACCTCAACGAGTTCAAGTACACCAAGCTCTCGCTCTGAGCCGCTGGGGCCGCCGAACCCTTAGGAGCGGGCCAGCTCGCTGAGTAGGGCGAGGCCCCGGGCGCGTTCCGCTGCGTCTCCGACGATGGCGGCAACGAAGTCCGTCGCGCCGGCGTCGGCCAGCTTCGAGATTGACGCGGCAACCGACTCCTCGTCACCGACGAATCCGATGTCCGCCGCCGCCTCGGCCCCCTCCTTGTCAAGCATGGCCTTATAGGAGGGCAGGTTGGGATAGATGGAGAACACCTCGTTGATCCGCTCCTTGGCCCCGTCGCGGTCGTTGGTGACCGCAATCGGGAGCGAGACCACGACTCGCGGCGCCGGACGGCCGGCGGCTTCCGCCGCGGCGGTGATGGCGGGGACGATGTGGCCGCCGATGGTCGCCGTGCCGGTCATCCACGTGACGGTGCCGTCAGCAACCCGCCCCGCCAGCTTCAGCATGGTGTCGGCCAAGGCGGCGACAAGTACCGGCGGCGGCTCGACGTTGGCGATGTCCAGCGGGGCGAAGGCGTGGGTGGTCACCCGCTCCCCTTCGGAGTGGACGGCCTCGCCGTGCAGGAGGGGCATCAGCGCCGTCAGGTACTCGCGCATGTAGGCCGCCGGCCGCTCAAAGCTCATGCCCCACATGTTCTCGACCACCACCTGGTGAGAGAGGCCGATGCCGAGCAAAAGCCGGTTGTCGGTCGCCATCTGCACGGTGAGGGCCTGCTGGGCCAGCATCATGGGATGCCGCGGGTACACCGGCACGACCCCCGTGCCCAGGCCGATGCCGGGCACCTGGGAGCCGGCCGCCGCCAGGAGGGTCAGCGCGTCGGGTCCGAAGATCTGGGACGCGAATGCGTGGTCGAGCCCGGCCTCCCGGTACTTCCTCAGTACCGCCACGACGTCGGGCAGCGCCTTGTCGGTCTCGAGCATGCTCCCGATGCGCAGCGACTTGGCCATGTCCGTGGTGCTCCTCGCGTAGTCTGCCGGTTGTGTCCGCCCCACTGTCTAGGCGAATCCCCGGACGGGGGCGAGCGACCTGAGCACACACCCGATCGGGTTCGTCGGCGCTGGTCAGCTGGCACGTATGGCGGGTGAGGCAGCCAGCGCGCTCGGCCTGTCCATGGTCGTCCTGGCCGAGCATTCCGGCGACGCCGCCTGCGAGGTGGCAGCCGAGGTGGTGCTCGGATCGCCGTTCGTGGCGGCCGACCTCCGGGCCATCGCGGACCGCTGCGATGTCCTGACCTTCGACCACGAGCAGGTCGATCTCGACATGGTGGCCCAGCTGGCCGCCCAGGGAGCGGTGGTCCGGCCCGGCGCGGACACGCTGGAGCTCGCGGTCGACAAGGCCCGCATGCGGACCGTTCTCGACGACGCGGGGGTGCCCGTTCCGGCCTACGTGGTCATTGACGAGGGGCCGGACGCCCTGGACGCCGTGGTGTCGTTCGCCGCAGACCACGGCTGGCCCGTGATGCTCAAAGCCGCCCGCGGCGGCTACGACGGGAAGGGCGTGTGGCCGGTCGCCGACCGGGCCGAGGCCGCTGCCGTGGTGGCGGGAGTCGGGGGGCGGATCGTCGCAGAGGAACTGCTCCCGCTCGACGCCGAGCTGGCCGTCATGGTGGCGCGCCGCCCCTCCGGCGCGTCCGCGGCCTGGCCCGCGGTCGAGACCGCCCAGGTAGGAGGGGTCTGCCGGGAGGTGCTCGTGCCGGGACGGCTGCATGCGAATGTGCTCGAGGCGGCGTCCTCCCTCGGACAGAAGGTGGCCGAAATCGCGGGCGGCGTCGGCGTCATGGCCGTGGAGCTCTTCTGGTCCGGCGGCCGGCTCCTGGTCAACGAGGTGGCGACACGGCCCCACAATTCGGGGCACTGGACGATAGAGGGCGCCGTGACGTCCCAGTTCGAGAACCACGTGCGGGCCGTGCTCGACGTGCCCCTCGGGGCCACCGCACCCCAGCATTCCCAGGTGGCCAGCGTCAACGTCTTCGGTGGTCCGGACGGAGCCGACCCGGCTCGCCTCCTGGCGGCCGGCCTGGCAGTCGAGGGCGCGCACGTGCACCTGTATGGCAAGAGCGCCCGGCCGGGACGCAAACTGGGGCACGTGACGGTCTGCGGGGACGAAGCAGAGGCGGTGCGGTACCAGGCGTGGACGGCCGCCCTCGCCCTCGGGACGCCGGTCCCGGACGGCATCGATCTGCCGGCGGGGTTGCTGCCGTGACCACTTCGCCACAATTGGTCGCCGTTGTCATGGGGAGCGCCTCCGATCTGCCCGTCATGCAGGGGGCGGTCGACGTGCTGGAGGAGTTCGCCGTGGACCACGAGGTACGCGTCGTCTCCGCCCACCGCACGCCGCACGACATGTTGACCTTCGGGCAGGAGGCCGCCGGCCGGGGCCTCAAGGTGCTGATCGCCGGGGCCGGAGGGGCCGCCCACCTGCCCGGCATGCTGGCCTCGGTCACCACGCTTCCCGTCATCGGCGTCCCGGTGGCGCTCTCGCAGCTCGACGGCCTCGACAGCCTTCTGTCCATCGTCCAGATGCCCAAGGGGGTCCCCGTCGCAACCATGGCGGTCAACGGCGCCCGCAATGCCGGCCTTCTGGCCGTGCGCATCCTGGCCCAGTCCGACCCCGCTCTCAGCGCCGGCATGGAAGCGTTTCAGCAGAGGTTGGCTTCCGACGCCCGACTCCAGGACGCCGACGTCTCCAGGGGGGCAGCGGCGGAAGGCGCGCGGCGCAATGGCTGATCCGACCCTGGCCCAGCGACTCGGCTACGGCGCGGAGGACAAGCTCGTCATCATCAATGCCGACGATCTCGGCTCGTGCCACTCGGCCAACGTCGGGGTCTTCGAGTGCCTCGCCACGGGGACGGTCACCAGCGCCACGCTGATGGTGCCCTGTCCGTGGGCCCGGGAGGCGAGCAGCCGCTACCGTGGCCAGGACATCGGGGTCCACCTCACCCTCAACGCCGAGTACGAGCTGTACCGGTGGGGCCCCATCACCTACGCGCCGTCGCTCCTCGGCGGGGACGGCGGCTTCCCCCGCACGGTGCAGGACGTGTGGGACCACGCCGACCTCGACGAGGTCCGCCGCGAATGCCGGGCCCAGGTTGAGCGGGCCATTCTGTGGGGCTTCGACGTCAGCCACCTCGATGCGCACATGGCGACGCTGCAACTCAGGCCTGAGTTCTTCGACGTCTACCTGGAGCTGGCGCTGGAGTTCCGCCTGCCTCTGCGGATGGTCAGCCCCGCCACGGAGCGCTACGTGGGCTTCCCGGCCCGAGCCGTGGCCGCCGCCGAGGGCGCTGTCTTCACAGACCACTTCCGTCTGGTCCCCGGCGTGGGCTCCCGCGAGATCTTCGAGCGGGACATCGCCACGCTGCGTCCGGGGGTGACCGAGCTGCACCTCCACCCCGCGGTGGACAGCGCGGAACTGCGCTCGTTGGCGACCGACGACTGGGCGGCCCGGGTCGACGACTATCGCATCATTTGCGAAGAGGACTGGGTCCGCCGTTCACTCGATCGGGCCGGCGCGACCCTGATCGGCTACCGCCCACTCCGCGATCTGGCCAGGGCCGGCGGCTGAGTCAGGGCCGGTGACCGCCTCGACCACGACGACAATCCGGGGCGTCTCGTACTACTCGCGGCACGGCGCGCGCCAGGCCGACGTCTTCGACATCGCCCTCTCGTCGGAAGGGATCACCATCCAACGACCGGGTCGGAACGAACAGCACATGAGCTGGGCGCGGATTTCGCAATGGGAATTGGAGGAGAGGCCGGACTGTGTCCTGTTGATCCTGCGCGGCGGCTCGGTCACTCCGCTCATGGTGAGGGGCTGGACCCTCGAGGACCTCGAGACCGTCATGCGGGAGGCGGCCAGGCCCGAAGGCACTGCGGCCCTGGCCGCGCCGGTCGACAGCGGGCCGCCCCTCCCGCCGCCCGTCCGGCCCCGGGCCGCCCGTCGTCAGGCCGCACTCCGCCCGGACCGCCGTCGCTGGAAAGTGGTCCTGACCGCCGTACTGCTGGGCGTCTTGGCCGCGGCCGTCACCGTCGTCCTGCTGCAGAGCGCAGGCGTCATCAGCTGGAGTTTTCTCGGCCCCGTCGCCTGATCACCTGACGCCCGTGAAGAGATCGTCCTCGGTCACGTCGGTCGCACCGACCCGGCTCTGCGCCAGGCGGAACTCGTCGACGGGGTGGATGTCCCGCATCACCTCGGGTGGCAGGCCGAACCAGAAGCGCGAGGTGGGGTCGACCTGTGTGGCGTGGGCCTTGAGCGCCTCGCCGCGTACGAGAGTGAACCCCGTGACGTCGATGGTGGTGGTGAAGGGCTCCGTCCTGGTCATGCGCGTCAGCCACTTGTCGTCGAACGGCGACTCGAGACCCAGCTCCTCGAACTTCTCGTGGATCTGGCGGAACCGCTCGCCCGACCACACCGAGTAGTAGAGCTTGGCCGGGGCGAACGGAGGTCCCGCATCCGGGAAGCGGCCCGGGTCGCCGGCGGAGTCGAAGGCCAAGACGGAGATCTCGTGCACCCGCAGGTGGTCGGGATGCGGGTACTCGCTCTGGTCGTCGCCGTAGGTGATGACCACCTGGGGACGCTCCCGGCGGATCACGGTCACGAGACGCTCCACGGCCTCGTCGAGCGGGGCCTGAGCGAAGGAGTCGGGGCGGGCGTTGGCCTCCGTGTCGGGCATCCCCGAGTCCCGGTACCCGAGCAACACCGTCTCGTCGTAACCGATGATCTCGGTGGAGGCCTTGAGCTCGGCCATCCGGATCCGTCCGATGTCCGCCCGCACCTCGGGGGTGTCCATGGCCGGGTTGAGGATGTCGCCCTCCTCACCCCCGGTGCAGCACACCAGCACCGTCCGCACGCCCTCGGCGTGGTAGCGGGCCACCGTGGGCGCACCCTTGGAGGCCTCGTCGTCGGGGTGCGCGTGGACGCTGAGCAGGCAGAGGCGATCGGGCACAGATCGACACTAGCGGCGTGCCTGGGCCGGGCAGCCTGGTGCCCCACCCTCCCCCACTTGGCCTTATGCTCGTGGGTCATGGCAGGCACGTTCAGTCGGATACGCGACATCTTCCGGTCCAAGGCCAACAAGGCCCTGGACAAGATGGAGGACCCGCGCGACACCCTGGACCTCTCCTACGAGAAGCAGCTCGAGCAGCTGCAGAAGGTGCGCCGGGGCGTGGCGGACGTCGCGACTGCACGCAAGCGGATTGAGCTGCAGGCCCAGGGCCTGCAGAAGCAGGCCGACAAATTGCAGGGCCAGGCCAAGGCGGCGCTCGGGCAGGGCAACGAGGACCTGGCGCGCGAGGCACTGTCGCGGCGCGCGGCGCTGGGCGAGCAGCTGACAGAGCTCAAGACCCAGCACGACCAGATCAGCGAGCAGGAGCAGAAGCTCGTCCAGACGTCGCAGGAGCTCCAGATACGAGTCGAGCGCTTCCGTACGCAGAAGGAGACGATGAAGGCCTCCTACACCGCGGCCGAAGCCCAGACCAAGGTCGGCGAGGCGGTGTCGGGTATCTCCGATTCCACGCGCAGCGCCGGCGCCACCATGCAGCGGGCCCAGGACAAAATCGCCGGCATGCAGGCGCGGGCCGGCGCCATCGACGAGCTGCTGGCGTCCGGCGCGCTCGACGACTTGTCCCACCCGGTCGACGACATTCAAAAAGAGCTCGACAAGGTGTCGTCCACGTCGCAGGTGGACAACGAACTGGCAGCGTTGAAGGCCGAGTTGGGCGCCGGCGGCGGTGCCGACACCACGGCGGCGCTGCCCTCAGCCGACGGGGCCACTGGAGGCGAAGGAGCCTGATGGCAATCTCACGCAACATCCCGGCCGACCGTGGCCTGACCTACCGCATGCTCTTGACCGGCTTGCTCTTCGTCGTTCTCTACGCCGTCTTCATCGGCGTGCTCTTCGCACTGCTCCACAGCCTGGTGCTGATCCTGATCATCGCGGTCGGCGTGCTGTTCGCCCAGTACTGGTTCAGCGCCAAAATCGCCATGTATGCCATGCACGCCAAGGAGGTCACGCCGGAACAGGCGCCCGAGCTCCACGGCGTGGTCGATCGGTTGTGCGCGCTGGCGGACATGCCCAAGCCCAAGGTGGCCATTGCGCAGACCGACATCCCCAACGCCTTTGCCACGGGGCGGAGCCCCAAGGCAGCGGTCGTCTGCGTCACGTCCGGATTGCTGCGGCGCCTCGACGAGCCCGAGGTCGAGGCAGTGCTCTCGCACGAGATCTCGCACGTCGCCCACCGCGACGTCGCCGTCATGACCATCGCCAGCGGGCTGGGCATGATCGCCGGCCTCCTGACGCGGGTGATGTTCTACTCGGAGATCTTCGGCGGCGGCCGGGGCGGCAACAACCAGCAGAACCAAACGGCGATCATCGAGATGGGCGTCTTGCTGGTGTCGGTCGTGGTCTACTTCATCAGCTTCATGCTGACCATGGCGCTGTCGCGCTACCGCGAGCTGGCGGCTGACCGCTCGGGTGCGCTGCTGATCGGCCGCCCGTCGTTGCTCGCCTCGGCGCTGGTCAAGATCAGCGGCGAGATGGGGCGCATCCCGACCAACGACCTGCGATCCGCGGAGCCGTTCAATGCCTTCTTCTTCGCCCCGGCCGTGGCCAACGGAGCCACCCAGGGCAGCGGCGGGAGCTTCAGCTTCGGCAACCTCTTCCGGACGCACCCCACGCTCGAGAAGCGACTCGCCCAGCTGGACTCGCTGGAGCGCCAGCTCGGCCAGGCCGGCCCGACTCACAGCTAACCGACCGCGGTGGGTCTCTTCGACACCATCCTCGGCCGCAGCAAGCCGGTCCGGGCCAACCTCGACGCCCTGTTCGCCTTGCCGACGGCCGCACTGACGCTGCAGAGCGCCGGGGGCTTGGTGAGCTCGGGGCACGCCGGTGTGTGCTGGAAGCCGCCGCCCGGCCAGGCGGCGGCCGACGCCCAGAAGGACATCGCCGAGCTGGTCGGTGACGACACCTTTCGCTACACCCAGGACAAGTTCGACTACGGCTGGCTCCTGCTCGACGACAGCGACCTCGAGGACCTGGTGACCAAAATCCACATGGCCAACTCGACGTTGCAGGAGAACGGCTGGGGACCCCAGCTGCTCTGCTCGGCGTTCGGCTTCGTCCCGGGTCCGGACGCGCCCGGTGACGCCCGCCCCTTCCGACTCGTGTACCTCTTCAAGCGAGGGACCTTCTACCCGTTCGCGCCCGTCGACTCGGGCAAGGAGCGACGCGACACAGAGCTCGAGTTGCGGATTCGGACCATGGTGGGAGCGGACCTGCCGGTGGAAACCGACCTCTCCCGCTGGTTCCCCTTGTGGGACATGCCGGTGGCCTGACGTTTTGTCACCAGGAGTTCGCGGACATGCTCGGCGCGGGCGCTCGGGCGTGCAGACTGCAGCACGGGGAAGGGCCGAGATCCGAGGAGGCGCACTGACGTGGTAGAGACCCTGGAGCGGATGATCGTGCTGGAGGGCGCGGTGAACTTCCGCGATCTCGGCGGCTACGAGGCCGGGGGCGGCGGCCGGACGCGCTGGCGCACGCTGTTCCGCGCCGATGGCCTGGGCGACCTGACGGAGAAAGACCTCTCGGTCCTGCGTGGGTTCGGCATCCGCACCGTGATCGACCTGCGCTCGGGATCCGAGCTGGAACGCGGCCGGTTCGACGTGGAGGCGCACCCGGCCGCGTTCCATCACCTCCCCTTCATCGACGAGCTCCCCGACGCCCAGGACTTCGACCGCCGGCCCGGGCTGCTCGGTTCGCAGTACCTCGAGATCGTGCGCGACGCCGGCGGCCAGATCCTCGCCGCCCTCGAGGTCCTCGCCTCGCCCGACGCCCTGCCCGCCGTGTTCCACTGCACGGCCGGCAAGGATCGCACGGGCGTCCTCTCCGCCATTGTGCTCTCGCTGCTCGGCGTCGACGAGCCGACCGTGGTGGCCGACTACGCGCTGAGCGGCGAGGCCATGCTGCGGCTGCGGGCCAAGCTCATTCAGAAGTACCCCGAGGGCCGCGAGACGCTCGAGAACATCGACGAGGTCTTCTCGGCCGAGCCGGCGCAGATGGAGCAGCTGCTCGACCACATTCAGGAGCAGTACGGGTCGGTCGGACGCCTACGTCGAGGGGCTGGGCGCTCCCCCGGATCTCCTCGAGCGCCTGCGGACGACCCTGCTCGAACCGGCGGGCTAAGCCCCGCCGCCGTCGTCGTCCCGGACGTCCGGGCGCAAGCGGTCGACGACACCGGCCAGCGCCAGGTCGAGGAGCGTGAGCCCGCCCGAGTCGTGCGTCGAGAGGACGAGGCGCACCGTGTTCCACCGGATGTCGATGTCGGGGTGATGGTTCGCCGCCTCGGCGGCGGCACCGACGACGTTGACGAAGGCGAGGGCGGCGGCGAAGTCGTGCAGTTTGACCGTCGTCTGCAGGACGTCGCCCTCGCGGGTCCAGTGCAGCTGCTGCTCCTCGAGCTGGGCGTCGACGTCGGCTGCGCTGAGCAGCGGCTCCCTCACGGATGGGTCATCTCCTCGGGCCGCACCGCGGCATCGAACTCCTCCCCCGTCAGCAGCTCGAGCTCGAGCGCCGCTTCCCGCAGCGTCTTGCGCTCCTTGTGCGCCTTCTTGGCCACCTTCGCCGCGTTGTCGTAGCCGATGATCGGATTGAGGGCCGTCACCAACATCAGCGAATTGCGGAGGTGTTGGTCGATCTGCTCGTAGTCGGGCTGCAGCCCCTCGATGCAGAACTCGCGGAAGCCCCGGCAGGCATCGGTCATCAGCGCGATCGACTGGAGCACGTTGTACGCCATGACCGGCTTGCAGACGTTCAGCTCGAGGTTGCCGCGGCTGCCGGCGGTCGCCACGGCCATGTCGTTGCCGATCACCTGGATCCCGACCATGATGAGTCGCTTCGCTCTGCGTCGGGTTGACCTTGCCCGGCATGATGGACGACCCCGGCTCGTTCTCGGGCAGCGCCAGCTCGCCGAGCCCGCTGCGGGGGCCCGAGCCCAGCCAGCGGATGTCGTCGGCGATCTTCATGAGCGAGACGGCCAGGGTGCGCAGCGCGCCGTGGGTGAAGACCAGCGCGTCGTGCGCGGCCAACGCGGCGAACTTGTTGGGCGCGGTGACGAACGGCAGCCCCGTGGCGTCCGCGATGACGGCGGCGACCCGCTCCCCGAACTCGGGGTGGGTGTTCAGCCCCGTGCCCACGGCGGTGCCGCCGGCAGCCAGCTCGTAGAGGCCCGGGAGTGTCTGCTCTATCCGCTCGATGTCGGCGCTGAGCTGGGCCACGTAACCGGAGAACTCCTGCCCGAGGGTGAGCGGGACGGCATCCATGAGGTGGGTGCGCCCGATTTTGGTGATGTCGGCGAACTCCACCGCCCGCACCTCCAAGGCGTCACGGAGCGCGGCCACCGAGCGCAACAGCCGAAACACGATCTCCTCGGCCGCCGCGATGTGCATGGCGGTCGGGAACGTGTCGTTCGACGACTGCGACATGTTGACGTGGTCGTTGGGATGGATGGGCTTCTTGGAGCCCATGACCCCGCCGCTGAGCTCGATGGCGCGGTTGGAGATCACCTCGTTGGCGTTCATATTGGTCTGGGTGCCGCTCCCGGTCTGCCAGACGCGCAGCGGGAACTGGTCGTCGAGAGAGCCCTTCGCCACCTCGCCGGCTGCCTGCTCAATGAGCCCGGCCAGGGTCTCGTCCAGCTTGCCGAGGTCGCGGTTGGCGGCGGCCGACGCGGCCTTGAGGATCCCGAAAGCCCTGATGAGCGGCTTGGGCATCGTCTCGATCCCGATGTCGAAGTGGTGCAGCGAGCGCTGCGTCTGGGCGCCCCAATAGCGGTCGGCGGGGACCTCGATCTCCCCCATGCTGTCGCTTTCGATCCGAGTGTTCGTCACGAGGGTCAGCTTAGGACCGGCGCCGCAGGCCGACCTTCAGCGGCACCGCAGTGGACCATCCGGCGAATGGTGACCGACGTCCGATCCGCGGCCAGCGACCCGACCGACCGGCCTCACGAAGGAGTCAGCCAGGCGGTTCGGTGCCGAGGGGCCGGAGGCGCCGCTCGGCGCCGGCCTGTCCGTCGAGGAGCCGGATGGCGGCCTCGCGTGTGGGCACGCCGAGCTTGCGCAGTATGGACGACACGTGGCTGCGCACCGTGGTCGGCGAGACGAACAGGCGCTCGGCGATGTCAGCCGTGCCGGCGCCCTTGCGCATGAGCTCCAGCACATCCCACTCACGACCGGTGAGCCGGGCCGCCTGTCCATCGGGCACCGCGACCCTCCGGTGCTCGCGATCACGGAACTCGTCGACCAGGCGTGCGACCAGGGTGCCGGGCAGCGTGGCCTCCCCGGCCAGCACGCGCTGCAGCGCGCCGCCGATCGTGGCTTCGTCCAACCCCTTGAGCAGATACCCGGACGCGCCGGCCCGCAGCGCGTCGAAGAGGTCCTCGTCCTGGCGCGACACGGTGAGCATGACCACCGAGGTCTCCGGAAGGGCCCCGGTGATCTGGGTGGCGGCGGAAATGCCGTTGCCGGGCATGTTGATGTCGAGGAGGCAGACGTCGGGACGCTCGCGCTTGGCTCCCTCGACCGCGGCGGCGGCGTCGGCGGCCTCGACGCAGACCCGGAAGTCTCCCGTTCGCTCGAGCGCGTCGCGCACCAGGGCGCGCGTTCGTGCGTGGTCATCGGCCAGCAGGACGGTGATGGGCGAGTTCATCGGAAGGCCACCGCGACCCGCGTTCCCTGCTCGGGTACGGAGTCGACGCTCAGCACCGCGCCCACCCGGGCCGCCCGCTCCTGCATGCTCAGGAGCCCGAATCCGCCGGCCGCCACTTGCCGATCAGGGTCGAACCCGCAGCCGTCGTCCTCGATGACGAGCCGAAGAGGCCCGCTCCGTTCGAGGCTGACGCGCACATGCTCCGACGCTCCGTGGTTCGCCGCGTTGGTGATGGCCTCCCGGACGATGCGGAGCAGGTTCTCGGTGACCTCGCCGGGTACGTGGACGTCGTCGGCCAGCTGGAGGTCCCACGCCACACCGAGGCGGGACCCGAGGTCCTCGACCGTCTGTGAGATGGCGTCATCGAGCGACTGCGGCTCTGTGACCGAGAGCACGGTGATGGCCCGACGGGCTTCGTCCAGGGCCCGGTCGGCCGCGCCGGCCAGGTCGCGCGCCTCGCGAGACGTCGCTGCGCCAGCGACGGCGCCGCGGGTCTTGCTGGCGATGAAGGCCAGCTCGTGGGCCAAGCCGTCGTGCAGCTCGCGCGCGATGCGGCGACGCTCCTCCGTCTTCGCTTGTTCCTTCAACTTGCGGTGGGCGGCCCAGTTGGAAAGGGCGAGCTCCAGGAAATGGCCCAGGGCGACGCACCGCTCCACGCATTCGTCCGGAATGGCCGCTCCCCGGCTGGCGATGGTGAGCACCCCGTGCAGCTCCCCGTTCGGGACATACCGGGACCCAGGCGCCGTGCGTGACGCCCGAGGCCTGGAGCAACGCCCGCACCGTCGGGCCGACGCCGTCGCTGTCGAGCCGGGCAGCGACCGGCTGCAGCGATTCCACCGCCTCCTGCAGGGCAGGGTGCTCGTCCAGTGGCCAGCGCTCCTCGACGAGGATCCCGAGCTGGTCGAACTGCGCGTCGACGACCACCATGTCGCCCTCAATCCGGAAGTACGACGCCCGCAGGATCTCGGACCCGGGCGGGGACGCGATGCCCAGGGCGAGCTGCGCGCCCAGGGCGGTGATCTGCGGCGGCTCCGACAACTGGGCGAGCTGGCGCGCGGCGGCGTTGAGCGCCTCCTCGTGCCGGAGCATCCGTTCGGTGCGCGCTGCGCGACTCTTCGAGCCGGCCGCGTATGACGTGAATGGCGACCGACAGCATGGCGGCGAGAGCGGCGGTGAGGAAGAGACGGCGCAGCGTCACGGCGCCGAGTTCGGACGAGTCGAGCGTCACGGCCAGGATGGCGGACAACATGAGTGCCACGCAGACCACCGACTCCCAACGCTTGCCGTAGAGGGCGACGCCCACGACCGGCATGAACAAGAGGAGACCGGTTCCGCTCCCCATGCCCCCTGACGCCAGCATGAGGAGCGCCACCGACGACATGTAGAGGGCCGACCCGACGACGAAGGTCCGCGGGCGGCATGCCGCGGCGGACGACGATCAGCGCCAGGATGACGATCAGCAGCAGGCTGCTGGCGACGTAGAGCCCCGAGTCGCTGGGCCCTGGGGGCCAGGCCACGCTGAGTTGGCCAACCACGGCAACGACGGCGAAGGGCAGGTAGCTGGCAAGACGCTCGCGCAAGTCGGGAGGGGACATTCCTCATGGTATCGGCGCAACTCCGGCCTGGGCTGAGCGCATTTTCGGCCCGACGACTCCCCGGTGACCCACCGGCGCAGCGGCGCAGCGGCCGCTCCGTTGGTGGCCTGCTGACCGTCCCGCAGTGCACTCCGGCCCGCGTCCAAATGGTTCAACGTTCCTCAAGAGGCGTCGAGGCCCCTCCGAACTCCCAATGGATCACGAAAATGAAGCCGTCCTGGAGGCGGAGAGAGAGGACGGACTCGTGCAGGGCATGAAAGGAAAGATGGGCAGCTGGTCGGCTCGGACGAAGATCGTGTCGGCGGTGTGCGGCTGCCTGCTGGTGGCCGCCGGCGCCTACGCCGCGACCAACTGGGTCGTGGGCCTGAATGCCGGCTCCTCCGGAGAAGGGCAGTCCGCAACCATCGCCAATCTGAGCATCACCGCGGTGGCCTCGCCCGCCCCGGGCAACGTGCTGTTTCCGGGCGCAACGGGCGACGTCGTGGTGACCATCGCCAACACGAACCCCTACCCGGTGACCATCTCGGCGGTGAACCTGCCGACCAGTACGACGCAGGCCGGCGGTTTCACGACAAGCGCGCTCAGCACGGCCCAGACCGGTTGCAGCACGAGCACCAGCGGCGTCACCTGGAACTTCGCCACGGCGACCAGCGGGAGCTCGCACACCCTGCCGGGCGGAGTCACCGTCGGGCGCGAGCGGCGCGGCAAACAACCCGCTCGTGGTCACGCTGACCAATGACGCTCTCATGTCGTCGACCTCGCCGGCGGCGTGCGCCAACACCTTCTTCTCCATGCCCGCCTTGACCGGCATTACAGCGACCGGTGGCGCTGCCACCTCGACGACGAGCCCGGCCACCAGCGGCTGGACCAGTTAGCCCCTTTGCGCGGCCGAGGGCCACACGACAGCGACGAGGAGAGCCCGTGCATGCGGCGTGGCGCTCTTCTCGTCGCTGTCGGAGTTCTCGCCGCCCTGAGCACCCTCGTCTCGTCGGGGACGGCATGGGCCACGGCCAACTGGACCGTCGGCTTGAAAACGGGAGGATCGGGGGAAGCCCACGCACAGGCCCTGCCGGTGGCCCCGACGGCCACCGCCGCCTGCGCCATCCCGACGAGTGGGAAGAAGGTCACCGTCTCCTGGGCCGCCATTCCGCACGCCACCGGCTACGCGATCTACCAGTCCAACACGACGGCGACCGGGGCCTACTCGCTCCAGACGACCGTGACCACCACGACGTGGACCAGCGCGGCGCTGGCGACAGGCAACTACTGGTACGAGGTGGTGACGAACATCGGCACCAATTGGGCCAGCACCAAGTCGGCGGCGACCGCGCAACGCACCATCAGCAGCTCAGCTTGCTCGTAGCGCGCTAGCCGGACGGATGATCGTCGGGGCAGGCGCCGGGCGGATCGTTGAAGTCCGGGTCGGCGGTCCAGCTGCCCTGCGACCAGTTCCCGGTCGCCGGCGCCAGCCCGAAGACCGTCGTCATGTCCGCCAACAGCGCGTCGGCGTAGCGAGCACTGCCTTCCGGGCAGAGATGGACGTTGTCGAGCTTGCGTACCCGTATCCATTGGTCGCTGGGAGCGTGCGGCTCGCCCTCAGGAGGCAGCCAGGCCGAGTACTTGCCGTGCAACATGATGGAATCGGCCAGCGGGAAGTACATGACCCGACCCGGAAACGCGGACGCCATCTTCTCGGCGATGGCGTTCCAGGCAACAACGCCGGCATGGCGCTCCTTGTTGTAACTCGCCGTGTTGGCCGGGTTGGCGGCAGCGAGGTCCCCCGATTGGGGGAACTGCGTGAAGATGACCCCCTCGACGCCGTTGCCGGGCGTCAACATGGTGGAGACGGCCCGGCGGAGCAGGCTCGTGTACTGCAGCGGCTGGTGCAGCGCGTTGGGCGTGGTCGGGCCGTACTGGTCCCAGCTCCAGGAGGCCACGATGAGCTGCGCGCCGGTCTGGCGGATGAGGCTGGGGATGGAGTTCGACCAGTTGGTCGCCGTCGTGAGGCCGAACCCGTCGATGGTCCTCGTGGCGACGGTGGCCTCCCCGGTGGCCTCGAGTGACGCGCTGATGCCGTAGGAGGCATCGTGCATGACCGAGTCACCGAGGATCATCACACGCAGCGGGTTGGCGGCGGAGGGGGTGGTGGTCAGCCGGATCGGCTGCTGCGCCGCGTATCCTCCCGCACCCGGCACGGACTGCACCGAGCCGGTCGAGGCGAGGTGCGTCGTCCCGACGACGGTGGAGGGATCGGCCACGGCGGGGAAGGTGGCGACGACGATCGCGGCCGCGCTGACGACGCCGGCGACCGGCGCCCATAGACGGATGCCTCCACGCAGCTTGGCGCGACGGATCGGCCGCTCGACCAGGTAGTAGCTCGCCGTCGACACCGCCAGTGTGACGGCGATACGGAGGATGTTCAGCGGCCAGGTCGACAGGCCGGTCCGGGCACCGTTGAGGTACACGATCACCGGCCAATGCCACAGGTAGATCCCGTACGAGATGGTCCCGACGAAATGCAGCGGTCCCCAGGCCAGGCCGCGTGCGAACCGCCCGGGCTCGACGAGACGCGCGTCCGCCACGACCAGCGCGGCAAGTGCCGCACAGAGCAGGAACCCACCTTCGAACATGAAGTCGGTCGGCAGGCCGCCCGACGTGCCCGCGCGCACCCAGAACACCCCGAGGGCGACGGCCGCCCCGGGGCCGACCCAATGAAGGGTCCGGCGCGCCTGCGCCCGCGGTTGGCGGCGCGCTGCTGCCAGGAAGGCGACGGTCGCGCCGGCCATGAGATCGAACAGCCGGGTGTCGGTCCCGTAGTAGATGCGCGAGGGATCCACCCCGGGATGGAAGAGGGCTGCCATCAGGACCGAGGAGCCCACGCCCAGAGCGACGGTGAGCGTCACGCCGACGCGACGCCAGCCGCGCCGCCCGTACTTCAGGAGCACCAGGAGCACCGGCGGCCAGACGAGGTAGAACTGCTCCTCGATCGCCAACGACCACGTGTGCTGGAGCGGCGAGGGCGTGGAGAATTGGGCGAAGTAGGACTGGTGGGCAAAAATCAGGTGCCAGTTGTTCACGTAGAGCAGAGTGGCGATGGCGTCGCCCCGCAGGCCGGCAAGGTCGATGAGCCCGTTGGCACCGGGACCACCCCAGACGGCGTTGCAGATGAGGTACAGCGCGAGCGCCAGCACGACGAGAAACAGGGCAGGCAGCAGGCGACGGGCCCGGCGCCCCCAGAAGGCGACCAGGTTGACCCGGGCCGTGCCGACCCACTCCTCGAGTAGGAGCGTGGTGATGAGGAAGCCGGAGAGGACGAAGAACAGGTCGACGCCGAGGTAGCCGCCCTTGGCCCAGCCGATCTGGAGGTGGTACGCCACCACGCCGATGACCGCCAGGCCACGCAGGCCGTTGAGGGCGGGAAGATGGCGGCCGGTGACTGCCGTCGTGACCGACGCCGTCTCTTCCTGCTCGTGGACCAGAGTCGCGTCGGTCACACGCGCTCCAAGCGGCAGGCGCCAGGGCTTTCGGGACAGGGCCAGAGCAGGAGGTCAGCGGCCCCGACAAGGAAGTCCGGCAGCGCGCCGCCGGCGGAGAGATCAAGGGCGATCAACGGACTCTGCCCGTCTACGGGCCTCGCCCGGTTGGCCGCCGCCTGCACCGGGAAGTGCGGACCAGCGCAGACCGCCTCGCCCGGCATCCACAGAGCCCGGCAGAGGGCGATCGCCTCCGGCAGCCGCTCCGTGAAGGGTGAGGCGAAGCACAGGACGCTCCTGCCCCCGGAGACGAGGTCGAGGCACGTCATGTCGCGGGCGAGCATGGCCGGATGACGCTCCGTCGGTCCCAACTCGACCCGGACCCCCAGCAACACCCGTGGGACCCCCGCCGCAAGCCCGGCGGCCAGGACGATCGGGTCACCGAGAGCAGTCTCGCTCAGGAACAGGGCGGTTGCGCCCTCGGCGCTGGCCCGGGCCGCCTCCGCGCGCAGCCCCGCCACGTCATGAGCCTGGAGGAACCGTCCTTCCACGGCGAGGCAGGTTAGGGCGCCCCGGGGTCATCGACGGCGTCGGGCGATCACAGCCGCTCCCACCATCCCCCGGCGTCGCGGGCCAGGCCCGACTGGGCCAGCCGTTCCAGGCTGCCGCACAGCTCGGCCAGGTCGATCCCGGTCACCCGGACGAGCTCGTCCAGCGGAGAAGGGTCGGCGGTCAGGGTGTCGTACACCAGGCGGTCCATTGCGTGCACGGGCTCTGGCGAGGGAGGCCGGCGGGCGGCGGGCGTCGCCGGGACGACCACGGACGCGCCGGCCAGCGCGAGCGCGACGAGGATGTCGCCCGAGGAACAGACCGGGAACGCCCCGTCGGCGAGGAGCGCGTTGGTGCCTTCTGACGTGGCGCTGCGGATGGAGCCCGGCACGGCTCCGACCGGAATCCCCCGGCCGATCGCCGCGTCGACCGTGTGGCGCGAACCCCCTTGGTGTCGGCTCTCCACGACGATCACGACGTCGCTCAGCGCGGCCAGGAGGCGATTGCGGACCGGAAAGCGCCACTTCTCGGTCGGCACCCCGGCCGGGGACTCGGACACGATGACACCCGACGACGCCACCCGCCCCCACAGCCGCTCGTGCCGTTGCGGGTAGGGGCGGTCGAGGCCGCCCGCCACGACGCCGACGGGCGGCGCGCCGGCGTCGCAGGCGCCCTCGTGCGCAGCCCCGTCGATGCCGAGCGCCAGCCCCGACACCACGCTGACACCGGCGGCGGAGAGGTCGGCCCCGAATTGCGCGGCCACACCGATGCCGTAGCACGTCGGCGCGCGCGTCCCGACGAGCGCCACCGTCGCGGGGGCACTGAGCGCCGCCGGATCCCCGAGACAGAACAGGAGGGCGGGAGCATCCGGGTCGTCCGCCAACCGTTCAGGGTATGACGGCTGCCCGGCGAGGAGCACCTTGATACCAAGTGCGATGTGCCGCTGCCAGGCCCGGGCGAGGTCGCGCGCAGACGACGTGCCCCCGTGGTTCGCCCGCTCCCAGGCGAGAGCCGGGGGCTCCTCGGTCAAGAGAGTGCGCAATCGGGCAGGCCCCATGGACGGCAAGGACGCCAGGGCGACGGCGAAGGCCTCCGGCGGAAGGTCCGACGCAGCATCCGCGTTCATGCGACCACCACGGCACGTCCGGCCCGCAGCGACAGTGCTTCGGAGGTGTGCGCGAAGGACACGACGTCGGCGCCGGCGAGGGCGGCAACCGTGCGCGCCACGCGCGTGACCTTGTGCAGCCCGCGGGCGCTCAAACCGCCGGCGCGCAACTTCGACGCCAGGAGGGAGCTTGCCTCCGGGGCCAGCTCGAGCTCGCCGGCGCCTTCGAGGCCGGCCGCACGCGCCCGAGCCACGCGACGGGCCACGGCGGCGGAGGACTCCCCCGCGTCCCCGGCGAGGAGCTCATCGGGGTCCGGGCGGCTGAGCGGGACGACCAGATCGAAGCGGTCAAGGAGCGGAGCCGAGATGCGACGGCGGTACCGGGCGCGGGTGACGGCGCTGCAGGTGCAGGCACCCTCGTAGACGCCCTCCCCACAGGGGCAGGGGTTCATGGCAGCAACGAGGAGGAAGGCTGCCGGAAAGGTCACGGTGCCGCCGGCGCGGCTCACCCGGATGACCCCCTCCTCGAGCGGCTGGCGCAACGCCTCCAGCGCCGCCACCGGGAACTCGCCGAGTTCGTCGAGGAACAGGATGCCGTTGGTGGCCAGGCTCACCTCGCCCGGACGGAGCGACCAGCTGCCCCCACCGACCAGGGAGACGACGGACGCCTGGTGATGGGGCGCCCGGAAGGGCGGGCGCTGCAACAGCTCGCCGTCGGGCAGCGCGCAACCGGCCGCCGAATGGATGCGGGCCACCGTGAGCGCCTCGGCGGGAGTGAGCGGCGGGAGCAGTCCCTCGAGGCGCTCGGCCAGCATCGTCTTGCCGGAGCCGGGCGGCCCGATCATCAGGAGGTGGTGGCGCCCGGCCGCGGCAACCTCGATGGCCCGGCGGCCCAGGGCCTGCCCCCGCACGTCCATCAAGTCCGGTGGGGCGGGAGTGTGGAGCGGCGCTGTCGGCGGAGGTACGGCGGGCCAGCCGGCCTGGCCTCGCAGGATGGCCACGAGCTGGCCCAACGTGGCGGTGCCCCGCACCGCCGCCCCGCGCACCAGTGCCGCCTCCCGGACGTCGCAAAGGGGGACGACCACGCCACGCGGCCCAGCCGCGTCGGCCAGGGCGATCATGCCCGGGACATGGCGCAGCGAGCCGTTCAGCCCAAGCTCCCCGCAGAACGAGAGGCCGTCGGTGCACGCGGGAGTCAGCTCGCCGGCGGCGACGAGCAGGCCGACCGCAATCGGGAGATCGAGGCCGGCGCCGCCTTTCCGTACACCCGAGGGCGCCAAGTTGATCGTGGTCCTCTTGAGCGGCCAGGTCATTCCACTCGACAAGACAGCGGCACGGACTCTGTCCCGCGACTCGCGCACGGCGGCGTCTGGCAATCCCACGATGGTGAAGCCGGGAAGTCCGTTCGAGATGTGGACTTCGACGGCGATGGGCGTTCCGACCCCACCCTGCAAGGTGGCCGAGGCGATGGACGCGAGCACGTCGATGAACGGTCTGACGGAGGTTCTCGTTCGCCCGGAAATACGGTCGAACGTTCTCTTGACAATGCAAGACCTCAGGACTAAGCCACATTTCGGGACGCATAGGGAGCGCATGAGCAGTCTCGGCGCGACTCCGATCTCGGGAGGTCCAAGATGATCGGCCGGTCACGGTTCACGGGGCAGCGACGAGCAAGGCTTGTCTCCTGGCTACAAGGAGTCGCGGGAGTCCTGACGGTGTTCACTCTTGTCGCCTCCAGTCAGGTGGTTGGCTTCGTCGAGCCGGCCTCTGCGCAAGCCCCGATCACAACCGTCCTCGTGCCGTCGAACAAAGCGATCGTCTCGGGCACCAAGGTGGCGCTCGACGCCTCGGCCTCGTCTGGCACGACCCAAGTCAGATTCGTGCTCAACGGGGGCACGCAGAAGAGGACGGTCATCCGCACCGCTGCCCCCACCATCTACGGGTGGATCGTCGTGTGGAATAGCACCGCGGTGCCCAATGGCACCTACACGCTCCACAGCGTCGCGGTCGCCAATGGGGTGAGGGGAAAGAGCACAGCGATCTCCGTCACAGTGGACAACGCACCCCCGAGTACCAGCGTGCTGACTCCTTCGAGCGGAGCCACCCTGTTTGGGCCCACCATCCTCGATGCGGCAGCTTCGGACAGTGTCGGGGTCACAAAGGTCGAGTTCCAGCTGACGGGCGGAACCCTTAACGATGTCTTGGTCGCGACTGCGACTCCCACACTCTTTGGCTGGATCGCCGACTGGAACACCCGGACCGTTCCGAACGGAAGCTACACGCTCCAGAGCGTCGCCTACGACGCAGAAGGGCTGAGTACCCGCAGCACAGGGACAACCGTGAGCGTTCTCAACGGTCCCATCGCCTATGTGGCTGAAAACGGAGGCGACAACGAGACCACCAACGTGACGCCGATCAATACCGAGGACAACATGCTCGGCCGGCCGATTACCGGCGTCGGCGACCAGCCGCTCTTCATCGCCATCTCTCCTGATGGGACCACCGCCTACGTCTCGAACTTCTTCGCTGTGCCTGGAACCATCACACCGATCAACCTCGTGACTGGTCTCGCGGAATCCCCGATCACGATTGGCCTCAACGTCGCCCCTGGTGCCATTGCGATCACTCCCGACGGATCCACCGCGTATGTGCAGGACGAAAACACGGGTGCCGTCGTGCCCGTCGATCTGGCCACCAAGGCGATCGGGACCCCAATCCCTACCTGCACCGCCCCCGAGGACCGACCAGACGACATTGTGATCAGCCCGAATGGCACAACCGCCTACGTCTCGTGTTCTCTCGCCAGCAACGTCGTGCCCATCGACCTCTCCACCAACACAGCGGGAAGCCCAATCGCAATTTCGAATGGAACGTTCGGTCTCGCTATTACCCCGAACGGCGCGACCCTCTACGTGGCCAATTTCGGAACGTTCGCGGTCGTGAACGGCGTGATCACGCAGACATCAGATGGCACCACGGTGACTCCAATCGACACCGCTACCAAGGCCGCGGGCACTCCGATCACGGTGGGCTCCGAGCCGAGCTCAGTGGCGACTACCCCGGACGGGAAAACCGCATACGTTGAGAACGCTCAGAGCCACACCATCAGTCCAATCGACATCGCCACGAACACCGCAGGTAGCCCCGTCCCAATCAACGCAACAAGCGCCATCCCTCTCAACAGCCAGCCGGGTCAAATCGCCATAACCCCGGATGGCACGACTGCCTACGTCGTCTCCAACAACAACACCGTCGTACCGATCGCGACGGCGACGAACACCCCGGAGAGTCCGATTCCAGCCGGCCAAGGGCTATTGGGGATCGCCATTCGCTGATCGGCGGGTTGACGCCTCCTCAACAGAGGCATCCGAATGGGCGGCTCCGGCCAACGTCGCAGATGCGATGACGGCGTGTTGCACGGCGAAGAACGGTCGCATCGATCGGCTCCCCGCTCCCGACATTGTGACCGGCGACCAAATGAGCCCCGACGGCATCCCGGGGTCGAGAAGCCGTGATGACTGAACGCCCAAGGTGCAGGTGCGGTCCTAACCGATCCGCTCGGCGAGAGACACGATGATCCCCTCCGGTCCGCGCACGTAGGCCATGCGCCAGACACCCTCGTACTCGCCGACGCCCCCGACGAGCCCGTAGCCGTCTGCGGCGAGCCGATCGACCTCCGTCTGGAGGTTGTCTACCTCGAACGCGACGTTGCGCAGCCCCAGTTCATTGGCCATTGCGGCCGGCGATCCTGGAAGATGGTCGGGCCTTACGAAGCTCGACAGCTCGAGCGCCGTGCCTCCGCCCGGTGGCCGCAACATCACGATCTCCGAGCGAGAGTCCCGGATGCCGATCACGGTGTCCACGAATTCGCCCTCCACGACCGTTCTGCCCTCGACCTCGAGTCCGAGCGTGACGAAGAACGCTGTCACCAAGTCGAGGTCGGCAACGGTGATGCCGACATGGTCGAAGCGAGGTACGTGTGCCATGAGGCGACCCTCCTTTCCCACTACGGGAGTGCTTCACGCGCCTCTTGGTCGAGGACCAAATCAGCCGCAGACAGGTTCTCTTCCAAGTGTGCAAGTGACGAGGTTCCAGGAATGAGCAATACGGTCGGAGCCTGGTTGAGCAACCAGGCAAGCGCAACTTGAGCCGGTGTTGCACCGAGTCGATCCGCCGTTGCCTTGACCGAAGCTGCGTTGAGAACGAGATTCTCGGGGTTGAAGGCCGAGCCCAACGGAAAAAACGGCACAAACGGAACACCGTCCGCTCTGCAAGCGTCGAAGATGCTCTTCCCCGAGGTATCCGCCAAGTTGTAGGAGTTCTGGACGCACACGACGTCGATCAGCTTCTGCGCGATTCGATACTGGTCCAGATCGACACTACTGAGCCCAATGGCTCCGATCAGGCCCTCTTGACGGAAGGATTCCATGGCCTCCAACTGCTCGGTGAACAGGACATCGGATTCGGGGTGACGACGCAAGTTGACAACGGGGATTTGCCCTAAGCCGAGGGATGCAAGATTGGCCTCCACTCCGGTTCGGAGTTGATCAGGACGCTGCGCAGCGTGCCACTGGCCTCGATCATCCCGGGCCGCCCCGACCTTCGACACAATGACCAAGTCGTCCGGATACGGATAGAGCGCCTCCCGCAACAACTCATTGGCCACATCGGGCCCGTAGAACTGTGCCGTGTCGATGTGGTTCACCCCCGCCGCTATCGCACGCCGAACCACGCTCAGCGCAACTGAGCGGTCCCTCGGCGGACCGAACACACCCGGCCCGGGGAGCTGCATTGCACCAAAACCCATACGACGGACACTTCGGCCGCCGAGCGGGACAGACTCTGCCGTCATGAGTCAGGTATACCTGACTCAGTCGACCGTCGAGGCAACCCCGAACTTCCTTTCGCGGAACCCCGTCCTCGCTCCTCGCTGCCGGACCTGGTTCTCGCTCCTCGGGTGGCAGTTGCTCTTGCCAGAGCGGTGGCTCTTTTGAGCCACTCAACGATCACTAGGCAATGTCGCTCGGCAGATACAGGATGATCGTGGCGTCGACGGGCTGGCTCGTTGCACTCACCCCGCCCGGGTATGACGCCACACTCTCGATCGAAATCGGGAAGTAGTAGGGAATGCATCCGCTACAGGGTTGAGACGGGGTCGAGACCCTGTAGAGCCACCCGTAGATCGTGGGGGTTGCGGCGTTCGTTGCCGTAAATCCGTTCGCCGTGCTCACGAACGAGACGCTGGTGGCTCCGGGCGACGCGGCTGCGTCCCAGACGACGCCTTTTGTCGTGTCCATCGTGGCTCCGCTTGCTGGGATGACCACGTTCGTGCTCGGTGTCGGATTGTTCACGGTGATGGTCACGGGCGAGCTCGTCCCACTTACCCCGCTCGAAGACGCCACGCTCTGGAGGGCATAGGTGCCGTTGGCCACACCGGTGGTGTTCCAGAGGGCAATCCACCCGTAGATGGTCGGTGTCGCGGTAGCGACCACTGCATTGTTGAGGGTCTCGCCCGTGATCTCGTACTCCACCTGGGTCACACCCGGAGAAGCGGCCGCATCGAGCACCTGGGAAATACCGGACAAGGTGGCACCGGTCACAGGGATGACGACGCTCGTGCTCGGACCCTGCGCGCCCGCCACCTCGGCCGGCAGCACGCTCATGGCCGTCGCCAAGGTAAGCGCTGCCGAGATGACGGCGAGCCTCCAAGCCCCCATGATGCACCTCCATCCACCAGGTGGAACCCTGAACACAGGCCTAGCATCACCGGCAGTACTGCGCAATCGTTTCCAGGATCGCGTCGTTGCTCTCGATCATGAGCTCTCGATGAGCGAGTTAATCCTCGTATTGAGCGCAGCTTGGTCCGCGACATGCACGTACACCTCGGGAGGATGGTTCGCTCCCGAGCCCCAGGACAGGCCACCCTGGCTGTTGATGACGGCAGCCCCACCCTGTCCCATCACCGAGAAGATCCCCGATGCGCCATCGACGGCGTACAACATGGTGGGCCCGTCCCAGTCACCGTCTCCGGGTGGCCCGCAGTTGAACAGCTTCGCATAGACGATGCGCATCGGGTTCTTGGGAGGCACAGAGCTACAGAGAGCTCCTCCGACCTTCGTGTTCACGCCCGTGTACCCGTCGACCCAGGCGATCGCCGTCGGCCAACCGGTACTGGCGACGAGCGCTCGTGTGGCGCCGACGTCAATGCGTTCGTTGGTGAAGGGCGGGCCGCCAGTGGGAAACAGCCCGTCTTCGATCACCAGCCTCTTCACCTTGGAGGCGACCAAGGCTCTTCCCCGCAGCGAACTTCCTTGACCCGGACCTGATGCCAGCAGTCCGGCCAAGTTCGTGTCGCCGCCGATAGCGACGACGGTCACGCTGTGGTCGGGCTGGGCCGCCAATAACCGTCGATAGAGATCGACTGCCGGCTGGGCCCGCGAGCTGTTTCGAATTGCGTGCGGGAGCTGCGCGGCAAGCGTATCGCTGTAGCCGTGTTGCGCCGTATTGGCGGAGCTGTCGGCGACGGCTCCGATCGGTATTTTGCTGTGACCATAGGCCGTGTCGATCGCGTCGAGCGCAGCGACGGCCACGGGATTGCGGATGTCCGACATGACCCCGAGGACGTGGACCTGGCCCCGTTGCTGGAGGACGTTGGCCATGCCGACCGCCGTGGCGTCGTCCCACCACAAGGAGAGATCTGTGTCGATGATGATGCGCTGCGGGTCGTTCTTGGCTGGACTCCCCGATGCGGACACCGTTGAAGGAAACCCGGCAAGAACCGCCGCGACGACGAGCGTTGCCAGCAGCGGCGCACCCGAAGAAACCCGGTTGCTCAAGCGCAACATCCCGCGCACCCCCCGGTGCTCAGTCTTGCATGCCGGATCGGGGAACGCCCTTCTCCGTGCGCACCATGGAGTCGACACGGCATTTCGTGCAAGGTGAGCGAGCGGCCTTGTGGCAGGTCGGCAGTCTCCACGAGGGGATCGAAGCACCCAACACGGGCACCGAGGCGAACGCGACCCCCTCGCCCGAAACACCGGCTAGAAGTCGTTTCTTGATCGTCGTGCGAGCTCCTCGCGAATACGCGCGACCGTGTCGGCCGGACTTCGAGAAGTGGTGTCGATCGTCATCGATCCGTTCGGGGTCAACATGCCCCCCTCACGGATCCTCAGAGCGATCGAAGGATCGACCAGCTTGTTACGAGCACGTCGCTCCGGCTGGGTGACCCGCTGTACCAGGACCCGCGGTTCGCACGTGAGAATGACAGGAAGAAAGATCGATCCACGACGCTCCGCGATGGCCTGTAGGTGGTCCACGTAGGAGTGATTCCGCTCGTTGTCGCGCAAATGGTGCGTCAACACGAACGACCAATCCCGTGGGGACACCTCGTCGATCGTTCTCGCGATGATCAGATTTATCTCACGTACGTTGTCCACGACCTCCGGGGGCAGGACCGACCGACCATCAGCCTCTGCGATCAAATCGAACAGAACGTTCGCGGCGACGTGGTTGTCGATCAACTTGACCGATCCTTCCCCGGTGGACAGGGCCGTGACGAGTTCTTTGGCGACGGTGAACTTCCCGGTACCGGGATATCCCAGGACGAGAACGATGACTGGCGCCACGGGACAAACATTAGGTTGGCCGTCATGCCTCCGATGGAGCGCGGTCCGGGCGTAGGCGCTGATGACAATGAGGCGAAAACGCATCCCGTGCGCCGGACAGCGGGCTAGGGGATCCGACGAAAGGACTTCTCATCGACATCGAGCTCCCAGGCGTCCGGCATGCGCAGCTCGGACCAAAAGACGAAGGGATCGGTGAGCCCCATCTCACTGTCGAGCCACGTCGTGATGAACAACCCGTGGCACACGAGGGCAATCCTGTCGAAAAATCTGAAACCCGACCGCAATTCCGCAATCCGGGCAATGACGTCTGCGCGGCGCTCCCATCCTGCGACGACGTCGCCCCTCAGATAGTCGACGGCGGCCTTCGCGTGCGCGTCAGACGAGGCAAACCAGGGCTTGTGCACCTCGCTGAGCTGGCTCCGCACTTCGGCCACAACGGCTGGAAAGGTGAGCGCGGCGGTTTCGCGTGCTCTGCGCTCAGGACTCGTCCAAATGACCGCCGGACGCCAGTCAGCAAGGTGCGCTCCAAGCGCGCGAGCCTCGTCGCTCCCTCTGCTGGTCAGGGGCCACTCCGCTCCCGGCGTCTCCTCGGACACGAGTGGCTCGGAGTGTCGAACGAGCAGCACCTTTCTCACAGCATCATTCTCGCCTGCACAAAGGTCTGGCTGGCGGAACGAAAAGGGGACGACGTCATCCATCGTTCACGGGCGTATCGAACAACAGCATCTCCTCTTCGTCCGGAGGTTGAAAGATGGTCGCCCACTCTTCGAAGTGAGCCCGCGTGATGGGCGAGGCGGTCCATGCACCTGACGAGTTGCGGCGCTCGGCCCGCTCGATCAGCCGTTCCAAGGGTGCATCGAGGTAGTGGAGTTCGACTGCTACCCCGAGAGCTCGGGCCCCGAGTCGTTTCTCATCCCGTTCGACTCGCGCCCAGTGTCCCCACTCCAGAATGACGCTCTGCCCCCGGGCGAGGAGATCCTGGGCCAGTATCCACAGCTGAGCTTCGAGACGCATTCGAAACGCTTGGTCCCACAGATCGGCGCCCAGGCGCGTCGCCCACTCGTCCTTGTCCAACCTGATGGCCGAGATGCTGGGTGCGAGCCGCCGAGCGAGGGTCGATTTGCCCGATGCCGGAAGCCCGCAGATCAGCACGAGCCGCGTCTGGGGCCCGGCGAGGCGATCAGCCTGGTCTGCCCTCACGGAGAGAGGCTACGGGCCCTGCAGTCGCCTGCCCGAAGGGACTCCCCACCAGGTCGGTACGCGCGGCCTGCGACGCGCCGATGGCTGGCGCGATCAAGACAGCTCCAAACCTCATCTTTGACTGGGGCATTGTCCGCGCGCACGTGAACTCGAGATGAACGCCTCCAATACCCCTTGCACATCACAGCGCGATTCGTGACAATGGTTGCATCCCAGTTGTAGTGAGACGCCCGACGATGGGTGTCCTGCAAACTGGTTGGGGGTCGCAGGCTCTAAAAAAGGAGCGAGACATGCTGCGGACCTTTCGTCGACAGCCCCCCGTCGACCAGCTGAAGTCAATCGAACAATTCAGGGCGTGCACGAAGGCCCAGCTCCGAGGCGTGGCGCGTCTGGCGGAGCAGGTCAAGGTTGACCAGGGCGAGATCCTCGTGAGGGAGGGACAGAGCGACAGGGAGCTCTTCCTCATCCTCGCTGGTACCGCCGAGGTCGTTCAAGCCGGTCGGAGGGTCAACGCACTCGGCCCCTGCGACTTCTTCGGGGAGTTGGCGGCGTTGAACCGAGGGCCGCGTAGCGCCACGGTCACAGCCCTCTCGGATTTGGAGCTGCTGGTCATCGGGCCACGCGAGTTCGATACATTGGCCCAGATCCCCGGATTTCGGAATGCCTTGTTCAAAAGAATGGCGAATCGGCTGCGCAGCGTCGACACCCGACTTGCGGCAGTCGATGGAGAAGAAACCCCTCGTGGTCGGGACAGTCCGCATCAGGACTCCTCGTCTTCGACGCGCGCGAGGCGACGAGGCCGACTGTGAATGAGGCTGGTGCATCAGGAACATAAAGCGCGGTCCCGGCCACGGATGTCATGCCCGCGGCGGTGAACGTGGCCCGGATGCTAGCGGCATCGTTCGGCCGGGCTACGGCCGACGTCAGAGCCTGCAGCGGTCGCCGGCACACCATGCACTCCACGACGATCGCCCGTCTCGCAGCGGTCCATGCCCGCCTGAACGGCCGTCTTGACCGAGGTCGCGCGACGCGGACTTCATGCGAAGTCCCGTGGCGAGGATGCTCATGATGAAGAGACACGATGGAGGCGGGTCGCAGGCGACCATCGCGTTCCACATCTGTGACGTTTTGATGAAACGCCTGGTCGAGTGACCTGCAGAAAGCCACGGTTGGCGTCAGAGCAGCCCCTAGGCTGGGCGCTATGGGGCAGGGCGACGTACCGACATCACGAGGCGGCCCCCTCCGTCGCCGCAAGGAGAAGCGTCAGCTCGAACATCTGGCTGTGTCGTCGGAACGCGACGGGACGCCGCGACCGCCCGCTGCCGCGCACGTAAGAGTCATAGAGGATCGGCCCGAGGTGAAGGCGCCGGATCCCGAAAGTGAAGAGCCGGAGGCAACCGTCGAGCCTCCCGCGCCACCTCGAAGCGGCGGCTTTCATGTGCGAGCCGTGCCGATCGACCAGCCCGTCGGCGACTCGGTTCCGTAGCGGCCCGTAGGCCACGCCCGGGGGCCGCCGCGGCTTACGGAGCGATGGTGGCGGTGCGGGCGTAGACGAGTGTCGTCAGGCGGCCGCTCGAACGATCGGAGAGCTCCACCTGAATCGGCGCGTCGGGCCCCTCCCCGAGCAGCACGCACTCCGACTGGACGGGCCCTTCGCCGGTCTGTGCGATATAGCGGAGATCGAGCTCGGTTACCACGGCGTCGCTGTGCCAACGCGTCGATGCCAGCTCTTCGGCGGCCGCCTCCGCGAAGAGCGCCACCATGGCGCCCTGGAGCGTGCCGGCGGGGTTCCGGAGCTCGGGCGTCACCTCCATTTCGAGCGAACCGGCGGCGGCGTCGAGAACGACGATGCCCGCCTCCTCCCGGAGAAGACCGTCCAGGGTCCTCGACCCGTCGAACATCATGGAGATGCGCTCTTGTGACGCCGGGGGCTTCACGGGGTCGGTGGGGCGACGCTGTACCCGGGCGAACCCGATCGCACCGGTGGCGATTGGCTCGCCCGCCCCGTTCACGAGATCCACCTTGGCGGTCGCCGAGCGGCGACCCCGCCGCAAAATCGTGCTCCGGGTGGTGACGAAGGCGGGCGCGGGCAGCGGGCGCATCCGCACCGACATGTCCGAGGTCAACATCCAGGCGTCGGGATCGTCATCGAGCACGATCCCCGCGACCACGTCGATCATGAAGGCAATGACACTGGCCCGCAGGGCGCCGTGATGCAGCAGCTGCGGCCGGGGGTGCAGCGACAGACGGAATTCCCCGTCGCGCACCTCGGCCACCACGCCCAGGCGGGCAGGAATGGAAAACCCCTCGTCGAGGAAGTCGGTCATCGGCGTTCCGGGGTCGGACACGGCCCGGGACGCTACCGGCACGGTCCCGCTCCCCACCAGTTGCCGAATGCTGGCAAGGTGGCAGGGATGGAGCCGATCGACGTCACGGCCTTCGAGGCGCTGGTGGCCGATGCGCTCGACGCCATCCCCGACCAGTTGCGGGCGGAAATGGAGAACGTGGCGATCATCATTGACGACGAGAGCCCGCCCGGTCCGCTCTATGGGCTGTACGAGGGGATCCCCCTCACGCAGCGCGGCACCTACGCCGGGGCGCGACCCGATCGGATCACGCTCTTCCTGGCAACCATCTGCCGGTCCGCCCGCACACCCGAGGAGTTAGCCAGCCGGGTACGCGTCACCGTTTTGCACGAGGTGGGGCATCACTTCGGACTTGGCGAGGCGCGTCTGCACGAGCTCGGCTGGGCTTAGGTGCCCTGGGGCGGGAGCTCCTGGTTCGGCCGCGCCGGCGTGGCGACGGGTGGCGCGGATCCGTTCGTCTTGGCAGCGTCACCCAGGTTCTCGTTGCGCAGCGTCGAGAGCAGCACCTCGGCCGCACCCATGAGGCTCGTCGCCTCGTAGGGCACGACGATCTTGGCGTTCTCGGAAGAGGCGATGTCCTGGAGCGCCTTCAGCTGCAGCACGGCGAGGGTGTGCGGGTTGATGGTGGCGGTGTCGATGGAGGTCAGGCGGGACGCCTCGCCCTCGCCGCGCAGCTCGAGCGCCTTCTTCTCGCCCTCGGCCTGCAGCTCCAGCACTTTCATCTGCGCCTCGGCTCGCAGGATCGCGGACTGCTTGGCTCCCTCGGCCTCGAGGACGGCGGCCTGCTTGCGCCCGCCGGCGGAGTTGACGGCGGCCTGCTGCTCACCTTCCGACTTCAAAATGGCGGCGCGCTTGTGCTGCTCGGCTTCCTTCTGCTCGGACATCGCCTGCACCACGTTCAGCGGCGGGGTGATGTCGAGGATCTCAATGCGGTTCAGCCGCACCCCCCACTTCGCCGTGGCGTCTGCCATGTGGTCCTGCATGCGGCTGTTGATCGTCTCGCGCTCCGAGAGCGCCTGGTCCAGCGAGAGCTCCCCGAAGACGGCCCGCAGGGCCGTGCGCGAGAGCTGGTCGACCGCGAGCTGGTAGTCGTTGATTTCGAAGAGCGCCGACTTGACGTCGATCACCTGGCAGAAGATGGTCGCGCTGACCTGGAGAGAAACGTTGTCCTTCGTGATCACGGCCTGCTGGTCCCCGGTCATCGGGAACTCGCGCACGTCGATCTTCTCCATCTTGTCGATGAACGGGACCAGGATCCGCATGCCCGGCTGGTCGACCGACTTGAACTCCCCCAGGCGCTTGACGACGCCCACACTCCCCTGCTGGACGATCTTGACGAAGCGGGACAGGAAGACGGTGGCGACCCCGACTGCGGCCAACGCCACGACGACAACGATCCCGACCACTTCTCCGGCCGATGCGAGCATTGCGGTACCTCTCTTCTAACTGTCGATGGCGTAGACGACGAGCAAACCCCGCTCGACGTCGGCGACGACGACATCGGTCCCGATAGGGATACTGGCGTCGGGGTCGAGTGGGATTGCGAGCCACTCCTCACCCCTGGCCCGGATCCTTCCCGGGTGATGCGCGCCTTCGATTGCCTTGGTCACCAACGCGGTGTCGCCGACCATGCCTTGGACGCCATTCAGCACAATTCGCAGTCTATTAGCGACCGATGAAGAGGGGCTCCCGCTTCTGCGCAAAGGCCGCCATGGCCTCCTGCGTGTCCTGGGTCGAGAAGTTGAGGGCCTGGCAGCGGGCCTCGTCCTCCACCGCCTGCTCCATGGAGGCCATGGAGGAGGCATGGAGCAGGGTCTTGGTCATCGACAGCGCCAGGGGCGGGCCCGCAGCCAGCGTCGTGGCCCAATTGTCCACGAAGGCATCGAGCTCGTCGACCGGCAGCACCCGGTTCACCAGGCCGATGGCCGCGGCCTCCTCGCCGCTCCACATGCCGCCGAAGAGCGCGATCTCCTTCGCCCTGGCCATACCGACCAGCCGGGGCAGCAGCCAGGACGCGCCGTTGTCGAGGGCGAGGCCGCGCCTGGCGAAGATCATGGAGAGCTTGGCCCGATCGCTGCAGACGATCAGATCGCAGCCGAGCGCCAGCGACAGGCCGGCGCCGACCGCGAAGCCGTCCACCTTGGCGATGCTCGGCTTGGACACGTGGTGGAGGGCGAGGGCCACGTCCCCGAGGCGCCGCATGCGCGCCAGGCCCGATCGCGTCGGGTCGGTGGCCGGGCCGCTGGGGTCGGAGAGGTCCGCCCCCGAGCAGAAGGCGCCACCCGCTCCGGTCAGGACCATCACCCTGTCGTCCGGGTTGTCCTCCACCTCCTCGAAGGTGGTGCGCAGCTCGGTCAGCATCTTGCCATTGGCGGCATTCTTGCGCTCGGGGCGGTTCATCGTGACGGTCACGACCCCGTCCTTGCGCTCGACGATCAATGTCTCCATGGCCACGGACCCTATGCCGCGCCGTCTCAGAACGCACCTTCGACGATCTCGAGCGTCCCGTCCAACACGCTGACCACGTCGAAACGGACCTCGGGCCACCGCCTCCCCTGCTGGCGCAGGTACGCCGCCGCCAGGCGGCGGAGCCGGCGCTGCTTCGACGCGGTCACGGCTTCGAGCGGATGGCCCTGCGCCCGCCCGGTCCGGGCCTTCACCTCGCAGACGACGAGAGTGATGCCCCTGGCGCAGATCAGGTCGATCTCGCCTGTCCGGCAGCGCCAGTTCCGTTCGAGCACGGCGTACCCGTGCGAGCGGTAGTGCGCCGCGGCCAGCATCTCTCCGAAGCCGCCGAGTGCAGAGTTGTGCCGGTCGCCGTTCCCCACCGACGGAGGAACGGTCGCGTCAAAGCTCTTGTTCGGGCAACCGCTCGATGTTGACGTCGCGGAAGGTGACGACGCGCACCTCGGGCACGAACCGCGCCGGGCGGTACATGTCCCAGACCCAGGCATCGCGGATCTCGAGCTCAATACACGCCGGGGTCGTGTCGGACCGCACGGTCAGTGACACGTCGTTGGCTAGATAGAAGCGGCGCTCGGTCTCAATCACGTAGGTGAAGACCGGGAGGACGGCTCGATACTCCTGGACGAGCCCGAGCTCAATCTCGGATTCGTAGCGTTCGAGGTCTTCCTCGCTCACGCTGCGGCCGCCCTACTCGTCCGAGTCCTCCTCGACCGCCTCATCGGCCTCGACGTCGCTCGACTCCACCTCGTCGACGACGTCCACGTCATCGACAGGGTCGACCTCTTCCAGCTCCTCGGTCTCCACGTCGTCCTCGACCACGGCCACCGCGGCCTTGCCCCGGGGAATCCGCCGCTCCTTGATCTTGGCGGCCTTCCCGTGGCGATCGCGCAGGTAGTAGAGCTTGGCTCGGCGCACGTCGCCCAGCGTGGTGACCTCGATCTTGGCGATGGTCGGCGAGTGCACCGGGAAGGTCCGCTCGACGCCGACGCCGAAGCTCACCTTGCGCACGGTGAACGTCTCCTGGACGCCGCCGCCCTGGCGCCGCATGACGGCGCCCTGGAACACCTGCACCCGCTCGCGGTTCCCCTCGACGACCCGGACATGCACCTTGACGGTGTCGCCCGGGCGGAATTCGGGGATGTCGTCGCGCAGGCTGTCGCGATCGATCGTTTCGGTGGGGTGCATGAGAGGCGTCCTTCGGTCACACCGGCTCAGTGCCGGACAGGACATCGTAGCCGTGCGCCGACAGGACCTGCACGTCGCTGGCCCGGAGCGCCGAGGCCCTGACCAGGCGCGCAAGGAGATCGGGGCGGCGTTCGGCCGTCCGCAGGAGTGCCTGGGAGCGACGCCAGGCCGCCACGGCCCCGTGATCCCCCGATCGGAGCACCTCGGGGACCGGCCACCCCCTGAATTCCGCCGGCCGGGTGTACTGGGGGTATTCGAGCAGGCCCTCGGCGAAGCTCTCGTCCAGGGGGGATTCCTCGTTCCCGAGCACGTCGGGCAGGAGGCGTGCGACCGTCTCTATGACGACCAGGGCGGCCAGCTCCCCTCCGGCCAGCACGAAGTCGCCAACGGACAGCTCGCCGTCCACCAGGTGGTCGCCGACCCGCTGGTCCACCCCCTCGTAGCGGCCGCACAACAGCGAGAAGCCGCCGGCGCCGTGCGCCGCCAGCTCGGTCGCCGCCGCCTGGTCGAAGGGCCGGCCCCCCGGGGCGAGGAGGAACAGCGGCCGCGGCAGGTCGGGCACCGACTCCACGCAGCGGAAGATGGGCTCGGGGCTCAGCACCATGCCGGCTCCGCCGCCGAACGGGCTGTCGTCGACGGAGCGGCGGGCATCGTCCGCGCCGTCGCGCAGATCGTGTACCCGCACGTCGAGGGCACCGGCCGCAGCGGCCCGACCGAGGACCGAGATGCCGCAATACGTCGCCACCGCGTCGGGAAAGATCGTGAAGACGTCGATCCTCACGAGACGCGCGTCACAGGTCGAGCAGCCCCTCGGGGATGTCGACGTCGACGACGTGTGCCGTCGCGTCGTGGGCCGTGACGAAGCGCACCGGGATCAGCCCTCCGGACTCGAGCACCATCAGATCGCTGGCCGGGTTGGCCTCGACCGACGCAATAGTCCCGAGCGTGGTGTGCGCGGCGTCCCGCACGGTGGCGCCGACCAGCTCGTGCACCCACAGCACGTCCGCCACGTCGTCGAGTGGTTCGGCTTCGAGCTCCACACCGCGCAGACTGTCGGCGGCACTGCGGTCGGAGATGCCCTCGAACTGCACGATATAGCGGTCGTCGGGCCCGAACGGCTTGGACGACACCACGGTCAACGACCCTCGAATGGACGTGAGCTCCGTTCCCGCGTCGAGACGCTGCGTCTGGTCGGTCCAGAGCTGGACCACGACCTCGCCACGCAGACCGTGGGCCTTGGTGACCCGGCCGACTTTGAGCAGATCAGTCGTCGACGATGTCCACGCTGGCCTGGACGCCGTCCTTGGCGCCCGCCACGTTGACCAGCGTCCGGATGGCCTGAGCGGTGCGCCCGCGGCGCCCGATCACCCGGCCCATGTCGTCGGGGGCCACGTGGAGATTCAGGCGCAGCCCGCCGCGGCGCTCCTCGGTCTCAATGACCACCGAGTCGGGATCGTTGGACAGGGAACGGGCCAGGTAGGTCAGGACGGCCAACGCGGTCCCGCCGTCCTGGTCGCCGATTTCGTTGCCGGCACCGGCCTCGTCCTCAATGTCCTCGGCGTCGTCGAAGTCGTCGTCGGCGTTCTCGGACTGGTTGATGTCGCCCGCTTCGTAGAGGTCGGTCACTTGGCCCTCGCTGCGGCGAACTCGTCCCAGGCGCCGGAGGTCTTGAGGAGGCGCTCCACCCGCTCTGTCGGCTGCGCACCGTTGACGAGCCACTTGACCGCCTTGGCGTTGTCGATGTTGATCACGGCGTCCGGTTCGGCCGTCGACGAGCCTCGGGGCGCGTACGTGCCCACGATCTCGAGGAATCGGCCGTCGCGCGGCGATCGGCTGTCTGCGGCCACGACCCGGTAGGTCGGCTGCTTCTTCTTACCCATCCGCACAAGGCGGAGTTTCACTGCCACGGACTAAATCCTCCACTGATCTGGACGTCTTGGCCGTCCATTCTGGCAGATGGCGGGGCTACCGGCCTTTCGGAGGGGTGACCCGGCCACCCTTCTTCTTCTTCTTGGTGCCCTTGTTGCCGCTGACCACGGGCCGGGCCGGGGCCGGGGCGGGCAGTCCCGGGAAGCCCGAGGGCAGCTCACCGCCCCCTTCCATCAGCTGGGAGAGCATGTCGAAGTCGGCGCCCGGAGGAGCGGCGGGCAGGCCGGTGGACCCCTGCGCGGCGAGCTTCCGGGCGGCCCGACCACTCATTCCCGCCATGTTCGGCATGCCGGGGAGGTTGGGCATGTTGCCCGAGGCCATCCCCTTCATCATCTTCTGCATCTCCTTGAATTGCTTGAGGAGGGAGTTGACGTCCTGAATGGACGTGCCCGAACCCCGGGCGACCCGGCTGCGGCGGGAGCCGTCCAGCAGAGCCGTGTCGTTGCGCTCGGCCGGCGTCATGGAACACACGATGGCCTCGACCTTCGCCACCTCACCGTCGTCGATCTGCCCAGCGGCCTGGCGCATCTCCTTCGACATGCCCGGCATCAGACGCATCAGCCCACCCAGCGAGCCCATCTTCTTGACCTGTCGCAGCTGCGACAGGAAATCCTCCAGGGTGAACTGGCCCTGCATGAGCCGGTTGGCGCTCTTGGTCACCTCGTCGGTGTCCATGGTGCGTTCGGCCTGCTCAATCAGGCTGAGGACGTCTCCCATCCCGAGAATGCGATCGGCCATGCGATCCGGGTGGAACAGGTCGAAGTCGGCCAGTCGCTCGCCAGTGCTGGCGAAGGCGATCGGCCTGCCGACGACGCCCTTGACCGACAGGGCGGCGCCGCCGCGGGCGTCACCGTCGAGCTTGGTCAGGATGACGCCACTGAGCTCGAGCGTGTCGTCGAAGGCCTTCGCCGTCGCCACCGCGTCCTGCCCGATCATGGCGTCGATCACGAGGAACGTGTAGTGGGGTTGGGTGGCATCCGAGATGTCCCGGATCTGCGCCATCAACTCGGCGTCGATGGTCAGGCGACCCGCCGTGTCGATGATGCAGATGTCGCGTCCGAGGCGGCGGGCCTCCTCCACACCTGCCTTGGCGCAGGACACCGGGTCGGTGTTCTCGCTGAAGACCGTCACGCCGGCCTGCTGGCCGAGCACGCGCAGCTGCTCCACCGCGGCGGGACGCTGGAGGTCGGCGCCGACGAGGAGCGGGTTGCGCCCCTGCTGCTTCCACCAGAGGGCCAGCTTCGCCGAGTTGGTGGTCTTGCCCGCCCCCTGGAGGCCGGCCATCAGCACGACCGTGGGAGGCCGGGAGGCGTAGGTGAGCTTGAGCGTCTCGCCTCCGAGAACACCGACGAGCTCCTCGTGGACGGCGCGGACGACCTGCTGGCCGGGGGTCAGGCTCTTGGAGAGCGCCTCGGTGCTGACTCTCAGCCGGATGCCGTCACAGAAGCGGCGGGCCACGCCGAGCTCGACGTCCGCCTCCAAGAGCGCGGTGCGGATCTCCTTGAGGGCCTCGTCGAGATCCTCGTCGCTGATGCGCCCCTTGCCGCGCAGCCGCGTCGAAATCCGCTCCAGGCGGTCGGACAGGGCGTCGAACATGGTCTCTCACGTTAGTGGCGCCGCGCGCGGAGGCGACGTCCGCACGAGCGGGGCCGGGGCCGGTGCCGGCGGTCTCGGCCCTCACCAGGGACGGCCGGTGCCGAGGCCGGCTGATGGCCAACGACTACCGTCGCGGCCCATGTCCCTCCCCACCGCGATGCGCCGCGTCCTGGCCCTGGCCGCCGCCGCCACCGCCGCGCTCGTCCTGGCCGCCTGCAGCTCCTCCCCGCCGGCCACCTCGTCGAGCACGGCAAGCACCTCGCACACCACCGCCAGCGGCAGCGGTGACGGCGCCACGACGACAACAGGCGTCCCCGGCGCCAGCGCGCTCACCGCCATCGGCCCCATCCCCGCCGCCGACCTCTCGCCCGCCGGCACCGCGGGACAGGCGCCGACGGTCACCGTCCCCACCGGAACGCCACCCGCCGGACTGGAGAGCGCAGATCTCATCGTGGGCACGGGCCGGGAGGCGGCACCGGGAGACAAGGTGACGGTGCAGTACGTGCTCGCGACCTACTCGGCCAAGAAGGTGATCCAGTCGTCGTGGACGAGCCAGCCCTTCACGTTCACCCTCGGTGCCGGCGAGGTCATCCCCGGCTGGGACAAGGGGGTCGTCGGCATGCACGTCGGCGGTCGCCGCGAATTGATCATTCCGCCGGGCCTCGGCTACGGCGCCACTCCTCCCGCCGGGGCGCAGGGCATCGCGGCGAACGACACGCTCGTCTTCGTGATCGACCTCGTCAGCATCGGCTGACGGGCCGTCGGTGGAGGTCCCCGCCCACATCGACGCGCTGCGGACCGAGGGCGGGCGGATGGCGGCCGCGGCCGCCGTGGCGGACCCCGATGGCGCCGTGCCCACCTGCCCCGGGTGGACGGTGCGCGACCTGATCCGCCACACGGGCGGCGTGCACCGCTGGGCGACCGGCTTCGTGGCCGAAGGGCGAACCGAGCCATCCCCGGCGGGACTCGAGGAGGCGGCCGGCACGGGGCCGACCGACGAAGACCTCGCCGGCTGGTTCGGACACGGGTGCGCCGACCTCGTGCGTGCACTGGCCGCTGCGCCCGACGACCTGCAGTGCTGGACGTTCCTGGCCGCTCCGTCGCCACGCGCCATGTGGGCGCGCCGGCAGGCCCACGAGACCACCGTGCACCGCGTCGATGCAGAGCTGGCGGCAGGCCTCCCCCTCACCGCGTGCACCCCGGTATTCGCCGCAGACGGCATCGACGAGCTCTTGGTCTTGTTCGTCCCGCGCCGCGGCGCCAAGCTCCGCACCGAATCCCCGGCGTGCCTGGCGGTCCGCTGCACCGACGTCGACGCCTCGTGGCTGTTGCGCATGGACCCCGACGGCGTGACCACGACGCCCATGTCGAGCATCGAAGGAGGCGCCGACGCGGCCTGCACGGTCAGCGGGACGGCCGGCGATCTCTACCTGGCGCTGTGGAACCGAACAGGTGCGCGCAACCTGACCGTGGAGGGCGACCGCTCCGTGCTGGACCGGTTTTCCGGAGTGGTGCGGATCCGCTAGCCGTCTGCGGACGGATCAGCAAGGCCCGAGGTGATCAGGCCGCGGGCTCCCGCCGGCGCCCGACCAGCCAGTAGGCCAGTGACCCCGTCGTGTTCGTGGTCGCCCAGACGCGCCACAACCGCTTGGGTCCGCGCACGGCGGAGACGGGGCGGTGGCGGAGGTCTCGCAGGGTGAACCGGGCGAGGATCACGTGGACGATCAGGACGACGACCAGGATCAGCTTCTGCTGACCGTTCAGGTCGAAGGGGCCGCGCGGTGGCGCGGCAGCATCGGCCGTCGGCTCGGGCCGCCGGTCTTCGGCGACGCCGTCGGTGATCACGCTGTGCTGCTCGGTCATGTCGTGCTCACCCTCGGGCTCAGTCGGATGCGAGGAGGGCGTCGACGAACGCATCCGGATCGAAGTCGACGAGGTCGTCGGGGCCCTCGCCGAGCCCGACCAGCTTGACCGGGACGAACAGCTCGCGCTCCACGGCGACCACAATGCCGCCCTTGGCCGTGCCGTCCAGTTTGGTGAGCACAATCCCGGTCACGTCCACCGCGTCGGCGAACTGCCGCGCCTGCATCAAGCCGTTCTGGCCCGTGGTGGCGTCGAGGACGAGCAGGACCTCCGTCACGTTGCCCGGGTCGCGGTCGGCGATGCGGCGGATCTTCTTCAATTCTTCGACGAGGTTCACCTTCGTGTGCAGGCGGCCGGCCGTGTCGGCCAACACGAGGTCGTTCTTCCGCGCCGCGGCGCGCTGCACGGCATCGAAGACGACGGCGCTCGGGTCGGAGCCCTCGGCACCCCGCACGATCTCCGCTCCGGTCCGCTCGGCCCACATGGCGAGTTGGTCCGCCGCGGCAGCGCGGAAGGTGTCACCGGCCGCGAGCAGCACCGAGTGCCCGGCCGCGGACTGGCGCCGGGCCAGCTTGCCGATGGTGGTCGTCTTGCCGACGCCGTTCACGCCCACGAACAGCCAGACGTCGGGATGCTCGGCGCGGCCGTCGAAACGGAGCGCCCGGGAACCGACCGAGTCGAGGAGCTGGCGGATCGACGCGCCCAGGGCCTCGAGCAGGTCGTCCCCGCCGCTGATCTCCCTGGACTGCACCTTGGCCCGCAGCTCGTCGAGCAGGACGCCCGTCGTCACTACACCGACGTCGGCCCGGATCAGGGCCTCCTCGAGCGACTCCCATGTGGCCTCGTCGATACGGCCAGAACGCAGCGCGGCCACCGCGCCGCTGAAGAGACCGCGCACGCCGCCGAGACGGCTGCGATACGAGGGCGGTGCTCCCGGCGCCTCGACCGCAGGCGCGGGTTCGACTTCCGCGACAGGAGCAGCCACCTCCGCCTCGGACGCGGTGGACGCCGGCGGCGGGGCCTGGGGAGGCCGGGTCGGCGGGGCGGTCGGTGGCGCGACGGTCGTCCCGTCCCCACGCCGGCGCGACCGGGTGAGGGCAATGCCGCCGAGGGCGACGGCGAGCACCGCCACGACCACAACGATGATGATCAGCGTGCCAATCACGAGTGCGGCCCCTCGTATTCGATGTCGGGCCCGAGGTCGATGTCGGGGTCCGCCGCCGGCTCGGGCTCATCTGCGGCCGCGGCCGCGGCCGCAGCCTGGGCCGCCGCCACCGCGGCCGCCTCCTCCTCGTAGGTCGCGTCGTCCGCGCCGTCCGCGTACTCCTCGGCGTCCACGCGCGTGGTCCGCCGCGTGCGGGCCACCGCGCTGACACCGGCGACCACGCAGACCAGAGCGACCACAATGAAAACGAAAGTCAGCGTGCCGGTCACGCCGGCTCTTTCTCCTTCTCCACTTTCTGACTGACCACCTGGGACGAGCCGCCGGGCGCCATCGTCACCCCGTACAACGCGTCGCCCGTCTCCATGGTGCGCTTCTGGTGGCTCACAATGAGCAGCTGCGCCTCGTCGCGGAACTCGTGCACCAAGGCCAGGAACCGGCTGAGGTTGACGTCGTCGAGCGCGGCCTCGACCTCGTCCATCATGTAGAAGGGCGACGGCCGGCTCCGGAACACGGCGAACAAGAAGGCGAGGGCCGCCATCGAGCGCTCGCCACCCGACAGGAGCGAGACCCGGCGGACGTTGCGCCCCGCGGGCCGTACCTCTATTTCGACGCCGGTGTTGAGGAGATCGTCGGGATCCACCAGCATGAGCCGGCCCGTCCCGCCGGGGAACAGCATGGCGATCAACACCGAGAAGTGCTCGTTGACGTCGGCGGCCGCCGCGGCGAAGGACGTCATGATCTCGTGGTCGAGGGTGCGCACCACCTCGTGCAGCTCGCGCCGGGCGCCGCGCACGTCGTCGACCTGCGCCTCGAGATCCTTGTGCCGCTCCTCCAGCGTCGAGAGCTCTTCGAGAGCCAGCGGGTTCACCGGACCCAGCGCCGCCAGCTTGCGCTCGAGTTCCTCGGCGTGCTGCGCCAGTGCGGTGCCTTCGGGCGCCTCAGGCTCGGGCAGGCCCACCAGCTCCTCGGGCGACGCCCCGAGGTCCCGGGCGATGTGCTCGTGCAGCGCCTCCATGCGCAGGCCGACCTCGTTGGACTCGAGGTCGAGCGTGCGGGTGCGGGAGCGCACGGCCTCCAGGCGCTGCTCGGTCGTGTGGCGGTCCTGGCGGAGCCGCTCGAGCTTCTCGCCCCCTGCACGTACGGCATCGACCTGATCCTGATAGTCATGGCGCAGCGACCCGAAGACGCCGTCGAGGCGTTCGTGCTCCCCCTGCACCAGCACCTCCAGCCGGGCCAGCGCGGCGCCCTCGGCCTCCAGCCGGCGCCGGCGCGACGCCGCCGTGGCGCGCTCCTCGGCGTGACCCTGCAGGCGCCGTTCCACCTCGGCCTGGCGCTCGGCCAACACACGCCGACGCTCGGCCACGCCCGCCACGCGGACCTCGAGCTCCTGGCGCCGCTCCTGCAGGCCCACCCTGCGCTCCTCGAGCGCCTCCCAGGCCTCGAGCGCCTCCTGCAGGTCGGGCAACGACCCGGCCAGCTGTGCCTCCTCGGCGACGACGTCGGCCAGCCGCTGCTGGGCCGCCACCACTGCGGCGCGGGCCTCGTCGAGTTCGGCGGCCACGCGGCGCTGCTCCTCGGCGGATCGGTCGCGGTCGGCCCGGCCCGTCTCGCAGGCCGACGCGTGCCGGTCGTTGGCCCGCTCGGCCGTCGTGCGCGCATCGCGGCAGCGGCTGAGCACAATGCGGCTCTCGGTGAGCTGGGCCCGGGCCAGCTCGGCGGCGGCGGCGGCGTCCTCGGCTCGGCGCCGCGCCTCGTCGACCGAGGCGGCCGTCACCACGCTCGTCGCGGAACGCACCCGCCAGCCCGAGGCGGCGAAGCGATCGCCCTCGGGGGTGACCACCACGAGGTCGTCGCGGGCGAGCGAGAGGTCGATGGCCTCCTCCCAGCCGTCGACACGGACGGCGCGGCCGACCAGCGTGTCGAGGATCGACTCGGCGACCGATCCGCCGAGGCGCACCCGCACGTGACGCCGCACGGGCTCGGCGCTGCTGCCGGGCGGGAGCTCGCCGGTCCCGACCGAGGCCGACGACTGCCGGGGCGTCAGGATGGCCCCGGTCACGCCGCCCTCTCGCAAGGTGGCCAGGGCGGCCTGGGCCGAGCGCCGTCCGTCGACCACGACGGCGGCGACACCGGCCCCGATGGCCGCCTCGAAGGCGGCTTCCCAGCCCTCGTCGATCTCCACCAGGTCGACCAGCGAGCCGACGACACCGTCGACGTCGCGCAGCAATTCGCGCCCGCCCGCGCCCTGCAGGTCCGCCAGCGCGCGTTCGAGTGCCTCGGCCCGGGCCGCCGTGCGGTGACGGCCCTCCTCGGCCTCGTCGGCCGACACCTGTGCCGTCTCCGCACTGCGCGCCGCTTCTTCGAGTGCCGCGCTGCGCGCCACCAACTCGGCCTCGAGCGTGGCGGTCGCCTGCTCCAGCTCGTCCGCCTGTTTGGCCAGGAGGTCGGCGCGCACCGCCGCGCCCGCCGTCCGCTCCTCGAGCGTGCCGACGCGCCCCCGAGCGCGTCCATGTCCTCCTGCTCACGGGCGGCGGCGCGTGCCACCGAGTCGATACGGGAGCGAACCCGGGCTATGGCCTGATCGGGGGCGTCGTCCCCGAGCACCGTGGCCCGGCGCTCCCGCAGCGCGGCCGCCTCGGCGTCGAGCGCCGCCAGCGCCGCAGACAGTTCGTCACGCTCGGGCGCCCCTCCCGCCTCCTCCTCCGTCTCGGCCGTGACCAGCTCGCTGGCCAGGCGGGCCGCCTCGGCCTCGAGGGTCGAGACCACGTCGACATCGGCGGCGGCGTCGAGTGCGGCCACCACGCCGCGGCCGCGCTCGCGCAGGACGCCGGTGAGCCCGCGTGCCCGCTCGACCAGACCCTGCACGCGACCCAGGGCGTTGGCCAGGTCCTCCTCGCGGCGCGACGACAGCTCGGCGGTCGTGGAGGTCGCCTCTGCGTCGAGCTGCTCGAGCGCCTCGTGCAACTCCTCTTCCTCGTCCCGGCACACGGCCAGGTGCTGCGCCGCCGCCAGGCGACGGGCGCTCAGGTCGGCCTGCTCGGCGCCGGCGAGATACCGGCGCAGCGCCAGCAGCTCCGTCGCCACGGTGTCGTGCGAGCGCGCCGCGGCCGCCTGCCGCTCCAGCGGCCGGATCTGGCGCCGCACCTCGCGTACGAGGTCGCCCAGGCGCTCCAGGTTCTCGGCCGTCCCGGCCAGCCGGCGCTCGGCCCGCTCGCGGCGGCGCCGGTGCTTGAGCACCCCGGCCGCCTCCTCAATGATGGCCCGGCGGTCCTCGGGACGGGCGTTGAGCACGGTGTCCAGCTGGCCCTGGCCGATGATCATGTGCTGCTGGCGGCCCACACCCGAGTCGCTCGAGCAGCTCTTGGATGTCGAGCAGCCGGCAGGGCGCCCCGTTGATGGCGTACTCGCTGTCGCCGGAGCGGAACAGGGTCCGGGTGATGGTGACCTCGGCCAGGTCGATCGGCAGCTTGCTCGCCGCATTGTCGATGGTGAGGGACACCTCGGCCCGGCCCAGCTGGGGTCGCGACGAGGTCCCGGCGAAAATGACGTCCTCCATCTTCGCCGAGCGCAGCGAGCGCGGCCCCTGGGCGCCGAGCACCCAGGTGACGGCGTCGACGACGTTGGACTTGCCGCTCCCGTTGGGGCCGACGACCACGGTGACGCCGGGCTCGAATTCGAGGACCGTCGGGTCGGCGAAGGACTTGAAACCCTTCATGCTCAGCGACTTCAGGAACATCGGGGCGACCCTACCGGAGCGCTACAGGCGGCGGAAGGCTCACACCTGGCAGTGCTCGCAGAAGAAGGTCGAGCGGCCGCCGGCCTTCACCCGCACAATGGTGTTGCGGCAGCGCCGGCAGGGCTGACCCTCGCGGTCGTAGACCTGGTGCGAGCCCTGGAAGTCGCCGAGCTCACCGAAGAGGTCGCGGTACTGCTCGTCGGCCAGGGAGGAGCCCCGGTGCTTGATGGCGTCGGCCAACGTCTCGACGATGGCCCGGTAGAGCCGGCGCACCTCGGTGGCCGTCAACGAGTCGGCCGCCCGGTCGTAGCGCAGGCCGGCCTGGTAGAGCATCTCGTCGGAGTACAGGTTGCCGATGCCCGCCGTGAAGTTCTGGTCCATCAGCAGCGCCTTGACTCCACCGTGGTGCTGGTGCAGCAGGGCGCCGAAGCGGTCCCAGCTCATGAGGTCCTCGATGGGGTCGAAGCCGAGGTGGGCCAGCTCGGGAACCGCCTTGCGGATGGCGGCGCCGTCGCCGCCCGCCGTCCCCGAGACCGGGCTCAGCGGCGTGCCGTCCGCCTTCAGCGGCGGCGTGGAGACGAACATTTCCCCGAAGGTGCGCGGGTCCACGTAGCGCAGCTCACCGCCCTGGGTGAACGTGATGATGACGTGGGTGTGCTTGGGCTTGGGGTCCTTGGGGGACTTGACGCGCAGCAGCTGCCCGCTCATGCCGAGATGCACGACCAGCGTGTCCCCGCTGTCCAGCGTCAGGAGCAGGTACTTCCCCAGCCGGCCGACGGACTTGATGGAGTGGCCCTCGAGGAGGGCGCGGAAGTGCTTGGCCGAGGCGTGCCGGCGCACGGAGCGGCCGTTGGACACCGCGACCGCCTTGATCTTCCGACCCACCACCTCGCGGGACAGGTCTTGGCGTAGCGTCTCGACTTCGGGCAGTTCAGGCACTGGTAAGGCCTTCCCAGGCCGCTCGTGCGGCCTCCTGTTCGGCGTCCTTCTTGGAGCGTCCCTCGCCGGCACCCCAACGGGTCCCGCCGACGAAGACCTCGGCCATGTAGACCCGGTCGTGGTCCGGTCCCGACCCCACCACCACGTAGCGGGGCGTCCCCTCGCCGTCGCGCACGGCCTTTTCCTGCAGCCGGCTCTTGTGGTCGAAGTCGTCGGGTTCCTCGCCGGCCCGCTCGATGGACTGCCCAGCTCGCGCAGGACGAGCTCGCGCGAGGCCTCCCAGCCGGCGTCGAGGTAGACCGCCCCGAGGATGGCCTCGAAGGCGTCGGCCAGGATGGAGGCCTTGGCCCGGCCACCTGATCCTTCTTCGCCCCGGCCCAACAGGAGGACCTCACCCACTCCGAGCCGCGCCGCCACCTGCGCCAGGACGCGGGCGTTCACCACGGCGGAGCGGACCTTGGCCAGCTTGCCTTCGGCGAAGTCGGGGAAGCGGTCGAACGTGTAGCCGGCCACGATGAGGCCCAGCACGGCGTCGCCCAGGAACTCGAGCCGCTCGTTGGAGGGCGCGCCTCCCTCCTGCTCGCCGCACCAGCTCCGGTGGGCGAGGGCGTGCTGAAGGAGGCTCAAGTCGGCGAAGGAATGGCCAAGTCGCTCGGCCAGTGCGGCCGCACCCTCAGCGCCGGCGTCAACCCGCCTCGAGCTTGGCGTAGACGTAGTCAACTGCGTCCCGGACCGTGCGCAGGTCCTCGAGGTCCTCGTCATTGATGCGGAAGCCCACCGTTCGTTCGCCCAGCTCCTCTTCCAGGGCTTCGACCAGCTCAATCAGGGCCAGCGAATCGGCATCGAGGTCCTCCACGAAGGAAGCGCCCTCGGTGATCGACGACGGGTCCGTCTCGAGGATGTCGGCCAGCTGGTCCCTGATCAGCTCGAAGACCCCGTTTCGGTCAAGAGGGCCCTGATTGGTGTGGGTTTCGGCTGGCACGGCGACCAGTGTACGTCCCGCGGGGCCTTTGCCGCCCGTTTGTACCGTTTGAGCTGGACTTTTAAGCCAATTCGACGTTGCGCACAGCCGCCGCCACGTGGTCGGCCAACCCCCGCGTCGCACATTCGTGCGCCACCAGGACTGCGTTCATCACGGCCGTTGCATTGGAGGACCCGTGGCTGATGACGCACACCCCGTCGGTCCCGAGCAGCATGGCACCGCCCGTGTTCTCGGGCTCGAACTCGGCCGCGATCGGCAACAGGTGTGGCAGAAGGACCCCGGCGGCCTCGGTCGTCGCCTCGTCGGTCCCGAAGACGCCGAGCATGGTGTCGAAGAGGAAGCGCAACGAGCCCTCGAGCGCCTTGAGCGCCACGTTTCCCGGTGAACCCGTCGGTCACAATGACGTCGGCCGGCGAGGGGAGCAGGTCCCGGCCCTCGAGGTTCCCGACGAACTCGAAGCCGCCACCGTTCCCTTCGCCCGTGCCCCCGTGGGCCGCCTTGACCAGGAGCCCATGGGTCTCCTTCACCAGCGGGGTGCCCTTGGTCGGCTCCTCCCCGATGGACAGGAGCCCGACCGACGGTGCGGCGGTGCCGAAGCGGGCGGCGACGTAGGCGGCGCCCATCTGGGCGAACTGGACCAGCATGGCGGGCGTGCACTCGGCGTTGGCGCCGGCGTCGACCAGCACAGCGGGGGTCCGGCCCAGCCGCGGCAGCGGCGTGGCGATGCAGGGCCGCACGACGCCCGGGAGCCGGCCCATGCGCAGCAGCGCCGACGCCATGGTCGCGCCGGTGTTGCCCGCCGACACCATGGCCGAGGCTTTCCCGTCGCGCACCAGCTCGGCGGCTCGGACCAGGGAAGAGTCCTTCTTGCGCCGCACGCCTCCGGCCGGGTCCTCCTCCATGCCGATGACCTCGGTGCAGGACAGGAGTTCGATGCCCTGGGTCTCGCCGACCAGCTCGGGCGGGCCCACCAAAATGATGCCGACGCCGTGCTCCTCGGAGGCCCGGCGGGCACCCTCGACGATTTCGCCGGGGGCCAGGTCGCCGCCCATGGCGTCGACCGCAACGGGCAGGGTGGCCAGCGTCTCGGGGCTGGGACGCTCGCCCCGACGGCTCAAGTCAGTCGACCTCGACCGCTTGGCGACCCTTGTACCAGCCGCAGCTGGGGCAGACCACGTGGGGGGTCTTCGACGCCTGACAGTGCGGGCACACGCTGCGGGCGGGCAGGTCCAGACGCCAGGCTCCAGCCAGATGGCTGCGGCCCTTGGCCTTGGACTTCTTCTTCTTGGGGACGGCCATGGCGGAACTCCAACGATCGGATCGGGCGCGGATGCGCTCTCAGACGGTGCCGGACCGGGAGAGACCGGCTACCGGAGCACATCGAGATTAGCCCACCGGGGATCGCGTGGGGCAACGCAGCCGCACTCGCCCTCGTTGAGGTTCGCCCCGCAGTGCACGCAGAGCCCGGCACAGTCCTCCCGGCACAGCGGCGCCATGGGCAGCTCGAGGACCACGGCGTCCCGGGCGAGCAGCCCCAGGTCGATGGTCTCGTCGACGATCGGATAGAGCTCCTCGTCGGACACGCCCGCCAGCGGGGCGTCGGCGAAGCGCTCGTGGACGGGGATCCGCAGCTCCCCCGCCACGGGCTCGGCACAGCGACGGCAGATCCCGGACCACGGAGCGGTCACCGTGCCCGCGACGTCGATCCCGCCCTCGAAAGGGGTCAGCGTGACATCGACCTCGATGGCAGTGCCGGCCGGCACCACGCTGCGGCCCGGGTCGATGCCGGCCTCGTCGATCGGCCCCGCCTGGGGCACCTCGCCGCGGCGCAGCTCGTGCACGGCCAGCCCGGGCGAGCGGCGCACGCGCGCCACGTGCACGACGAAGGGGTCGGCGCCCACGGCTACGACCGGTCCTGATCGAAGAAGCCGTCCTCCTCCGTCCCAGCGGCGGCGGCGACCGGCGTGGTCTCGAGCGGGGGCGCGGCCAGCCTGGCCCGGCCGGCCTGGACGGTCCGGGTGAGGCGGTCCAGCACGATCTCCATGCCGGCCAGCTTCGTGTCCACGAAGTCCTCGGCCTGGTGCCGCAGGGCACGGGCCTCCTCGTTGGCGTCGTCGAGGATGCGCTGCGCCACCGCGTTGGCCTGGCGCACGATCTCGGTGCGCTGCACCATGTGCTCCGCCTGCGCGCGCACGTCGTCCATCAGGGCCTCGGCCTCGCGGTTGCGCTCGGCCATGAACTCGTCCCGCTCGCGCAGCAACCAGCGCGCCTGGCGCAGCTCGTCGGGCAGGCACTCGAGGGCGGACTGCACCAGCGAGCTCACCTCCTCACGCGAGACCATGACCGAAGAGGACAGCGGCATCGACTTCGCGCTCGCCATCAGGTCGAGCACCTGGTTCAGGATGGACTCGATCCCGACCTCCTCCACCGGGGGCTCGTCGTCGATGTCGAGGAATTGGTCGCTCACTCCCCGTCACCCCCCGTGTGTCCGTTCGCGAACTTGGCCTCGATGTGCTGCGCCACGACCTTGGGCACGAAGGCGGAGACGTCACCGCCGAAGCGGGCCACCTCGCGGACGAGCTTGGAGGCGACGAAGGACCATTCGGGACTGGTGGGGATGAAGATCGTCTCGACGCCCGAGAGGTGGTTGTTCATCTGGGCCATCTGCATCTCTGCTTCGAAGTCCGACACCGCCCGCAGCCCGCGCACAATCGCCGAGGCGCCGACGTCGCGCGCGACGTCGACCAGCAGGGTCGACATGGAGATGATCCGCACGGTCGGGAGGTGCGACACCACCTCTTCCAACATCTCCTGACGCTCCTCGAGGTCGAAGAGCGCGGTGCTCTTCTGGGGATTGCGCAGGGCGGCCACCACCACCTCGTCGAAGAGCTTGCTGGCCCGTTCGACGATTTCGAGGTGCCCGTTGTGAAAGGGGTCGAACGACCCGGGGAAAAGACCGACTTTCACGAGCCTTCACCGCTGCGATGAGCCACGGTGACGAGCGTACCGCCGTACCGGCGCTCTCTCGCGACCACCCAGGGCGCCGGAAGCACGATCGTTGCCCCTGATTCCATCACCACGGTGTCGGCCCGCAGCGCCCCGAGGAGCGCCGGCCAGTCGTCGAAGGTGTAGGGAGGGTCGCACAGGGCGAGGTCGAAGGAGCTCGCCGCCGCGGAGTCGAGCCAGCCGGGCAGCGCAGCCCGCACCAGCGTCGCCGGCTCTTCGTCGAGCCCCACCGACGCCAGGTTCAGGCGGACAGCGCCCAGCGCGTCCGGATCCAGGTCGACGAAGGTGGACGACGCCGCCCCTCTCGACAAGGCCTCGACCCCGAGCGCCCCGCTGCCACAGAACAGATCGACCACCGCCAGGCCCTCGACGCCGCCCTGTGAACCCAGGATGTCGAAGATGGCCTCGCGCACCCGGTCCGACGTCGGCCGGACCGACGCCGGCAGCTTGGCCGGCAGCCGGCGCCCGCGGCTCCGGCCTCCGATGACGCGCATCGCGCCAACCCTACGGCGGCGCCGCTCCACCACGTCCCGCGGGCGCAGACGCACCTGGTGCGGTCGGGCTCAGCTCTTGAAGAGGTACTCCCCCTCGTCCTCGCTCAGGAGGAGCCTGACCTCGTCGGCCAGGTCGGCGTGCGCCCGCAGGTGCGGATCCTCGTCGACGAGTGTCTCGGCCACCTGCCGCGCCTCGGTCAGCAGCGCCATGTCGCCGGCGTCGGCGAGCGAGGCCAGCCGCAGGTCGCTCTGCCCCTTCTGGCGGGCGCCCAGCAGGGTGCCCTCCCCGCGCACGCGCAGGTCGGCCTCGGCCAGCGCGAACCCGTCGGTCGACCCCGCCACCGCGTCCAGCCGCTCGTTGCCCTCCTCACCGCCGAGGAGGTAGCACCAGCTCGCGGTGCCGCCGCGGCCGACCCGGCCCCGCAGCTGATGCAGCTGGGCGATCCCGAAGCGGTCCGCGCTCTCGACCACCATGACGGTGGCCTCGGGGACGTCGACGCCGACCTCAATGACCGTCGTGGCCACCAGCACACTCAGCTCCCCCGAGCGGAAGCGGTCCATCACCTCCTCGCGGGCGGCGGCCGGCATCTGGCCGTGCATGAGCCCGACGTGCAGCCCCGCCAGCTCCCCCGCCGCCAGCCGTTCGTACTCCTCGGTGGCGGACTTGGCCTCGACCCGCAGCGAGTCGCTGACCAGCGGGCACACCACGAAGGCCCGGTGACCGACCGCCACCTCGTCGCGCACGCGCGCCCAGGCGGGCCCGTCCCCGACCGGCGCGTCGGTGGGCAGCCACTCGGTGGTGACGGGCTGGCGACCGGGCGGCATTTCGTCGAGCGTGGTCAGGTCGAGATCCCCGAAGATCACCATGGCGGCTGTCCGCGGAATCGGCGTGGCGGTCATCACGAGCAGGTCCGGGTCGCCGTCGGCCCCCTTGGCGCGCAGGGTCGCCCGCTGCTCCACGCCGAACCGGTGTTGCTCGTCGATCACCACCGCGCCGAGCGATGCGAACGCGACCTCCTCGGTCAAGAGGGCATGGGTCCCCACCACGACGCCCACCTCGCCCGAGGCCAGGCCCGCCAGCACCGCGGCGCGCGCCTTGCCCTTGACCCGGCTCGTCAGCAGCTCCACCCGCACCTCCCCGCCCGCCATGCCGCCAGGTCCTTCGAGCGCGCCGAGGAGGGCCCGTACGGCCGAGAAGTGCTGTTCGGCCAGGACCTCGGTCGGCACCATCAGGGCGCCCTGATGCCCGCTCTGCACTGCGGCGAGCAGCGCAGCGAGCGCCACCACGGTCTTGCCCGAACCGACATCGCCCTGCAGGAGCCGGTGCATCGGGAAGGGCCCCGCCATGTCGGCCACGATGACGGCCAAGGCCCGGCGTTGCGCCTTGGTGAGCTCGTAGGGCAGGCCGGCCAGGAAGCGCGCCACCAGGGTGTCACTGACCCCGCCGGTCACCTCGCGCGGCGACACGGCGTGGTGCAGGGCGCGGGCGTTGTCCTCGAAGGCCCGCCGGCGCAGCACGAGCGCCAGTTGCAACCGGAAGAGCTCGTCGAAGACCAGCCGGCGCCGCGCCGGCGCGACGACGTCCATGGACTCGGGACCGTGGATGGCCCGGAAGGCCTCCGTGCGCTCCCACAGGTCGATGGAGGTCCGGTACTGCTCCGGGAGCGGGTCGGCGAACTCCCCCGCCCGCTCCAGCGCCTCGGCGACGAACTCGCCGATCTCCCACGACGTCAGCCCGACCTTGGCCGAGGCCGGGTACACCGGCAGGATCCGCAGGGTCTTGCGCCCAGGCGTCACGCCGGCCACGACGTCGACGACGGGGTTGGTCATTTGGCGGCTGCCCTGGTACTCGGTCACCTTGCCGAAGAAGATCGCCTCGGTGCCCGCCGCCAGCTGCTTGGCGCGCCAGGGCTGATTGAAGAAGACGATTTTGAGCCGGCCCGTGTCGTCGCGCACCGTCACGTCCACGATGGCCCTCCCCTGCCGCGAGCGCCGCGCCCGCGCCGTCTGCACCTCGGCCAGCACGGCCGCCTCCTCGCCGACCTGCAGCCCCGAGACGTCTTCCTGGCGGGTGCGGTCGATGTAGCGGCGCGGGTAGGTGGTGATGAGGTCGAGGACCGTCTCGACACCGAGCTCGGCCAGCCGCCCGGCCTTGCGCTCGGACACCGACGCGAGCACGGCGACCTCCCGCTGGCTCAGGTCGCTGAGTGTGCGGCCGCTACTCAATCCCCAGCAGATACGGGTAGAGAGGCTGGCCGCCCTGGTGCACCTCGACCGCCACGTCCGGATACTCCTCGGAGAGCCACTCCTCTATGCGCCTGGTGTCGGCGACGCGGGCGCCCTCGCCCTCAATGAGCGTCACGAGCTCGTGGGTCGGCTCGAGCAGGCGGCTCAACAGCAGGCGGGTGCAGACGACGATGCTGTCCGACACCGCCACGACGCCGTCACGTGAGACCCCGATGAAGTCGCCTTCGTGCACCTCGCCCGCGTCGGTCACCGTGTCCCGGACCGCCCGCGTCACCTCGGCCGGCACGACGCGGGCCGCCGACTCGGACATGGAGGCCACGTTGGCGTCGGCCTCGGCGGCCGGGTCGTAGGCCAGCAGCGCGGCAAAGCCCTCGACGATGGAACCGGTGGCCACGACACGAACGGTCTTCCCCGCCAGCGCGTCGACCTGGTCGGCCACGGGCCGGATGTTCTTGTTGTTGGGCAGGATCACCACCTGGTCGGAGCCGACGGACTCGACGGCCTTGACCAGGTCGGCCGTCGCCGGGTTCATGGTCTGGCCGCCGACGACGAGGTGGTGCACGCCGAGGGAGCGGAAGATGCGCCCGATGCCGTCACCCGACACGACGGCGACGACACTCGTCGTGGGCGCAGGGCCCGTATCCTCAGTGCTGGGGCCGGCGCCCGGAGCGCCCACGCTCTCGCGCACCCAGCGCTCCTCCTCGACCTGCTCGTCGAGGTCGGTCACCCTGATGCGATGGGGCCGTCCCGTGTCCACGCCGGCCTCGATGGCGGCGCCGATGTCGTTCGTGTGGATGTGGCAATTCCACAGGCCGTCGCCCCCGACCACGACGATGGAGTCGCCGATGCCCGCCCAGACCTCCTTGAACGCCTCGATGGAGTCGTCGGGCGCATGCAGGAAGTACATGACCTCGTATTGGAGGTCCCCGACCGCGTGCTCCTCGCCGCCCGCGCCGTCGTGCTCCGCCCACGACCCGTTCAGGCTGCTGAGGTCCGGCGCATCGACGCCCGAGGGCTCGGGCAGCGGCCGCCCGTCGAGGACCAGAAGGAACGCGTCCAACAACAGCAGGTACCCGCTGCCCCCGGCATCCACCACCCCGGCCTGAGCCAGGACGGGCAGCAGCTCGGGGGTGCGGGCCAGGGCGTCGGCCGCCTCGCCGCGGGCGCTCTCGACCACACCGACCAGGCCCGCGCCGCGCGTCGCCCCGTCCGCCGCCGCCGAGGCCACCGTCAGAATCGTCCCCTCGACGGGCCGCACCACGGCGCGCCGCGCCAGCTCGGAAGCGTGGGCGATGGCACCCACCAGGGTGTCGGGCCCGACGCCCGCCTCCCCTGCCACAGCCATCTTCTCGCTCATGCCGCGCAGCAGCTGGGAGAGGATGACGCCTGAATTGCCGCGGGCGCCCATCAGTGAGCCGTGCCCGATGGCCTTGCACACCTCGGGCAGTCCGGCGCCGGCCTCGACCCCGTCGAGCTCGCTGACCACCGCTTCGAGGGTCAGTGCCATGTTGGTGCCGGTGTCCCCGTCGGGCACCGGATAGACGTTGAGGCGGTTGATGTCGGCCTGGTGCAGCCGCAGGGCGTCCCGGTAGCCCCCCATCACGGCGCGCAGATCGTCGGCGCCGAACGTCGCCGGGGAGGTCATGGTTTGGGATGCTAACCTTTGAGCCGTTCGTGAAGGCCTGCCTGGTCTGTTGACCGCGGCCTCCCCCAGGAAGGTTCTCCAATGGCAGCAGTGTGCGATATCTGTGGCAAGAAGCCCTCGTTCGGCATGAACGTGAGCCACTCCCACCGTCGCACGAAGCGGCGCTGGAATCCCAACATTCAGCGGGTGCGGGCCGTGGTCGACGGTGCGCCCAAGCGGCTGCACGTCTGCACCTCGTGCATCCGGGCCGGCAAGGTGACCAAGCCGCCGCGCCGGACGCAGCAGGCGTCGACGACGGCCTGACGCCGGCTAGGACCGCTCGGCGTTCCCAGTTCCGGGGGGCCCGACGGCTTCCATCGGGAGCTCGAGCCAAGCCCCATCTCTCCACTGCCGACGGGCCGTCCACGCCTGACCGTCCCAGTAACGCTGCTCGCCGGTACCGATTACTCCCGTCCGGTACCACCCGCTGGGTTGGGACGGGGACGGTTCAGGGGTGGCCGGGGTGGCCGCTGCGTCGCTGACCGGAGCCGGTGCGGGCAGCCACGACGGCTGCGTGCTCCCGCCCGGAGGGAAGCCTCTCGGAACGCTCCCGCGGCCGCGGGGTTGTTGGAGCGACGGCCAGGCCGAGAAGGCGAAGATGAAGAACATGACCACCACGAAGATGCCGGTCAGGAGCGTCAGGACGGCCCACAGCCCGAGCTGGTCGAACGTCGTGCCAATGCTCCGATTCGTGTCGACGGTCCTGAAGACGCCGGCACCGAGCGTGGCGAGAATCCAGGGGGAATAGGGGACGAACGTCCACCAGCCCGAAAAGCCGGCCTTGGTGATGATCTGAAAGAACGCGAACGGCGACGCGACGAGCGCGACCAGTCCGAACAAGACAAACAGGACACCCAGCATCGCCGCACCTCCGCCCCGACGCCCTCGCCATGCGGGCGTCGGTCGCGCAAGTGTACGGCAACCCACGCCGTCGCTGCTCAGAGGGCCGACTTTTGGTGCTACCCCAGCCGGTGCTGCCAGCCGAGGCGCGGTAACGCGTCGCCGCGCAGGAGGCGTGCCGCCGGATCGCCGACCACCGCGCCGACCCGGACTGGTCGCGCCAACCCGGCGTGCACGAACTCGTCGCACAAGGCGTCCGCCGCGGCGTCGTCTGCCGCCAGCACCAGCTCGTAGTCCTCGCCGCCGGCCAGCGCCTCGTCCTCGGTCGCCTCCGGCGCCACCGGGACGCGGTCGAGCACGAAGCCGACCCCCGAGGCGTCAGCGAGCCGGTGCAGGTCGAGGGCCAGGCCGTCCGAGACGTCGATCATGGCGTGGGCGCCGCCCAAGCGGGCCTTCTCCCCTGCCACGAGGCGCGCGACGGGGCGCCGGTAGGCGGCCACCGCAGCTGTACCCTCCCGCCCGGCCCGCAAGGCGCGCAATCCCGCCGCCGAACCGCCGCACGGCCCCGTCACCAGCAACGCGTCCCCGGCCAGGGCGCCGGATCGCCCCACGGGGGCGGGTCCACCGTCCGAGATCGTCCCCAGCACGGTCACCGCAACCGTCAGGACCGCCGACTCCGACACGTCGCCGCCGGCCACGGGGCACCCGCTGGCCGCGGCCGCCTCGGCCACGCCGGCCGTCACCCCCAGCGCCAGGTCACCCTCGCCCGAGCCTCCCGGGACGCACAGCGCCACCAGCGCCGCCAGAGGCCCCGCACCCATGGCGGCCAGGTCGCTCAGGGCGCCCATGAGGGCCTTCCAGCCGACGTCGGCCGGGCTGCAGAGCGCAAGGTCGAAGTGCACGCCCTCGACGACGCTGTCGACCGATGCCACCACGGGGCTTCCCGCCGGGAGGCGCAGCACGGCGGCGTCGTCGCGCAGCCCGAAGGCCTCGATTCCGTTTTCCAGCATGCTCCGGATACGCTGTAACACCTCGTCTTCTTGGACGGGAGCAGTTATGTGCCGAGGTTTGGGGGATCCCACGTCACATGCCTAGCATTGGACCCCACCGAAACCGGCCGGACGAAGGAGCAGATCCCCTCGACATGGTGCCAACAAAGAACGCGAAACTTCTCGCCTGGGTCGACGAAGTGGCGGCCCTGACCACACCCGACCGAATCGAGTGGTGCGACGGTTCGGCGGACGAGTACGACCGGCTCTGCCAGGGTCTCGTCGACGCCGGCACGTTCACCCGCTTGTCGGACGCCAAGCGTCCCAACAGCTACTGGTCCCACTCGGACCCCGGCGACGTGGCCCGGGTCGAGGACCGCACCTACATCTGCTCGGCCAAGGAGATCGACGCCGGGCCGACCAACAACTGGCGCGACCCCGACGAAATGCGCCAGACCCTGCAGGGGCTCTTCAAGGGCTGCATGAAGGGCCGCACCATGTACGTGGTCCCCTTCTCCATGGGCCCGCTCGGCTCGGACATCGCGCACATCGGCGTCCAGCTGACCGACTCCGCCTACGTGGCGGTCTCCATGCGCATCATGACCCGCATGGGCACGGGCGCCCTCGAGGTTCTCGGCGACGGCGAGTTCGTCCCGTGCCTGCACTCGGTGGGCGCCCCGCTCGAGCCGGGCCAGCAGGACGTGGCGTGGCCCTGCAATGCCGAGAACAAGTACATCGTGCACTTCCCCGAGACGCGTGAGATCACGTCGTACGGCTCCGGCTACGGCGGCAACGCGCTGCTCGGCAAGAAGTGCTTCGCGCTGCGCATCGCCTCGGTGATGGCGCGCGACGCGGGCTGGATGGCCGAGCACATGCTCATCCTCAAGCTCACCTCGCCCCAGGGCGACACGCGCTACGTGACCGGTGCCTTTCCTTCGGCCTGCGGCAAGACCAACCTCGCCATGCTCATCCCCTCCATCGAGGGCTGGAAGGTCGAGACCGTCGGTGACGACATCTGCTGGATGAAGTTCGGCGCCGACGGCCGGCTCTACGCCATCAACCCCGAGGCGGGGTTCTTCGGCGTGGCGCCGGGGACCAACACCCACACGAACCCCAACGCCATTCTCACTCTCGACGGCAACTGCATCTTCACCAACACCGCGCTGACCGACGACGGTGACATTTGGTGGGAGGGTATGACCGAAGAGCCCCCGGCCCACCTGACCGACTGGAAGGGCGAGGACTGGACCCCGGAGAAGGGGACACCGGCGGCGCACCCCAACGCGCGCTTCACCACGCCGGCCAGCCAGGACCCGGCCATCGCTCCCGAATGGGAGGACCCCAAGGGCGTGCCGATCAGCGCCATCCTCTTCGGTGGCCGCCGCGCCTCGGTCGTCCCGCTCGTGTTCCAGTCACACGACTGGGAGCACGGCGTGTTCCTCGGCTCCATCATGGCGTCCGAGACCACAGCCGCCCAGGCCGGCGCCGTCGGCAACCTTCGCCGCGACCCCTTCGCCATGCTGCCGTTCTGCGGGTACAACATGGCCGACTACTTCGCACACTGGCTGGAGATCGGCGCGGAAGCACCGAACCCCGAGGCCTTGCCGAAGATCTTCTACGTCAACTGGTTCCGCAAGGACGCCGACGGGAAGTTCCTCTGGCCCGGTTACGGGGAGAATTCCCGCGTGCTCGAGTGGATCTTCGACCGGGTGATGGACAAGGCGCCGGCGGTCGACACGCCGATCGGGTCGGTACCGACGCCCGAGGCCATCGACACCACCGGCCTCGACGTCAGCCGGGAGCAGATGGAAGAGCTCCTGCGGGTCGACACCGAGGGCTGGCGGGCGGAGGTGCCCCTGATCAAGGAGTACTACGCCAAGTTCGGCGACCGCCTTCCCCAGGCGCTGGCCGATCAGGCCGAGACACTCGGCAAGCGCCTGGGCTGACGGCGTGGCGCGGGGCTCGGTGAGCCCCGGCTCGCTCAGCCCCCGGCCTCTCCCATCTCACCGATCTCTCGAAAGTCCCGCCGCACCGCGCGCGGCGTGTGGGCGGCGCGGCGACCCGTCACGTACGACAGCCCGCCGAGGGCGGCCAGCACGGCCATGGTGGCGTCACCCTGCGGCAGGGTGAAGACGATGATCAAGGGGATGAGCGAGCCCACGACCCACACCAACTGCTGGCGCATGCCGAACCGGGCGAAGGCACGCCCTTGCGCGGAGAGCGGGATGTAGCGCTGGGTCATGGCGTCGAAGGACGGCTGCGCCACCGAACCGCAGAGGCCGACCATGAAGGCGAGGACCACCTGGGCCACGAGCGTGCCCCACACCGCACAGCCGCCCGCCGTGATGGCGATGAGCCAGAGGGAGGAGAGCAGCAGCTGCTGCTCGGTCATGCGCTTGCGCAGGCGTCCCACCAGCACGAGGCCGACGATGGCCCCCGCGCCGCTACCCGCCAGGACCAGTCCGTACCAGTAGAGGCCCACGCCGTGCATTCGCCGCAGCCCGAAGGCGAGCATGAAGGTCATGAAGCCCGTGAGGCCGCGGACAATGCACATGGCGCTCAACCCGAGCATCACCTCCGGATTGGCGAAGGGCTGCAACCGCAACAGATCCTGCTCGCGCGTGAGGGCCTCACCCTCCTGGCCGTACTCACGCACCTTCGTCGACTGGTCGGTCCACAGCTCCTCCGCCCGGCGGCTCGTCAGCACCGGCAGGCGGGCGCCGGCCACCACGGCGGCGACGAACACCAACATGGCGAAGACCAGCACGGCCGGAGACCCGGCGACCTTGTAGAGGATGACGGCGGGAATCGAGGCCACGAAGCCGGCCAGGGTGCCGAGGAGCGTCAGGCGCGCGTTGAGCGTCGCGTAGCCGGCCTGCTCGCTCTCCGAGTCCGAACCGTCGAGCGCGGCCATTTCGGGCACCAGGGCGCCCTTGGTCACGAGGTAGAGCTTCTGGCAGACGAGCACCAGGAAGGCGAGCGGGAAGAGCAGCAGGCTGTGGAGATGCGTGGCCATGAGCGGGCACAGCACCACCTGCCCGACGGCGGACGAAACGACCATGAGCCGGCGCGCGCCACGGCTGCGATCGATGAGCGGGCCGAGCAGCGGCGACACGATGGCGAACGGGGCCAGCGTGAAGAGGAGGTACAGGAGGATCTTGTGATCGGCGGCATCCGGCGAAATCGAGAAGAAGAGCGAACCGGCGAGGGAGATTGTGACGACGGTCCCGCCCCCGAGCATGGCGCACTGCAGCAACGACAGCCGGCCGATGGGATGTGACTGGTCGAACAGGTCCTGACGAGCCTGGCGGGCCATGTCCTTGAACTGCTCGATCTTCGGGGCCATCGCCACCAGGCCAATGTACGGTGTGCCGTGACCGTCCATGCGTACGTGCTGATCCAGACCGACGTGGGCAAGGCGGCCCAGGTCGCGCAGCAGCTCAGCACTATCGACGGCGTGACCGTGGCCCACGGTGTGACGGGACCGTACGACGTCATCGCCCAAGCCGAGGCACCCTCCATGGACGACCTCGGCCGCATGGTCGTGCGGGACATGCAACAGATCGAGGGCATCACGCGCACCATCACCTGCCCCGTCGTCACGCTCTGACTTCCCGCACCGCTGTTGCAGCGCCGCCAACCCTCTCAGGTGGCAGAAAGATCGACAACGCCCGCTGCCCCAACCCCCGTGAAATCGGAGATCTGCGGGTTTTTCGAGAGATTCGTACCTGGGCGTCGTGCCACGGCTCCCACTGGGTATGCGTAAGGGCAGCGACCGCACCCTCCCACCACGACCGCCGCGAAGGAGCAACCCGTCTTGTCTCGAGTCATACGCCCGCGCCCGTCCCCGTTCTTGTCGGGCGTCCTCCTCACCGTCATGGCGATCGTTGCGCTCCAGCTGGTCACGACCCAGGATCTGCCACGGGCACACTCCCAACCCGGCGCACAGACCGAGGTGGCGACCGCTCGACAGGGCGCGCCGACGCGCATGCCCGCACCAGTGACGGTCACGCCCGCCGTCACGACGAGGCGGCGGCGTCACCCGCCCCCGCGCCGCCGGCGGCCCCCCCGGCGTTGGTGGCAACACCCGCGGCCGTCGCGGCCGCGCCGGCACCCGCGCCCAGCGATCCGAGCGTCGTGCCGCCGCTCGGCGGGGCCTCCTCCTGGGGTTGCAGCGCCGCGCTGTCCTACCTGCAGGCCTACGCGGCCAAGGGCTTCGCGCTCGAGTGCCCCGGCTACGCCGAAGGGCAGGAGGCCATGACCTGCCTGCGGGTGGCGGGCATCTGCCCCGCCTCGGCGGTGATCGCCATTGCCGACCCCTGCCCGCAGGCCTACATGAACGAGGCCTCCAATTCCTACGTGATCACCGGCGTTGCCGATTCGCCCATCGATCCCTACGGCCCGTGCCCCTGAGTCAGCTGAGGGCGCCCGACTCCCGGAGCTTGGTCACGACGCTCTCGTCGACGCCCCACTCCACCAGGCCCGAGATGGTGTCCGCCCCTGGGGGCGAGGGCGGCTTCGAGACGGCCGACGGCGTCTTGGAGAAGCGGGGGGCCGGCGCCGGCTGCACCGCGCCGTCGACCTCGATGTAGGTCGCGCGCGCAATGTTGTGCGGGTGCTCGTGCGCCTCCCAGGGGGACAGCACGGGCGCCACACAGGCATCGGTCCCGTCGAAGATGGCCGACCACTCCTCACGCGTCTTCGTCTTGAAGATGGCGGCGAAGCGCTCCTTCATTGCCGGCCAGTCCTGGCGCGACTGCTGCTCCGGCAGTGACCCGTCACCGTCGAGGCCGAGGCCGTCGAGCAGGGCGGCGTAGAACTGCTTCTCGATGCCTCCCGCCGCCATCCACTTGCCGTCCGACGTCTCGTAGACCTCGTAGAAGGGGGCGCCCGTGTCGAGCATGTTGGCCCCGCGCTGTTCGTTCCACATCCCACCGAGGTGGAAAGAGTGGATCATCGTCATCAGCGAGGCCGCGCCGTCGACCATGGCGGCGTCGACCACCTGGCCCTCGCCCGAGCGGGCGGCCTCGAGCAGGGCAGCCAGCATGCCGAAGGCCAACAGCATGCCGCCGCCGCCGAAGTCGCCCACGAGGTTCAGCGGTGGCACGGGAGGCGAATCGGCCCGGCCCAGCGACCAGAGCGCACCGCCGATGGCGATGTAGTCGATGTCGTGGCCAGCCATGGGCGCCATCGGCCCCTCCTGACCCCACCCCGTCATGCGCCCGTAGACCAGCCGGCGGTTGCGCCCGAAGCAGGCGTCCGGCCCGACGCCCAGTCGCTCGGCCACGCCCGGCCGGAAGCCCTCGATCAACCCGTCGGCCTCCTCGACGAGCCCGAGCACCAGCTCGACGGCGTCGGGGTTCTTGAGATCGATGCCCACGGAGGGACGGGACCGGTTCAGCAGGTCCCAGTACGGACCAGCCCCCGAGGCCGCGATCTCCTGCCCGCGCTCGACCGCGCCCGGCGCCGCCCGCTCGAGCCGCAGGACCTGGGCCCCGGCGTCGGCCAACATCATGCAGGTGTAGGGCGCCGGCCCGATTCCCGCCAGCTCAATGATCTTGATCCCGCTCAGCGGTCCAGTGCGGTCGGCCATCGCAGGATGCTGACCCGTTGTGCCCACGATGGTCAAGCCCACCTCGACCCTGCGCCAAGCTGGGGACATGCCTGCCGCCCGCGCCCCTGGCCGAGTGACCATCATCGGCGACCACACCGATTACAACGCCGGGCGTTCGCTCCCCATGGCCATAGAGCTGGCCACGGAGGTCGACTTCACGCCCAAGGCCGGCAGCTTCCTCTTCGGGATCGACTCGGACCAGTTCCCGGAGACCCCCCTCGAGATCGTGCTGGGCGACACCGAACCGGTGCGCCCCGAGGCCGCCCTGGCGGCCGGGCTCCTGCGCTCCCAGCACCCACCGTCGGGCGGGGTGGTCCGGGTCACCAGCACCCTGCCGGTCGGTGCCGGCCTCTCCTCGAGTGCCGCCTTTTCCGTGGCCCTGCTCCTCGCGCTGGGCCACGACCCCGATCCCCTGACCCTGGCCCTCGACTGCCAGGAGGCCGAGCGCGGCGCGGGCTCCCACGTCGGTCTGCTCGATCCCCTGGCCATCGCCGGCGCCAGCGCCGGCCACGCGCTCCACATCGACTTCGACACGGTGGAGACCCGCCAGGTGGCCGTGCCGGACGAGGCGGCCTTCGTCATCGTGCACAGTGAGGCACCCCGCCTCCTCACCAGCACCCCGTACGCCGACCGGCGCGCCGAATGCGAGCGTGCCGCGCACATATTGGGCCGCCCCTTGGGGCTCTGTGCCCTCGGGGACCTGAGTGCGCTGACCGATCCGGTGCTGCGCCGGCGGGCCCGCCATGTGATCACCGAGTGCGCCCGCGTGGGCGAGGCCGAGCGGCTGCTCGTCCGGGGCAACCTCGCCGGCCTCGGCGAGGTCATGACCGAGGGGCACCGCAGCTTGGCCGGCGACTACAGAGTGTCCCTGCCCGCCGTCGACGACCTGGTCGAGCACCTCCTCGGTCTGCCCGGCGTCCTCGGCGCCCGCATGAGCGGCGGCGGCTTCGGCGGGTGCGTGATTGCGCTCTGCCGTCCCGACTCGCCGGCGCTCGACCCGGCGTCGCACGCCCCGCGCCGCAGTTGGCGAGTCAGCCCGGCTGCCGGCGCAACTCGTCTCGGGAGATAGCGATCAGGGCGTCGAGCACGGCGACGGCCCGTCCGCCGTCGATGGACTCGGTGGCCAGTCCGAGTCCGCTCTCGAGGTCCTGTACCCGCCCGGCCACCACGAGCGCGGCGGCCGCGTTCAGGATCCCGATGTCACGCCGGGCCCCGCGCTCCCCCTCGAGTACGGAACGGATCACGCCGGCATTGAAGGCTGCGTTGCCGCCCCGCAGTTCTGCCAGCGTGGACGGTGGGAATCCGAGCGCCTGCGGATCCACCCGCCATGACCGCACCTCGAAGGCGCCGGCGCCGTCGCCGCGCACCTCGAGGACGTCGGCCGGCGAGGTGACGCTCAACTCGTCGAGCCCGTCGTCGGCATGGACGATCAGCGCGTGCCGGCTCCCGGTCGCCCCGAAGACGCCCGCCATGATGGGCGCCTTGGCCGGGTCACTGACGCCGACCAGCTGACGCCTGGTGCGCGCCGGGTTGATGAGCGGCCCGAGGAAGTTGAACACGGTGGGAACGCCGAGCTCCTTGCGGACCGGCCCGACGAAGCGCATGGCCGGGTGGAAGCGCTGGGCGAAGCAGAACCCCATGCCGGCCTCGGCGACGCAACGCGCCACGCCTTCTGGCCCGAGCTCTATGGCAACGCCGAGGGCTTCGAGCACGTCCGCTGTCCCGACCGACGACGATGCGGCCCGGTTGCCGTGCTTGCACACCGGGACGCCACAGCCCGCCGTGATGAAGGCCGCCAGCGTCGTGACGTTGATGCTCGACAGCCGGTCGCCACCGGTGCCGACGAGGTCGACCGCCCGCTCGACGTCCTGGTCCGCCAGTGGACAGGGCACCGCCGCATCGACCATGGCCCGCGCCAGCCCGGTCACCTCCTCCGCCGTCTCGCCCTTGGCGTGCAGGAGGGCCAGGAAGGCGCCCACCTGGACCGGTGTGGCCTCTCCCGAGAGAACGCTTTTCAACATGGCCTCGGCCTCGGCGTCGCTGAGCGACTCCCGCCGGCTCAAGCGGGCCAGGACCTCGGGCCAGGTCAGTCCCACCACAGGTCCCGGTCGAGCACGCCCCGGGCGATCAGGCCGAGCTGCACCTGCGAGGTGCCCTCCACGATGGTGAGCTGCTTGGCGTCGCGATACCACTGCTCGGTGGGATGGTCCTCCATGTAGCCGGCCGCCCCGAGCAGCTGGACCGCCAGTGACGAGGCGCGCACGGCCAGCTCAGTGGCGTGGTACTTCGCCATCGACAGATACGGCACGAATTCCTTGGTGAACTTGCCCTCGTCGGCGAGCACCGCTGCTCGATACGTCAACAACCGCGCCGCCTCGATGTCGACCGCGCACTTGGCGATCTCCCACTGAATGCCCTGGAAGTCCGCGATCGTCTTGCCGAAGGCAGCCCGCTGCTGCACGTACTCGGTGGCGTACATGAGCGCGCCCTCGGCCAACCCGATGCCCCGCGCCGCCACGATCGGGCGCATGGCGTTCAGGCCCAGCATGGCCAGGCGGAACCCGCCCACCTCACCGATGACGTTCTGAGCCGGCACGTGCACGTCCGTCAACAAGAGCTCACCCGTGTCCACCCCGCGCACGCCCATTTTGTGGTCGGTGCGGCCGACCTCGACTCCGTCCCACGCCCGCTCGACGATGAACGCCGTGATGGAGTCGTGCGCCCGGCTGGTGGGGTCGCTCGTCTTGGCGAACACGGTGTACCAGTCCGCCTCGCGCACGCCTGACATCCAGCACTTGGTGCCGTTCAGCAGCCAGCCCCCGTCCGTGCCCGGGTCGGGCACCCCGCTGGTCCGCATGCCCATGACGTCACTGCCCGCTTGGGGCTCGGACAACCCGAAGCCGGCCCGCAGGGTCCCGTCGCAGATGCCAGGGAGGTAGCGCTGCTTCTGCTCCGCGGTCCCGGCAATCATCACCGGTCCGGTGGGGAGCCGGGTCAGCAGCAGCATCAGCGCCGCCGCGTTCGAGTACTTGGCCACTTCCTCAATGGCAACCGCCAGTCCGAGGATGCCTGCTCCCGACCCCCCGAACTCGATCGGGATGCACAATCCCAGCAGCCCGGCGTCGCGGAACGCGTCGAAGACGTCGGTCGGGTAGGTCTCTTCCTTGTCGATGGACCGTGCCCGTGGTTTGACCTTTTCCTGGGCGAGCCGGCGGACGGAATCTCTGAGCTGCGCGAGCTCGTCGGGAAGTTCGAATTGCACCGGTGAAGGGTACCGGACGTCCGGGCCAGGTACTTTCTGGTCCTTGACTCCCGACCAACCCGAATTGCCCGGGACACCCGACGACGGGGAGGACCACGCCCCGTCCCGTGCCGAGCTCCAGGAAGATCTGCGGAAGTCACGGAAAAAAGAGCAACGACGCAAACACCGTTGGCGGCGGCGCACCTTGTACACGCTCTCCACCATTGTCGTGTTGGCGGCGATCGGGGCCGGGGGCCTCTACTTCTACGCCAACTACCGCTTCGACCAGATCAAGAAGGTCCATGCCAAGCACCTGGTCCGCACGGCACCCGTCGGGAACCAGCAGCCGCTCACCTTGTTGCTGGTCGGCTCGGACTCACGGGCCTTCGTGGACAACGCAACCCAGGTCAAGGCCTTCGGGTCTGATGCCGATGCCGGCGGCCAGCGCAGCGACGTCACCATGGCGGTCCGCATCGACCCGGCGGCCAAGACCGTGACCATCCTGTCGATACCACGCGACCTGTGGGTCGACATCCCCGGCGATGTGACGGACATCTCGGGCATGAACCGCATCAACGCTGCGTTCAATTCGGGCCCCGACCTCCTGGTCCAGACCATTGAGAAGGACCTCGACATCCCCATCAACCACTACGCCTCGGTGGGCTTCCAGGGCTTCTCGGGGATGGTGAATGCGCTGGGCGGGGTCACGATGGACTTCCCCACCCAGGTCAAGGACCAGTACACGGGCCTCGACGTCACGACGCCGGGCTGCCAGGTGGTCAACGGGACGACGGCCCTGCAACTGGTACGGAGCCGCCACCTGTACTACAAGAACTCTGAGGGCGAGTGGGTCTACGACGGCCAGTCGGACTTCAGCCGCATTCAGCGCCAGGACGCCTTCTTCCGCGCCGTGCTGGCCAAGCTGAACGCTACCGGCCTCGACCCCTTGACCATCAACGCGTTCCTCGGTGCCGCCGTGACGAACCTGACCATTGACGACACACTGACCAAGACCGACCTCTTCAACCTGGCTCAGGACTTCAAGGGGCTCTCGTCCTCGCACCTCGTCACCGAGACGCTACCGACCACGTCCCTCGTCACCGATGGCGGGGCCGATGTGTTGCAGGAGGCCCAGCCCTACGCCCAGAACATGATCAACGCGTTCAACGCGATCGGGACGACCCCGCCGCCGACAACCACGACCACCGTCGCCAAGGGCAAGGGCGGCAAGACCACGACCACGACGATCCCCACCGAAGCGCACAACCTGGTCGGTGTCAACGTGTTGAATGCATCGACCCTGAACGGCATTGCACACACCACCGCGCTCGGGCTCACCACGCAGGGATTCCACATCGACGAAATCGGGAACGCCCCGACGCCCCTCAGCATCGGCGCGGCCTCCGAGATCCTCTACGGGCCCTCGGGCGCGGAGGCGGCCCACACGCCTCGCAACCGCGCTCAGCGGGCCGGTCACCCTCGTCCCCGACCCGACGCTCACCGGCCAGACGGTCTCGCTGTTGATCGCCGGCTCGCAGTTGACGGTGGGCGGGTCACCGGCGGGCGCCAGCACGACGACCACGACCACGACAGCGCCGACGACCACGACGGTCCCCGGGGACGTCTACACGAACACTCAGGTCGAGCCCTGGAACCCCTCGCCCTGCACCCTGGGACAGCCAGCCCAGGCGACGCCGACCACGACGGCCCACAAGGCCGTCAAGAAGTAGTAGGCCCGACGAGCCCGTTCAGGCGGACTTGCGGCGCTGGCGCACGATGCGCCGGCGCTCCCGCTCGGTCGTGCCGCCCCAGACGCCCTCACGCTCGCGGTGGGCCAGGGCGTGCTCCAAGCACGCTTGGCGGACCGGGCAGACGGCACACACAGCCTTGGCTTCGGCCGCGTCGGCGTCGTCCTCTGTGACGGGGTAGAACGCCTCGACGTCGAGGCCCCGGCAGGCGGCTTGCTTGCGCCACGTGGTGGCGATCATGGGAGACACTTCCTCAATAACGGATGAAAAGGCGGATACTTGATTCGCCCTGCTCAGAGGCCATCTCGGTCCGTCGACCGGGGAAAGCGACCCTGAATTCGGCGAACGAAGAGTATGGCGCACGTCCTGTGCGCCTGTAAAGACTTGCGCACGGAATTGTCCCTGGTCAGCCGATCGAGAGGTGCTTTGTTGTGCCGAGCAGATCGCCCAGCAGTTCTCGGCGGACCGCCGGCGGCAAAACGGTCCTGGCTTCGTAGGCGGGGTGCGTCGCCACGAGCGCGGCCTCCTCGACTCCCTCGAACGAGGCCACCTGGGCCTCAGCGAAGCCGAAGCGCACGTAGTGGACCGCCGGGGTGACCGTCTCACGGGTGAGCGCGGCCGCATGGGTGGCCTCGGGGACGCTCGCCACCAATTCACCGTTGATCGAGAAACCGAGCTGGTGCTCGATCCCGACCAGCCGGGGCAGCCACTCGCGCAACGCTTCGTCCGAGGTCAGTTCGATGAAGAGGGTGGCCGACAGCTCGCCTTTCGCCGGCAGCAGCCGGTTGTAGATGTCGAGCTCGACCTGGATCGCCTCGTCGCTGATGATCTTCTCGGCCCGGGCCATCTCCTGGACCTGGAAGCGCACCGTGTCGAAGCACTCGAAGACCAGCGTCATCACAGGGCCCAGCGCGACGCGCCGGTCGACCTTGCGAGCAATGATTTTGGCGCGGTAGTCCTCCCGCACCCGCTCGTAGGCCCGCAGGTCGAGCACGTCCGACAGCGTCAGCGGCGGCACGCCATGGCCCGCATCCGAGTCAGTCTGCGGTCACCCGCCCCGCCCGGCGGTCGCCGGCAGGTCGCCGTCACTCGGCGAGCGACTCGAGACCCTTCGTGAAGCGCCCCGCGTGAGACTTCTCGGCCCGGGCCAGTGTCTCGAGCCACTCGGCGACCTCCACGAAGCCCTCGTCGCGCGCCGTCTTGGCAAAGCCGGGATACATCTCGGTGTACTCGTAGGTCTCGCCCTCGATGGCCGACTTGAGGTTGTCCTCGGTGGCGCCGACGGGCACACCGGTGACGGGGTCACCGACCTCGCGCAGGAAGTCGAAGTGCCCGAAGGCGTGCCCCGTCTCACCCTCGGCGACCGAGCGGAAGAGGGCCGACACGTCGGGGTAACCCTCGACGTCCGCCTTCTGGGCGAAGTAGAGGTAGCGGCGGTTGGCCTGGCTCTCGCCGGCGAACGCCTCTTTGAGGTTGGCCTCGGTCTTGCTGCCCTTTAGTGCTGCCATGGCTGGTACGTACCTTTCTCTTACTTTGTCGGTTGCGGTTCTTGCGAAATCCGTGAGGTCCGGCACTCGTCGCACAGTCCCCGGAATACGACTTCGGCACTGTCGACGACGAAGCCTTGCGCGCCCCGAGCGGACACGGTGAGTCCCGGGAAATCGGCCGCCAGGTCGCGTACCTTGCCACACGAGCGGCAGACCAGATGGTGGTGCGTGCTCTCCACGTTCGGGTCAAAGCGCGCTGAGCCGGTGCCGACGTCGAGCACGGAGATGGCGCCGAGCTCGGCCAGGTCGTTGAGGGTCTGGTACACCGTCTTGAGCGAGACGTTGGGCATCTCGCGGAGAACGCTCTGGTGGACCCGCTCAGCCGACGGGTGGGTGACGTCGCCCTCCAGGGCGCGAAAAATGCACTGGCGTTGGGCCGTGATCTTGCGCCCGTTGGCTCGGAAGAGGTCGCTGAGCGTCTCGGGTGACTGCATACGTGGGCCACCCTATCGTGGGTCAACTTTTTTTGACAATGATTGTTGAAATCACCCGTGCGACCTGGGCTCTGACGTCCAACAACATGCGGGGTCGCCCCAGACGCACGCCGCGGAGAATGCCTACGTACCGGTCGCTTCGCCCTCTGGAATGGCCTCCCACCATTGGCACCACCAGTTGCCCCCGACCAGGATGCGGAGCTTCGGGTGCCAGCAGTACGAAAGATCCTTGTACGGCTCAAGGTAGTAACGGCAGTTGTCGCACCGTTCGTCGCCCGAGGGATGCCCACGGAGGACCTGGTTGTCCACCAGGTGGCTGAGCTCGACGGACAGTCGCTCGTCGACCTCCTTCGGCTCTGGTTCGGGAATCGTGTAGTCGGACATAGCGCCGCCACCCTAGCGGGCGTCACCCGGTTTTTGACAATCGTTGTCAGAATCAACTCGTACGGTGGCTCCGTCGCACTCATGGTCGACTCTGGCCGGAGGCCTCGAGGTCGCGCATTGTGAAGAGGGCGTGCAGGGTGATCCCCTCGGCGGCCGCGACGCCGGCGCCGCCACCTTCCCGGTCGATGACGCAGACCGCGTGTTCCACCACCGCTCCCTCCGAACGAAGGTCCTGCGCCGACAGCACGATCTGGCCGCCCGTCGTGACGACGTCCTCAACGATGAGCAGACGGCGGCCCGCCACCTCGCCGCCTTCGCAGACCTGCTCGGTGCCGTACTTCTTCGGCTCCTTGCGCACGAAGTACGCCGGCAACCCGGTGACCGACGACAGCATGGTTGCCAACGGGACGCCACCGAGCTCCAGTCCCGCGAGACCTTCGGTTCCCGCGGGCACGAGCGGCACCAGGGCCGAAACGATATCGGCCAAGAGCACCGGGTCGGACTCGAAGCGGTACTTGTCGAAGTAGTGGTCGGCGGTCCGTCCGGAGCGCAGGACGAACGTGCCGGTCAGGTGGGAGGCGGCGAAGACACGGGCGGCCAGCGTCACGCCGACATTGTGCCCCGCCCCCGGTGGCGCGGGCGTGATTCCCTACCGCCTGCTTGTGCCCCCGTCGATTCGTGTGTGACCCAACCGGAAGCGCAGGTGCGCCCGGCACAGGGTCGTCGCGGCGAGAGCCCAATTGGGGCTGGTCTGAGGGCGGCGCAACATCTCACAGTCGACACACGGCGATCCCGGAAGGCCCTGCACCCGAGTGATCAGAGCCGACAGTTCGAAGAATTCGTCCATGGCCAGGTGACCGTTCTGACAGAAACCCCAGAGTTCGGAGAGGCGGATCTCATCGCACAGCTCGGCCTCGGCGTCGCGGTCCACGAAGAGCAGCGCGCCGGACCCGAACGTCTCTTCGGCGTCATGGGACCACACGCTCTCGGACCAGTAGCGGGGGCAGTCCTCGTCCGCGACCAGGCTGCGCCACAGGGCCTCTGGATCAGAATCGCACTCCAGCTCGGCGTCGGATGCGATCTCATCCCAGCTCTCGTCGAAGTGCTCCATCGGTTCCCCCGCAGAGTGCTGCGTGCCGACGCGCGCCGCCTCCACCCATCAAATCGGCGCGTCAGATGTCGGGCTGAAGCGGAATTCGGGCTCGGACACCACCAGGGACCATCCCGAGGTCAGGCGACGGCCGCCCCGGCAGGCCACGATGGCCCACTCCGCCGGCGTCCAGGCGAAGACGGCATCCTGGCCGTAGCGCTCCCCCAGAGCCAGCACTTTCGCCTCCGGGAGGCCGCGGACCGCCACTCCCTCCTCCCGGCGTCCCGTGACCGGGTCGATTCCGACCGCAGCCAGCAGCCGGACGGACAACACACCGAGGTCTGCTTCAAGGGCCGCCTGCCGCACACGATTCACGTCCCGGGCCGGTCGCTCGACGCCTGGATCCCAGGCCGTCAGGACATGCACCGGCCGCTCGTCGGGCCAGGGCCAGCCGGCCTCCTCTGCGTTCACGGCCGAACTGATTCGGAGACTGCTTCCATCGTGACGCTCGATGTCGACCACGGTCCGCCGGTAGAGGTCCCAATGCTCCGCTGGCGCCGGGGCCATCAGACGACCCTAGGCCGGACGCGAAGATGAGAGAGGTGCCTGCGTCGTCCCCGCTCCCCACGCTGCTGTCGCAGGCCCTCGTCGCGCACACGATGGAGCTCGACAACGAGGCCGAGCACAGCCTGCCCCATCGCACCACCCGCCAGCAGGCTGCCGACACCGGGCGCAGCGGACCGTGGCTCGTCTCGTCTGCGTTGTGGGCCAACGTGCTGCAGCACATCGATACCGACGGCGTCACGGTGGCAACGCTGCGCGCACGGGCGCGCACGACGGAACTCCTCCTCAACGGCCTCCGGCGGTGGGGGTACATCACGATCACACCACCGGAGGGCCAGCCCTTGCGCAAGCCGCCCCAGGACGACGCGACGGTGCGCGCCCGCCGAGCCGGTCTGCGGGCACAGGGCGTCTGGTCGTCTCTCCCATCCGTCATTGACGATCGTTGGCGGCGGCGTCTCGGTGCTCCCGGCTTCGCCCGGCTGGACCGGGCACTCAGGGCCATCTTCGACGCGCTTCGCATCGAGCCGCCGGCATACCTCCCGGTGATCCATCCCACCCAGGGCGGCAGGGTGGACGAACCCGTGCGGCGGGACGTCGCTGCTGGTGCGCACACCCCACTCCCAACGAGCGGGTCCCTCTCGCCGCTCCTCAGCGGGGTCCTCTACGCCTTCACCGTCGACTTCGAAGCGGACGCACGGATCTCGCTGCCCATCAGTGCCAACACTCTGCGTGTCCTCAACGGCGCGGGGACACGCCCCGGCGATCTGGCCCGATTGACCGGCGTGTCCCGGGAAGCAAATGCCATGTGCGTGGGGTGGCTGGAGCGACACGGTTGTGCCGTGGCAGTGCCGGACACGACGGCGCGCCGGGGCAAGATCGTCCGGCTCACCCCGAAAGGAGAGAAGGCACAGGCGAAGTACCGTCGGCTCCTGCATGCCACCGAGGCGTCCTGGCGCACCAGTTTCGGCGACGACGCGGTCGACGACCTCCGGGTCGCCCTCGAGGACGTCGTCGGCGACGGGACGTTCGAAACCTCCCCGCTGGCGCCGGGCCTCGTCCCGCATCCCGACAATTGGCGCGCCCGGGTGCGTCGCCCCGAGATCCTCCCGCACCATCCCATGGTGCTGCACCGGGGGGGCTACCCCGATGGCAGCTGACGTGCCCCCGGTCGGGCGGCGCGAAGGATGTGGCAGTCTTGATCAGTGCACCCCTTTCGCCGCGCCGATGCGTTGCGACGCCTCGGCGACGAGATGTTCGACGTACTGGTGGTGGGCGGCGGAATCACCGGGGCCGGCGTCGCCCTCGACGCCGCCAGCCGCGGCCTGAAGACAGCGCTGGTCGAGAAGGGCGACTTCGCGTCGGGGACATCGTCCAAGTCCTCGAAGATGATTCATGGCGGCATCCGCTACCTCCAGCAACGTGAGTTCCGCCTTGTCTACGAGAACCTGGCCGAGCGCCAGCACCTCCTCGACAACGCGCCCCATCTGGTCAGTCCGCTCCCGTTCCTCATTCCCCTCTTCGGCCGTGACGGTGTCGTGTCCAAGACCGTGGCGCGCTCGTACGCCACCGCGCTGTGGCTCTACGACCTGACCGGCGGTTGGCGGATCGGGAAACGGCACCGCGAGGTCACGAAGCAGGAGGCGCTGGCACATCTGCCGACCCTCAGCACCAACCACCTCGTGGCGGGGTTCCTCTACTTCGACGCCCGGGCCGACGACGCCCGGCTGACGCTCACCGTGGCTCGGACGGCGGCCTACGAGTTCGGCGCGGTCGTCGCCAACTACACCCCGGTCGTCCGCCTGACGACTGGCGCGGACGGGACCGCCGACGGCGCCGTGGTGCGAGCGGTAGCCGACGACGAGACGTCGGAGTTCCCGATCCGGGCCCGAATCGTCGTGAACGCCACGGGAGTCTGGGCTGACCACGTGCGGGCCCTGGACGAGGGCCAGGATCCCCATGCGATCCGACCGGCCAAGGGCATCCACATCACGCTGCCGGCGAGCCGGCTGCCGTGCGACATCGCGGCGGTCATCCCCGTCCCGCAGGACAAGCGGTCCGTTTTCGTCGTGTCGTGGCCGGACTCGGACCTCGTCTATGTCGGCACCACCGACACGGACTACGCGGGCCCATTGGACGATCCGGCCTGCACCCCCGAGGACGTCGACTACCTGCTCGATGCCGCAAATGCCATCACGACCTCGCACCTGACCCGGGCCGACGTCACCGGTGTCTGGGCCGGGCTCCGTCCGCTCCTGGCACCACCGGCCAAGGGCGGGCACGTCTCGGAGCGCACGGCCGACCTCTCACGCCGCCACACGGTCACGACATCCGGCCACGGCGTGGTGACCGTGACCGGCGGCAAGCTGACCACGTACCGCAAGATGGCACAGGACACCGTCGACGTCGTCGTGACCCGTCTTGGCGAGTCGCCGTATCGACGACGTTGCGTGACAAAGTCACTCCCGCTCATGGGTGCGACGACCAAGGCCCGCGATCCGGTGACGCTCGCCCAGCCACATGCCCGCCTCCTCACCCGCTACGGAACCGCCTCGCCCGATGTCCTCGCCCTGGCGGACGGGCGCCCGGAATTGCTGGGGCCCGTGGTGGCCGGACTGCCGTACACGGGTGCCGAGGTCCTTTACGCAGCGCGCGAGGAGATGGTCGGCACGCTCGATGACGTGCTGTCGCGCCGCACACGCGCTGCAATCCAGCGCGCCCAGCCGACCATGGACGCCGCCACGGCAGTCGTGGAGCTCATGGCGCCCGACATGGGATGGAACGAGGAGGAGACGCGCGAGCAGGTGGCCCGGTTCACCGAGTCGTGTCAGAAGGAACTGCTCACGGCCGGGCTCGACCTCCGATGACCGAGCCCACTCCGGTCACTCCCATTGATGCGACCGGCGCGGACGTCGTTGATCGACTCGGCGCGCGTCGTCGACGTTCCACCGGCGCTCCTCGACCGGCTGACCGCCAGCGGGGCCGAGCTGGTGCTCGACGAGGACGCCCGGGCCGAAGCCGGACGCGACTGGTGGCCGATCGCCATCGGCTGGGCCGCCGAAGGTGCGGTGCCGCAACGCCCCGCGGTGGTCGTGCGCCCCGCCTCCACCGAGCAGGTGTCGGCCGTGCTCGCCGCCTGCAACGAGGCTGCCGTGCCGGTCACGGCGGCCGCCGGTCGCAGCGGCGTCTGCGGGAGTTCGATTCCCGTGCACGGCGGCGTGGCTCTCGACATGACGGCGCTCCACGGCCTCCGCGAGGTGGATGAGACCTCCCTCAGGGCGGACGTGGGTGCCGGCACCTTCGGCCCGGATCTGGAAACCGCACTGGGCGAGGTCGGGGCGGGCTACACGCTCGGGCATTGGCCGCAGTCCATGGACCTCTCCACGGTCGGCGGTTGGCTGGCCTGCCGCGGGGCCGGTCAGTACTCGACCCGCTACGGGAAGATCGAGGACATGGTGATCGGCCTCGAAGTGGTGCTGGCCGACGGCCGCGTCGTGCACACCGAAGGGAAGGGACCCCGAGCCGCTACGGGTCCGAACCTGACGCAGCTCTTCGTCGGCAGCGAGGGAACGCTCGGCGTCATCACCGAGGCCCGTCTGCGCATCCACCCCCTGCCGCCGGGCCAAGAGCGCAGAGCGTTCGGCTTCTCGACCTTCGCCGACGGCCTGGAGGCGTGTCGCAGGATCCTTCGCCGGGGCGCAACCCCGGCGGTGCTGCGCCTCTACGACCAGACGGAGTCAGAACGGAATTTCGACGAGGGCGACACCAACGTGCTCATCGTCCTCGACGAGGCGGATCTCGACGTCCTCGCAGGCACGATGCGCGTCGTCGACGCAGAGTGCTCGACCGAGGCCGGGGCGCAACCGTTGGATGGCGGCCTGGTGGACCGGTGGTTGGGCCACCGCAACGATGTCTCCGCGCTGGCGCCCCTGTGGCGAGGCGGCATCGTGGTCGACACGGCTGAGATCTCCGGTCCGTGGTCAGCGCTCTCGGGCCTCTTCGATGAGGTCATCGGCGCGGTCAAGGACATCGAGGGGACCTTGGCGGCGTCGGCGCACCAGTCCCACGCGTACCCCGACGGCGCATGCCTCTACTTCACCTTCGGGGGACGCGGGCCCGACGGCGACGACGCGTGGCGCGAGCGGTATTACCGCCAGGCCTGGGACACCGTGACCGATGCCACCCTGGCGCACGGTGCCGCCATCAGCCACCACCACGGCATTGGGCTCAACCGCTCCCGCTTCCTGCCCCGCGCGCTGGGCACCGGCTTCGAGGTGCTCCGCGGCCTCAAGGCGACCTTCGATCCCAACGGGATCCTCAACCCCGGCAAGTTCGGCCTCGACTCGCCCTTTGGACCGGCGCCCTGGGGATGAGCCGCGACGGGGGAAGCATCCTGGTCGTCGACGTCGGGACCTCGGGAGTGCGGGCGGCCATCGTCCGACCCGACGCGACCGTCGAGCACGAGCACCGCGTCCCGCTCCTGCCCGCCACGCCGGCCCCGGGCCTGGTGGAGTTCGACGCCGCCCGCATGTCCGGCGCCGTCCTCGAGGTGGCCCGTGCCTCGCTCGAAGACGGGGGCCCGGTGGCCGGAGTCGGGATCGCCAACCAGCGCGCGTCGAGCATCGTCTGGGAGCGCGCCACCGGGACGCCCGTCGCGCCCGGCATCGGCTGGCAGGATCTGCGCACGGTCGGCACCTGCCTGGTCCTCCAAGCCGAAGGCATCCGGCTGGCACCGAACGCGTCGGCCACGAAGGTGATGGCCATCCTCGACGAGGTCGACCCCGAACGGTCGCGCGCCGCGCAAGGGGAACTCTGCTTCGGGACCGTCGACAGCTGGGTGGCCTGGACGCTCTCCGGGGGCGCGCTGCACGTGACAGACGCCACCAATGCGGCCGTGACGGCCCTGGTTGACGCGACCATCGCCTGGGACGAGCCGCTGCTGCAGAAACTGCGGATCCCGATGCCGATGATGCCGGAGGTGGTCGACTCCTCCGGAGCGCTCGGGAGCGCCTCGGCACTTCCCGGAGCTCCCCCAATCTGCGGGATCGCCGGGGACCAGCAGGCATCCCTCGTCGGCCAGGGCTGCACCCTGCCCGGCCTCGCCAAGGCAACGTTCGGGACCGGCGGCATGCTCGACCAGTGTGTCGGACCCGCCGCGGCGGCGTCAGGGATGAGCCGGGGTGGCGCAGGCACCTTTCCGATCGTCGCCTTCCGCGTCGGGGGTCAGGCGACCTGGGGCACCGAAGCGGTCATGCTCTCCGCGGGTACCTGCATCGAATGGCTCCGCGACGATCTCGGGATCATCGCGACATCGAAGGAATCCGAGACGGTGGCGGCACAGTGCACGAGCTCGGGCGATGTCTGGTTCGTGCCGGCACTGCTCGGCCTGGGGACGCCGGTGTGGGACTTCGGCGCGCGCGGGACACTCGTGGGGCTCACTCGCGGCTCCGGCCGCCCCGAGATCGTCCGCGCCGTGCTCGAAGGTGTGGCGCACCGCGGCGCTGATCTGGTCGAGGCCAGCGAGTCGGACAGCGGCTTTCCCATCACGGCTCTGCGCACCGACGGCGGCATGTCCGACAACGACGTGTTCGTGCAGGCCTTGGCCGATGCCATCGGACGTCCCGTGGAGATCTCCCCCGTGCACGAGGCCACCACCCTGGGCGCGGGACTCCTGGCCGGCTTGGCCGTCGGCACCTACGCCACGACATCCGAGCTCGCCGAAACCTTCACGCCCCGTCGAACGGTCGAACCGCAACAGGACGAGGCCGATCGCGCCGCGGCGCGCGATCGCTGGCTGGCGGCGCGGCAAAAGGCCGAAGGCACCATTCCGGAACTCTCGGGCATCTCCTTCTGAGGGGGTTTGCACCCACCCCAGAAGGAGATCTCGCCACCCGAGTGACCCCCTTCCCTGCGAATCACTCTTTTGCTGTTCCACCGCCTGATACCAAAGGCGAGCGCACCGCCAAGTTCGCTCCCGCCCGTTGAGCAAGGTACGCCCGGGTCGCGCGGTCCGTTAGGGCCGAGTGGCCCTAATTGGCGTCCATTTCGGGTCCGGTCGTGCCTGCGCCGATGCTCGTTGGCGGCGCAAAGGGGCGTACCAGGGGCTACCCCGCCCCGTGCGCCAGGGCGTCGCCCCAACTACTGCCCCCCGCCAAGAGCGGTCGGTACCCCATCAATTGCCGGGGCTTGCCGATGGCCATGACGGCACGGAGGCGGTCTTTCCTTCCGAAAAGAGCGAGAAATTTCCCTTCCTCGGGCGATCCCTCGGCAATGTGGATCTCGTCGCTGCCGCGTGGGCTTCCCAGCACCTGCAAGCGGATGCCGTACTGATCGGACCAGAAGTACGGGACAGGTTCGAAAGCCGGTGCGTCCGCACGGCCGGCCACCAGGCTACGCGCCGCGGCCACGCCGGCCTCGGCCGCGACCTGCCAGTGCTCAATCCGGATCAATTCCACGTCGCCATCACGACGCCACTGCCAGCGCGCGATGTCGCCCGCCGCCACGATGCCGTCCGTCGCGAAGAGTCGCTCGTCACAGACCACGCCGTTGTCGATGGTGAGCCCGGAGTCAGCCAGCCAGTCCGTCGTCGGCACCACACCGATGCCCACGACGACCACGTCGGCGTGGAATGTCTCGCCGTCACTGAGCTCGATCACGAGGCGGCCCGGACCAGCGTTCCCTGGCGTGGCGGCTGCGTCGTTGGCGTCGACGCGGCGCACATTCCGCACGCCCACGCCGGTGCGCAAGTCCACGCCGTGCGCTTCGTGCAGCGACGCGAAGTGCGATCCGATGAGGGGACCGAGAACGTTGCGCAGCGGGACGTCCAGCGCCTCGAGCACGGTGACGCGGCAGCCGAGCGCGGCGCAGGTGGACGCCACCTCGGCCCCGATGAAGCCGGCGCCGATGACCACGACCCTGGCGTCGTCGACCGCCGTCACCGCGGCGCGCAGAGCGAGCGAATCGTCGAGGGTGCGCAAGGTGAACAACCCGTCGCGTTGGCCGAGTCCTTCGGTGCCCGGCAAGGGGCGAGGTCGCGCGCCGGTGGTGATGACGACGCCGTCGCCCTCCAGGATGGTGCCGTCGTCGAGCTCGACCTTCCGCGACTCCGCGTCGAGGCCGATGGCGCGGCGACCGAGGACCTCGTGGATCCGATGCTCGCTCGAGCGTCGCTTGTCCGCCAGCACCGCCTTCTCGGGAGGCCATGTCCCGGCCAGGACCTGCTTGGAGAGCGGGGGACGGTCGTAGGGAAGATGCTGCTCCTCGCCGATCAGAGAGATCTTCCCGTCGAAGCCCTCCCCTCGCAGCGTCTCGACGGCTCGCCATCCGGCGAGTGAGGCCCCGACGACGAGGACGGTACTGTCCGCGGTCAACTCGGTTCCCGGACTCACGACCCGAACATCGCCATCCACTCCTCTGCGGAGCGTGGCCGGAAGACGTAGTTCCAACGCCGCGTCTCCCCCATGCTCTGCGAGGGATCCTGCGAGTAGAGGTGGCCGGGAAACAGGATCGCCTCGTCGGGCACACGGGCCAGACGGGTGTGGATGGACTCGTACATGGCGAGCGGGTCGGAGCCGGGGAAGTCGGTCCGGCCACAGCCCTCGAGGAAGAGCGTGTCACCGGCCACGAGCCGACCGTCGACCAGGAAGCACTGGCTTCCGGGCGTGTGGCCCGGTGTGTGGATCATCTCCACGCGTACCTGCCCGACCTGCAGCGCATCGCCGCTGTGGTGCGCGACCAGGTCGGTGGCACCGACCCCGGTCGTGCGCTCGACCCAGGGCACCTCGTCGGCCTGGACGTGGATGGGCACCTGCACCTTCTCGAGCAGGGTGCTGATGCCCTCGAGGGACCATCCGCCCATCTGCCCGCCGAGGTGATCGGGGTGGAAGTGGGTCCCCAGCACGCCGGTCAGCCGCATGCCGTCGGCCGCCAGGATGTCCAAGAGGTCCTGCACGGCGTACGCCGGGTCGACGGCGACGGCCTCACCCGTCTCGCGGTCGCCGATGAGATACACGAAATTGACCATCTGGCGGGCCATGACGTCGCCCCGCGCGAAGTCCCGGCCCGAGAGCAGCTGCCGGAAATACAAGCGGTCCTCCGCGCTGGCACCGTCGGCTGCGACTGCACGTTCAGTCATCGTCGCCCTCCCCTGCCGCAGTGCCGGCCACGTTGCCGGCCAGCGCGTCGAGCCGGGGCACGAGCTCCTCGACCTGAGCCTGGGTCCGGCGCAGGCGCTGATCGAGCTCGTCGATCAAGGCGGTCGCACGTTCCAGCTGGCCGACGAGCACGTCGACGTCCACCTCGCGCTGTTCGAAGAAATTCACGATCGAATCGAGCTCTCGGCTCGCCTCCGTGAAGCTCAGCTGCTCGACCGGGACGGCTTCGTCCTGGTTGGTCATGCGTCTCCTCCTGCCTTGTTCTCCTCTACCGCCTGCACCCGGCTCCGCACGGTGCCGTCGGCAAAACGGGTCACGATCTCCTGCTCTTTGGCCAGCCCCGCCGCGCTGCGCACCAAGCGACCCTCGGCGGTCAGCGTCAGGCTGTAGCCGCGTTCGAGTTGCCGATCGACGTCGTAGGCGGCGAGCAGGCGGCGCCACGACTGCACGCGCTCGCCCTGGCGCCCCAGGTGGCCGAGGCTGAGCGGGCCCAACCGGGCCGCTCGAGCGCTGAGCCGCGTCGCACTCGCAGCCAGCCGTTCCGGTGCGGCCCGGCGCAGCGACGAACCCTTGCGGGCCAGGGCGCTCCGATGGACGCGCGAGCTGTTGGCGCGCCGCCCCCGTCAGACGGCTGCGGGCCTGGGTGTCGCGGGACTGTGCGTCAGCGAGGTAGGTGGGGACGCGGCGGGCCAGCAAGGCTGCTGGCTCGGACACGTGCCGTGACCACCAGTATCGGGTGTCCTCCACGATCAGCTGGCCGCACTCGGTGGGCGTGATACACGCCCGCGCCGCAACGATGTCCGCCAGCGTCTCGTCACCGGTGTGCCCGATGCCCGTAAAGACCGGCTTGGCCGCGGTGGCGATCGCACGGACGACCGCTTCGTTCTCGAAGGCGGCCAGGTCCGCCCGCGCTCCCCGCCGCGCACGACGGCGATGACGTCGCAGTCGCTCCGGCTGAGGGCGGTGACGGCACGGGCGATGGAGGACGGCGCACCAGGCCCCTGCACCGTGACCCGCACGTGGGAGACACGGAACCCGAACCCCGAACCGGTGAGCTGCCCGAGGAAGTCCTGGCAACCTTCGGTACCCGGACTGGCGACCAGGCCGACGTGGAGTGGGACCTCCGGCAGGGGAAGGCGCGCATTGCGCCGCAGCAGGCCCTCGGCGTCGAGCGTCCGGAGCAGCTGCGCCCGCCGTTCCGCCAGTTGGCCGAGCAACGCCGTGACGTCCACCTCGGCCAGGATGAGGCTCATCTCCCCCTTGGCCCGGTAGAGGTCGAGCGAGCCGCGCAGGACGACGACCATCCCCTCGGCCAGCTCGACACCCTGCTTGGCCAGACCGTGGCGCAAGGGCGCCCAGGAGCTGCGCCAGCACTTCACATTGAGCGTGGGCACGCCGCCACGTGACCGATCACGGCGTGGGCTTTCGTCCTCGGGGTCGACCAGGCTCATATAGAGGTGGCCCGACCGGTGATCAGAGACCTGCCGGATCTCTCCACGGACCCAGAGGTGGCGGTTCCGGGGAAAAGCCTGGTTGAGGGCACCCTCGACCTGGTCGTAGACACCGCCGATGGAGTGGACGCCTCGTCGGTCCCCTCCTTCGTCCCCGCCGGACACGGTCCGGAGATCCGAGGCGGCGTCCTCGGGGGGAGCCTCGGGATCGAAGAGCTGACGGGGGCCGCCGGACATCGACGACACCCTACCGATGCACTGTCCGGTCACCTTCACATGCCCGGCAGTGGCACAATTGGCGACGACGGTGAGTCGGCCAGGTGGCCGCGGCACGGACCGCTCTGCGGGATCGTGTCGAGGAAGGTCGGGACTCCACAGAGCAGGGTGCTGGCTAACGGCCAGTCGGGGCGACCCGCAGGACAGTGCCACAGAAAGGAAACCGCCGATGGCGGGCCTCCGGGTCCGCACAGGTAAGGGTGAAACGGTGCGGTAAGAGCGCACCAGCGCCGAGGGCGACCTCGGTGGCTCGGTAAACCCCACCCGGAGCAAGGCCAAGCGTGGGAAATGGGCTGCTCGCCCGCCTCCCGAGAGGGAGGGTTCCCCAGGTAGGCCGCTCAGATGGATGGCCACCCAAGCTCCTTCGGGAGCCGGACAG